>CAVTVA010000003.1:1565000-3139489 GCA_963738185.1 uncultured Alphaproteobacteria bacterium | reverse complement strand
CCTTCCGGATCAGCAACGGGCGCACGATGTTGTCGAGGCTGATGACGATGATCGACCAGACCAGCAGAAACGTTCCCCAGCCCGCCGCGCCGCTCCAATAGAACCAGACGACCGCCGGGATCAGCACCAGGCCGGGCCCGAGCTGGGCGATGCACGTTATGAACATGACTGCGGTGAGCACCGGCGCCAGCGGGGTCCCGGCGATCGCCAGCCCGATGCCGCCCAGCACCGACTGCAAGAGTGCGGTCACCACGACGCCGAGGGCCACGCTGCGGATCGCCTGACCGGCCAGCCGCACCGATTGGCGGCCGCGCTCGCCGGCCAGCCGATGACCAAAGCGCTCGGCCAGATTGGCCGCGCGCTCGCCGCTGGCGTAGAGGATCGCGGCGATGACCAGGGTCAGCAGAAATTGCACGATGGCGATGCCGAAGCCGCTCAAGAGGCCTGCGAACCAGCCGGCGGCGCTCCCGGCATAGGGTGCGGCCTTGACCGCCAGCTCGTGGATGCCGCTCGCTTCGATCCGGTGCCACAGCAGGATGATCTGGCTGCCGAACAGCGGAATGTTGTCCAGCCACACTGGCGGCGGCGGCAGCCGGAACGAGGCCAGCGCATTCGCCCAGCCGATAATGCGCTCGAAATTTTGCGTGATCGTCGCGATCGCCAGCCAGAACGGGCCGATAAACACCAGCAGCAGCGCTGCAGTCATCACCGTGACCGCGAGCCAGCGGCGATGCCACAGCCGCCGCTGCACCTGCAGCATCAGCGGCCAGGTCGCGACCACCAGGGTCGTCGCCCAGATCGTCGCCGGCAGGAACGGCCACAGGATCCAGAACGAGGTGGCGAGCAGCCCGGCGACAAACAGGACCGCAAGGATCAGGCGGACAAGGTCGAGCGGGTGGGCCGGCGGGAGCCGCTCCGGGGTCGGCTCGGACCAACGGCGCGCCGGCGGCGCCTGGAGGCCGATCAGCCGCTGCGAGAGCGGGACCTTGCCACGCATCGGAACCCGCAGGAGGGCAGCATCGCGATCACATCACCCGATGTATCAACCCGCGGACCCAAGTGCTGTAGCGCGCCGTTGGCTCAATTTCCGGTCGCCGATCAGGGCCGCGATCACGGTCAATAGCATGAATAGGGCGCTGCTGCCGAAAATCCAATGCGGCATGCCTTGGTCCATGATCCAGCCGAACAGCATCGGCCCGACCGTGCCGCCGACGCTGAAGCCGATCGTGACGATGCCGAATGCCCGCCCGATCGCCCCGGCGGGTGCGGCGGCGCGCACCAGCATGTCTCGCGACGGCATGATCATGCCCGACAAAAATCCGGCCAACGCCATCGCCACCACCAGCAAGGCCGAGCCGAGGCCGACCGTGCCGATCAGCAGCACCAGGATTGCGTTCACCCCAAAGCCGATCGCGGCGACCTCGCCGTGGCGACGGGTAATGTCGGCGATAAAGCCGCCGCCGAGCACGCCAAACGCGCTCGCCGTCAGATAGGCGGTCAGCGCCAAATTGGCCGCGGCGAACGGCAGGCGGTAGGCGCCCATCAGCGCCGGGACCGAGAAATTGGTGATGCCGCTGGTCGAGAGACTGAGCAGGGTGAAAAACACCATCATGCCGAGGATCGCCGGGGTGAAGACGGTGCCGGCCCGGCCCGGCTTCGGCTCGCTCCGCTCGTCTCTGCGCATCGCCGCCTTGCGCAGCGCGTCGCCTTCGACCGTGGGGGCGCAGATCAGCGGGATCGCGACCAGCGGCCCGATCATACCGGCCATGATCAGCGCCGCCCGCAATCCCACCATCGGGGCCAGCAGCAGCATCGCCATCGGCGCCGCGGCGCTGCCGAGCACCCCGGCGAAGGTGTGGACGGAAAAAGCCCGGCCGATGCGCCGCGGCGTGACCCGCGCCGACAGGATCGCGTAATCGGCCGGGTGATAGACGGCGTTGGCGATACCTGACAGCCCGGCCGCCACCAGGAGCCAGGAATAGCGGTCGACAATGCCGACCGAGGCGAGCGCGAACCCGCCGAGGCACAGTGCGAAGATCAACAGCTTGCGCGAGCCGAAGCGGTCGGCGAGATAGCCCATCGGCAGCTGCGCCAACGCCGAGACAATGGCGTAGACGGTGAGCGCCAGACCGAGCTCGACAAAGCCGACGCCCCAGTGCCGCTTCAGCAGGGGGAACAACGGCGGCAGCACCAGACCGTGAAAATGCGCGACGAAATGAGCGGACGAGATCAGCCCGATCGCCTTGAAGCCGCCGCCCCTCGCGATCGGCGGGGCGGCAATCGTCTGGCTCACCATTTTTTCGCTCTTGAGCGGTTTGTTATCGCGCAAGCATAAGGGGGCGGAGGCGCGGGCCGCAACCGCCGCTAATCTCGCGGCAGACAGTCGATTTTAGCCGATGGTCGTAATGCTGCGCACATCAGGCGGCGGGCAGCGCCATTTTCAGCCGGTCGTATTGGCCGCGCACCAATTCGGCGCCATAGACGCGCTCCAGCCGGCGCACCGTGAAATGCCCGCGCGCCAACTCCTGGAAATGCTCGATAAAGGCGAGGTTGACCGCCGCCCCGCCGACCGCGCCCACAACCGCCACCGCCTGCGCCGCGGCCTTTTCCGAGACGACGGCGCCAAAACGCGCCACGATCGGCGCCAGGATGCGCAAGACGCTCGCCGACCCGCTATGCGCCGCACCGCGGTCCACGACGATCGCGGCCGCCTCCCCGAGACCGCCGGCGAGCAGCGCGCGCACCGCGAAATAGCCGGTCTCCGCGGCTTCCCCATCGGCCGTCGCCGGCCCGCCCAGCGCGAAGACTTCGAGACAGGCGAGCGCGGTGCGCGGATCGGCCAGATCTTCGCCTTCCTGCTGCGCGATGGCGGCGATGGCGCGCAGCATGATCGTTGTCGAGACCGGCAATTCGATCGCCAGCGCGGCCAGGCCAAAGGCGCCGCCGACCGCGCCCGAGGCCGACGCCAAGGCCGAGTGCACCCGTCCGCCGCCGAGCCGCCCCGCCGCAAACCATCCGCCGCGCAGGCTGTAAATCGCGACGTCCAGCGCCCGTGCGATTGCTCGCTCAGCCGCCCTGGCGACCACGGCCGCGGCCGGCCCCGGCAACGCCCGCGCCACCAGCCCGGCTGGCTTGGCGGCGAGATTCGTGACGCGTCCGGCGAACCCCGGGCGTTCCAGACGCTGCACTGCGGCCGCGAGCGCCGCCAAATCCGGATCAGACAGAACCATGCCCTCTAGCTGACCCCGCCCACAGCCCGGGGCAAGAGCCGCGAATGCCGGCCCTCGACGGCGCGTCTGCAGCCGGATGCGACGAGGCGGCCGAACTCGTCCCGAGCAAATGCGTCAAAGGCCCATGAAGGTGAGGGCCCCGCCCTCTGGACCGGCCCGGACGCGCCGCATAGGCTTGCCCTGGCCGCGAAATCGGTGCAAACCGCCGGGCGATGACCGCTCTCGACACGATCGACGCTCTCGATGCCGCCGCGGCGCTGGTGCGCAGCGTCGTGCCGCCGACCCCGCAATATTGCTGGCCGCTGTTGTCGCGGCGGGTCGGGGCCGAATTGTGGGTCAAGCACGAAAACCACACGCCGATCGGCTCGTTCAAATTGCGCGGAGGTCTGGTCTATCTCGACCATGTCCGGCGCGCGCGAGCCCCAGCTGCAGGGCGTCGTGACCGCGACCCGCGGCAACCACGGGCAGAGCATTGCCTTTGCCGCCTCCCGCCTCGGCCTCGCCGCGACGGTCGTGGTGCCGTACGGCAACAGCGTCGAGAAGAACCGGGCGATGGCGGCGTTCGGCGCGACCCTGATCGAGGAGGGCCACGATTTCCAAGCCGCCTATGAGCACGCGATCGGGTTGGCCGAGCGCGACGGGCTACATCTGGTGCGCACCTACAACCCGCTGGTGGTGCGCGGGGTGGCGAGCTACGCGCTAGAGCTGTTTCGCGCCGTCGCCGACCTCGATGTAGTCTTTGTGCCGATCGGGCAGGGCAGCGGCATTTCCGGGGTGATCGCCGCGCGCGAGGCGTTGGGGCTGACGACCGAGATCGTCGGGGTCGTCGCTGCGGAGGCGCCCGCCTATGCGCTGTCCTTCGCCGCCGGTACTCCCATCAGCACCAATTCCGCCGACACGATCGCCGACGGCTTGGCCGTGCGCGTCCCCGATGCGGCAGCGGTCGAGGTGATCCGCCGCGGTGCGGCCGATGTGGTCAGCGTGTCCGAGGCGGAGATCCGCCGGGCGATGCGGGTATTGTTCGCCGACACGCACAATGCTGCCGAGGGCGCTGGCGCCGCAGCGTTGGCCGCGGCCCTGCGAGAGCGCGACCGGCTCGCCGGCAAGCGGGTCGCAGTGATCCAGTCGGGCGGCAATATCGACCGGGCGCTGTTTGCCGAGGTGATGGCGGAGGAGGATCCCGAGAGCGCTGCTACTCCACGGTAACGCTCTTCGCCAGGTTGCGCGGCTGATCGACGTCGGTGCCTTTGAGGACGGCGACGTGATAGGCCAACAGCTGGATCGGGATTGCGTAGAGCAGTGGGGCGACAAACGGGTCGCAGCTCGGCACGGCGATGCCGAAGGCCAGGCGGTCGCCGAGCCGGGCCACCCCGGCGGCGTCCGAGATCATCACCACCCGGCCGCCGCGGGCCATGACCTCCTCGACATTGGCGAGGGTCTTTTCGAACAGGTCGTCATTGGGCGCCAGCACGATAACCGGCACGGCCTCATCGATCAGCGCGATCGGACCGTGCTTCATCTCGCCGGCGGCATAGCCCTCGGCGTGGATGTAGGAGATTTCCTTGAGCTTTAACGCACCTTCGAGGGCGAGCGGAAAGGCGCTGCCGCGGCCGAGGTAGAGCACGTCCCTGGCCTCAGCAATTGTGGCGGCGATCTCGCGGATGCGCTCGTCGTGGTTCAGCACCTCGGCGGCGCGCGACGGGATCTCGCTCAAAAAGCCGGCGAGCCTCGCCTCCTGGTCGTGGCCGATGGCGCCGCGTGCGCGCGCCAGCGCCACGGTCAGCGCGGCCAGCACCGCGAGCTGGGTCGTGAACGCCTTGGTCGAGGCGACCCCGATCTCGGGGCCGGCCAGGGTCGGCAAGACGACATCGGCCTCGCGCGCGATCGAGCTTTCCGGCTGGTTGACGATGGCGACGATGTGCTGCGCCTGGCTGCGGGCATAGCGCAACGCCGCCAAGGTGTCGGCGGTCTCGCCCGATTGCGAGACAAAGATCGCCGCCCCGCCGCGCGGCATCGGCGGGGCGCGATAGCGGAACTCGGAGGCGATGTCGGTCTCGACCGAGATCCGGGCGATGCGTTCGAGCCAGTATTTGGCGACGATGCAGGCATGGTAGGCGGTGCCGCAGGCGATCAAGGTCACCCGGTCGATCTCGGCCAAGGGAAACGGCAACTCGGGCAGATGCACGGTGCGGGTCGCCGGGTTGACCAGCGCGTTGACCGTGTCGCCGATCACCGCGGGCTGCTCGAAAATCTCCTTTTGCATGAAGTGGCGGTAATTGCCCTTGCCGATCAGCGCGCCCGAGGCGGCGGATTCGCGGATCGGCCGTTCGACCTCGCGATTGGCGGCATCGAAGATCGTCACGGCGCGCGATGTCACCACCGCCCAATCGCCCTCGTCGAGATAGGTGATCCGGCGGGTCAGCGGCGCCAACGCCAAGGCGTCGGAGCCGAGGAACATCTCGCCGTCGCCATAGCCGATCGCGAGCGGGCTGCCGCGCCGGGCGCCGATCAGTAAATCGTGCTCGCCGGCAAACAGGAAGGCGAGCGCAAAGGCGCCGTCGAGCCGCGCCAGGGTGTTGGCCACCGCATCGCGCGGCGACATCCCTTGGGCGAGAAAATGCGTCGTCAGGATCGCCACCGCCTCGGTGTCCGTCTCGGTCTGAAAGACGTGGCCCAGCGCCTCGAGCTCGCGCCGCAACGCCTGGAAATTTTCGATGATGCCGTTGTGGACGACGGCGACCCGGTCGGTGGCGATCGGATGCGCGTTGGTTTCGGTCGGCAGGCCGTGGGTCGCCCAGCGGGTGTGGCCGATGCCGATCGCCCCTTGCACCGGCTGATGGTCAAGCCGGCGGGCGAGGTTTTCGAGCTTGCCCTCGGCGCGGCGGCGCTCGATACGGCCATCGACCAAGGTCGCGATCCCGGCCGAATCATAGCCGCGGTATTCGAGCCGGCGCAGCCCTTCGATCAGCCCCGGGGCGACCGCGCCCTTGGCGATGATGCCGATGATGCCGCACATCAGGGTTTCCTCCGTAGCCGGGCGCGGAGCTCGGCCGCGCGGCCGGGCTTATCGACCTGCTGGCCGCGCGCCGAGGGTCAGCGCGTCGGCCGGGACGTCGTGGGTGACGACGCTGCCGGCGGCGACAATCGCGCCGGCGCCGACCGTGACCGGGGCCACCAGCGCGGTGTTCGAGCCGATAAAGGCACCCTCGCCGATTGTGGTGCGGTGCTTGCTGACGCCATCGTAATTGCAGGTGATCGTCCCGGCGCCGATATTAACGCCCGCCCCGACCGTGCTGTCGCCGATATAGGAAAGGTGGCTGGCCTTGGCCCCGGCGCCGAGCCGCGCCTCCTTGATCTCGACAAAGTTGCCGACATGCACCCCGGTCTCGAGCACCGCCCCGGGGCGCAGCCGCGCGAACGGCCCGACGATGGCGCCCGGCCCGATCACCGCACCCTCGATATGGCAGAACGAGCGGATGCGCGCACCATCGCCGATTGTGACGCCGGGGCCGAAGGTGACGTTCGGCTCGATCACGACATCGCGCCCGAGCCGGGTGTCGGCGCTGAGAAACACGGTTTCGGGCGCCGTCAGGGTGACCCCGCCGGCCATTGCCGCATTGCGCAGCCGGCGCTGCATTACCGCCTCGGCCGCGGCCAGATCGGCGCGGCTGTCGATCCCGATCGGCTGATCGACCGGCACCTCGATTGCACGGCATGTGAGCCCGCGGCAACGGGCGACGGCGACGATGTCGGTCAGGTAGAATTCGCCCTTTGCATTGTTGCGATCGAGCGCCGCGACAAGCCCCGCCGCGTGCCGCGCGGCAATCGCCATGATGCCGCCATTGACGAGCGGGATCGCCAGCTCTGGCACCGAGGCATCGGCCGCCTCGACGATACGCTCTAGCCCGCCGTCGGGGGCGAGGACGAGCCGGCCGTAAGCGCCGGGGTCGTCCGGCCGCAGCGCCGCGACCAACACCGCCGCCTCGGTCCGACGCCGCTCGGCCAGCAGCGCCGACAATGTGTCCGTGGTCAGCAGCGCGGCGTCGCCGAGCAATACCAGCACATCCTCGATCGCACCGCGCGGCGCGAGGCGCTCGCCGAGCGCGCCAAGACCGACGCGCACCGCGTCGCCGGTGCCGAGCGGCGGATCCTGAACGACGCTGTCCGCCGGCTCGACGAGGTGTGCTACGGCCTCCATGCACGGCCCGATCACGACAACGGTCGCCGCCGGCGCCAGCGGGCGCAGCGCATCGAGCAGATGCGCGATCATCGGCCGGCCGGCGACCGAATGCATGACCTTGGGCAGCGCCGATTTCATGCGCGTGCCGCTGCCGGCGGCGAGGACGATGGCGGCGAAACCTGGTTGGCTCATCGGCGGCTCGAAGCGGAAAAGCGCGACATCTGTCACTGTCGCTCGGCGTCAGCCAACCCTACAACACAAAGATTGTTGCAAGATGTATACGGGGACGCGATTTTCGCCGCGCGGCGCGCCGAGCCGGCCCGCGCCTATCCGGTTTCCATCGGCAGCGACGGGTCGGTCGCCCACTCGCTCATCGAGGCGTCGTAAAGCTTGACGCGGTCGTGGCCGAGCATGACCAGCGCGAAGGCGTCGGCGCTGGCGGCGATGCCGCCGCCGCAATAGGTGATGACCTCCTTGTCGAAGGCCCCGACGCCCTCGAAACGCCGGCGCAGCTCGGCCGGCGGAAGAAATTGGCCGGTCGCCGGGTCGATCAGCCGCGCCGCCGGTAGGTTGACGCTGCCCCTGATCCGACCGGGCCTGCCATATCGGTTGCCGCCGGTGCCGGCGTGCTGCTCCGGCAAGAGCGCGTTCAAAGTGCACACGGCACCGTCGCCGACCGCGCGCAGCACCTCCTCCTTGCCGACCATCAGCGGGCGCTCCTCGCGCACGACAAAATGCTCCGGCGGGCGAGGCTTCGCCGGCCCGGTCTCGACCGGCCGCCCCTCCCGGCGCCATTTCTGCCACCCGCCGTCAAGCACCGCGGCGTTATCGAAGCCGAAAACACGCAACAGCCACCACACTCGCGTCGCCCATTGCGGCGTCGTCGTGCTGTAGCACACGACCCGCGCCCCCTCGCCGATCCCGAGCCGGCTCATCGCCGCCGCAAACGCCGCGGCCGGCGGCTTCATAAAGCGCAAGCGGTGGGCGTTATCCGACAGATCGGCCTGCAGATCGACGAATTGCGCGCCCGGGATATGGCCCTGTTCGAAATCGGCCCGCCCCGGCACGACCTGATAAGTCGTTTTCGGATCGGGGATCAGATGGATCGTGCAGTCGAACACGCGCAGATCAGGGTCGCCGAGCCGGCGCTCCAGGGTCTCGGTGTCGATCAAAAACTCGGGGTGGATATAGCCGGTTGCAGGCATTTCCGTCCTCTCAACTGCCGGGAAGCGGCGCGGCGATCGCAGGGCGCCGCCGATGGAACTCCGTCGCCTGCTCGAAGGCGTGGCCGACGCGCATGACGCCGGCCTCGTCGAACGGCTTGCCGGCGATCTGAAAGGCGAGCGGCAGCCCGCTTTCGAAGCCAATCGGCACCGACAAGGCCGGGCTGCCGGTCAGATTGTAGGGGCCGGTGTAGGAAGCCCGCTCGAAGGTCCCGAACACCGGCAGCGAGTCGATCCGCGGCGCCGGGCCGGTGGCGTTGGCCGAGACCGCGACATCGACCCCTTCGAGCGCGCGGGCAAATTCGAGGCACAGCTCGCGCCGCTGCCGCACCGCTTCGACATAATCGGCGGCGGAGAGAAACGCGCCGAGCGCGATGCGGGCGAACATGTGATGGCCGAAATCCTGCGGGCGCTCCTGAAAATCCTTTTCGTGCAGCGCATAGGCTTCGGCCAGCATGATCAGCCGGTTGGCGTCGGCATAATCAACGAGCGGCGACAATTTGAGATCGACGAGACGCGCGCCGAGGCTCTCCAGGGTCCGGCAGGCGGCGTCGAAGGCGGCGGTGTAGACGGCGCTCGGCGCATTGTCGGGGCCGAAATCGGCGACCGCGTCGTGCTCATGGAAATGGCGCACGACCCCGATCGTCAGCCCGTCGAGCCGCGTCGTCAGCGCCGCCCGGTAATCCGGGACCGGGACATCAGCCGAGGCTGGATCCTGCCGATCATAGCCGGCCAAGGCCTGCATCATGATCGCGCAGTCCTCGACGGTCCGGGTCAACGGGCCGCAATGGTCGAGCGTGTAGCTCAATGGAAAGACACCGCGGCGGCTGACCCGGCCATAGGTCGGCTTCAGCCCGACGATGCCGCAATAGGCGGCCGGGCCGCGGATCGAGCCGCCGGTGTCGGACCCCATCGCCGCCGCGCATAGGCCCGCCGCCACCGCGACCGCCGAGCCGCTCGACGACCCGGCCGGGTAATGCGCGGTGTTCCACGGGTTGCGCGCCGGCTCGAACGGCAGGGTGAAATCCGGCCCGCCGATCGCGAACTCGTGGGTCTCCTGCTTGCCGAGCAGGATCGCCCCGGCGTCGCGTAGCCGCACCCAGGTCTCGGCGTCCTCGTCTGGCACATGGTCGAGATAGCGCCGCGAGCCCGCCGTGGTGCGGGTGCCGCGGGTCTTGTAGATGTCCTTGAGCCCGATCGGGATGCCGTGCAAGGCGCTATGGCCGCGCCCGGCGGCACGCTCGCGGGCGGCGGCCAGGGCCTGGTCGCGCAGCACCAGCACATAGCTGTGCAGCTCGCTGTCGAGGGCGGCGATGCGTTCGAGATAAGCCTCGGTCAGCGCGACCGGCGACAGGCTCCCGTCGGCGATGGCGCGGCTGGCGTCGGCAATGGTCAGCTGGGTCGGGTCCATCGCCGTTCCTCACGCTCTCGGGTGGACAAAGATATGCGCCGGCTCGGCCGCCCGGTCGCGCGCCCGCCGCACGCTCCGCTGCATGCGCTCGACATAGGGATAGGCCTGCCGCAATTCCTCAAACTGCTCCGAGGTCAGCCGCAGCCCGGCGCGCTCGACCAGAACCGTAAAGCGTTCTCGCGAAATCGGCTGCTCGGCCATGCTTTTCCCTCCTCGTCGCTCGGCAACCATGTCCGTCATTCCGGGGCGCGGCAGAGCTGCGAGCCCGGAACCCCAGAACACGGCAGCCGGAATATTGGCATCGATCGAACCCACTCACCCGAGCCGGTGTGCTTAGGTTCCGGGCCCGTCCCTGCGGGCCGCCCCGGAATGACGATGTGCGAGCTCTTACTCCGCCGCCTGCGCGGTCGGGACTGCGTGGAAATTCTTGGGCAGGCCGGCTTTGGCGATGGCGCCGTGCTGCACGACGTTGGGCAAGGCGGCGTGCACCAGGTCGCGCACCTTGACCAGGCGGTCGAGGTCGATGCCGGTGTCAAAGCCTATCGCTTCGAGCATAAAGGCCAAATCCTCGGTAACGATGTTGCCGGTGGCGCCCGGCGCATAGGGGCAGCCGCCCAATCCTCCGAGCGAGGCGTCAAAGGCGCGCGCGCCGGCGTTCAGCGCCGCCAGAACATTGGCGAGGCCGAGCCCGCGTGTATCGTGAAAATGGCCGGCGACCGGCAACGGCGAGACATCGGCTATAACTCGGCGAAACACCCGCTCGACCGCGGCCGGCTGGCCGTATCCGACCGTGTCGGCGAGGATGATCGCGTCGGCCCCGGCCTCGCCCACCTCGACCGCGATGCGCCGCACCCGCTCCTCGTCAACATCTCCTTCGATTGTGCAGCCAAAGGCGGTGGCGAGCCCGCAGGCGACGCGCGGCCGGGTCTCGGCCGGGGCGGTATGGCACAGCGCGACCACCCGGCGGAAATCCTCGACCGACTCGGTGGTGGTGCGGCGGACATTGGCGCGGTTGTGCCCTTCGCTCACCGACAGCACGAAATTCATCTCGTGCACGCCCAGCGCCAGACCGCGTTCGGCGCCTTTGAGGTTCGGGATCAGCGCCGACACGGTGAGCCCGGGCAGCCCCAGCGCGTGGCGCACCACCGCCTCGGCGTCGGCGAGCTGCGGCAATAATTTGGGCGGCACGAACGAGCTGACCTCGATCTCGCGCACGCCGGCCGCATGCTCGGCGTCGAGCCAGGCCAGCTTCGCCGCGGTCGGCAGGATCTCGGCGATGCTCTGCAACCCATCGCGCAGGCCCACCTCGCGGACAAACGCTCGTTCGCGCATTTTCTCCTCCGCCTTGTGCCGACGATTAGGCTAGCCCCGTAGCGTCGCGGCGGCAACCGCACAGCACCGCAGTTCTTTCTCCCCGCCCCTTGCACCAACAGGGCGGTCCACACACACCCTACGTCTCCGTCGCTTGCGGCATAGGGAAAAGCCGCGGTGTCGGGTCAGGCGTGTTCGACAAAGGCGTCCATGACATTTTTGTCGCCGGCGTGCTCGAAATGGATGGCGAGCTTGTTGTCCTCGACCGCGGTGATCGTGCCGTAGCCGAATTTCTGGTGAAACACGCGCTCGCCGACCGCAAAGCCGCCGACCCGGCGGATCTCGGCGCCGCGCCGGGGAACCGGCCCGGCCTCGATCAGAATTGGCCGCCGCCGCTCCGCCCAAGAGGCGTTCGCACCCGCGTTCGGCAGATCGACGGCGCCGCCCCATCCGCCCGCATAGGCGGCAGAGCGCGCGGCGCCGGGCTGCAGCCCGGGCTCGGCGACGATCTCGATGTGCTCGGCCGGCAACTCGTCGACAAAGCGCGAGCGCATAGCACTCTGCCACTGGCCGTGGATGCGGCGGTTGGCGGCGAACGAGACATAGCCTCGGTGGCGCGCGCGAGTCAGCCCGACATAAGCGAGCCGGCGCTCCTCTTCGAGTGCCGCGAGCCCGTTCTCCTCCATTGCGCGCTGGCTCGGGAACAGCCCGTCCTCCCAGCCCGGCAGAAACACAGTGTCGAATTCGAGCCCCTTGGCGCTGTGCAGGGTCATCAGATTGACCATGTCGCCGCCGGCATCGGCGGCGTTGTCCATGACCAGGCTGACATGCTCGAGAAACCCGCCGAGATTTTCGAACTCGGCCATCGCCACGACCAGCTCCTTCAGGTTTTCGAGACGGCCGGCGGCGTCGGGCGAGCGGTCGGCCTGCCACATCGCCGGTGTAGCCGGATTCGTCGAGCACGACCTGCACCAGATCGGTGTGCGCGACGCGCCCGGCCTCCTCGCACCAGCGATCGAGCGCCCGGACAAAGCCAGCGAGCGCGTTGCGCGCCGCGGGCCGCAGCCGGTCGCCGGCGATCAGCCCCCGCGCCGCCTCGACCAATGGCAGCCGCTCGTCGCGCGCCAAGCCGTGCAGCTGCTGCAAGGTGGCGCTGCCGATGCCGCGGCGCGGTGTGTTGAGGATGCGCTCGAAGGCGAGATCGTCGGCCGGCTGGGCGACGAGCCGCAGATAGGCGAGCGCGTCGCGGATCTCCTGGCGCTCGTAAAAACGCGGTCCGCCGATCACGCGATACGGCAGGGCCAGCGCGATGAAGCGCTCCTCGAACTCGCGGGTCTGGAACCCGGCACGCACCAGGATCGCGATCTCGCTCAGCGCATGGTTCTTGCGCTGCAAGGCCTCGATCTCGTCGCCGACCCAGCGCGCCTCCTCCTCGGCGTCCCACAGCGCGCGCACGATCACCTTGTCGCCGTCGCCGGCCTGGGTCCACAGGGTCTTGCCGAGCCGGCCTCGGTTGTGCGCGATCATCCCCGCCGCGGCGCCGAGAATGCGCGAGGTCGAACGATAGTTTTCCTCGAGCCGGATTACCGCGGCGCCGGGGAAATCGGTCTCGAAGCGCAGGATGTTGCCGATCTCGGCGCCGCGCCAGCTGTAGATCGACTGGTCGTCGTCGCCGACGCAGCACAGATTGCGGCGCGCCTGGGCCAACAGTCGCAGCCACAGATACTGAGCGACGTTGGTGTCCTGGTACTCGTCAACCAGCAGATAGCGAAAGCGCCGGTGATAGTCGGCGAGGATTTCGGGGTTTTGTGTGAAGAGCGCGAGGTTGTGCAGCAGAAGGTCGCCGAAATCGACGGCGTTGACGGTTTGAAGCCGCTCCTGATAGCGCTGGTAAAGTGTGATTGCGCGGCCCTCGGCAAAGCTGTCGGCGTCAGCGCGCGAGACCTTGTCGGGTCCGAGGCCGCGGTCCTTCCAGCGCTGGATCACCCCTAGCAGCACGCGGGCCGGCCAGCGCCGCTCGTCGATGTCCTCGGCCTGCAGGATTTGCTTCAACAGGCGGATCTGGTCGTCGGCGTCGAGGATCGTAAAGCTCGATTTGAGCCCGACCGCTTCGGCGTGGCGGCGCAGGATGCGCGCCGCGATGGCGTGAAAGGTGCCGAGCCAGACCGAGTCGGCGGCGTGGCCGATCATCGCCTCGAGCCGTTGGCGCATCTCGCGCGCCGCCTTGTTGGTAAAAGTGACCGCCAGCAATTCGGACGGAAACGCCCGGCGGGTGGCAAGGATATGGGCGAGCCTTGCGGTCAGCACCCGAGTCTTGCCGGTGCCGGCGCCGGCCAGCACCAGAACCGGGCCATCGACCGCCTCGACCGCGCGCCGCTGCGCCGCGTTGAGCGCCCCGAGATAATCGGCTGTTTGCGTCCGTGGGGGCGTAAGAATGGCGGGTTCGGGCATAGGATAACCATATAGCAGCAGCGTCGCTCAGATGCAGCTTTGGCCGCTGGTGCGCGCTGCCGCTCCAAGAGCCAGGAGGTGCCTGCGCGCAGCGTGCGGCAAAGAGCCACGTGTGGCGCGATAGCCAGTGGCCGGCGGAGCGAGCGATAGCGGGCGGCCGCGGGCTTGCGGTTATGATGCCGTGCTCGTCGCTTGGCTGTCCCGATGCACGCCGCGATCGTTCTTCTCGTTCTGATCCTGACCTATGCCGGCATGGCGGCCGGGCGAATCGCCTGGCTCCAGGTCGATCGCACCGGGATCGCATTGCTCGCGGTCATCGCGCTGCTGGCGAGCGGGCAGATGACGCTCGACGATTTCGGCAGCGACATCGACATGCCGACGATCGCGTTTCTGTTCGCGATGATGATCATCTCGGCCCAGTTCGCCCAATCGGGCTTTGTCGATCTGTGCGCGAGGACGATCACCGACACGCCGCGCGGGATCGCGGCCTTGCTCGGGCTGACCGTCGCCATCGCCGGCGCTCTGTCGGCGGTGCTGGCCAGCGACATCGTCATCATCGCGATCGCCCCGCTCTTGATCGCCGGCGCGCAGGCGCGCGGCCTCGATCCGCGCCCGCTGGTCATAGCGCTCGCCGCCGCCACCAACGCCGGCTCGGCCGCGACCCTGATCGGCAATCCGCAGAACATCCTGATCGGCTCGCTCGGGCGGCTTAATTTCTATGCGTTTCTCGGCGTTTGCGCGGTCCCGGCGCTGTTCGCACTGCTGGTGGTGTTCGCCGTCGTGTGGCTGCAATGGCATCGGCGCATCGTGTTGAGCCCGCCGCCGGGGACCGGCCCGCCGCCGTCGCTCGCCGCCCGCCCGTTCGACCGCAACCAGACGATCAAAGGTTTGGCGGCGGTGCTGGCGCTGTTGGTGCTGTTCGCCACGCCATTGCCGCGCGAGACCGGTGCCTTGATCATTGCCGCACTGCTGCTCGCCAACCGCAAGATCACCAGCCGCACGATGATCGCCGCCGTCGATTGGCCGCTGCTGCTGTTGGTCTCATGTCTGTTTGCGATCACCGGGGCGCTGAACCAAGCCGGCGTTGCCGGGCCATTGCTCGGCTTCCTGACCGGCCATCGCCTCTTGCCCGACAACCTCTTGCTGCTGACCCCGTTCAGCCTCATCGCCAGCAACGCCATCGGCGGCGTCGGGGCCTCGATGCTGCTGCTGCAATTGTGGCCGACCGCACCGCCGGGCGCCCTCTATGCGCTGGCGCTGCTCTTAAGCCTCGCCGGCAATCTGCTGCTGACCGGCAGCCTGACCAATGTGCTGATCGCTGAGCGGGCGGAGCGGATGGGGGTGCGGCTCGGCTTTGCCGAGCACTCCCGCGCCGGGGCGCCGATCGCGATCGCCTCGATCGGCTTTGCCGTCTTCTGGCTCGCGCTGACTCACACCTTGCCGCTGCTGCCAGGTGGATGACCCGCCATTCCTGCGAATCTGTGCGGGTAAGACCGCGGGCAGCAGCCAGCTTTTTCAGACCAGTTCCGGTGCGCGAACGGATGGCGGAACCGCCGAAAAGGTCTCGGCATATTGCTGCATCACATCCACCGCGATGTGCCGTGCTCTGTCCCATCGAGGGCCCGTGCCGACCGTCACCCTTCGGTATAGCTCGGGAATGGCGCGGCGATAGTGCCCCTCCCGTGCTTCCAGCAGGCGTTGTTTCAACTGGCCCTCGAACTGCTCGCGCAGAAAGCCGTAGGCCACCAGTTCGCTCAAAAGGATTGTCAACACATTCTCGGCCTTGGTCGGCTCGAACTCGACCAGATCGGCGACCGCCTTGCGGGCGCTCTCCAACGCGAGGAACTGCATGTAGATCACGTTGCAGACGGCGCGATGCCAGCTGTCGCCGGTGTCATTTGCGGTCGGCGGGATGTCCGCCAGCTTTCGCAGCGAGTTCCCGCATTACTTTCATATAGGTATAAAATGCGGTCACGTTTTCGACCACGTCAGCTTCCAATTGCTGCAGGTCCTTCACAGAAGAATCGAATACCGGAAAATAGCTTTCCTGCGAGGTGAAATGGCGGAGATCGGTCGGCATTTCGCCGTCGATGCCCGGCGCCTGTGCGATCTGCGGCCCGGTGCGAAACAGCCTGGTGTAGCGCGGCACCATATCGACCACGGCGGCGACGCGGCAGAGGGTGGCGATTTCGCAGGCGAACAGGTCGACCACCCCAAGACGGGCGCTGCCGGTCTGATAAGTCCAGGTGAGCACGCCGCAGCCCACCGCTCCCACCGCGCCGATGAACGCGCCGCTGTCGCCGATCGCGGAAAAGACGAGCTGCGGCCAAATCCAGCCACTTCGGCTCGTTTTGATGCTCTTCCAATTGCTCATTACCTCGTGCTCGAAACAGAACAGCAAGGCGAGGATCGACGCCGCGATCATGATGAACAGCGTGACGGAAAAGATCAGCCGCAGGTCCGCGACATGCCGCGAACGGCCCAGCCGCTCGAAAGTGGAGGATTCCTCTCCCTCTCGGAGCTGTCGCACAATGGTGCGCGGGGAAAGCGAGGACAGGATGCGCATGTGCCCTCCGTGCGGCCGGGGACCAGAGCGTTCTCTATGGCGCTTCTGGCTCAAGCTAAGCCCAGCACGCTTTTGAGCCGCCGCGGTGTGATCTGCTTCACGCCATCCAAAAAATTACCTTCTGCCGATCGTTGAGCGCCGTTTGTTACGAAAATCGGGTATCGCCGCCGCTCGGTTGGAAGGAATGGGCCGATAGAGTAAAGAAGGGAAATCATGCCCGCGTCGTCCCGCCCGTTGCGCATCGGCACCCGCGGCAGCCCGATGGCGCTGCGCCAGACCGGGCTCGTCCGCGAGCGGCTCGCGGCTGCGCACCCCGAATTGGCCGCCGCCGATGCGGTCGCGATTGTCACGATCCGCACCACCGGCGACCGAGTGCAGGACCGGCGTCTCGCTGAGATCGGCGGCAAGGGGCTGTTCGCCAAGGAGATCGACGCTGCGCTGATCGGGGGCCATATCGATCTCGCGGTGCATTCGCTGAAGGACCTCGAAACCTGGCTGCCGGACGGGGTCGAGATCGCCTGCGTGCTGCCGCGCGACGACCCGCGTGACGCGTTCCTGTCGCCGCATGCCGCCAGCCTCGATCAACTGCCAACAGGCGCCGTCGTCGGCACCGCGTCGTTGCGCCGCCAGGCCCAGCTGCTGCGGCGGCGGCCCGATTTCCGCATCGTGCCGTTGCGCGGCAACGCCAACACCCGCATCGCCAAGCTTGAGGCGGGCGAGGTCGACGCCACCCTCTTGGCGCTGTGCGGGCTCGAACGGATCGGCCTTGCCCATCTCGCCACGGAGATCCTGCCGCCCGAGATCATGCTGCCGGCGGTCGGCCAAGGCGCGCTCGCGGTCGAATGCCGTGTCTGCGACGCGGTGATGCGTCAGCTGCTGGCCCCGCTGCACGATCCGCGCAGCGCCGCCTGCGCCGGAGCCGAGCGGGCGATGCTGGCGGTGCTCGACGGCTCCTGCCACACCCCGATCGCCGGTTTCGCCCGGCTCGACAGGGAATGGCTGACCATTGAGGGATTGCTGCTGACCCCGGACGGCAGCGCCGAAATCCGCGGCCGGCGCTCGGGGCCTATAGCAGAGGCCGAAGCGGTCGGCGCGGCGCTCGGCGAGGAATTGCGCGCCCGCGCCGGGCCCGAATTTGGGCTCGGCCAAGCCTAAATCTTTTTGGCCCCCAGCCCGTCGCCGGCTTCGCAGGCTTGCGCGTGCAGCCACTCCTCGACCGACAATTGCCCGTGGTAAACTTCGGCATAGAGTCCGACCGGCCAAGTCAGCACAAAGACGACGTTGCTGACGACGTCGGTGTTTCGGTTCGGGCACGGGCCGGGCAGCAGAAACCCGATCGCCAGCAGCACGATCCCGATGACCAGATAAAACCCGACCAACACCCGCATGGTTCTCTCTGTACCGCCGACCGAGGAGAGCAGCAGCCGCGGGCGCGGCCCGGACGCCCGCGCCACGGAACAGATTTCAGCCGCCCGATGCAACCCTTAAGTCATGCTCCTGGCCGCCGGGCGAGCACACGCGGTTGCAGTGGCGCGGGCGGGAAGATAGGTTCCGACCATGCCGCTTGCAGCCGACACCGTGCGCTACATCAGCACCCGCGACCCGCGGCGGCAGCCCCGGACACATTCGTTCGAGGACGTGCTCCTCGCCGGCCTCGCCCCGGATGGCGGGCTCTATGTGCCGGACAATTTGCCCGCGCTCGCTGCCGAAACCATGCGCGGGTATGCCGGCCTGCCCTATGCCGAGCTGGCTGCCCCGATCATGGCGCTGTTCGCCGGCGATGCATTTTCCGCTGCCGAATGGCGGTCGCTGACGGCCACCGCCTATGGCAATTTCGCGCACCGGGCGGTGGCGCCGCTGGTCCAGCTCGACGAGCAGCTGTGGTTGTTGGAGCTGTTTCACGGGCCGACCCTCGCCTTCAAGGATCTGGCGCTGCAGCTGGTTGGCCGGCTGTTCGACACAGTGCTGGAAAGGCGGGGCGAGCAGGTGACGATCATCGGCGCGACCTCGGGCGATACGGGCTCGGCGGCGATCGAGGCCTGCCGCGACCGCGCCGCGATCGACATTTTCATGCTCTACCCGCACGGGCGCATTTCCGAGACGCAGCGGCGGCAAATGACGACGGTCGAGTCGGCAAATGCCCATGCGATCGCGATCGAGGGCACGTTTGACGATTGCCAGGACCTGGTCAAAGCGCTGTTCGCCGACGCCCAGTTGCGCGAAGGGCTGAACCTCGCCGCGGTCAACTCGATCAATTGGGCGCGGATCGCCGCCCAGATCGTATACTATTTCGCCGCGGCCGCAGCGCTTGGCGCGCCGGGCCGGCCGGTGTCGTTCAGCGTGCCGACCGGCAATTTCGGCAACGTCTATGCCGGCGCACATGGCCCGCCGGATTGGGCTGCCGATCGAGCGGCTGGTGATCGGGACCAACCGCAACGATATCCTCGCCCGCTATATCGCCGGCGGCGAGATGGCTATCGCCCCGGTCGAGCCGAGCCTGAGCCCGAGCATGGATATCCAGGTGTCGAGCAATTTCGAGCGGCTGCTGTTCGAATTGAAGGGCCATAGCGGCGCCGCCGTCGCCGAGGCGATGCACATCTTTCGCAGCCGCGGCAGCCTACCGGCCGACGAGCAGGCGTGGCGCGCGGCGCGTCGCTTGTTTTCCGCCCGTAAAATCGACGACACTCTGACCATGCAGACTATCGGCGACACCTATGCCCGCTCGGGAAAGCTGATCGATCCTCATACCGCCGTCGCGGTCGCCGCCGCCCGCGCCGAGCTCGCCGCGCGAGCGGATCAGGCGCCGATCGAAGCGGCGCCAATGGTGGCGCTGGCCACCGCGCATCCGGCCAAATTTCCCGATGCCGTCGAGCGCGCGACCGGCATTCGCCCGGCGCCGCCGCCGGCGCTCGCTGCGCTCTTCGACAAGCGCGAGCGAACAACGGTGCTGGCCAACGATGTCGCCGCGGTGAGCGGGTTTATTCGCGCCCATGCACGGCGCGCGGGAGCAGCAGCATGACCATACGGGTTTCGGCGCTGGAGAATGGGTTGCGGATCGCGACCGATCGGATCGACACCGTCGACACGGTCTCGCTCGGCATCTGGGTCGATGTCGGGACGCGGCACGAGCCGGCGGCGATCAACGGCGTCGCCCATTTTCTCGAGCACATGGCGTTCAAGGGCACCGAGCGGCGCTCGGCGCTCGCCATCGCCGAGGAGATCGAGGCGGTGGGCGGCCACCTCAACGCCTACACCTCGCGCGAGAGCACGGCGTATTACGCCAAGGTGCTGAAGGAGGATGTGCCGCTGGCGCTCGACATCCTCGCCGACATCCTGCAGCACTCGACCTTCGAGCCGGAGGAGATGGAGCGCGAGCGCACCGTGATCCTGCAGGAGATCGGCCAGGCCAACGACACCCCCGACGACATCATCTTCGACCATTTTCAGGAATGCGCCTATCCCGACCAGGCGATGGGGCGGCCGGTCCTGGGCCGGCCCGAGATCATCCGCCGGCTCGGGCGCAACGAGGTCACCGCCTATCTGCGCGATCATTACGGCGCGCGGCGGATGGTGCTGGCCGCGGCCGGCAATCTCGACCACGACCGGATCGCGGCATTGGCCGAACAGCTCTTGCGCGATGTTCCAGCCGAACGCCCGGCCACCACCGAGCCGGCGAGCTACGCCGGCGGCGACCGGCGCGAGGAGCGCGACCTCGAGCAGCTGCACCTGCTCTTGGGATTTCCCGGGGTGACCCTCGGCGACCCCGATTTTTATGCGGCCTCGGTGCTGTCGACCGCGTTTGGCGGCGGTATGTCGTCCCGCCTGTTTCAGGAGATCCGCGAGAAACGGGGGTTGGTCTACACGATCCATTCTTTCGCCCACAGCTATCGCGATGGCGGTTTGTTCGGGGTTTATGCCGGAACCGGCGAGGACGAGGCGGCCGAATTGGTGCCGGCCTTGTGCGAAGCGGCGCGCAAGCTCGAAGACGGGCTCAGCGTGACCGAATTGGCGCGCGCCAAAAGCCAGATGAAGGCGGGCCTTTTGATGTCGCTCGAAAGCACCTCGGCGCGCTGCGAGCAATTGGCGCAACATCTGTTGATCCACGGCACCCCGTTCGATCCGAGCGAGGTCGTGCATCGGATCGAAGCGGTCGACGATGCCGCGATCGGGCGCGTCGTCGCGCGCTGGCGCACCGGGCCGCCGACGATGACGGCGCTGGGGCCGCTCAGCCGGCTCGAAGAGTTCAGCCGCGTCCAGGCGCGGCTCGCCGCCTGACGGCGCCCGGGCGATGGCGCCGCAGCGCAAATCCTTTCCGCGGCTGTTTCTGACCCGGTCGGGCCCGTTCCGGCTAATCGGCGAGCGGGTTTTTCTGCGTGCGCCCGAGCGCGGCGACTGGGAAGCATGGGCGAGCCTGCGCGCCCGCTCGCGCCGCTTCCTCGAGCCTTGGGAGCCGAGCTGGCCGCCCGATGCGTTGTCGCGGCTCAGCTTTCGCTGGCGCATCGCCCGCTACGCCGAGGATTGGCGGACCGATCAGGCCTACAATTTTTTCATCTACGCGCATGACGAGACGCTGGTTGGCGGGATCGGCTTGTCGAATGTGCGTCGCGGCGTGTCGGAAACCGCGAGCCTCGGCTACTGGGTCGGCGAGCCCTATGCCCGTCAAGGATATATGACCGCTGCCTTGCCGCTGATCCTCGAATTTTCATTTGAGCGGCTGCATCTGCACCGGGTCGAAGCCGCCTGCCTGCCGACCAACATTCCGAGCCAGGCCCTGCTGCTCCGAGCCGGTTTCCATCAGGAGGGGCACGCCCGCCAATATCTGTGCATCGAAGGTAAATGGCAGGATCACCTGCTGTTCGCGATCCTCAAGGAAGATTGGCCAAATCCAGACGAGCCCTGACCAACCCCTCGCGAGGGCAATTCGCGCACATCGGCTCAGGCTGGAGTTTGCGCAGCGTCGGGTGAACTGACCGCGGGTGCGGTAGGAGGCTTCCGGGCGAACACCCCGGAGTCATCCACCTGGCTCGCACGACTGGATGGCATCGGAATTCGCGGCTTTCCGCACCCCTCTCGCTGGTGACAGGCCGATGCCGGCGCACTAAGCTTGGCGCATGGATGGCGAGCTTTCGTGCGGGATTATCGCTTTGCAGCGGCCGGGCTCGCAGAGGCTGCCGCTGATCCTTGCCTCGCCGCACAGCGGCTCCGATTATCCGGCCGAGTTTGTTGCCGCTTCCAGGCTCGATGCGGTGTCGCTGCGGCGGTCCGAGGACAGCTTTGTCGACGAGCTGTTCGCCACCGCTCCCAGTCGTGGCGCGCCGCTGCTATCGGCGCGGTTCCCGCGCGCCTATCTGGATGTTAACCGCGAGGCTTACGAGCTCGATCCGGGGATGTTCTCCGACCCATTGCCGAGGTTTGTCAACGCCTGCTCGCCGCGGGTGCGCATGGGCTTGGGCACGATCGCCCGCATCGTTGCCAGCGGCGAGGAAATCTACGCACAAAAACTATGCTTTGCCGAGGCACGGCGCCGCATCGATGCGCTCTATCACCCCTATCACCGGGCGCTGCGCCGGCTGGTCGAGGAGACCGAGGCGCGGTTTGGCGGCTATCTGTTGCTCGATTGCCATTCGATGCCGTCGGCCGCCGGCTCGGCATGCGGGCGCGACGGGGCCGACATCGTCCTCGGCGATTGCCACGGGACCGCCTGCGCCCCGGCGATCCTCGAAGCTGCCCGCCGGTTTCTGGCTGGGCGCGGCTTTGCGGTCGCGATCAATGCGCCCTATGCGGGCGGGTTCACCACCGATCATTATGGCGAGCCGCAACGGCGCCGCCACGCCTTGCAGATCGAGATCAATCGCGCGCTCTATATGGACGAGCGTAGCTTTCGGCGAAAGCCGCGCTTCGAGCGGCTCGCCGTCGAGATGGGCGAGCTGATCGCCCGGCTGAGCTTGGCTGCCCAAGAGTGCCTGGCAGATCCGGCGGCTGAGCGCCGCGGCTCCGCTCGCCCATCGCGCAATTGACCGACAGCCTCGTCATGCTCATCTAAGGAGCGGCGGGGGCGGAGAGGTCGATGAGCAAGACCGGGCCGGATGTGGCCCCCGATTTCACAATCGAGCAGGATTGGCCGGGCTACACCGAGGAGCAGCACGCGGTTTGGCGGCTGCTGTTCGAGCGGCAGCAAAAGCTGCTGGTCGGGCGGGCCTGCCGCGAGTATCTCGATGGGCTCGGCGGGCTCGGCGTCGCGGCGGGCGGCATCCCGGATTTTCGCTCGCTGAGCGACACCCTTGAGCGCGCCACCGGATGGCGGATCGTGGCGGTGCCGGGGCTAGTGCCCGACGCCGTGTTTTTTGCCCATCTGGCGCGCCGCCGCTTCCCATCGACCTGCTTTATCCGCCGCCGCGACCAGCTCGACTATCTGCAGGAACCGGATGTCTTTCACGACATTTGCGGCCATGTGCCGCTGCTGATGAACCCGATTTTCGCCGATTACATGCAGGCCTATGGCGAGGGCGGGCTGAAGGCGCAGGGGCTCGGGCACCTGCAGCGCCTGGCGCGACTCTACTGGTACACGGTCGAGTTCGGGCTGATCGCGACGCCGGAAGGCTTGCGCATCTACGGCTCGGGGATTCTGTCGTCAGCCGGCGAATCGATCTATTGCCTCGACGATCCGCGGCCGCTGCGGATCGGGTTTGACTTACGACGGGTCATGCGCACGCGCTACCGCATCGACCGGTTTCAGGACACCTATTTCGTCATCGACGGTTTCGCGCAGCTGTTCGCGGCGACGCGGCCCGACTTCGCTCCGATCTATCGCGAGCTAGCACCGCTGCCCGATCTCGAGCCGGACGCGGCGCTGGCCGGTGAACGGCAGTTCCCACCGATCTGTGCCAACCCGGACTCTGCCAACCCGGACGTGGCGGCAAATTGGAATGTGGCGCAAAAAAATGGGCCGCAGCATAGCGCGGCCCAAGTTTAGGGAGGAAACGCCTAGAAGACGTACGGTAACACCGCAACCGGCGATCGTTACCGCACTGCACAATCTAATGCGTTTCGCCGCGATGTCAAGGCGGTTTTTTCGAAACCGCTGGCATCGCTGTGGATTCAAGGCCGGATCAGGCGGTTGAATGAGGCTCGGCTGGGGCTTGATGTGCATCGCACAACGGACAGTTTTTTGACGGGCGGAGGGTTGCCGCGGGTTGTTCCGGCACCGCCGCCGCTCGATTCTGACGCGGCATTGTTCCTCGATGTCGATGGAACCTTGCTGGAAATCGCCGAGCGACCCGATCGCGTCCAAGTCCCGTCCGCGCTGCCGGCGCTCTTGGGCAAGCTGGCGCAGCAGCGCGGCGGCGCCTTGGCGCTGGTCAGCGGTCGCCCGTTGCACGAGCTCGACCGACTGTTTCGGCCATGGCGCGGCGCCGCTGCCGGTCTGCATGGCATCGAGCGGCGTCGGGCCGATGGCAGCCGCGACATTCGGGCCGATCACGCTGCTGCGGCCGCACTCGACCGCCTCCGGCCAACGCTCGCAGCACTCGCCCGCAACGGCAGCGGCCTGATTCTCGAGGACAAGGGCGGGACCGTGGCGCTGCATTACCGCGCGGCGCCGGAGCGGGGCGATGAAATCCTCGCCCTGGCGAAGGCTCTGGAGCGCGAGGCGCGCCCGGCGCTGCGGCTGATCGCCGGTAAGATGGTTGTCGAATTCCAGCCTCGCGGCGCCGACAAGGGAACGACAATCGCCGCCTTTCTCGGTGAGGCGCCGTTTCTCGGCCGGCGCCCCACTTTTGTCGGCGACGATATGACCGACGAGGATGGGTTCGCGGAAATCAACCACCGCCAGGGGGTCGCGGTCCGGGTTGGTCGGTCTGGCGAATCCCGAGCACGCTGGGCCTTGCCTTCAGTTGCCGCGGTCCTGGCCTGGCTTGCCGGAATTCACGAGCTGTCTTAGGAATCAAGCCTCTGCGGGAACATTCGGTGGTTGTCGGCGTTCCGACAAAAGAACCATAAGCGGGGATAAGCATGATGCAGGGCGAGGGCGTTGCGGGCGGCGTGCCGGAAGCGAGCGCACGCGACTGGGGCGTCGAGCCGATCTGGCAACGCGACGCAGCAGCAAATCGTCGGCTGGTCGTGGTCTCCAATCGGGTTGCGAGCGAGAGCGGAAAGCCCGATTCGGGCGGTCTTGCGGTCGCCATCCGCGCGGCGCTCGAAAGCAGCGGCGGCATTTGGTTCGGCTGGAGCGGCGAAGTCGAGGAGGAAGCCAATGACGAGCCGGCGGTGATCGCGCGCGGACCGCTGACCTTCGCCACGCTCGACCTGTCGCGGCGCGATTTCGAGGAATATTATCTCGGATTCGCCAACCGGGTGCTGTGGCCGCTGTTTCATTTCCGCGGGTCTTTGGTCGATTATTCGCGGCGCGACCTGGCCGGCTACCTGCGGGTCAACCGCAGGTTCGCGCGGGCATTGGCGCCGATGCTGCTGCCGCAGGATCTGGTTTGGGTCCACGACTATCACCTGATCCCGCTCGGCCGCGAGCTGCGCCGGCTCGACAGCAACCAGCCGATCGGCTTTTTCCTGCACACGCCGTTTCCGCCGGCCGAGCTGCTGCGAGTGCTGCCCTGCCACCGCGACCTCGTCGAGGCGCTGTGCGCCTACGATCTGATCGGCTTCCAAACCAAATCGGACCTGCACGGGTTTTGCGATTATCTGATCCGCTGGGCTGGGGCAGAGGATTTCGGCGACGGCGTGCTGCGCGCGTTTGGCCGCATCGTGCGGGCTCAAGTGTTTCCGATCGGGATCGATGTCGCCACTGTCGCGACGCAGGCGGCGGCAGCCGACGGGACCCGGCAGATGCGGCGGCTGGGCCAGAGCCTCGGCGAGCGGACCTTGATGATCGGAGTTGACCGGCTCGACTATTCGAAGGGTCTGCCGGCGCGGTTCCAGGCCTTCGCCGATTTGCTCGAAGGCCATCCCGATACTCGGGGCCGCGTCGTCTTCATCCAGATCGCCCCGCCCTCGCGCTCGGAGGTGCCCGAATATCAGCAGATCCGCCGCACGCTGGCGGCCTCGGCCGGCAACATCAACAGCCGCTATGGCGAATTCGACTGGACGCCGCTGCGCTACATCAACAAGAGCTTTAACCATCGGGTTTTGACCGGGTTCTTTCGCGCGAGCCGGATCGGGCTGGTCACGCCGTTGCGCGACGGCATGAACCTCGTGGCCAAGGAATATGTCGCATCGCAGCCGCCGGCCGACCCCGGCGTGCTGGTGCTGTCCTGCTTTGCCGGCGCGGCGCAGGAGCTGGGCGAGGCGGTGCTGGTCAACCCGCATGATGTCGAGGGCATGGTCGAGGCCATGCGGCAGGGGCTCACCATGTCGCTCGGCGAGCGCAAGGAGCGATGGACGGCGATGATGGCGACCATCGAGCACAACGACATCACCCGCTGGCGCGAGAGGTTTGTCGCTGCTTTGGCGGCGAGCGGCGAGCGGCCGTGACCGCCGCGGGCGGCGGAATGGGCGCAGGCCCGCCGGGCGCGGGCGTGCCGGCCGCTGTGGGAGGCGTCGGCGAAACCTGGCTGGTCGGAGATATCGGTGGCACCAACGCTCGGTTTGGCCTGGTTTCTCCTGCGGCGAAGGTGCTGGATTGGCGCACCTATCCGGTTGAGCATTATCCGACAGTGGAGGACGCGCTCGCCGATTATCTCGCAGCCAGGGGCGAATGGCCGATGCCATCGAAGGCGGCGCTCGCTGTCGCCTCGGCGATCACGGGCGACCAAGTGTCGATGACCAACCATCCCTGGAGCTTTTCGATCGCGGCGCTGAAAGCTCGGTTTGGGTTCAAGCGGTTCGAGGCGATCAACGATTTTACCGCGCAGGCGCTGGCGTTGCCGCATCTGGGGCCGGACGATCGGATGAATGTGGGCGGCGGCGCAGCGGCGCCGGGTGCGCCGCTGGCGGTGCTGGGTCCGGGATCGGGTCTCGGGGTGTCTGGGCTGGTCGCCTGTGCTGCCGGCTGGGTGGCGCTGACCGCCGAGGGCGGGCATGCGACGATGGCGCCGGCGACCGATCGGGAAAGTGCCGTGCTCGATCATCTGCGCCGGCATTTCGACCATGTTTCGGCCGAGCGGGTGCTGTCGGGGCCGGGGCTTGTCAATCTCTACAATTCCCTGGCCGAAATCGACGGTGTGCGTTCGCGCGGCTATACTGCGGCGCAGATCACCAGCCTCGGCATGCGCGGCGAAGACCCGGTCTGCATCGAGGCCACGGCGATGTTCTGCGCGATGCTGGGGACCATCGCCGGCAATCTGGCGCTGACCCTGGGCGCCCGCGGCGGGGTCTACATCGCCGGCGGGATCGTGCCGCGGCTCGGGCGGTTTTTTGCCAATTCGCCGTTTCGCGCCCGGTTTGAAGCAAAGGGCCGGTTCGAGCCCTATCTCGCCGCGATCCCGACCTTTGTCGTGACGCAGGCCCTGGCGGCGTTTGTCGGCTGCGCGGCGCTGCTGGCGAGCTGAATGGAGCGGCACGGGATGACTGATTCGCGCGCGATTGGCGGTGGCGCAGCCCGCTCGGCGCAAGCCCCGACGCCGCATCCGCCGCCCGGCACGCCGCCACAGCCGCCGCCCGACCCCGACCGCCCGCCGCCGGTCGAGGAGCCGCCGGCGCCGGTGCCGGTGCCGCCGATCGAGCCCCCGCCGCCGCCGGTCCGCGATCCGGCGAGGTGCGCTTATCGCGAAATGCGCATATAAGGGCTGAGAGAGTTGCGCGGCCAGCGGACCGCTGGTCAGAACGCGATCTCGTGAACGTCGGAAGTTGTCTCCGACGTCGCAAAGGAGCCGTGGCTATGGAGCTGATTCTCATAATTATCCTGTTAATCATCCTGTTTGGCGGTGGCTTCGGATATTATCGCGGCGGCTACTATAATCGTGGCGGAGGTTATGGCATCGGCGGTGTAGTCGGACTGATCATCCTGGTGCTTATAATCTTATGGCTCGTGCGTGGCGGAGGATACTTCGGCCGTTATTGAGCTGTGCCGTTCTCGGGGCACCAAACGATGCGGCGAAACCGCCCCGGACTACCGGCCCACTTCAGCATGGGGCGGCTTTGACGGCTGCATGCGATGCGCGGTAAAATCATCAATCATCCCCTAGGGTTCGTGCGATGAGCGCAGCAGTTGATCGAGGTGTCGAAGCCGGCGCGCGCGAGCGACGGCGCATTCGAACCCGGAGCTTTGCCGGCCAGACGGCGGGTCTGGCGGCCGGCAACGTCCAGGCGAACCTGGTGATCCTGCCAAAAGCCTTGGCGCACGATTTTCTGCGTTTCGTCCAGGCCAATCCCAAGCCGTGCCCGGTGCTGGCGGTTTCGGAGCCGGGCGACCCGCGCTTGCCCAGTCTGGGCGAGGATCTCGACATTCGGACCGATCTGCCAAAGTACCGGGTGTGGCGCCACGGCGAACTGGTCGAGGAGCCGCTCGATGTCGCTCACGTGTGGCGCGACGACCTGGTCAGCTTTGCGCTGGGCTGCTCGTTTTCGTTTGAGCAGGCGCTGGTCGAGGACGGGATCGAATTGCGCCACATGACCTGCGGCTCTAATGTCTCGATGTATCGGACCAATATTCCCTGCACTCCGGCCGGCCGGTTTTCGGGGCCGCTCGTCGTCTCGATGCGGCCGCTGTCGCCGGGCAATGCAATCCGCGCGATCCAGATCACCTCGCGCTTTCCGGCGGTGCATGGCGCGCCGGTTCATATCGGCGTGCCCGAAGCGATCGGCATCCGGGATTTGGCCAAACCCGATTACGGCGACAGCGTCCCGGTGCGCGCGGGCGAATTGCCGGTGTTCTGGGCCTGTGGCGTCACCCCGCAGGCGGTGATCGCCGAGGCCAAGCCCGATTTCTGCATCACCCACGCGCCGGGATCAATGCTGATCACCGACCTCATCAATTCAAAGCTGAGCCTTTAGCGGTTGCCGGTCATGGCGGAAGCGGCCGATGCGCGCGCACTGGTCGGACATATCGAGGGCCTCGTGCAAACCGAGGTCGGGCGCAACATCGGCGCGCTATGCGCCGCTGCCCGCGGCGGCTTGTGGAGTGCGGCGACGGCATTGGCTGCGGCCCAGCCATGCCGGGTCGGGCTGATCACCGGCTTTTTTGTGCCGCTGGGCTCGCCGCCGGCGGCCGAAACCGACGGCCCGGTCGGCACCGCCTTGCTGGCCCGAGGGCTCGCCGCGGTTGGTGTCACCTGCCGCCTGGCGACGGACGAGCCGTGCCGGAACGCCTGCGCGGTTGCTTTGGCCGCGGCCGGCGCCACCGAGGTGCCGGTCGACGCGGTCGCGATCGGAGCGCCGCTGAGCCCGCTGATCGATACCTGGCGCAACAGCGGGATCACCCACGCGATCGCGATCGAGCGCTGCGGGCGCAGCGTCGACGGCGTGCCGCGCAACATGCGCGGCCAGGACATCAGCGCGCATACAGCGGCACTCGACGATCTGTTCGCGGCCGGGCCGTGGGACACCATCGCGGTCGGCGACGGCGGCAACGAGATCGGGATGGGCGCGCTGCCGCGTGAACTGATCGCGCGACACGTCGAGCATGGCGAAACTATCGCCTGCGTCACCCCGGCGCGGCATCTGATTGTCGCCGGCGTGTCGCACTGGGGCGCCTATGCGCTGTTGGGCGCGCTCGCCTGTGTTCGCCCGGATTGGCGCGCGCCGTTGATCGGCTGCCTCGACGAGGCGCTCGACCGGCGTGTGCTCGAAACCGTGCTCGCCGACGGCCCGGCCGTCGATGGCGTGTCGCGCTTGCAGACCGCGACGATCGACAATCTCGATCTTTGCGTCCATCACGAGAAACTGCAGATAATCCGGGCGCTCGCCGAGGGCGGGAATGGAATTTAGCGAGTTTGTTTTTGAGAATTATCGGTATGACCCGGCCGCCGCGGTGCTGTCATTGCGCTACCGGTTCGCTGATGGGCCGGACTTTGAAGAGCGGCTGAGCTTTGATTTTCCGCAACGGGCGCTGTCGCCCCCTGCATGCGAGGTGCTGGACCGGACCTTTCGGCTGATCTTTTTGCTCGCCGGGGTCAGCTACTACAAGGCCTTTGTGCCGCAGAGATTGCACTGCGAGGCGTTCCCGCTCGACCGCGACACCGCTGCATTCCTGCAAGTTTTTTACGAAAAGGGCCTGGCCGAATTCGCCTGGAAAAACCGGATCTCGCTGCACGGCCATTGCCGCTTTCAGATCGACCCAGTCGAACCCGCAGCGCCGATCGAGCTGCGAATGCCGCGGCGAACCTGCGTGCCGGTCGGCGGTGGCAAGGACTCGATCGTCACCCTCGAATGTCTGAGAGCCAGCGGCGAGGATTTGGTGCTGTTCTCGTTGGGCGACGCGCAGCCGATCGCCGACTGCATCGCCGCGGCCGGGCTGCCGTACATCCGGGTCGGCCGGCGCCTCGACCCCGCCCTATTAAAGCTCAACGACTGTGGCGCGTTGAACGGGCACGTGCCGATCACCGGGATCTTGAGCGCGATCGTCCTGGCCTGCGCGGTGCTGTGCGGCTTCGACACGGTCGCCATGTCGAACGAGCATTCCGCGAGCGCGCCGAACCTGTCCGCAGGTGGAGTCGCGATCAACCATCAATTCAGCAAATCCTTGGAGTTCGAGCGGGATTTTGCCGGTTACCTGTCCCGTCACATCTCGCCGAGCATCGGTTATTTCTCACTGCTGCGGCCGTTGTCGGAAATCGAGATCGCCCGGCGCTTTGCCCGACACTCCCAGTACTTCGAGGTATTCCGCAGCTGCAACACCGCTTTTCGGCAAGCCCTGGCCGAGCGTGGCCGGCATTGGTGCTGCAATTGCCCGAAATGCCGCTTTGTGTTTCTGGCGTTGGCGCCGTTTATCGCCAAGCGGCAGTTGATCGAGATATTCGGCCGCGACCTGCTCGAGGACGAGACCCAGCTCGACGGGTTCGCGGCACTGTGCGGGTTGTGTGAGCACAAGCCCTTCGAGTGCGTCGGCGAGGTCGCCGAGAGCGCCGCGGTGATGGCGCAGCTGGGCCGCGATCCCCTTTGGCGCGACGCGGCTGTCGTGCGCCGGTTGTGCGCGCCATCGCTGCGGCGGATCGGTGCAGCCGAATATCGCTCGCTGTTCGAGACCCGCTACCCGAATTTTGTGCCGGCGGCGTTTATGGCCATGCTCGATGCGTGCGGCTGATCTGGGCGCAGCGCGGGTCGCGATCTGGGGGCTCGGCCGCGAAGGCCGGGCGGCGATCGGCTGGCTGCGAGTCCGGCACCCGATGCTGCCGTTGCTGCTGCTGGACGATGCCGAAGACGCGTCATCGCCGGCAGGGATCGACCGCGTCCAATGCGCCTTTGGCGCCGAGCGTGTTGCCCGCGCGCTCGGTCAGATCGACGTGCTGGTCAAGTCGCCAGGGGTCAGCCTCTATCGCCCGGAAATCGAGGCCGCCCGCGGCAACGGGGTCAAAGTCACCTCCCTATTGAATTTGTGGTTCGCCGAGAATTTCGGCCTCACGACGATCTGTGTGACCGGGACCAAGGGGAAGAGCACGACCGCGTCCTTGATCGCGCACATGCTGGGGAGGCTCGGTCGTCGGGTGGCGCTGACCGGCAACATCGGGGTCCCGATTACCGAGATTGATCCGGCGATGACCGATTATGCGGTGATCGAGGTGTCGAGCTATCAGGCGGCGGATTTCGACGGGGTCTGCGACCTGGCGGTGCTGACCTCGCTCTATCCCGAGCACATCGACTGGCACCGCACGATCGAGGCCTATTATCGCGACAAGCTCAACCTGCTGCGCCGCAGCCGCCGCGCGATCGTCAACCGCGAGGCCGCATCGGCCCTTGACAGATTCGGGTGTGCTTCGGCGCCTCGTACCGACTTTTTCAATGAAAAGGGCGGAGTTCACTCGCTCGGTCACGAGATCTTCGACGGTGAGAGGCGGATCGGCGAGGTGGGCAACGGCTATCTCGCCAGGCCGCACAACCTCTCAAATCTTTGTGCGGCGCTGACCGTCATGAAACGGCTCGACATCGACCTTTCCGCCGCGCTCGACGCGACCGATGATTTTCGCGCATTGCCGCACCGCCAGCAGGAATTGGGCGAGGCCGATGGGGTTCTCTACGTAGACGACAGCATCTCGACCGCGCCGGAATCGACGCTCGCGGCGCTCGCGGTCTATGCCGGGCGCGAGATTGCCGTGATCGTCGGCGGCTATGACCGCGGCATCGAGTATCAGAAGCTGGTCCTGGCGCTGGCCGAAGGTGCGGCCCGGTGGGTCATCTGCCTCGGCGCCAGCGGCGAGCGCATTCGATGCCGGGCTGCGCGCGGCCGAGACGGCGCGGCCGCAGGCCGTGGTTACTTCATATCGCGCGCAAGCGATGGACGACGCGGTCGCCTATGCCAAGCAAGTGACCAAGCCGGGAAGTGTCGTGCTGCTGTCGCCGGCGGCGCCGAGTTACGGGTATTACCGCGATTTCGCTGAGCGCGGGCGCGATTTCGCCGCCAAAGCCGCGCTCTGCGCGGGTGTTGCGCAGGCGCCTCGATGAGATCGCGGTCGCGCGGTCGCCGGCACCGCGCGTCCCGCTTAGTTGGCCTAGTCATGGCCGGGGCGGTAACCAGCTGCGCGGGAAAGCCGTTTTTGTCGAGTGGCGATGCGAATTCTGCCGCCGTCGGCTATATCGGCGACCTTGGGGCGGCCACGGCGGTGGCGAGGGAGCATTGCGCCCGCTATGAACGGGTGCCGCGTTATCTCTACAGCCAGCAGGACATCGCGTATTTCGCCTGCGAGCACCCGTAGCCCTCCGTCCTTTGGTCGAGACCCGCGGCAATGCAAAAGAGATCGGAGCTGGGGCCGGACGCGTCGCCTCGCTCGCTGCTGCGCCTCTCCGTGCTGTGGCTGGCCGGCGCCGATCTGCGCTTGACGGTGCTGGCGGTGCCGCCGGTGCTGCCGCTGATCCACCGGCAATTCGCGCTCAGCGAGCGGGCGGTGGGGGCACTTTCCGGGTTGCCGGTGCTGCTGTTTGGGCTGGCCGCGATCCCGGGCTCGCTGCTGATCGCGCGTTTGGGCGCGCGCGGGGCCGCGATCCTCGGCCTCCTCTGCGTTGCCGCGGCATCGGCGGCGCGCGGCATCGGACCCTCGGCGGCGATGCTGTTCGCGATGACGTTCTTAATGGCGGCCGGAATAGCGGTGGTGCAGCCGGCTCTGCCCACGCTGGTCGGCGAATGGTTTGCCCGGCGGCCCGGTTTTGCCACCGCGGTCTACGCCAACGGGCTCTTGATCGGCGAAGGATTATCGGCGGCGCTGACCATCCCGCTGATCCTGCCGCTGGTCGGCGGCAGCTGGAGGGCGAGCTTTGCCGTGTGGTCGATCCCGGTCGCGGCGACGGCGCTGCTGCTGCTGCCATGCGGCTCGGATGCGCGGCGCCCGATCAGAGCGGAGCCGACGCGCTGGTGGCCCGATTGGCGTCACCGCGAGACCTGGCAGCTCGCTCTGATGTTGGGCGGGACCGGCGGCCTCTATTTCGCCTCGAATGCCTTTATCCCGGACTACCTGCACGCGATCGGCCAGCCGCATCTGGTGACGATCTGCCTCGCCGCACTGAACCTCGGCCAATTGCCGGCCTCGCTGGCGCTGCTGCTGTGGGCGCGGCGTCTCGGCAATAGCAAAATTGCGGTCGTGCTGATGCAGCTGCTGGCTCTGCTCGGCCTCGCCGCGCTGGTCGCGGCGCAACCTTGGGCGGTCGCCGCCGGGGCCGGGATCATTGGTTTTTGCTGCGCCTTCACTCTGGTCGTGACCCTGGCCTTGCCGCCGCAGATCGCGCGCTCCGGCGATGTTCACCGGCTTTCGGCCGGGATGTTCGCGATTGGCTACTCGTTCTCCTGCGCCGTGCCGCTGGTGGGCGGCGCTCTGTGGGATGCGACCGGTGTTCCAGCCGCAGCCTTTATTGCCGCCGCCGCCAGTGGGGCGATCGTCCTCGCCTGCGCCCTGAGCTTTCACTTTCCGGCCGCAGATTGAAACCGTGACAATTGCGGCTTGAGTGCCAGGCGCGCCCGCGATACTCCTCGCTCCATTCTTTCCCCGCGAACGACAGCAGAGGGCGCGCTCTCGATGACCATCGAACTCCACACCTGGAACACCCCAAACGGACGCAAGATCAGCGTGGCGCTCGAGGAGATGGGCCTGCCTTATACAGTCAAGCCGATCAACATCTCCAAGGGCGAACAGTTCGCGCCCGCTTTTGTCAAGATCAGCCCGAACAGCAAAATCCCGGCGATCGTCGATCCGGACGGCCCGGGCGGCGTCCCGATCAGTATCTTCGAGTTGGGTGCGATCCTGATTTATCTCGGCGAAAAGACCGGCAAATTCTGGCCGGCCGATCGGCGGCATCAAATCCCGGTATTGGAATGGCTGATGTGGCAGATGGGCGGCTTTGGCCCGATGCCCGGCCAGGTCCATCATTTTCTGCAAGTCGCGAACGAGCAGGACCGGCGCTACGGGCTTGAACGCTATTCGAAAGAGACGCGCCGGCTTTATGGCGTGCTCGACAAGCGGCTGGGTGAGGTTCAGTTCGTCGCCGGCGACCTCTCGATCGCCGATTTCGCGATCCTCGGCTGGGCCTGGCGGCACGAGCGCCACCAGGTCGATCTTGCCGACTTCCCCAATGTCGGGCGCTGGTATCAGACAATCATGGCGCGCCCCGGCGTGAAGCGCGGTTTCGAGGTTGCGCTGAGCTGAGCGCGGGTCCAATACCGCCGGCCCGTTATTCCTAGCTGCGGCCTGAGTTGCAGACGGCGAAGCAAGCACATGTTCCACCGCGAAGCCGGCGTGTTCAAGACCAGCTATGCCGCCGACATGGCGCTGTTCCCGCTGCCGATCGCGAAGTGGAGCGTGGCGGCGCTGGCTCTGCTGTTCATCGTCGTCGTGCCGCTGACCTTCAGCGAATACTATGTCTCGGTCCTCAACCTGATCCTGATCGCGATCGTCGGCGCGCTTGGCCTCAACATCCTGGTCGGCAACACCGGGCAGGTCTCGATCGGCCACGGCGCCTTTATGTCGGTCGGCGCCTACACCGCGGCCAATCTGATAACCCGCCTCGGCATGCCGTTTTGGGTGGCGATCCCGGCCGGCGGGCTGATGGCCGCGTTGATCGGCATCATCGTCGGCATCCCGTCGCTGCGGGTCAAAGGCATCTATCTGGCGATCGCGACCTTGGCGGCGCAGCTGATCATCGAATGGACGATCAACCACGTCCAATGGATTTCGGGCGGCGTGCAGGCATCGATCACGATCCCGCGCCCATCCTTTTTTGGGATCGTGCTAAAGCACGAAGCCCAGATTTATCTATTCCTGATGTTCTTCGTCGTGCTGGCGATTGTCGCCACCTTGAACCTGGTGCGCAGCCGCATCGGCCGCGCCTTTATCGCGATCCGCGACCAGGACATCGCCGCCGAGATCATCGGCATCAACATCTTCCGCTACAAGCTCTACGCGTTCGCGATCTCGTCGTTCTATGCCGGAGTAGCCGGCGTGCTCGAAAGCTATTACCTCGGGATCGCCAATTACGAGCAGTTCCAGATCGACGTCTCGATCGACTATTTGGCGATGGTGATCATCGGCGGTCTTGGCTCGGTGCTGGGCTCGATTTTGGGCGCGGTCTTTGTCACCTTGCTGCCGATCGCGACCCGCTGGTTTCTCGACTCGTTTGGCGGGCTGATCTTTTCGCACGCCGACCTGCTCAACGTGGTGCCGAACCTGCGGCTGGTGATCTTTGGCGCCCTGATCATTTTTTTCCTGGTGGTCGAGCCCGAGGGGCTGAGCCGGCTGTGGCGCAACATTTGCAATTACTTTCGGATTTGGCCATTTTCCTATTAACTGGTGAAAACCGCGGGAGGGAGCGACGATGGCGAGGTTATCGAGGGGTGTGTGGGGGTTCGCGGCCGGCGCTGCAGCCGGGCTGGCGGTCGCCGCGACCGCGGCGGCGCAGCCGAAGGTGCTGGTGATCGGCGACCAATGCGACCGCACCGGGCCAACCCAGATCGTCGGCACCGTGCTGTGCCCAGCGATGCAGGACTATTACAAGCTGGTCAATGCGCAAGGCGGGATCGACGGCTGGATGATCCGCGGCGACGAAATCGACAACCAGTATAAGGTGCCGGCGGCCATCGAGGCCTATGAGCGGCAAAAGCAGATGGGCGTCGTCATGATGACGCTCTACGGCACGCCGCAGACCGTGGCGCTGAACCAGCGGCTCGAGCAGGACAAGATGCCGACGACCTCGCCCGGTTTCGGCATATCGGCCGCGGCCGACGGCACTCGCTATCCCTACCTGTTTCCGATCGCCGCGACTTATTGGTCGCAGGCCGCGGGTGCGGTCAAGTTCGCCAAGGACAAGCTCGGCGGCAGCCTGAAGGGCAAGAAGATCGCTTACGTTTACTACGACAACCCGGCCGGCAAGGAGCCGATGCCGATCCTCAACGCCCTGCAGAAGTCGGAAGGCTTCGAGATGCGGACTTTTGCCGTGCCGCCGCCGGGGGTCGAGATGGGGGCGCAGATCCTCGACATCACCCAGCGCTACCACCCCGATTTTGTGATCGCCCACCTGTTTGGCCGCTCCCCCTCGGTCATGATCAAGGGGCTGAAGGGCGCCGGCTACCCGCTGTCGCATGTGATCGGGCTGGTTTGGGCCTCGGCCGAGGCCGACATCATGGCCGCCGGCGGCTGGGGTGTCGCCGAGGGCTACAACACCCTGCAATTCGCCGGCGCCGGCGACAATTACCCGGTCCGCCAGCAGATCAAGGCGATGTACAAAAAGGAGGGCAAGGCGCCGCCGCAGACGATGGACGACACCGTGGTCTATAACCGCGGCCTGCTGCAGGCAGCTGTCCAGGTCGAGGCGCTGAAGAATGCGCTGAAGATCAGCAACGGCGAGAAGCCGACCGGCCCGCAGGTCAAGCAAGGCCTGGAGCAGGTCCACGACTTCACCCTGGGCGGCCTGATCCCGCCATTGCAGATCACCCCGACCGACCATGAGGGCGGCGGCTGGGTGCAGATCTTCCAGGTCCATAATGGCAAGTTCGTCAAGGAGACCGACTGGTTCCGCGCCTACCGCAACGTCGTCGAAAACGCAGTCAAGACTGCGGAATAGCGATGGCGGCGCGAGATCCGTAATGAATCCATTGTTTCCGCAAAAGACCGTCACCCCCGCGAAAGCGGGGGTCCAGAGAAACGGTTGCTGCGCTTGCCGCCCCCTGTTCAAGCCAGGGGCAAGCTCTGGGTTCCCGCTTTCGCGGGAATGACGGATGAGCGCGGGCTTCGTTGGACCATTGTCGGTCGGGCGTTGAGCAAGATCGTCCGATGCTGGCGCTCAACAATATCGAGGTCGTCTATGACGGCGTGATCTTGGTGCTGAAAGGCGTGTCGCTCGAGGTCGAGGAGGGCCGCATCACCACCCTCCTCGGAGCCAACGGCGCCGGCAAGACGACCACATTGAAGGCGATCTCGGGGCTGTTGCGCAGCGAGCGCGGCGAGGTCACCAAAGGCACGGTCGAGCTTGACGGCAAGCGGCTCGACCGGCTGCCGCCGCACGATGTCGTCAAACGCGGGATCAGCCAGGTTTTCGAGGGCCGGCGGGTCTTCGAGAATTTGACGGTCCAGGAGAACCTTGTCGCCGGGGCCCATATCCGCAGGGATTTCGCCCGCGTGCGCGCGGAAATCGACGAGGTGTTCGACACCTTTCCGGTCCTGAAGGAGCGGCGGCATCAGCCCGCCGGTTATCTTTCGGGCGGCGAGCAGCAGATGCTGGTGATCGGCCGGGCGCTGATGTGCGGGCCGAAGGTGGTTCTGCTCGACGAGCCTTCGCTCGGTCTGGCGCCGTTGCTGGTCGCCGAAATCTTCGGCATCATCCGCCGGCTGCGCGAGGAGCGCGGGCTGACCGTGCTCTTGGTCGAGCAGAACGCGGCCCTGGCGCTCGAAATCGCCGACCACGGCTATGTGATGGAAAATGGCCGCATCGTGCTCGAAGGCCCTGCTTCCGCGTTGCGCCAGAACTCCGACATCAGGGAGTTCTATCTCGGGCTCAACGAGGCCGGGACGCGCAAATCCTACCGCGACCTCAAGCACTACAAGCGCCGCAAGCGCTGGCTGTCATAGTTTCTAAAAGTGCATTCGGCGTGATTAGAACACCTCCGGATCTTTAGAACACCTCCGGATCTACTGAACCGTCTTTCCCGCGAAAGCGGGAACCCAGGAGCGGTCGCGCTCGCGGCTACCCCCTGTTCATGCCAGGGGCAGGCTCTGGACCCCCGCTTTCGCGGGGGCGGCGAGGATGGCGCAAGTTAATCGGATAACGCTCGTTTGCGCTCGGGGAATATCAGGGGACACCGGGTGGGTTAGCCGGCTGCACCGGCAGACGCGCGCCGCCGCGGCTGGGTGCGCCGGTTGGCGGCGGCGTCATGCCGCCTCCAGCGGGGATATTGGGCAGCGGCGGCGGCTCTGCACCAATGATCGGTATGTTGGCGAAGCGCCGCGTCTCGCCGGGGTTGCTCTCGGCCGGGCGGATCAGCGCCTCGAGCTGCCGGTCGGTCAGCTGGACGCCGTAATACAATTGATAGAAGGCGCGCGCGTTGGTGCGCAAATCTTCTTGGTAAAGATCCGGGTAAAGCAGGTTCGACAGCCAATATAGGCCGATCGCCCGGTTGACCCCCGGCGGGTCGTCGATCCAGCCGAACGGGTCCGCCGGAGCCAGGTAGACCCGCTTACTGCGCACCGCCGCCAAGCCGCGCCATTGCGGGCTATGCAGCAGCGCGTTGTAAAAGCTGCGCTGTTGGGCGATGACGATTTGCGGGTTCCACGAAAAAATCTGCGCCGGGGTGACCTGCACGAGTCCGCCGCGGCCCAACCCGGCGGCGACGTTGATGGCGCCGGCCTGCTCGATGTCGGTGGCCGCGGCCGAGCCTGGAAGCGCGGTTTGCAGCCCGTCGGGCCCACGCCCGTAATACACCAGCGGCCGATCGGTGGACGAGCTGATCAGCAGCTGCCCGCGCAGGGCTTCGATCGCATGATAGGCATAGCTCGAAACCGCCAGCCGGTGATCGCCAGCCCCGACCAAGGCGCCAACATTGGTCAACAGCTCGGGCATGGTCTGGATGCTGTCGTCGAGCAGAATGTAAGGAACCCTGGCTTGCTGCTGGATGCGGTTGGCGAGCGCCACGGTCGCCGGCGACAGCACGCCGTAGCCGATGATCAGATCGGGATGCAGCCGGGCCACGTCATTGGCCGTCGCCGTCGGGTAGGGGCCGCCGAGCTGGCCGATCACCGGCAGCCGCGCGAACTTCGCCGGCAGCAACGCCCGCTGGCGGCGCGACAGCGGCAAGGGCCAGCCGATCAGCTTCTGTGGAACCAGCGCATAGACGAACACCGCGGAGGCCGGCCCAGCCGGCATGATGCGCTCGATCTGGTCCGGCACCATGACCCGGCGTCCGGCCGAATCGACATAGATCGCGGCGCGCACCGGGGCGGCGAACAGCACGAGCAGCAACAGCACGGCAGTCCGCGCGGCGAGCGATCGAAGCGGCATCGGCGTTTCCGGCAAGGCGTTTGATCCGGCTGGCGGCGAGGACTATAGCGGTGCGGACCCGGCTGGCAAGCGCCGTGCGGTGTCGCACGAGCTGCCCTGCAAACCAGACGCGCGATGGAGGAAGCTTGTCGGTCTCGGTTGACCAGGCCGCATGAAGCTGGTGCGCACCCGCCCCTACCGCTGGCGGCTGTCGGGCAGCTTTGTCGCTCATCTGTTCAAGGCCGCAACGCAGCAGCACCATCGGGCATTGGCGCCGACGATCGCCCGGCTGGTGCCGGCAGAGGCGGTGGTGCTCGATATCGGCGCGCATGCCGGGCAATTCACCAAGCTGTTCGCTCGCGCCGTGCCGGCGGGCCGGGTCTATGCCTTCGAGCCCGGCAGCTACGCCCGCTCGATCCTGCGATCGGTGGTCTGGCTGCACCGCCTCGGCAATGTGGAGATCGTGCCTGTGGCGCTCGGCGCCGCGGACGGGCTCGCCCATCTGAACATTCCGCTCAAGCACCGCGGCAGCTACGGGTTTGGCCTATCCCATCTGGGGACGGCGGCGGATCGATGGCCTATGGTCGCCACGGAGCTGGTGGCGCTGACGACAATCGACGCGGTCGCCGCGGCGCTCGCGCTCAACCGTGTGGATTTTATCAAAGCCGACATCGAGGGTTGGGAGCTCGCCCTGCTGCGCGGCGCGGAGGAGACCTTGCGCCGGTTTCGGCCGGTATTGCTGATCGAGCTGTCGGAGGCTCATCTGGCCCGCGCCGGCGACCGGCTCGGCGACGCCTTTGCTTTTATGGACAGGCTCGGCTACGCGGCCTTTGAGCTGATGCCGAGCGGGGAGCTCAACCCGGTCGCAAGCCCGCACGACGGCGATTTCTGGTTCATCTCTGCCAGCGACCGGGCGGAGCTGCGATAGCCGAAGCCCTACACGCGCTCGATCCGGCGCCGGCCGAAGATGCCTTCGGGGCGGATCATCAGCACGATGATCATCAGCACATAGGGGACGAAATCCTTGGTGCCGCCGCCGACGTAGGGGTCGAGATAGCCGGCCGCCAGGTTCTCGACGACGCCAACGATCAGCCCGCCGACCACCGCGCCGAGAATTGAATTGAGGCCGCCGAGGATCATCACCGGGAACACCTTGAGCCCGACCAGCGCCAATTGGTTGTCGACGCCGAGCATCGCCCCCCACACGATGCCCCCCAACGCAGAGACCACCCCAGCCATCGCCCAGGCGAGCGCGAAATAGCGCTGCACGTTGATCCCCATCGCCATCGCCGCCTGCTGGCCGTCGGCGACCGCGCGCATCGCCACTCCGACCCGGCTCTTTAGAAACAGCCAGGTGAAGCCGGCGAGAAAAACGAGGCTGACCACCGCGCCGACCAGCTGCACTGGCGGCACGCTGACAAAGCCGAGGGAAATCGGCATATCGCCGACCGGAATGGTGATCGCCCGGGTCCCGGCGCCAAACGCCAGCACCGCGGTCCCCCGCAGCACCGCGGCCAATCCGATCGTCGCCATGATCACCGCGATGACCGGCCGGCCGATCATCGGCCGCAGCACGACGCGCTCGATCGCAAAGCCGAGCACCACCATACCGAGGACCGCAAGCAGCGCCGACAGCCAGAACGGCAGCCCGGCGAGAGCGCCCGCCCCGGCGGCGATAAAGGCGGCGAACATGACGAACTCGCCCTGGGCGAAGTTGATCGCGTCGGTCGCCTTGTAGATCAGCACAAAGCCGAGCGCGATCAGCGAGTACATCAGCCGATCATGATCCCGTTGACCACCAGGACCAGAGTGAACGGCCAATCGATCGCGGACATTCGAAATTCAGAACGTGACAAGAAATGCTGCACGGACGACTAAAGTGTCGCTCGTCAGCTCCGCGAGTGCCGACGTGGCGGCAAACATCGGGTTATCAGCCCGACACTTTCGCTTTGGCCGGTCGGCCTTTAGCCCGCGGGCTCGACCCGCGGGTCGACCCGGCCATCCACGCCTTTTCATGCGACGAGCAAAGACGTGGATGCCCGGAACAAGTCCGGGCAAAGCGACGAGAGAGTGTCCCCGGTCAACCCCACGCTGAGCCGCGTGGCGGCAACCGGCGCAACCTTGGGTCGTGCACCCTTCCCTTCGTAGGAATGACGGTCGACACGCCGATCTTTCGCGATTCACTTCGCGTAATGCCTTTAGGCGAAGGCGGGCTCGGCCGCCGGCTCGGCGGCTCCGGCGACGGTGTCGATCGCCATCCTGGCTTCGAGCGCGGCCTTGCGCCCGTCCTCATAGTTGATCTCGGTGATCAGCTCGACCGCGTCGCCGCCGCCATAAAACGCCTCGACCACCGCGGCGTATTTTTCAGCGATAAAGCGGCGGCGCACCTTGCGGGTGCGGGTGATCTCGTTGTCGTCGGCGTCGAATTCCTTGTTGAGCAGCAAAAAACGGCGGATGCGCGCGGCCGCCGGCAGGCCGGCATTGCAGCGCGCGATCTCCTCGCCGATCAGCCGGCGCACCTCGGGCTTGGCGCTCAGATCCTGAAACGAGGTATAGGCCAGGTTGTGCCGCTCGGCCCAATTGCCGACCGTGCCGAGATCGATCGCGATCATCGCCGCGACAAACGGCCGCTGGTCGCCATAAGCCACCGCCTCGGCGATGTAGGGGCTGAATTTGAGCTTGTTCTCGATGAATTGCGGAGCAAACGGCGTCCCGTCGGCGAGCTTGCCGACATCCCTGGCCCGGTCGATCACGACAAGATGGCCGCGCGCATCGATAAACCCGCAATCGCCGGTGCGGAACCAGCCCTCGGGATCGACCGTCTCGGCGGTCGCCTCGGGTTGCTTGTAATAGCCTCGGAACACGGCGCCGGAGCGGACCAGCACCTCGCCACTCTCGGCGACGCGGATCTCGGTGCCGGGGATGGCCGGGCCGACCGTGTCCGGATCGGCCTCGCCGTCGCGCTGCAGGGAGGCGAGCCCGGACAGCTCGGTCGAGCCCCAGACCTGCTTCAAATTGATCCCGAAGGACCGAAAGAAGCGATAGGCGTCGGGGCCGAGCGGCGCACCGCCGGTATAGACCCAGCGGGCACGGCGCAGGCCGAGCTGGTCGCGCACCGGGCCGTAGACCAGCGCCTCGCCAAGCGCCAGGCCGAGGCGCTGGGGCAACGACGCCTTTCCCCCGGCGCCGCGGGCAAGCTCGACCCGCTCGGCGAGGCGGCGGAAGGCCTCGAACGTCCGGCGCTTGAGCGGGGTCGCGTCGGCGGCCTGCACGCGCAGCTGGGCCAGCACGTTCTCCCAGATGCGCGGCGGCGCCAATGCCACCGTGGGCCCGAGCTCGCGCAGGTCGCGCCGCACCGTGTCCGGGCGCTCCGGGCAGTTGCAGGTGAAGCCGACCAGCAGGGTCAGCACCAGAGAAAACAGCGACTCGCCGATCCACGCCATCGGCAGATACGACAGGATCGAGTTGGTCGGCCGGACATCCTCGGCGGCGACAAACCCCTCGGCCGCGGCCAACAGGTTGCCGTGCGACAGCATTACCCCTTTGGGGTGGCCGGTGGTCCCCGAGGTGTAGGTCAGGAGCGCCATATCCTCGGGCGTGCCCCGGTCGATCTCCCGATCGACATAGCCCGGGTGGCCGAGGCCGAACTCGCGGCCGGCTGCCTGTACCCGCTCGAATGGTTCGAGCGCCGGCGTCGGGTAGTGCCGCATGCCGCGCGGGTCGTCGTAGACGACCAGGTCGAGATGTGGCAGCCGCGCCCGCAGCGACAGGATCTTGTCGACCTGCTCCTGGTCCTCGGCGACGACCACCCGGATCTCGGCGTGGTCCAGCACAAACGCCATCTCGGTCGCAATTGCATCCTGGTACATCGCCACCGCGACGCCGCCGAGGCACTGCGCCGCGAGCTGCGCCCAATAGAGCCGCGGACGGTTGTCGCCGATCACCGCCAGCTTGTCGCCGCGGCGAAAGCCGTGCGCTGCCAGGCCAAGCGCGAAATCGCCCACCTCGCGTGCGTATTCGACCCAGCTGTGGGTCTGCCAGATGCCCCGGCTCTTTTCGCGGATCGCCGGACGGTGGGCCATGGTCGCGGCGTTGCGGCGCAACAGCCGTGGCAGGGTTGTCGGCGCGGGCAGGGCCGGGTCGGCGGTCATTCCGCCGCTTCCTGGCGCACGCCGACGCCCAGATAGGCGCGGATCACCTCCGGATGGCGCTGAATCTCGGAAGGCGTGCCGTCGGCGATCTTGCGGCCATGGTCGAGCACGGCGACCCGCTCGGAAATGTCCATCACCACCGCCATATCGTGCTCGATCAGGATGATGGTCGTGCCCCATTCCCGGTTCACTTCGAGAATAAAGCGCGCCATGTCCTCCTTTTCTTCCTGGTTCATCCCGCCCATCGGCTCGTCGAGCAGCAGCAGCTTGGGGTCGAGCGCCAGCGCGCGGCCGAGCTCGACGCGCTTTCGCAGGCCATAGGAAAGACCGCTGGTCGGCTGCTTGCGCAGATCCTCGAGCTCGAGCAGCTCGATCAGCTCCTCGACCCGGGCGCGGTGCCTGACCTCCTCGCGCTGCGCCAACCCCCAATAAAGAAAGGACGACAGCACCCCGGCGCGCATCCGCACGTGGCGGCCGAGCATGATGTTGTCGAGCACGGTCATGCCGCTGAACAGCGCGATGTTCTGAAAGGTGCGGGCGATGCCGAGCGCGGCAATGCCCGATGGGCGGGTCCCGGTTACATCGCGGCCCTCGAACCGGATCGAGCCGGTATCCGGCCGATAAAAGCCGCTGATGATGTTGAGCAGCGAGGTCTTGCCGGCGCCGTTCGGCCCGATGACCGAAGTGAGCCCGCCGCGGCGCACCGTGAGCGAGATGTCCTCGACCGCGCGCACCCCGCCAAAATGCTTTGAGACCCCGGACACCGCGAGCGCCGCCTCGCCATCCGCCACCGCCGCACGGCCGCTCATAATATTCGACACGATCCCGTCCGCATCGCGCGCTGACCCGCCCATCCACCCATGCCGAGCGATTATAGCCGTCATGATGCTGACGCAAGGCGCAGAATGCAACCGCCTCGGCAGCGGGGTGCAAGAGGGCAAAGCCGCCGCTTGCCGGCGCGCCTGGCTGGTGAAAGGACTAGGTGGCGAGATAGCCGCCATCGACGCAAAGCTCGGCGCCGGTGATGTAGGAGGCCTCGTCCGAGGCGAGAAACAGCACGGCGTTGGCGACTTCCTCGGCGCGGCCGGCTCGGCCCATCGGCACCTGGCGCAGCATCTTGGCGCGCACCTCGGGGTCGGCGGTGCGCCCCGAGGAGCGCATCGGCGGCATCAGCCCGGGATGCACCGAATTGACCCGGATGTTGTCGGCGCCGTGCTGCACTGCCGCGGCCTTGGTCAAGGTGCGCACAGCGCCCTTCGACGCATTGTAGGCGACATGAACGCCGTGCTGGCCGGTGATCCCCGAAATCGACGAGATGTTGACGATCGAGCCGCCGCCCTGCGCCTTCATGATCGGGATTGCGAATTTCATGCCGAGAAAGACGCCGCGGGCGTTGACCGCCATCAGCTGGTCCCAGGCCGCCGTGTCAAACAAATCCTCGACCGCGCTGCCGCTCAATCCCGCGTCGTTGACCAGGATGTCAAGCCGCCCGTACGCGGCGAGGGTCGCCTCGATCGCCGCTTTCCATTCGGTCTCGCTCGACACGTCGAGCCGGTGGAACACCGCAGCGCCGTTCGCCGCGACGATCTCGGCGGCAACCCGCCGGCCGTCGTCTTCGAGCAGGTCGGCGACCACGATCTTGCCGCCCTCGCCGCCGAAGATGCGGGCCATGCTGGCGCCCATTCCGGACGCGGCGCCGGTGATCAGCGCGACCTTGCCTTCGAGCCTCATCGCCTGTCCTCTCTCGTTCGCGTCATTCGACGCCGACCGCAGCGCCCAGGGTTTCGCCGATCGCCCGGTTGAGCACAAGATCGGCAATGCCGTCGAGCCCGGTCGGCTCGCGGTTGACGATAACCAGCCTCGCCCCATTGCGCTTGGCGAGCTCGGGAAACCCGGCAGCCGGGTAGACGACGAGCGAGGAGCCGGCGACGATGAACAGATCGGCGGCGAGGGTCAGGCTGTGCGCGCGCCGCATCGCCGCGGCCGGCATCGCCTGGCCGAACGAGATCGTCGCGGTTTTGACAAAGCCGCCGCAGGCCTCGCACAGCGGGGCGGCGCCGTCCCGCTCGAAGGCGACGTGCAGGGCCGAGAGCTCGTAGCGCCGCTCGCAATCGAGGCAGTGCGCGTAGGTCGTATTGCCGTGCAGCTCGACAATGCGATCCTCGGCGATGCCTGAGGCCTGGTGCAGCCCATCGATGTTTTGGGTGATCACCCCCGCAGCGGCGCCACGGTGGACCAGTGCGGCGACCGCGCGATGCCCGCGGTTTGGGCCGGCCGCGCGAAAGGTTTCCTCCATCGCAAAGCGGCGGCGCCACGTCTCGCGCCGCGCCTCCTCGGAAGCGAGAAAATCGGCGAAGTCGATCGGCGCCATCTGGGTCCAAATGCCGCCCGGGCTGCGGAAATCCGGAATCCCCGAACTCGGTGCTGATGCCGGCGCCGGTAAAGACGACGGCGCGGTGCGCCTTCCCGATCAGCTTGGCGAGGTGGGTGAGATCGTGATCGTCAGACATGAGGGAATGGTCGCAAAACGCCGGCGATCTGCCAAGCGCCGCGCGTCGGCTTGCGCTCGCCGGTCATCGATGATCGCGTGCCGGCTGAGGCGAGCATCACGCCCTGTCGATAACCGCTAAAATGCGTTCGCCTTCCGCGGCGGCGTTCAGCCCAGCACTTCGCGGTTGACGACGTTTTCCCGGTTGGGCTTGCCGTCGAGCACGCTCAAGAGGTTGTGCACGGTGGTGACCGCCATGCGATCGACCGCCTCGCGGGTGACCCCGGCGACGTGCGGGGCGGCGACAAAATTTTTGAGGGTTAAGAGCGGGTTATCCTTGGGGGTGGGCTCCTCGACAAAGACGTCGAGCGCCGCGCCGGCGATCCGGTTCGCGTTCAGCACGTCATAGAGCGCGGTTTCGTCGATGATGCCGCCGCGCGCGGTGTTGACGATAAACGCGCTGCGCTTCATCCGCGCCAGCCTTGCGGCGTCGAACAAGCCGACCGTCTCGGGTGTCTTTGGGCAGTGGATCGTGATGAAATCGGCGCGCGCCACACCCTCGTCGAGATCGCCAACCGGCTCGTAGCCCATGCCCCGGATCGTCTCGGAATAGAGGTAGGGGTCGTAGACCAGCACGTTCATCTCCATCGCGGCAAACCGCTTGGCCGAGCGCGTGCCGATCTTGCCAAAGCCGACGATCAGCACGGTCTTGCCGTAGAGGTCGGCCGGCATCTCATTGTAGCGGTCGTGCCAGCGGCCTTCCTTGACCATCCGGTCCATTGCGGCACCCTTTCGGGCGAGGTTCATCAGCAGGTACACGCCGGCCTCGGCGACGCTGACCGAATTGGCGGTGCCGGCGATCATCAGCGGGATGCGGCGCCGGCTCAGCGCCGGCACATCGACCGCGTCATAGCCGACGCCGATGCGGGCCACGACTTCGAGCCCGGGGCCGGCGTCGAGCTCGGGATCGCTGAACGGCGTCACCGACAAGGCGACCCCGGCGACGTCCTCGAGCAGCTTGTGCAATTCAGCCTTGGGCGCCGTTGTCTGATAGGGCACGCCCTCGACATCCTCGCGCGCCTCGACAATCGCCCACCCAGCCTTGGCCAGGGTCGTCGGCAGCAGCAGTTTCTTGCGGTTGGTTTGGGTAGTGGTAACGGCCATCGGGTTCACCTCAGGAGGTCCAGAGAGTTGGGTTGGCAACATTCGCCGACAAGATCGCCGCTGCACTCAGCCTGGTGAAAGCAGGTGTGTCACCGACCGCGGCTGCAAAATAGCTCGGGCTCGGACGATCGACCGTCTGCCACGAGGTCAATGTGGACGCGCCGCGGGGATGGTCTTTAGATCCTGGTATTTCCGTCAACAAAATACGTCCAATACACCTGCGATGTCCACAATCCTGATGGGCCTTTCCAGGACACCTGATGGCCCTTTCCAGGACAAGAGAGAGGATTTCGAGGGCGCGCCGACTGCTGCTGACGGATGAAGAACGCAGGTTGCTGTTCGGCATTCCGGATGCCCCCGATGCCTTGACACGGCATCACACCTGCGGCGACGCCTCTGCCGGAAGCATGTCGGCACAATCCCTATTCGTCCCGGGTCCGGCAACGCCCTTGCGCCAGGTACCCTCAGAGAGAACAATGAGCAGTGAAGCGATAGAAGCGCAGTCACGTCGCCAACGGGAGAAAGTGCCATGGACCTTGGATTGCACGGCAAGCATGCGATCGTGACTGGCGGCAGTCGGGGCATCGGCAAAGCGATTGCGCGGGAATTAGCTCGCGAAGGGGTTGATGTGGCGATCGTGGCGCGCAACCAGGGGGATCTGGAGGCGACGGCGCGGGAGCTGGCGGCCGAGACGAACCGGCGCATCGTTCCCCTCGCGGCCGATGTGACCAGCAGGGAGCAGGTGGAGCGCATGGTCGCCGAGGCGGCGCAGCAATTGGGCGGCTTGCACATCCTGGTGAACAGCGGGTCGGCACCCGGGGGCTCGGTCACCGCGACCGGCCCGATCGAAACCGTCGTTGACGAGGATTTGATAGAGGATTTCAACGTAAAATACGTCGGCGCGCTGCGCTGCTCCCGCGCCGTCATCCCGTTCATGAAGACGGCGGGCTGGGGCCGTATCATCAACATCAGCGGCGGCAACGCCCGCAACGCCGGTAATCTCAGCGGCGGCGCCCGCAATGCCGGGTTGGTGCACATGACAAGGACGCTGGCAGTCCAATTGGGCCGCCATGGGATCACGGTCAATTGCATCCATCCCGGCACGACCCGCACCGAGCGCACGCCGAGCCTGATCGCTGCCCGAGCCACGCAGCTGGGCGTATCACCCGAAGACGCGGAGCGGCAGGACTTCGCACCGGACTCGCCGCGAGGCAATGCCATCTGCCGCATGGTGGACGCTTCCGAGGTCGCGTTCGTCGCGGTCTTCCTGGCCTCGGAAAAGGCCTGGGCCGTCTCCGGCGAACTGGTGGCGGCAAGCGGCGGGGCCGGGCGGTCGGTATATTACTGAGCGGCGATACGAATGCGCCGCCATTGATTTTTCAACGTGGAAGGCGGTCCTGCGCTCGGCGCGATTTGTAACCTGTTTTGATCGCCCCGAGCCGACGGTCTGAAAGTGAGGCCAGAGGACATCCCGGGTCCCGAGAGGGCGGTCTTGTCGCCTAGACGCACCCATGCGCATTCACACGGTGCACAGCCCAAGAGGCTCACCGCAGCCTCCTAGCTTAGCTCTTATGTCCCCGGTCAAGGAGGAAGCAACAGGTTTGCGGCACGGCCTCGAGGTCGAGGCCGGAGCTTGATTGGCTGAACCTGCACAGAACCGGGGACGGAGCTGGAGACGACGGTTGATCAGGCTCTTATCCGCGGGTTGGTTACCGCCTTCCGTGTCTTCGTCTCGGGGCTTTCCTCGGTCTAGAGGACGGGCGTCGGGAGCAGTTTGCTGGACTGCGGCCCGGCCACATAACTGGCGACGGGAGTTCCCCACCGTGGCTCCGCCCCCGGCACTGTGCAGCTGGGGGTTGCGCCGCGCGGTTTATGCGGGCGCCACCTCGCGGCCGATCGCCCACAGGAAGGCGGCCATTTCGCGCGCGATTGCCGCGACCACGACCGGCCGCTTCTTGCCGGCGCCGCTCAGTCGACGCTACCGGGCGCACAGCCGGATTTGCGCTCTCCAGGCGATGTCGCGCACGGTTTTGGGCAGCCCGTCAAGCCGTGCTCTCAGGGTCTCGCCGACCCTGGCCGGATAACGATAGGTCCAGGCTGCTTCAACAAGCACCCGGCGGGCGCGGCGATTGCCGGCCAAAGTGAGGCAATCTGCTCGGCGGCATGCTCGAAGCTCTGCTTGGCAAGCAGCGCCGGTGCGCCAGCGTCCAATGACCACCGCCACTGTAAATCCGGCCGTGGCGGAGCAGGAAGGACAAGAGCTGCTGGCGTTTGCGGCGCCGATCATCGGCCGCCGCCTCGCGGGCACGAACCAGATCGCGCACCGCCTCATGCGTCGTGTCCGGCACCCAGACCCCGGTCAGCTCGTCGGCCCGATGCAGGCGTGCCAGCGTCACTGCGTCGCGCCGGTTGGTTTTGACCCGCTCGCCCGGTCGCTTCGGGATCAACGCCGGCGCGACCACCACCCAGGCGTGCCCGAGAGCCTGGATCTGGCGGTGCAACCCATACCCGGTCGGCCCCGCCTCGTAGCAGAAATGCAGCTTGTCATAGCGCCCGGCGAGCTTGCGGATCAGCCGTTCCACCGCCGCCGGCGAGCTCGGTCTCGTGCGAGCCGGCACCGCAGGTGACACGCATACAATCGGGTGTTGCCTGCTGTTTGCCAGCGATCTGCCCGACGACTTCCGCCACGCGGCAGTCGCAATCACACGTTCTGGCAAAGGGCGCACAATCGTTACCGGAAACCTAATCCGGCAACGCCGCGAACTGATCGATCTACTCGATGGTCCGGACCTCAATCCCAGACTCAAAGTCAAGGGGAAGCGCGCTTACGAGGAGCGCACCGCTTACACGTCCCGCGCAATCATCGAACTGGCGATCAATCTGCTCGTCCACCGAGACTACGAGCGCCAGGAGCTGGCCGAGATCGACGTCATCGCGGGTCGGTCCATGCGATTCACAAATCCCGGCATAATCGCCAATGAGCTCCGTGAGCGGCTGCAGATCGATGAGCAGGGCCGTTTTCGCCCGATTCGATCGCTTAGCCAGATCCGCAACCCGTCGATTGCCGACGTATTTTTCGGCATGCGATCGATGGAACGCGCAGGCACGGGCCTCGCGGACGCGCATCTATCCCTCCGGATCAGAAGCACGACCGCCAGCCCTATCTCACCGAAGAGCAGGCAGCAGTGCTCGTCGATCGGGTGATCGACGCGTATGAGGCTCAAGCGGGAACACCGCCCACGAGGGTCGTCATCCACAAGTCCAGCCGTTACGCACCTGAGGAGGAGGCAGGCTTCCGCGGTGCTGCCCTTAAACGGGTCCCAGCCTGTGATCTGATTTGGCTGGGAGAGACATCATTTCGCTTGCTGCGGAAAGGGATGCAAGAACCTTGGCGCGGTACGCTTTGCACCATTGGAGACGCGGAACACTACCTGTTTACGACGGGTTACGTCCCCTATGGGATGAATATCCAGGACCTCATGTGCCGGCACCGCTTCAGATCGGTTCAGCAGGCGACACTGACATGCGGGAACGCGCCAGGGAGATACTGGCGCTGAGCAAGATGAACTGGAATTCCGCTGAGGGCATCTCGCGACATCCGATCACGCTATCGTTCGCCAAGAAAGTCGGCACAATCATGACCGAGATGGGCGACAACCAGACTCCGAACCCGTCGTATCGCTTTTACATGTGAGCGCCGTTCGTTGTTGCGAGGGAATGCCTTCCCCCTGGCCCGCGCTTATATCGCCGGCGCACCCCCTTCTGCGGGGGACGCCCCCGCAACGCCCCCTTGCCGGCAGCGCGAACATGCCCATCCTCCGCCCCGTAGTGCGATGGCGGTTGGCGACGCTGTCCTCGATTCGCGACAATCGGCAGCACCGCTAAATCCGCCAATCCGCCGGCCGCTTCTGCCAGCGAACTTTTGTTCCGACGGACCCTGCTCACAGGCCCCGTATCCTGCTCATCGCTGAACGTCGGCCAGTTTGGCGCGGTCGCCCGCATGTCAACGGCTGCGCCGTTCCCGTGACAGTCGTCGAGCCGACCGCTGCGTGACATGCGGGCATGCTGCCGCGCCCTTCCAACCTCCATCGCTCACGAAGCGGGAAATGGAGGTTCATATGTGCGGGGTTCTCAACAAGCACATGGCCGGCAAGCATCACGGCGCGATCTACATCGGGCGCGGCAGCAAATGGGGCAACCCGTTTCGGATCGGCGTCGATGGCGATCGTGTGGCCGTCATCGCCAAGCATGCCCGCTGGCTGCGGGATCAGCATCACCTGCTGCGCGCGCTCGACGAACTTCGCGGCAAGGATCTGCTGTGCTTCTGCGCGCCGGCGGCATGCCACGGCGATCTGCTGCTGCGGATCGCCAACGCTTCACGGGAGGAGCGCATCGCGTGGTGGCGCTCGGCCGGATGACCGCCGTCCACACATCGCGCAGTCGCGGGCCGGCAAGATGGCCGGGCGAAGCTCGGATCGCCCGCCGCCGCGGCCGTAAGACACGGCCTAGAGTGAGAGTCAGGCCGGGTCGGCCGTGACGGGTTGGAGGTCGCGAGAGAGGCTCGCGGCGCCCGTCGCGGAGACCCGCGATGCCGGCGCGCGGTCTGGGTCTCGAAATCCGACAAGTTGATCGAGGACGCCCAGCGCGACTGGTCTGCACTGGGCCAGGAACGGCTGCTGATCACGCCGCTCGCGCGCTTCCGGCAAGGCACGCCGATCCGCCTGGACGAAGGCGTCCTATTCACAACCTACGCCACGCTACGGTCCGACGCGCGCGAGGAGAAGGTTTCGCGCGTCCGCCAGATCGTCGATTGGTTGGCTCCGACTTCGACGGGGTCATCGTCTTCGACGAAAGCCACGCGATGCAGAACGCCGGCGGCGGCAAGAGCGAACGCGGCGACCAGGCGCGCTCCAGCAGGGACGAGCGGGCTTGCGCCTGCAGCACGCCCTGCCCGATGCCCGGGTGCTCTACGTTTCCGCGACCGGCGCGACCACGGTCGACAATCTCGCCTATGCCCAGCGGCTCGGCTTGTGGGGCGGCGAGGATTTCCCCTTCGCCACCCGTGCCGAGTTCGTCGAAGCGATCGAGGCTGGCGGTGTCGCAGCGATGGTCAGCGGGAGGAGCCGATTGAGAAAGGTGGTGATCGGCGGTAGGTCCTCGCGCAAGCTGCCGTCGCCATCGGTCAAGCGGAGGCCGGTCGCGTCCTCGAACGCCTGAAACGAGCAGCCCTCCGCCTTGCCGCTGTAGAGCAGGACATAGAGCTGGCGCGTTGCCGCCCGGTCGTAGACGGATTCGAGATTGTCGTCGGCGCGGAACAGACCCTGGCCGCCGGTCTGACGCTGGCCCTTGGTGATGGCGCCGAGCGTGTCGATCTGCAGAACACGCTGTTCGGCGTGTTCGAGGGTCTGCTGCGCACCAGGATCGAGGGCGCCATCGCGTCGGGCACCTATGATCTCGGAGTCGAGACGGTGACTGCCGAGAGTTCTCATCGCGATGCGCGTCTACCGCCTCCAGACCGATGAAGGCGAACGCATCATCGGCCGCCTGGTCTCGCCGGCCTGGGTCGCGCAGGCGACGCAGTCCGATGCGCCGACCCTCGCACCCGCCGATGCATGGAATGTTGTGCTCGGCGGCCAGACGGTTCTGCAGCTCCAAGACGGCCTCGAATTTCGCCGCGTCAGGGTCATGGGCGAATTCCGCATGGAGCTCTCCGGCTTCACCGATGGGATGGTCGACCGCCTCAAGGCGATCGGTCTGATCTCCGAGATCATCACCTGGAAGCTCAGGCTCTTCGTGCCGACCGGCGCTGCCGGTCCGGCGATCCTCGGCGCGCGGATGGACCGCTTCCCGCTGCTGCGCATCGCTGACAGGGCGGCGGCATGAGGCAGCCTGTCCTCCCAAGCCGCTGAAGTGGCGCACCGGCTCGCGCGCGATGCCGAGGCGGTGTGCCGCCACTATCTCTCCAACGGTCGCCGCGAGGGCCGCTACTGGCTGGTCGGCGACGTCGCCAACACGCCGGGCCGCAGCCTGTTCGTCCGGCTGAAAGGGCCGGAGAGCGGCAAGGGCGCCGCCGGCAAATGGACCGACGCCGCCACCGGCGAGCATGGCGACCTCCTCGACCTCATCGCCATGAACCAGGGGCTGGACCACCTGCGCGACGTGATCGACGAAGCGCGCTCCTTTCTCCACCTGCCACGGTCGGAATCGGCACCGGATAGGTTCGGGCGCGAGTCAACTCCGGCCGGATCGCCAGAAGCTGCACGGCGGCGCGCCGAAGGGCGCCGAGCGCATCGCCGCCTGCTGGGCCGACAGCCGTAAGGTGCCCCAGATCGCCTTTAAACCCGACTGGGCGCGGCATGCGAAGGCTGCCCCGTTCAAGCGCAACGATCAGATGCTCGACGCCATGCCGATCGGCGTCATCGTCTTTCCCGGCACCGGCATCCAGGGCAACCTTGCCGACAAGGCACGGAGGCTCGGCATCGCGGTGAGGCGCTTCGGCGATGGCGGCGCGTGAGCGCCGCCATTCAGCGCTCTACTTAGACACAAGCCTCTGTGTTTACAGGCAGGAAGAACTCCGAGTGACGACGTCATGCCACCCTCCCGCGGTGCACGAAAGACAGTGCATTAACGCGCGGCGAGGCGGCGGCCCTCGACCAGCCCTGGCGTGCTTCTCACCGGAGCGGTCATGATGATGCGAAAGCCTTGCTCCAGGCGCATCGCCACGTCATCAGCCGTGGCTCCCGTCGCACAGGGGACGTCGAACTCTTTGCAGGCGGCCAGGACGCGCAGCAGATTTTCTTGCACGGCTGGATGGCTGGCTTGGCCCCGCAATCCCATCGACACCGACATGTCCCCGGGGCCTGCCCAGATGGCGCCGATGCCCCTCACCTGACGCACAATGTCGCGTATGTTCTGCACCCCTTCTGCTTCTTCGACGATGCCCATCAGTAAGATATTGCCCTCGGGGTCCAGGGGCCAAAGGTCGGCGGCGTCGTAGTATTCCTGCGGGGTCAGACCCCAGTATCGGGAGGCGATGCGATTGCCCCAACCGCGCTCCCCAGCCGGTGCAAAGTCTTGCACCCCCGGCACCTGCGGATACCGTGCCGCCGCGACCGCGGCTTGGGCGTCCTCCACCGTGCTCAGGTGGGGCAACACCAGACCATACACGCCGGTGTCCAGCGCCTGCTTGATCACCCACTGGTTGCGCTCGCGGGCGTTCGGAGGAATCCGGACCATCGGCACCACGTCGGGTTGCAGATTGCCCTTCTCGGCAATCCTTTTGCGGTTCAGCAGCACTTGCAGTGAGGTACGCAGAGTGGTGAAGCTAAAACCCTCGTGTTCCATTTCAATGATGACCGCGTCGTAATCGGCATCAGCAATGTAGGTCAGGTCATCCAGACTGCCGTTAGGGACCGTGCTGGTGCTGAAAACCGGCTTGCCGTGCTCGAGGAGGTCGATGATCTTGTTGTAGCGCACCTTCTCAGCCATGTTTTTCCCCTTCCAATTTCCGGCTTGGCTGCTGGCCTCTCCCTCTACCCTTCGCGCTCCCTAATGTAGGCCCCTTGCTGGTGTGATACACACCTTGGCGTATCAATCGCTTCCAGCGAGCATGAGCCACCCGGTTTTCGGGACGAAATCATTATCCGCCGCCATCGGGCACACGACCCACCGGAGGAGGCTAATTCGCTAAGGGCACAATCGCGGTCAGGCGGTCCCCACCGACGCTCCGGCTGGTGTGCCCTTGTCCCGTGAGGTCTTCGAACAGGACGGCGTCTCCAGGGCCGAACCGCCGAGGGGTCCCATCGCCGATCACGACCTCCATCTGGCCTCCGGACAGGAAAATGGCGTACTGGCGGCGCGGCGCATTGTGCCAATCGCTGAAACGGCCGTTGGGCGAGCGCGTGAAGGTGATACTGGCGGCCGCCTGCTCGATCGACCTCTCCATGTCAGGTGGGAGCAGGTCCAGGTCCTCAAAGTGTGACTGACCATCCGTGCCGGTATAACATCTGACAAACGCCATGGGCATCCTCCTCGGGTCTCGGTGAAGGCAGCGCAGTCCATAGGGCCTTGCCCCTCGTATTTTCGCGCGGATTGTCCTGGCATACAACGGCCAGCACACCCTCCGGGTGCATGCCCGGGCATGCCGGCGGCGTGGCTCGCGTCGGCCGCACTGCGACTCATACCAAAAGTACTCTTTATCTGAGACGGACGTGCAGCGGTCGGCGAGTGTCGCAAATGGGGCATGACGAGCGGTAGCCCTCGTCACGACGCCGCCGGCCGAACAACCCCTGGAATTGAGCTATCGGGCTCCTTGCTATTGCGCAGCGGCGGCTTCCGGCACAGTTGCGAGCAGATCCCAGCGGTGGGCCGACTGTGCGAGAATGCGCTCCAGGTCCTCCGGCAACAGGTAGCCGGCGTCGATCAGGGACTGCGCCGCCTGGCTTACCTGGTCGAGATAGGCGGTCTTCCCCGGATAGCGTGCCGCGATCGACCGGCGCGGGTCGCCTTTCGCGGCGCGTTCGCCCTCGGTCAGGGGGAACGGGATCGTTGACCCGATCAGGCTCATCAGCCGCTCGGGTGCGCCGATCTGGGGATGGCGCAGGTTCCAGCCGGTATAGGTCGCCAGCGGTACCGTCACATCGGGCAGCCGGATACCGCTAACCTCGTTGCCGTCCGGATCGACCGACGGTACGAAATGGGGATAAGCCTCGCCCTCGCCTGGCGGCAGCGTCGTGGCGATCCCGTTCGCTGCCTCCCGGCCGAAATCGAGCCGCGTGACGCGCGGCGGATGCGCCGGAAACCCCACTCCCGGTATCGTGGTGACGACGGCCTCCACCGTCTCCGGTGCGACGGCGCTGCCGTCGGCAAGGCGTGGATAGCGGCTCGCAGGCGGCGGCTCGCCGTGGCTGACCCAGCGATCCATCCGCACCAAGAGAGCGCGCAGCAGCGGGTTGTAATCGACCGAATTTAGTGCCTGCTGGCCGCGTTCGCCGTTTTGCGGGTTGGCGTCGGTCAGCGGTAAAGTCCCGGCGGAGTGCTGCGTGCCGGCGAAGTGGTAGAAGCGCGAGGAAGCGACAGGCTCGATGTCGCGCGTGCCGGTCGGATCGGTATGGATCAGCGAGGCGTCGCCGCGCCAATATTCGCACGAGGTGTTGGTGAAGAAGATTTTCGGCGCGCGATGGCGCGCGGCGAAGCGTTCGAGGAGGCCGTCGCTGCGACCGGTGACCGGATCGGTAGCGGCCATTTCGTTAAATGGGAACGGGTCGCTCGGCAGCGACGCCGACGGCTGCCCGAAGCGCATGTTGAAGTCGCCGCCGCGCTTGCCGCCGGCGATGTGAACCAGCACGCCGTCGAACACCATTCGCTCCGCCTCGTCTTCGTTGAGGCCGAGATAGAGGAGCTGGCGCAGAAAACGCCCGCTTTGCGACGCGCCGAAGGCGTAGGCGTGCTCGATATCGCCGGCGCACGGGTTGTCAGCCGCCTTGCCGTGCCGCAGGAAAGAGACGATATCCCGCGCTGCCAACAGGCTCAGCCCAATAACCGGCGCGCCGGTTGTCGTGTAGATGACCTCATATATCCTGCCGGGCTCGAAGCCGGTGGCGAGATAGATGTGGTTCGGATCGGGGACGATGTGCCCCGCCTCCAGCCGGGTGAATGACCAATTCTCGCGGGGAATTGTCCGTGGTCGCGCTTCCTCACCGTCGCGCACCAGCAGCACCGCGTTCGCGTTGTCCAGATCGTCGCTTGGATAAGGGCGGTGCCCGCGGTCGGACAGCAGCTGGACCCGGCCCGGCTTGCTCGGCTGAAAACCGACAAGCAGCCGTCCTGAGACCGGGCGGCCATCGATCTGCGCCTCGGGAACCTTGATGCGCATCAGTCCGTCGGCTTCCGGCACGTCGTGCTGCCAGCCGCACCAGACCACGGTATAGCCGCAGCGCATCAGAAAACCATTTCCGGCGTCGGTCGGCGCGGCCGGATTGATCGGCCGCGGCACGCCGTTGAACGTCGCCAATGCCAGCCGGTTGCCGCGGTTTGGTACGTCGAACAGCAGCCGGTGGTTGCCGCGCGCCTGGTCGACCGGCGTAAGGATGCGGACGTCAGCCGTGAAATGCACCGAGCCGTCCCGCCCGCGCTCGGCCAGATCGATGTCGGTGACGACGCCGTTCAACCGATGCGCCGGGTCGACGGCGAAGTATGCGGTGCCGTCGAGCTGCTGGTAGGACCCGACATGGTCGAATTCCCGGCCGTCGGCGAGCGGCTGGCGGGTCTTGATCTCGAGCCTGACAACAGCCATTGCGCTCCTCCGCATTCATGCATGGGGAATCTCTATCATCAATTCGCGGCTCTGGCGCGCCGATCGGGCAAAGCCGAACGGCCGGTGTCCGTTCAGGCAGCCGACGGGGCCGCGGGGACGAGCGAGATGCGGCGAAAGGAGTTCTGATCGCCCGCGCGAATTAAACGGTGGGAGGCTGTCGACGGCCGAGCGAGGTCAAATGGCTGTCGAGATGCAGGAAATTGGTGGGCGAGGCGCTGTTCGCCTCTTACCTTATCTCGTCAACCGGAGTTGACGAGACAGCGGCAACTCTAACAAGGAAATTCGTCCCCAAGCCCAGCTAAATCGGCATCTTCGTCTTCATCCTCCTCCTCTTCTTCATCCTCAGCATAATCAGAGCCGATATTTTCTATCGCGCGCGACGGCGGACGCCTTCGTGCCGGACCATCCGTCTCAAACACGCGCGGTAGCGCGCCCCAATCGATAATTGAAATTCGGTTCTCATGAAGGCTTCGCAGGACCGGAACTGTGCCAGCCGCAGCCCAGCCTCGCATCTTCTTCGTGCAAATGGTATAGCCCCAAAGTGAGCGGCCAATACTCCCCGGCAAAACAATCTTCTCGACCCTGCCCCGAAGTTTTTCGATCAGTCGTCGATCAGTTACCATCCGGTGCCGCGTGAAGTGCGCCAGAAACGCCAACACTAGCGGACTCGCGTGCTCGGCGATTACGTCTGTGATGTTTTTCGGTAGTCGCGATCCCAGTTCCTTAAGCAGCCATATAGCCCAGCAAACTTCGGAATCCCTCCCAAGGCTCCCATCACGCACGGTTGTGGTTCGTGCAATGTCGATCCAGAGGTCACGATTAACTGGGGTGCCAGTCCGAATCCGCCAAGCGACAACCCGTGCTACGTAGTCGAAAGAATGCGGAAACTGCACGGCACATTGTGCGAGGAAGTGTTCCAATAATTCCCAATGCTGGTGCCAAAGCCTGCGACGATCAAATACTCGGATTGCCCGCTTGATAATGCCATCATCGTTGCTTTCGACCGCTTGTTCCACGATCATTCCCAGGACTGCTACAGAGTCCGCATCAGCGTCTCTGTGCAGAAGAAATTTCTGGGTGATAGCGTCCTTTATCTGCGATGGCCACTTCTCTCCGAAAACCAGCTTTGTCGATACAATTCGAGTTTTAAGTTCGTTTATATCAAGCGAGAAATCGTCCAATGCCAGCCTCAGGTTGGCAAGACAGCGCTCGCACTGAGAGTGTGAATGGGCACCAATCCAATAATTATCAACATGACGGACGTAGGTCGGCGGCTCTACTCCACTCAGCTCGATCATCCGTTTGTCGACACCGGACATAACTATTTCGGCAATCACCTTTGAGGCATCTGGCCCGACGGGTATTCCTAAGGTCTGTCTTGATTGCGCTGCCTGACCACGTAGTCGAGCCTTTTGCCAAATACCGTAGCTGAGCTCGGATTTGTATCGAGCTTTGCTGCTGCTTTTCCGTGTATCGCCCAGGGAATTGAGTGTGTGTAGATGGAATAGTAACAACGAGAAACATCTGCAACTAAGCAAAATGTGAATCGTGACAAACTCGTCAATCGAATACGCGGTAACTCAGAATGAGGTGTAATGCGGATGTGACGGTAGCCAACGCCATCCATAATAAAAATGCGAGGTTGATCCGCACGCAGCTGCAAAGCAGGCTTCAAGGGTTGCCCAGTGGCGCTCGAAAAAGACGCCTTGTCACGGATAAAGAGGGGATGCGGCACGGCGAACATCCTACGTAGGCCGCCGCGCTTGCTGGAATCATAGCTGCAGAGCTGGCCTACGGCCGGACCCGTTACCGCGTAAGGGGGGGCTACGACAGGCAGCGCCGCCCAGATCGCTCTGGCCGTGTAGACGCTAGGGAGGGTTTCCGGAAAAAGCCCGTTCCGGATGAGCAACTCGGCGCTGATAGGCATATTCAGCCTAAACCCATCGACCCCGAAGGCCTTGGCTTCGTAAGAAGCAGCAAGCACAACCCCGCCACCAACCGCAATCGGCCTGCCGCGCAATGACGGGTCGAGCAGCTGCTCGACCGAGGCATAGAAGGCGTCCAAATCCGCATGGAGGATAGTTGCTGCCGCTTCCATCCCGACCGTTCACCTCGCACGCCCCTCGGAATCAGCAGCCCGCAGCTTGCGGATTCAGAGGCTTATTGACCAGAACATAAGAAGAACAAATGGATTGGTTGTCAAGCCGTGCCGCGGTCTTCCACCCCCGGCCCGCTTTTGCGCGGGCGGTGAAGCGGCTATTGCTGCTTTCTCCCAGCCATTCCGACGAGGCCGCCACGATGATCGAAGTCCGCAAGATAACGACGGCACCCGGCCTCACCTTCGATACCTCGATAGCAGGCTCGGAAACGTCTCCCTTGGTGCTGATGCTGCACGGGTTCTGCGTGTCGCGACATTTCTGGGCGAACCAGATCCCGGCGCTGGCCGAGGCGGGGTATTTCGCGGTCGCGCCCAACCAGCGCGGCTACGCCGCCGAGGCGCGGCCCGATCCGGCGGTCTTCGACAATTACGGCATCGAGAAGCTGATCGGCGATGCGCTCGACATCGTCGCGGCGGTCCGGCGTGGGGGCAGCCGCTTCCACCTCGTCGGCCACGACTGGGGCGGCAGCCTGTCGTGGATCATCGCCGACCGCTACCCGGAGCGTCTCGCCTCGCTGACGATGCTGTCGCGACCGCATCCCATTTCGTTCGCGCGCGCAATGCAGAACGACCCGGAACAACCCCACCGCTCGCGGCATCATCGCGAACTCCTCGATCCCGACGCCGGACCGCGTTTGCTGGCTAACAATGTCGCCTGGGTGCGCGATCGGCTGACGCGCAACGGGCTGCCTGCGGACGCGATCGAACGGCATTTGTCGGTGCTCGGCAACCCGCCGGCCATGGAGGCGGCGCTCGCGTGGTACCGTGCGCGCGGCGAGCGGCCAATGGTCGGCCAGACAAAGGTCCCGACCCTGTTTATCTGGGGCGACGCCGACGACACCGTCGGCCGAATGGCGGCCGAAGGGACGGCGGAGTTCATCGACGCGCCCTACCAGTTTGCGGTGCTGCAGGGCGGCGGTCACCACGCCGCCGACCAAAAGCCGGAGCAGGTCACTGCGCTACTGCTGGAGCATCTCGCGCGCTATCCCGTCTAGCCGGGTCGCAGCGTCACAAAGATGGTGGCGACGATCAAGGTGCTAAGGGCTGCAGAGTCACTCGGGCCGGGCCAACAAGGGGGTGCCCGCCGGATGGACACGACGTATCGTGTATCAGCGTTTCGCAATGCGAAGGTGGCGAAGATGGGAAGGCTCGATGGCAAGGTCGCAGCGGTGACGGGCGGGGCATCGGGGATTGGCGAGGCGACGGTCAGACGGTTCCTCGCCGAGGGCGCGAGCGTCGCATTCTGCGATCGGGATGGTGAGCGCGGCCAGCGCGTGGCGGGCGAGCTCGAGACCTCCGGCGCCAAGGTTGCCTTCACGCACGCTGACGTTGGTAGCGAGGCGGCATGCCTCGCCTTCGTCGACGGTGCCGCGCAGAAGTTCGGACGCCTCGACATCCTCGTCAACAATGCCGGCATCCGCAAATACGAGAAGGTCGACGAGGCGAGTGCGGCGAGCTGGAACGAGATCCTCAGCGTCAACCTGATGAGCTACGTCTTCTGTGCCAAGGCGGCGGTTCCGCTGATGCGCCGCAACAAGGCCGGCGCCATCGTCAACGTCGCCTCCGTACGGTCCATCGTCGCGGGCGGCGGCAACCTGCAGTACGACACCACCAAGGCTGCGGTTGCGGGTTTGACGCGGGCGCTTGCCGCCGACCATTCGCCGGAGGGCATCCGGGTGAATGCCGTCGGCCCTGGCCCGATATTCACGCCGTTCCACCAGCGCCGCATCGCAGCTTCCGGCGAGAGCGTCGAGCAATACAACGCCAGGGCCGCACAAGGCACCATGCTGCAACGCGCGGGCAGGGCCGAGGAGGTCGCCGCCGCGATCCTGTTTCTGGCCTCCGACGATGCCTCCTACGTCACCGGCGCCCTGCTGTTCGTGGACGGCGGTATGACGGCTCTGTAAAGAGCATTGAGCCGAAACGCTTATCCCTGGATCGGCCCGTGCTGACCTATGACTTCCGCCTGCCGCCTGGCCCACGAACCGTCGAGTACGCGCTTCTTGCCGAAGACCTCGGCTTTCGCGTGGTCTGGTGCCCCGAGGTTCCCGCCTTCGGCCACGACATCTGGGGCACTCTCGCCCGTATCGCCGAAAAGACGAAGCGCATCAAAATCGGCCCTCCATGCTGATCCTGAGCTACCGCCACCCGATGGCACAAGCCTCGGCCATTGCGACGCTCGAGGCCGGCGGCGCCACCGGCATCATCTTCGGGACCAGCGGTTACGATGTGGAGCGGGAGCTGAGGGCCTACGCGGCGGTTGCGGCATTGAGGTGACGCAGGCGCGGCACTTATTGGTGAGCCAGGATAAATACGCTTCAGTCGCCGCTCTCGCACTGAGCAAGGACCGCAAATGGGCACACCGGCGGCCGACGCCGAGCGCAATGGCGTCGGCTAATATACCCGATCTGACCGGTGAGCCGAACGGTCATCCGGACGGCCGCTTGCGGACGCTGATTTGTCGTTTGGCAGAAGCCGAAGGCCCCGATCGGCAGAGGAGAGGACCTCACGGATCAAGCATCCGTGGAACATATTTCCTGCCGTGCTGGCATCGGCTATACTGATTTGGCGCCGTGGAGGTGGTGGAGGCGCAACTCGCTCGACCCTTGTCGGGGAGACCACCACCATGATCCTCATCGGCATCCTTCTCGGCGTGTTCGGCATCGGGTTCTTCTGCTGGCTGCTCTTCGCGGTGGCCGTCTACGCGCTCCCGTTTTTCGCAAGCATCACCGCGGGCCTTGCCGCCTTTCACAGCGGCGCCGGCGTGATCGGCGCGATGTTTGTCGGCGTCCTCACCGGCGTCGTCACGCTTGCGGCCGGACAAACTCGCTTTCGCGGCGACCCGGTCGCTGCTCGTCCGAGCTGCGATTGCGCTGCTGTTTGCCCCGGCCGCAGTCGCCGGCTATCACGCAACTCTCGGCCTGGCGCAGATCGGCGTGCCCTCCGAGGGATGGCGCCAGGCGTTCGCCATCATCGGCGCGGTCCTCGTCGGGGCAACAGCCTGGACGCGGATGACTCTTTTGGCGGACCCGCTCGACACCGTCAGACCCTCGCCGCCGGGTACGGCCCAGCAGCTGGCGACTGCCGCGAGCCGACAGGAGTAACTCCGCCTGCTCCGTCTCTGCATCTCGATAGATCGATCGGCTATCGGTCGGGACGTCGACGCATCCGCGGGGAAGCGCCCTCATCGGGTGCTTCAGCATCGAACTCAACACGACTATTATAGTCGTGTTGCTGGTACGATCGGCCCGTTTGTCGGAGGTGATCATGCATGATCACCGGCCGCCAGGTTCGGGCCGCGCGAGCCTTGCTGAATTGGACCCAAGAGATGCTCGCCGAGAAGGCCGTCGTCGCGCTCACCGCGCTCAAGCGCCTGGAGTTGGAGCGCGGCCTCCTGGTGCACGAGAGCACGCGCGACCAGGTGCGTCGCGCGCTGGAAGCCGCCGGCATCGTATTCATCGAATCCGACCGCGGGTGCGGCGTCATGTTGCTGAACGGCGCCAGCAGCAGCGCCGCCGCGAGCGAGCCCAGGACTTAACGGGACATCCGGCTCATGCAAACTCCGCCGCTCGACCCGCCTGTCGCGGACACCGCGCCGACGGTCGCCGTCTTGACGGGCTACGACGAGCAGCACGTCGTCACCTATTTGCGGCTGCTGGATGCCGAGCGCGACGGCGCGGACTGGCGGGAGGTCGCAAGGCTCGTCCTGCGTATCGATCCCGCCCGCGAGCCGGCGCGGGCGCGGCGCGCCTGGGAAACGCATCTCGCGCGCGCCCGCTGGATGGCCGAGAGCGGCTTCAAGCACCTGCTGCGCGGCGGCGCCCCTCACTGAAACCTTGTGCTTTGCCGGATCGGCAACCGCCGTTGCACGGCCTGCTGGTAGCGCTCACGCCAACCGCGAGCGAATCTTCCCCCGAAGCCGACGTACGGCGATTGGGGGAAGTAGTAATCATGCCCGGGGCCGATTGGCGCTCGCCCGCCGCTTACGAGCATCTGCGCTCCCTCGATGCGCCGGGCTTCGCCTGGGAGTTCCTGCGCCGCAACAGCGCGTTCCAGCGCGACCGCCGAAGGCTCGAACTGGCTGCCCAGCGGGGGGCCCTCAGCGCCGACGACCTCGACGGGTTCGCGCGGCGCTGGGGCGTGCGATTTCCCGACGCCCATGAATGATGCCGACGCGCGCCCCGTGTTGTGGACCGCGCAGGCGCTACCGAGCGTCATCGCCGTCGCACCGCTCCCCTGGGATCTTGCCGCCCCTGGCGTGCGGATCGCCGCCCATCTTGGCCGAGTCTTCGCCGAGGCTGGACCCGAGCGTCTGGTCGCGCTCCGGGGCAGTTTGCATCGCATTCACCTGGTCGACGATCCCGGCAACGAGACCGCTTGCGTCTTGCTGCCGCTCGACCGGCTGTTCGAAGTTCGCGCCGCCGCCGCGCTGCGGCTATGGCGCGGGCTAGCCGGCGGCACCCCGGGTCGCGAGCTGGCGGGATTGCCGGCGCCGCGGCGTGACCGCCTCGTGCTCGCACTTCGCGCGCTCGACGCGCGGCTCGACAGCGCCAGCTACCGCGAGATCGCCACGGCTCTCTTCGGCACCGAGCGCGTACCGAAGCGCGGCTGGAAGACCCACGATCTCCGAGACCGTATCGTTCGCCTGACAAGGCTCGGCTTTACGATGATGCAAGGCGGGTACCGACGTTTGCTTCTTTATCCGTTCCGCGCCGCGGCTTGACGAGTACCCGGTCGGAGGCAGCATTCGATGGTCGTCATTCAAGCTCGGACCGTTGGGTTCGGAAGCGGGGTGATTTCCACCGGCAGCCCGTCGCCCCACCCGTATTTGCGATCGGCGATGGCAGCGACCCGGTCCCACAGCGGGCGATCGGCGTCACGGTCGAGCACGCGCGCCGTCGCGCCGATTTGCCGGCCTGCGATCCTGACCGTGACCTTCGGATTGCTCCTGACGTTCTTGACCCAGCCGGCAGCTTCGCGAGTTTCGGCGAACAGGTAGAAACGCTCGCCGCAGACCACGAACCAGATCTCGATCTCCCGCGGCAAACCCGTCCGCCGCCCGATCGTCGTCAGATGGAGGACCTGCTGCTCCGCTAGATCCCCGATACGCGGCCACGTCATTGCAGTTTCCATTGCGATGCGAACGGGGATACCCGCCCGGCCGCCTATTGCGACGGCGCGGCCAGATAGTCCGCGTCAGTGACCTTCTCCAGCCAATCGACGACCTTGCCATCGAGCGCTTCCTGGATGGCAATATGGCTCATCCCGGTGGTTGCCGTCGCGCCGTGCCAGTGCTTCTCGCCCGGCGCGCACACGACCACGTCGCCGGCGCGGATCTCACGCTTCAGCGCCCCCGAGCACTGCACCCAGCCGCAGCCGGCGGTGACGATCAATCTCTGGCCGAGCGGATGGGTATGCCAGGCGGTGCGGGCGCCCGGCTCGAACGTCACCAGCGCGGCCGAGACACGGGAGGGATCGGCCGCCGGGAAGAGCGGATCGATCCGGACGCCACCGGTGAACCATTCCGCGGGTCCCTCTATCGAAGCCTGCGAACCACTGCGTTTGATTTCCATCAGACTTGTCCCTCACTGAGCCAATACAAAGGGCGCTCCGGGCGCCCTGCTCAAGCTTGACGGCGGCACGCGGACCAGGTGCTTCAAAGGTTCTGAACCCGGTAGCGGAGCCAGACCGCTCCGCCTTCCAGCACCTCGCTGGATTCCAGTGTCACGGCGCGCAGCGGCGCTGCCGCGCCGGCGGCCGCATCGCCGGAGTCGAAGACGCAGGGCGCGCCTTTGGCACCATCGACGGCCGGAAAAATCGCCAGGCTGATCTCGTCGATCAGGCCGGCACGCAGGAAGGCGCCGTTCGTGACGCCGCCGCCGTTCACCTCCAACCGCTTGATACCCAGCTCGTGGTGCAGGGTGTCGAGCGCGCGCCCGAGATCGAGCTCGCGCTCGCCGGCGAAGATGTGGGAGACGCCATCCTGCCGCAGCCCGGCGAGATGCGCGTCGGAGACACCTTCGCTGAGCACGACGACAATCGGATCGCCGCCGATGTCGCCACGGCCCCACGCGATCTTGCCGTGCGCGTCGAGCACGACGCCGTACGCCGCTGCGTCGCGCCGGGCGAACCAAGGTTCCCTGGGATAGCGCTGGTCGGCGTGGTCCGGATAGCCGTCCTTCCTGGCGTATTCCTGACCGGTTACCCGGCCGACGAGCCAGGCGTCGACCGCGAGTTGCTCGTGCAGCCGCTCGAACAGGTCTCTGCGGCGCGTGTCTTCGGGGCGCCACCGGCTCGTCAAGATCCGGCCATCGAGGCTCGCCACCATGTGGCAGATCACGTGCGGCTTCATGGACCGATCCTTCCACCCGACTATCGCGGCCCGAGGCGCAACGTGGTCGACAGGATCTCGGAGCGCACCATCTCCGGCGCATGCGTGCTCGGCTGGTATTTCCGCAGAAACTCGGCGCTCGCCCGAGCGATCGAAGCGGCGTCCCCCGCCGGGAACGCCTGCACCTCGAGCCGGCGCCCGGCGAACTCCAATGTGGCGGGCCCGCCCGCCGCGAGGTCCCGGTACCATCGCCCTTTGTCCCCGAGCCACGAACGCACGAAGACCTCATCGTCGGCGACAACGATCCAGATCACGACTGCGGTCTTGGGGTGCTTGTCGGTTCGGATCGAAACCTCTCGCACCTCGCGCAATTGCCGCAGCGTTTCCGCATCGAAAGCAGCCATGGGCTTTCTCCTGCAACATCTCAGGCTGCCGCGCCCCGGGTTGAGCGGCCGCGGCGAAGAGAAGTCGCACCGCGAACGCCATCGCGCAAAGAACGATCAGCGCGCTCACCAGAAATACCGATTTGAGGCCGGCGCCGCCGGCGATCAGGCCCAATACCGGGCTGGCGATCCCGATCCCCAGGTCGAAGAACGCCGTATAGGCGCCCATCGCCAGCCCGCGGCTCTGCGGCGGGACGCGGCGCACGGCTTCGACGCTGAGACCCGGATAGACAAGCGCGTAGCCGAGGCCGGTCAGCACCGCGCCGGCAAACGCGACACCGGTCGACGACGCCAGCCATATCAGGCCCAGCCCGGCCGCTTCGATGACGATCGAGACCGACGCCACCTTGGCGCCGCCGATCCTGTCCGGCAGGTGGCCGAACGCCACTCGCGCCGCCATGAACGCCGCCGCGAACGCGGTGATCCCGAGCCAGATCGGCGTCCACCCGCTGGCGGCAAATAGCAGCGTCGCGAAGGTCGTGATCGCGCCGAAACTGAGGCTGCTCAAGGTCAGCCCGATCCCGGGCACCGAGACGGCGGCAAGCACTATCGACAGGCGAGGCTGGGGCCGCAGCAGTGGCGGGACGGAGCGCAGCCGCAGGTTCAGCGGCAACACCGCGAGCGGCCCGAGCGTCGTGGCCAGCCCGATCGCGAAGAGCCCATGGGCCGGCATAGAGGGCGGTTCCGGCGGGGGCGCCGACGGCAAACGCCGCGTAGAGCGCCGTCCCGAGCCAGGCGATGACCTTTCCCGCGTTTTGCGCATCGACGAGGCCGAGGCCCCAAGTCACCGCGCCGGTGATGACGAAGCTTTCCGCGCCGCCGAGCAGCGCGCGGCCGAGCAGGAGGATCACGACCGACGTCAGCGGCGCGTCCAGGAACCGGAGCGACAGGATGTAGAGCAGCCCCGCAGCAGTCGCCGCGCCCAGCCCGGCGACGACCGCGCGCTTGGCGCCGCGCCGGTCGGCGTAGCGGCCCGACCAGATCCGCGAAACCAGCGATGCCCCGAACTGGCTGCCGGAGACGAGGCCGACGACGAAGGTGCCCAGCCTCAGTTGCTGAAGCACATGCAATGGCAGCGCCGGTATCGCCAAACCGGTGATCAGAAACAGCACCAGAACGACCGCTATCAGCGGCAGCAGCGCGGGCCGCTGCCGCCGCCGTTGCCGGCGCGGAAACTCGGCTCGTTGTGCCCGACATTCGGATCTTTCCTTGCCGCTCTTCCTGGCCGGCCCGCGCTCGGGCGCCAGCTCGCCCGACCATCTGGGAGGTCCCCTGCGCCGAGATTAGCCGGTAATATCGGCATGGATTTATGAGCTGGGATCATCAATGCCGCTCGGAAATCTGAACGACCTCGTGGCCTTCCTGGCCGTCGGACAGGAACGGAGCTTTACGAAGGCCGCCGCCAGGCTCGGGGTGTCGCAGTCGGCCCTCAGCCACACCATCCGCGGTCTGGAAGAGCGTTTGGGGCTGCGGCTGTTGACCCGCACGACCCGCAGCGTCGCGCCGACGCAAGTCGGCGAGCGCCTGCTGCACACGATCGCGCCGCGCTTCGAGGAGATCGAGGCCGAGCTTGCCGCCGTCAGCAAGTTTCGGGACAAGCCCGCCGGCACCATCCGGATCACCGCGACCGAATACGCCGCCGACGTGATCCTGCTGCCGAAATTGGCGAAGCTGCTGCCGGCCTATCCCGACATCAAGGTCGAGATCGTCGTCGACTACGGCCTGACCGACATCGTCACCGAGCGCTTCGATGCCGGCGTCCGCAGCGGCGAGCAGGTGGCAAAGGACATGATCGCCGTGCGCATCGGGCCGGACCTGCGCATGGCGGTCGTCGGATCTCCGTCATACTTCAAGACGCGGCCGCAACCGGAGAAACCGCAGGACCTGATCGATCACAACTGCATCACCTTGCGCCTGCCGACGCATGGCGGATTGTATGCCTGGGAGTTCGAGAAAGATGGCCGCGACCTTCGCGTGCGGGTCGAGGGCCAGCTCACCTACAATACGACCGCCCAGATGCTGAACGCCGCTCTGGCCGGATTGGGCCTGGCCTATGTGCCCGAAGGCCTGGCGCAACCCCATCTCGGCAGGGGCCGCCTCAAGCGGGTGCTCGACGACTGGTGCCTGCCCTATTCGGGCTACCACCTCTACTACCCGAGCCGGCGGCAGCCGACGCCGGCCTTCACCCTGCTCGTCGAAGCGCTGCGCTATCGCGGGGGTCTCTCGGCTGATCGCCATGAGTGAGACGAATCGGAGAAGGCTCGACGCCCACAACCGACAATGCCCATAGCTGGCCGGATCCTCTCGCGCGTGCTGCCTCTCAGCTGACGGATCGGGAGCGAATGACCGCCATGCGAATCGTCTATCTCAGCGACGTGCATATCGAAATCCGGGAAAGTCAGCCAGCCGCGCCGTGGAGAGATACCCTGCCGCTTGGCTTTGGCCCCGAATTGTCGAATTTCGTCAGGGCGGCGGGTCTGCTGATACTCGCGGGCGATATCGGTCGGGTCCACTCGACACGGAATGTGTCGCCGCTCTCCTACGCGCGCCAAGCAGCCGACTTTCACGGGTGCGGTGTCGTCCTGGTGCCCGGAAACCACGAATATTATCGCGGCTGCTTTCGAGAGGATCGCGCCGCATTGCTCGCTGCGGGCGATCGGACGGTGACGGTGCTCGACAGGGGCGAGGCATCGATCGCACGAGGCGGCGCACCGTTGCGGATTCTCTGGGCGACGCTGTGGACGGATTACGCCGTCGCCGGCGATCCCGCGGCGGCGATGACCGCGGCCGAACGGGAAATTTACGACCATCGCCTGATCCGCCGCAGCGAGGGCTCGGGCTTTTTCTCCCCCGTCGATGCCTTGGCGGAGCATAAGCTCTCGCGGACGTGGCTCCTGCGGAAGCTCACCGAGCCGGCAGACGGGCCGACGCTCGTCGTAACGCATCACGTGCCGCACTCCGCCGCTCGTCATCCCGGCCACGGGCCCAATGAACTGGGGCCCGCCTTCTGCTCCGATTGCGACGATTTGTTGGAGGCCGCGTCCGCGGCCGGCGCCGCCGCATGGATCTTCGGTCACCACCATTGGAGCCTAGCGACGCAGACGCACGGCGTGAGACTCCTCTCGGCGCAGCTGGGTTATCCGGGAGAAGACACCGGCTGGATCGGCCCGGGCTATCTCGAGATTTAAGCGGCCCGAGAAGTGGACTGATCAGAAAGCTCGGAAGACGAGGCGCAGGCCGTTACGAAACGTAGCGAACGACGCCCTCGACCTCACGCTGGTCGCGACCGCGCAGTTCGATGACGTTTCGGTCGGGGTCGCGGATGAACACCGAGACGTGCCCCGCCTCCCCGAAGCTGACCGGGCCCTGCGTGATCGCGATATCGTTCGCCTTCAGCGCCGCGATCGTTGCCGGGATCGAGGTGACGCGCAGCGCGATATGCGTGTAGCCGGGGAATTTCTCGACGATGTCCATAAGGATGTTGGCGGCCGGGTCGCCGGCATCGGCGTTGAACACGAGATTGAGCTCGACCCCCTGCTCGTTGCGGACGATCGCGACGTCGTCGCCCTTGGCCCGGCGCACCAGCTCGAACCCGAGCACGCCGTAGAAGGCGAGGGCGCGGTCGAGATCACGCACCCGAATGCCGATATGATCGACCCGCTCGACGGCGATTGTCTGCGCCATGGTGGTCTCCCTCCTTGCTGGACACTAACTGCGAGCGGCTACGCCGGCGCGCGATCGAGGATGCTTTGCAATGTCGCCGCACCGTTCAATCCGTCGGGCGGTACATGGCCTCCGTCGGCGATGCGACGGCGCTGCGCCTCTTCCCAATGGCGCCCGTCGAAAAACCGGGTGGGCTTTAGGCTCGGCCCGCCGATGCCGTCGAGACAGCGCGCGTTGACCGTGATCCGGTCCGGCTGCGACCGCGGGATGTAAAAGGCGTGCATGCCGCAATGCGAGCAGAAGCTGTGCTGCGCCACGCCGGTGCCAAAGGTGTAGACAGTCAGCGCATTCTGGCCCTGCACCAGTTCGAAATCCTCAACCGCGACCGGCAGGTGAAGGATGCCCTTCTTCATGCAGATCGAGCAGTTGCACTGCGACAGCAAATCCAGATCAATTTGCGCCCGAAAGCGCACCCGCCCGCAGTGGCAGCCGCCCTCGCGTTGTTCCAGCATTATCCTCGCTCCGCTAACGACATTGCCGCGGTCTTCCCTCCAACTCGCTCTATGATGCCCTGAAGCGCCTTCAGTCCGTCCGTCAAGGCGGCCGGTCCCGGCTGCAGGATCAGCGGCGACTTGATTTCGTACAGCGCGCCGTTCCGCACCGCCGGTATCTCTCCGAAGCCCTGGCGGGTGGCAACCTTCTCGGGCCGGAATTTCTTGCCGCACCACGAGCCGATGATGATGTCGGGGCGGCGGGCGATGACCTCCTCGGCCGTGACCATCCGCTCCTTCGCCGACTTGCCGGTCGCCCGATCGGCAAAGATGTCGGTGCCGCCGGCGGCACCGATCAGCTCCGACACCCAGGCGATGCCCGAAATCATCGGCTCGTCCCATTCCTCGAAGTAGACCCGCAATCGCTGCCGCAGCTGCTTTGCGTGCCGCCGGGCCTCGGCGATACCGGTTTCGAGATCCTCGGCCAGCCGCTCCGCCCGGTCGCCAGCGCCGACGAGTGCTCCCAACAGCCGGATCATGTCGAGGATTTCGCCGATCGTGCGCTGGTTGAAGGCGTGCACGGCGACGCCCTGGCGGATCAGCGCCGCGACGATATCGGCCTGCAGATCGGAAAAGCTGAGAACAAGGTCGGGCCGCAAGTCGAGGATCTTCCCGACATTCGCGGACGTGAAGGCCGAGACCCGCGGCTTATCATGTCGCGCCTCGGGCGGGCGGACGCCATAGCCGGAAATCCCGACAATGCGGTCCTGCTCGCCCAGCAGGTAAAGCGTCTCGACAGTTTCTTCGGTCAGGCAAACGATCCGTTCCGGCGGAAACATTGCTTCGCGGCAGCGAGGTTGAAGCGCGGGACTGCGTTCGTGCTGCCTTCATTCTCGCAGCACGGTGCGATCCGGTCGAGGTTTATGGTGCGCTGGTGTACACCTCAGGCCGCCGCCGAGGCCGAGCGCGATACCCGACCCTGGCGTCGATTGGCGACGATGCGCCGGAAAGCAAACATGCGAGGATGGCGGCTGGCGCCGACCCGAGCCCGGCGGTCGGATGATGGCAAGCCGTCATACCTATCGGTTTCGAAGCCCTTGACCTCCGGCCGAATCTGGGAGCTAGAGACCCACGGACACGGGCGATCCGAGCGGCGACACAGGAACCGGCATGGCATACCAGCAAGGACGAATTGAAGCGCGCGGCGTGCGAGGCGATCGACCGCCAAGGCAACGAGATCATCGAATTGGGTGAGAGGATCCTCCACCATCCGGAGACCGGCTTCAACGAGGACAAGACCGCCGCGCTTGTCGCCGACAAGATGCGCGCGCTCGGGCTCAAGCCGCAGATCGGCCTCGCCCTGACCGGGGTCAAGGGCCGCCTACGCGGCAAGCGCCTGGCCCGCGCCTTGCCGTCCTCGGCGAATTGGACAGCCTGCGGACCTCCGACCATCCGCTCGCCGATCCGCACACCGGCGCAGCGCACAGCTGCGGCCACAACGCCCAGGTCGCCGGCATGCTCGGTGTCGCGATGGGCCTCGCGGAGATCGGCGCGGCCGAGCACCTCGCGGGTGAATTGATCCTCTTCGCCGTCCCGGCCGAGGAGTTCATCGATGTCGAGGAGCGCCTGCGCCGCAAGGAGCGCGGCGAGATCGAGTTTCTCTTGGGCAAGCCCGAGCTCGTCGCCAAGGAACATTTCGACGACATCGACATGGCGATGATGATCCATGTCGGGTCGCACGACCAGATGACGAAGCGCTCCTACATCGCCGACAGCTCGAACGGGGCACTGGTCAAGCAGATCCGCTTTTTCGGTCGCGCCAGCCACGCCGGCGGCGCGCCGCAGCTCGGCATCAACGCACTCTCCGCGGCGATGCTGGCGTTGAACGCGATCCACGCGCAGCGCGAAAGCTTCTGGGAGAAAGACACGATCCGCTCCCACCCGATCATCACCAGGGGCGGCGATGCGGTCAGCGTCGTCCCGGCCGAGGTGCATATGGAGACTTTCGTGCGCGGCGGCTCGCGCGAGGCGATCCTCGACGCGAACATGAAAGTCGACCGGTGTCTGAAGCCCGGCGCGATGGCGATGGGCGCCGAGGTCGAGATCAACACGATCCCCGGCTACCTGCCCCAGCGCAACAACCGCGCGATGGGCGAACTGTTCGGCGGCAATGTCGAGGCGATGTTCGGCCCGGGCTCATTCGATATCGGCGGCCACCGCACCGGCTCCACCGATATGGGCGACATCGCGCATATGAAGCCGGTCATCCATCCTTACGTCGCCTCCGCGCGCGGCAAGACGCACGGCGCCGACTTTCGCATCAACGAGCCGGAGCACACCTATCTGACACCGGCCAAGCTGCTGGCGATGACTGCGATCGACCTGCTCTACGGCGACGCCGAGCCGGCCAGGCAAATACTCGCCGACTTCAAGCCGGTAATGAGCAAGTACGAATACCTCGCCTTTGAACGCGGCCTCTTCCGCACCGAGCGCTGGAAGCCGGAGGTGTCGAGCTAAGAGCCTGACCCAAAAGTTCCTGTCGTCAATCATCGGCCGCAACAAGGCCGGTTGCGCGTCCGATACCGGCCGTTGAGCCTCGGCGTCGGGAACCGCTGAATCTGCCCCATTGCGGACCCTCGGCACGAGTTTCTGATGGCTATGAGATTCTAGAGCCGCGAGGCGGAAAGGTGCCGAAGATCTTGGACCGAGCGTCTCAGCTCCGGGCCATGCTGTAGAATTCGGCGTTCGGGCGCATGCCGGTCACGTTTGCCATGCGATTCGATAGCCCGAAGAAGGCGGCGATACCGGCGATGTCCCAGATATCCTCCTCGTCAAAGCCGTGCGACTTCAGCGCATCGAAATCCGCCTCGCCGACGGTTTCGGCCGAGCGGGAGACCTTGACCGCAAAGTCGAGCATTGCCTTCTGACGCTCGGTGATGTCGGCCTTTCGATAGTTGATTGCCACTTGGTCCGAGATCAGCGGGTTCTTAGTCCGGATACGCAGGATCGCGCCATGGGCGATAACGCAATATTGGCACTGGTTTGCGTTTGAGGTCGCGACGACAATCATCTCCCGCTCGGCTTTGGTCAGGTTGCTTGACTTGTCCATCAGCGCGTCGTGATAGGCGAAGAACGCGCGAAATTCGTCCGGGCGGTGCGCGAGCATGAGAAAGACGTTGGGGATGAATCCCGCCTTTTCCTGCACCGCGAGGATGCGGTCGCGGATGTCCTCGGGCATGTCGGCGAGATCCGGGACAGGGAAGCGGCTGATTGGGGGTGCGTCCGTCACGATCTGAGGTCCTTTGGGATTACACGCGCGCTCGATTGCTACAGTATCGCGTCGCGCCAAAACCGCATGCTTCAATCGAGCTGCAAGAGGGAAGGATCCGCATGAACCAGCGCAAGATGCGTCTCGGGATGTCGATCCGAGGCCATGGCTACCACCCGGCCGCCTGGCGACATCCGGACGTTCCCGCCGACGGTACCCTGCAGGTCGAACACTATGTGCGGAGCGCACAGACCGCCGAGCGCGGCAAGCTCGACATGGTTTTCTTCGCCGATGGCGCCGGCATTCGCCAGGGCGACAATCCACGAGGCTCACTGGCCCGGACCGGCCGTGACATGATCGAGCTGGAGCCGACCATGTTGCTGCCGGCTCTCGCCATGGTCACCTGCCATATCGGTCTGGTGGCGACAGCATCGACGACCTACAACGAGCCTTACAATCTGGCGCGCCGGTTCGCCACCCTGGATCTGATCAGCAAGGGCCGCGCCGGCTGGAACGTGGTCGCGTCATGGTCCGAGCACGAAGCCCAGAATTTCGGGCTGCAAACCACGCTGGACTACGACACGCGCTACGCCCGCTCGGCCGAGTTCGTCGATGTGGTCAAGGGCCTGTGGGACGGCTGGGATGACGGCGCCTTGCTGCTCGACAAGGCCGGCGGCCGCTATTTCGATGAGCCAAAGATGCATGTGCTCAATCACCACGGCCGGTTTTTCAAGGTGCGCGGTCCTTTGACGGTGACCTGCATGCCGCAGGGCCATCCAGTGATCGTACAGGCCGGTGCCTCCGAGCAAGGCCGCGAACTGGGCGCGGCAACCGCCGATGTAATCTACGCGATCAGCGGCTCCTGCGAGGCCGCGCGAGCCTACTACGACGATGTCAAAGGGCGGATGGCAAAATACGGCCGTGAGCCCGATGACCTCAAGATCATGCCGGCCTTCTGTCCCCTAGTGGCGGGCACGCGCGCGGAAGCCCAGGCGAAGTTCGATCGGTTGCAGGAATTGGTCGACCCGCTGGCCGGCCTCGGTTCGCTCTACAGCACCTTTGGTGATCTGTCGGGCTATCCGCTCGACGCTCCGGTGCCCGACGAGGCGATCGGCCAGCGCGAGATCCGCAGCATCAGCGCTCAGCTGCGCGAGCGGGTCAGACGGGAGAAGCCGACGATCCGTGAGTTGTACCTGCGCTCGGGCATCACCGGCTCGCCGAGGATCGGTACGCCCGCTGACATCGCCAACTCGATGCAGGAATGGTTCGAAAACGGTGCTTGTGACGGTTTCAACATCACACCGACGCATCTGCCCGGAGGGTGCGAGGATTTTGTGGAGCTGCTCGTACCCGAATTGCAGCGACGCGGGCTGTTCCGCACCGAATATGAGGGCAAGACACTGCGCGAGAATCTGGGGCTCAAACGCCCGGTCAGCCGCTACGCTGCCGCGGGTTCCAACCGGAAGCCGGACGCCGCACAATGAAGCTGGGATATGTGCATTGCAGCGGTTGTAGGGTGAGTGTCGGCGGAGCTTACGTGGTGGGCATACAAGTCGCGATGGTCAACGCTGACATCGAAGCGAAACCTCACGGAATGAAGGCAAACCGAGTTTGCGGATTCATTCGGATGCCGGCGCGGCGCGAGCTGTCGACGAGGCAAGGGCTCCAGAGGCGATGCGCCAGCGGCCTGCAAGGACACCAACCTGCGGGTCGCTTCCCTTCGATAGGCGCGCAAACCGCGGAATTTGCCGTGGCAGCCCGGCACCCGGGGCTAGGCCGATGAAGCGCCGTCGATGGCGATCTCCGCCCCGGTGATTTAGCTGCTCTCGTCGGAGAGCAGGAATGCCACCAGCTGGGCAACCTCCGGCGTTCCGTAGCGGTGCATCGGCACCTGCTTCATCCGCTCCTCGTGCTGCTCGGGCGTGCGGAACGCGATCATGTCGGTGTCGATCGGACCGGGATGAACCGAGTTCACCCGGATTTTGCGGCTGCCGAGGTCGATCGCTGCCGACTTGGTCATGCCCCGCAGAGCCCATTTGGTCGCGGCATAGGCGAAGGACCCGGGAGAACCCTTGAGGCCGGCGATTGACGAAATATTCACGATTGACCCTCCGCCCGAGCGCTCCATAGCCGGCACGACCGCCTTGATGCCGAGGAAGCAGCCGTACTGGTTGATCTGGATGTGCCGCTGCCAGATCGCGTCATCGGTCTCCATCAATGCGGCCGGCTGGTAGATTCCGGCGTTGTTGACCAGGCCGTGCAAGCCGCCGAGCTTCTGGGCGGCTTCGACGGTGCGGGCCCAATCGGCTTCCGAGGCTACATCGTGCCGGACGAAGAACGCAGCCGGCCCAAGCTCGCCGGCCAGCGCCTGACCCTGAATGTCCAACACATCGCCGATCACCACCTTCGCTCCCTGCGCTACCAGCAGGCGGGCCTCCGCGGCACCCTGGCCGCGCGCGCCGCCGCTCACCAGCACCACCTTGTTGTCGAAGCGTGCCATGTCCGCTCCTCCTGGCTACCAACCAAGAAGCTTGGCAGATCGGACGGCCTGGTTCAAAATCTGGTCCGTGCGGTGCGGCGACTTCCCGCCCAAAGTGTGATAATGCCTCGCCGACGCGCCGGTCACCGTCGGTCGGTTGAACCGGCGCTGAAGCTGCTGAGGGAGGCATCGACGCCGGATGAACGCGATCAAAGACTCTATCAAGTCAGGCAGAACCGTCGTCGGGACGACCGCGGGACCAAACGTCGACGTGGCGATCCTGGCCGACGCCGAGTACGACTTCGTGCTCTTCGACACCCAGCACTCCCCCTGGGAAATCAAGCAGCTGCAGCCGTCGATCCAGGCGATGCGCGGCAAGCAGGCGCCGCCGCTGGTGCGCGTCGCCGCGAACCAGGCCTATCAGATCTGCTACGCGCTTGACGCCGGGGCGCGCGGCATCGTTGTGCCGATGGTCAACACCCAAGCGGAGGCGGAGGCCGCCGTGCGCGCCTGCCGCTATTTCCCGCTCGGCAACCGCAGCAACGCCGGGGTGCGCGGCGAGTGGGGCGAGTTCAAGAATTACCGCGATTACATGGATGCCGTGAACAACGAACTCCTGATCGTGCCGATGATCGAGACCAATGAGGCGCTGGAGAACCTCGATGCCATCGCCGCGGTCCCGGGCGTCGACGTCCTGCTGATCGGCCCGTCCGATCTTTCGATCGAGCTGGGGGTGCCGCTCGACTACGCGTGCGACACCTATCAGCGAGCGCTCGATAAAATCGCGGCGGCCGCCGCCAAGCGCGGCGTCACCGCCGGGATGTATTTCATCCCGCCCGGGATGGACCCGAACTTCTTCGTCGAGAAGGGGTTCAAGTTCTTCACGATGCCGTGGGGTCCCTGGGCGCAGGCCGGGATCCAGAAGGGCCTCTCCGGGATCAAGCGCTAACGACGGTCGACGCGGACGGTCCGGCAAACGGCCAGCTCGCCCAGCGTGCGCCGCTGCGGGGAGCCGGCATGGCCGCCCCCAAAACCAAGGGCGTCGACGAGGATGCGCGCGCCTGCCTGCGGATGGCTGTCGCCATGCAGCAGCAGATGGTCGAATTGTAGCGGGAATGACGCGCCAGCGCTTTCGAGCAACCCTTCCAGATGCGGATCGGCATCAACACCGGGTATTGCAACGTCGGTAATTTCGGCTCGGAAGACCGCATGGCTATGTGCGATCATCGGCGCCGAGGTGAAGCTCGCGGCGCGGGTCCAAGCGGCCGCCGACCCGGGCGGTATCTTGTTGATCTCCTAGCCGACCTGGCGCTGATGCGCGACATCGGGCGCGCTGAGGAACGCGGCCGCATCGCCGCCAAAGGCATCCGCCGCGGGGTCCGCGTTTTTGAGCGCGCGCAAAAGCCAGTTACGTGCTTGTGTGCTCGTTTCGCGTCGATTCTACCAGCCGCTCCCACCGTGGCGAATGGCCGTTTTGGGCGCGTCTGCGTCACTGCTTGACGCGCGGCGAAGGTCCGCTGACCAATTCGAGAGCAGCCGCTCACCGCCGGCGGCGGGACCGGTCCATCCGGACGTGCCATTTTCACCTGGCCCCGGCCGCCCATCCGCATTTTGAAAGCGGTTTCGGTGAACTATTCCCGAGCAGGACGGTGCCCATGCCGGGGTCGGAAGTCGATGCCTTGGCGCCGAGCTCGCCCCAGGCCTGCAGGTCATCAGAGGCAGCGATCCGGCTCAGCGATGCCTCTCGTGCTGTTCAAGTTTACTACGCGACCATCCTGAATAAGGAGAATGGAAAGGGTCGTGAAGTAGCTGCCGATGTTCTGAACGAGGTGGCTGACGAAGCTGTTGGAGCAGTCTTCCGCCTAAATCAAAGCATGGCAGGAATGACGCTTGAAGAAATTATCCTAGAGATTCGTAAATCCTTGCTATCCGATGGGTGAGAGTTTGGTCCTCCTCATCGAGGACTTTGCCGATGATCGGTATTCACGAAGTACTCCTTAGAATTTGCATTCAGGAGGCTATTCGCGACGGTAAGCGCGTGATGACACCTATGCGCACGGCTCTCGCGGTGACAGAAGGCCACCTCGCGGGTCGTGATACGATTCTGACGCGCGCGAGACGCGAATGGCTGGTTAGAGGCGCTTTTGATGAAGGCGACGTGGAGCATCGTTCGATCGAGTTGGTCGGCGCCTATCTAAATGCAGCCAGGACGGGTGAGGCGGAACTGCGTCGGCGATTTCCGAAAGGGCGCTTGGCGCGGACGGAAGCTTGACCGGCTGGATCAGCGCTTTTGAAGACGGCGACCTTGAACCTGCGGAAGCGGATCAATTGGATGCGTTCGACCGCAGTGATGCAGGCTATCGGCTGTTCCCATTCAACCGTTCCGCCATCCGGTCGTTAGCGCATCGGCACCTTTTGGTCGGCGGAAGGCTCCAATTCAATCCGCGCCGCATCATTCATTTCATCCTTCAAGACATTCTGGTGCGTCGCGAAGAATTTGAGAGCGGTCGGTTTCCGCCACCAAATTTTGAGGGCGCGATTCCCAATGCGGATTTGGCGGCCGGGTTGGCGGCAATGGACACGACGGGGTCAATCCGCGGGCGTTTGAGCAGCGTGCTGTACCACTGGGGTGGCAATCCGGCATCTAGTGCTCAACTCGCGGAGATCCCGAATGGCATTTTTGAAGCGTTCCGCCTTCCCATGCCGGGGGCACTTAGCCTGCCATCAGGCAGGGTTGCGCCTGCTTGTCGCGTCACCGGGCCGGCTGAGAACCCAAGGAGCCGGTTCCTCAGGAGATAGAGGACTCAGTCGTCACAACATGGCGGAAGAAGCTCGAGAATTGGGCTGCGAGCGAGATAGCTCTGGGCCAGCAAGACGCGCGCTATCTTCGCGGAATTATTTCGCGCGCGGTGGCCGAGCGGATCGACTGGAACGCGCGCTGCATGAAAGCGCGGCCTGTAGCGCCGGATAATTTCGAGATTCCGTTTGCTCACCATGGCCAAGCGCTTCGGCCCAAGGTGAGTTTGGGCGAAGACAGCCGCGACCCGACCCGCAGGCTGCGCCGTTTTCTCCTGGCGGCGATACGCTATGAGCAACACGGGCGGAACTGGGACTATCCGGACGCCGAGGAAGATTTTTCGTTATTTGCGAACATGATCGAGGATCTCGCCGACCGCTTAGCCGAGGATTTCCGGCGCTTGGCGGACGAGGGCATCTCACCCCTTGTTGATCTTCTCGCTCGTCAATCAAGGTTGTTGGGGATCGCGTCTAGGCGAGTGCAGAACGTCGGAGATCTGGCGCGAATTGTGATGGCGCCGGTTCCCGACTTGGGAGCCATGCCTGCTGTTCCAATTGAGGGTCCCGTCGGCCAGTGGGAAGAGTTGCGGCGGGAGGCAGTTGCGCGCAGAAAAGATTTGCAAGATGAGTTGGCGGCTCGGGCCTGCTGCTTCCAAGGTGACGGGGCAACTCGCTACGGAATTGATCCGAGTAGGCTCCTTGCTCCTTTACGGGCGATTCATGAACCGGCAGATCGAGATCCTGAGCCGCGAGACGCCAAAGCGCGACTACTACTGCCAGTCGCGCCGCGGCAATCGCCTCTTTGAGCTCGGTCTCTCCGAGGTCGCGCTCGCCTTCACCGCGGCCTCTGCCAAATCCGACCAGTCCGCCATCGCCGAGGTCTTAGCCGCGCATGGCCGCGACGGCTTCGCCGCGGCCTGGCTCCGCCATAAGGGGCTCAACTGGGCGGCCGACATGCTCAGCAACCCGGAGGTCTCGTCATGACCCGCCGGCACCGCCTTCATGCCGCGCTGCTTGCCGGCGCTGCCTGCATCGCGCTCTCGTTTCCGGTCGCGGCGCCGGTCCGCGCGGACCTGATCGTCTTCGATCCCAACAATTACGTGCAGAGCGTGCTGACCGCCGCGCGCGAACTGCAGCAGATCAACAACGAGATCCAGAGCCTCGAGAACCAGGCCCAGATGCTGATCAACCAGGCGCGCAACCTCGCGAGCCTGCCTTACTCAGCGCTGGCGCAGCTCCAGGCCCAGATCCAGCGCACCGAGCAATTGCTGCAGCAGGCGCAACGCATCGCCTATAGCGTGACGCAGATCAACCAGGCGTTCACGACCACCTACCCGCAGAGCTATTCGCTCTCGACCTCGGCGATGCAGCTGGTCACCGATGCCCAGACCCGCTGGCAGAATGCCCTCGCCGGGTTCCAGGACGCAATGCTGGTGCAGGCCGGCGCCGTGCAGAACCTCGACACGACCCGGACCCAGATCACCGCCCTGGTCTCAAACAGCCAGTCCGCGACCGGCGCGCTGCAGGCGCTGCAGTCTGGCAACCAGCTTGTCGCGTTGCAGACCAACCAGCTCGCCGATTTGACCGGGTCCTTGCCGCGCTTGCCCGCGCCCTGAGCCTCGAAGGCGCCCGCACCGTCGAGAACCAGGAGCAGGCGCAGGTCCAGCTGTCGCAGTTCCTGAATCACGGGCCGGGATACCAGCCCCAGACCGTGCAGATGTTCCATTGATGCGCAAGCTCGCCATCGTCGTCATCAGCTTCTTCGTCATGGCGATCCAGCTCTTCGTCAGCCTGATCGAGTTCAAGCTGACGATCAGCCAGGCGAGCAGCAGGATCGCGATCTCGCCGAGAAGGTGCTCGGCAACGTCGTCGTGCCCTGGGTCGTCGAGATCGACAAGCTCGGCCGGGCGCAGGCGGTCGCGCCGGCCGTCGCCGACTACCGGCCGACAGATCCGCAGATCGCCTGGCACCTCGCGCGCTTTATCGAAGGGGTGCGCAGCATTCCGGCCGACCCGGTGGTGCTGCGGCAGAACTGGCTCGACGCCTACGACTACGTCACCAGCAGGGGGGCCGTCGCGCTCGACGACTACGCCCGGCGCAGCGACCCCTTCGCCCAGATCGGCAAGAGCCAGGTCGCAGTCGACGTCGCGAGCGTGATCCGCGCCTCCGACGACAGCTTCCGCGTCGCCTGGGTCGAGCGCCACCACGCCGACGACGTCCTGACCGCGACCGAGCACTGGAGCGCGATCCTGACGATCGTCGTCGAGACGCCGACCGACGCCGACCGTGTGTGAAGAAGAACCCTCTCGGCGTCTACGTCCGTGCCCTCAACTGGTCGAAGGATCTCGGCTGATGCGAAAGGCAACCTTGCTCGCCGCTCTGTTTGGCTCGGCGTCGCTCTGCGCCTGCTCGACGTGGAAGCCGCCGTCGATCAGCTACGACGACACGCCGCGACAGGCCGTGCTCGAGCCGAACCCGCCAAAGCCGGTGCAGATCGTCCAGATCCCCAAACCCTTGCCGTTGCCGGGCCAGTTGAAGCGCTTTCGACATGGCCGGCATGCGCCGCCGGAGCCGGCCGATCCGCATCTACGGGTCGCGGAGGCGAACCGCGCCGCTCGAGTGCAGCCGGTCCGGGCCGACTACCTGAACGCGATCCAGGTCTATCCCTACTCCGAGGGCGCCCTCTACCAGGTCTATGCCGCGCCCGGCGAGATCACCGACATCGCCTTGCGGCCGAGCGAGAAGCTGATCGGCTCCGGGCCGGTCGCAGCCGGCGACACCGTGCGCTGGATCATCGGCGAGACCGACAGCGGCATGGCGGCATCGGCGCGCGTGCACATCCTCGTCAAGCCGACCAGGCCGGATCTCGACACCAACCTCCTGATCAGCACCGACCGCCGCACCTACCATCTCGAACTGCACTCGGACCAGAAGACCTACATGGCCTCGGTTTCCTGGGCCTATCCCGAGGACCAGCTGATCGCGTTGCGCGGGCAGAACGCCGCGGCCGAATTGGCGACCCCGATCGCGACCGGCGTCAATATCGGAGCGCTCAACTTCCGCTACAGCATCGAAGGCGACGACCCGCCGTGGCGCCCCCTGCGCGCTTTCGACGACGGGGGGCAGGTGTTCTACCGCGTCCAGGGCAACCACATGATCGTCGACCCCCTGTTCGCCGCCGCGGAACTGCGGCTCGGCGGCGAACACCAGCAGGTCGTGCGCGTCGTGCGCAACGACGGGGGGCCGCAATCGTGAGCGATCCGGGACCAGAGACCGGCCGCGTTGAGAGCGGGATGCGGCTGCGGACGGGCCGCGCACCGGTCACGCGGCTGTCGCGCAAGGTGCTCGTCGGGCTCGGCATCATCGGCGCCGCTTGCGTATCGGCCGCCCTGTTCTTCGCCCTGGAACCGCATCGCGGGACCACCGGCTCGGAACTCTACAACCTCGGCAACGCCGCAGCGCCCGAGGGCCTTGCGTCCCTGCCGCGCGACTATACCGGTCTGCCGCGCCAGGTGCCGAAGCTCGGGCCGCCGCTGCCAGGCGATCTCGGGAAGCCGATCGTCAGTGCCGGCGCACCGGCGCCGCCAACCGCGTCCAATCCGCTTGCCCAGGAGGAGGAAGCGGCGCTCAAAAGCCGGCTGTTCGTACAGACGAACTATATGCAGGCGCTGGGCTCGGCAGCGCAGGCCACTGCTGCCTCTGCCGCACAAGCGCGTGCGATCGCCGCGGCAACTGCCGGTCCGAAGGGCCACAAGCTCGCCTTCCTCGACGGTCCGGTCGACCGCCGCACCGTTAGCCCCGACCATGTCACGCCCCCGGCGAGCCCCTACGTCCTGCAGGCGGGGTCGGTCATCCCGGCGGCGCTGATCACAGGCATCCGCTCCGACCTGCCGGGCGAGGTTACCGCCCAAGTGACCGAAGACGTCTCCGACAGCCCGACCGGCAAATTCCTGCTGATCCCGCAAGGCGCTCGCCTCGTCGGCCAGTAAGACGCGGAGGTCTCGTTCGGGCAGTCCCGCGTGCTGCTGGTCCGGACCCGCCTGATCCTGCCGAACGGCCACTCGATCGTGCTGGAGCGGCAGCCCGCCGCCGACGCGGCAGGCTATGCCGGCCTCGAAGACGGGGTCGACAACCACTGGGGCATGCTGTTCAAGGCCGCGATCCTGTCGACCCTGCTCAGCGTCGGGTCGGAAGCCGGTACGACCGGCAACAACGAGAACGGCTCGTCCAGGCGATCCGCCAGGGCTCTTCGCAGGGCTTCAACCAGGTCGGCGAGCAGGTAGTCGGGCGATCGCTTGCCGTTCAGCCGACCTTGACGATTAGGCCCGGCTTCCCGGTCCGGGTCATGGTTACCCGCGACGTGGTCCTCGAACCCTATCGCGGCGGAGAGTAGCGGCGATGCCAAAGCTGAAGCTCGGCACGATCCTCGACGAGAAGCCCGTCAGGCTGACGATCGAGCTGCCGGCGGCGCTGCATGGCGATCTCGTCGCCTATGCCGAGGCTCTCGGCCGCGAGGTAACAATTCGAACTCTTAACGGAGACGGAGCTGGCGCGCGATACTGCCAGCCATGAGTGCTCCGCCCCCACACCTCCTGATCGTCGATGACGACAAGGAGATCGGTGCCCTGCTGTCGAAATTCCTCGGGGACCACGGTTATCGCGTTTCGATCGCGCCCGATGGCGAGGCGATGATGCACATCCTCGGCAACGCCCGCGTCGATCTTGTCGTCCTCGACATCATGCTGCCGGGCAACGACGGGCTGGTCCTTTGCCGGGAGCTGCGTTCGCGCGGCCGGCTGCCGATCATCATGCTGACCGCGATCGGGGGGACACGACCGCGTCGTCGGCCTCGAAATGGGAGCCGACGACTATGTCGCAAAGCCCTTCGGGCCGCGCGAGCTGCTCGCCCGCATCCGCGCGGTCCTGCGCCGCGCCGCCGTGCCCCTCCCGGGTGCCCCGCCCGGCGTCGGCCAGGTGTTCGAGTTCCTGGGCTGGCGCCTCGATGTCGCGCGCCGCCGGCTATATTCGCCGGCGGGTGCGCTCGTCAACCTGAGGGCCGCCGAGTTCGATATCCTGCTCGCGCTCGTCGAACGGCCGCGGCGCGTATTGACGCGCGACCAGCTGCTCGACATCGCGCGCGGCCGGACGACGGCATCCTTCGACCGCAGCATAGATGTCCACATCAGCCGGCTGCGTCGGCGGATCGAGGAGGATCCAAAGGAGCCGGCGCTCATCAAGACGGTGCGCACCGGCGGGTATCTGTTCGCCGCGCCTGTCATCCAAGCGGGAGCCGCCGAATGAAACGCTGCGTCTCGACAGCATTGCGCTCACGATCGGCCTCACGATCGTCCTGTCGATGGGCCTCGGGTTCACGCTGCAGCGCCTCGTCAATGTCGGATGGGGCGTGCGGGTCTCTACCCCGGGCGAAATCCCGGCCGTTTCGACCTGCGGTTCTACTATTTCCTGTTGCCGGCCAGGGTCGTGTCCCTGGCCGAAGCCCTCGATGCGTCCTCCGCCGATCAGCGGCTCGGCTTGATTGCTGCCGCCCAGCGCCGGTTGATCCGGGTCGAGCTTCTCGATACCCCGCTCTCAGGGGCCGTCAATTCGCGCGAGCAGCTCCCGACAATCGTGCGTCGACATATTCAGTGGCTCTCGCCAATTCACCATCCGCTCATCACCTCTCTGAAGGCGCCGGCGATTGCTCCGCCCTGCGGAGTCGTCGCCGTACCGGCTTGAAACTTCGCATGACGAGGGCGGCCGGCGGCCATGGGATGGTTGTCAGACCCAGCTTAAAGACAGACATTGACCGCTGTTCACGACGCTCCGACGCCGCAACCGATCCGGCCGAGATGATCCGCCTCGATCGGCTGAACTCGCCTCGCGCGCTATTCTGATCTCCAAGCGCTGCTGAGACCCGCACGCTGGAATCCGATCTCGGTCTCCGGTTGCCGTCGACGGGTAGTACCGCGGACGAGCCGCTGCTGCCGCGGAAGGGCCGGCGAGTTGCGGATCGTGACCGATAACGGCAACCGCATGCACAACGGCCCTGGCCGGCTTCGACGGGATCGGCTCAGATGCTCGCAGCTGTCCCATGACCTGGGTCGATAACGCCGCTGAAGTTCGCATTGAGGTCGGCGGCGGCGAGGAGCAGAAGCAGAGATGATCGCTGACTGACGGATGCCGAGATGGTCGACTCGTCCTCTCGTTCGCGCGTCGACGAGCCAAGCGGCCGCGGCACGCTACCGACTCAGCCAGCGCGAAAAAGTCTCGACGAGCCGCTTTACCGGCGAGGCCGTGACCAACTCGAGCGACGCAATCCGAGCCCAATGCCGGCGGCGTTGGGCTCGGGCTCTCCGACCGACTCGGTCGATCGCTAGGGAGCACGGCGGTGACGTCGTCCTCGGCGCTCGCAAGGGCGGCGGCTTGAGCGCACGGCTTGAGCTTCCGGCCTGACCCTATCAGCGACTCTTACACCACACACAAGCGTGTTCGATCGCGCCTTCGTGGCCGCGATCAGCTATGGAGCGAGGGCCAGGCCGCCCGCCGAGCATGCGACGGCGTATCCGGCCACTTCCGCTCGAACGGCTAGAATCTGCTTAGGTTCTGCGAGGAGAGCCTCTCTCTAAACAGCCGCGGCCCCGAAGGGCCGCTCGCAAGTCTCTGAGTTTCTGAGGAAATTTTGGAGCGGGCGAAGGGATTCGAACCCTCGACCCCAACCTTGGCAAGGTTGTGCTCTACCCCTGAGCTACGCCCGCGCCCCAAGCCGGCGCCACGGAACCGACGCCCGCCGGGCATCATAGCCGGGCCGTGCGCGTTTGCAAGATGTGCATCCGCCGCGTGCGGTCGCTCGCCTCCCCTGAACCGGCCGGTGGGCAGAAGGGCTCCCGCGCTCGCGTCACCATGCGAAAACTCGACGGCTGGCAAACCCTTATGTCGATTGACCTTAGGGCTTGATCCCATATGCTGATCCGAGGAGCGCTCGCACCAAGCCGGATCCACCGTCGATCGCGACGGCACCAACTGCACTTACGGGAGAGCCTAGCATGCCGAACCGGGTCCACTATTCCGAGACTATCGAGCCGTTGGTCCAGTTCATCGAGGAAACGCCTCCCGCAGAGATTCTGGATCGCGCCCTTGACAAATTGCGCGCCGGGGTGCCGGTCCAGACGATGCTGACGGCCTCGGCCCTTGCGGTGACCCGTTCGACCGAAATGCCGCCCGGTCATCACGGCGGCCCGCTGCACCCGCTCGCCGGCCTTTATGCCGTGTCGACCTTGGTCGATCGCCTGGAGGGCGAGCAGCGGTTTGTCCCGGTGCTGCAGCATGTGGCGCTGACCAACAAGCACATTCATCACCCGGCGATGGGGCCGTACAATTTGCTCGAATTCGAGCCCGAGGATGTCGGCGGCGTCGAGCAGACCAAGCGGGCGTTCCATGCCGCGGTCGGCCGCGGCGAGTGGAACAAGGCTGACCACCTGTTCCTGTGGCTGTGGGATCATGCGCCGCGGATCGAGGGCATCGACCTGCTGCTGAGCGTGGCGATCCCGAAGAATTTCCACGACGATCATTATTTCATGTTCCCCGGCACGGTATGGCGCGCCTTCCAGGAGGGCGTGCTCGACGAGGAATATCTGCCGATCGTGATGCGGCAGGTGGTGCGGTTTGTGACCCGCTCCCCGGTCGCGCCGAACAATCCGATGCCCTCGCCATTGCCGGCGATCGAAGCGCTGATCGAAGAGCACGGGTTGTTGCAGCGCATCTACCGCCAGCGCAGCGGCGATGACGAGACGGCGGCGATCGGCGCGCTTGGTGAGTCGATCGCATCGGTCGAGGTGTTCGCCGACATTCCGGTGCTGATGGCCAAGGCGCTGACCACCGGGATTTCGCTCGAGGGCGCGGGCGAAGCGCTGTCGATCGGCGCGGCCGGGCTCTTCCTGCGCTCGCTCGGCGGCAACCCGATGGATGTCCATCTGCATACCAGCATCAATCTGCGGCGCTATCTGCTCCGGCAGGAAGGCATCAGCCTGAAGAACAAGCTGCTGCTGCTGCTGACCTGGCAGTCGGGCCCCGAGATCCGCTCGACGCAGAACCGCATGCAGCCGTACCCGCAGCCCGACATGGAAGCGGTCGCCGCGTTGCCGCAGCGCAGTCAGGAACAGCTGCTCGACGCGATCAAGCACAGCGTTTACAACCAGCCGCCGACCGATTGGTCCCAGGTCAGCAATCTCGGGCTGATGCGGGCGGTGCCCGAGGTCAAGGAAACGGTCAACCTGGCCACCCAATATATCAAGAGCGGCTACGACCCGAAGGCGCTGATCGCCTGCCTCGCCGAAATCGTCTGCCACGACAATTTCACCGAGATGCACGCGTTCAAGCACCACCAGTCGATTGTCGAGGAATACCAGACCACCCGCGAACCGTGGCGCTGGATGCATCTGGTCTGCGGCGCTCAGGCCGCCGCGATCTCCTTTGGCAAGAACATGGCTGTCTATGAGGAATACCTGGAGCTGCTGCACGCCGCGTAAGTCTCGGTAGCGGGGCGTCGGTTGCGGCGCCCCGCGAACCAGAGCGGCAATTCGGTTGAGGGGCAGCAAGGCGCTGCCCTTTTCCTTTCACCGAGCTCACATTGACCCGGTGTTGCGACTGGCAGCTCGGGTCTGGCCGGACCGCGCCGAATAGGCGCCAGACTTTGAAGTCTTCGTTGCCGAGATCGAAAGCGCTTTTCGAGATGCTGGAACGGCGCGTCGGGCAGATGCTCGGCATGCCCGGGCAGATGGATCGGCCCGGGTCGGGCCACCGCGGCAGATAATTTTCGAGACAAGCCCCCTTTCGACGCGCCCCGGCGGCCGGCCTCCCGCAATTGCCTGCATGCATCGGCCCCGCTGTTCTCGCCGCTACCTGCGGCCGATCTGCGGCCAACCCCTCGGGCTCACGCGTAGTGCCAGGGGACCTGTTCCGCCTGTTCTTCGAGCCTAGTGGTACAGTTCTGACGCTTGGCACCCCACCACTTATCCGTTCGTCTTTCCCGCGAAAGCGGGAACCCAGGGCATCGGGCGCCGAGCGCTTGCCCTGGACCCCCACTTGCGCGAGGGCGACGATTCCTTCCGCTGCCAGGCTGAAACACCGCCTCCCACCTGGACCCCCGCTTGCGCGGGGGCGACGGTTAAGGGGATTTGGGAGCCATCTGTCTGGTTCGTCCCGCCAGCTACGCGGGCGCGGGTTCGAGTCGGCTGGGGTCGAAGGCGTAGAGCCAGCGCAGGGCGTCGGGCGAGCGGTCGGCCGCCCTTCCCCATTCGAGGTCGCGCGCCTGCTGCGCCGGGCCGTCGGGCATGTGGAAACGGATCTTGTTGGCGCGCGACATCTGCTGCAGCCGGGTGACGCGCGGGAGGCGCAGCTCCTGATAGCGTTGCAGCGCGGCGGCCGGGGCGTCGGCCCCGGCGGCGAGGCAGGCGGCGAGCGCGGCGCCGTCCTCGATCGCCTGGGCCGCACCCTGGCCCATAAACGGGTACATCGGATGACAGGCGTCGCCGAGCAGGCTCGCGCGCCCGACCGACCAGCGCGGCAATGGCTCGCGATCGAACAATGCCCAGATAAAGCAGGTTTCGGCCGCGGCAATAATTCGCCGGATTTGCGGGTGCCAGCCCTCGAAGGCGGCGAGCGCACGCTCGATCGTGGCGCGGTCGGTCCAATCCTCGCGGTTCCAGTCATCGTGCTCGGTCCAACCGACAAAATTCAGGAGCCGCCCGCGCGAGACGAAGTAATGGACAAAATGCCCGCCCGGGCCGACCCAGGATTGCGAGCCGAGCTCGAGGCCGAGGTCCGCGATCCGTTCGCTCGGCACCAGCCCGCGATAGGCGACGCAGCCGGCGAAGCGCGGCGCCTCCTCGCCGAACAAGGCTGCTCGCACCGCTGAATGGATGCCGTCGGCGCCGACCAGCACATCGGCTCGGATCTGCGCGCCATTCTCGAACCGCGCCTCGATGCTGTCGCCGCGATCGGCGAGGCCGATCAGGCGGTGGGCGAGATGGATGTTTTGCGCCGGAAAGCCGGCGGCGATGGCCGCCAACAGATCGGCGCGGTGGATCGTCAAGTGCGGCGCGCCGTAAAGCTCCTCGCAGAGCGGGTTGAGCCGCGCCCGCTGCAAGGTGCGGCCATCCTGCCAGCGCCGCTGATGCGTGCCGAGCGGCTGCACTGCCTCGCGGTCGAGCCCGTCGCCGAGGCCGAGCCGGTAGAGCACGCGCACGGCATTCGGCCCCATATTGATGCCGCCGCCGATTTGGGTCAGCTGCGGCGCCTGCTCATAGACCTCGACCGCAAAGCCCGGCCTGGCGCAGCGCCACGGCCGCGCTGAGCCCGCCGATGCCGCCGCCGATCACCGCGACCCTCAGCGCCGCGCCGCGCATGCCGACCAGCCGTCTGGGATCTCGATCGAGAAATTCATCCCGCTGGCTCTGCCAGCCTCTTCACTCGCTTTACCGGCGAAAGCCGGTATCCACGGCTGGCATGGGTCCCGGCCTTCGCCGGGAAAGCACAATGTTTGGTGCTTGCGACTTTAGAGACCGGAACACCACGTACCGCCCACGGACCTCTCGTTTTGTCCGGATCGCCGATCATGCGCTCTTGGCCGCCTGCCAGTGGGCCAGCGCCTCGTGCGGCTTTGAGACCGCCGGGTCCATGATTTCGCCATGCCGGCCGGTGCTGGCGGTCAATTCGATCACGTAGCCGTTCGGGTCGCGGAAATAGATCGAGCGGACAAAGCCGTGATCGACCGGCCCGCGCACCTCGATCCCTTGCGCTTTTCCCTTCGCCAGCATGCGGTCGAACACGTCGTTCTCGACGCCGAGAGCGATGTGCAGATCGAGATCGTCCTGCCGCTTGAACTCGAACGGCTTGCCCGGCGCCTCGAAAAACGCGAGGCACGAGCCGTCATTCATCTGGAAGAACGTGTGCAGCGCCCGCCCCTCGGCGATCTCGAACGCGCTGACCAGCGGGAGCCCGAGGAAATCCTCGTAAAACCCCCGCGTCTCCTCCGAATCCCGACAGCGATAGGCATTATGATGCAGCCCCTTGATCATCGCTTCCTCCCTGCGAGACGCGCACCCGCAACATACCGCCAATCCCCACCCCGCACCATCGGTCACCGAAGGAAAGGGTGTCCCAATTGGCGCTCGCGCAAACCCCGTCGCCGGCAGGCATTACGCTGCAAGCATCCGCCAAAAACTCTCCGCTGGCGGGTGGAGCAAGGCTCACCCTGAGGCTGCAAATGCAGCGGGGTAACTCAGGTTGCCGTCGCGCAATGGAAACCCTTCTTTGTCGAGTGCCACCGCCATCAGGTGTGGTCCGGCATAAGGTGAAGCGAACCCTGCTGCCAACAACGGGTCAAAGCCAAATCGGCGATAGTAGGCAGGATTGCCAAGCACGAAGACGCCCTTCCACCCCTGCTCTGTTGCGCGGCCCAAGCCATCCCGAATGAGGTTGGCGGCGATGCCCATTCGCCGATGCTGCGCCAGGACTGCCGCCGGACCCAAGCCGAGCGTACCGCGCGGGGTCCGCATCCGGGAAAACACGACGTGGCCGATTATCGCATTGTCGAGGACGGCGACGAGCGACAGCACCAAATCGGCGTCCTCTCGTAGCCGATCGACCAGGTCGGCCTCCGACGGGGTAGGGAACGCCGCTTTGTTGACCGCCCGTATCCCCGCAAGATCGGCGGCGGTCTCGGAACGAATGTTCATGCGCCTCAGAATCGGATGTCCTGCGGCGGCAGGCCGAATTCGGAGCGGGCGAAGATGAAGGCGGCGCGTTCGGGGTTGTTGCCGGCGTGGGCGCGCATCGCGTGCACGTCGCGCCAGGCGCGCTGGATCGGGTTGTCGAGAAAGAGGGCGTGGCCGCCGCTTGCCTCGAATAGCAGGTCGGTGGCGCGCACGCTGCTCTCGATCGCCTTGCCGGCATCCCAGCGGTAGCGGGCGCGGTCGTTGAGCGGGATTTCTTCGCCGGCGCGGGCGCGGCGCATCATCTCGGCGAAATTGGCGAGCATCCTGTCGCTGCGCCGCGTCGATCTCGGCCGCCGCCTCGGCGAGCCGGTATTGCAGGAACGGGTCCTCGACCGCGCGCGAGCCGTCGCGAAGATTGATGCGCCGCGCCGCCTGCTCGCGAAACGCGGCGAGCGCGCCTTGCGCGGCGCCGATCGCCGGGGCGGTGATGCCATACGGAAAGATCAGCCCCCAGGGCAGCCGGTAAAGCGGCGCGGTGTTGACCGCCGCACCCGGATGGTCGAGGGCGAAGGCCTCGCGATAGGAGTGGGTGCGGTATTCGGGGACAAAGGCGCCATCGACGACGATATCCTTACTGCCGGTGCCGCACAGCCCCATGACGTGCCAGTTGTCGTCGATCCGATAATCGCGGCGCGGCAGCAGGAACACGCGCAGATCGGGCGGCTCGCCGTCGCCGGCGGTGCGACACCGCCGAGCACGGCCCATTGGCAATGATCACAGCCGCTCGAAAACGACCAGCGGCCTTTCAGCCGATAGCCGCCGGGCGCACGCTCGACGCTGCCGGTCGGCGCCAGCGACGTCGATAGCTGAATGCTGTCGTCCTCGCCCCAGACATCCTCTTGCGCCTGAGGCGGCAGGATCGCGACGTGCCAATTGTGGACGCCGAGCACGCCCAGGATCCAGCCTGTCGATCCGCAAACCGCCGAAACCTCGGCTACTGCCTGGTAGAAGACGTCAGGGTCGAGCTCGTAGCCGCCATAACGCTTTGGCTGCAACGCGCGGAACAGCCCCTCCCGCTGAAAATCGGCGAAGGTTTCGTCGGGCAGCCGACGCAGCTCCTCGACCTGCGCCGCACGCTCGCGCAACGCCGGCAGCAGGGCGCGCACGCGGGCGAGATAGGCTTCGGGGGTCACGGGCGCTCCTCGCTGTCTGGGCGGCAGCCTGTCGGTCATGGCGGCATCTATGTACTGGCGAGCCGAGCGACGACCGGGGCAAAAGCGCTCGCATAGGGTTCAAAGATCGTGAAATAAGACATGCCCCAGCGCTCGCGGCGTGCCCGAAGATCCTCGATCATCTCGTCTGCCGTCCCGATCAGCACATAGGGGCTGTCCAGGATCTCGTCGGGGCTGAGCTGGCTGCCACTGGCGGGCCAGCTCCTCGGCCGCCCGCCGCCGGTCTGCGACCACGACAACCCGCTGGATCAGCACGTTCAATTCGAGCGTGGCATAGCGGTCGCCGGCGGCCTCGCGGATCAGCTTTATGCGCTCGTCGACAGCCGGCGTCTTCCAGCCGGAAACATCGGGCGCGGTGCCGCCGCGACGGAAAGTGACGCCCGAGAGGCCGACGATATCGGCTTCCGTTGCGGCCAGCGCGAGGAGCCGAGGCCCGTTGCCGGCGATCGCGATCGGCGGATAGGGCCGCTGCACCGGCCGGGGATGGATCGCATGGCCGGTGACGCGATAATGCCGGCCGGCGAAGCTGACCCTTTCTCCGGCGAGCAGGCCCTTGATGACGGTGACCGCTTCGGCCAGGCGATCGACCCGTGTGCCGCCGGTGTCGAACTCGAGCCCGGCCTCGTCATATTCCGACCGCATATGGCCGGCGCCGAGCCCGAGAATGAACCGGCCATCGGTCAGCAGATCGACGGTCGCCGCCTCGCGCGCCACCAGCACCGGGTGGCGGAAATCGTTGTTGAGCACATTGGTGCCGACCCGCAGCGTGGTCGTCGCCTCGGCCGCGCTGACGAGAGCGGGGAACGGCGCCAACAGGTTGGTCAGGTGATCGGGTACGGTGAGGACCGCGTAGCCGAGCGCCTCCAGCCGGCGGGCTTTGTCGACCCATTCGGCGCGCGAGCGCGACGGCCCGACATTGACGCCGAACCGGAACGGCCTCATTCGCGCGGCCTGTTACCCAAGCGGCCCCTGAAACACCTGATCGACATAAGTGTCGGACAATGGCTCGATCGCTTCGGGCCAGTTGCCGTTGACCCGGCGGCGCTCGGAAGCCGGACGCACCCGGCCGTCCCAGCCGATCTGCTCCATGTAATAATAAAGCTGGATGCAGTGGCCGTCGGGGTCGAGCGCGAAGGCCGAATAGTCGATGCCGGGATAGAGCTCGGGCGGGATCGTGTCGATAAAGGTGACGCCGTGCTCCTTCAAAAAGGCGATCGCCGCGCGCAATTGCGCGTAGCTGCCGAGCTCGACGCCAAACGACATGCAGCTCGTGTGTTGGCTCATGCCGAGGCTGCGCCGCAGCTCCTTCGGATAGAGCGCGACGCTGTGATGCTCGGCGCCGCAGCGCAGGAACGTGCAGCGGGCGCCGCGATAGACCGTGTCCTCGCTATGCACAAAGCCGAGCCGGTCGCGGTAAAAGGCCTCGGCGCGATCGACATCATCGACAAACAGGCCGACCGGGCCGATTTTGGTGATCTTGAACGGCCGCGGCAGCAGCACCCCTTCGACATCATAGGTCGCGGCGAGGGTCTCCTGCGGCTGATGGCCCGACAGCACTTGGATGCCCTTGTCATAGGCCTCGCCCAATTCGGCCGCCTCGGACATCTGCGGGAGCGGCGGCTTTTCCTGAAAGCCGCGGTAATACATCTCGCGCGGCTTTGACAGCCGGTTCCAGCCGATCTGCTCGATGCCGTAATAGAATTCGTTGGTGTGGCCGTCGGGATCGTAGACATAGACATGCCAGTTGCTGCCCGGCATGTCGCGCCCGACGCGCTGGATGCGCACTTGGTGCCGCTCGAAATAGCCGTGCGCGTCGGTAATCTCTTTCAGGCTGCCGCACTGCCAGGTGATCTGGTTGATCGTGACCTCGGGCGCGAATTTGCGGTCGGCGCGGTGGTCCATGACCTTTTTCGGGAACAGCACAAAGGCGTGATGGTCGGTGCCGTAACGCATGAAATAGCCGCGCGGGTCGCCGAGATCGGCATCCTTTGGGAACCAGGGCGCGCGCGAAAAATCGAGCGTGTCGGACGCGGTGAAGCCTAATAGGTCGCCGTAAAACTCGCGGCCCTCCGGCAGTTTCTCGACATTGAAGCCGAAATGGCCGAGGCGGCGCACCTTGAATGGCCGCGGCAGGACGACCCCGCCGACCTCATAGCGCTCGGCAATAGCTGACATGCTCTATCTCCCGTTCCGGCGGGCGCGGCCCGCTACTGAAGTCCACTTCGACGCTCGGCCCCGCCCTTTAGTTCGTCATGCCCGCGAGCGGGCACCCAAACCTGCCGTCCCCGCCCGCTGCCCCTGGACCCCGCCTTCGCGGGGGCGACGAGGAGGAAAAAGCGGGAACCCATCTTTCTGGTTCATGGTGGTAGATATCGCATCGGGTCGGGGCTGCCAAGCCGCCAGCCAGCCAGCCTCAAGCCGCGAGCTCGCACCAGATCGGGGTGTGGTCCGAGGCGCGCTCCTTGGCCCGCGGCTTCTTGTCGATGTCGCAGGCGGCGATCCGGTCGGCGGCGTGCGGCGACAGCAGCAAATGGTCGATGCGCAGCCCCTCGTCGCGATGCCAGCGCCCGGCCTGATAATCCCAAAAGGTGTAGCGGTGCGGCTCGCGGTGGAACACGCGGTAGGCGTCGGTCAGGCCGAGATGCATCAGCGCGCGGAACCGCGAGCGCGCTTCGAGCCGACACAGCGCGTCGTCGCGCCACGCCACCGGATCGTAGACGTCCTGGTCGGCCGGGCAGATGTTGTAGTCGCCGGCCAGCACAAACGGCACTTCGAGGCGCAGCAGGTCGCGGGCATGGCCGACCAGCTGCTCCATCCAGGCAAGCTTGTAGGCGAATTTATCGGTGCCGACCGGGTTGCCGTTAGGCAGATAGATCGAAGCAACGCGAACCTCGCCAAACGCGGCTTCGAGATAGCGCGCCTGCTCGTCCCCTGCCATGCCAGGCAGACCGCGAACCAGCGTATCGGCCGGCTCTTTCGACAGCAGCGCCACCCCGTTATACGAGCGCTGGCCGATCGTCTCGCAGTGATAGCCGAGCGCCTGGATTTCGAGCCGGGGGAAATCCGCTTCCGGGCATTTGGTCTCCTGCAGGCACAACACATCGGGCTGCGCCTCGCTCAGAAAGGCGAGCAGGTGCGGCAGCCGCGCCTTGACCGAGTTGACGTTCCAGCTGGCGATTTTCACGACCGGGATCTACAGCATCCGAGAGGTGGGGTCAGCCGATCGAAAACGAATTGCCGCAGCCGCAGGACGAGGCCGCGTTGGGGTTCTTGACCTGGAACGATGCGCCCATCAGGTCCTCGACAAAATCGATTTCCGCCCCGCCCAACAGTTCCAGCGAGACCTCGTCCACCACGATAGCGACGCCATCACGCTCAAAGACGGCATCGTCGTCATTGCGCTGGTGGTCAAAGCTGAAACCGTACTGAAAGCCGGAGCAGCCGCCGCCGGACACCGCGATCCGCAGAAACGCGGTCCCCGCCTCCGCCTGCTGCTTCAGCGTCGCGATGCGCCGGGCCGCACTCTCGGTCAGTATGACCCGGCGCTCTTCGACCTCGTTTCCGTGCTCCGACATGTGTTTGCCGCTCCACGCCTTGCCGGCCAGGCTCCGGCCGCTGGCCCTCCTTATGTAAGCACGCCGGTCATCGCGGTCAAATCTCCACCCGCGCCCGGCCCGGCAACTACCCGGAGCCAATCTCGGCTTCGCGATGCGGGGCCGGCTCAATCTCTTGGTCGGGCTATTGGTCGGGCTATTGGTCGGGGTTGAGCCAGGTATCGCCGGTCCAGCCGTTCTCGTCGTATTCGGCCATGCATTGGTCGACGAGGCCGGTCATCCGGTCCATCGCGCCGCTGCGGCGGGCGCCGGTCAGCGCCTGGATGCGAATGTCCTCGTGGTTGCCGGCGTAGTTGCGCTCGTAGAGCTCGTGGCGCCCGCCGAACTCGGTGCCGATCGCGTCCCACAGCAGCTTCATCAGCTTGATCCGCTCCTTGTAGCCGATCCCGTTCGAGCCGCGCACATAGCGCTCCAGATAAGGGTCGATCGCCGAGTTCTTAAAATCCTTGACCGAGGACGGCAAGTAGATCAGCGCCGAGGCGACGATCTTCTCGATGATCTCCTTGATCTTGGAATAGGCGTCAGGGGCGAACACGCGATAGGACAGGCCGGCTTCCAGGTTCGGCAGCAAGGCGTCGCCGACCCAGGGCTGCGGGTTCGTCGCCATCGCGTTCGACAACGACCAGAACAGGTTGCGCCACGAGACGATCTCGCCGAGCATCGCCTGATTGCCGCGAAATTCGTCGGCGCCGGTCGCGTGCAGGGCCTTGGCCACCAGCCCAGCGATAAAGTCGAGCTTGACCGCGAACCGGGTGCAGCCCTGAAAGCAGAATCCGTTCAGAAAGCCGGAGCGCGGATAAAAGCTCAGGATCTTCTCCGGGTCGCGGTGGACCAGAATGTCCTCCCAAGGGATCAGCACATTGTCGAGGACAAAGATCGCGTCGTTCTCGTCAAAGCGCGACGACAGCGGGTAATCGAATGGCGATCCAACAGTATTGGCGATCTGCTCATAGGAGTTGCGGCAGATCAGCTTTACGCCGGGCGCGTCCATCGGCAGGATGAACATGACCGCGAGATCGGGGTCGGCGGTCGCGGTGGCGGCGTTCTGGCCGAGAAAATTGTAATGCGTAATCGCCGCCGCGGTCGCCACCACCTTGGCGCCCGAGACGACGACGCCGGCGTCGCTCTCGCGCTGGATCGTGACATAGACGTCCTTGACCTCGCTGGTCGGGCGGCCGCGATCGACCGGCGGGTTGACGATCGCGTGGTTCATAAACAGCACGTTGTCCTGGGCGCGACGGTACCAGGCGCGCGCGTTGTCGGCGAACTGGCCGTAATACTCGGCGTTGGCGCCGAGCGTGTTCATCAACGATGCTTTGTAGTCGGGGGTGCGCCCCATCCAGCCATAGCTGAGCCTTGACCATTCGGCGATCGCGCGCTGCTGGCCGACGAGCTCGTCGCGCGAGCGGGCGACACGAAAATATTTGTGGGTGAACCCGCCCGAGCCGGTGTCGGTCGGCGCGGTCAGCACCTCCTTGGTCTTCGGGTCGTGCAGCGCATCGTAGAGCCGGGCCAAGCGAGCGCACCGAGTTGCGGAACGCCGGATGCGTGGTGACGTCGGCGACGCGCTCGCCGTCGATGTACACCTCGCGCCCGTCCTTGAGGCTTTCGATGTATTCGGCGCCGGTGAACGGGCGCGGCTGGCGGTCGCGGATCTTGTTCTCGGGCGCCACTGCGATGCCTCCCTGGGCGCCTTCTCGGCGCGCGACAACCGATGTCGGGGTTTCGGTCGCGGGGCGCATGATCCCGAGCAGCCCGCGGGCGCGCCCCAACAGTTTCGGCGCGAACCCTCGACGAGACGGTCGTCAGCGGGCGCAAGGGGCCAAGCGGGAGCCGGGGGCGACCGACCCGCCCCAGCTTCCCGCGCACCAGGTTCCCTGGAGGCTCTCTAGCTGGCCGGGGACGCGCGCTCTGCCGTCCGGATCGCCTGGTCGAAGGCGGCGAGGACCGCGGTGTGCGAGGACCGGTCGTTCATCGTCTCGACATTGGTAAACCCGCGCGATCTTGCCACATCAATCAACAGCGCGTGCGCCGACCAGGCAATGCTGGGGTCATCGAGCCGCTTGGCGGCTGCACGCAGCGCGCCGATCGCGCAGCGCTGCCCGCCAAACGAGCGATAGGTGCGGCGCGTCCAATCTTCCGGCTCGCTGATCAAGCCCTTGGCTTCGCGCAGCAGCTCGGCGACGGCAAGATCGTGATCCGCCGGATGCGGTGCACGCAACAGCTTGGCGGCGCCACGCCGGTCGCGACGCAGCCGGGTCTCGAACCACAATCGGCAGCCATGCCGGCTCCAGATCGGGAAGAGCCCAGTGTCGGATGGTGTCGGCGCAGGAAAATACGTACCATCGAAGGGCATCGCGATCTCCTATCCTCTCCGTTACCATTTGGTCATACCGTCGCCGCAACCACGCGGCGCAAACCTCCCCCCACACCGCGCGCGAAATCGGGTCGAGCCAAATTGCTTGCCCCCAAATTGCTTGCCTGAGGCGGTTGCGCCCGGCCGGCCGTCGTGGCCGCCTGATCCCGCCATTGCTGCGACGGGTCGGGCGCAGTCAGCCCCGTTATCTTGTCCCAAGGGCTCCATCCCATAAACGATGATTACTCCGGGACTTTGAGGTGTCAATCTTCGCGCGGACGAATCATGCCGGGGCCGACAACACCACCAGCGCCAGCACGACCAGCAGCAGCCCGCCGATCACCGCAAGATAGAAATTCAGGTTGCCGGACTGGAAGAGCCCGAGCCGGCCGGCGGCAAAGCGCACGACCCGCGTCGCCGGCTGAAACAAATACGGCCCGAACACCGGCGCCACTTGGTGAGTGAAGACCAGCCGGGTCACAAAGTAGCGATGGCCGGCGGCTTCTCCGCTGGTTTCGCGGGCGGTCTCCTCGCGCGGCCGGTAGACAAAGCTGTAAAACGTGCGCAGCGCGTTGGCAAAGCTCAGCGCCGTCGTCGAGGCGCGGGCCGGGTCGTGGTCGCGCCCGCCATACCAGACCGGGGCCCGGCGGACGGCGAAGCGCCGGCTGGCCGCCAGCAGCCCGAGCGGCACCAGCGCCAGCAGCGGCATCGCGATAATCAGGAGGCTCGGCGAAATAAAGGCGAAGGTCCCGTCGAGGCGGATCGGCTGACCGGTCGCCGGGACCAGGACCAGGCCGACATGCATGGCGCCGACCGCCTGCGTCGCGAACTGCCGCGACACCGCCAGATTAAGCGCCGGCAGCCACCACGGCATGCCGACGGCGAGCGCCAGGACGCCGAGGCCGAGGAGCCCGACCGCGGCGGCAACGCCGGCTGGCAGCCGCCCGCTCGGCCCGGCCGCCCGGCCCAACAGGCCAATGCCGATCAGCTTGACAAAAGCGGCAAGGGCGATCGCGACGGTCAACGCCAGACCGGCTCCGGCCAGAGCCAGCACCAGCCGGCCGCCCATGCCGGACAGGTGAAAACCCTGAAACACAGTCTGGAACAGATACCACTCGCTGACAAACCCGGCCTGCGGCGGCATTGCGGCGAGGCTCATCGCGGCAAACAGCGCGCCCAACCCGAACCATACGGGGGCGCGCCGCAGCAGACCGGTCGCGGCGATCGCGTAGCTTGCGGTGGCGCGGAAAACCCCGTCCGCGGCGAGAAACAGCCCGCCCTTGGCCAGCGCATGGCCAGCCAGATGCAGCAACGCCACGGTCCAGGCGAGGCTTGCCAATTGCGGCAGGCTGTCGCCGCGAAACATCAGCGCCACGCCGAGTGCGGCAACCGCGATCGCCGCGTTCTCGGCCGAGGAGAGGCTGAGGAGAGCGCGCCAATCCTCCTGTTGGAATGCATAGAGGGCGCTCAGAATGGCGCTCAGCACCCCCGCCACGACGACAAACTCGCCGATCCCGGTCGCGGCGATCGCCCCGCCGCCGGGCACCCAGTCGAGCAGGCCGCGGCTAAGCGCGAAAAAGGCGGCGTTCAACACAACGCCCGACAGCAATGCCCCACTGGCGCCGCTGCCCGCCGCGTAAGCCGAGGGGAACCATTCGTAGAACGGCAACAGGCCAAGCTTGGCGCCAAAGCCGATCACCAGCAGCACGCCAACAAAAACCTGCGTGGCACCACCGAGCGACAACGCCGCCGCCGGAAAGTCTGCAAATGACCAGGTCCCGGCCGGGCCGGCGAGGAGCACGACCGCGAGCAGTAAGGCGACCGCGCCGACCTCGAGCAGCGCCAGCATGAACAGGGCCGGGCGGCCGGCATCCGCGGAGAGCCGCTCGCCAAGCAGCATCAGCGCCCCGCCAAAACTCATGACCTCCCAGGCGATCAATAGACCCGCGCCGTTGTCGAGGCCGAAGACGCCGAGCGCGCCGAGCAGGCTCAGCGCTGCACCCAAGAGCCATTGGGCGCGGCCCTGCGGCGCCGGGCTGCCCAGCCAGCAGGCGAAGATCGCCGGAACCAGGCCAAACCCCATCAGCCACAGCGCCTGCGGCATCAGGCGAAAGCCGATCCCCTCCCCGGCCAGTCGTGTCGGCAGCATGACCGCCGCGGTGCCGCCGGGCAGCGCCAGCAATGCCGCGGCAACCCCGCAAAGCGCGCCGAGCACCAGCAGCGCGCGCGCCGCGGCCAAGAACCGTCCAGTCAGCGCGATCGCAACAGTGATGAGCCACAGCAATACCGCCGCGGCCAGCAGATCATTCGGCAATGCGGCCTCCGACCGCGCGCTGCGGCATCCGGCGCAAGAACATCAGCAACGCCTCGATGATCGCGGCCGGGTTGGGCGGGCAGCCCGGCAGATAGAGATCGACCGGCAATACCCCGTCGAGCCCGTGGCCGCAGGCATAGCCGCCGCCGGCGACACCGCCCGAAACGGCGCAGGTCCCGGTGGCCATGACCCAGTGCGGCTCGGGCATCGCCTCGTAGGCGGCGCGCAGCGGCGCCGCCATCGCATGGGTGACCGGGCCGGTGACCAGCAACAGATCGGCAAAGCGCGGCGAGGCGGTGAAAAAGATGCCGAGGCGATGCAGGTTGTAGTACGGGTTGTTCAACGCCTGCAGCTCGGATTCGCAGCCATTGCACGAGCCGGCGTCGACGTGGCGGATGTGCAGGCTGCGGCGAAACCCGCCGGGTGATCCCTCAACCTGCGCGCCGGTGGCGGGCTCGCTCTGCCAGACCAGGTCCTCACGCCGGCGCACGCCAAAAGCCCAATCCGCCGAGGGCGCCAAGGCCCGGGTCGGGCAGACCTCAGTGCATAATTGACAGACGACGCAGCGCCCGTAGTCGACGTCGAGCGGCGGGTCCGAACCGGCCGGATCGACGATCGTGATCGCCTGGGTCGGGCAGATTTCGGCGCATTCCGCACAACCATCGCGGCACAGCTCGGGCTGGAAACGCGGCATGCCGAGCACGCCCTGCTGGCCATCGTCGCCCTCGCCCAGCGGCCAAGGGGTCGTCGCCTTGCCGGCGCGCAATCCAAACAATGTCCACAGCCGCATCGGCCCTCCTAATAGTGCGAAGCTGACACTTGGTGCCCGCGGACCCTCACCCGCCTCCCCCCGGATCGTAGGGTGGGGGCGGGTGGGTGAGGGCTTTTGTGGACACCATCCGCCTGATTTGACGCTAGCGGTCGCAGCCGGCGATGGTCAGGCCAAAGCTGGCCTCGTTGATCGCGTAATCCATCATGTTGGTCTGGTGCACGGTGTACGGGAACACACGCCAGTTCGAGAACGACGGCGATTTGATCTTGACCCGCGCCAAGCGGCCGTCAGCGCCGACATGGACGGCGTAAAACAAGGCGCCGCGCGGCGACTCGCTCCAGCCGAGCCCTTCGGCCCCCGGCGGCGGGGCGCAGCCGGTGCGCACCGGGCCGTCGGGCAGCCGGTGCAGCACATCAGCGATCAGATCGAGGCTGGCGCCGATTTCGGCGATGCGAACCCGAAACCGCGCATCGGCATCGCCGGCCTCGCGCAGCGGGACGGTCACCGGCACCTCGCCATAGGCGGCATAGGGGTGGTCGCGGCGCAGATCGCGATCGAGGCCGCTGGCGCGCCCGACCGGCCCCGTTGCCCCTTGGTCGAACGCGGTCCGGCGGTCGAGCACGCCGGTCGTGATCAGCCGGTCGAGATGGCTGTCGGTATTGGCGAGGCGGTCTGTGTAGGCATCGATCTCGGGTCGCAATGCGGCAAGCTCCGCGGCGAGCCAGCCTTCTGGCGCCAGATCGCGGCGCAGCCCGCCCGGGGTCAGCACGCTGCGCAGCAACCGGCTGCCGGTCAGCCGCGCGTTCAGCTGCTTCACCCGCTCTTCGAGCAATTTGCCCTCGGCCTCGCCAACCTTGAGCGTCGTCGCGTGGGCGAGATGGCCGTGGTAATGCAGGTGGTTGTAGAGGCGCTCGAGCTCCGCCAGCAGCACCCGCAAAAATCGGGCGCGGGGCGGCGCGACACAGCCGGCGGCGGCCTCGACGGCCTGGCAATAGGCGAGCGCATGCGCCAGGCTGCCCACCCCGGAAACGCGCTCGGCCAGCACCGCGGCGACCCCGGGCAGCAGCCCCTCGAAGCGCTTTTCCATGCCGCGATGCTTGAAGAACAGCCGCGGCTGAAAATGCAGGATCGCCTCGCCGATGTAATAGAACAGGAATTCTGCGGATTCCACGACATCGGCGCGAACCGGCCCGAACGGCAATTCCTGCACATCGTCGCCAGCACCGGCGATCTCCGGGCCGGCGATCTCGGGAACAAAGCGCCGGCTCTGATCGACCAGCACCGCGGCATCGGCGGGGTAGTCGGGATCGAACGGCGGCAGAACCGGCTGCGCGCCCTCGCGCAACACCAGGCGATGCGGCTCGGGGTGGCTGGCGAATTCGAGACCGAACAAATCGGTGATTTCACGCTCGTACCAGCCTAGGAGCGGTGCGACTAGGGCGAGGCTCGGCACCGGGCCGCGCGGCCGGCATCGCCATGTCGCAAACGGGCCCGCTGGAGATCGCTCGAGCAGATAGCGCAGCTCGAGCGTTTTCGGCTCGGGCCACCAGGCATAGGCCATCTGCAGATGCCCGCCCTCGGCCAACGTGCGGGACGCGGCATCGGGCAGTTCCTCGGGCCGCAGCAGCAGCGCATCCGGCATAGCGGTCATTGCCCGGCGCTCGCCAGAAGCTGCGCGATCCGGCCGAAGAAATCCCACATCGGCTGCGGCCACCACAGGCCGAGCACGAGAAGCGGGGCGAGCGCCAGCCACATCGGCACGACGCACCAGCGGTCGAGCGACAACGGCGGGGCCGCCGGCGCGGCATCGTCCGGGGCCTCGCAATACATCACCCGAAAATGATTGAGAAAGCTGATAAAGATCACGATCAACAGCGCCGCCATCAGATATGCCGCCCAGGCGAAGGCATGCCGAAACCCGGCGCGCAGCACCACCAGCTCGCTCAGAAAGAGGGCAAACGGCGGCGCCCCGGTGATCGCCGCGGCGCCGGCCAGCCACAACCCCGCCTGCACCGGAAAGCGGCGGCCGACCCCGCCGATCCGCCGGATTTCCTTGCTGCCAAAGCTGCGCATCATGTTGCCGGCGCCAAAGAACATCAGCGACTTGTTCAGCGAGTGGTTGAGCATGTGATACAGCGCCCCGGCCACGCCGAGCGGGCCGCCAAAGCCGAAGCCGAGGGCGATGACCCCCATATGCTCGACGCTCGAATACGCCATCAGCCGCTTGATGTTCTGCTGGCGGACGATGAACAGCGCCGCGATCAGCAACGACAGCGCGCCCAGCACCACCAGCGCCAGCCGCGGCAGCGCCCCGACCGGCGCGGCGTCAGTGATCGCCAGATAGCGCACGACGCCGAGCATCGCGGCGTTGAGCAGCGCGCCCGACAGCATCGCCGAAACCGGCGTCGGGCTCTCGCTGTGGGCATCGGGCAGCCAGGTGTGCATCGGCGCCAGGCCGACCTTGGTGCCGTAGCCGACCAGCACTAGCAGAAACGCCAGCACGGCGAGCGCCGGGTTCATGCGCGGCGCGGCGCGGCGCAGCGCGTCCCAGGTCATCGCGTAGGTCGGGCCGAGCACAAAGCTGCCGTTCCAATAGAACAGCACGGTTCCGAGCAATGCCAGGCTGATCCCGGTCGACACCAGGACGATGTATTTCCACGCGGCTTCGATGCTCTCTGGCGCCCGCTCGAACGCCACGAGGAAGGTGCTGACCAAGGTGGTCAGCTCGATCGCGATCCAATAGATCGCCGCGTTGTTCATCAGCGGGCTGATCAGGATCGCCAGCGCGAACCCGGCGAACAGCGCGTAGAACGACGGCAGGCGCTCGTCTTCGCCGACGAGCCGCATATAGCCGACTGCATAGATCGAGGATAAGAGGTAAACGATCGCCGCGCACAGCACGACCCAGGCGCCGAGCGCGTCGAGGACGACGGTGTGTCCCCAATAATAATGGAGGCCACCGCTGCTCAACACCGTCAGCGGCACGGCAACGGCAAAGACGACGATGCTGGCGGCGAGGTTCAGCATCGCGGCTTGATGCGGTCGCGCCGCAATGCAGCCGAGGATGGCGAGCGCCGGCGCCGCGACCAGTAAAAGCAGCAGCGCGCCGATCATGGCTAGCCGACCAGGCGCTTCAGCTCGGCGGTGCTGGCGTGGCCGAATTGGGTCAAGAGATAGCGCACCAGGACCCCGAGGCAGGCCACCGCGGCGAGAACGTCGGCAAGGATCATCAGCTCGATCAACAGCGACATGCCGGGGATCAGGATCTGGGCGCCGAGCCGAATGCCGTTTTCGAGCACCAGCAGGCCAATGACCTGGCTGACCGCCTCGCGGCGGATGGCCAGCATCAGAAAGCCGATCAGCACCGTCGCCAGCATCACCGTCAGCGCCAGGACCGCCGCCGAGCCGCCGAGCCCGAGCCGGCCGGCAATCGAGGAGGATACGGCGAGCGCGAAGATCACGCCCAGCGCGCCGATCACCAGCGCCGATGCCGGGCGCAGCGCCTCGTGCAATTCGCGCGCGACATTGAGGCGCCGGATCATCCGCCAGATCAGGTAGGGCAGCACCAGCCCGCGAAAGACGGCGCTCAGCGCTGCAATCAGGTAGAGCTCGGGGGCCCCGGCGAAATAGCCGACCGCGACCCCGAGCCCGGCCATCGCCCAGGACTGCGCGGCAAAAGCATAAAGATAATTGTCAAGCCAGCGCGAGCCCAGCATGACAAAGGCGAGCAGCAGGCTGGCGATCGCCAAGAGGCTGACCAGCGAGGCGGCGAGCGGGTCGAGTGGCGCCGCAGGCATGGCTAGAGCTGCGTCCCGATGATCGCCAGCACGGCGAGCAGGAACGAGGCGGCGAGCGGCTCCTGGTAGCGATAGAAGCGCAGCCGCGATTGCGCGGTCTCGACCAAGACGACCACCAGGCCCACCAGCAGGAACTTGCCGAGGTCCGCGGCCAGCGCCCCGGCGGCGCCAAGCGCGCTGCCCAGATGCGACAACCCCCAGGGCAGGACCAGGACATTGCAGAAAATCGTGTATAGGATGAACTGCTTCATCATCGACGACCATTTGAGCAGCGCCAGCAGCGGCCCAGAATATTCGAGAATGCGGGCCTCTTCGATCATGTAGACTTCGATATGCGTGCTCGAATGGATCGGCAGCCGGTCGGTCTCGACCAGGATCAAGATAAAGAACGCGGCCACCAGGAAGAGATGCGCCGGGCCCCAATAGATGGCGGCGCTGCCGACCAACAGATGGTTGACGACAAACGGGATCATCGACTTGGCCAACAAGGTGATGCCGACAAACACCAGGATCAGGGTCGGCTCGGCCAGGATCGCCACCATGACGGCGCGGCTTGAGCCGATGCCGCCATAGGCGCTGCCGCTGTCGAGCCCGGCGAGCACGATCATGAACGAGCCCAAGGTCAGGATCAGGCCGCCGCCCAGGATGTCGCCCATGTCGGACAGAGGCAGCGGAAAATCGGTCAGCACCGGGATCAGCATCGGCACCGTCAGCATCGCGGTAAAGGCGACCACCGGCGCCGCCCAATAAATCCAGGACGCCGTCTGCGGCACCACAATCTCTTTGTGAAACAGCTTCCACAGATCGCGATAGGGCTGAAACAGCCCCGGGCCCTGGGCCCGCTGCACCCGCTCCTCGAGTTTCAGTATGGCGCCCTGCAGCAGCGGAGCGAAGGCGAGCACCGAAGCCACCTGCGCGACCTGCAGCAGGATGTCGCGCGCGCTCATGTGGCGCCGCGCTTACGGCCGCAGGATTGCCTTGATCGCGCCATCGACCCCTCCCGATCCATCGGAGATCGCGTCAGGGGTCATCAGCCATCGGGGCGGTTACAGGGCGAACCCCATCGCCCGGCGGCAGCTAACGGTGTCGGCGCCCATCTGTCAACGGCGAACCGCGCCACGGCCGAGAGCGTTGTCGCCGAGAGCGTCATCGCCAAGGCCGCCGCCGCTTGACGCCGGCCGCTGGCGGGCGACACAATCGACGCCGCCCAATGCCGATGAGCCCGCGGAGAGGAGCGCAGCATGGCCGAAATACGTGTAATCGCCGACGGTTTGCGGTTTCCGGAAGGTCCGGTGGCGATGGCCGACGGCTCGGTCATCCTCGGCGAGATCGCCGGCGCTGCCGTCACCCGCATCGCCCCCGGCGGCGGCAAATCGCCAGTAGGCAATGCCGGCGGCGGCCCCAATGGTCTGGCGCTCGGCCCCGATGGCGCGCTCTATGTCTGCAACAATGGCGGCAACGAATACGCGCAGGGCGGGTTCCTATCGACGGGTCCGGCTAAGGACTACAAAACCGGCACGATCCAGCGGATCGATCCGAGGAGCGGCGACACGCGCGTGCTCTACAGCGAATGCAACGGGCACAAATTGTCGGCGCCGAACGACATCGTGTTCGACCGCCAGGGAGGCTTCTATTTTACCGATTTGGGAAAAAGGTACGCGCAGCAGCGCGACCATGGCGGGCTCTATTACGCGCTGCCCGACGGGTCGAAGCTCGTCGAGCTGGCCTATCCGATGCTGACGCCCAACGGCATCGGCCTGTCGCCCGACGAGAAGACCGTCTATGTCGCAGACACCGAAAGCTCGCGGCTCTTCGCTTTCGATATCGTCTCGCCCGGCGTGCTGCGCAGCGAGCCGTTCCCGGCCCCTTATGGCGGGCGGCTCGTCTGCGGATTGCCGGGGTTTCAGCGCTTCGACAGCCTCGCGGTCGAGGCGTCGGGCAATATCTGCGTCGCCACCCTGATCACCGGGCACATCACGGTCATCGCGCCGGACGGGCGGGTGGTGCGCCAGGTCAAGATGCCCGACGTATACCCGACCAATATCTGCTTTGGCGGCGCCGACATGAAGACCGCCTTTATCACCCTCTCGGGCACCGGCCAGCTCGCGCAGATGGACTGGCCCGAGCCCGGCCTGCGGCTCAACTTCATGGCTTGATGCCGCGAATTTTAGGAAACTGAACTCTACTCGTCACCCCCGCAAAAGCGGGGGTCCAGAACAACCGACGTGCCGCTGGCACTGGGTTCCCGCTTTCGCGGGAATGACGGGTCAGGCTAGGAGACATCCGATGAAAGCCGCCGTGCTCCATGCCGCGAACCAGCCGCTGACCATTGAAGAGGTGGCGCTGACCAAGCCTGGAAGCCGCGAGGTGCTGATCCGCACCGCCTTTGCCGGGCTGTGCCACAGCGACCTGCATTTTATCGAGGGCCTCTATCCGCATCCGACCCCGTGCGTGCTGGGACATGAATCGGCCGGCATCGTCGAGGCGGTCGGCGACGGCGTCACCTATGTCAAGCCCGGCGACCATGTGATCACCTGCCTCTCGGTGTTCTGCGGCACCTGTCCGCAATGCGTCACCGGGCACCCGAATTTGTGCGAAAATACCGAGGTCAAATTGCCGCCCGGAGTGTCGCGCCGCCTCTCCTGGCGGGGCGGTCAGCTGATGAACCAGTTTCTGAACCTGTCGTCCTTTGCCGAGCAGATGCTGGTGCACGAAAACGCGATCGTGAAGATCGACCCTGATATTCCGCTTGATCGCGCGGCCCTGGTCGGCTGCGGCGTGATGACCGGGGTCGGCGCGGTGTTCAACGCGGCCAAGGTCGAGCCGGGCTCGACCGTAGCGGTGATCGGCTGCGGCGGGGTCGGGTTGTCGGCGGTCAATGGCGCCGCCCTCGCCGGGGCCGAGCGCATCATCGCGATCGACACGGTGCCCGCGAAGCTCGAGCTCGCCAAAACGCTCGGCGCCACCGACACCTTGAACGCCAGCAACGCCGACCCGGTCAAGGCGATCCGGGACATGACCGGCGGCGGCGTGCATTATTCGTTCGAGGCGCTCGGCACCAAGACAACGGCCGAGCAGGCTTTTCAGATGCTGCGCGGCGGCGGCACGGCGACGATCATCGGCATGGTGCCGCTCGGCGTGAAAATCGAATTGCACGGCTATGATTTTCTGCGCGACCGCAAATTGCAGGGCACCTCGATGGGCGGCAACCGCTTCCGGGTCGACATGCCGCGGCTCTTGTCATTGTGGCGCCAGGGCCGCCTGAAGCTCGACCACCTGATCTCCGGCAAGCTCCGGCTCGATCAAATCAATGAAGGTTTTGCCGCGCTCAAATCGGGCGCCCCGGTGCGCCAGCTGATCGATTTCGCCGCGGTCTAGGCCAGGGCCCGCCGCCGCGCCGGGGGCCGGCGCAATGCCCAGAACGCGATGCAGCCGCAAGCGTAGGACGCGATCGACAGGCTGAAGGCCAGCTCGTAGCTGCCGGAGAGATCGAAGATCCATCCGGCAGCCCAGGAGCCCGCGGCCGAGCCGATGCCGCTGCCGATCGTGATCACGCCGAGGATCGTGCCGAGCTGGCGGCCGGGAAAGAGGTCGGCGGTCTTGGCCGTGATCGCCGGCCCGCGCGCCCCCCAGGTCAGCCCGAATAGGCATGCGAACAGCCACAGGAGCCAGCTCTGCTGCGGCCCGGTGATAAAGAGGGCGCAGACGACGCCGAGGATCGAGACGACATAGGCCAGGATCGCCGCCAGCTCGCGCCCGATATGGTCGGAGATGGTGCCAGTGAAGATCGTGCCGCCGATCGCCAGGAAGCTGCCCAGCCCCAGCACCTCGGCGGCGTAAAGCTTGTCAAAGCCGCGATCGACCGCAAAGGCCAGCTGGTGCAGCGAAACCAGAAAGCTGCCGAGCCCGGTAAACAGATAGACCGCGAACAACAGCCAGAAATGCGGTGTGCGCACCGCTTCGGCCAAGGTCCAGCCCGGCGCTGGCAATGCGGCCGGGAGCGGCGCTGTCTCGATGGTCGGGCCGGGGCGGGGCGGTAATGAGGCAGCGATGGGGCCGGCGGTGCGGCGGAACACCAGCGCCAACGGCAGCAGCATCGCGCCCATAAAGCCGGCTTCGGCGAGATAGGTCTCGCGCCAGCCGATCGCCGAGATCAGCAATTGCGCCGCCGGCGCCGACCAGGCGCGGGCAAAGCCGTTGGCCGATTGAACGACCGAGATCGCCATCCCGCGCCGGCGCACAAACCGTCGCGACAAAATCGGCACAAACACCACCAGGCCTAGGCAATTGGCGCCGATGGTCATGACTACCCCGTAGGACAGGACGATCTGCCACAGCGAGCCGACATGCGCGCAACCGAGCAGCCCGCCGATCAAGAGGCCGCCGCCGAGCAGCAAGAGGCGCAGCGGCCCCAGCCGGTCGACCAAGGTCCCGACCAGCGGCGAGCTCGCGCCGGCGACCAGCTGCGACACCGAATAGGCGAGCGAGGTCTCCGCCCGGCTCCACGCGAAATCCTGAACAAAGGCGACCAGGAAGATCGTATAGGACTGCATCAACCCGGCGCTGACCGTGAAGGCGGTAAAGGCGCCGCCGAGCAGCAGCCAGTCGGAGCGCGCCCCCCGGCGCGCGGCATCGGGCGCGGCCAGCGCCGGCGATCCGCCGTCGTCGGGCTCCGGTCTGCGCAGTCTGTTCATCGGCGCGATCGCTTTGTCGGTGGGGATCGTGGGTCCGGCTGGGCCGGGCTCTCGACCGGCGGCGCGGGGCGCACTGATCCGCAGAAGACGCCGCGAAATCAAGCGGCCCGCCGCAATGCTGCCCCGCGCCGCTGCCGGGCGCGTTTCCCGGCAGCCGGCGCCGACCGGCCAGCCGAGCCCGCAAGACCCGGAATAACGCCGCCCCAGGCCCTCTATCAGATTGCCGTATCGGGCGATCGAGCCCCCGTTGGGCGATCGCGCTCGCCGGATCGGTCCGGGGTTAATCCCTCCTTAGGCAATCGGCTCGAAGATGCGAGCCCACTGATCCTCGTCCTGGAGCCCGTTATGGCCCGCCAGCTGGAGCCTTCGCCCCGATCCGCCATCGTCACCATGCTCGCCGCCGCCAAATCTGCTGCGATCGGCCCGCTCGACGTCGATATGCGGGAAGCCCGGCCGCACGTCACGGGCCTCTGCGCCTGATGGCCCCCGGCCTGCACCTGATCGCGCTTTTCGGCTTTGTCGGGTTGATGGCGGCGGCCGCGGTCGAGGATGTTCGCCGGTTGGTGGTCCCCAACCCGCTGGTCCTGGCGCTGTGCGCGCTGTGGCCGCTCAGCTTCGCGACCGGCGCCGAAGCGAGCCTGGCCGCCGGGCTTATCGCCGTGGCCTGCGCCGCCGCGATCTTTCTCGCCGGCGCCGTGGTTTTTGCCCGCGGCCTGATCGGCGGCGGCGATGTCAAGCTCTTATCCGTCGCGGCCTTATGGGCCGGCCCCGACCGGGTGGTGCTGCTGCTGCTCCTGACCGCGCTGATTGGCGGGGTGCTGGCGGTCGCCTGCCTGACCCCGCTCGGCGCGTGGGTCGGGGCTTGGCGCGGCAGCGCTCCAAACTCCGGCGAGGCGGTTGCCGGCACCGGCAGCGGGGCGCCGGTGCCGTATGGGGTGGCGATCGCCGCCGCGGCGCTGCTCGTCACCCTCGCGCCGCAACTCGGCTGAGAGACGGGTCATGCGCGGCCGCACCCTCTTCCTGTTCGCGATCGCCTTGCTGCTCGCCGGCGGCACCGCGATGCTGATGCGCTCGTGGCTGGCGCAGCGACCGGTGGTCGCCGCGGCCCCGCCCCCGCCGCCGCCGCAAAAGTCGATCCTGGTCGCCCGCGCCGCGATCGCCCGCGGCCAGATTCTGAAGCCGGCCGACCTCGTGGCGCGGCCCTGGCCGGCGGCCGCGATCAGCAGCGACTATGTGGTCGCCGGCTCAGCGGTGGAAAAATCGCTCGCCGGCGCGGTGGCGCGCGCGCCGTTCGCGGCCGGCGAGCCGATCATCAGGGCCAAGATCGTCGCCCCCGGCGACCGCGGCTTTCTCGCCGCCGTGCTGCACCCGGGGATGCGCGCGGTCTCGGTCCCTGTCGATGTGACCGCCGACGTCTCGGGCTTTGTCATGCCCGGCGACCGGGTGGACATGCTGGTCACCCTGCCGGTGCCGCAAATGGGCGGCGGCGGCAACGGCTATCAGCACAAGGCGGCGGAAACCGTGCTGCGCGATGTGCGCGTGATCGCGATCGATCAGCGTCTCGACAGCAAGGATGGGGTGGCGATGCTGGCGCGCACCGTGACCTTTGAGGTGACGCCCAAGGAATGCGAAATCGTCGCCGTCGCCGCCGACATCGGCAAATTGTCGCTCAGCCTGCGCAGCCTCGCGGCGCCAAACGGCGCCAAACCGCTCGTCGCTGCGGCCGACCCCGGCGACGATCCCCCGGCCGATCCCCCCGACGATGCTCGCCGGCGCGACTTCACCCTCGACAGCGACGTCAGCCAGCTGCTGCCCAAGCGGTTGGGCAGCGGGCAAAACTCTAGCGATGGTTTAGTAACCATATTGCGCGGTAACGGCAACAACGGTACATCTGTCTCGTCGCCATCTGCGCCTCGAGGTTCCTGATGTTCCCGTTGCCTCGCTCCGGTCTAGCTCGCTCCAGTTTCTTTCGCTGCGGCCCATTTCGCTCTGGCCCGTTTCGCGCCGGTCTGCCGCGCGCCGGTCTCTCTTGTTCCAGCCTGGCCGCGGCGTTGATCTGGCTGGGGCTCGCCGCCGTCGCGCTCGCGGCCGAGCCGCAGCCGCCGAGTGCCGCGCCTGCCGCGCGCCCCGATCCGCCCTATGCCGGCGAGGCGACGCAAATCCCGGCAAACGGCCACCCGATCCGCCTCGAGGTCGGCAAGGGCACCTTGATCCGGCTGCCGCGGGCGGCCAACACGGTGTTTGTCGCCAGCCCCGATATCGCCGATGTCCAGATCAAATCGCCGACCCTCGTCTACATCAGCGCCAAATCGCCGGGCGAGACCGTGATCTACGCGGTCGACGCCAATGACCAGGTGCTGCTCAACGCCCCGGTGCGGGTCGATCTCGACCTGTCGCAATTGCGCCAGTCGCTGCGCCAGCTGGTGCCGGGCGCGCCGATCTCGGTCACCCAGGTCGCTTCGGACCTGGTGCTGAGCGGCGCCGTCGCCAGCGCCGGCCAGGCCGAAAAGGTGCGCACCCTGGCCAATGCCGTCACCGGCGCCGTCAAGGGCGAGCAAGGTCATCAACCGCCTCACCGTCGCCACCCCAAACCAGGTCGATCTGCACGTGCGCATCGCCGAGGTCGACCGCAACATCCTGAAGCAGATCGGCGTTGACTGGAGCAAGCTCGGCACAGGAGTGACATTTAATACCAACAACACAGCGCTGCCGCGCACGTCACATCCGGTACATTTCCGACTACGCAGTCGATACTGCCCTGGCATCATTCCGGCGACAACCATTTTGAACTCTGGAATGTTTCCGCCCCGTCAGGAATGCGGTTGCAGGCCACGGTCTAGGCGCTGGCAACCGAGGGGCTCATCACTGTGCTCGCCGAGCCCAATCTGACCGCGGTCTCTGGGCAAACGGCGAGCTTTCTAGCCGGCGGCGCAGTTCCCGGTACGATGTGGCTCAATCCTGGTTGGAGCAGGCTGCCGCAATCTCACAGTCCAGTTTCAGCCATACGGAGTTCAGCTGGCGTTCACGCCGACAATTATCGATGCCGACCATCTCATCTTAAGGTAGCGCCCGAGGTCAGTCGAGTTGGATTACGCCCACGCGGTGCCAGTCAGCAACGGTTCCCGAATCCCGGCCTTCACCGTGCGCCAGGCCGAAACCACGGTCGAACTCGCCAGCGGTCAAAGTTTCGCGCTTGCCGGACTGCTGACAGCACAATACCTCGCAAAATCTCTCTAAGGTTCCATGGCTCGGCGACATTCCGATCCTAGGCGCGCTGTTCCGCTCGAACAAGCTTTCAGAACGGCGAGACCGAGCTGGTCATCATCGTCACGCCCTACCTCGTGCGTCCGACGGCGACGGCGCTGGCTGCCCCGACCGACGGCTTTGGTGGCGCCGCACGATGCGCAGCAGGTGCTGTGGGGCGACACCTGGCGGCAGAGCCTGCCGGCGCCGGCGCGCGGGCCGCTCGACAATGGCGGCGCCGGGCTGATCGGGCCGGCCGGGTTCCGGCTGGATTGAGAGGGCGACACGGCTATGAGAAAGCATCTCTATCCGATCGCCGCCGCGCTGTTGGCGTGCGCCGGCTGCGCGCCCGGAAATGCCGAATACAGCAAAACCGAGGCGCCCGCCCGGCTGCGGGTCGATGGCGCCGCCAGCGAGCTGGCGTTCGCGTTTGCTCCGGGCTCGGCCCGTCTTTCGGCGGGCGAGGATGCGCGCCTCGACCGGCTCGTCGCCGCCGGCGGCATCCGCCCCGCCGACCGCGTCGCTATCGCCGCTTCGGGGCCGCCGGCATTGGCCGACGCCCGCAGCGCCGCGATCTCGCGCCGGCTGTTGCGCTGGGGCATCGTCGCCGACAACCGCCCGCTTGCCGCGGTCCCGCCCGACCGTGCGGTGCTGATGGTCGGCCGGTACGCCGTTACCCTGCCGCATTGCCCGAATTGGAGCATGAAAGACGCCGGCGACTTTACCAACGCGCCGACCAGCAATTTCGGCTGCGCCACCGCGACCAATTTGGGCCTGATGGTGGCGAGCCCGGCCGATCTCGCCGGCGGCCGCACCCTGGCGGCAGCGGACGGCAAGCCCGCGGTGCAGGCGGTTGACGCCTATCTCGACGGCAAGGTGCAGCTGCCGGCCGCAGCCAGCCTCGGACCGATCGGTGCGGGTGGCGGCGGCGGGTCCGGCGCCGCGGGCGGGGGCGGCGGCAGCCAATGAAGGCCGCCCGCGCGAAAACGTCACCGAACCCGGCGCGCGAGGGCATCCTCGCGGTGCTGCGCGACCAGGCGACGTTGGACCGCTTGCAAGGGGTGATCCGCGAGCTGCAATTGGATGACGAGCTCGCTGTCACCGACACGCTCGACGCCGCGCTGCGCCGCATCCGCCAGGGATCGGCGCCGCGGATTTTGCTGCTCGACCTCGCCGACCTGCCAGCGCCGATCGCCGAAATCGGTGCCGCCCGCGCGGTCGGCGGCGCCGACCTCAAGCTCGTCACCCTCGGCGCGGTCAACGACGTGGCGCTCTACCGCGACCTGTTGGCGGCCGGCGCCGACGATTACCTGATCAAGCCGCCGAGCCGCGACGCGCTGGCCGCGATGCTGGAAAAAAGCTCGCCGGCCGCTGCCGGCGCCGATGGCGGCCTGGGGCAGGTCATCGTCTTTACCGGCAGCCGCGGCGGCGTCGGCGCCACCACCACCGCGGTCGGCTGCGCCTGGGTGCTCGCCGAGGAGCATCCGGCACGGACGGCGCTGCTCGATCTCGACCTGCATTTCGGCACCGTGGCGCTCAAGCTCGACACCGAGCCCGGCAGCGGGTTGTGCGAAGCCTTGGAGCAGCCCTCGCGCATCGACAGCCTGTTCATCGACCGGGCGATGGTCAAGATCAGCGAGAATCTCCGGGTGCTGGCGGCCGAAGCCTCGGCGGCGCAGCACATGTCGATCGACGCCGGCGCGATCGACATGCTGCTTTACGAGCTGCGCCGCAAATTCGTCCGCGTGATCGTTGACCTGCCGCGCGGCGCCAACCCGGTTCAACGCGTCGTGCTCGCCGCCGCGAGCCACATCGTGCTGATCTGCGAGCGCAGCCTCGCCGGCTTGCGCGACACGATCCGGCTGCAGAGCCTGATCCGCGAGCAGACGCCGCAGGCGCGGTTGTGGCTGGTCGAGGCCGGCGCCATCGGCGAGCGCGCGCTGATCGGCAAGGGCGAATTCGAAAAGGGCATCGGCAAGGGTCTCGACATGACGATTTCCTATGATCCGAAATCAGCCGGCGCCGCGGTCAATTCGGGCCGGCCGTTGCCGGTGGCCGCACCGCGCAGCCCGGTCGTGCGCGAGCTGCGGCAGCTCGCAGCGCTGCTCGCCGGTCCCGCCGCCGTTGCGCCAAAACGGCGCTTATTCGCGATCCGATCGTTATGGTAGGTTTTTTGAAACGCCCCGACGGCGACACCGCGCTCGATGCCCGCATCGCCGGAGTGTCGGCGCGGCGCGCGATAATCGCGGTCGCGCCGCCCGCCCCGGCGCCGCTGACGGCGCACGCCCCATCGGCCGAGGCCACCCAGGAGGACCGCCTGCTGGCGGCGCGCGAGCAGCTCCTTGCCCGGCTCAGCAGCGATATCCGGCCCGAGCGACGGATGATCTTGAGCCGCGGCGAGCTGGCCAAAATCGTCGATGCCGCGGTGCAGGCGCACCTGCCGCGTCACGGCATCGAGGCCAACGCGCTCGAGCGGCGCGACCTGATCACGGCGCTGCTGGAGGCACTGCTCAACCCGGCGCGGCCCGCCGCCGAGCCCGATGCTGCCGCCCCGCCGCAGCGCCGCCTCAACCGCAGCGCAATCGAGGCGGCAAAAGCCCAGATCCAGCCGCTGATCCTCGAGCATATGGACGTCGCCGCCGCCGCCGAGATGCCGCGCGCCACGTTTGAGGCGCAGCTGCACGGCTGGGTCAAGGAATTGCTCGGCGAAACCAAAAACCAGCTGAATTTTCTCGAGCAGCGCGAGCTGGTTCAGTCGCTGATCGCCGACATGCTGGGGCTCGGCCCGCTCGAGCCGCTGATCGATGACGAGACCGTGACCGACATTATGGTCAACGGCTCCAAGCAGGTTTATGTCGAGCGGCGCGGCAAGCTCGAGCTGACCGACGTGTCGTTTCGCGACGATCAGCACGTCATGAACGTGGCCACCAAGATCGTCACCCGGATCGGCCGCCGCATCGACGAATCGCGGCCGCTGGTCGATGCGCGGCTGGCCGACGGCAGCCGGGTCAACATCATCATCCCGCCGCTGGCGATCGACGGGCCGTCGATCTCGATCCGCAAATTCTCAAAAAAAACCATCACCCTCGATGTCATGGCGCAGCAGGGAAACATTTCGCCGGAAATGGCGACCCTGTTGAAAATCGCCGCGCGCTGCCGGCTCAACATTCTGATTTCGGGCGGCACCGGATCGGGCAAAACAACCCTCTTGAACGCGCTGTCGCGGCTGATCGACCCGGCCGAACGCACCGTGACAATCGAGGACGCGGCCGAGCTGCAGTTGCAGCAGCCGCATGTCGTGCGGCTGGAGACCCGTTCGCCGAACCTCGAAGGGACCGGCGAGATCACGATGCGCGAGCTGTTGCGCAACACGCTGCGCATGCGCCCCGACCGCATCATTCTCGGCGAGATCCGCGGCGCCGAGGCGCTCGACGTGCTGCAGGCGATGAACACCGGCCACGACGGATCGATGAGCACGATCCACGCGAACCGTCCGCGTGAAGCGCTGACCCGGCTCGAAAACATGGTCGGAATGACCGGGATTCATCTGCCCTCGCACGCGGTGCGCACGCAGATCGCCGCCGCGGTGCACATGATCGTGCAAATCAGCCGGATGCGCGATGGCATGCGGCGCGTGACCGACGTGATCGAGGTGGTCGGAATGGAAGGCGAGATCATCACCACCCAGGAGTTGTTCAGCTATCAGTTCCAGGGCGAAAGCGCCGACGGAAGGCTGCGCGGCGTGTTCAAGTCGAGCGGGGTGCGCCCGTTCTTTCTGCCGCGTGCCGAATATTATGGGCTCGATCGTCCGCTGCTCGAGATAATTTGATCAGATGCCGGCGTACGCTGTTGTTCAACCGACCCCGATCGTCTTTCGCGGAGTGAGTGGTGGACGGGCTCGACCCGATTGATTGGCTCGCCGGGCTGTCCGCTGTCGCCGTGGTGACGGGCTTTGTCGCGGCCGCGACCGCGATCGGCAGCGGTGCCGCGCGCCGGCGCTTTAAGCGGCGGCTCAGCATGGTGGGCGACCGGCCCAAGGGCATTCCGCTCGCCGCCGAGGCCGCGGGGTTGGCCCGCGCTCGCAGCGCCACCCCGAACATCGACCGGGTCGCCCGCCGCTGGCTGCCGCGCCGCGACCTCCTCGCCGCCCGCCTGGCGCGGACCGGAAAAACCATCACCATCGGTCAATATCTATTGACGATCGCCGCCGCCGCCGCCCTCTCCACGCTCGGCCTGATCGGCCTCACCCGGCTCGCGATCGCGCCGTGCGCGCTGATCGGCTTGTTGATCGGAATGCTGATCCCGCACCTGATGGTCAGTCGGATCGGACGCCGCCGCGTCGCCGCGTTCACCGCGCTGTTTCCCGATGCGATCGACCTGATGGTCAGGGCGCTGCGCTCCGGGCTGCCGATCAGCGAAGCGATCGTCGGAGCCGGGCGCGAGATCGCCGACCCGGTGGGCAGCGAGCTGCGGCTGATCGAGAGCGGAATGCGGCTCGGCCGCGACCTCGAAGCGCTGCTTTGGGATATTGCCAAGCGGATCGACACGCCGGAATTCCGCTTTTTCATCATCGCTCTGAGCGTGCAGCGCGAGACCGGCGGCAATCTCGGCGAAACCCTCGCCAATCTGGCGGACGCGCTGCGCCAACGCCGGCAGATGCGGGCCAAGGTGCGCGCGATGTCGAGCGAGACCCGCGCGACGACGGCGATCCTGGGCGGATTGCCGCTCGTGGTGATCGGCCTTCTGATGCTGACCTCGCCCAGCTATTTGGCGCCGCTGTTTCATGATGCCCGCGGCTTTGTCCTCGACGGTATAGCGGTCGCGATGCTGCTCACCGGCATCACCATCATGAACAGGATGGCGCGGTTCGAAATATGACGAACGTCCAGCCGGGGGATCTGCGGATTGCCGATTGGCTGCCCGCCGGCATCGGGCTCGACGACGCGATCGCGGCGCTCGCCGCGCTGGCGGTGCTGGCGACCTGTGTCGCGATGTGGCAGGCGGTGCGCCCCAAGAACGCGTTCGAGCGGCGGCTCGAGCAGATCGTCGAGCGCAAGGAGGCGTTGCGCCAGCAGGCGCTGGCCGCGCGGAACCGACGCCAATCGCAGCGGCCGCTCGGCCTGATGCGCGAAGCGGTGACGCGGCTCAATCTATTGCGGTCGAAGCATGCCGGCGAAGCGCGGCTGATGCTCGCCCGGGCCGGCCTCAGATCGCCGGATGCGATGATCGGCTACCTGTTTGCGCGACTTTGCCTGCCCTCGTTGTTCGGCATCGCCATGCTCGCCAACGGCTATGTGCTGCGGCTGATGCCGGCCTCGCCCGAATTCAGGTTTGTGCCGACGCTGGCCGCGGTTTTCCTCGGCTTTTACGCGCCGCGGCTCTATTTGAGGAATGCCGCGGGCAAACGCGCCAAGCGGCTGCAGCTGGCGCTGCCGGACGGGCTCGACCTGATGGTCATCTGCGCCGAGGCCGGGCTCAGCCTCGATGCGACGCTGGTCCGCGTCGCCCGCGAGCTCGCCGCCAGCTGGCCGGATCTTGCCGAGGAACTCGCGATTACCGCCGCCGAGCTGACTTTTCTGCCGGATCGCCGGCTGGCGTTCGACAACCTCAACAACCGAACCGATTCGGAGGCCATCCGGGCGGTGGTCAACACCTTGCAGCAGACCGCAAAATTTGGCACTCCGCTGGCCCAATCGTTGCGCGTGCTGTCGATCGAATCGCGCGCGGCGCGCATGACCCGCGCCGAAGAAAAAGCCGCGCGGCTGCCCGCGATGCTGACCGTTCCGATGATCATGTTCATCCTGCCGACCTTGTTCATCGTCTTGCTCGGCCCGGCCGCGATCAACATAATGGATACCTTCAGCAAACATTGATCGCACGGCGAGGACGCTCGGACCAGCTAACATCGATCGGCCCGCGAGCATTGTGAGGCTTGGGCTCGATTAGGACGGGGCGGGTATGCGGCGGCTGCTTCCGGCCGACAGGATGGCCCGGCCGCGGGCCTCCGGCGACAGCTCGCGCAGCGTCTGATAGAAGGCGAGGTTGTGCTCGACCGCGGCCTCGTCGAGATCGATCCGGCCAAGCCGGGCCGCTTCCGCCTCGCTGCCCTCAAGGCCGTAGATCAGCGCCAAGGTTTGCCGCTCCTGGGCCGAGGCGCCCGGCGCCATCGCGACCGGCTGCAGCACGGTGATCGCGTCCGGATAATCGTCGGTGAGCGCGAGCGACAACGCAAGATCGACCGTCAAGGCCGGGTCGCCGGGCGCCCTTGTCAAACCCAGCCGGTAATCGGCCTGGGCTTGCTGATGGCGGCCGGTCCAATCCTCGGCCACCCCGAGGAGGACCAGCAGCTTCGGGTCGTCCGGGCTCTGCGGCGCCGCCTTTGCCAGCGGGGCCAGCGCCAGCTCGGGGCGCCCGGTCTCGAGATAGCCCTTGGCCAGCCCGAGCAGCGCCGGCCGATTACTGGCGTCACGGGCCAGCGCCGAATTATAGGCGAGGATTGCCTCGTTGACCGCGCCGGTCGCGAGCAATGTGTCGCCGATCGCGACAAACGGGGCGGGAGCGGCTGGCTCGATCTCTGCGGCCCGGCGGAAGATGCTGAGCGCGTTAGCAAGATCCCCGCCCGCGCGAGCCGCCTCGCCGATCCGCATCAGGGCCGCGTAAGAGGGGGGCGTGCCGCCGCCATCGCGGCCGTTGACGCTCAACGGATCAAGGTGGAACGGCAGCGGTTCGCACCCGGCGGCCAGCGCGGTCAAAACCATCGCGACAACAATTCTTCCAAGCGCGAGCCCCCGGAGGAAACGCCCAGCGCCGCGCTCGATCCCGCCCATGCCGTTCTCATCACCAACTGCCGCTGCCCGGCTCGTTAGTGAACGATCGTCAAAAACCCGTCCCAGGTTCTAGACCGCAGCGGGTGCCACCGATTGACGATGCCGCACTGCGACAAGACGGCGAGCGGGATGCGAATCGGGTCCTAATCGGCGACCGCCAACGGCGCCGCCTGCGCTCTGGCGGCGATCGCCCGCTCCACCGCTTCGAGCGCCGCCTGGGCCTGCCCCGCTTCGGGGCCGCCCGCCTGCGCCATATCGGCACGGCCACCGCCGCCTTTGCCGCCCAGTGCGGCAGCCCCGATCCGGACCAGCTCGACGGCATCGAAGCGGCCCGCGAGGTCGGGCGTCACGCCGACCACGATCGCCGCCTTGCCATCGGCCCGCGATACCGCGGCCACGATGCCGGAGCCGATCCGCCGTTTCAGATCGTCGGCCAGCGATTTCAACTCGCGCCCAGGGACGTCTTCGACGATGCGGCCGTCAAAGGCGATCCCGCCGATCCGCTTCTCGGCCGATCGGGTCGCCGGGCCGGCGTTTGCCAAGGCCCGGCGCGCATCGGCCAACTCGCGTTCGAGCCGCCGCCGCTCGTCGATAAGGCCGCCGATCCGCACCGGCAGTTCGGCTGGGCTGGTATGCAGGGCTGCGGCGGCCTGTCGCAGAAGGCCCTCCTGCTCGGCCAGGTAGGCCTCCGCTGCGGCGCCGGTCAGCGCCTCGATCCGGCGCACGCCAGAGGCGACCGCCGCCTCGGTGACGATCTTGAACATCCCGATATCGCCGGTGCGGCGCACATGGGTCCCGCCGCACAGCTCGACCGAGAACGGCCGGTTTTCGCCGTCGAGCGTTCCGCCCATCGACACGACGCGGACCTCGTCAGGGTATTTCTCGCCAAACAGCGCCAGCGCCCCCTCGGCCACGGCGCGGTCCGGGGTCAACAGGCGCGTCCCCACCGCGGCATTTGCCCGGATGCGCTCGTTGACCTCGGCCTCGATCGCCCGGATGTCCTCGGGCGTCAACGCTCTGGGATGGCTAAAGTCGAACCGCAACCGATCGGGGGCGACCAGCGAGCCCTTTTGCGTCACATGCTCGCCAAGCCGCCGGCGCAGCGCCTGGTGCAACAGGTGAGTGACCGAATGGTTGGCGCGCAGCCGCCGCCGGCGGGCGCCATCGACCCTGAGCTCGACGCCATCCCGCTCCTTCAATTTGCCGCGGGTGAGGCGGCCAAGATGAACGTGCAGGTCGCCGGCTTTTTTCACCGTGTCATGCACCGCCAGCTCGGCCCCGGCAGCCGAAAAGACCACGCCGGCGTCGCCCATCTGACCGCCCGACTCGGCGTAAAACGGCGTTTGGTTGACGATCAGCGCAATCTCATCGCCTGCCGCCGCCTCGCTGTTGCGCGCGCCGTCGCGCAATATCGCCAGCACGATGCCCTCGGCGGTTTCGGTTTCATAGCCGAGGAATTCGGTCGGCCCCAATTCGTCGCGCAACGCGAACCACACCGCCTCGGTCGCGGCTTCGCCCGAGCCGACCCAGGACGCTCGCGAGCGTGCCCGCGCCGCTTCCATCTCCAGGTCGAATTTATCGACATCCACGTCGATGCCGCGCGGCCGCAGGATGTCTTGGGTCAAGTCGAGCGGAAATCCGTAAGTATCGTAAAGGGCAAAAGCAACGCTTCCGTCCAACGTTCGCTCGTCCTTGAGGCCCTTCCCTTCGGCCATCTCTTCTAGCAGGGTGAGGCCGCGTCCCAAGGTCTGCTTAAACCCCTCCTCCTCGAGCCGCAGGGTTTCGGTGATCAGCGGCTCGGCGCGCACTAGCTCGGAATAAGCCGCGCCCATCTGCCGAACCAGGGCCGGCACCAGCCGCCACAGCAGCGGCTCCTTGGCGCCGAGCAGATGAGCATGGCGCATCGCCCGGCGCATGATCCGGCGCAGCACATAGCCGCGCCCCTCCTTGCTCGGGAGCACGCCATCGGCGATCAGAAACGCCGAGGCGCGCAGATGGTCGGCAATAACCCGGTGCGAGACCGCGTGCGCGCCGTCCGCCGGCACCCCCGAAGCGTCGGCCGAGGCCTCGATCAGGGCGCGGAACAGGTCGATATCGTAGTTGTCGTGCTTGCCCTGCAGCACCGCGGCGATGCGCTCGAGCCCCATGCCGGTGTCGATCGAAGGGCGCGGCAGGGCCGCGCGCTCGCCCGGAGCCAGCTGCTCGTACTGCATAAAGACGAGGTTCCAGATCTCGACAAAGCGGTCGCCCTCGGCCTCGGCGCTACCGGGCGGCCCGCCGGGGATCGCCGGCCCGTGATCCCAGAAGATTTCCGAGCACGGGCCGCACGGGCCGAGATCGCCCATCGCCCAGAAATTGTCCGAAGTAGCGATCGGGATGATGCGGTCGCGCGGCAGCCCGGCGATCTTCGCCCACAGCGCCGCCGCCTCCTGGTCGTCGGCATAGACCGTGACCCACAGGCGGTCGCGGGAGAGCTCGAACTCGCGGGTGATCAGGTTCCAGGCGAGCTCGATCGCCCGATCCTTGAAATAATCGCCAAACGAGAAGTTGCCGAGCATCTCGAAAAAGGTGTGATGCCGCGCCGTGTAGCCGACATTTTCGAGATCGTTGTGCTTGCCCCCGGCGCGCACGCATTTCTGCGCAGTGGTCGCGCGCGAGTAGGGCCGTTTCTCCAGGCCGGTAAACACATTCTTGAACTGGACCATCCCGGCATTGGTGAACAGCAGGGTCGGGTCGTTGCGCGGCACCAGCGGGCTCGAGGCCACGATCTCGTGGCCGTTCTTGGCGAAGTAGTCGAGAAACGCGGTGCGAATGTCGTTGGTCGTCTGCATATGACAGATTGTGGCACCGCGCCGCGACAGTGCAAGAGCCTCCAGCGCCGATTCGGCGCGTGGGGCGGGAATCGCGGTTCCTGGCTAGAGAAAGGAGCGCCGTTGCCTGCGAGCTTCGCCTCTGGGTCCGGCCGGCGCGGAGCCTCGCCCGCCCGAACTCCCTAAGGGGGGCGGCAGCGGCGCGGCGACACCCGGGCCCGGTTTCGTCTGACCGTCAGCGGGCGACTTGCAGCGGCTGCGTTAACCGGGGGCCCATCCTTCCGGGCATGATCGCCTTCGTGGTCACTACCGTCAAATCCGGCGATGCTTGTCTCAGAACCTCCGGCGTGCGCGAGCGCGCTCGCATCACAGTTGATGCAGCAGACGCGTCGGGGCATTCCTTGGCTAGGTCCCGCTCGCCTCTGCCGAACTGACTGCGCGCCGCTTCGAGGTGAGTATGCGCTCGCCGAGCGTGGCAGCGGGCTGCACCCGCAGCAGGCTTGACCTTTAATGTCCGCCAGATCGCGATCGCAAAGCCCAGCACGGTTATCGCCGCCGCGGCCCATGCCAGGGTTCCAAGGATATTGGATCAGTGGTCAAATAGGCGAGCAGCGGGGGTTCCCTGGGTGCGATGGACCCAATCTACAGGCGAGATGGCTGTTTGAGATATCAGTTCGATACAGATGCACGCGAGAGAGGCTTGCAAGCGCGGCATGGCAGCTTGATCCTCGGCGGTTATCAGGACACGCGGGGAGGAATGGATCCATGCCGACGCAATTTCTGATGCTGCCGCCGCAGAACGAGAAGACACGCGAATGGGGGGCTCGGCTGGCCGCGGCGCTGCCCGAACTCGAAGTCCTCGTTGCCGAGGACCGGGCGACGGCCGAGCGCGCAATCGCCAGTGCCGAGTCGGCGTTTGGCACGATTGCGCCCGAGCTGCTGCGCCAGGCACGGCATCTGCGCTGGCTGCAGGCGCCGCAGGCCGCACCGCCGGCCGGATATTACTATCCCGAGCTGATCGCCCACCCGGTCGCGATCACCAATTTCCGCGAGATCTACAACGACCATATCGGCGCGCATGTGATGGCGTTCGTCTTGGCCTTTGCCCGCGGCTTGCAGCGCTATATCCCGCAGCAATTGCGCCGCGAATGGAAAAAGCCGGCGCAGAACGAAGGGGTGGTGCATCTGCCGGAGGCGACGGCGCTGATCGTCGGCGTCGGCGGCATCGGCAGCGAGATCGCGCGGCTCTGCCGCGGCTTTCGGGATGCGGGTGCATCGGCGTCGACGAGCGCCGCCGCGACACACCGCCGGGAGTGGCCGAACTGCATCGTAGCGACGAACTGGATGCGCTGTTGCCGCAAGCCGATTTCGTGATCCTGACCGTGCCGCACACGCCCGAGACCGAGGGCTTTATGAACCGGGCGCGGTTTCAGCAGATGAAACGGACCGCGTTCTTTATCAATATCGGGCGCGGCAAGACGACGCGGCTCGACGATCTCGTGGCTGCGATCGAGGCGGGCGAGATCGCCGGCGCCGGGCTCGACGTGTTCGAGGAGGAGCCGCTGCCGCAGAGCCATAAATTATGGACCCTGCCGGGCGTGTTGATCACGCCGCACACCGCCGGCTACGGCCCCTATCTCGATGAGCGCCGCTACGCCATCATCCTCGACAATTGCCGCCGTTTCCTCGCCGGCCAGCCATTACGCAACATCGTCGACAAAGCGCACTGGTTCTGACGGCGCACGGGCGCCGGCCCATTAGCAGTTGTAACCGAACGGATGATCTCAAGCGTCCGCGGGCGGATCGAAATTGCTTCGTCGCTCCGCTACTCGCAATGACAAAGCCTTTGAGGTGTCATTGCGAGCAAAGCGAAGCAATCTCGGGCCGCAACCGGGGTACGCCTGTCGGGTTCGAGCGCTTGCCCGCTATTCGCGTTCGAGGGCGGCGCCCTGGGCGAGCTCGGCGTAGAAATGGAACGAATCCTTGGGACGGCGCTCTTGTGTTTCGTAATCGACGTGGACGAGGCCGAACCTTCTACTGTAGCCCAAGGTCCACTCGAAATTGTCGAGCAATGACCAGACAAAATAGCCCTTGACCGGCACCCCCGCTGCGATCGCGTCCTGCACCGCGCCCAGATAGGAGCGCAGATAAGCGATGCGCCGCTCGTCGCGGATCCGTCCGTCGGCATCGATCCGGTCTGGGAAGGCAGCGCCATTTTCGAGGATGTAGATCGGCAGGTCGCCGCTGTAGCGCTCCTTGACCTCGACCATCACCGCGCGAAACGCGTCGGGCGCAATCTCCCAGCCCATCTCGGTGACCGGCGTGCCGGGCGGCGGCGGCAGGGCGACGGCCTCGAACGGGTGATCGGGGTCGCGGCGCACCCGCGAGCGCGTGTAATGGTTGAAGGCGAAGTAATCGAGCGGCTGCTTGACGATCTCGAGGTCGCCCGGCTGCACCAGCGGCTCGACCATCGCGGCGGCGAGCGGCTCGGGGTAATGGCCGAGCATCTGCGGATCCGGGAACGAGCGGTTCCACAGCGCGTCAAGCATCTGGCAGGCGATCTCGTCTTCCTCGCGATCGCTCGCCGGCTCGCGCGGGTGGAAGTTATAGATGTTGCCGATCAACAAATCGGCGCGCTCGGAGCGCATCGCCTCGACGCCGCGCCCGTGCGCCAAATTCATCACATGGATCGCGCCGAGCGCGCTCGCCCGCCCGCGAATGCCGGGGGCGTGCTCGCCCTCCCCATATCCCTTGACGCAGGCGGCGTTGGGCTCGTTGAAGGTTGCCCAGTGCTTGACCCGGTCGCCGAGCCGCCGCACCGTCAGATGCGCGTAGTCGGCGAACCAGCTTGCGGTGTCGCGGTTCTGCCAGCCGCCGCGATCTTCGAGCGCCTGCGGCAGGTCCCAGTGGTAGAGGCAGATCCACGGCTCGACGCCGGCTTCGAGGATGCCGTCGATCAGCCGGTCATAAAATTCGAGGCCTGCCAGGTTCACCGGGCCGCGGCCTTCGGGGAGGATGCGCGGCCACGAGGTCGATAGCCGATAGGCGCCGAGGCCCAGCTCGCGCATCAGCGCCACGTCTTGCGGCCAGCGATGATAGTGGTCGCAGGCGACGTCGCCGGTGTCGCCGCCGGCAATCCGCCCCGGCAGATGGCTGAAAACGTCCCAGATCGACGGGCCGCGGCTGTCCTCCCGAACCGCACCCTCGATCTGATAGGCGGCGGTCGAGGCGCCCCAGAGGAACCCGTCGGGAAAATTCGCCGCCATTGCCGTGTCCCCGCTCCTGATACGCCGACAAATGATGCCAGCCCGGGTGACGTGATAGCTCCGGGCCGAGGGTTCGCAAGATTCAGCTGGGCGCCCGCGCCAGCCTCGGCCAGTCTTCGATCGGCTGCGGGCCGTTGCCGAGCCGCATCGCGCGCCATCCTCCGGGGTCGCTCAACGCCGCGGGCGGCGGTCGGCCGGACAGGGACATCCAGCGGTCACCGTCCCAGGACGTAATAGCGACTTCAACGCGCAGCGGCATCCCCGCGCCCACGGTTGGCGGTGCTATGCCCAGCGCCGACCACGGGATGCGCGCTTCGGCGGTGATGCGCGGCTGGTCGGCGCCGAAATAGACTGCTTTGCCGCCGGGAACCGGGGTGCAGCCCTCTTTGATCGCGCGCTGCGCCGCGCCGGCACAGAGTTCGGCCGCCATTTCCGGATAGTCGTGGATTTTGGTTCGCGGCGGGATGAAGAACAAGGTGAAGCGTCGCGGCCCCTGGCCAAGATCGACGCCCAGTTCGACGCGGTAGGCCTCGCCGAGCGGGAACGAGCCGTCGATAGGCCAACAGATCGATGTCGAAGTAATCCTGGCCGATCGTCGCCAGTTGCAGCCCGCGCGCACTCCATGTCAGGTAGGCTTCGCCAAACTCGACAGCGCCAGGCGAGGCGGTCAGCGGCGGCAACAGGCTCGCCGGCTTTGGCCAATCCGACAGCGAGCGGGCGGAGAGCGCGACATCGGCGTGCGGCACGCTGACAACCCGCGCGGGACGGGCTGCCGTCGCGGTCGCTTCCTCGTGGATCGCAAAGGCGCGCCGGTTGGCGATGGAGAGCGCTTCGGTCAGCCGCCGATACGGCCGGTCGTTGATATCGACGAGCCCAAAATCATAATCCTCGCCATCCGCGCGCCCACCCTTGGGGTGATCGTAATACTGAAACCATTGGGCGCCGATCACTTCGGGGATCGCGGCGAAGTTTTCGGTCGCCGCCGCCGCACCCGCAGCCCGTTCGGCCTGGGTATCGACCGTCATCAGATGGCCGTTGTTGCGGTTGCCGGTGCGATTGTGCATGGCCGCGAAAAACCACTCGGAGACCAGCACCGGCTTGCCGCCCGATAATCTTCTCAGACCGTCAAAATAATAGGGAGCCACCCAGCCGTCGCTGCTGTCGACATTGTAATTGGTGGCGATCGCGTCGACATAGGGCGCCATCGCTCGCACCGCCGCCGGGTCGTAATAGATCGGCAGCCGATCGCCGAAATAGAGCGCGTCGGGATCCGCCAGATGTATCGCCTTGGCCGCCAGTGCGTAATAATGCCGCGCGACGATGCCGGTCCATTCGCGAACTGCATGAACCCCGCTGCCGCCCGGCCGCATCCGCGTCATCCCGGTCGCGGCGAGCAGCTGCGCCCAGGAGCCGACCCCGGCGGGCGGCAGAAAATCGGCCGTAAAGCGCCCCCAATCGCCGGCGTAATGCTGGCGCAGCGCCTCGACCCAGCGCTGCTTTGTCGCCGAGCTCGCCGGCTTCATCGAATAAAAGACAAACAGCGCCCCAGCCCACCAGCCAACCTCATTATCCGAGAAATAGCCGATCCGGTACGGGCTGTTGCGATAGGGGGCGACGAGACGACGGGCCAGCGCCATCATCCGCGTCGCGGTCGTGGGCGCGAACGGGTCGAACCAATGAAACTGTGCCTGGCGCCCGAGCTCGAGATCGATGACCGTCGGCAGGCGCAGCACCTGCGGCGGCAGCGACCAGCCGCCGGCGCTGTTGAACCCCCACTCGGCGAGCCGCCGCCGGGTGACTTCGACCCATTGCGCGCGGCTCCGGTCGAACGCGGTCCAGCTGTACCAGACCTTGCCGTCCTTGTTCCGTTCGGGATAGCCGCCGTCGAGAGCATTGACGCCGAGGCTGAAAAAGCGCTGGCCGCAGGGCGTCACCAGCCAGGAGACGCCATGCTCGCTCGCCAGCGACCAGCGGGTCGAGGGCGCCTTGGCCAGATCGGTGCAGGCCGAAGCGCAGGCCCAGGGCTGCCACGCCAGAACGGCCGCGAGCGCGAGCGCCAGCCCACCGCCGCGAAACCGCATGCTCCCCCCTTTGTGAACGAGCCGCGCCTGTACGAGCCGAGCCCGCTGATGCCGGGCGGGCCGGGTGCTAGGCGCTGGTGCCGCCGACCGTCAGCCCGTCCATGCGCAGGGTCGGCTGGCCGACGCCGACCGGCACGCTCTGACCGTCCTTGCCGCAAGTGCCAATGCCGTGGTCGAGGCCCAGATCGTTGCCGATCATCGTGACCTTGGTCAATGCGTCGGGGCCGTTGCCGATCAGGGTGGCGCCCTTGACCGCCGGGCCGATCTTGCCGTTCTCGATCAGGTAGGCTTCGGAAGCGGAAAAGACGAATTTACCCGAGGTGATGTCGACTTGGCCGCCGCCGAAATTGACCGCGTAGAGGCCGCGCGGCACCGAGCCGATGATTTCCTTCGGGTCGCGGTCGCCGGCCAGCATGTAGGTGTTGGTCATCCGCGGCATCGGCGCATGGGCAAAGCTCTCACGGCGGCCGTTGCCGGTCGGGGCCGCGCCGAGCAGCCGGGCGTTCATCCGGTCCTGCATGTAGCCTTTGAGGATGCCGTCCTCGATCAGGGTGGTGCAGCTGGTGGGCGTCCCCTCGTCGTCCACCGTCAACGAGCCGCGCCGATCGGGCAAGGTCCCGTCATCGACGACCGTCACCCCTTTGGTGGCGACGCGCTGTCCGATCATGCCGGAAAAGGCCGAGGTCTTCTTGCGGTTGAAATCGCCTTCGAGCCCATGCCCGATCGCCTCGTGGAGCATGACCCCAGGCCAGCCCGGCCCGAGCACCACGGTCATCTCGCCGGCCGGCGCCGGCACCGCGCCGAGATTAACCAGTGCCTGGCGCAGCGCTTCGTCGACCTGCTCCCTCCAGTGATCCGGATCGAGATAGCGCTCGTAGGCGACCCGGCCGCCGGCGCCGGAGGAGCCGGTTTCCATGCGGTCACCGTCGGCGACGACAACGGCGACGCCGAGACGGACCAACGGTCGGATATCGGCGACGCGGCTGCCGTCGGCGCGGATGATCTGAACCGCCTGCCACACCCCGGAGAGCGAGGCCATGACTTGGCGCACGCGCGGGTCGCGGCTGCGCGCATAAGCGTCGATGTCAGCCAACAGCCGCGCTTTCGCGCCGAGATCGACCAGCCCCAACGGGTTCGCGTCGGTATAGAGTGCGCGGTTGGTGCCCGACGGCGGCCCCGCCATCGTCCCGGAATAACCGCTCGCCACTGCCCGCACCGTTTGCGCCGCGCGGCGGATGGCCGCCTCGGACAGATCGGAGGCATGGGCATAGCCGGCCGCCTCGCCGGCGACCGCGCGCAGCCCAAAACCTTGGCTGGTATCAAAGCTGGCGCTCTTGATGCGCCCGTCATCGAGCGCCAAGCTCTCCGACTGGCTGTATTCGAGATAGAGCTCGCCGTCATCCATTCCGGCCAGCGCTTGGGTGACGATCGCCTCGACCCGCCCGGCATTCATGCCGGTGCGCTCAAAGAACAGCTCGTCGGCAACGGCGAGATCGGCCATTTGCTACTCCCTTGGTGCCGCCCTCAATATGGGCACCAAGGGCCGCGAGCGGAAGTCGCGATCGGCGAGGGCGCCACATTTGCAGCGTGGTGCCGCGACCTGCCGGCGCCGGCAAGGCGATATCGCTCCCGAGAGGCCGGACAAAGTTGAGAGGCTGGGCAAAGTTATCGGATCAGGCGACAATCCTCGCATCGAGCCGATTACACGAGCCCAGCGTTTCGAGGGTTGCGGCCAAGCCGTCCACCAGCGCGGTGCGGGCGCGAAAGCCGAGCTCCCTGGCCGCGCGTCGCGGATCGCCGATCGAGGTCTGGACCTCGCTGCATCGGCGCGGGCGCGGATCGATCACCAGACCATTGCGGCACAGCCCGGCAACTGTGACCGCCAGGCGGTGCACGGTGGTGCCTTGTCCGGTGCAGACGTTGAAGATCGGGGCGCGCGCGCTGGCCGCGGTCATCGCCTGCCGCAGCGCAGCGACGCCGTCGGCGATAAAGACAAAATCGCGCACCTGCTGGCCGTCGCCAAAAATCTCGACCCGCTCGCCACGCCGCAGGCGATCGATGAAGATCGCGATCACCCCCGAATAGGGCGAGCGGGCGTCCTGGCGCGGCCCATAGAGATTGAAGAAGCGCAACCCGGTGGTCCGCACCCCGTGGGTGATGCCGGCAGCGCGCGCGTGCAACTCGCAGGCACGCTTATCGGCGCCATAGGCGCTGAGCGGCTCGGCGCAGCTCGTCTCGGTGGCCGGACCCTGGTGGCGATCGCCATAAACGGCGGCCGAGGAAGCGTACACCACCGGAACCTCGCGATGCCGGCGCGACGCCCGAGCGGCGTTGAAAACATTGATCGTGCCGGTCAGATTGACCTGGTGCGCGCGCAACCATTCGTGATTGCAGCGCTCGACTGAGGCGATCGCCGCCAGGTGAAAGCAGCCGTCGACATCGTCGAACGCGTCGCCGACCACGTCCGGGTCGGCGACATCAGCCTTGATCAGCTCGGCCGCGCGCGGAAGATTGGCGCTGTTGCCACTCGATAGGTCGTCGAGAACCCTGACCCTGTGCCCTTCATCGAGCAAGGCCTCGACGAGATGTGAGCCGATGAACCCAGCTCCCCCGGTCACCAAGAAACGAGCCATCCGAAACCCTTGGATCAGTTGCTGTCGATCGGCGACACGCGTTACGCCTCTCGGCGTCGGACCGGCCAACATCCTTTAAATTTGCTTGCCCGCCGAGGCGTGGGCGTGCGCGGGGCGGGAACGCCGGCCCGCTCCAAAAGGTTCCGCCGGGTTCGCGCGAACCGGCCCGGTGCCGATAGGCTGTGCCTCGGCTGATCGGATGCGGCGACCCAGCAACTACACATGTAGCTGCATTTCGCGCTGAAGGGAAGCAAAATCAAGGTTAACGCACAGAAATGCCACAGAACGGAGATCGTCGTAAGAAAAAGTTAACGTCAACCTCCAGGCTGTCATTGCGTTGGCGCAGAGGCGCATTGGCCGAGCGGCGGCCACGCGATCGATGCCGAGCCGCGGGCGGACCGGGCGCCGAGCCGCCGTGCGGCCGCCGCATCGGGGAGCGGCGGTTCGCCGCGCCGGCCGCTTCGCCCTTGACCCTTCAAGCCAGCGCGGCAGCATCATCCAGGTCGCGATGCTGTCGGGCGCGAGCGATGGTGGCGAGAGCGGTCGTATCTGTCGGACCGGCCGGGCGGGCACGGCGTCGACGATGCACGCGCCCGAGGGTTGGCCCGCCGCGCCCGATCGGCAGTTTGCTGAACCGGGCGGCGGTGGCCTTCGCCCTGGTCGTCGCCGCGCAGCCAGGTACCGCGGCGGTCGCGGTAGCGGCGTTGAAGTTCCGCGCCGACGAATGGATCACCGAATGCGACGGTCGCCCGGGCCGTGTTGCCGACTGCTCGATCACGGTGCCATTCTGGGAGGTTGGCAGGCGCGGCAAAGGCTCGTTCGCCCTGGTGGTGATGCTGCAGACCGGCAATGTCGGGATCGTGGGCCAACCCTACCCGGTCAGGGCGGTGCTGCGCGTCGACAAAAACCCGGCGAACGAGTGCCGACAGGCGCGGTATTGCATCTTTCCGGCGGCGCAGGCGATGGCGATCGTCAAGCAGCTCGAAACCGGCTCGCTGATCCTGGTCGACGTCTTTACCGCGAGGGCGGAATTCAGCTTTAGCCTGACGCCCAAAGGCTATCAGGCCGGGATCGCCCAGGCCCGCGCCTGGGGCTTTGATCTGCCGCCGGATTGAGCCGCCGGGTAGCGGCTGGGACGCGCCGGAAGTTGGCGGCATGCGCGTCACCGATGCAGCAAAGCCGTGAACGGCAGCAGGATCGGCGACCAGAGCAGCAACGACAGCGCCGCGATGGCGATGATCGCCGCGCGCTGCGACAACCGGCCTTGCGGCTCTTTTCCGCTTGGCGCCGTGACGGCGCCCCCACCCATGACGTACAGTTGTGACATATCTCTCAATCCGATTAGAAAGATAATCCGCGACCGCGATAGTTATCGATTATCGCGCAACGGACGCAACCGATATCGCAGCGCATTCGTCTGATTTTCTTGCTATCGCCGGCGCGCTGCAGCCAGACCGAGGCCAGCGGCCTCGGCGATGGGACTTGCCGCAGAGCGCGCCAGTATAGACGGAGTTTTGACGCTGGGCCGGACAAGTCGGTGACAGAGCCGGCCACATGCTGCCGCGTCGTCAATCCGGGGAGAGACCTTTGCACAGCAACCCCGTTTCCGACTACGCGACCGTCGCCGCCGAGGTCGCGCAGCGCGGCGCCGAAGAATTGTATCCGGAGCCGATCCGCCGGTTCAGCCCGCTTGCCTCGCTGATCGTCCTGGCGTTGTTGTCGCTGGGCAGCTGGGCGGCAATCTTAGCAGCGGTCGCCTCGATGTTGGCGAAATAGCGCACGCCAGCAGCGGCCCGGCTCGGCGGCGCCGAGTGCGCCTCGCGCATCGCGGCAAGCGCGGCTCGGGGCCGATCGACGCCGAAAAATCGCCGCTGGATCGTCCGATCCGCGGCACGCGATCTTGCGCGCGCATCTCTGCCGCGGCGGCTTGAAAACTGTCCAATCGCCCCCTGCGGAACAACCGCGGTTTTCGCTTGGCCCGACTGCCGCGGCGGCCTAACCTGCTGCCGGTCCTGTGCGAAAGGAGCAGCCAATGGTCACAAGAGCCGACGCTCTGACGATCGAAGAGCACCTGTTCGCCGATGACGGCCGCGTTCCGAACAACCCCCGCCTGCCGCTCGTCGTCTACCGCGGCGCGCTCGCCACCGGCCCCGGCGCCGCTGCCGCTTGCGAGGCGCGGTTCGCCGCCAATGGCTGGAGCGGGGGATGGCGCGCCGGCATCTACGCCCACCATCATTATCACAGCACCGCGCATGAGGCGCTTGGCGTCGTCGCCGGCTCGGCCAGGGTCCGGCTCGGCGGCGAGGGCGGCGAGATTGTCGAGCTGCGGGCCGGCGACGCTGTCGTGATCCCGGCCGGGGTCGCGCACAAAAGCGAGGCGGCGACCCCCGATTTCCTCGTCGTCGGCGCTTATCCCGGCGGCCGCGGCCCCGATATGCGCACCCCGGGCGCGCGCGAGCGCGAGCGGGCGCTCGCCAACATCGCCGCGGTGCCGCTGCCCGCCGCAGACCCGCTCTGCGGCAAATCCGGGCCCTTGATCGAACGCTGGCGCGCTGCTGTGTAGCCGCCAAATCGCGCGGACAGCGCCCACCCAGCTACACCGGCCCAGCCCCTCCTACGCCCTAGCCCGCACGCGAACGGCGCGCGGGCTAAAGGCAGTTGCCGGAATAGACGACGTCGCCGCCATTGCCGAAAAAGCTGGTGACGGCGGGGGTCGCCGGACTGGCGGCTGCAGCGAGCGCCGGGCGCTGCGGCGCGATCTCGAGGCGGCGCTGGTAGACGACGTAACCGCCATTGCACATCCCGCGCGCCAACAGGGCCTGGGCCAGCCAGTCGCGGCGGATCCGCTCGGCGCCGCCGTCGTCGTTGGCGCTCATCACTGTGTCGGTTTGCGCGCGATAGGCAAAGCTGCCGCCCGGTCCGGCCGACAGGCTCTGCACCCGCACCCGATCGTTGTCGATGCAGCCGCCGAGCGAGGCGAGCGAGAGGGCGCAGAGGAGGCAGGTGGAGACCAGCGCGCGCATTTGGGCGAACCCCTGATCAGAGGATTGGCTGGGGGACTAGGATTCGAACCTAGACTGGCGGAGTCAGAGTTCGCTGTCCTACCGTTAGACGATCCCCCATCCGCGGCGGCGCGGGATTTTGCATAAAGCGCGCTGCCAATACCATATCAGCAAAGCGATGGATAGGGCCGCGGCGCGTACCGGAGAGCCGTCTGTCGGGTCGGCAATGCCGCTCGCCCGGATTCTGGCGGGCCGATCGACGCCAAGCATGATTTATGAACGCAATCGCTCGGATGGCGCGATGCCGGCGAGCGCTCTGCGGCATGCAGCTTCAGGCCAGCGTCGCGGCGCCCGCCCCCCGCGCTCTCCCGTTCTTCTATTGACCTCAACAGCCGGGGAATTTGAAAGCGGCGATCCTTGTGTGCCAGATATTCGAGGACGTCGTCTTTGGATAATAGGTATTTGTGTACCAGAAAGTGCAGTCGTCTCTGGGATCAATGGTCATATCACTGTAGTCGCCGAAGAAAATCGAGCCGAGCTGGGCGCCGTGCCCTTCGACGATCGAGACCTCGCCGCGCGGCAGCTGGCCCAGCGGATCGTTCGGCCGTCGGCTTGCATAATGGATCGACGGGTATTTGGCGGCGCTCGAGACGTCAAACCCCAGGGCGATGTCACCGACCCGATCCATCGCGATGCTGCCGAGCCAGCGGTCATTGGCGTTCGGCGCATAGGTCCCCTGCTGATAGATTGACCACGGCGTTCTCGTGGTCTTGCGCAGCTCGTACCAGCGGATGCCGGCATGGTTGTGGCTCGGGTCTCCATCCGCGGCCACGGTATGGTTCAGAACGAGGCTCTGGTGCGACCCGAAGTTACGGTATGCCAAGCGGAACATCATATAGCCGTAGGACAGCGAATTGAGCGCCGGCCCTTGCGGCTGGGCTATGCAGGATTGACCGGCGCCGTTGTTCCACGGGCAGGCGTTGGTGTTGAATGCTTTGGGGCTGAGGCTCGTCGTCGGCGTCAGACTTGCCGCTGCGGGCTTGTTCCAATCGACGCGAAACTCGTAGATTTGAAGGCGGCCGGCCGGAAATCCCCAGTTCTTGTCCTGCACCTGAACGATGTAGCCGGGGGCGCCCGCGGGCGCCAAGGCCTTGCCGTCGAGATTGGCGGGCAGCATGTGGCTGTGCGCGACCCCATTGGCCGGCACCGGCGCCGGCACGAAAAAGGTCACATAGCCGGGTGCAGCCTTGCCGGCCAGCATCGCCGTCCGATCGAACGCGGTGATCGTGTTGCCGAGGCCGCTGAAGATCTTGTTCGGATCAGCGGTGGCGAAATACGATCCAGGCGGCCAGGCGCTGATCTTCGGATAATCGTTGAAGAAGTTGTCGAGCTTGTTTTGTGCATTGTTGACTTCAAACGCGTATTCGTCCCAGCGGCCGGTCGGGTCCGAGGTCTGCGACACTGCGAGGCACAAATCGGCGCCGTGCGGCAGCCCGCCGGGGCGGCTGATCACCCAGCGGTCTGCCTGGCGATCATAGATGACGACCGAATTGGTCCACACTTGGTTGCCGCCGCAATCGGGCTGGTTCGCCCAAAAGGTCGTCGTCGCGATCGGGCCGGCGAGCCGCTTGCCGGCCTTGTCGAAAACCGCCAGGGCGACATTGACGACCTGCACGAAATGATGCGGGCCAGCAGCCCCGCTGTCGTCGGACGCCTCCGGAGAAAGACTGCAACCGCCGGCGAGCTCTGCCACATCGATCCCCTCGAAATCGAGGATTGTCGGCGGCAGTCGCCCCTCGACGACCGGCGCCGTTGATGCCGGCGCCGCCGGGCAACGGGTCATCCTGGTCAGCGGCAACGACACAGAGTGCGAATGCGCCGTCCCGACCGTTTTTATGCTGCCGGGCGGTAGTTGCGCAGCCAAGGCGCCGATCGGCAGCGACAAAGCCGACAGCAGCAGACCTATCAGCCGAATCCGCATGTCCCCCTCCCGAATTGAGAACGCATCAGTGGATCGCGGCCGCCGTTAACCATAAGCAGAATTACTCTACAGCACTGATCTCCCTGGTGGCAAGCCGGTTGGCCTCGCGGCTATCCGGGCGCCGCGATCGGAGTAGGATGTGCCGCGGCCAACGCGGAGCAGGAAACATGTTCGAGGGATTCACCCAGACCGAGATCGAAACTTCGGGCGCGCGGATCAATCTGCGCCATGGCGGCGACGGCCCGCCGCTGTTGCTGCTGCACGGCAATCCGTTGACCCATGCTTCGTGGGGGAAGATCGCGCCGCGCCTCGCCGAGCGGTTTCACGTCGTAGCATCCGATCTGCGCGGCTACGGCGACAGCGTCGGCCCCGACGAGGCCGGCGACAACAACATCAACTATTCGTTCCGGGCGATGGCCCAGGACCAGGTCGAGGTGATGGAACAGCTCGGCTATCGCGAATTCTTTGTCGCCGGGCACGATCGCGGCGCCCGCACCACCGCCCGCATGTGCCTCGACCATCCCCTTCGGGTCAAGCGCGCGGCGTTGATCGACATCCTGCCCAACCACCACATCTGGACCCACACTTCAAAAGACTGGGCCTTGCGCTCGTGGCATTGGGCGCTGATGGCCCAGTCTTATGACTTTCCCGAGCGGATGCTGGCCGGCGTGCCGGCACAGTGGTTCATGGAACAGAAATTGTCCAAGCCCGGCATCGGTCTCGGCATCTTCGATCCGGCGGCGTTTGCCGAATATGTGCGCTGCTTCAACTGGAAGACGATCAAGGGCTCGTGCGCCGATTACCGCGCCTGCGCCACCTGCGACTTGGCGATGGACACGGCCGATTTTGTGGCCGGGCATAAGATCACTGTTCCGTTGCTGGTGATTTGGGGCGCGAAGAGCCACACCGCGGGCGTCCACGGCGACGTGCTGGCGGTCTGGCAACGCGGATACGCGACCGATGCCTCGGGTGGCGCGCTGCCCTGCGGCCATTACGTGCCGGAGGAGGCGCCCGATCAGACGCTGAGCTGGCTGCTGCGCCATTTCTCCGGCTGAGCGCACTGCGCTGTCGGACCCGCCGCGCCGGATACGTACGGCCTGGGTTTCTGCGGCCAGCCGGTTGACAGCGCCGAGGTCAGACCGTATTTGGGCCTGATTGGGGAGTAGCTTCCGCCATTTTCCCGGCGGGGCCGTGTCAACAAGCTCGCGCCATGGCGCGTGGCACGGCCGGTAGGAGCGAATGCTCCTGCGTGGCGAGACCAGTACGCGTCCGGGAGCCGCTCCGGCCGGCCCTGTTCGCGTGCTGATCTGGTCCGGCGAGCCCCGCAGATGAGCCTCCTCGGCATTGTCGTTCTCGCCTTCAGCATGTCGGCCGACGCTTTCGCAGCGGCGCTCGGCAAAGGTGCGGCGCTCGACCGCCCGCCCTTGGGCGAGGCGCTGCGCTGCGGCCTGATTTTCGGCTTGGTGGAGGCGGCCATGCCGGCGATCGGCTGGGGCCTCGGCACCGCCGCCAGCGTCTATATCGCCGCCATCGACCGCTGGCTCGCCTTTGCCCTGCTCGGCGCGATCGGCGCCAAGATGATCTGGGACGGGTTGCGGCGCGGCGCCGACGACAAGCGGCCAAAGCGCCATTCGACCCGGCTACTGGTGATGACCGCGATCGGCACCAGCATCGATGCGATGGCGGTGGGCGTGACCCTGGCGCTGATCGGCGTCGGCATTGTCGCGCCAGCGCTGGCGATCGGGCTGGCAACCTTTGCGATGACGACGCTCGGCGTGCTCCTCGGGCGCGTCATCGGCGAAAAATATGGCCGCCTCGCGGAAATCGTCGGCGGAATTGCGCTGGTCGCGATCGGCGTCAATATCGCGATCGGGCATGCGGGCTTTGGCTGAGAGCCTGACCCAGAATGATTGCGATGCGATCAACCGCTTCTGCGTCGGGTTCAAGGTGGGGTAGCGCCGCGAACGGCAGTCTCCTCGCGTAATTTGAAGCGCTGGATCTTGCCGGTCGTAGTCTTCGGCAGTTCGTCGATGAAAGCAATCCACCGCGGGCATTTGAACGGGGCCAGCAAATTTTTCGCGTGGCTCTCGAGGGTGCGGGCGAGCGCGTCACCGGCCGCGGCGCCGGGCTTTGCCACGACGAACGCCTTGGGCTTCACCAGACCGTCGGCATCGGGCGCGCCGACGACCGCGGCCTCCAGCACATCGTCATGGGCGATCAGCGCCGCCTCGACCTCGGCCGGCGAGACGTACATGCCATTGACTTTCATCATGTCGTCGCTGCGCCCGCAATAGACGTAATAGCCGCCTTCGTCTTGGAAATACTTATCGCCGGTGCGCGTCCACGGGCCGAGAAACGTCGCCCGGCTGCGCTCGCGATTGTTCCAGTAGCCGGCGGCGCTGGTCGGGCCGCTGACCAAGAGCTCGCCGATCTCGCCGCGGGCGACCGGCTGATCGCGCTCGTCGGCGATCGTCAGCGCGTAGCCCGGGACCGGCTTGCCGGTGGTGCCGTAGCGCACATCGCCCGGCCAATTGCTGAGATAGATGTGCAGCATTTCGGTCGAGCCGATGCCGTCGAGGATGTCGACGCCGATCCGCTGCGACCAGCGCCGGCCGATCTCCGTGCGGCAATGGCTCGCCGGCCGAAACGCAGCGGCGCAGGGCGATCTCGTCGCGGTGCGGAAGATCGGGGTCGGCGAGCATCGCGTTATAGAGCGTCGGGACCCCGCAAAAGATCGTCGGCCGATGCCGGCGCAGCACCTGGGCTACGACGGCCGGGGACGGGCGTTGGGCGGTCAGCACGCTGGTCGCACCCACCGCCAACGGAAAGGTCAGCGCATTCCCGAGCCCATAGGCGAAGAATAGCTTGGCCGCCGAAAACACGATGTCGTTCTCGGCGATGCCGAGCACCGGGATGGCGTAGCACTGTGCGGTTTGCATCAGGCTTGAGTGCACGTGGACGGTGCCCTTGGGCCGCCCGGTCGAGCCCGATGAATAAAGCCAGAAGCAGGGCTCGTCGCGATCGGTCGGGGCGGTCTCGGCGGCGGCGGGCGCCTCGGCAAGCAAGGCCGCCAGCGGCGAGCCGCTCCGTTCCGGATCGGAGACGATGATCTGCGGCTTGGGCTCGGCCAAAAGCGCCACCGCCGCCCGCATCGCCGGCAGCGCCGGAGCCGACACGACCACCGCGCGCGCCCGGCTGTCGGCCAGCATAAAAGCGAATTCGGCCGGGCTCAGCTGCGTATTGACCGCCACCGGGACGATGCCGGCCTTGATCGCGCCGAGAAAGGCGGTCGGAAAATCGATACCGTCATGCGCGCAAAGCAGCACCCGCTGCTCGCGATGCAGCCCCAATCGGCGCGCGGCGTTGGCGAAGCGGTTCACCCGGTCGGCGAGATCGGTATAAGTGTAGCGACCGTGATCGTCGATAATCGCCGTCTTGGCGTCTCGTCCGGCCGCGAGGTTGCGCTCGAGCAGATCGGCAGCCGCGTTGTAGGTCACCGGCGCGCTCCTATCCCGGCCGAACCCTGATGGAAAGCATTATAGTTCTGGTATGCTGGGTCAAGCATGACCCTCGCGCCACGACTCGCTGACCAGAATGGCTACCTCGCTCAGCTTGGCGAGCGAGTGCGCGAGGAGCGCGCGCGGCGCGGCATGACTCGCAAGATTCTGGCTCGCGATGCCGGGCTGTCGGAACGCTATCTGGCGCAGCTCGAAGGCGGCAAGGGCAACATTTCGATCGCGCTGTTGCGCCGCGTCGCCGAGGCGCTGAACCAGCCCCTGGCGCGACTGGTCGGCGACGAGCCCGGCGCGCCGGCCGAATTGGAATCGGCGCTCGACCTGCTGCGCCGGCTTACGCCCGAACAGCTGGCCGAGGCGCGCGCCTTGCTCGCCCAGCGCTTTGCCTTGCCGCAGGATGCTCCGCGGCAACGCCGGATTGCGCTGATCGGGTTGCGTGGCGCGGGTAAATCGACCTTGGGCAGCCGTCTTGCTCGCCATCTGGCGGTGCCGTTTATCGAGCTCGATACCGAGATCGAGCATGATTTTGGCCTGTCGCTGGGCGAGATTTTCGCGCTCTATGGGCAGCCGGCTTATCGCCGCAGCGAACGTCGCATGCTTGACGCAGTCCTTGCGGGCCATCCGAGCTTTGTGCTCGCCGCCGGCGGCAGCCTGGTCGCCGAGGCCGCCACCTTCGCGCGGCTCTTGACGCAGTGCTTTACGGTCTGGCTCAAGGCCTCGCCGGCAGAGCACATGCAGCGGGTGCGGGCGCAGGGCGATCTGCGCCCGATGGCCGGCAACGCCGACAACAAGGAGGCGATGGCCGACCTGCACCGCATTCTCGCCGCGCGCAATCCGCTCTACACCAGGGCCGATGCGACGGTCGATACTTCGGAGCGCACCATCGAGGCCAGTTTCCACAGCCTGTTGGCCGCACTGCCGCATCGCGTGATGAAGGATGTTGCATCGGTCGACGCGGTGTGATGAACTTTAGTTCCGATGATCGAGTTCGACACTGAGCCGAGCCGCTACCGTCACTGGATGCTGTCGTTCGACGATCCGGTCGCGACCCTCGCGCTCGACGTCGCCGAAGAGGGCGGGATCGAGCCGGGTTATCGGCTCAAGCTCAATTCGTACGATCTCGGCGTCGATATCGAACTGGCCGACGCGCTAAACCGCATCCGTTTCGAGCATCCCGAGGCGCGGGTCGTCGTCATCACCAGCGGCAAGGAGCGGGTGTTCTCGTCGGGCGCCAACATCTATATGCTGGCTCAGGCGAGCCACGCGCAAAAAGTCAATTTCTGCAAGTTCACCAACGAGACCCGCAACGGCATCGAAGATTCGAGCGCCCATTCCGGGCTCAAATTCCTCGCCGCGGTCAATGGCGCCTGCGCCGGCGGCGGCTATGAGCTGGCGCTCGCCTGCGACGAGATCGTCATGGTCGACGACCGCTCGAGCACGGTCAGCCTGCCCGAGGTGGCGCTGCTCGGGGTCTTGCCCGGCACCGGCGGGCTGACCCGGCTCGTCGATAAGCGCAAGGTGCGGCGCGACCTCGCCGATTTGTTCTGCACCACGGCTGAAGGGGTGCGCGCCGAGCGCGCTCGGGCATGGGGGCTGGTCGATCACGTAGCACCGCCGGCGCGGTTTCACCGGCTGGTCGCCGAGCGCGCCGAGGCGCTGGCGGCCGAGAGCGACCGCCCGGCCGGCGCCGTCGGCGTCGCGCTTACCCCCCTCGAACGCCGCATCGACGCCGCCGGCTATCATTACCGCTGGGTCGAGGTGGCGCTCGCCCGCGACACTCGGGTGGCGACGGTCACCGTGACCGGGCCGTGTCGCGAGAAGGCGCCGAGCGACTTGGCCGAGATCCTCGCCGCCGGTGCGCGCTGGTGGCCGCTGGCGGTAGCCCGTGAATTGGACGACGCGCTATTGCTGCTGCGCGCCAACGAACCCGAGATCGGCACCCTGGTGCTGAAGACCCGCGGCGACATGAATGCCGTGCTGGCCTGCGACGCGGCCATGGCCGAGCACCGAAACCACTGGTTCGTGCGCGAAACGATCGGCCTGCTGCGCCGCACCTTGCAGCGGCTGGACGTGTCGTCGCGCAGCCTCTTCGCGGTGATCGACGACGGCTCGTGCTTTGCCGGCAGCCTTTACGAATTGGCGCTCGCCGCCGATCGCAGCTACATGCTGTTGGACGGGCCGGCCATCGCGCTGGGCGCGCTCAACTTCCGTGATCTCGAAATGGGTAACGGCCGGACCCGGTTGGCGACTCGGTTCAACGACGCGGCCGCCGCCGAAGCACTGGAGCCATTGACCGGCACGCGGCTCGACGCCCACGCGGCGCTCGATCGCGGCCTCGTTACCGTCGCGCCGGACGCGCTCGACTGGGATGACGAGATCCGGCTCGCGCTCGAAGAACGCGCCAGCCTGTCGCCGGACGCGCTCTCCGGGATGGAGGCGAATTTGCGCTTTGCCGGGGCCGAAACCCAGGCGACCAAGATTTTCGGCCGGCTCTCGGCATGGCAGAACTGGGTCTTCTCGCGGCCGAACGCGACCGGCGAGCAGGGCGCGCTCAAATCCTACGGGGGCGGCGCCAAGGCGCGGTTCGATCGCACGCGGGTATAGAGCGGCGCATCGGGGAGGGGACATGACGATCGACTACCGGGAGCAGATCCCGAACAATGTCGGGCTCGACGACAACCGTGCATTGCATAGGGCGCTCGAACATTGGCAGCCGCGGTTTCTCGACTGGTGGTGCCAAATGGGGCCGAGCGGCTCGCAACGTGCGCAGGTCTATCTGCGCACCGCGACCGCGGTCGATGCCGAAGGCTGGGCCACATACGGCATGGTCCGGATGCCCGAATACCGCTGGGGGATTTTTCTCGCGGACCCAGTGCCGGACCGGCGGATCGGCTTTGGCGACGCGCTTGGCGAGAAGGTGTGGCAGCAGGTGCCGGGCGAATATCGCTCGACCCTGCGCCGGCTGATCGTGACCCAGGGCGACACGGAACCCGCCTCGGTCGAGCAGCAGCGGCTGCTGGGCTTGACCTGCCCCTCGCTCTACGATCTGCGCAACCTCTTTCAGGTCAATGTCGAGGAAGGCCGCCATTTGTGGGCGATGGTTTATTTGCTGCACGCCTATTTCGGCCGCGACGGGCGCGAGGAGGCTGAGGAGTTGCTGTCGCGCCACTCGGGCGATCCTGACAAGCCGCGCATCCTCGGCACCTTCAACGAGCCGATCGAGGATTGGCTGAGCTTCTTTATGTTCACCTATTTCACCGACCGCGACGGGCGCTTTCAGCTCAAGAGCCTGGCCGAGAGCGCGTTTGATCCGCTGTCGCGGACCTGCCGGTTCATGCTGACCGAGGAAGCCTACCACATGTTTGTCGGCACCAGCGGCATCACCCGCGTGGTCAGGCGCACGCTCGAACAGATGAAGGCCTGCGGCAGCGAGGATCCCGACGATGTGAGGGCCGCGGGTGCAATCGACCTGCCGAGCTTGCAGCGCTATGTGAATTTCTGGTTCAGCTCGTCGCTCGACCTGTTCGGGGCCGAAATCTCGTCCAACGCGGCGAGCTATTTCGCGACCGGCATCAAGGGGCGCCCCGACGAGACGCGGTTTGAGGATCATGTCGCCTTGGGCCAGCGCCTGCGCCTCGACATGCCCGACCGGAAGGGCGGCGTCATCCCCGAAGAGGTGCCGCTGCGCAACGCGATCAACGAGGTCACGCGGCTCGCCTATATCAAGGATTGCGCGATCGGCATCGGGCGCTGGAACCGGCTGATCGCCGAAGCCGGCTACGATTTCCGCCTGGCCCTGCCAAGCCCGCGCTTTCGCCGCTCGGTCGGGGTCTGGGCCAACACCCGCACCGACCCGCGGGGCAACCCGATCGCGAGGAGGAATGGCATGCGCGGCGGAGCTGCTGGCTGCCGACCGATGAGCGACCGCGCTTTTGTCAAATCGCTGATGCAGCGCGTGACCGAGCCGGGCCGGATGGCCGGCTGGATCGCACCCCCCGAGATCGGCATCGACAATCTGCCGGCCAATTACGAGTACGTGCGCCCCGGCTGATCGCGTCGGCCAAGCGTTGGCGGAGCCGCGGAGGGGCCGCCGGGACGGAAATGGGCGGGCTCTCGGCTTGACTGCGGCAGCAGTGGCGTCGCTTATTGCGGCGATGGGCACAGCTTGGCCGAAAGGAGCCGCATAATGCCAGCGCAGCCGTTTCACGGGGTGCTTGTCCCCGTCTTGACCCCGTTCACCGCGGCGGGCGAGCCCGATGCCGGGCGGTATATCGCCTATTGCCGGTTTCTGCTCGACCAGGGAGCCGGCGGGCTGGCGATTTTCGGCACGACCAGCGAAGCCAATTCGATGTCGCCCGGCGAGCGCATGGCATTGCTCGACCAGCTGGTCGCGGCCGGCATCCCGGCCGAAAAGCTGATGCCCGGAACCGGCGCCTGCGCGATGACCGATGCGGCGACCCTGGTGCGGCACGCGATCGGGCATGGCTGCGGCGGCGTCTTGATGCTGCCGCCCTTCTATTACAAGCCGGTCAGCGACGACGGGATTTTTGCGTTTATTTCGAACGTGATCGACAAGGCCGGCTCGGCGGCACTCAGGATGTATCTCTATCACATCCCGCCGATGGCGGTGGTCGGCTACTCGCTCGACCTGGTCGGCCGGCTGATCAAGGCCTACCCGCAGACCGTGGTCGGGTTGAAGGACAGCTCCGGCGATTGGAGCAACACCGAAGCATTGCTCGACCGCTATCCGGGGTTTGCAGTTTTTCCGGGCTCCGAGGGTTTCCTGCTCGCGGCACTGCGTAAGGGAGGCGCCGGCTGCATCACCTCGACCGGCAACATCAACGTGCCGGGCATCGCCAAGCTCTACGCCAATTGGCAGGGGCCGCAGGCGGAAGCGCTGCAGGCCGAGGTCACGAAAGTCCGCCAGACCGTGCTGGCCTATCCGGCGGTGCCGGCCTTGAAGCGCATCGTTGCGCATTTCCATGACGATCCGGATTGGGCGACGGTGCGCCCGCCGCTCGTGCCGCTCGACCGGGCGCAATCGGCGGCGCTGATCGCCGACCTCGCCAAGATTGGCTTTACATTGGGCGAGCGCCAGCAGCGAGCCGCTGCGGAGTAAAGCGCTAGATCAGAACACCCGGTCACACGCGAGATTGCTTCGTCGCTCCGCTCCTCGCGATGACATCAACGGTGGTCATTGCGAACCCACGGGTCCGGCCTGCGGCCGGCCCCGAGGACGGGCTCCGCGAAGCAATTGCGTGGGCAAGGGAGGATCGGAGCATGGCGATGGAACAAGCGGCGGTGCGCACGCCTGAGCGCGAGGCGTTCTACCAAGAGATCGGCGCCAGCAATTTGGCGCCGCTGTGGGAGCGGCTGCATGGGCTGGTCACCGCGCAGCCGGTGACCCCGTGCCTGCCGGCGATCTGGCGTTACCGGGATGTGCGACCGTATTTGATGCAGGCGGGAGGGCTGATCAGCGCCGAGGAGGCGACGCGCCGGGTGCTGATCCTCGAAAACCCCGGGCTCAAGGGCCAGACCTCGATCACCCATTCCCTGTTCGCCGGGTTGCAGCTGATCCTGCCGGGCGAGGTGGCGCCGGCGCATCGCCACACGCAATCGGCGCTGCGCTTTATCATCGAGGGCCAGGGCGCCTACACCGCGGTCGATGGCGAGCGCACGACGATGCTGCCCGGCGACTTTGTCATCACGCCCTCATGGACCTGGCACGACCACGGCAACGATACGCAGGAGCCGATGGTCTGGCTCGACGGGCTCGACATCCCGATCGTGCGGCTGCTCGATGCCAGCTTTGCCGAGCCGGGCGAGGCCGACGTGCAGGCGGTCGCCCGGCCCGAAGGCGACAACGCCGCGCGTTTCTCGAACAATCTGCTGCCGGTCGATTGGCAGCCGGCGGTCAAGACCTCGCCGGTGTTCAACTATCCCTACGCCCGCTCGCGCGAGTCTCTGGAAGTGTTGAGCCGCAACGAGGACCCCGATCCGTGCCACGGGCACAAATTGCGCTACGTCAACCCGGCGAGCGGCGATTTCGCGATGCCAACGATCGGCGCCTTTATCCAGCTCCTGCCGCAGCGCTTTGCCACCCGCCCCTATCGCTCGACCGACGGCACCGTGTTTGTCGCGGTCGAGGGCAGGGGCGAAAGCCGGGTCGGCGACCAGGTGCTGCGCTGGGAGCCGCGCGACGTCTTTGTCGTGCCGAGCTGGGCTTGGGTCAGCCACCGGGCAGAGCGCGAAGCGGTGCTGTTCAGCTATTCCGACCGGCCGGTGCAGCAGAAGCTCGGCCTTTATCGCGAGCAGCGCGGCAACGCGTGACGCCGGTCGCGGCGCCGCCGGAGGCATGCGATGGATGTGATCATCATCGGCGCCGGGATCGGCGGGCTGACCTTAGGTCTCTCGTTGCATCGCGCCGGCATCCCGTGCCGCATCTATGAGGCGACGCCGGCGATCGAGCCGGTCGGGGTCGGCATCAACGTCCTGCCGCACGCGACCCGCGAATTGGTCGAGCTCGACCTTGAAGCAGCACTGGCGCGGGTCGGGGTCGCCACCGCCGAGGCGTGCTTCTTCAACCGGTTCGGCCAGCTGATCTATCGGGAGCCGCTCGGCCGGGCGGCCGGCTATGCCTCTCCGCAATTCTCGATCCATCGCGGCGATCTGCAGCAGGTGCTGGCCGAAGCCTTTATCCGTCGCGCCGGTGGCGACCGGCTGCTCACTGGATGGCGCGGCACCGCATTTGAGCAGAACGAGAATGCAGTCACAGCCTATTTCGAGGGCGCCGAGACTGGGGAAGCGCTGCCCGTTCAGCGCGGCACGGTCGCGATCGCCTGCGACGGCATCCATTCGGTCGTCCGCAAGCAGCTCTACCCCGACGAGGGCGAGCCGGTTTACTCAGGCTACAATATGTGGCGCGGGGTGACGCGGTGGCCACGGTTTCTTTCCGGCGCCAGCATGGTGCGCGCCGGTTGGCTCGCGACCGGCAAGATGGTGATCTACCCGATCCGCAACGAGATCGATCGCGAGGGAAGGCAGCTCGTCAATTGGGTCGCCGAGATCGAGACGCCGCGGCACCAGAGGCGCGACTGGAACCGGGCGGGCGCGCTCGCCGACTTTCTCGGCGCGTTCAAGGATTGGCGCTTCGATTGGCTCGATGTGCCGGCGATGATCTGCGCCGCCGAGGCGATCCTCGAATTTCCGATGGTCGATCAGGAGCCGCTGCCGCGCTGGAGCTTTGGCCGGGTTAGCCTCTTGGGCGACGCGGCGCATCCGATGGTGCCGCGCGGCTCGAACGGCGCCGGTCAGGCGATCCTCGACGCGCGGGCGCTGACCGATTGCTTGTCGAAGGTCGAGAACCCGGTCGCAGCGTTGCGCGCCTATGAGGCGGCGCGGCGCGAGGCAACCAGCAAAGTTGTGCTGACGAACCGCACCAACCCGCCCGACGCAATCCTGCGCGAGGTCTATCTGCGCACCGGCGACCGGCCGTTCGACGATATCGACGCGGTAATCAGCCGCGCTGAGCTGAAGGCCATGTCGGACCGCTACAAGCGGGTCGCCGGCTACGATCGTGAAGCCCTCGCGCACCGCGGATAACCCTGCGGCCGTGAAGTGCCTGTACAGGATCCGAGTGAGAGGGCTATTCGCGTAAATCCTCGAAGAATTCCTTCACCTTGGCGAAAAAGCCCTCGCTCTCAGGATGGGTGCGGCCGTTCTCGCCCTCTTTTTCAAATTCGCGCAGCAACTCTTGCTGCCGCTTGGTCAGATTGACCGGGGTTTCGACCGCTGCTTCGATAAACATGTCGCCGCGCGCGGCCGAGCGCAGCACGGTCATCCCCTTCGCCTTGAGACGAAACTGGCGTCCGGACTGGGTCCCGGCCGGCACCGTCACCCGCGCCCGGCTGCCATCGACAGTCGGCACCTCGATCGCGCCGCCGAGGGCTGCCGTCGTGATCGGGATCGGCACCCGGCAATAGATGTTGGCGCCGTCGCGCTGGAAAATCCGATGCGGCGCCACCGTGACAAAGATATAGAGATCGCCCGGGGCGGCGCCGCGAACCCCGACCTCGCCTTCGCCGGCGAGGCGGATGCGGGTCCCGTCCTCGATCCCGGGCGGGATGTTGACCGACAGCGTTTTCTCACGTCGGACCCGACCCTGGCCGCCGCAGGTTCGGCACGGCTTGTCGATGACGCGGCCGGCGCCCTGACAGCCGGGACAGGTGCGCTCAACCGAAAAGAAGCCCTGCTGGGTGCGAATGCGCCCCCGCCCATGGCAGGTCGGGCACGAAACCGGCTTTGACCCGGGCTCGGCGCCGCTGCCGTTGCACTGGTCGCAGGCGACGAGGTTCGGAACGCGGATCGTCGTCTGCTTGCCGCGAAAGCTCTCCTCGAGCGCAATATCGAGGTTGTAGCGAAGGTCATTGCCACGGCTGGGCCCCGCTTGACCGCGCCGTCCGGCGCCCATGAACTCGCCGAACACCTCGTCAAAAATATCGGCGAACCCGCCGGTGAAGCCGAAATCGCCGGGGCCGCGCCCGCCCCCCTGCTCGAAGGCGGCATGGCCGAACCGGTCGTAGGCGGCGCGCTTCTGGTCGTCCTTCAGGACGTCGTAAGCCTCGCTGACATCTTTGAACTTATGCTCGGCATTCTTGTCGCCCGGATTGCGATCGGGGTGATATTGCATCGCGAGCTTGCGATAAGCCTTTTTGAGCTCGTCCGCAGTGGCGGATCTGGCGACGCCGAGAACCTCGTAAAAATCTTGCTTGGCCATGATCGACGGGGGTTTCTCGGAGAGGGGTTAGCCGCGGCGAATCATCCCGGCAGCAAGCCGCCGGGATGATCGCGTTCGATCTGCATGTAAGGCAGTAGTTACGCGCTATGCCGAGCCGCGCTTTTTCTGGTCGTCGACCTCCTCGAAATCGGCATCGACGACCTTGTCGCTGCCCCCGCCGCCGGCCGCCCCGCCGGCGCCTGGACCACCGGCGCCCGGCCCGCCGCCGCTTTCGCCGGCCCCGGCTTGCTGCTCCTGCTGCGCCTTGTAAAGGGCCTCGCCGACCTTCATCGAAACTTGCGCCAGAGCCTCGGTCTTGGCTTTGATCTGGCCCGCATCCTCGCTGCCGAGCGTGTCCTTCAACGCCTGGATCGCCTGCTCCACCGCCTCGCGGTCACCCTGCGGGACCTTGTCGCCGCTCTCGCTCAAGGTGCGCTCGGTGGTATGGATCAGCGCGTCGGCATTATTCTTGGCCTCGACCAATTCACGGCGGCGCTTGTCTTCTTCGGCATGCGCCTCGGCGTCCTTGACCATGCGGTCGATATCGCCTTCGGACAGGCCGCCCGACGCCTGGATACGGATCTGCTGCTCCTTGCCGGTGGCCTTGTCCTTGGCCGAAACCTGGACGATGCCGTTGGCGTCGATGTCAAAGGTGACCTCGACCTGAGGCATGCCGCGCGGCGCCGACGGGATGCCGACCAGATCGAACTGGCCGAGCAATTTATTGTCCGCTGCCATCTCGCGCTCGCCCTGGAAGACGCGGATCGTGACCGCGGTCTGATTGTCCTCGGCGGTCGAGAACACCTGGCTCTTTTTGGTCGGGATCGTCGTGTTGCGGTCGATCAGCCGGGTAAAGACGCCGCCCAAGGTTTCGATGCCGAGCGACAGCGGGGTCACGTCGAGCAGCAGGACATCCTTGACTTCGCCTTGCAGCACGCCCGCCTGGATCGCCGCACCGATCGCCACGACCTCATCCGGGTTGACGCTGCGATTGGGCTCCTTGCCAAAGAACTGCTTGACCGTCTCGATGACCTTGGGCATGCGGGTCATGCCGCCGACCAGGATCACTTCGTTGATCTCGGAGGCCTTGAGCCCGGCATCTTTGAGCGCATTGCGGCACGGTCCGATGGTGCGCTGGATCAGGTCCTCGACCAGCGCCTCGAGCTTCGAGCGGGTCAGCTTGATGTTGAGATGCTTTGGCCCGTGTTGATCGGCGGTGATGAACGGCAGGTTGACGTCGGTCTGCATCGACGACGACAGCTCGATCTTGGCTTTCTCCGCCGCCTCTTTCAGGCGCTGCAAGGCGAGCCGGTCGTTGCGCAGGTCGATGCCCTGCTCCTTTCTGAATTCGTCGGCCAGGTAGTCGATGATGTTCTTGTCGAAATCCTCGCCGCCGAGAAACGTGTCGCCGTTGGTCGATTTGACCTCGAAGACGCCGTCGCCGATCTCGAGCACCGAAATATCAAAGGTCCCGCCGCCCAGATCATAGACCGCGATCGTGCCAGTGCCCTTGCGCTCCATGCCATAGGCGAGCGCCGCCGCAGTCGGCTCGTTGATGATGCGCAATACCTCGAGCCCGGCGATCTTGCCGGCATCCTTGGTTGCCTGGCGCTGCGAATCGTTGAAATAGGCCGGCACCGTGATGACCGCCTGGGTCACCGTCTCGCCGAGGTAGGATTCGGCGGTTTCCTTCATCTTTTGCAGGATGAAGGCGCTGATCTGCGAGGGGGCGTATTTCTTGCCGCGGCTCTCGACCCAGGCGTCGCCATTGTCACCGGCGATGATTTTGTACGGGACGAGATCGACGTCCTTGTTGACCATCGGGTCGGTGAAGCGGCGGCCGATCAGCCGCTTGATCGCAAAGAACGTGTTTTCGGGGTTGGTCACGGCCTGGCGCTTTGCCGCCTGGCCGACGAGGCGCTCGCCCAATTCGGTGAAGGCCACCATCGAGGGCGTGGTGCGCATGCCCTCGCTGTTCTCAATCACCTTGGCGTTCTTGCCCTCCATCACGGCGACGCAGGAATTGGTCGTGCCGAGATCGATACCGATGACCTTGCTCATAGACACCTCATTTCAAAAGCAGGACCGGGCGGCCTGGGGAAGCACCGGCCCGATCCCCCGGAAAGCGATTGGTCAGCCCCTGACTTTGAACAGGTATATAAGTTTCCGGGCTGGGCGCTACAACGGCTCGTCCGGCTTCGGGAACGACATGGCCAAGCAGCAAGGCGCACCGGGAAGCCGTCGAGAAGCATGCGGCGCCACGGGCACACGCATTGATACGGCTCCCTCAATCGCCAAAGCCACCGGCGAAACGTCGATCTCATGCGACAGTGACATCCGTCCTTGGAAAATCGTCACCCTTGGACAGGAGCGGCACGTCGAGATCGCGGGCGCAGGCATAAGCGAAACAATCACCCATGTTCAGCTGCGCCGGATGACGGCCCCGGCCGAAGCGCTCGAAGGCATCGATCGCGGCACGACCAATCTCTGTGGTGATCGGGATAGTTTCGATCTGCAACAGATTGATGAAGTCGTCGATCAATGCACGGACCGCGGCGATCGCCCCGTTGCGAATGCGAACCATACCTAAAGTCGTCTCGTAAATAGCGATCGGCGATGTATAGCGCCGGTCCGCGCTCTCAAGCCGACTGGCCAGCGCTGGCCCATCATGCTCGTCGGCGATGATGGCGATAATGGCGGACGCGTCCACAAACATCAAACCTTGCCGGTAAATCGGTCCTCGCCTGACAGCTCGTCAAAAAATGCCTTGTCGGCTGCCAGGCCGGTGGGCTTCCCAATTGTCCGGAACCGCTCTTGGATCGCCCTGATATGGGCCGTGAAAGGGATGTGCTCACATTCCCGCTGATATTCGCGCTCGACCGCCTCGCGGATCGTTGCGGTTAACGTCTTCCTTTTCAGCTTTGCAAGGCGCCGAACCGCGCTGTCTGTCGCCTGATCCCTGACGTGGAAGGCCATCCCAGGCGCCGATCTAGATTAGAGGCCCTTGCCATCTAGACAATGGCCATGCCGCTGTCAAGCTCCCTTACGCTCGGTGTCGCCCGTTTCCGCCGGCTTCGGGCCGCCTTTGGCGACGCCGACCATGGCCGGGCGCAGCAGGCGCTCGTGCAGCACGTATCCGGGCTGCAGCACCTCGACGATCGTGCCAGCCGGCCGGTCGGCACGCTCGGCCTCGAAGATCGCCTGATGGAAATTGTGGTCGAAAGGCTCGGCTTGCGGGTCAATCCGGCGGATGCCGTGGCGCTCGAACACCGACAACAGCTCGCGCTCGGTCGCCGCGACCCCGGCCAGCAGATTTCGGGTGCGCGTGTCGGTCACCTCCGACTCGGGCAGGCTGTCGAGCGCGCGGCGCAAATTGTCGGCGGCCGACAGCAGGTCCTTGGCAAAGCCGGTGATCGCGTATTTGAGGGCGTCCTCGCGCTCACGCTGGACCCGCCGGCGAGTGTTCTCGGTCTCGGCGAGGGCGCGCAACAGGCGGTCCTTGTGCTCGGCGAGCTCGGCTTCGAGCCGGGCGATCCGCTCGTCCGGCGAGAGCTCGGCGGTCGCCTCGGCATTGCTGTTGGCGGCGGCCTCGGCCGCCATCTCCTCATTGCTTCTGGTGTCGTCCATCATCCGTCCTATCCGAGGAGGCGCCCAATCACCTTCGCGGTGTAATCCACCATCGGGATGATCCGGGCATAGTTGATCCGAGTGGGGCCGATGACCCCGATCGCGCCGACGATCTGCTCGCGGCTGTTGTGGTAGGGGGCGATCACCATCGAGCAGCCGGCGACCCCGAACAATCGGCTCTCGGCGCCGATGAAGATCTGCACGCCCTCGCCCTGCTTGCTGGCGTCGAGCAGACGAAGCACCGTTTCGCGGGTTTCCAGCATCTCGAACAGCGCGCGCAGCCGTTCGAGGTCGGCCAGTGCGGTCACGTCGTCGAGCAGGTTGGCCTGGCCGCGAACAATCAGCGCGCTGCCCCTGTCATCGCCGGCCCAGCTCGCCAGCCCGGCCGCGACCAATTTTGAGGTCAGCTCGTCCAACTGGGCCTGCTGTGAATCGATTTCCGCCTGGATCTCGGCCCTGGCCTCCTCGATGGTGCGCCCGATCAGTCGTGCGTTCAAATAATTGCCGGCCGCAGCCAGCGCCGCGGGCGGCAGGCCGAGCGGGACCTCGATCACCCGGTTTTCGACCAGCCCGTCTTCGGTGACCAGCACGACCAGCGCGCGTCCGGGCCCGAGGTGGACAAATTCGAGATGTTTTAGCGGCCGGTCCTGCTTGGGAGCGACCACCACCCCGGCGCAATGAGACAGCCCGGAGAGCGCGCTGATCGCCTCTTCGAGCGCCTGCGGCAGGCTTTTGCCGCGCGCCATGCACAGGCTCTCGATATTGCGGCGCTCATCCTCGGCGAGGCGCCCGACCTCGAGCAGACCGTGCACGAATAGGCGCAGCCCAGCCTCGGTCGGCAACCGTCCGGCCGAGGTGTGCGGCGCGTACAGCAGCCCCGCTTCTTCGAGATCGGCCATGACGTTGCGAATCGTCGCCGACGATAAATTCTGGCCCAGGAGCCGCGACAACGTGCGCGACCCGATCGGCTCGCCGGTGGCGACATAGCCATCGACAATCAGGCGAAAGATCTCGCGGCTGCGCTCGGTCAGCTCGATGATCGGCGAAGGGGCGACAGATCGAGGCATGCGGCGCTGGCGAAAGTCCCAATGCGATGCAACTGCCTGGTTGCGCCCCGGAAAGCCTCGCTCCGAGCGGCGTCCAGGCCGGCCGGAGATCGCCCCCGGCGTGGGCGAGATTTGGTCATCGCTGCCGCCGCCGTCAACTCGGCGCCGGCACGGCGGTTAGGGTGTCGCTTTGAAGGTCGCGGCGAAACTCTCGCCTTTGGGGTTGATCAGGTGCCCGGTCATGTCAACGAGCCCGGGGCGGAACGCAAACTGGCTGCCGTCGGAATTCTGAAACCTGAGCTCGCCGCCGCGGATCACCCCGGTGCCGTGGAGGACACCGCTCGGCCCCGGCGCGCTCGACCCTTGCGGCCCATAGATGTAGATGATCGAGGCAGTGCCGTCGGGCTTGACGTCCTCGACGATCAGCGCCGCGCAGGTGTGCGCATCCCACGCCGCGTCGCTCCATATCCCGAGAAAGCGCCGGTCGTCCGGGGGGACCGTCGACGGGTCGGCCAGCCGATAGCTGACGCTCTGCCCGCAAAACACCCGGCCGGATTGCGGTTCGCCCGGCTCGGGTGCAGAGGCGGGCGGCGGGGCGATGGGCTGCGGCTCGCCGATCGGCGGCTCGGCGCCGGGGGGTGGCGGCGACTCGCCGACTGGCGGGGCCTGCGCCAGCGCTGGGGCGGCGGTCAGCAGCGACAGGCACAACAGGGCTATGGCGCGACGACACATTGGCAAGCTCCGACCGGCATCAGTCGGGGCAGGCTTCTACGGCGAATGTCCGGAGAGCGCCAGCCGGCCGCCCGTCGCAAATTTCGGACGGGTCCGGCGAACTGCGCTAATTTGGATAGCAGGTAGGGGGTGCTGTCACTGGCTGGCGGACAGCGTTTCAGTGCCGGTGCGGCCCTATCCATCGTGCGCGTCGGCGCCGCCGCCGAGCGGAGGATTGGCAATGTCCCGCAACAAGGCTGATTACGAAGAAGACTTCTACGCTTGGACAGTCGAGCAGGCTCGGCTGCTGCGCGCCGGCGAATTTTCCGACATCGACGTGGAGAACATTGCCGAGGAGATCGAGAGCATGGGCCGCAGCGATCGGCGCGCCATCGAAAGCCGGCTTACCGTGCTGCTGGCTCATCTCCTGAAATGGCAGCTGCAGCCGCAGATGCGATCGACAAGCTGGTCCGGGACAATTCGCGAGCAGCGTCGGCAGATCGAGAAGCTGTTGCGGGATTCGCCCAGCCTGCGGCCCTTCGTCCCTGCGGTGCTCGCGGAAGCTTATGCGGATGCGCGAGAGGACGCGGCGGCGGAGACAGGTCTGCCCGAAACGGCTTTTCCCGAGGCTTGCCGCTTTACCCCGGAAGAGGTGCTGTCGCGCTCGTTTCTGCCGGAGCCGTGACCGCGTAAGGCGGCCGATGCAGACCGGCGGGCGAGATCGTGAAAATTTCGTAGCCGGTGGCGGTGACCCCGATGGTGTGCTCGAATTGCGCCGAGAGCGAGCGGTCCTTGGTAACCGCGGTCCAGCCGTCGCCGAGAATCTTCACCTCCCAGCGGCCGGCGTTGATCATCGGCTCGACGGTGAAGAACATGCCCTCGCGCATGACCGGCCCGTCCTCGGGCTGCCCGTAATGCAGGATCGAGGGCACGTCGTGAAAAACCCGGCCGACGCCATGCCCGCAGAAATCGCGGACCACCGAAAAGCGATGACTCTCGGCATAGCGCTGGATCGCATCGCCGATCGCGCCGATATGGACGCCGGGTCGAATGACGGCGATGCCGCGCATCATCGCCTCATAGGTCACGTCAGAGAGCCGCCGCGCCTTGACCGGGATGCGCTCGCCGACAAAGTACATGCGGCTCGAATTGCCGTGCCAGCCGTCGAGGATCGGGGTCACGTCGATGTTCAGGATATCGCCTTCGACCAGCCGCCGCTCGCCGGGGATGCCGTGACAAACGACATGGTTGAGCGAGGTGCAGATCGACTTGGGAAAGCCGCGATAGTTGAGCGGCGCCGGGATCGCGCCGTGGTCGAGGGTGAATTCGTGGCACAGCCGGTCAAGCTCGCCGGTGGTGATCCCCGGGCGGATATGCGGGGTGATAAAATCGAGCGTTGCGGCCGCGAGCCTGCCAGCCCGGCGCATGCCCTCAAAGGCTTCGGGACCGTGAATCTTGATCCGGCCGTCGCGGGTCTGGGCGTCGCGGGTCTGGACGAGATCAGGCGCCGTCTCCCGCCTTAATCCGGGTATGCTCTGCATCGTCGGTCAGCGGCCGGGCCGCACCTCTGGTGATGATCGTTGAAACGTAGGGAGTCGCCGGCCGCGGGGCAACCTTGTTGCCGAGCCGGAGATTGTGCCGCGCCGAGCATTTCCCTATGAAGGACCAGTGCCGCCCGCCGGCGGGACCGACAACGCAAGGCCTACAACGAATGAGCGACAACAATCCCGATCCCGGCAGCATGCGAGCCGAGCCCCGGATCGTCGCCGCCTGCGTGCTGATCATCGGCAACGAGATCCTGTCGGGCCGCACCCAGGACGAGAATTTGAGCTTTCTTGCCCGCGGGCTCAACGAGGCCGGGATCCGGCTGCGCGAGGCGCGGGTCATTCCCGACGTGGCCGAGGTCATCGTCTCCACGGTCAACGAGGTGCGCCGGCGGTTCGATTACGTCTTCACCACCGGCGGGATCGGCCCGACCCATGACGACATCACCGCGCAATGCATGGCCGACGCCTTCGGCGTGCCGCTGATCCTTCGACCCGGATGCCAGGCGCCTGCTCGAAACCCATTATCCGGCCGGCCATCTGAACGAGGCGCGGCTGCGCATGGCGCGGGTGCCCGAGGGGGCCGTGCTGCTGCCCAACCCGATCTCGCGCGCGCCGGGGTTCCAGATCGGCAACGTGTTTGTTCTGCCCGGGGTGCCCAGCATTATGCAGGGGATTTTCGCGCAGCTGAAATACCGCCTCATCGGCGGCGAAAAGATGCTGAGCCGCAGCGTCAGCTGCCAGCTCGGCGAGGGTGTCCTGGCGAAGGATTTGTCGATCCTGCAAGAACGCTGGCCCGATGTCGAAATCGGCTCCTACCCATACTTTCGGCGCGGCGATTTCGGCGTGACCCTGGTCTTGCGCGGCACCGACCGCGCCCGCCTCGACGGCGCGACCGAAGCGCTGAAAGCGCTGATCGAGACGCTCGGCGGCGACCCGCAGGAGGGGCTGCGCGAGGGCTAGGCCGGCGCCGCACGCCAGCGGCGGGGCGGACGTGGCGAAACGGTAGACGCAGCAGACTTAAAATCTGCTTCCCGCCAGGGAGTGCGGGTTCGAGTCCCGCCGTCCGCACCAATCGGCCATAAAGCGCGCGCCCAACTGGGTAGAGGCAAGCACCAGCATCCGCCGCACCGACGCGACCGCCGGCGCAGGAGCCGCCTTTTCTTGTCCCTGGCCGTGGCGAGCCTTAACGAGCCGCCGCGGTCGGCGCCGGATTCGCACCGGGGCGCTTATCTTATTGAGAATGCGCTTACGGCCCGACCCTTGCCCGATCAGCGTCTTAGCCTCTGCAACCGCATGCGCGACACCAGGTATCCGATTGCGCCCTCGACCTCGCGGGCGATGTCGGCCCAGTCCGCCCGGCGCGCCTGCCAATAGATGTGCCTGGCGAACTCGCGCCTCGAGTCGCTACGCAGCAGAAATTTTGTAAAATAGGCGCCGCGCGCGAGCCCATAGGTGCGGGCGAGCCGGCGCGCCGCGGCCGCATTCCGGCGGTGATGATGGGCGACCGAGAGAGCCGGATCGTATGCCCCGACCCAGCCCGCGAAGGAGGCGCGAGCCTGTGCCTCGACGTCGCCGCCGGACATGAAGCTCACGTCGAAGCCGCCGATCGCCACGAGGACGTCGCGCCGGAACACCATGTTGGCGCCGTGAATGAAACCGGCCGGGATGTAGCTGCGCGGCGGGATCAGGGCGGGGACGTCCTGGAGCTGAAACGTGATCGGGTAATCCATCGGATCGAACAGCGTCAGCCGGCCGCCGCCATAGCCGATTTCCGGAGCGCCGAATACCGCCGCGACCCGATCGACGTGATCATGGCCGACATAGCAATCATCGTCGGTGAAGGCGATGAACGTTCCCCTTGCCGCCATCCAGCCGACATTCCGGGCTCGGTATGAGCCGGCGACCGGCTCATAGGGGGCGACAACCGGGAAGGCCGCGCTCTCAGCGAATTCCGCGATGATCGCCGCCGTGGCGTCGGTCGAGCCATTGTCGACGATGACCAGTTCCCAGGGGAGATTGGAGTTGATGCGCGCTACGGCGGCGAGGCAAGCCGGAAGCCGGGATACGCGATTTCTGGTGGAGATTACGATCGATACGAGCATTTAGCGGCGGTCATGGCATCTCGGCTGCGAATCTCGGCCGAAGTCGTTAAATTCTTGTTACGCGCCACAACAAACTCAGCCGGCCACCGAGGTTGCGGCGGCGGTGCGACATCACCCCGTTCTGTTGATTTGGCGCAGCGGTCTCAGTCGTTTCCAGTCGGGGGCCGCAGGTACGGCTCGCGCCGGTCCGCTCCGGCTTCTTTATGATCGGCGGCTGCGATGTGGTATTGCGTTGGCGAACGGCCGGAGGCTGACAATTGCGAGGAGGTCGGATGAGGGGGCGTCGGCGGCTTTGGGGACTGCCAGTTCCGTCATGATGTCGTCGGTCATGAACAGACAGCGGACCCCTTGGGCTACGATCAGCCGCGCCCTGCTGCTGGCCGCGGTGCCGCTGTTGTTCATCGCCGGCGTTGCAGCCTTTCAGCTTATCATAAATGTGCCGAATGCGCGTATCGCGCGCGCGCGCACGCTGCTCAGCTTCCAGACGATCCGCGCGGCGGACGCCATCGACCAGGCGATCCAGGATGCCGAGCGCGGGCAGCGCGGCTTTCTGATTACCGGGCGCGCGGCCTATCTCGAGCCCTATAACCGGGCCAGGGAGCGCCTGCCGCAGCTGATGGTCGCGCTCCAGCGGGCGACCGCGGACAGCCCCGACCAGCAGCCTCGTGTGCTGCGGCTGCAAGCCGACCTCACGACCAAGATGAACGAGCTGGCCGCCACCGTCGCGACCATGCGGCAGCAGGGCTACCCAGCCGCGAAGGCGATCGTAAACACCAACATCGGGCTCACCGCGATGAGCGGGGTCCTTGTCGATCTGCGGGCGATCGAGGATGCGGCTCAGAACCGGCTGAATGCCCGGCTCGCCCGCGGCGAAGCCAGCGACGAGCGGGTGACGGCGACATTTGTCGTGGGCAGCCTGCTCTCGGCAATCGCGCTGCTAGCAGGGGCGTTTTTCCTTGCCGCCGCCTATCGCCGCGCCGCGAAATCGGAACGGCTGACGCGAGCCACTCTCGACAGCGTGCGCGAGGGGGTGGCGGCGTTTGACGCCGATGGCCGTTTGCAGGTCTGGAACAGTCCGTTTGCGATCATGCTGGGGGTCGGCGACGCCGAAATCCGCCGCGACGCAACCCTCGCCGAGATGGCCGCTAAAGCCAGCCTGTTGGGTGGTTTGGAGGCCGGCCGCGGCTCGGCGGATCGGCCCATCCTGGTTGAACGGCAGGGGGCGCGGGGTGCTTTTGTCGAAGTATTCCATAATCCGACCGCCGATGGCGGATCGGTCACCACGCTGCTTGACGTGAGCGGGCGGAGGCAGGCCGAGGAGGCGCTGCGCCAGGCGCAAAAACTTGAAGGGCTCGGCCAGATGACCGGCGGGATAGCCCACGACTTCAATAATTTGCTGACGATCATCATTGGCAGCCTCGAGCTGCTGCGGCGCTCGGTTGGCGGCGAAGACAAGGCGCTCGAGCGGATCGACATGATCAGCGTCGCGGCCGACCGTGCGGCCCGGCTGACCGAGCAGCTGTTGGCCTTTGCCCGGCGTCAGCCGCTGCAGCCCGAGGTGGTCGATCTCGGCCAGCTGATGCAGGAGACGCTGCCGCTGATCCGCCGTGCGGTCGGCGAAGGGGTCACGGTTGAGTGCGTGGCGGCGGGCGGACTGTGGAGCACGACGATCGACGCCGCCCAGTTCCAGTCGGCGGTTCTCAACCTCGCGATCAACGGCCGCGACGCGATGCCGGAGGGCGGCAGGCTGACGATCGAAGTGGCGAATGCCGCGCTAGACGACGAATACGCCGCGCGCCATGCCGAGGTTGAGCCGGGGCAATACGTGCTGTTCGCAATGACCGATACCGGCAAGGGCATGGACGCGGCGACCGTGGCGCGGGCGCTCGACCCGTTCTTCACGACCAAGCCGGCCGGCGAGGGCACCGGGCTGGGTTTGCCTCAGGTTTATGGCTTTGCCAAGCAGTCAGGCGGGCACCTGAAGATCTACAGCGAAGTCGGTGAAGGCACCACCGTTAAGCTCTACCTGCCGCGCGGGTTTGGCGAGCAGAGCGCCAAGCCGGCGCGAGTCCCGCCGCTGGCGGTTACCGGCACCGAGACCGTGCTGGTGGTCGATGACGACGAGATCGTTCGCGCGACCGTCGCCTCGATGCTCGAAGAGCTCGGCTACAGCGTGCTGGCGGCGGCGAACGGGACCGAGGCTCTGGCGATCATAGAGACGGATGCAACAATAGATCTGTTGTTCACCGACGTCGTCATGGCCGGTCCGGTCAGCGGCCGCAAGCTCGCCGAACGGGCGGTCGAGATCCGGCCCGCGCTTAAGGTGCTGTTCACTTCCGGGTACACCGAGAACGCGATCGTCCACAACGGCCGGCTCGATCCGGGCGTCGAGCTGTTGAGCAAGCCCTATAGCCGCGAGCGCTTAGCAGCAAAATTGCGCCGCGTGCTCGACAGCCCGGCCCAGCAGCCCAACCATGCGGCGTGGCGGTAACCCAGCGAGGCCGAGATAGCCGAAATGCCTGAACGCTACGACGCCCTTATTATCGGAGCCGGGCCGGGCGGGTATGTCGCCGCGATCCGGGCGGCCCAGCTTGGGCTGCGGACCGCCTGCGTGGAGGCCCGCCCCAGCCTCGGCGGGACCTGCCTCAATATCGGCTGCATCCCGTCGAAGGCATTGCTGCAATCCTCGGAGAAATTGGTCGAGGCCCGAGGCGCGCTGGCCGAGCACGGGGTCATGGTCGGGAAGGTTGGGCTCGATCTCGCCGCGATGATGGCGCGCAAGGACAAGGTCGTCACGACCCTGACCCGCGGCGTCGAATACCTGTTCCGCAAGAACAAGGTCGATTGGCTCAAGGGCAGGGGACGCATCGCCGCTCCCGGCCGAGTCGCCGTTGCCGGGGCCGATGGCGCTGTGCAAGAGGTCGAGGCCGGCGCCATCGTCATCGCCAGCGGCTCGGAAAGCACGCCCTTGCGGGGGGTTGAGATCGACGAAAAGCGCGTCCTGTCGTCAACCGGAGCGCTGGCGCTCGACCATGTGCCGGAGCGGCTGGTGGTCATTGGCGGCGGCTATATCGGGTTGGAGCTGGGCTCGGTGTGGCAGCGGCTCGGCGCGCGGGTGACAGTGGTCGAGCTGCTCGACCGAATTGTCCCGACCATGGACCGCGAGCTCGCCGCCGCCTTGCAGCGGGTGCTGACCCGGCAAGGGATCGCCTTCGATCTCGGCGCCAAGGTGGCCGGCATCGATCAGGCGCAGGATGAACTGACGACCGAAATTGAAGGAGCCAAGCAGCAGAGCCTGGCCGCCGACGCGGTGCTGGTCGCGATCGGCCGGCGGCCTTATACCCAGGGCCTCGGGCTCGAAGCGCTCGGGGTCGCCTGCGACGCACAGGGCCGGGTCATCGTCGATGCCGGCTTTGCCACCAACATCCCCGGCATCTATGCGATCGGCGACGCGATCCGCGGGCCGATGCTGGCGCACAAGGCCGAAGATGAGGGCATCGCGCTGGCCGAGCGTCTTGCCGGGCAGCATCCGCAGATCAACTACGACGCGATCCCGGCGGTGGTCTACACTTGGCCCGAGGTGGCCTCGGTGGGCAAAACCGAGGAGGAGCTGAAATCGGCGAACATCGCCTACCGCGCCGGCAAGTTCCCGTTTACCGCCAACCCGCGGGCGCGCGCCAACGGCGATACCGAGGGTTTTGTCAAAATCCTGGCCGACAGCGCCACCGACCGGGTGCTGGGCGTGCATATCATCGGCCCCGACGCCGGCACGCTTGATCGGCGAAGCGGCGCTGGCGATCGAGTTTGGCGCCTCGGCCGAGGATATCGGCCGCACCAGCCACGCCCATCCGACCTTGAGCGAGGCGATCAAGGAGGCAGCCCTCGCCGCCGCCGGCCGCGCCATCCACCTCTGAGCCGTGTCGCTGCGCCGCACCGCTCTGAGGCGACGCCTCAGAAGGTTGCGCCCGATTGCAGCCAGTGGCGCACGATCTCCTCGCCGGTGGCGAACCAGACGCGGTCGTGCGCGCGGATATAGGCGAGCGCCCGGTCGAGCCCGGCGATGCGGTGCGGCACGCCGATCAGATAGGGGTGGAGGCAGATCGCCATGACCCGGCCGGATTGCGCCCCCTCGGCATAGAGCGTGTCGAACTGGCGGCGGATCGCCTGTTCGAATTCATCGACCGTTCCGTTGCGGTAGTGAATAAAGGGCGCGTCGTTGATCTCGTAGGAATAAGGGATCGAGACCAGCGGCTTGCCGCCGACATCCATCATGTAGGGCTGATCGTCGTTGACCCAGTCGGCGACATAAAGGCAGCCCTCCTCGGTCAGGAAATCGAGAGTGTGCCAGGTTTCGGCGAGCCCGGCGCCGAGCCAGCCGAGCGGCTTTTTGCCGGTCAGCTCGGCGATGCGGGAAAGGGTGCGGGCGATCGTCTGACGCTCCTCCTCGGGGCCGAGCGCGTCGAGCCACACACTGTTGGTCTGGTTGTGGCCAAGAATTTCCCAGCCGAGGTCGAGCGCGGCGCGGACTATCTGCGGGTGATGGTCGCAGATGTCGCTGTTGAGGGTCGGGCTGGCGCGGATCTGGTGCTTGCTCAGCACCTCCATGATCCGCCAGATGCCGACCCGGTTGCCATAGTCGCGCTGGGCCCAGGCGCGCACCGACGGCGCATTGCCGGCGGGCGCCCCGGCATAGGGTGCGATCCCCCGGGTCAGCGGGAAGAATTCGATGTTCGGGATGACCCAGACCGCGAGCCGGGCGCCGCCCGGCCATTCGAGCTTTGGCCGTTCGTTGATCGGAACATACGGAAATGGCCCATAATCCTGCGGCTGCATCGCGACCTCCCCGTTGTTCGAATGGAGTTCTGAGCGGGTGAGCAGCATGCCAAAACTGGCACTCGAATGGCAGCGTTTCGATGAATTCTCGGCGGCGGCGCTCTACGATCTGCTGCGCTTGCGGCAGCAGATCTTTGTGGTCGAGCAGCGCTCCCCGTACCCCGATCTCGACGGCCTCGACCACGCCGCATGGCATTTGCTGCTGCGGATCGATGACGAGCTCGCCGGCTGTCTTCGCCTGGCGCCGCCACCGGCGCCGCGGATCGGCCGGGTGGCGGTCGCGTCTTCTCTGCGCGGGCGGGGGTTCGGCCGCAGGCTGATGGCGGAGGCGCTGGCCTTTTGCCGCGACCATTATCCCGCTCAGCCGATCGTGCTCGCGGCGCAGGTCCGCCTGGTGCGGTTCTATCAGAGCTTCGGCTTTATCACGACCTCCCAGCCTTTCGACGATTTCGGGCTCACCCACATCCACATGCGGCTGCCGCCGCCTTAAAGCGGCTATTCGGCGGCGAGCGGGCGGGCAGCGGGCTGCGGCATTGAGAACGGGCGGTCGTGGTCCAGGGACGGCAGCATTCGCCGCACCTCGGCGACCCGCGCTGGATCAATCCGGGCGGTGACGATGCCGACCTCTTCGCCGCCGTCGGCCAGCACTTCGGCCCACGGATCGACGATCAGCGAGTGGCCGTAGCTCTTGCGCCCGGCGGCATGCTCGCCCCACTGCGCCGGTGCGAAGACGAAGGCGCCGTTCTCGATCGCGCGCGCCCGCAGCAGCACCTCCCAGTGAGCCCTGCCGGTCGGCACGGTGAACACCGACGGCACCGCCAGAAAATCGGCGCCCGCTTGCGCCAGCGCGCGGTACAGCTGCGGGAAGCGCAAATCGTAGCATACCGTCATGCCGAGCCGGCCCCACGGCGTCTGCGCGACGACGCCGCGCTTGCCGGGGCGGTAGGCTATTGCTCTCACGGATGCTTTCCCCGCTTGGCAAATCGATGTCGAACAGGTGGATCTTGTCGTAGCTGGCGATAATCGCACCGCCGGCATCGAGCAGAAACGAACGGTTAGCGAGCCGATCCTCGCCGTCCGCGCCGGGCTCTCCTCTGGGGTCGATGACCAGCGACCCGAGCAGAAGCCACACGCCGGTCTCGCGGGCCAGCTGGCGCATCGCGGCGAGGAACGGGTCGTCGGCCTCCCGCCGCGCCTTGTCGCGCCGACGCTGCCCGCTCTCGATGAAGTTGCTGGCCTCCGGCGTCATGACGAGATCGGCGCCGGCGTCGCATGCCCGGCGGATCAGGCTGGCGACCATCCGGATGTTGGGCTCGGGGTCGGGACCGGCGGTGAATTGGATGCACGCGGCGGTGAAGGTTTTACTCATTTGCCGATCCCGAGCTTGGGGTCCAGCCGGCCGGCGCGGTCGAGGGCGACCAGCTCGTCGCAGCCGCCGATATGCTCGCCGTCGATGAAGATCTGCGGCACCGTGGTGTGGCCGCCGGCGCGCCGCACCATCTCGGGGCGTCGCTCGGGGTGTTCGCCGACGTCGATCTCGGCAAAGGCCACACCCTTGCGCTGCAGCAGGGCGCGGGCGCGGCTGCAATAGGGACAGAACATCGTCGTATAAAGCTCGACCTCCGCCATCGCCGCCGTCCTTCCCGCGCCATCGTTCGCCGCGCCGATTATGCCCCGGTCCGCAAGGCGCGCGCCAGGGTCAGCACGCCGACCGATGCGGCCCCGGCGCGTTTGAGCACGCGCGCGCACTCGTCGACTGTCGCTCCGGTCGTCATCACGTCGTCGATCAGGACGATGCGCTTTCCGGCGAGGTCGCGGCCGGGGCGCAGCGCAATGGCGCCGCGCACATTCCGCTCGCGCGCGCCCGGCCCCATGTGGCCTTGTGAGGGTGTGCGGCGATGGCGGACCAGCCAGTCGGCGGCAACCGGCGGGCCGCCGGCGGACCGGATCGCATGCGCCAACAGCGCCGCCTGATTGTAGCGGCGCCGAGCCAGGCGGGTCCAATGCAACGGCACCGGAAGGATGAGATCGGCGCCGCCGAGAACCTCGCCGCCGGCGCGGTGCATCCAGCGCCCGAATGCGCCCGCGAGATGGGTATGGTCGGCATATTTCAGCCCGAGGACGAGGCTGCGGCTGTTCTTGTCGTAGCGCAGCACCGCCCGCGCCCGGTCCCAAAAGCGTCGTCCGCGGGCGCAGTCGGCGCACACCGCATCCTCGCCCATCGGATGCGCAAACGGCAGACCGCAGCCGGCGCACCAGGGCGGGGCGAAAAAGGTGATCCCGCCCCAGCAGCGACCGCACAGCACTTCCGGATCTTCGACGGTTTCGCCGCAGCGAAGACAGCGCGGCGGCAGGACGGCATCGACGAGCGCGCGGCCGATGCGCTGCAATCGGCCGAATGCGCGGGCGGAGGTGGTTGCCGACACCTGGATCACAACCCATCATCAGCCTGCGAGCGGGCTCGTCAACCCGCCGCCGCATGGAGGCCCCGATGCCGCCCCGCACCCGGCTTTCGCCCGACCACTCCGAGCCGAACACGCTGTTCGACCGCCGCGCCTGGCGGCTGCATCGCGAGCGCGCGGCCCGGATCGGCGCCGCCGATTTCCTCTATGTCGAAATCGCTGCGCGGCTCGTCGACCGGCTCGACGCGGTCAACCGGCAATTCCGCCGGGCGCTCGATCTGGGCTCGCATAATGGGGCATTGTCGCGGGCGCTCGCCGTTCGGCCGGGGATCGAGCGCGTCGTCGCGGCCGAGCCCGCGCTCGGCTTTCTGGCGCGCACCCCGGCGCTGCGGGTCGCGGCCGACCCCGAGCTGCTGCCGTTTGGCGATGGCAGCTTTGATCTGGCGGTCAGCGCGTTGGCGCTCCATTGGGCGGGCGATCTCCCCGGCGCTCTGATCCAGCTGCGCCGCGCGCTTGCCCCAGACGGCCTGCTCCTTGCCGCGATGTTCGGCGGCGCCACCCTCTCCGAATTGCGGACAGTGCTGATCGAGGCCGAGCTGGAGGAGGAGGGCGGGGCCAGCCCGCGCGTGTCGCCGACCGCCGATCTCGGCGATGCCGCGGGCCTGCTGCAGCGCGCCGGCTTCGCGATGCCGGTGGCCGACGCCGACCAGATCACCGTCACCTATCCCGACGCATTGGCGCTGATGCGCGATTTGCGCGCGATGGGCGAGACTAACGCGCTGTCGGCGCGTCGGCGCTCGTCGTTGCGCCGCGGCACGCTCGCCCGCGCCGCGACGCTCTATGCCGAGCGGTTCGGCCTCCCCGACGGGCGCATTCCGGCGAGCTTCGAGGTTCTGTTCCTGACCGGCTGGGCGCCCGCGCCGAGCCAGCCAAAGCCGCTGCGGCCGGGCAGCGCCACACACCGCCTGGCCGAGGCGCTTGGGACTGTCGAAATCTCCGCCGGCGACCGCGCAGCACCTCCGGACAAAGCCGAGCGGTGATGCCGGTTCTCAAACGGCCCGGCCCTCATACATGAAGGTGTGGGTGCGCGGCCCCGGCAGACGGAAATTGTGCAGCCGATCGAGGTGGAAGCCGGCTTCGCGCAGGAGCCGGTCGATCGGCCGGTTGAGGTGGCAGCCGCCGGCGATCCGGCTCCACAGCGGATCGAGCCGGTCTTGCCAGCGCATAATGCTCGGTTCGGGTGCGCGGCCGTGCTCAATGAAAAGTAGGGAGCCGCCCGGGCGAAGCACGCGCCGCACTTCGACGAGCGCCCGCGCCACGTCGGGGATCGAGCACAAGGTCCAGGTGGTGACGACGGTGTCGACGCTCGCATCGGGCAGGGGCAAGGCCTCCGCCGAGCCTTCGATCAGCTCGACCGGAGCCCGCGCGGTCGGAATGCGACGGGCGGCGAGGCGAACCAGCTTTGGCGACGGCTCGACCGCGATCACGGAGCGGGCGCCGGGTCCGTAAAGCGGCAGGTTCAGCCCCGACCCGACCCCGATTTCGAGCACCCGGCCTTCGGCAGCGCCGATGATGCGTTCGCGGCAAGGGAGCAGGGCCTGGTGGCGCATCGCCAAATCGACCAGCCGCGGCACGACGTGGTTGCGATAAAAACCCATGACGGAAGGGATTTGGGACCGACGGCGCAGTCGGCCAAGACCCGGCCAATCGCTTAACCCGGCATTCGCGTCGCCGATCGCCGGCCGGAACCGCTCGCACCCGCGCGTGGTTTGAGCATTGCAGTGCTGATTGCCTTCAACTTAAAAGGATCACCCATGGCGACACAAGCGAAGACCAAGGCGAGCCGGGCCGCTGAAAGGAAATCAAGTCGTTCGCAATCCGCAAATCGTCGGAAAGAGAGCGATAAGGGCGCGGTCAATGCATTCGATCTGTTGGAGCAGGATCATCGCCAGGTCGAAGAGTGGTTTGACGAGTATGATGAGCTGCGGGAGGATGATAAGCGCAAAGGAGAGCTCGCGGAGAAGATCTGCCTGGCGCTCGAGGTGCATTCGCGGCTCGAAGAAGAGGTGTTTTATCCGCAAGCCCGCGAGGCCACAAAAGACAACGACCTGATCGACGAAGCCATTGTCGAGCATGCCGCGGTGAAAAACCTGATCGCGGAAATCGAAGAAATGAAGGTCGGCGACAATCTCTACGACGCAAAAATTCGGGTTCTCGGCGAAATGGTAAAGCACCACATCAGGGAAGAAGAGGAAGAGCTGTTCCCGGAGCTCGAAAAAAGCAAAATGGACGTCGATGCGGTCGGCCGCGAGCTCGCCGATCGTAAAACCGAGCTGATGTCGGAAATGCAAGCCTGAGCCGGCAAGATGCACCAAATGTGCCGAGCCAAAAACTGGAAAACGTCATTGCGAGCGGAGCGAAGCAATCTGGTCTCGTATGCCGCTAATGCTGCACGAGATTGCCGCGTCGCCCCCTCCGCACGCCCCGCAGGGCGGGCGTGCCTGGGGCAGGCTCTATGGGCTCCTCGCAATGACGAAATACACAGAAATCATGTGAACATATGATCTTCAACTAGATCGGCCTCAGATTGCGCGTGCGGAGCCCCGCTGCCAAGCGGGGCTTTTGCCATCGACGCGCGGAACTCCAAAAGATCAGGGTCTGTTTTTGCTCGCACGTTTTCTCTTGCTGTAGGTCAATGCGATGATGACAGATCCGAAAACCGCGGGGGTAAAACCCCCGCTCCCCCGCCAGCAGCAACGGCCGCCGGGTCATACCGAAGACCTCAATCCCAACCCGGACCATGGCGAGCACTCTTATCGGGGCTGCGGCAAGCTCGCCGGCCGCGCCGCGCTGATCACCGGCGCCGATTCCGGGATCGGGCGAGCAGTCGCGATCGCCTTTGCGCGCGAAGGCGCCGACGTGCTGATAGCGTATTTGAAGGAGCATGACGACGCTAAGGAGACCGCCCGCTGGGTCGAGGAAGCCGGGCGCCGCGCCATCCTGGTTGCCGGCGACGTCAAGGATCCCGCGCATTGCCGCAAGCTCGTCGAGCGCGCGGTCACGGATTTTGGCAAGCTCGACATCCTGGTCAACAATGCGGCCTTTCAGATGACGCATGCGAGCCTCGAGGAGATCAGCGACGAGGAGTGGGACCACACCTTCCGCACCAACATCTACAGCATGTTTTACTTGTCGAAAGCTGCGGTCGCGCACATGAAGCCGGGCAGCGCGATCGTCAACACGGCTTCCATCAACAGCAAATCGCCGTCGCCGGGGCTGCTCGCCTATGCGACCACCAAGGGCGCCATCGCCAATTTCACCGCAGGTTTGGCCCAGCTGCTGGCCGAAAAGGGAATTCGGGTGAACTGCGTAGCACCAGGCCCGATCTGGACCCCGCTGATCCCGTCGACGATGGCGCCCGACAAGGTCGAGCATTTTGGCGAGAACACGCCGCTCGGCCGCCCGGGGCAGCCGGCCGAGCTGGCGCCCGCCTATGTGCTGCTGGCGTGCGACGATGGCAGCTACATGTCTGGGGCGATGATCCCGGTCACCGGCGGCCGCCCGATGCTGTAGCCGATACCTCAGCTGAAGCCGGCAGCTTCTCAAAGGCGGCGCTGCGATGGCGCAACGCGGCGCTGCACTTTGCAGCAAACGCCAGCGGCTGTATCCTCATGGGATCGGGCAGGGGAAATTTTGTATGACCGGCGCCGACCACCGCCGCACTTTGGACGAGGCAATCGTGGACACCGTCCGCGAGCCGCTTGTCGTGCTGGACGGTAATTTGCGCGTCGTTGCCGCGAGCCGGTCGTTCTATCTGACTTTCGGTGCGACCCGGCAGGATACCGAGGGGCATCCGCTTTACGAGCTGGGCAACGGCCAATGGAACATCCCGGCCTTGCGCCAGCTCCTCGAGGAAATCATCCCGCGCCATACCACGATCGAGGAGTACGAGGTCGAGCACGACTTTCCGACGATCGGTCGGCGGGCGATGCTGCTGAATGCTCGAAAGGTGTTCTACGAGGGCAACAACAGCACAAGCCTGCTGCTGGCGATCCAGGATGTCACGGACCGGCGGGCGCTGGAACGCGAGAAGGACGAGCTGCTGCGGCAGAAGGAGCTGCTGCTCGCAGAGATGCATCATCGCATCAACAACAGCCTCCACATTATTGCCAGTATCCTGCTGCTGAAGGCGCAAACGGTGCAGTCGGAGGAAACCCGCCGGCACCTTCAGGAGGCGCATGAGCGGGTTCTGGCGATCGCGACCGTGCAGGAACAGTTGCACCCGTCGCCGTTCGGAGCGCAGATCGAGGCGCGGACATACCTGACGAGGCTGTGCGAGAGCCTGGGCGCATCGATGATCCTCGACGGTCAGCCGGTCTCTCTCAGGGTGGAGGCCGGTGACGGCGCAACGACATCCGAGCAGGCTGTGAGCATGGGCCTGATCGCCACCGAGCTGGTGATCAACGCGCTGAAGCACGCCTTTCCGAGCGGCGTCGAGGGCGCGATCGTCGTGGGCTTCGAGTTCGAGCGCGAGCGCCTGGCGTCTCTCCGTCTCGGATGATGGAGTAGGGATCAGCCGAGACTTGGCTGAGGCGCCCGTGAGAATCGGTCTCGGCACCAGCATTGTCGAAGCGCTGACCCGCCAGCTTGGCGGCCGGGTCACAACCTCCGCAGCATCGCCCGGCACGACTGTTGTAGTGACCGTTCCCCGAGCCGCGTGACCTCTCAGCCGGCAGCGGCGAGCGCGGCGTCGATGGCTTTGGCGAGTTCGGCTTGACGAAAGGGCTTTCCGATCACCACTGCGCCGGGCCTCAGCGTTCGAACCCTTGCCGGGTCTCCGCTCACGAATACATGCGCGAGAGGTCCGGCGCGGAGGATTTCCTCGACGGCGGCCACACCGCTTCCCCGGCCCAAGCGAGCATCGACGATCATCAGGTCGGGTCGGTGCTGGCTGGCGGCAGCTATCGCGTGAGCCTCAGTGGGTGCGATTGCGCAGACGTCGTGACCCATCCCCGCGAGCAGCTCCGCAAGCAGCATGCCGATCAAGGCGTCGTCTTCTATGACGAGGACGCGGAGCGCTTTCATCAGCCATCGTGCGCACGTCAAGCGCGCGAACGCAATCGCATCTGGCGCGATGGCTCAGGTTAATCCGCCAGGGCCGCTTCGGGCGGCGTCGCGGGCAGGCCGAGCGCGCGCGCCACTGCCGGATGGGTGACCCGCCCGCGGCAGATGTTGAGCCCGTGGCGCAGATGCGGGTCGTCGCCGAGGGCATCCCGCCAGCCGTGGTCGGCGATCGCCAGGACAAAAGGCAGGGTCGCGTTGTTGAGGGCGACGGTCGAGGTGCGCGCCACCGCCCCCGGCATGTTGGTCACACAGTAATGCACCACCCCTTCCTCGATGTAGGTCGGGTCGGCGTGGGTGGTCGGCCGGCTGGTTTCAAAGCAGCCGCCCTGATCGATCGAGATATCGACCACCACCGTGCCCGGCCGCATCGCCCGGATCAACTCGCGGCTGACCAGTCTGGGCGCCGCGGCCCCTGGAATCAGCACCGCGCCAATCACCAGATCGGCCGCGGCAACCTCGCGCTCGATGTTTTCCATCGTCGAATAGAGCGTGTGCAGCTGGGCCCCGAACTGCAGATCGAGCTGGTAAAGCCGCGGCAGCGAGCGGTCGATGACCGTGACCTAGGCTTCCATCCCCATCGCCATGCGCGCCGCATTGGTGCCGGCGACGCCGCCGCCGAGGATCACCACCTTGGCCGCCGGCACGCCGGGAACCCCGCCGAGCAGCACGCCGATGCCGCCTTGCTCTTTTTCGAGGCAATGCGCGCCGACCTGCACCGACATCCGCCCGGCGACCTCGCTCATCGGCGCCAATAGCGGTAGACCCCCATGTGGGTCGGTGACGGTCTCGTAGGCGATCGCCACGGCGCCCGAGCCGATCAGCCCCTCGGTCTGCGCCCGGTCGGCGGCGAGGTGCAGATAGGTGAACAGGATCTGGCTGCGGCGCAGCAGCGCCACCTCCTGCGGTTGCGGCTCCTTGACTTTGACGATCAGCTCGGCGGCGGCGAACACCGCGGCGGCATTGGCGAGGATATCGGCGCCGGCCGCCTCATAGGCCCGGTCGTCAAAGCCGATCCCGGCCCCGGCCCCGGTTTCAACCACCACCCGATGCCCGTGATGGGCGAGCTCGCGCACGCTGCCGGGAACCAGGCCGACGCGGTATTCGTGCGTCTTCACCTCTTTGGGGACACCGATCAGCATGGCACCACCTCCGCCCGACATCTGCCGGCCTTTGCTCGTCTTATCCGATATCCGGCCGGTTGGCGATTGGGGTCCGCGACACCCTGTCGCGGGGCCGGATCGGCCATAGGGGCCGTTTGGGATCTAGCCGATACTCGGGGCAAATTTAGGGCCTTTTCGGCTCAGGGCGGCGTCCCGCGTCGCCCGAAATTCGTGCTCAGGGCGGGCAGCGGATGGTCACCCTTGTCATTGTGGCGATGATCTACGTCGCGATCGGCGCCGTCCTGTTCGCGCACCCGCGCTCGCCGGCCGGCCTCCACGATTTCGATTGGCACGCTCAAATTCGAGTGTTCCACGACAGCCTGCCGGCAGTGCTGGCTTGGCCGCTGGTCTTGTGGCTCGGCGGCAATGGCCGGGGGCCATCGCGCTAGCCCGAGGTCAGCTGCCTCACGACTTGGTCGGCGAGCGGCAGCGAGGCGGTCAGCCCCGGCGATTCGATGCCGTAGAGATTGACGAGCCGCGGCACACAGTGGCTTTGCGGGCCCTGCACGACAAAATCGGCGGCAGGCTCGTCCGGTCCGCTGATCTTCGGGCGAATCCCGGCATAACCCGGCTGCAACGCGCCGTCGCGCAGGCCCGGCCAATAGCTGCGCACCGCGGCATAAAACGCATCGCCGCGCGTCGGATCAACGCTGTAGTCGATCGCCGAAATCCATTCGACATCGGGGCCGAAGCGCGCCTGTCCGGCGAGGTCGAGGGTGATGTGCACGCCGAGCCCGCCAGCCGGCGGCACCGGATAGACGAGCCGGCGAAACGGCGAGCGCCCGGCAAGGGTGAAATAGACGCCGCGGCAGAAATAGGCCGGCGGGATCGTCTCGGGCGGGACCCCGTCGATCGCGCGGGCGAGCGCCGGCGCGTGCAGCCCGGCGGCATTGACCAGAAACCTGCAGCAGATCGCGCTCGGCTCGTCGCCGCCGATCGCCAACTCGAACCGGTCGGCCAGCACCGTGCCGGAAAGGACCGGGGTGCGCAGCACGATCGCGGCGCCGGCGGCCTCGGCTTCGCCCTGATACGCCAGCATCAGCGCGTGGCTGTCGATGATGCCGGTCGAGGGCGACAGCAGCGCCGCGACACAGTGGAGCGCCGGCTCGAGCCGTTGCGCGCGCTCGGCGCTAAGCCATTCGACATCATCGACGCCGTTGGCGCGCGCCGCGGCGGCGATCTTTTCCAGCGCCGGGACCTCGCCTTGATGCACGGCGACGATCAGCTTGCCGAGCCGGGCATGGGCCACACCGTGCTCGCGGCAATAGGCGTAGAGCCGCTGGCGGCCGGCGACACAGCTTGTCGCCTTCAGGCTGTCCTTCGGGTAGTAGATGCCGCTGTGGATCACCTCGCTGTTGCGCGAGGAGGTCTCAAACCCGATCGTCGCGGCGCGCTCGAGCACCAGCACCTCGCGGCCGGCGAGCGCCAGGGCCCGCGCTGCGGCAAGACCGATCACCCCGGCGCCGACCACCACACATTCGACCTCATCCACATTCATCTCCACGCTGGCGGCGGTCCGCCCACCGCGCACGGCCAGCCCGCCGAGCTTGTGGCTTGCCCACGCGGATTGCGTCAAGAGCCGCGCCGGGCCCGCGGCGCTGCGCATCCAGGAGCCGACGAGACATTCTGACGCGGGCGCCGGAGGGACTGCAGCAGGCTGCCGCTCAGCGAGCGGCTGGACGCCGCCGGCGAAATCGCCGACACTCCCAGGTCGCGGCAATGGGCGAAGGACAGCGATGAGCCGGAAGACTGCCACCGTGCTGGCGCTCGCCGATTATCGGGCGCGGCAGCGCACCGTGTATTTCACCCGCTCCGAGCTGAACCAGCTGCTTGGCCTCTACAGCCGACATGTGATCCGAGGCGAGTGGCGCGATTACGCGATCGATCACGGCCCCGGCATGGCACGCTTTTCGGTGTTTCGCCACACCCATGAGGCGCCGGCCTTTGCCATCCTCAAGATGGCGCCGTCGCCGGCCAAGCCCGTGGATTTCATCGTGCAAAGCGGTCGCCAGCGGTTGCGCAGCGCGCGCAACCTCAGCGAGGCGCTGGAGTATTTTCGGACGATTCTGAGCCTGGTCACCGCCTAATAGGCGCAGCGGCCGATACCCGACCGAGGCATGTCGAAGGCGGCGGTTTCCGATTAGCGGCGGTTTCCGATTACAAGCTGATCTCGTCGAAACCGATGCCCTCCTGTATCGGCCGGACCTGGCCTAAATTGCGCCGCTCGATGGCTACGGTCTTGATGATCGCGTAGACCGGGCGGCCGGGCTTTAGGTCGAGACGGTCGATGGAGAGGCGGGTCACCCTCGCCAACAGCATCTCGCCGTTCAGCTCCATCCGGATATCGGCGACCGGGCCGTCGAGCGCGCCGATCTCGGCGACCCGCCCGGCCAGCACATTGAGCGCGCTCAAGCGATCGGGCGGGTCGAGCCCAAGCACGACATCGCGCGCGAGGATGCGCACGCGCAGCGGTGCGCCGATGGCGAGATCGATCCGCGGCACGCGCAGTTCGCCGGCGGGCGATCGCAAGGTGGTCAACCGATAGCGCTCGTCGTGCGCGGCGACACGCATCTCGAGCACCGCGCCGGCGTCGCGGCTTCCGGTCAACGGCAGCAGATCGATGCGGGCCATGACCTGCGGCACCGTCCCAGTCGCCGCCACCGCGCCGTTGTCGAGCAGCACGATCGTCGAAGCGAGGCGCGTCACCTCGGCCACCGAGTGGCTCACATAGACGATTGGGATGTGGCTCTGGTCGCGCAATCGCTCGATATAAGGGAGGATTTCGGCTTTGCGCGCGTCGTCGAGCGCGGCGAGCGGCTCGTCCATCAGCAGCAGGCGCGGGCTGGCGAGCAGCGCGCGGCCGATCGCGACGCGCTGCTTTTCCCCGCCCGACAGCAGCCCCGGCCGGCGCTCGAGCAGCGCGCCGATGCCGAGGAGCTCGACGACGTGCGCGAAGCTCTCGCGCCGTTCGCGGGCCGGCGTGAACCAGCTGCCGTAGAGCAGGTTGCGACGGACGCTCAGATGCGGGAACAGCCGCGGCTCCTGAAAGATATAGCCGATATGCCGGCGGTGCTTTGGCACAAACACGCCCGAGCTGGTATCCACCAGCACCCGGCCGTCAATCGCGACCCGGCCGCGCTCGGGGCGGAGCAATCCGGCGATGATGTTGACGAGCGAGGTCTTGCCGGCCCCGGAATGCCCGAACAGCGCGGTCAGCCGCCCCTGCGTAGTAAAGCTTGCCTCGAGGACAAAGCCGCCGAGCCGATGCCGGATATCGACTTCGAGGCTCATAACCCGGCGACGCGCCGGGCGACGCGGCGCCCGATAAATTCAGACAGCAGCAGCGCCGCGGTCGATATCGCCACGGCAACGAGGGTCAGCCTGAGCGCACCGGCGTCACCGCCCGGGACCTGGGTGAAGGTGTAGATCGCGATCGGCAGGGTCTGGGTTTCGCCGGGAATATTCGAGACAAAGGTGATCGTCGCGCCGAACTCGCCGAGGCTGCGCGCAAAGGCGAGGATCGCCCCGGCGACGATCCCGGGGAGGATCAGCGGCAGGGTCACGGTCAGGAAGATCCACAGCGGGCCGGCGCCGAGCGTGCCGGCGGCTTCCTCGAGGCGGCGGTCGACCGCATCGACCGAAAGGCGGATGGCGCGCACCATCAGCGGAAAGGCCATCACCGCCGAGGCCAGTGCCGCCCCAGTCCAGCGGAACGCGAACAGGAACCCGGTAGCTTCGAACAGCAGCCGGCCGAGCGGCCCGTTGCGGCCGAACAGCAGCAGCAGGACAAAGCCGGTCACCACCGGCGGCAATACAAGCGGCAGGTGAACCGCCACATCAAGCAATCCCCGGCCCCAAAACCGGCCGCGTGCGAGAGCGAGCGCCATCAGCACGCCGAGCGGCAGGCTCGCCGCGACCGCCCATGCCGCGACCTTGAGGCTGAGACGGATCGCCTCCAGCTCGGCCGAGGTGAAATTCAGCAGCGGCAGCCAGCTCACGCGTTCACATCGCTTGACCGCGGCTAGGTGCCGAGACACGTCTCACCGCAATCGTCATGCCCGGCCCACGGGTCCGCGCTGTGCGCGGCCCGAGGACAGGCCTTGTGCCGGGCATCCACGGAAGCCGACAGACTTCGTGCCATGAGTTGCAAATCGCCGGGACGAGCCCGGCCATGACGGAGCGGGTGAAGTTGCATCTGCGTCTAAGCACTACCGTTTGGCCTGGTTGAGGACCTTGAAGCCCTGCTGCTCGAACAGCGCCGCGGCCTTGGGCGATTCGAGATAAGCGAGGAGACCCGCGGCTTCCGGGCTGGTGGAGGCGGCGGTCAGCGCAATCGGATAGACGATCGGCGGATGCGTGTCGTCGGGGAACACCCCGACCACCTTGACCTTCGGCTCGACCGCCGCGTCGGTCCGGTAGACGATGCCGAGCGGCGCCTCCTTGAGCGCCACCAGCTCTAAGGCCGCGCGCACATTCTCGGCCTGCGCGATCTGGCCCGCAACCGACGCCCAGACGCCGAGCTTGGCGAGCGCGGCCTTGCCGTATTTCCCGGCCGGCACCGCGCTGGTGTCGGCCATCGCGAGCTTGCCGCCAGCAAGCAGCTTGGCGAGAGGGAAGCCCGGCGCGATCTTGACCCGCACCGTGCTGTCCTTTGGCGCGATCAGCACCAACTCGTTGCCGAGCAGGTTCTGGCGCGTGCCAGGCTTCAGCAGGCTGCGCTTGGCCAGGTAATCCATCCACGCGAGATCGGCCGAGATGAAGATGTCGGCCGGCGCGCCATTCGCGATCTGCTCGGCGAGTGTCGAGCTCGCCGCCAGCGAAACGGTGACGTGGTTTCCGGTTTGTTGCCGATACCCAGCGTCGATCGCGTCAAACGCGTTCCTGAGGCTGGCGGCGGCGAAGACCAGCACGCCGCGGCTCTGCGCCGGCGCCGGGCCGACCGGCAGAGCGAGCGCCGCCATGGCAACAGCGGCGATGATGCCGGAGCGCCAGATTGGCGATCGACGACGGCACGAATTCGCTGGGTTGCACATGCTTCCTCGGAGATTTTGGGGGCTCGGCGGCGCTCGCTTTATATTACGGCGGATATAGCGGTTGTAAATGTCGGGGCCGGCAGCTGCGGAGGTCAAAACGCCGCGGTTGATGCCGCGTCGAGATCGCGTTCCTTCCGGCTGCCGGTTATCCGAGGGCGCCTGATTTGCGCAGCCCGGCGATGTCGTCCTGCGAGAGACCCAGCACCTCGGTCAGGACCGCGTCGGTGTCGACGCCAAGCACGGGTGCGGCGCCCGTTCTCCGCCGAAAACTGGCGCGCCACGGCAGGCCCGGCAGCACCTGGCCATCATGCACGTCCCAAAACCCGCGCTCCCGCAAATGGTCGCTGGCGACCAGGTCGCGCGAGTTGGCCAACGCCGCCGCCGCGATCCCGGCTCGCCGCAGCTCGCGCGCGACGGTCGCGGCATCGCGCGGCCGCAGCCAGGTCGAAAGCGCGTCATCGATCAAAGCGCGACGCTCCTGGCGCCGACCAAACCCGAGCGCCGCCATCGGCGCCAAGCTCGGCACGATCGCGCACAGGCGCCGCCATTGCTCGTCATCGGCGATGGCGAGGCTGATCCACGCGTCGGCGCCGGCGCAGCGATAGGCGCCATGCGGGACAGCGTGGCCGGAGCGGTTCCCGCGGGGTTGCGGCGGGGCTTCGAGCTGCGCCGCCAGAAGCGGCTCGGCCATCGTCCACAGCAGCGCCTCGATCATCGAGAAGTCGATGCGGGCGACGCCGCCCACCCGTTGCCGATGCCACAGCGCCGCGGCGACGATGAAGGCCAGCATCAACCCGCACATCGGGTCGAGCCAGGCGAAGCCGACCCGCGGCGGGAGATCGGGGTGGCGATTGAGCCCGGCGAACCCGGCATAGCATTGCAGCAGGGTGCCGTAGGCGACGGCATGCGCCTCGGGCCCGGTGCGCCCCAGACCCGAGGCCGAGACATAGATCAGGTTGGGATTGGCGTCGCGCAAATCTTCCGCGCCGAGGCCGAGCCGGTCCATGACGCCGGTCGCGAAATTCTCGATCAGCACGTCGGATTTGGCGGCGAGCGCGCGGGCGAGCGCGCCCGCCCGCGGCTCCTTCAGGTCGAGAACGATGCCGCGCTTGGCCTGACCGAGCACCGTGTGCAGTTCGGAAGCACGGCCGGGATCGCCGCGGCCCGGCGCCTCGACCTTGATCACCTCCGCGCCCATCGCCGCCAGGTAGCGGGTCGCCGTCGGGCCGGCGATGACCCAGCTGAAATCGAGGACGCGCACGCCGCAGAGCGGCATCGGGCCGCGAGTCGGCGGCAGACCAGTCGGCCGGCGCCCGGAATTCCTGATGCTGAGGCCAAAGGGCGGCCCCGGCGCCCTGATGGTCCGCCCAGCGATCTCGACCGGCCGGTAGAAATCGCGATGCGCGAGCTGCGCGGAATTAAGCTGCTCAGCCGGCTCGCGTAATGGAAAGCTCGGCACGTGGGCGGCCTGGGCCTGGTCGGCGATCCACTGCTTGTCGTGCTGCCGGCTCCATTCCGACATCAGCGCATGGAGCGCATCCCAGTTGGCGACCCGGTCGGGCTTCTTGGCAAAGCGCGGGTCGCGGCCCCAATCGGGCGAGCCCATGACCCTGAGCCAGGCCGCCCACTGGCGGTCCTCGCGCGGCGAGATCGCCGCGTACCCATCGCGGGCCGGGAGGATGGTCACGGTGGCGCCGTTGCCGTCGCTGACCCGCCGGCGCGGCCGGCTGTTGCCGCCGAGCCCGGCATTGGCGAGCTCGGTCATCGCCATCGTCGCCAGCGCCTCGTGCAGCGAGATGTCGATCACCGCGGGGTCGGCTGCGAGGGCGGCGTGCATGCCGACGCAGGCTGCGGCGAGCCCGCCGATAAAGGCGGATTGCCGGCCCACCGGGCGGATCGGCGCCTCGGCCAGATCATCGACCTGGCCGGTCAAGAGCCGGGCGATGCCGCTGTCGAAGAACAGGGTCAGATCGCTCGCCGGGTCGTCGGCGCGCGGCCCGCTTTGGCCAAAGGGCGAAATCAAGACGATCGCCGCCTCGTTGTTGACCCGGCGAAGGCTGTCGGCATCGCAATGGCGCGCGCGCAGATCGCGCGGCCGGCCCTGGCACACGATCAGCCGGGCGGTTTCGAGCACAGCCTGCGACCCCGCCGCACCGGCGGACAGGATCGTCTTGCCATGATTGAGGTACTCGGCAAGCGGCGACCACTGGTCGGGGTCGATTGCGCTGACCTCGGCGCCGACATCGGCGAGGAGCCGCCCGCACACCGCAGCAGCCAACCCGTTGCCGATTTGCACGACCCGAAGCCCGCTCAGAAGCGGCATTCCGGCGCTATCCATCGGTACGGAGCGACCCGTTCAGCCTTGGCCGACGGCGCGGTCCCGAGCGGTGGGGGCTGGGATGCGGGCGAGGCCGAGATGGTCGCGCAACGTCACCCCCTGGTATTCGCTTCGGTAAAGACCGCGGCGCTGCAATTCCGGCACCACCAGATCGACAAAATCGGCAAAAGCGCCGGGAAAATAGGGCGGCAGGATGTTGAATCCATCGGCCGCACCCTCAAGAAACCATTCTTCGAGCGTATCGGCGATACGCTGCGGGGTGCCGCTGACAACCCAATGGCCGCGCGCCGCCGCGGTCAGGTTATAGAGGTCGCGCAGGGTCATGTTGTCGCGCCGCGCGGCCTCGAACAGCACCCGCGAAAAGGTGCGCCCGCCCTCGCCCAGCGGCGGCGGCGGCACCGGGCCGTCAAGCGGATACCCGGAGACGTTGTAGCCGATCCGGCCGGAGACCAGGACCGCGGCGTTGGTCGGGGTCAGCCAGCTTTGCAGCAAAGACAGCTTGTCCCTGGCCTCGGCGTCGCTCTGGCCGATGATCGGCATAACGCCGGGCAGAACGGCGACCGCCTCGGGCGGTCGGCCGTATCTGGCGAGCCGGCCCTTAAGGTCGGCATAAGCGGTTTTGGCGCTGTCGAGCTGCTGCACGACCGAAAACACGACATCGGCGGTGCGCGCCGCGAGGTCGAGCCCTGCGGGCGAGCCGCCGGCCTGGATGATGACCGGGCGCCCCTGCGGCGAGCGCGCGATGTTCATCGGGCCCTGGACCTGGAAGAACCGCCCCTTGTGGTTCAGGGGGCGGACTTTCGCCGGATCGACATAGGCGCCCGACGATTTGTCGGCGAGGATCGCGTCGTCGTCCCAGCAATCCCACAGCCCATTGACGACGTCGACAAATTCGTTGGCGACCTCATAGCGCAGATCGTGCTCCATATGCTCCTTGCGGCTGAAATTGAGCGCCGCCCTCGGCTGCCCGCTGGTCACCACGTTCCAGGCGGCGCGGCCGTTGCTGAGATGGTCGATCGAGGCAAAGGCGCGGGCCACATGATAGGGCTCGCCAAAGCTGGTCGAGACGGTGGCGCCGAGGCCGATATGCCGGGTCGCGGCGCTGAGCGCCGAAATCAGCGTGGTCGGCTCGAACCGGCACAAAAACGACGGATGGTCGCCCGGATCCATAACCAGCCCGTCGGAGATGAACAGGAGGTCGAATTTGCCGCACTCGGCGATATCGGCGATCTCCCGCGTCACCCTCAGGTCGAGGTTGCTGACCGCCGCCCCCGGATAGCGCCAGCCGGCCGAGTGATTGCCGGTGCCGAGCACAAAAACCCCAAGATGCATCTGCCGTTGAGTTGCACTCATTCCACCCGTCCTTCTGCACCTGGTCGGCGGCGAACAGCGATGCGGGCCGGACCGGGATTGCTTCGGCGCGCTGCCGCGCCCCTCGCAATGACGCCCTCAAAAGTGTCATTGCGAGCGCAGCGAAGCAATCTCGACGGCGGAAGGCGGTGCGAGAAAGATCGACCCGCCGCTACGCCTTCAAGGCCCACGATCATGATGTCCCCGCTTGTCGTCGGGCGCGCTATTATCGCGGCGCGACGGGGCTGAGGAGCGGTGGTCATGGCGGCAGCGCGGCAATTGCATCTCGGCGCGTTTATGCGGCCGGTCGGCATCCACACCGCGTGGTGGCGCTACCCCGGCGCCTATCCGGACGCGAACTTTAACCTCGAGCACCTGGTGCGGTTTGCGCAGACCCTGGAGCGCGGCCGGTTCGACGCCTGGTTTATGGCCGACCATCTCTCGGTCTTGAACATGCCGATGGCGGCGCTCAAGCGCAGCGCCACAGTCACCTCGTTCGACCCGCTGACCTTGTTGCCGGCCTTGGCGATGGTGACCCGGCATTTGGGGCTGATCGCCACCGCGTCCACTACGTTCGAGCCGCCCTGGCTGATCGCCCGGCGGTTTGCCTCGCTCGACCATCTGAGCGGCGGGCGGGCCGGGTGGAACCTGGTCACCACCTCGAACCCCGACGCGGCGCTGAATTTCGGCTTGACCGAGGCGATGGAGCATGGCGAGCGCTATCGCCGGGCCCGCGAGTTCTTCGATGTCGTGACCGGGTTGTGGGACAGCTGGGCCGACGACGCCTTTATCCGCGACGCCGAACGCGGCATCTATTTCGACCCCGAGCGGCTGCACGTGCTCGACCACCAGGGCGAATTCTTCTCGGTGCGCGGCCCGCTCAACATCGCCCGGCCGGTCCAGGGCTGGCCGGTCATCGTACAGGCCGGCGCGTCCGAGGCCGGTCGCCAGCTCGCCGCCGAAACCGCCGAGATGATCTTCGCAAGCGGCGGCAGCCTCGCCGACGCGCAGCGCTTTTATACCGATGTCAAGAGCCGAATGGCGCGGCTCGGGCGCGACCCCGAGCACCTGAAGATCATGCCCGGCGCGCTGGTCGTGGTCGGCGACAGCGTCGCCGAGGCGCGCGACAAGCGGGCCTTGCTCGACAGCCTGGTGCATCCCGACAGCGGCCTCGCCTCATTGTCGATCGCCCTCGGCCACGACGCCTCCGGGTTTGATCTCGATGGGCCATTGCCCGAAATCCCGGAATCGAACGCCAGCAAAAGCGGCCGCCAGCGGGTCATCGACCGGGCGCGGCGCGACCATCTGACGGTGCGGGAACTGGCGCGGATCGCCGGCAGCTATGGCGGCCACGCCTTGGTCGGCACGCCCGCGACGATCGCCGATCAGATGGAGGAATGGCTCGACGGCGAGGCCTGCGACGGGTTCAACATCATGTTCCCTTATGTCCCAGGCGGCCTCGACGATTTTGTCGACCGCGTGGTGCCGGAATTGCAGCGCCGCGGCCTCTTCCGCCGCGAATACGAGGGCCGGACGCTGCGCGAGAATCTCGGCCTGCCCCGCCCGGAAAACCGCTTTTTCGCCAAGCGCACCGTCTGACCGCGTCCCTTTCCCCATCAGCAAGCGCCTTTGCGAGCATTCGCCGGCGGCGGGGGTTCCGGCTCGGATTTTCGAGATTCACTTCGATTGCCGCGCCAAGACGGGTATAGGCGTTCTCTAATCCCGAATCGACCTTGGGCTTCGCATCAGCGATGATGTCCCCTGGCTACCGCATGGCCCGCTTCCTGACCACCGTCACAGGGCTCAATGCTTTACGCTGGGGAGCACAGGCATTAGCTTTGGAGCCAACGAGGCATAAACATCGCGCTATCATCAATGACAAAACTTCTCGATCTGGCGCTCGACGCTGTGCGCAATCTTTCCCCGGACGTGCAAGACGACATCGCCCATGTTGTTCTCCGTCTGGCCGGCGCGGATGATGAACCGCCGGTGCCGCTCACGCCCGATCAGCAAGCTGCTGTCGCCGCCTCCAAAGCCGCCGCGGCCCATGGCGAATTTGCGAGCGATGAGCAGGTGCGGGCGGTGTGGGCAAAACACCGTCTGTGAGGCTTCGCTATACCCGCCCGGCGCTTGCGACCTTAGCGCGACCCTCGACTACATTGCCGCCCATTCGCCTCAGAGCGCACGGCGGGTTCAGGCTCGCATCAAGGCTGTTACCGATCTTCTGTTGCTGCATCCCCACATAGGCCGGCGCACGAACGATCCTGCCATCCGCCGGATCATGACGATGCCCTACCCCTACCTGGTTTTCTATGAGGCGACGCAGACCGAGATCATCATCCACGCGATCTGTCATGCGGCACGTGACCCATCCGGAATGCCCGGCTCCTCCTGATCAACATTTGTGCCCGCGCTGCGCGCAACAAGGCGCCACGGCTCTCGGTCAGCGGCAGTGCGGCATGACCTCCTCGGCGAACCGGGTCATCGATTGGCGCACCATCGCGTGGTCCATGATCCCGCCCTGGTTGAAGTAGCAGATGAACTCGTCCATGCCGTAATCGCGCTTCAGGGCCTGCACCCGGTCGATGCAATAATCGGGGTCGCCGAACACGCCCATCTCGCGGTCCATGTCGTCGAAGGTTACCCGCTCGATCCGCGCCAGCACTTGGCGGAAGGCTTCGAAGCTCTTGATGTCGCTCTGGCCCAAGGGTGCCAGCCGTTCCGCGGCCTCGCGCAGAAAGCGCATCAGCCCGGCCTCGCTGTCCTGGCGCGCCTGCGCCCGGCTGGTGGTCACATGCACTGGAAAGGCCAGCGCGGTGTCGCCGCCCGGCAGTGTGCTGCGGTAGACCGCGAGGCCCTCCTTCAGCTTGTCCGGTGGGTTGATCAGCGGGGTGGCGAAGATCGGCAAGCGGCGCCGCGCCGCGAATGGAAAGGTGTCGGGGCTGTTGGCGGCGATCCGCACCGGCGGATGCGGCCGCTGCACCGGCTGCGGGACCACGCTCAGCTCCTCGGCCCAAAAATATTTGCCCTGATAGGAAAACCGTTCGTTGGTCCAGGCGCCGATGATGAAGTCGAGCGCCTCGTCAAAGCGCTCGCGGCTCTCATCCTGCGGGATGTTATAGCCGGCGTAGTGCAAAGGTGCGGTGCCGCGCCCGCAGCCGAGCTCGATCCGGCCGTTGCTGAGGATATCGGCGGTTGCCGCAGCCTCGGCGATCCTGACCGGGTTGTGCAGCGGCAACAGGGTTACCGCAGTGCCGAGGCGAATCCGCCGCGTGCGCTGCGCCGCCGCGGCCAACACCATCAGCGGGTCGGCGAGAATGGAAAAGGCGCGGCTGAAATGCAGCTCGCCGAGCCACACCGCATCAAACCCGATCTCGTCGCCAAGCTCGATCTGGGCGAGGATGTCGCGATAGCGCTGCGCCTCGGAAAAGCCGCTCGCGCACGGGAGCTGGTCGAAAAAGCCGAAGCGCATTGGCGTTTCCTCGCAATGGCTTATTGATTATCGCCAAGTCTGTCGCATAGCACGGTGGGGTGCCGTCGGCAAGCCGCGCGGGCGAGGCACACCGCGCCAGCCCGGCGCCTGTCGAAGATCTGTGGTAATAAGCATTTCGCCGACCGCCCGGTGATTTTCGTCCTGAACGGAGTTTCGATGTCGAGCAGCAGCCCGCTTTCCGGCCTCGTCGTGATTGAAATCGGCCAGAGCATCGCGGCACCCTATGCCGGGATGATCCTTGCCGAGCTCGGCGCCGAGGTGATCAAGGTCGAGAACCCGCGCTCGGGCGACGCCGCGCGCGGCTGGGGGCCACCCTTTGCCGAGGGTGCGGCGACCTGCTTCCACGCGGTCAACCGGGGCAAGCGCGGGATTGCGATCGACCTCACCGCCCCAGCCGAGGTCGAGCAGCTGAAGGCGCTGATCCTCGACCGCGCCGACGTCTTGATCCACAACCTCAAATTCGGCGCGCTCGACCGCGCCGGCCTGTCCGCCGCCTCACTCCTCGCTCAGAAACCGGGCCTCGTTTATTGCAATCTCGGCGCGTTTGGCGCGGTAGGGCCGTTGCGCGACCGGCCCGGCTACGACCCACTGATGCAGGCTTATGGCGGGCTGATGAGCCTGATGGGCGAGGATGGCCGCCCGCCGGTGCGGGTCGCGGTGTCAATCGTCGATCTCGCCACCGGGATGTGGTCGGCGATCGGCATCCTGGCGGCGCTGGACGAGCGGCGGCGCACCGGCCGCGGCGGGGTGGTCGACACCTCGCTCTACGAGACGGCGCTCGCCTGGATGACGATCCCGATCGCCGCCCATCTGGTCAATCGCGAGATCCCGGCGCGGCAGGGTTCTGGGGTCGACATGATAGTGCCCTATCAGGCGTTTGCCGCCGCCGACGGGGCGATCATGGTGGCGGCCGGCAACGACAATCTGTTCCGCCGCCTGTGCGATGCGATCGCCCGGCCCGAGTTGGCGGAGGACCCCCGCTTTCGCACCAACAAGGACCGGGTGGTCAATCGTCAAATCCTGGTGCCGATCCTCGAGCCGATTTTTGCGGCCAAGCCGATCGCCTCCTGGGCCGCGCGCCTCGATGCCGCCGGCATCCCGAACGGCCCGCTGCAGCGTGTGGACCAAGTGGTGGCGGACGCGCAGACGCAAGCGCTCGGCATCATCCAGCACCTGCGGGCGTGCTCTGCGGACCAGCAATTGTCCTTGGTCGGGCTGCCGCTGTCCTTCGATGGCGTCCGGCCGCCCTTTGTCAAATCGGCCCCAAGCCTCGGCGAGGACAATGCGGCGATTATCGATCGAAACAGATGAGCGCCGCCGGCTGCCGGTCAACCTTGCTCGTGATCCTGGTCGGCGCGGCGCTGGCCGGTTGCGCGCCGTTCGCCCCGCCCGGTGGGGGTTCAGGCTCGTTAACCGGCCCCGCGCAAGACGTTGCGGTGCGCGAGCACCAGTCCGGGCGGTTTGTCGAGCTGATCGGGGCGAAGGCGCAGCACGCGCCGCTTTTTCTCGGCATCCCGGGGACCAATTTTTATTGCCTGCGCAGTATTGTCGATCGCAAGACCGGCCGGACGGTCGATCAGCTCTACGTCGCCGACAGTTATGACGGTAAGGAGCGCAATTGGAATGCCGCGCATGACGCGGACGGGCGGGTGCTTCGCTTTATCCCGATCAGCCATATGGAGATTGTTTGCGACGGCGACGGCTGCTCCTATGCCGAGGAATTCGCTGCCGACATCCCCGAACGCGAATTGCAGGCTAGCCGGCACGGGGCCACGGTCACCTTTACTGACCCAGCCGGCGACCAAAAACCGATCCGGGTGTCTGCCGCGCAGATTTCGGATCAGCTTGCCGCGGTGGCGGCACAGCAGCAGCCGACCCCCGCCCCCGCCGTCTCAACCGGCCCGCCGGTAGCGGCGGCTCACCAGCCGTAATACGAGGCCTCGGCCCGCTCGATCTCGCTATCAATATCGCCTTGGCACGACGAACTCGGCGCCGTGCCGGCATTGGGGGCAGCGCAGCTCAGGTCGTGGCGCGGAATGACGACGCCCGAATAATCGTAGGGCACCGACACCACCGGGCGCGAGGCCAAGGCTTGGACGCCGGCTAACAGCATTAGCGCGACGATCACGACGGCCCACGCCGCCGCGACGATGCGCCAGCTGGCAAAAGACTGCTCAGGGGCGCGCAGCCGGCCTACGCTTCCAAACTCTTCAGGCATTGCTCTTCACCGTATGTTCCGCCCGTGCTGCAATGCGATAAATAGGCAAAGGCTGCTGACCGATGTAGCTTCGCTTTGGCATGGCTGACTTGCGGATCACATTGCCGTGAGCGGCGGCCGCGAGACGCCGCCCCGCTGCGGCCCCGGCACTCTGCAGCATCAGCCGCGACGGGCGGCGCGCAGCACGCTGTCGCACAGGATCAGGGCAAAGCCGGCGAACAGCGCGACCGCGCCGACCCACGGCATACCCCGCCACCATGGCCGCGCCGCCGCGGCAAGCGCCACCCAGATCGCCAGCGCCGCCGTGAACCAGGCATCTTCGACGAATAGGCCGAGGATTTCGCGCCCGATCGCCTTGATCCGCGCCATCGCAACGCTCCTTAACCGGCCGCGGCGGGTGCTAGCCGGCCGCGGATGCGGCGCACCGCTGTAACGCAAAGCAGGGAAACGGCCAGATAGCCGGCGATCAGCCAGAGCATCGAGAGATCGCCGCCCGGCCAGGGCAGGCCGTAGCCCTCGCCGATCCAGAACGTGCCAAAGCTCGCCAGCATGACGCCGACCGCAAATTTGAGCGCGTTTTCCGGCACCCGCGCCAGCGGGCGGTGCAGCACGACGCCAACCGCGGCCACCACCGCCGCGGCGGCGAGCGCGCCCACTGCCGCCGGCACCAGGGCGCCGCCGGCCGCGCCGACCGCGATGACAATAAATACGACCTCGATCCCCTCCAAGGTCACCGCGTTGAAGCTGGTCGCGATGCCGATCGCATCCCATCCACCGGCGTTCCCGAGCGCGCTCCGCAAGGTCACGGTTTCGCATGCGTAATTGGCTGCTTCGTCGCGCCGCGCGATGACCCCGCCGGCGCGCAGGATTGCTTTGCGCAGCCAGCGCATGCCGAACAGCAGCAACAGGATGCCGATCGCGGTCTGCAGCGAGGCGAGCGGGACGAGGCCGAGCCCAGCCCCCAAGATGGCGACCAGCACTGCCAGCAGTATCCCCGCCAGCCCCGCGCCGATCAGCGCCGGGCGCCAGCCGCGCACCGCGGCGACCGCAAGCACAACTGTAAGCGCCTCGACGCATTCGACCGAAGAGGCCAAAAACGACGCCAGCAATGCAGGGCCCGCGTGCCCGATAGCGATCATTGTTATCGCCGCCGATGCTTCGTCATCTGGCGAAAAGATGGAGTGCTGCCGTGCCGCGGCAATTCAGGCTAAGGTGCACTTGAGCAGCATGCCGCCCGCGGGCGGATCGCGCAACCGAAGAGAGGCCTCGCAGGCGATGCCAGACGAAGCGCACAGCAGCCTGATCCGCGATCAGTTCACCCGCCAGGCGACACCGTTCAGCACCGCGCGGCCGATCGCCGATGCCGACGCGCTGAAGATCATCGTCGATGCCGCGGCGCCCAGGCCGGGCGACACTGTGCTTGACGTCGCCTGCGGCGGCGGCATCGTGGTCTGCGCCTTCGCCGCGCACGTCAAGCATGCGACCGGTATCGACATGACCCCGGCAATGCTCGACCGCGCGCGCCAATTGGCGGCAGAGAAGGGGGTCGCGAACGTCAGCTGGCGCGAAGGCGATGTCACTTCGCTGCCCTTTGCCGATGCGTCGTTCGACATCGTCGCGACCCGCTTTGCCGTGCATCATTTCCCCGATCCCGCCGCGGTCATGGCCGAGATGGCGCGGGTGTGCGCGCCGGGCGGCCGGGTCTTGGTCATCGACAGCTGCGCCTCGGCCGATCCGGTCAAGGCCGCCGCGTTCAACCGGCTCGAAAAATTGCGCGACCCGTCGCATGTCCGCGCCCTGCCGCTCAGCGAGTTGCAAGATCTGTTCCGGGCCGCGGGTCTCGGCGAGCCCGACATCCGCCACTCGGAGTTGCGCGACGAGGTTAAGAACCTGCTCGCCCGCTCGTTCCCAAACCCGGGCGACGAGGCCAAGATCGTCGAGATGTTTGCGGCCTCGGCCGAGGACGACCGGCTCGGCATCCCGGTAATTCGCGACGGCGACCGTCTCGAATACGCCTACCCGGTCGCGATCCTCGCCGCGACCCGCGGCGATTTCCCAGGTCGCCATAGCCCGCTGCGCCGTTAGCCGGCCGCGAACACAGCAGCTGTCGTGGCCGGCCGCCCCGAGCCGAGTGAACAGATGAGCCCCGTCGCCACTCCCCGCGCCGTTCCCGAACGGATCGAGGATCGCCTGATCGTGGCACTCGACGTGCCGAGCATCGCCGAGGCGCGTTCGCTGATCGCCAAGCTCGACGGCGTCGCGTCGTTTTTCAAGCTCGGGCTTTGGCTGCAATTCGCCGCCGGCTTCGAACGGCTGGTCGACGACCTGCTCGCTCAGGACAAGAAGATTTTTCTCGACACCAAGATGTTCGACATCGGTGAAACGGTCAAACAGGGCGTCGCGCGGGCGGCCGAGCGCGGCGTCAGCTTTGTTACCGTGCACGGCGATGGAGACATCATCAAGGCTGCCGCCGAAGGCAAAAGCGGGAGCAATCTGCGAGTTCTGGTGGTGCCGGTGCTGACCAGCCTCGACGCGAGCGGGCTGCGCGAGCTCGGCCATCACGGTAGCCTGGCCGAGCTGATCGTCGATCGCGCCAGGATGGCCGCAAATTGTGGCTGCGATGGGATCATCGCCGCGCCGCAGGACAATCCGCGCGAGATCCGCCGGGCGGCCGGAACCGAAGGCTTGCTGGTCGTCACCCCCGGCGTCAGGCCGGCCGGCTCGTCGCGCGACGACCACAAGCGCTCGGGAACTCCGGCGCAAGCGATCGCCGCCGGGGCCGATTATCTGGTCGTCGGCCGCCCGATCGTCAAAAGCGACGACCCGGCGCGCGCCGCCGCCCGGATCATCGCGGAGATGCGCAGCGCCGCTTAGCTCTTCGGCGGCGAGCCGATCGGCGCGCGATGCGCCGAGGGGGCGCCCGACCGCGGACGATTGCTCAGTTTTTTTCGACGCTCCACAAGAACATCGCCGGGCCGATATCGACCCCGCTGAGATTGGTGTGGAACGCCTCGCGCGCCGAAAATTCGCCGGTCGGGATATAGGGCACGCTCTTAAAGGCCTCGCGCTGCAGATTGGCGGCGATGATTTTGCGCTGGGCCTCGTCGGGTGCAAAGATCCAGTCGCGGCGCAGCTTGCCGATGATCGGATCGTCCGGCCATCCGGGCCAGGACGCGGCGCCGTTCGCGCGCAGCGGCGCATTGACCGCGGGGTCGAGGATCGCGATTCCGGGAAATGTCGTCAGAAAAATGTTCCAGCCGCCCTGGTCGATCGGCGCCTTGGAGGCGCGGCGAGACACCAGGGTGCCCCAATCCATCGCCTGCAGCTCGACATTGATGCCGAGCCGGCGCAGCAGGTCGTTGGTCACCTGCGCCAGGGCGTGGATGGTCGGAAAATCGGTCGGATCAAGCAGCACGACCTTTTCGCCGTGATATCCGGCCTCCTTGATCAACTCCTTCGCCTTGTCCAGATCACGCGGTCCTTTGAGCGGAGCTGCCCCGGCCTCGGTCGCCATCGGCCCTTCGCAGCTATAAAAGCTGTCGCAGATGTTCCAATATTTTTTGTCGCCAGCCACCGCCGACATATATTCGGACTGGTCGACGGCGTAGAGCAAAGCCTGCCGCATCTTTTCGTTGTCGAATGGCGGCAGCAGCTCATTGAAGCGCAGCAGCCCGCCGACGCGGAACGGGCTCTGCTGGACGAGCTTCACCTTCGGATCGGCGGCGAGCAACGGATAAAAGTCGGGCGGCGGGTTCTCCCACCAATCGACCTCGCCCGCGGTGAACGCCGCCAGCGCGGTGCCGGAATTGGGAATATAGAGCCATTCGACGCGATCGACGCGGGCGACCTTGCCGCCTGCGGCCCAGCTTGGCGGCTCCTTGCGCGGCAGATATTCGGGGTTTTTGACAAAGACGACCTTGTGACCCGGCTCCCATTCGCTCTTGACGAATTTGAACGGGCCGGAGCCGGTGGTGTCCTTGATCTGCTGTTGGGCGCTGGTCTCGGCGACATGCTGGGGCATGATGAAGGGAACGTTGCTGTCGGGTTTGCCCAGCGCATCGAGCAGCAGTGGAAACGGCTGTTTCAGGACGATCGAAAAGGTCTGGCCGTCGATGGTCCGGTACTCGGCCAAGACCGAGGCAAGCGTCTGGCCGAGTGGGTCGCGCTTGCTCCAGCGCTCGAGCGACGCAATGCAATCGGCGCTGGTGACCGGCTGGCCGTCGGAAAATTTGAGCCCGTCGCGCAGGGTGAAAGTGTAGGTGAGCCGGTCCGGGCTCACCGTCCAATGATCGACCATCTGCGGCTGCGGCTTGAAGTGGCTGTCGAGTGCCAGCAACGTGTCGTAAACCATATACCCATAGTTTCGCGTGACGCTCGCCGTGGTCCAGATCGGATCGAGCACCCGAAGGTCGGCCTGGGGGATCACGCGCAACGTCGTCGCGGAGGTTGCCGCCAAGGCCGCGCCAGCCGGCAGCCCGAGCGCCAGCGCCAGCGTGAAAAGTGCAAAGTGCTTCATTTGACCGCGTCCGATTGCCGATCCGCCCGCTACAACGCATTAACCATTTCAGCCTACAACTCGTCAAACCCGCCCGAAATAGCGACCCTCCCTCGGCGGCCTGTTATGATATCGTCCCCAATCCTTATCTTATGGTTAAAGGGCCCTGACAAATCGCAGCGTGGGGATTGGTGTGGCCCGAGGGCTCACCTGGCGCCATAGACCCGCGGTCGAATCGCCCAACACGCCCGGCGAGTCACTCACGCTGGTGTCGGCGCATCGGGCGTTGCACCCCCTTGACGGCTGTGCCCTCGCAGCGCAACGGTGCGCCATCGCGCGCAGTGCGGGTGCATTAGAAACCTCTGGCAAATTCGAGGAGTCGATTGATGGCCGAGACGGCGATTTGGAATTTTCGGCAGCTGGCGCACCACGAGCTCGACGGCTTTGGCGGGATCGGCGAGGGCATGTCGATCCAAATCGCCAAGGACGGCCGGCGCATCCTGTGGCTCGCGCACGAAAGCGCGCCAAAGAATTTCACCGCGGTCGATGTCAGCGACCCACGTGCGCCAAAGATCGTCGCCCGCCGCGACTTGCCGCAATCGCATATGCGCTCGAATTCGCTTGAAACCGTCGGCGACATTATGGCGGTGGCCTACCAGACGACGATGCCGGGCCTCCAGCCGGCCGGGTTTGAGCTGTTCGATATCTCGGAACCGGAGAACCCGCGCTCGATCACGTTTTTCGATTGTTCGGGGGAAACTTCGCGCGGCGTCCATCAGCTGTGGTTTGCCGACGGCGAGTACATCCATATGAGCTCGGGGGCTCCCGATTTTCGCCCGACCCATCCGAAGGACGACCAGTTCTACCGGATTATCGACGTCAAGAACCCGTCGAGGCCGGTCGAGGTTGGCCGCTGGTGGCTGCCGGGCACCCGCGAGGGCGACAGCGCGCCGCCGCCGACGCGCCATCCGGAAAATGCCGACACCGGCTTTCGCCCGCACAACACCAACGTCTACCCCGAGCGCCCGGACCGCGCCTATCTCGGCTATATCGACGGCGGGCTGATCACCCTCGACATCGCCGACAAGACGCATCCCAAGATGGTGGCGCGCTGGGACTACCACCCGCCCTATTTCGGCTTCACCCATACCGTGGTGCCGTTTTTCGATCGCGGCCTCTATATCGTCAGCGACGAATGCACCCGGACCGAGGGTGCGGATTGGCCCAAGCTCGTCTGGATCGTCGATGGCCGCGACGAAACCAACCCGGTGCCGATCGCGACCTGCCCATTGCCGCCCCTCGAACACTATATGCGGCCGGGCGCCCGCTATGGCGCGCACAATCTTTACGAGAACCTGCCAAAGCCGAATGCGTGGAAGTCCGATCGCATTGTGCTCGCCACCTATTTCAATGGCGGGCTGCGCGCCTATGATACGTCAAACCCTTACCAGCCGGCGGAAGTCGGGTATTTTGTGCCGGAGCCACCGGCCAGGGCGCCGAGCGGGGCCATTCAGATCAACGACGTGTTCGTCGACGAGCGCCAGATCGTCTACACAGTGGACCGCCATGTCGGCGGCCTCTACACGCTCGAAATGGATTTCTGACATTCGACAGAAATGATCTGTGAGTGTCGAAGGACTAATCATCATTCCCGGCGAAAGCGGGAATCCGGAATGCTGCCCCGTCGGCGGCCGCCCCCTGTTCAAGCCAGGGGCAAGCTCTGGACCCCCGCTTTCGCGGGGCGACGATAGCCGAATGACGGGGCCGCAATCGCTGTTTGCCGGAAAGGACGCGCTGCCGTTTGGGCGGCGCCAGCGCCGGGCGCGCGGGCCGCGGCTGCCGGTCATAGCGGTGACCGGGTTTTTGGGCTCGGGCAAGACCACGTTGATCCGCGCGCTGTTGGCCCGGCCCGAGGGCGCCAACACCGCGATCGTGGTCAACGAATTCGGCGAAATCGGCATCGATCAGGCATTGCTGCGGGCGAGCAGCGACGTCACCGTGCTGCTCGGCAATGGCTGCCTGTGCTGCAATGTGCGCACCGATCTGCAAGAGACCCTGCGCGCCCTGTTCGCCGACCGCGCCCGCGGTGCTGTGCCGAGCTTTGAGCGGGTGATTATCGAGACTTCGGGGCTCGCCGATCCCGCGCCGGTGTTGCAGACCTTTGCCACCGACCGCGCGCTCGGCCGCGAATTCTATCTGCAAGCGTTGGTCACGGTGGTCGATGCGGTTGCCGGCGAAAGCAATCTCAAGCACAGGGCCGAAGCGTGCAAGCAGGTGGCGCTCGCCGATCGCATTGTCGTGACCAAGGGCGATCTCGCCACCGCCGATGCGACCGGGCGTCTGGCCAAGCAGATTGCGGCCCTAACCGCCGCGCCGATCGAAATCGCGGCGAATGGCGCCGTCGCACCGGCGTTTGTGCTCGACGAGCCGGCGGCGCCGCGGCGCGCCTTCGACCTCGGCGGGGTCGCGCACACGCACGATCTGGACGGCATCGAGAGCTTTGCGCTGTTGTTCGATGCACCGCTTCCCTGGGCCTCCTTTGAGCAGGCGATGGCAGTGTTGACCGCGCTGCGCGGCGCCGATCTGCTGCGCGTCAAGGGCATCCTCGCGATTGCCGAATGTCGCGGGCCGGTGGTCGTCCACGCGGTGCAGCACGTCGCCCACCCGCCGGTCGAGCTCGAGGACTGGCCCGACGCCGATCGCCGCTCGCGCCTGGTCTTTGTTACCCGCGGCCTCCCGCGCGAGCCAGTGGCGCAACTCTTCGCCGCGATCGACGAGGTCGCCGCGGCAGCGCCGCGCCGCTAGCCCAATCTATCGCTTGACCTGCGATCTGAGCCGGGGTTGGTTCAGCCTGTCCCCGCTCCCGCTGTCAGGGTGGCTCGCAATGATCGATTTTTATTATTGGCCGACGCCGAACGGCTGGAAAATCGCGATCATGCTTGAGGAATGCGGTCTCGACTATCGCATGATTCCGGTCAATATCGGCGGCGGCGACCAGTTCAAGCCCGAATTCCTGGCGATCAGCCCGAACAACCGGATGCCGGCGATCATTGACTACGATGCGCCAGCGGATTCGGGGGACGGCCCCGTGCCGGTGTTCGAATCCGGCGCGATCCTGATCCACCTCGCCGAAAAGACCGGACGGTTTATGCCGCACAGCAAGCGGGGCCGCAAGGAAACCCTGGAATGGCTGTTCTGGCAGGTCGGCAATCTCGGCCCGATGGCTGGCCAGCTCAGCCACTTTGTCAATTATGCGCAAGGCGAGCACCCTTATTCCCACAAGCGCTACGCCGACGAGTACAACCGCTGTCTTGGCGTGCTCGAGCGCCGCCTCGATGGGCGCGAATTCATCCTCGGCGAATATTCGATCGCCGACATGGCGTCATGGCCGTGGGTGCTGATCGCGAAGCCGCTTGGCCAGCCGCTCGACGCGTTTCCGAATGTCGCGCGCTGGCGCGAGACGATCAAACAGCGCCCCGCCGTGCAGCGGGGGGTGGATCTCGGCAAGGAGCTGCGTCGCTCCGCCCCGCCGACCGAGGCCGAACGGCGGATCCTGTTCAGCCAAACCGCGCACACGCTCATTCGGTGATAGAGAACGATCGAGTGGGCGCGCGCAACGCTAGTGCCCGATCGAGCGGGCAGCGCCGGGGTGATCACGATCGCTATCGCGACGAAACGACCCGGCGGAAGCGGGTAGTCGCGATCCGGCCGGGCGAAGCGCACGGCCAGGCGCTCAGCCAGGTGGCTGGGTAGCGCGCGCAACCGCCCCGGCGGTCTTCGCCACCAGAAACTGCACGCGCGGCGACGCGATCAGCGCCGCTGCCACCCGGTTCGCCATCGCAATGCTGCCGGCATCGGTAAAATGCACCGAATCGACATAATGCTCGCGGTCCGCCGGGATCGCATCTTCGTTACCGACCAGCACGGCCCCGTATGATTTGGCCACCTCGCGGATCACCTGGTTGTATCCGGTATAGCCGGCGAGCAGGTCGGACGGGGTCATATACGGCATGTAATAAAGGTCGGTAACTGCCGCTTCTCGACGTTCTTTGGGTGTTTCCGACAAACGAATGCGCGGAGAAAACGTCACTGTCGCAACCAGCTTGGCGACTTTTAGGCTGCCGACGACCAGATCGGTGTAATCTCGACGAAAGTCGGAATCGAGGCGGGCCTGGTCCAGTGTTATTTTGGCGGTGGGGTTTGTTGCCTGGCGCTGCAGACGCATGACTTCAAGGTTCTTGTCGATCAGATAAACGAGAAGCGAGTGCCGGCTCAACCAGCCCATATCCGCCTCCTGACGCCGGGGCGCTACCCCCTGCTCGTGCGCCAGTTGGTAGCTGTTCGCGCTCAGATCGTTTGTAGCGTGATAAATGACGATCAGATCGGGCTTGAACTGCGCCACCTGCAACTTTAATCGGCGCAACGACGCCTGTGCCGTGTATCCGGGCACGCCGGCGTTGATATAGTCGAGATCGACTGCCGGCCAATGCTGGTGAAGCGCTTTTACCACCAGCGCCGGCCAGGTCATCGCGTTGCTGCTGACCTCGGCGCAATACGTCGTAGAAGCGCCAAGAAACGCGACGCGCAATCGGCCGGCCGGTTTCTCCCTGGCGATCTGCGGGCTGCGGAAGCCGAATGAGTTGATCCGGATCGCGCCAAAGCGGCTGTTTGGAACGGGGATGCGCAGCCGGGTGGCCGGATCGGTCTGGTAGGTCTCCTCAATCCCCCAAAACGTTCCGCCGTATCGCATCGCGCTGCGAATCCGGACTGCGGCTTCCGCGGCGAGCAGCAGCAGGCAGCAGATGATCAGCGTGGTGCCGGCGAGCACCGCCCCGCGCTGCCAGGCTGACAGTCGCTCGAAGCGGTTCGGCGGGCCGGGGCTGCGCATCGGCAGAGCTCCTCCGATCAATCGGGGTCGAAGCGGTCGCGGTAGTCGAGGCGCAGCGCAGGGTCCTGGTCCTCCTTGCGCAGAAAGCAGTTGCCGACGACGAGCACGTCGATCTCGCTGCCCATAAAGCAGCGGAAGGCGTCCTCCGGCGTGCACACGATAGGCTCGCCGCGCACATTGAAGCTGGTGTTGACCAGAACCGGGCAGCCGGTCAGCGCCTTGAACCGGGTCAGCAGCGCGTGATAGCGCGGATTGGTCTCACGGTGGACGGTCTGGATGCGGGCGGAATAGTCGACATGGGTGACCGCCGGAATATCCGAGCGCGGCACGTTCAGCTTGTCGATCCCGAAGAGGCTTCGCTCGGCCTCGCTCATCGCCCGGCGGCGCGATTCGACAACATCGGCGACCATCAGCATGTAGGGGCTGTCAGCGTCGAGCTCGAACCACTGATCGACATCCTCGCGCAGCACTGAGGGGGCGAAGGGCCGGAAGCTTTCGCGGTATTTGACCTTGAGGTTGAGGGTGCGCTGCATCGAGGGGCTGCGCGCATCGGCCAGGATCGAGCGCGAGCCCAATGCCCGCGGACCGAATTCCATGCGGCCTTGGAACCAGCCGACTGCTTTTTCGTCGGCGAGCGCCGAAGCGGAGCGGCCAATGACCTCGTCGTCGCCGAACTCGGCGAATGCTGCGCCGACGGCGGTCAGTCGTTGCCGGATCTCGTCGGCGGCGAAACTGGGGCCGAGATAGCTTCCCGACATGCCGTCGATTTCGTTGGACAAGAGGCGCGGCTGGTCGAGTTCGAGATGATAGGCGGCGAGGGCCGCCCCCAACGATCCACCGGCATCCCCGGCGGCCGGTTGCACCCAGATATTGTCGAAACGGCCGTCGCGGAGCACCTTGCCGTTGGCGACGCAATTGAGCGCCACCCCGCCGGCGAGACACAGATTGCGCGCGCCGGTTTCGACCGCGAGAGAGCGGGTGAGGCGCAGGATTGCTTCCTCGGTGACCTTCTGGATCGAGGCCGCGAGATCCATGTGCACCGGCTCGAGCCATTCCTCCGGCTTTCGCGCCGGGACCCCGAACAATTCGGCAAAGCCTTCGTTGGTCATCCGCAAACCGGTGCAGTAGTCGAAGTATTCCTGGTTGAGCCGGAAGGTGCCGTCCTCCTTCAGATCGATCAAATGGTCGAGAATGGTTTGGGCAAAGCGCGGCTCGCCATAGGGGGCAAGGCCCATAACCTTGTACTCGCCGGAATTGACCCGGAAGCCGGTGAAATACGTGAAGGCGGAATAGAGCAGGCCGAGCGAGTGCGGAAAATGAATCTCCTTCAGCATCGTGATCTGATTGCCGCGGCCGACCCCGGCCGATGTCGTCGCCCATTCGCCGACGCCGTCCATGGTCAAAATGACCGCATCCTCGTAGGGGGATGGGAAAAAAGCCGAGGCGGCATGGCTCAGATGATGCTCGGAAAACAACAGCCGGCTGTTCCAGTCGAAGCCGGGCGCCATCTCCTTCAGCCGGTCGCTGAGTTTTCGTTTTTGAAAGAGCTTGTCCTTGAGCCACAGCGGCATCGCCATGCGAAACGAGCGAAAGCCGTGCGGGGCGAAGGCCAGATAGGTTTCGAGCAGGCGCTCGAACTTTAACAGCGGCTTGTCGTAAAAGGCGACATGGTCGACCTCGTGAAGACCGATGCCGGCTTCGGCCAGGCAATAGGCAATGGCGTTCTTGGGATAGCGGCTGTCGTATTTCTGGCGGGTAAAGCGCTCCTCCTGTGCCGCCGCGACGACCCGGCCGTCCTCCACCAATGCCGCCGCGGCGTCGTGATAAAACGCCGAGATGCCGAGGATGCGCATTGATCTTCCTCCAAAGTCCGAGGCCTGCCTGCCCGGATCACGATCAACCGCTGAACAACCGCTGAGTATCTGGACGCCGCGAAATGTCGCCGGGGCCGCGCGGTCGCCGCGCCGGCGCCAGCCGCCTCAGAACAGAGTATAGATGAATGGAGCGATCACCGAGCCCTCGACCAGCACCACAAGCCCGCCGATCACGCAGACCATCAAGAGAACCGGCATCAGCCAGAACTTTTTGCGGCTGATGAGAAAGAGGCAGAGCTCCTTTGGGAATTCCAGCATAAGCCCCTCAGAACTGTCTGGTCATCGAGGTCTGCCGATCGGCCGGCGAGGCTCGGGCGAGCCAATAGCTCGGCAGGCCGCGATCGAAACGCAGCCGCAACGGATCCTTGCCGGTCGCGCGCATGATGGCGCCGACCGGAGTCAGCACGGCAAAGAACAGCAGGCCCATGACGATCGGTGTTGTCACCTTGGACAGCAACAATCCCAGGCGCCGCCAACCGCGATTGAGCGGGCCGAGCAAGGCGGGTGCAAACAGCGCCGCCGCGAGAAACAGCACACAGACGGCTCCCCAGCCGAACCCGCTGCTCCGGCCGCGCCAAGCGGAATGGAGGGCGGCTGCTCCGCAGAGCGCGCCGAAAAGGAGTCCGAATGCCCGATCCGAAGACCCTGCTCTCGGGTCTTCGCTATCAAGCAATTCGCCCCAATTTCCGTCCAGCGTTGTCGAAGATTTTGCGCGTCTCATCGCAAATGGACTTTAGCACAAAATCGCGGTCGGACTAACGCGAAAAGAGGGTTAACGCGGACGACATGATACCGACATGGTGCGTGCGCGCGACACTTGGCAGTTCTTGGCGGTCCGGTGGGCCAGTGAGCCAGGCACAGGCTTGGCGCGGCGCGGCTGATGATTCTCCGGCAACCTGACTCAGATTTGCCTGGGGTCGGTCTGGCCTATCGGCCAGCCGGCGGCGGGCCAGCGCCCGGCTGCCGCCGTGCCGGGGACTGCCGCGACGGATCATTCGATCGGGTGCCGCTGCCGGTGAGGTTTGCTCGGGCGTCGTTTTCGACTAAACCCGCAACATGACCCTGCTGCGTTCGGTTGCGACGGTCGGCTCCTACACGCTCCTCAGCCGCGTCATGGGCTTTGCCCGCGATATCCTGATCGCGGCCTTGCTCGGCGCCGGGCCGGTGGCGGACGCGTTTTTTGTGGCGCAGCGCCTGCCCAATCTGTTCCGCAGCCTGTTCGCCGAGGGCGCCTTTAGCGCTGCCTTTGTCCCGCTGTTCGCCGGCACCGTCGCCGAGCACGGCAAGGAGGCGGCCCGCATGTTTGCCGAGGATGCGCTCTCGGTGCTGCTCGTGGCACTGTTGATCTTTGTCCTGGTCGGCGAAATTTTCATGCCTGCGGTGATGCGGGTCATCGCACCGGGTTTTGCCGACGACCCGGCCAAGTTCGCGCTCGCCGTGGCGCTCGCTCGCATCACCTTCCCTTACCTCTTGTTCATCGCGCTGGTGGCCCTGCAGGGCGGCGTGCTGAACTCGCTCGACCGCTTTGCCGCCGCCGCGGCGACGCCGATCCTGCTCAATGTGTCGCTGATCGCTGCACTGTTGCTGATGGAAAGGTTCGCCTGGCATGACGGCCGCGCGCTCGCCTGGGCGATTACCGGCGCCGGCCTCGCCCAGTTCCTGTGGCTGATGGTGTCTTGCGCTCGCGCCGGGCTGGCCTTGCGTCTGCCGCGCCCGCGGCTGACCCCCGGGGTGCGCCGCACCCTCGCCATTATGGGCCCCGGGGCGATCGGCGCCGGGGTGACGCAGGTCAATCTGTTGATCTCGACGGCGCTCGCTTCGTTCCTGCCAAGCGGCTCGGTCTCATACCTTTATTACGCCGACCGGCTGAACCAGCTGCCGCTCGGGGTGGTCGGCATTGCCGTCGGCACAGCGATCCTGCCGCCCTTGTCGCGCCAACTGCGGCTCGGCGATCTTCCGGGCGCGGCTGCGACGCAAAATCGCGGGCTTGAGCTCGCCGTCCTGCTGACCTTGCCGGCGGCGGTGGCGCTGGCGGTGCTGGCCGGCCCGATCTTCGCGGTGCTGTTTCAGCGCGGCGCGTTCACTCCGGCCGACACCGCCGCGACCGCGGCGGCACTCGCCGCATACGCCGCGGGGCTCCCGGCCTTTGTTCTGGTCAAAGTGCTCGCGCCGGCGTTTTTTGCCCGTCACGACACCGCGACCCCGGTCAAGGTCGCAGTCGCGGCGATGGCGGTCAATTTGATCCTAACCCTCGTGCTGATGCAGTTTTTGGCGCATGTCGGGATCGCATTGGCGACGACCTGCGCCGGCTGGCTGAATGCGCTGACCTTATTGATGCTGCTGCTGCGGCGCGGGCATTTCCGGCTCGACCGCCGGACCCGGCGCAATTTGCCGCGGGTCGGGGTGGCGGCGCTCGGCATGGGGGCAGTGCTGGCGCTGCTGCGCATGGCATGGGCCTCGGCCTTTGCCGGCCCGGCCGCGATGCGGATCGGGGCGCTGCTCGGGCTCGTCGGCGCCGGACTGGCCGCCTTCGCGGTGCTGGCCCTGGTGCTGGGCATCGCCGACTGGCGCAATCTCTTGGGGCGGCTGCGCCGGCAACCGGCTTGACCCACGCTCGCCGGCAGCGATAACAGGCGCTATGAACCGCATCTTCTCCGGCATCCAGCCGACCGGCAACCTGCATCTCGGCAACTATCTCGGCGCGATCCGCAACTGGGTGGCGCTGCAGCATGATTTCGAGTGCATCTTCTGCATCGTCGATCTCCATGCGCTGACCCTGCCGCAGGATCCGGCCGAGCTGCGCGTCTCGACCCGCGAGGTGACCGCGGCCTATATCGCCGCCGGGATCGACACTAAAACCTGCATCATCTTCAACCAGAGCATGGTCAGCGCCCATGCCGAGCTCGGCTGGCTGCTCGGCTGCCTGACCCCGCTCGGCTGGCTCAACCGGATGACCCAGTTCAAGGAGAAGGCGGGCAAGGACCGCGAGATGGCCGGGCTCGGCCTCTACGCGTATCCGGTGCTGATGGCCGCCGACATCCTGGTCTACAAGGCAACGCATGTGCCGGTTGGCGAAGACCAGAAGCAGCATCTCGAGCTCGCCCGCGATGTCGCCGGCGCCTTTAACCGCCGCTACCAGCGCGACTTCTTCCCATTGCCCGAGCCGCAGATTTTTGGCACCGCGACGCGGGTGATGAGCCTGCGCGACGGCACCAAAAAAATGTCGAAATCCGACAGCTCGGATTATTCGCGCATCAACATGACCGATGATGCCGACGCGATCTCGTTGAAGATTCGCCGCGCCAAGACCGACCCCGAGCCGCTGCCCGCGACCGCCGCCGAGCTGGAGCCGCGGCCCGAGGCCGACAATCTGATCGGCATCTATGCCGCACTCGCCGGCCTCTCGCGCGAGGCGGCGATCACCCGCTTTGCGGGGCATAACTTCTCGCAATTCAAGGAGGCGCTGTCCGAGATTGCGGTCGAGGTGCTGGGGCGGATCGGCGGCGAGATGCGCCGGCTGATGCGCGATCCCGGCTATATCGACCAGGTGCTGCGCCGCGGCGCCGAGCGCGCCCATGCGATCGCCGACCCGGTGCTGCGCGAGGCGCAGGAGATCAGCGGGCTGCTGCGCCCTTGACCCGAGCCTGGGCCGGGATCTCGCAGGTTTACCGCTCAGCAGATCGAGGGAAGCGGGCTCGCCGAGCTGAGGCGGGTTTCACGACCTCTCGGTGCCCGCCGCGCCCAGCGCCGCGATTTCCGCCGACGAATAGCCAAGCTCGGCCAGGATCTCATGGGTGTGCTCGCCGAGCGCCGGGGCGCCGCGGCGGATTTCTGCTGGTGTGCGTGAGTATCGCGCCGCCGCCCGCGCTTGGCGCAAAGGCCCCGCTGACTTGTGCTCGGTCCCGACGACGAGCCCCAGCGCCTCGACCTGCGGATGGCGGACGACTTGATTGCGCGTCAGCACCGGACCACAGGGGACCTGCGCCGCGGTCAGCTTGGCGAGCCATTCGGCCGCCGGCCTGGTGCGCAGCGCTTCCTGGGTCAGGCGCAGCCGCTCGTCGATGTTCTGCTGGCGCAAAGCCGGCGTCTTGAACCGCTCGTCCGTGACCCATTCGGGGTGCTCGACGGCACGCGCCAACCCCGCCCATTGCCGGTCGGTCAAAGCTGCCACCGTCATGTAGCCGTCCGCGGTCTCGTAGATCAGGTCGAGCGCGCTCGCCGCCTCCTGCCGGCTCGGCGCGTCGCCGATGAAGGTCTGGCTGCCCATGTCCGAGCTCCACAGGAACGCGACCACCGCCTCCAGCATCGACAATCGCACATGCTGCCCCTCGCCGGTGCGCTCGCGCGCCAGCAACGCCGCTGTAATCGCCTGCGAGGCGGTAATCGCAGTCAGCTTGTCGGGCAGGATCGTGCGCAACAGCCGCGGCCGAGCCTCGTCGGAGCCGGCCTGCACCGTGGCCAGCCCGGAAAACCCCTGGATCACCGGGTCGTAGGCCGGCTTTTCGGCGTAGGGGCCAATCTCGCCAAAACCGCTGATCGAGACATAAACGATCCTCGGTGCTGCCGCGCGCACCGCGTCCTCGCCGACCCCGAGCCGCTCGGCGACCCCGGGGCGGTAATTTTGCACAAAGACATCGGCGCCCGCGGCCAGCCGCAGCAAGGCCGCGACGGCTGCCGGCTGCTTTAGATCGAGGACGATCGAGCGCTTGTTGCGGTTGTTGTTGAGGAACGACGCGGTAAATCCGGCGCGGCGGTTGCCGCCGGCACGGGTGGCATCGCCGCCATCGGGAGATTCGACCTTGATCACGTCGGCGCCCTGGTCGGCAAGGATCATCGTCGCCAACGGCCCCGAGACGTTCGAGGTCAGATCGACGATTCGGTACCCATGCAGCGGACCCGGCATTGTGCGGCCCTTCGGAGCAGCGGTCAGGACGGCCGGACCAGACTATGCATGGCCCGCAAGGTCAAGCGCATCGCGCCGCAGCAAGGCCGAACGGGGGGACGCGGCAGCTTAGCCCGGCAGCTTAGAACGCCGGCACCACCGGGGCGGGGACGATGTGCTCCTCGACGCGGCGCACCCCGGGGACGTTTTCGGCGGCGACGCGCAAAGCGTCCCGCTCCGCCGGCGGCTGGTCGTCGGAGAGCCAGACATGGACGACCCGATCGCGGACCATGATATCTGCCGCCCAGACATTGGCCCAGCGCTGGCCCTTGAGGGTTTGCAGCAGCCTTTCGCGGATGGTGCGGTCGTCGGCATCGGCGACGATGGCCGGCGCGCTGCTGGTCGTCGCCAAGGCGCGGACCAGATTCGCCCGGCTGATAATGCCGACGAGCTTGCCATCGCGGACCACCGGCACGCGCTTGATCAGCCTGGTTTCGAGCAGCATCGCGACCTCGGCGAGATCGGTCGTGTCGGCGACGCTGATCACCTCGCGGCTCATGATGTCCCGGACCCGCTGGCCATGCGCCTTGACGTAGTCGCGGGCGGCTGCCTCTTCGGCGGCGAGCGAATCGAGCCACCATGAGCGCCGCTTTTGCAGCCGCCGCTCGGTGCCGGTTTCGACGCGGTGCAACAGGTCTCCCTCGCTGACGATGCCGACCAGCCGGTCACCGTCCTCGCACACCGGAACCCCGCTGATGTTCCGCTCGGATAAGAGCTTCGCCAGATCACGCACCGTCGTGTCGGGATCGACGGTGATTACCGGGGTCGTCATCACGTCCATGGCGCGCATCGACAGCCTCCATCCCGCTTTTTTGATAACCGCAACATGCGGGCCAAAGATTGTAGCATCGCGGTAGGACGGGGATCAATCGGAGGGCGGCCGCAGCCGCAGCGCGGGTGCGCCGGGCTGGGCGGCCATTTACCTGTCCGGCCCGTTCTTACCAACCGGATCCCTGCTGTTACCGAACAAGACAACATTTTACCAATGAGCGAAGACGGTACATCAAGGGGTTACAACGCCGCCCTATGAATCTCGCAGCCAACGACCCCGGGGGAGCTCGCGGTCGAACCACTGCAAGGGTGACGTTGATGAGCGATTTTGCGCGGCTTCTCGAAACCGAAATCCCGCGTCTGCGCCGCTATGCGCGGGCCCTGACCCGCGACGGCTCGCGCGCCGACGATCTGGTGCAGAGCTGTCTGGTGCGCGCCGTCGCCAAGGAGCATCTGTGGCAGCCGGGGACGGATCTGCGCGCCTGGCTCTTCACCATTTTGCACAACCAGCACGTCAACGACATCCGCCGCTCGGTGCGCGAGGGCGTCACCGTCCCGGTCGAGGACATGGCCCCGGTTTTGACCTCCGCATCCAACGCCGGGGCGTCCCTGCAATTGCGCGATCTCGAGCGGGCGATCGCCCGGCTGCCCGAAGAGCAGCGCCAGGTCATCCTGCTGGTCGGTCTCGAAGGCATGCGTTACGAAGAGGTTGCCAAAATCCTCGGCATCCCGATCGGCACGGTGCGCTCGCGTCTGTCGCGCGGCCGGGAGATGCTGCGCGAGCTGATGGACATGAAGGACGATACGCAAGCGGCCTCGCACCGGCGACCGGGCGCAGCCGCGCCGCGCCGCGCTGCAGCCTAGTTGGTACACCGGGCGGCGTCGCTGTGCCGGGCAGGGGCGCGCCAAATCCGTCGCTATGGTTGCGTGCCGCGCGCGAACCCTCTAAAACGCGCGGTCCGCGGGTGCGGGGCGTGGCTCAGCCTGGTAGAGCGCCTGCTTTGGGAGCAGGATGTCGGAGGTTCGAATCCTCTCGCCCCGACCAGCGTGTCCGCCAGTATGGGCCCAACGACCGGGGCGGGGGTCGTGGTTCGAACCTTGGGGAGAAATCGGCGATGGCCGAGGCGCGCATCTTTCGGCCAGCCAAGAACGCGATGCAATCCGGGCGGCGCCAGACCCGCAAATGGGTTCTCGAATACGAGCCGGCGACCAGACGCCAACCCGACCCGCTGATGGGCTGGACCAGTGCCGCCGATACCTTGAACCAGGTGCGCCTGCGCTTTGCCACGATCGAGGAAGCGCGCGCCTTCGCCGACAAGCAGGGGCTGGCCTATACGATCATCGAGCCGCACGCGATCAGCGAAAAGCCGAAGAGCTATGCCGACAATTTCCGCTATGATCGGGTCCGTAACTGACCGGTGGGCCGGCGCCGCATTGCCGACTTCGCGACCCCGTAGCTCAGCTGGATAGAGCACTCGCCTTCTAAGCGAGTGGCCGCAGGTTCGAATCCTGCCGGGGTCGCCAGAGCGACGGTATTCGGGCGTAGGTGTACCAAATTGGGGAATTATATATTTACTCGGGGAGTCAACTATATAAATTCCCAAAATTGGGTGGTGGTCTAGGTGGCCTAATTTGCCCCGCATCGGCGTCGTCAGGGTAACGCGACATCGCCATTGCTGGGCTTTGCGTCTTTATAGATCAGTTTGAAGCTGCCCGACAAAAGCTCAAGCCAGAGCTTCCGCTCACCCTCAGGCCACACTTCGCCAGATTTAGGCAAACGCGCCAGGAGACCGCGAATAATGGGATCAATTTCGGTCTGATCGCCTCCACCGCCATTGCCGCCACCGCCGACCTTGGGCTTCCCGTCAGTTTTGGTGGGGTCCGGCGCTACACCTGGTCGGACAAGACGATTATTCCCATGCTCGAAATAGCCAGCCTCTTGCGCCGACCGCTCAAAAGCTTGCCTCGCACGGCCCTTCTGTTTTTCAGCCACACCAAGTCCGACAATTTCGCCCTCAAGGGTTTTCCCCGGCGGGAGAACCCCTTCCTTGTATCTCTCGTAAATTGCGCTGTAGAGCGGCACTCGTAGGAAAGCGTCCGCCTTTGCGCCTCGTTCTTGCTGTGGGTCAACCGCCATCCGGCCAAGCGGGGTAAGCCTTCTCCTTTCCGTCGCAGGGTCGAGCAATCCGAACATCCGAGCGGCAGTAAGCTGCATCCGATAGCCGCTGCTCTTTGAGCTTTGGCCGAGCCACGCAGATAACTGCGCATCGTCGCAGTCGCCGGCCCCCACGTTTTCATGGACTGCCCGTGCTACACGGATCGCATCGCCGAGGTCGTTATACGGGAATGCGATCGAAGATCGCTCCCTCTTGGCGTCTTGCTGCACGTTGTCTGACGTTCCCTCGGGGTTCTGACCTTCATCTTCTGCCGTTCGTGCGGCGTTCTCTCCAACCATATCCCGCCACTCCAGAAACCAGTTGACCGCAGCCTACGCCATCGTGGATAGTGACGTCAACCAATTTATGGATACTATCCATTTTTGGCTTGACGTATACGAGGCGATGGCTATTATCCAGTTCCGGAGGATAGGTAGATGTCTGACAGCGTCAGAGCCCTGGCCGAGTGCCGATCCGGATGCGGGGCGACGATAAGGAAAGGGCCGCTCCCCAGTTGTGTCCGGCAGGAAAAGCGACCCTTGGCCGGCACTCTCTAACGCGAAGCCTGTCGCCGTTGCACGGGCAGACCGGCCCCTGGACCACGACACCGGGATTGGCCCCCGCCGTTATGATCGTCTCCTGGAGTATAGTCGAGCTGACGCTCGATTTCCACGGTGACGGCGAAGGCCGATCCCCCGAAAGGGATTGGCCCCCGCGTCGCAACATTTTCTGATCAGCCCCGCGGCCCGATTGCTTTCCATCGCGGCGGTGATCCGCCTTACCGATGCCGAGGCGCACGATACGTTCAAGCGGGGTTCGATTCGCCGCGAATGGCGGCGAGCCCCATTGCCCGCAGTGCGGCATGGTTAAGGTCTACACGCTCGCCGAAACGCCCGTTCGGTGGAGGTGCTCCGGCTGCCGGCATAAGTTCAGCGTCACCAGCGGCACGATCTTCCATTCCCGCAAGCTGGCGATCCGCGACTACCTCGCCGTGATCGCACTGTTCTGCAACCGCCTCAAAGGCGTCGCGGCGTTGCATATGGCGCGCGACATGAACATCAACCCCAAGAGCGCCTTTGTGCTGCTCCAAACGAGGAATTGCGCGCTGAGATTGCGCGCCCAACGCAAAAATAATCAAAGGGGTGGACTACCATCCCGCACTCGCCGAGGTCATGGCGCGCGACAGCCAGTGGCGGCGCACTCCGTCGTGCTAATAGGTCTGCTGTTTCTGCAGGAACAGGAGGAGCGCCCGCGCGCCGAGGCGCTCTGTATGCGTAAGGGAAAGAAGCCTCGGGTCGATCCTCTTAGCCCCGAGGCCAGCCCGATCCACTCCCGGCGGTTGGCAAAGTGGCACGCAATCATCATATCCTCCGCTGATGCCTGCGCAGCGGGGCGGTCGCCAGCGGCAGCCGGAGTCACTCTATTACTCAAGCGGAGCGATGAGTAGACTTGAGCGAGGAGATTGCGCGCCGGCGGACGTTTGCGATCATTTCGCATCCGGATGCCGGCAAGACCACGTTGACCGAGAAATTGCTGCTGTTCGGCGGGGCGATCCAGCTGGCGGGCGAGGTCAAGGCGCGCGGCGACCGGCGGCGGGCGCGCTCGGATTGGATGGCGATCGAGCGCGAGCGCGGCATCTCGGTCTCATCGGCGGTGATGACCTTTGAGCATGACGGGCGGATCTTCAACCTGCTCGACACGCCGGGCCACCAGGATTTCAGCGAGGACACCTATCGCACCCTGACCGCGGTCGACAGCGCGGTCATGGTGCTCGACGCCGCCCGCGGCATCGAGGAGCAGACCCGCAAGCTGTTCGAGGTGTGCCGGCTGCGCGATGTGCCGATCCTGACCTTTGTCAACAAGCTCGACCGCGAGAGCCGCGACCCGTTCGACCTATTGGACGAGATCGAGCAAAGCTTGGCGCTCGACGTCACGCCGGCAAGCTGGCCGATCGGCACGGGCCGCGATTTTCTGGGGACCTACGATCTGTTCGCCGACGCGCTCCTGCTGTTCGAGCGCAGCGCGCGCGACCAGGTGGTCGAGCCGGTCCGCTGCCGCGGTCTCGACGATCCCGAGCTCAATCGGCGGCTCCCCAAGGCGGCGGTGACGAAGTTGCGCGAGGAGGTCGAGATGGCGCGCGGGCTCTGTCCGCCGTTCGACCCCGAGGCGTTTCGCGCCGGGCACCTGACGCCGGTTTTTTTTGGCAGCGCGCTCAACAATTTTGGGGTGCGCGAATTGCTGCAAGGTGTCGCTGATCTGGCGCCGTCGCCGCGCCCGCAGCCGGCCCTGGGTCCCGATGGGCCGAGGGCGATCCTGCCGCAGGAGCCGCAGGTCTCGGGCTTTGTGTTCAAGGTGCAAGCCAATGTCGACCCGCAGCATCGCGACCGGGTGGCTTTCCTGCGCCTCGCCTCGGGCCGATTTCAGCGCGGCATGAAGCTGAAAAACATCCGCACCGGGCGGGTCATGTCGGTGCAGGCGCCGGTGTTTTTTCTGGCGCGCGAGCGCAACCTCGCCGAGGAGGCGTGGCCCGGCGACATCATCGGCATCCCCAATCACGGCAGCCTGCGGATCGGCGACACCCTGACCGAGGGCGCCGAGATCCGGGTGGTCGGGATTCCCAATTTCGCCCCGGAGATCCTGCGCCGGGTCCGCGTTGACGACCCGATGAAGTCGAAGCATCTGCGCCACGCCCTCGGGCAATTGGCCGAGGAGGGGGTGACGCGAGTGTTCAAGCCGCAGACGGGCGGTGACTGGATCGTCGGCGTCGTCGGCGCATTGCAGCTCGACGTGCTGACCGCTCGCCTCGAGGCCGAGTACGGGCTCGCGACCCGGCTCGACGGCGCCCCCTATCAGGCGGCGCGCTGGCTCGAGGCCGACGACCCGGCCGAGATCGAACGCTTCCGTTTGCGCAACCCGTCGGCCAGCGCCGAAGACCATGACGGGGTTCCGGTATTCCTCGCGCGCAACGCCTGGGATCTGCGCACCACGATCGAGGAATGGTCCGCCCTGCGCTTCAGCGAAACCCGCGAGCAGAGCTGAGGATCAAGCCTCGTCGGAAGGCCGCATAATAGCGGCAGGTAAGCCTAGACACACCGCGCGGAGCCGCTTTCGGGCGCGTGTGTCGAACGCCCGTGCTATGCCTGACCGGCGGCGGTCGAGCTACAATTGGGCAGCTCATCCGAGATTGCTATATTGACAAAATACACAATTTGTGTATAATCGCAATACGGCCCAGCAACTCCGGAATCACCCATGTTCAAGCTCGCCGAGCGCCGCGGCGGCAGCGCCGGCTTTATTGCGGAGCCGAGGGGCTGTTTCTCGGCTCCAGCCCACTGATCGCGCGCGTCGGCGCCGCTTATCGAATACGCGCCGAGGCCGAAATCGCCCGCTTGCTCACCGCAGCCTACGGCTCGACTGAAAAGGCAGAAAAGCTATCTCCGCGACTCCCTTTAATCAAAGACGCATTGCAGCAGGGCGACCGTTGACGTGCGATGATCCTGGCGGTTCAGGCCCAGCTTGGGCCAATAGAGCCCGATGGCATCGCCCGTCTCGCGCAAGCCGCGTCGCTGGCCAAATTCAATTTCAATCCGGACGAGCCGCGCGACTGGCACGGCCGCTGGACCCCCTGGGAGGGCGGCGCGCCGGTGGACGCGGCCGGTACCACGGATCATCTCGCGCTGACCCCCGTGCAGGAGCTCTTGCCGTTCGGCGTCCGACCACCCTTATTTTTCGAAGAGCCGCCGGAGACGGTCCGGCCATTCAAAGGAGCCAATCCCCCGGCTCAGCGGGAAGGAAGCTGCTAAGGATACACCGAGTTGGGCGCGCGGCCAGCCCCCCTATGTCGGGGAAAAGGCCGGGACTTTGCCAAGCGACTGATGGACGAACGATACGGGCGCGGCAATTGGGAACGAAATCATCAAGACGAATTCAATAAGATCAAGAAGTATGGTGACCGCCGCTTTCGTGACCCTAAATTGATCCTGCTGCCCGACGAAGACAATCGCATCTGAGGTGTTCTGTGACCATACTGTACGTGCTGTGGCATTCATACCAGCCTGACCCTGAGGTAGACCACGACGAAGAAAAATTCATCGGGATCTATTCGACTGAGGACAAGGCGCGGGCGGTGATGGAGCTGTTGCAAACCAAGCCGGGATTTCGAGATTACCCGGACTATTTCGAAATTCATCCGCAGCGCGTCGATGCCACCAGTTGGGACGACGGTTTCGTCCGCCTGTGGGGAGATGAAGAACGAGAGCAAGAGCCCGATTGATCATGGCTATCGTTCGCAACGCAACCCTTTCTGCCTCGCATAAATATAAAAAATAACAACCCAGCGTCGAGAAACGGCGAGCCCCCGTTCCGCTTTGTCTTGCCTCGAATGTAGACCGGGGAGCTTATCATAATCCCGATCCCTCTTCATCGAACCGCATGTGCCGGGGTTCGTAAGTCGATTTCATGCTGTTCGGAATCTATTCGACGCGAGACAAGGCCGAGCAAGGGCAGGCCCTGCTGCGCGACCAGCTTGGGTTTCGCGACTACCCCATAGTTTCGAGACCACCCTGGGGCAGGTTCGACCAAACCTACGAGACAGAAGGCTTCATAACCGTGCCTGGAGACCAGGTCCTGTAAATCCCCAGCGCTCGTCAGGCAGGCTCGGCGACCGCATCGGAGGCGGCTTCGGCGGCGATGAGCTCGATTTGGCCGACCGTCTCCTTGCCGAACAGCAGCGGGGCAAAGGCGCCGGCAATCACGGCGCCGACGATCGTGCCGAAAAAGATTGTCGGCGAGCCGGTGTGCGGCACCATCAAAAACGGCGCCAACACCCCGGCGAAGAGCCGCGCGAACGACTCGCCAAAGGTGTGCCCGCGCCCGCGCAGCGCGGTCGGGAACTGCTCGGAGAGGTACATCCGCGTCGCCGGGAACGAGGCCAGCATGGTAAAGCCTGTCCACAGCGCGCCAACGCTCATCACCACCGAGGCATGGGCGCCGGTCAGATGCGCGGTTCCCATCAGGAAGAGGCCGGGGATCGACCCGAGCAGCGCATAGAGGATGGTCCAGCGCCGCCCGATGATCTCCATCAGATAGGCGGTGAAGGCCTTGCCGGGGATCGTCGCTACAAAAGCGAGGCTCGAAATGCCAAAGCTGGTCGCCACCGCGGCGCCCTGATCGACCAGCGCCTTCGGCAGCAAGACAGAGATCAAGAAATAGCCGAGAACGGCACAGCCAAAGGTCCACGAGCCGATCACCGTCCAGCGCAGCTGGCCGCGACGGAACAGCGCCAAAAACGGCGGCAGCTCGGCGTGGGCGAGCGTGAAGTCGGTGCCGAGCGCTGCGACCGTCAGTGGCGGCACGCGGTTGCCGCAGCGCGCAATGTAGCGGTTGACGCTCTCGACTGCGCGCTCGATCCGGCCTTTGCGCAGATGCCAGCGCGGGCTCTCCGGCAGGAAGAAATGCAAGATGACCGGGATCACGAATACGGCCAGACCGCCCGGCACCGCGATCCAGCGAAACCCGTTCGGGTTGTTGGCGAGAAACAGGGCGACAAACGGCAACACCGTGAACGAGCTGGCAAGCGACATCTCGTATATTGCGGCATAGGTGCGCCGGTGCCGCGCCGGCATCAACTCGGCCGCGATCGGGAATGGTGCGGTGACCGAAAATCCGCCGCCGATCCCGATCAGGATTCGCAATGCGATCAGTTGCTCGGCGGTTTGCACGAGCGGGATCAGCAAGGTGAGGCCGGTGACCGAGATCACCCCGATCTGCAAAATCGCCTTGCGCGAGAGGTGGTCGGACACATAGGCGGAGACAAACCCGCCAAAACACGCGAACAGGCTCGGCCCGGCCACCAGCCATTGGATGTCGGTGGAGGTCAGGTTGAGCGGCTTTTTGGCCAGCACGATCAGCGAGCCGGTGACCGCCAGATCATAGCCCTCGGTAAACCCGACGAGCCCCAGAACCAAAATGACGACCACATGGTAGGGGCTGAATGGAATGCTGTCGAGCTTGCTGCCAAGCACTTGCGCGGCAGGCACCGGCGCCAAGCCAATCGGGCGGATTTCTGCCATGGCGACCTCCCAGAGCGAGCGAACTCGGGGCCATGCGGACGTCAAAACCAGGCGAGGCTAAAGACGGTTCTACTAGGCGCGGTGACCGATGTACTTGGCTGCGTCCGGTAGCTCCTCGCCGGCTTGGCAGTCGGTTCAAATGCCGCCGGTTCGACGTATTGCTTCCGTTCCGTAACGGGCGGCGGTTGTTTTGCTCGTCCGGCTGACCTCGTCGAGGGCAGCGCAGCGAGCCTAGCCCACTCGCGAGCCGCTGTCATCCGGCAACACCGGGCCGGACCAAGCGCGGCCCCGGGCAAACAGGCGGCTGATCTCAGGCCGGCGCGGCGGTGCCCTCGGTCACGGTTTCGAGCTGGCCGACGGTCTCGCGGCCGAACAGCAGCGGAATGAAGGCGCCGATCGATACGACCGCGAGGATCGTCCCGAAAAAGATCGTCGGCGAGCCGACATACGGCTCCATCAGGAACGGCGCCAGCACCGCCGAGAAAACCCGCCCGACCGACTCGCCGAAAATATGCCCGCGCCCGCGCAGCGCGGTCGGAAACTGCTCGGACAGATAAATCCGAAAGGCGGTGGCGCCCGACAGCGCGGTGAAGCCAGTCAGCAGCGCGCCGGTGACCATGACTATCGTGGCATGCGATCCGGCCCGATGCGCCAGCATCATCAGCAACACCCCGGGCACCGCCCCGGCAAGTGCATAAAAGATGGTCCAACGCCGGCCGATGATCTCCATCAGATAGCCGGTGAAGCCCTTGCCAGGGATGCTCGCGGTGAAGACCAGGCTGGCGACGCCGAAGCTCGTGGCGACGGCGCCGCCCTGATCGACCAAGGCCTTTGGCAGCAGCACGGAGATCAGAAAAAACGCGGTGCCGGCGAACACGTAGCTGGAGATCCCGACCAATGTGCAGCGCAGCTGGCCGCGCGCCCAGAGCGCGCGGTAGGGCGGCAGCGGTTCGGGTGTGAGGTCGAGCTGATCGCCCAGGGCTTCGTGGCTGAGTGAGGGCACCCGGTTGCCGGCGCGCCGGATGATGCGATTGACCGTGTCCACCGCGGATTCGATACGACCCCGGCGCAGATACCAGCGCGGGCTTTCCGGGATCAGGAGCCAGATCATCGCCGGCACGATAAAGAAGCAGACCCCGCCGGGCAGCGCCATCCAGCGGAACGCGTTGGCATTATGGGCAAGCAGAGCGCCGACCAAGGGCAACACGGTGAACGCGCTGGCGAGCGACATTTCATAGATCGCGCCGTAGGTGCGCCGATGTTGCGCCGGCATCAGCTCGGCGGCGATCGGAAACGGCGCCGAGACCGCAAAGCCGCCCGCCAGCCCGGTCAGCAACCGCAACAGGATCAATTGCTCGCCGCTCTGCACCAGCGGGATCAGCAGCGTGAAAAAGGTAATGCCCGCGGTGCCGATGATCATGATCGTCTTGCGACTAAAATGATCCGAGATTGCGGAGGCAATAAACCCACCGACGACGATCATCATCGTCGAGGCGACGGCGAGAAACCGGATCTCGGCCGGCGTCATGTGCAGCGGCTGCTTGGCCAGCACCAGCAGCGAGCCGGTCATGACGAGATCGTAGCCGTCGACAAAGCCGACCAGCCCAAGCACGGCGATGATCATGAGGTGGTACGGGCTGAACGGCACGCTGTCGAGCTTGCGGCCGAGCGCAAAGCTGGCCGGAGCCGCCGACGCCGGGGTCGGGCGAATTTCTGCCATGCTGAACCTTCCCAAACTTGACGAGCCGGGTCAGCCCGCGGCGGTGAGCCGACGAGTTCCGGACCCGGCGTTCCTCACCTGTTCCTATATTGCGATTTCCGAGGTCCTGCCGATGCCTCGCCTCTTCGCTTGCCGCCGATTTCCTGCTACCGACGAGTCTTGTCAAGCCGGCGCCGGCACTCCCTCGCTGACGGTTTCGAGCTGGCCGACGGTTTCCTTGCCGAACAGGATCGGAATGAAAGCGCCAATCGACACGACGATGAGGATGGTCCCGAAGAAAATCGTCGGCGAGGCGGTGTGCGGCTCCATCAGGAACGGCGCCAGCACGCCGGCAAACAGCCGTCCGGTCGACTCGCCGAAAGGCTGGCCGCGCCCGCGCAAGGCCGTCGGAAACTGCTCGGACAGATAGACGCGGCAGGCGGTGAAGGCGGAGAGCACGGTAAAGCCGGTGATCAGCGCGCCGGTCACCATGACGGTGGTCGCGTATGGCCCGGCCCGATGCGCGACCAGCATCAACGCGAGGCCTGGCAGCGACCCGGCAAGCGCATAGAAGATCGTCCAGCGCCGCCCGATGATCTCCATCAGGAAGCCGGTAAACGCCTTTCCCGGAATGCTCGCGAAATAGACCAGCGAGGTCAGCCCAAAGCTCAGGCTGACGGCCGCGCCCTGATCGACCAGCGCCTTCGGCAACAGCACCGAAATCAGGAAATAGGCGGTGCCGGCGCACACCCCGCTCAAAATGCCGACCGTGGTCCACCGCCGCTGGCCCCGCCCGAACAATGCCCAGTATGGCGGGAGCTGTTCCCTCGCTGGACCTTGGCCGCCGCCCAGCTCTTCGAGGCGCAGCGGCGCCACCCGGCCGCCGGATCGCTGAATGATCCGATTGACGAGGTCGGCGGCAGCCTCGCCCTGGCCGCGGCGCAAGTGCCAGCGCGGGCTCTCCGGGATCACGAAATAAACCAGCGCCGGCACGACCAGGATCGCCAGCCCGCCGGGCAAGGCCAGCATGCGGAACGGGTGGGCGTTGCCGGTGAGCAGAAAGGCGATAAACGGCACCACGGTGAACGAGGTCGCCAGCGCCATTTCGTAGACTGCTCCGTAGGTGCGCCGGTGCTGCGCCGGCATCAATTCCGCGGCGATCGGAAACGCCGCCGAGACTGCGAAACCGGCGCCGAAACCGGTTAAGAGGCGCAGCATGATCAGCTGCTGGGCGTCTTGCACCAGCGGGATCAGCAAAGTGAAAAAGGTCGTCGCGACCACGCCGATCAGCATGATCGTCTTGCGGCTCCAATGATCGGACACCGCCGAGGAGGCAAAGCCGCCGACGCACAGCATGAAGGTCGGGCCGACCGCGAGCCAGCGGATATCCGCACCGGTCAGGTGCAGCGGCTTTTTCGCCAGCACCAGCAGCGAGCCGGTCATGACCAGATCGTAGCCCTCGATAAAGCCGACGAGGGCCAGGACCGCAATAATTAGAATGTGGTATCTGCTGAACGGGATGCTGTCGAGCTTGCGGCCGAGCACGAGGCTGGCAGCGGTTGCCGATTGGCCGATCGGGCGCATTTCTGCCATCGCGATCTCCCGAATGGAGCGAGGTTCGAGCTGACGCGAGAGCCAATAATGGGCGAGGCTGGCGCGATTGTTTTCTGGGAGTTCGTGACAGTGTCGCGCTTGCGGGTTGTTGGCCTCTCGCGAATTTCTAAAATTTCACGACATTTCGTCGGATAAGCGTTCAGTCTGTTCGTCTCGGATCGTGTTCTGTTTTCTTGCGATCCGGTCCGGATCACGTCGCGAGGCTAGCCCGGGTGCGACAGATTGTCACTTCACGAAATCGTGGCCGAACAAATGTGCAGGCTAGCCGTCAGCGTGCTTTCGCAGCAGGAATTCGCGGCCGGCCTTGACCATCGGCTTGCCGTCATAGGCGATGATGTCGGCCGTGGCGTAGGTTTCGCTCCACAGCTCGGGCAGGTAGGAGCCGGTGCCGATCACATCGATCGGCGCGTTGGCGGCGGCCATCATTCGGCATTTGGCGGGACCGAAGCCCGAGCTGGCGACGATCCTGATGTCGCCGAGCCCGGCCTCGTCCAAGCTCTGGCGCAATTGCCAGATCGAAGCCGCCGAGACCCCGGTGCCGACCAGGTAGCGCAGCTCCTCCTCGGTGCGATAGCCGCGGATCGATTGCGGCGCATGCCGCTCGATGACCGCGTAGGAGCGCGCCGGGTCCAGCCCTTCGCAGTAGCGGCCACCGGGGGTGTCGATGCGCACCGCGAGCCGGCCGGAGGCGGCCAATTCGGGAAAGCGGCGGCCAACGGCAACCGCGTCGGTGATCTCCCGCCCGAAATAATCGATCAGCACGGTCAGCGGCTCGTCCGGGAACACCTCGCGGAACATCTCGGCCGCGCGCACCGTCGAGCCGGCATAGCCGATCAGCGCGTGCGGCATCGTGCCGGCCCCCTGGTCCTGGCCGAAAAACCGGGCGGTCGCGTCCGCGGCGCAGCCGACAAACCCGACGGCGCCGACTTCGCGCCGTGCCGCCGCCGAGCCGACCGCGGCGGCATAGGCCATCATCGCCGCCATCTCGGCCCCGGCGCAATGCCGCGCGTCCATCGCCAGAAATGCGACTTTTGGCAGTTCGGCGCACATCGCATAGGCGTTGTAGGCGGCGACGCAGGCCGGCCCCAACCGCTGCAGCAGCACGGTTTCGAGATCGACCAAGTGATAGAGCGGCCCGGTCACGTACAGGATCGGTTCGCCGGCGCCGACCAGCGCGCCCTCCTTGTAGTTCAGCTCGATGTCGAAGCGGATGCCGCGCTCGGCGGCGGTGCTTTCGAGAAGCTCGAGTGCTAAGCGCGGAGTGCTGATCACCGGGCGCCGCAGAAACATCGCATAGGTTGCGGGGCGATCGCCGAACCGGCCGACGATCGCCTTTGTCTTCAGGAAGTAGCTGTCGGTTTGCGCCGCGAGGTCGTCCATACCATGGATGCTGTCATTGCAGGCGAAGCGAGGCAATGATTGTGGCGCGAGTGGTCCGAATTTAACGCTTGGGACCCACCTTTCTCATGGTCATGCCCGCGAAAGCGGGCACCCAGAGCTTGCCCCTGGCTTGAGCAGGGGGCCGCCAGTACCGCACCGGCCGCCCTGGACCCCCGCTTTCGAGCGTGTGAAACAATTCCCAAAGCGCTTGCTGCCTCAACATCGTGGGTGCTTCGAGACGCACCTTCGGCGCTCCTCAGCATGAGGTATCCTATTGATAACGATAAGAAAATACCTCATCCTGAGGAAGCCGCGAAGCGGCTGTCTCGAAGGACGCACGGCGCCGGTCCCGCCCATCTTCAATTTGTTCACACGCTCTTTCGCGGGGGCGACGAGAAAGAGAGCACGCAACCATCTGTCCGGTTCGCACCACTAGGAGACCGCGGCGAGCCGGGGTTTGCTGTGAAAGCCGTTGCCGTGGCGGGCTCGTTTCAAGGCATCGGCGATCTCGAAGGCGAGCTCGAGCGCCTGGGTGGCGTTGAGCCGCGGGTCGCAATGGGTCAGATAACGGTCGGCGAGCGAGGCTTCGCTGATCGCCTGGGCGCCGCCGACGCATTCGGTGACGTTCTGCCCGGTCAGCTCGCAATGGATGCCGCCAGCGTAGGTGCCCTCGGCCGCATGGATGGCAAAGGCGCCGTGCACCTCGTCGAGGATGCGGTCGAACGGGCGCGTCTTGTAGCCGGTGGACGAAGTGATCGTGTTGCCGTGCATCGGGTCGATGCACCACACCACCTCGCGACCCTCGCGTTTGACTGCTCGGATCAGCCGCGGCAGCTTGGCTTCGATCTGGTCGGCGCCCATGCGGGTGATCAGGGTCAGCCGGCCCGGCTTGTTCGCCGGGTTGAGCCAGTCGATCAGGCGCAATAGATCGTCTGGCTCGAGGGTCGGCCCGCATTTCATGCCGACCGGGTTTTGGACGCCGCGCAGGAATTCGGCGTGGGCGCCATCGACCTGGCGGGTGCGGTCGCCGAGCCAGACCAGATGGGCCGAGCAGTCGTACCACTCGCCGGTGGTCGAATTCGACGCGGGTCAGCGCCTCTTCGTAGGACAGGAACAGCGCCTCGTGCGAGGTGTAGAACTCGGTCTCGCGTATCTGCGGCGTGGTTTCCGACCCGAGCCCGCACGCGGCCATGAAGTCGAGCGTCTCGGTCAATCGATCGGCGAGCTCGCGGTAGCGCTCTCCCTGCGGCGAGTCGCCGACGAAATCCAGGTTCCAGGCATGGACCCGGTGCAGATCGGCATAGCCGCCCTGGGCAAACGCGCGCAACAGGTTGAGGGTCGCGGCCGATTGACTGTAGGCCTGGATCATCCGCTGCGGGTCGGGCTCGCGCGCGGCCTCATCAAAATCAAGGCTGTTGATGATGTCGCCGCGGTAGGAGGGCAGCGTGGCGCCGTCGCGCGTCTCGGTCTCGGACGAGCGCGGCTTGGCAAACTGCCCGGCGAGCCGGCCGAGCTTGACCACCGGGCAGCCGGCGCCAAAGGTCAGCACCACCGCCATCTGCAGCAGCACCTTGAACATGTCGCGGATGTTGTTGGGGTGGAACTCGGCGAAGCTCTCGGCGCAATCGCCGCCTTGGAGCAAAAAGGCTTTGCCGCCGGCCACCGCGGCGAGCCGCTCTTCGAGCCGCCGTGCCTCGCCGGCAAATACGAGCGGCGGAAAATTGTGCAGGGTCTCCTCGACCCGCTTCAGCGCGCGCTCATCCGCATATCCTGGCACCTGCCGGATCGGCAGGCCGCGCCAGCTGTCGGGGGTCCATTTCTCGGTCATAGCAATGTTCCTCCACATATCCCGTGTCGCGATTTTGCGGCTGATCTGATCATGTTCTACCTCCTGGTTGGAGGCCGCTCCACCTTCGGCGACATTCGGGTCATGGATAGCCAGAAATGCGAAAGCCGCCTCGGGTGCGGGCGGCTTCGGGAAAACGCTGTCGCGCGATCCTAGGCCGCCATTATGTACCGGCGTACCAAAATCGCGCAAAAAAGCGGGTGCTGCGTATCGCGCTGGTTTGAGCCATGGCGGGTACGCTAGCCGTGCCTGGCCTCCGGCGCAAGCACTTTGTCCGGCCGCGCCACCCCCGACTGTGGTGCAAAGAGCCGCGGCATACGAGGTGCCGCCGACCGGCGAGGTCCGAATGTAGGGCGGTCCGCCGATCTTGCGCGGCAGCCGCCTTCGCCACATATCCTCGGCGCATCGACGCCAACCGCGACGGCAGGCAATGACCCAGGAAACCAGAAGCTTCCAGGCGGAAGTCAGCCGCCTTCTCGATATCGTCGCGCACTCGCTCTACAGCGAGAAGGAAATCTTTCTGCGCGAGCTGATCTCCAATGCCTCGGACGCGTGCGACCGGCTGCGCTATGCGGCGCTGACCGAGCCGGGTCTGGCCGAGGGCGATGCCGCCTACCGGGTCGTGCTGACCCCGGACAAGGCGGCGCGCAGCTTGACGATCGCCGATAACGGCATCGGCATGAACCGGGCCGAGCTGATCGACAATCTCGGGACCATCGCGCGCTCCGGCACCGCCGCTTTTGTCAGCCAGCTGTCGGGGGATTCGCGCAAGGACATGAGCCTGATCGGCCAATTCGGCGTCGGCTTCTATTCGGCCTTTATGGTCGCCGACAAGGTCGAGGTGCTGGCTCGCAAGGCCGGCGAGGCCGAGGGCTGGCGCTGGGTTTCCGACGGCAAGGGCGAGTTCAGCGTCGAGCCGTTCCCTGAAGCCGCGCGCGGCGCCACGATCGTCGTTCATCTGCGCGAGGGCGAGGACGACTATCTCGATCCGGCCCGGCTACGCCAGATCGTGCGCACCTATTCCGACCATATCGGCTTGCCGATCGTGCTCAAAGACGGCGGCAAAGAGGAGACGATCAACACCGCCTCGGCGTTGTGGACGCGGCCAAAATCCGAGATAACGCCAGAACAGTACAAGGAGTTCTATCACCATGTCGGCCACAGCTTTGACGATCCGTGGCTGACCTTGCACAACCGGGCCGAAGGCGTTCTCGAATATACAAGCCTGTTGTTCGTGCCATCGAGCAAGCCGTTCGACCTGTTCGACCCCGAGCGCAAGAGCCGGGTCAAGCTTTATGTGCGGCGGGTCTTCATCACCGACGAGGGGACCGAGCTGCTGCCGGCCTATCTGCGGTTTTTGCGCGGTGTCGTGGACAGCGAGGATTTGCCGCTCAACGTCAGCCGGGAAATGCTGCAATCGAACCCTATGGTGGCGCGAATCCGCCAGCAGCTGACGCGCCGTGTCTTGGCCGAGCTCGGCAGGAAGGCGACCGAGGCGGCCGAGGAATATGCGAAGTTTTGGGACAATTTCGGCGCGGTGCTGAAGGAGGGCCTGTACGAGGACCGCGACCAGCGCGAGGCGCTCTTGGGGCTCGCCCGCTTCCGCTCGACCGCCCGCGACGGGCTGGTTTCGCTCGACGACTACGTCGAGAAGATGCGGCCGGGACAGGAGGCGATTTACACGATCACCGGCGACAATCTCGATGTCGTCAAGCGCAGCCCGCAGCTCGAGGGTTTTCGCGCCCGCGGCGTCGAGGTGCTGCTGCTGACCGACCCGATCGACGAATTCTGGCTCCCGGCGATCGGCGCCTACAAGGAAAAGCCCTTCAAATCCGCGACCCGCGGCGGTGTCGATCTCGACAAGATCGCACCCCCCGAAGAGCAGCCCCAGGAGAAAGCGGCGCCGCCGGCCAAGCTCGCCAGCCTGATCGCGATCTTTAAGCTGGCGCTCGGCGACGCGGTCAAGGATGTGCGCAGCTCGGCGCGGCTGACCGACAGCGCCGTCTGCCTGGTCGCCGATGAGGGCGATGTGGACATGCATCTGGAGCGGCTCTTAAAGCAGCATCGCCAGCTCGACACAGTAGCCAAACGCATCCTGGAGCTGAACCCGAGCCACAAATTGATCGAGCGCCTCGCCGCTACGGTCGGCGAGACTGGGACCTCGGACCAGCTTGGAGAATTCGCCTGGCTGCTGCTTGACCAGGCGCGGATCATCGAAGGCGAGCAGCTGCCCGACCCGCCGGCCTTTGCCCGCCGCCTCGCCGAGCTATTGGAGCGCGGGCTGCCGCAAGCGGCCTGAGCCGCCAAGCCGGGAAAGCCCGCTATTCCGGGAACGGCGACGCCTCGCCCGGCGGCACGGCCACGGCAAAGGCGTTCAGGATGTTCCCGATCAGGGTGTAGTAGCCGACGATCGCGATGATTTCGACGAGGCCCTGTTCGCCGAGAGTCTCGGTCGCGTCGGCGAAGCTGCGATCCGACAAGCGCTGCGTGGTGAACAGCTCGGTGCAGATGCGGTGGACCAGAGCCTCGTCGGGCTTTGCAAACGATGGTGCATGGCCTTGGCGGATCGCCTCGATCGCGGTGTGCGCGATGCCGGCTTTTTCGGCCAGCGGCGCGTGAGCATACCATTCGTATTGCGCGCGCCAGAAGCGCGCAGTGGTGATGATCGCCAGCTCGGACAGGCGGTCCGCCAGCGAGGTGCCCCAGCGCAGATGCTCGCCCAGCTGTGAGGCATGCTCGCAAATCTCCGGAGCGCGGATCAACAGCTGGAACGGGCCGCCAAACCGCCCGCGCCGGCCGGCGACGATCAAATCGTGCACCCGGCGCTGGTCCGGGGTCATTTCGGCGGGCGTGATCTCGCGATAGCGGCTCATCTTTTGCTCCTGGCGGCGGGTTGCCGGGTCGAGGTTACAGCGAATTAATTCCTGCGAAAGCTTGCTGTCACATGTTCGCCCCAATTCTCTGGCTGATCCCGCTCTCGCCCATCGCACTTTCGATGGTCGGCGCGGGCACCCACCGCTCGCATGAGGATCGAATGGCAAATTCTTCCGCTGACAAGATTTGCTTTCCGGGGCTGACCCGGAGCCGCGCTGCGGCTATCGCCCTTGGGCTTGGCGCGAGCCTGGCGCTGTCGCCGACGGGCTGGGCCGAAAGCCCGACGCAGGCGCCGCCGCCGCCACAGACGATGACCGCGTCTGTCGCCCTGATCCAGCAGCAGAGCTTCGCGCCGCTAGTGAAGAAAGTGCTACCCGCCGTCGTCAACATCTCGGTCACCCAAAAGGCCGGCGCCGACCAGATGTCGGAGGAGCAGGATCAGCCGTTTCCAGATTTTCCCAAGTCTCCGTTCGACGAGATGCTGCGTCGGTTCTTCGATCAGCAGAACCCGGGCGGCGAGCATCATTTTTTCCCGGAGATGCCGAATGGCCCGGCCCAGCGCATCGCGCTCGGCTCGGGTTTTATCATTGACCCATCCGGCTATGTCGTGACCAACAACCATGTGGTCGGCGACGCTGCAAAGGTTCAGGTAATTCTTCAGGATAAGACGAAATACACTGCCAAGATCATCGGCCGCGATCCAAAGACCGATCTCGCAGTCTTGAAGATCAAGGCCGACAAGCCACTGCCCTATGTTGCCTTTGGCGACAGCAGCGCCGCCCAGGTCGGCGATTGGGTGATGGCTGTCGGCAATCCGTTTGGGCTCGGCGGGACGGTGACCACCGGGATTATCTCCGCGCGCGGGCGCGACATCAACGAGGGGCCCTACGATGATTTCCTGCAGATTGACGCGCCGATCAATCGCGGCAATTCGGGAGGGCCGACGTTTAATCTCGCAGGCCAGGTGATCGGCATCAACACCGCGATCTACTCGCCCAATGGCGGCAGTGTCGGCATCGGCTTTGCGATCCCGTCGAACGTCGCCAAGACCATTGTCGCGCAGCTGGAAGAGCACGGCAAAATCAGCCGCGGCTGGCTCGGCGTGCAAATCCAGAAGGTGACGCCGGCGATCGCGGCGAGCCTTGGGCTGCACGGCGAGCACGGTGCGCTCGTCGCAGTCGTCAGCCCGAACAGCCCCGGCGCCAAGGCCGGCCTCAAGCAGGGCGACGTAATCCTGACCTTCGATGGCGCCAAGGTCAACGAGCTGCACGACCTGCCGCGCCTGGTCGCGGCGGCGGCGCCCGACAGCGCTGCGACGATGACGGTCTGGCGCGATGGGAAAACCACCGAGCTTCAGGCAAAGCTCGGCACCTTGCCCGACAACAATCGGGTTGCCTCGGCGAATAACGGGCCGGCGGATGAGCAGCCGGCGCAGGCGACGGCGGCCGGAATGCACTTTGCGCCGCTGACCCATGACCTGCGGCGCGAGCTGCACGTCGCAAAGGGTGTCGAGGGCGTGGTTGTCGCCAAGGTCGACAGCGGGAGCGCCGCCGAAGACGTCGGTCTGAGCGAGGGCGATGTTGTGCTCGCGATCAACCAGCAGCCGGTGCACACCCCTCAGGAGGCGGCCGCGAAGCTAAGAGAAGCGGCTCAATCGCCGAAAAAGACGGCGTTGCTGCTGCTCGACCGGCATGGCGTTACCCAATATGTCGGCATGAGCCTTGGGGCAAATCAAGGGTAAAGCAACGCACCTGCGGCCCGGGCTGCGTGTCCCCGCGGGCAGTCCGGGGGATGTGCAGTCCGGCGCGTTTGCGAGACTTTGCCGAGGCGAGATCAGCGTCTGAACAGCGGCGGCGCTTGGCTGCTTTTATCGCGCAACGGCAACGGGACGCGCGCTTCCAGCCGTTCGAGCTCGATCCGGGTGCGGGCGCCGGCGCGCAACAGCCGGTCGGTCGCCTCGCGAAGCCCAGTCCGGCTTTCGGGGCTATCGTCAGCGAGCGCAGCGTCAAAGGCCGTGAGAAAAGCGCCGATGTCCCCCTCCACCCGCTCACGCAACGCGCGGTCGATGAACGCGGACCCTTCCTTTTCCCGATGCGGTCCGGGTGAGCCGCTTGCGGGGGAGCCGGAGGTGGGCAGGGCTTGATCAGAGCCGGGTCGCACTGGATCGGAGCGCTGTGCCCAGCTCGGCCCACGCTGCGGCACCCGGCCGCCCGAATCAAAGCCCGAAGGCGCGGCGTTCGGCGGGCTATGCGCCGGGTCGGCGCTGTGAGAGTTGCCGTTCCCTTGCAGCGGCAGGTGGAGCCGGCGCCGAGTCTCGCCATTCTGGCTTGGCTCCGGCGATCCTGACGGGAGGCTAAAGGAATGGCTGGCGCTGCCGTTTCCCGCCGAGCTCATACCAGATCGCTGTTGGCCAGGCTGGTGTTGCCCGTCGCGCAGTGCCGCGGTGCTTTCAGCGGGTGACAGCCCTCGCTCGCGTATTTGCGAAGGCTGCGGCTGATCGGCAAACAGCTGCCGTTCAAGGGGTCGGGCCGTATCGGTCGATTGCTCGATTAGGCGCGGCTCGCCGCTCGGCGCGTCTAATGAGTGACGTCGTTCCACAGTCGGCCGGCTATGCGGAGTGTCGCCGGCAGCTATGCCGTTTACGGATGTCTCCGACCCAGGCCCCTTGACCAGCTGCGGCTCTGCCGCCGGTGGCGGATTTTGCCCGATTGCCTCGCCTGCAGCGCCACGGGCACGGGTTCGGCTGACGATATAGCTTATTGCCGGCGGCGAGCAGTCATAGGTACGGGCGATACTTGCCAAGGTTTCCCCGGCTTCGTATCGAGTGATAATTGATGGCCAATCCTGCTGGGGGATTTTCCCTCTTTTGCCCGACTTCTCCATTCGAAAAACCTTCGGCTGCGATTATTGCGTTTGGTTGGGCGGCATTCGGCTCGCACAGCTTTTGGATGTGAAACCGATCCAAAGTCAGCGAAAGACAGAGCTGGGAAATTCGGGGGTCAGCACGATGTCTCCGGCGGACGGCCTGCCGGGGCCTGACGAAAACACCGCAACCCGAACCCGTTTTCTGGAGCCTATAATACTCTCATCCAAGTAAACAGTGAAGCAGTTAATCGGTTCCAGCGATCCGGAACAAACCTACCGCCGAGCGCCCGCACGATCAAGCGCGGACGATTTTCCCAGGGTTCATAATGCCGGCGGGGTCGAGCGCCTGTTTGATCGTGCGCATGACGCTGACCGCTTCGCCATGCTCGGCGATCAGAAACTCCATTTTACCATAGCCAACGCCGTGCTCGCCGGTGCAGGTGCCCTCCATCGCCAGCGCGCGGGCGACCATGCGGTCATTCAACCAGCTGGCCTCGGCGATTTCTTCCGACCGGTTTGGATCGATCATAAAGACAAGGTGAAAATTGCCGTCACCGACATGCCCGACCAACGCCGAGGGGATCGACGATTGCGCCAAATCCCGCTTTGTCTCGCGAATGCATTCAGCGAGCCGCGAGATCGGCACGCACACATCGGTGGCCCAACCTTTGGAGCCCGGCCGCAGCGCCAGGGCCGCATAATAGGCGTCGTGCCGCGCCTGCCATAGCTTAGAGCGCGCCTCCGGTGTCGTGGCCCAGCGAAAATCGTCGCCGCCATGCTCGGTAGCGATGGCTTCGACGATCTCCGACTGCTCCTTCACGCCCGCCGGCGTGCCGTGGAACTCGAAAAACAGGGTTGGGGCGACCTTGTGATCGAGCTTGGAATATTTGTTGATCGCGGCGATCTGCGATTCGTCGAGCAGCTCAATGCGGGCGACCGGCACGCCGCTCTGGATCGTTTGGATCACGCGTGTCGACAGCGGCCTCTATGGCTCGGGAAGGCGCACACCGCAGCCGAGATCGCTTCCGGGATGCCATAGAGCCGCACGGTCAGCTCGGTGATGACGCCGAGCGTGCCCTCCGAGCCGACAAAAAGCCGGGTCAAATCGTAGCCGGCCGCCGATTTGCGGGCGCGGCGCGCGGTGCGGATGACTCGGCCGTCGGCCAGAACCACGGTCAGCGACAGCACATTCTCGCGCATCGTGCCATAGCGCACGGCGTTGGTGCCGGAAGCGCGGGTCGCCGCCATGCCGCCGAGCGAGGCGTCGGCGCCCGGATCGATCGGGAAAAACAAGCCGGTGTCGCGCAGATGCTCGTTCAACTGCTTGCGCGTCACCCCGGCTTCCACGGTGGCGTCGAGATCCTCGGCGTTGACCCGCAAAACCCGGTTCAGCTGCGTCATGTCGACCGAGACGCCGCCCGCCAGTGCAGCGACATGGCCTTCGAGCGAGGTGCCGGTGCCGAACGCGATGACCGGTGTCCGGTGCGCGGCGCAGAGCTTGACGATCGCCGCGACCTCTTCAGTCGTCTGCGGGAACACAACCGCGTCCGGCGCATGCGCCGGGTGGTAGGATTCGTCCTTGCCGTGCTGGGCGCAGACTGCCGCGGAGGTCGAAATCCTGTCGCCGAGAAGCCGGTGCAGCTCTTCGCGCAAGGAGGGGGCAAACGGTTCACGGCGAAGCGTGGAAGCGAGCATGGCGGCAACCATAAATTCGGCGAGCAATCCCGGCAGGCGAGCATTACTCCGGGCTGGGCGCCGCGGCAATGCGCATTGCCGCGGCTGGCGATAAAGGACGTGTCGCGGACCGCCACAAGTGCGTCATTTCCCGCCGCAAACCGGGCGCGCCGACGGCGCTTCGTTGCCTTTACGCGGCTCGGTTGCCGGCCGCATTGAGCGACCGCCAACGAGATACTACGTTTGTTGCTATCTATGCGGCTTCGGGAGGTCCGTAATGGCGCTCAAGGCGGTCACGCTCGACGACAAATACGTTCTCGACAGCGGACGCGTCTATCTGACCGGGACCCAGGCGCTGGTGCGCCTGCCGATCATGCAGCGCCAGCGCGACGTCGCCGCCGGGCTCAACACCGGATGTTTTATTTCGGGCTATCGCGGCTCGCCGCTGGGCGGCCTCGACCAGGCGCTGTGGGGTGCGCGGCGGTTTATCGAAAAGAACCACATCCGCTTTCAGCCGGCGATCAACGAGGAGCTGGGTGCTACCGCGGTGTGGGGCAGCCAGCAGCTGGGGCTGTTTCCCGGCGCCAAATACGACGGCGTCTTTGCCATGTGGTACGGCAAGGGGCCGGGGGTCGACCGCAGCGGCGACGCGTTGAAGCACGGCAACGCCGCGGGCTCGGCGCCCCATGGCGGGGTGCTGCTGCTCGCCGGCGACGACCACACCTGCAAATCCTCGACCCTGGCGCACCAATCCGAATATGCGTTCATCGATGCGTGCGATCCCGGTGCTGAACCCATCGGGGGTCCAGGAGATCCTCGATCTCGGCCTCTATGGCTGGGCGATGTCGCGCTATTCCGGCTGCTGGATCGCCTTCAAGACGATCGCCGAGACGGTGGACAGCTCGGCCTCGGTCGACGTTGCGCCGGAGCGCACCCGGATCGTGCTGCCGCAGGATTTCGAGATGCCGCCGGGCGGGCTCAACATCCGCTGGCCCGACCAGCCGCTCGAGCAGGAATACCGGCTGCACAGATACAAGCTCTACGCCGCGCTCGCCTTTGCCCGCGCCAACCGTCTCGACCGCATTGTCATTGACAGCCCGCATCCGCGCTTTGGCATCGTCACCACCGGCAAATCCTATCTCGACGTGCGCCAGGCGTTGGACGATCTCGGCATCGACGACGCGCATGCCGCCGAGATCGGGCTTCGTCTTTACAAGGTCGCGATGTCGTGGCCGCTCGAGCCGCGAGGGCATCCGCCACTTTGCCGAAGGGCTCGAAGAAATCCTCGTCGTCGAAGAAAAGCGCGCGGTTATCGAGAACCAGTTCAAGGAGCAGCTCTACAATTGGCGCGAGGACGTGCGCCCGCGGGTGATCGGCAAGTTCGACGAGAGCCAGCAGCTGGATCCTGCCGTCGAACGGCGAATTGACGCCGGCGATGATCGCGCGGGTCATCGCCCAGCGCATCGCCCGCTTTCATACCTCGCCGCGGATCGAGGAGCGGCTCGCCTTTCTTGAAGAGAAGGAGCGCCAGCTCGGCGGCGGCAATGTGGTGCCGTTTGCCGCGCACCCCCTATTTCTGCTCGGGCTGCCCGCACAACACCTCGACCAAGGTGCCCGAGGGCAGCCGCGCGCTCGCCGGCATCGGCTGCCATTACCTGGCGCAATTCATGGACCGCGTCGACCGCCACCTTCACCCAGATGGGCGGCGAGGGCGTGCCGTGGATCGGCCAGGCGCCGTTTACCGAAACGCCGCACGTCTTCGCCAATCTCGGCGACGGCACCTACACCCATTCGGGGGTGCTGGCGATCCGCGCCGCGGTCGCCGCCAAGGTCAACATCACCTACAAGCTGCTGTTCAACGACGCGGTGGCGATGACCGGCGGCCAGCCGATCGACGGCGGGCTGACCGTGCCGAGGCTGACCCGTCAGCTCGCCGCCGAGGGTGTCGCGCCGATCGTCGTCGTCACCGACGAGCCCGACAAGTATGCGTCGGGCGCCGCGTTCGCCGCCGGCGTCAGCGTGCGCCACCGCGACGATCTCGACGCAAGTGCAGCGCGAGCTGCGCGAGATGCCCGGCGTCACCGCGATCGTCTACGACCAGACCTGCGCCGCCGAAAAGCGCCGCCGCCGCAAGCGCGGCCGCTTTCCCGACCCGGCCAAGCGCGTCTTCATCAACGATCTGGTGTGCGAGGGCTGCGGCGATTGCTCGAACGACCTCGAACTGCCTGTCGGTGGTGCCGGTCGAGACCGAGTTCGGCCGCAAGCGCGCGATCGATCAGTCGAGCTGCAACAAGGACTATTCCTGCGTCAAGGGGTTCTGCCCGAGCTTTGTGACCGTGCATGGCGGCAGCTTAAAAAAGCGATCCGCCGGCGATCTCGGCGAGGACGGGCTGCCGGCGCTGCCCGAACCGGCGCTATCCCGCGCTCGACGAGCCCTACGGCATTCTCGTCACCGGGGTCGGCGGCACCGGCGTCGTGACGATCGGCGCGCTGCTCGGCATGGCGGCGCATCTCGAAGGCAAGGGCGCACGGTCCTCGACATGACCGGGCTCGCGCAAAAGGGCGGCGCGGTCTACAGCCATATCCGGATCGCCCGGCGGCCGGACGAGATTCATGCCGTGCGCATCGCCGCCGGCGGGGCGCGGCTGCTGCTCGGCTGCGATCTTGTCGTTTCAGCGAGCGCCGATGCACTGTCGAAATTGCAGCCGGGGCAGAGCCGCGCGATCGTCAACAGCCACGAGACGATCACCGGCGATTTTACCCGCAACCCGGACCTGGTGTTCCCGAGAGGTGCGCTCGAGCGCAGCATCGCCGAGGCGACCGGAGCGGAAAACACCGAGCTCGTCGACGCGACCCGGCTCGCCACCGGCCTCTTCGGCGATTCGATCGCGACCAATCTGTTCATGCTCGGCTATGCCTATCAGCAGGGGCTGGTGCCGCTGTCGGCCGAGGCGATCGAGCGCGCGATCGAATTGAACGGCGTCGCTGTCGAGTTCAACCGCGGCGCCTTTCGCTGGGGCCGCCGCGCCGCGGTCGATCCGGCGCTGGTCGATGCGCGCGGCATCGGCGGCAGGCGGCGATGCCGGAAAGCCATCATCTTTCTGAAACCCTCGACGAGATGATCGCGCGCCGCGTCGCCTTTCTGACCGGCTATCAGGACAGCGCCTATGCGGCGCGCTACGCGGCCGCGGTCGAGCGGGTGCGCCGGGCCGAGGCGGCGTGCGTGCCCGGCGAAACCGGCCTGACCCGCGCGGTCGCGCGGGCGCTGTTTAAGCTGATGGCCTACAAGGACGAGTACGAGGTTGCCCGGCTCTACGCCGACGGCGATTTTCTGCGGCGCGTCGCCGAGCCAGTTCGAGGGCCCATATCAGCTGCGCTTTCACCTGGCGCCGCCGATCCTCGGCGACCGCGACCCGCGGACCGGGCACTTGCGCAAACGCGAGTTCGGCCCGTGGATGCTGACGGTTTTCCGGCTGCTGGCCAAATTGCGCCGACTGCGCGGCACGCCCTTCGACATCTTCGCGCGCAGCGAGGAGCGCAGGACCGAGCGCCGGCTGATCGGCGAATACGAGGCAGTGATCGACGAAATCGTCGGCGGGCTATCGGCCGCCAATCACCCGATCGCGGCGGAGCTCGCCGAACTGCCGCTCGAAATCCGCGGCTTCGGCCACGTTAAGGACGCGAACCTTCAGCGCGCCAAGGCGAAGGAGGCGAGCTTGCTCGCCCAGCTGCGCTCGCCAGCCGGCGCGCCGGCAATGGCGGCGGAATAGCTCCTCACCCGCCCTCGGCTGGCAGGGCGACGAAGCGGGTGATGCCGTCGCGCTCGACGCGGACGAGGAGGTTCTTGCGGCCGGCTTTTTTGGCCGCTGCGGCTTTCTGCTGGACCTCTTCGGGGGTCGTGACCCCGGCGCCGGCGGCAGCGAGGATCAGGTCGCCGGGCCGCAGGCCCTGCGTTGCGCCTGCGCTGTTCGGCGGGACCTCGGTGATGGCGACGCCCTTGGCCGCGTCGGAAAGGGAAAATTGCTTACGCAGGTCTAGCGTGAGCTTAGCGAGCTTGAGGCCGAGCACATCGATACTTGGCGGCGGCTTTGCCTTTACCGGCTCGGGCTGAGGTGACGGCGGACGGTTCGGGTTCAGTGCTGCAACTTTGAGCTCGACCTGCTGCGCCTTGCCGTCGCGCCAGATCGACAGCTTTACCGGCTTGTCGGGCGGCGTATCGACGACGAGGTGGGGCAGCTGGCGGCTGCGGTCGATCGGGTGGCCGTCATAAGCGAGGATCACGTCGCCCGGGCGCAACTTGGCCTGGGCCGCCGGGCTCGCCGGGTCGATCGACGCAATCATCGCGCCGCGGCTTTTATCGAGCCCGACCGCCTCCGCGATGTCGCCGGTGACCGGCTGGATCTGGGCGCCGATCCAACCGCGCTCGACTTTGCCCGTCGTCTTCAGCTGATCGATAATCGGCCGCGCCAAGGCGGACGGGATGGCAAAGCCGATGCCGATCGAACCTCCCGAAGGCGAGAAGATCGCGGTATTTATGCCGATCACCTCGCCGGCAAGGTTGAACATCGGGCCGCCGGAATTCCCTCGGTTGATCGAGGCGTCGGTTTGCAGGAAATCATCATAGGGTCCGGCATGGATATCGCGGGCCGTGGCCGAGATGATGCCCGAGGTGACGGTGCCGCCGAGGCCAAACGGGTTGCCGATCGCCAACACCCAGTCGCCGACCCTGGTCTTTGTCGAATTGCCCCAGTTGGCAGTCGCGAGCGGCCTCTTGGCATCGACCTTGAGGAGTGCCAAATCGCTGACCGGGTCGCGCCCGATCACCCGGGCGTGCAGCATCGTATTGTCCGACAAAGTGACCGTGATCTGTTCGGCATCGGCGATCACATGGTTATTGGTGACGATCAGACCGGAGGGGTCGATGATGAAGCCCGAGCCGAGCGAGGCGGCTGGCGGGGCCAGTCCGTTGTGCCCGCCCGGCGCCCCCTGATCGCCGAAAAACTCGCGGAAAAATTGGTCGAGCGGCGACCCGGAGGACGGAGGCTGGGCATCGGACGGGGCCTTCGCCGTGGTTGCCGCGGGCGCTTGGGTTGTCGAGATGTTGACCACCACCCCCGACAACCGCGCCGCCAACTGCGCGAAGACCTCGGAAAAAGGCGCCGGCTGCGGCGGGTCGGCCCGGCTCGGCGTCGCGGCGATCAGCAGGAAGATCAGCAGCACCGCTCGCGTCATGCCGCGGCAGGCGAACCAATTCACGGCAACGCTTCCTTCATCGGGGCCGGTTGCGGCACGCCACGCCGGATACGAGACCGAGCGCTGGCGTTTCGAGGCCGCTCGATGTGAAATGAAGCCGGTTCGGGCAGTGGGGAACGGTGACGTGACCAAATGCGACGAAGCGGCGGCCAGGGAGCTGCTGCGTTCCCTGTTCGATGCCGCGCTCGCGGCGGCCGATCCCGATCGGGCGCTCGCCGGGCATATTCCGGCGGCGGTGCCGGGGCGCACGCTGCTGCTCGGCGCCGGCAAGGCCTCGGCAGCGATGGCGCGCGCGTTCGAGGCCCGGTGGACCGGCCCTCTCGATGGTATCGTCCTCACCCGTTATGGCCATGCCGTTTCCTGTGACCGGGTCGAAATCGTCGAGGCGAGCCACCCGGTGCCCGATGCCGCAGGCGAGCGCACGGCGCGACGGATGCTTGCCCTGGCGCGCGATCTCGGCCCCGACGATCAACTCGTCTTTCTCGCTTCGGGCGGCGGCTCGGCGTTGCTGGCCCTTCCGGCGCCGGGCCTCACCTTGGCCGACAAGCAGGTGGTGACGCGCGCATTGCTGCGTTCCGGCGCGACGATTGCCGAGATCAACACGGTGCGCAAGCATCTCAGTGCGATCAAGGGCGGCCGCTTGGCCGCGGCGGCAGCGCCGGCGCAGATTCTGACCTTGGCGATTTCCGATGTTCCGGGCGACGGTCCGGCAGTCATCGCCTCCGGGCCGACGGTGCCCGATCCGACGACCTTCGCCGATGCTCGAGCAGCCTTGGCCAAGCATAGAATCGACGGGCCCGCGGCGGTGATGGCGCATCTGGCGTTTGCGCTTGAGGAGACGCCAAAGCCCGACGACCCGATCTTTGCGCGGGCGCGCTTTGCGCTTGTCGCCAGCCCGCAGCAATCGCTGCAGGCCGCCGCCGCGGTGGCGCTGCGGCGAAATATCACTCCCATCGTTCTGAGCGACCGGATCGAGGGTGAAGCACGCGATGTTGCCCTGGTGCATGCCGCGGTCGCCCGCCAGATTCGGGCCGGGGAGTTCCGGGTCGGCGATCGGATCATCTATCCACCGGCTGTGCTGCTGTCGGGCGGCGAGACCACCGTCACCATCAAGGGGCCGGGCCGCGGTGGCCGCAATGTCGAATTTCTGCTGGCGCTCGCCGTGGCGCTCGACGGCGCCGCCGGAATTTCGGCGCTTGCATGCGATACCGACGGCATCGATGGAACCGAGGACAATGCCGGCGCGATCCTCTATCCGGACAGCATCGCGCGGGCCGCGATCCGCGGGATTCGGGCTACGGCGGCGCTTGCCGACAATGACGGATACGGGTTTTTCGACGCTCTCGGCGATCTGGTCGTGACCGGGCCGACCTTGACCAATGTCAACGATTTCCGGGCCATCCTGGTGCTCGCCTGAAACGCAATAGAAATGGATATGCGGCGCCGGCGCAGCGCGAAGATTGTCGCCACCCTTGGCCCTTCGAGCTCCAGCTTCGAGCAGATCCAAGCTTTGTTCGAGGCCGGGGTCGATGTGTTCCGGCTCAATTTCAGCCACGGGACGCACGAGGAGCACCTTGGCCGGTTTGAAGCGATCCGCCGGATCGAGCATGAGACCGGACGGCCGATCGGCATCCTTGCCGATCTGCAAGGGCCAAAGCTGCGCCTCGGCACCTTTGCCGAGGGCCCGATCGAGCTCGCCGCCGGCGACCATTTCCGCCTCGATCTCGACCGCTGCCCGGGCGATCGGCGGCGGGCGCCGCTGCCGCATCCCGAGATCTTCGAGGCGTTGCGCACCGGAACCGACCTCCTGGTCGATGACGGCAAGGTGCGCCTAGAGGCACAGCTGTGCGGGCCGGACTTTGCCGAGACAGTATGCCGGGTCGGCGGCACGCTCTCGGACCGTAAAGGGGTCAATGTGCCGAAAGTGGTGTTGCCGCTGTCGGCGGTCACCGAAAAGGACCGGGCCGATCTCGCCTTCGCCCTCGACCACGGCGCCGATTGGATCGCGTTCTCGTTTGTCCAGCGCCCGGACGATGTGGCCGAGGGCCGCAAGCTCGTCGCCGGCCGTGCCGGGGTCATGGTCAAGCTCGAAAAACCTTCGGCGATCGACCGGCTGCCCGAGATTATCGAGCTTTCGGATGCGCTGATGGTGGCGCGCGGCGATCTCGGGGTCGAGATGCCGCCCGAGGAGGTGCCGCGGGTGCAAAAGCAGGTGGTCCACGCCTGCCGCATCGCCGGCAAGCCGGTCATCGTGGCGACGCAGATGCTCGAATTGATGATCACGTCGCCGACCCCGACTCGGGCCGAGGCATCGGATGTCGCGACCGCGGTCTATGACGGGGCGGATGCCGTGATGCTGTCGGCCGAAACCGCAGCCGGGCGCTACCCGGTCGAAGCGGTAGCGATGATGCACCGAATCGCCAGCCGCGTGCAGGAGGACCCGCTCTACCATACGATGCTGGAAGGCACCCGGATCGAGCATGAGCATACCGCACCGGACGCGATCAGCGCCGCCGCCTGCCAGGTCGCGAGCACGGTCGGCGCGGCGGCGATCGTGTCCTTCACGACCTCCGGTGCGACGGCGCTGCGCGCGGCGCGCGAGCGTCCGGCGACGCCGATCCTGGTGCTGACCTCGAACCTCGGCACCGCGCGGCGGCTGGCGCTATTGTGGGGGGCGCACTGCGTGCATAGCCGCGACGTCAAAGGCTTCGCCGACATGGTGCATCAGGCGGCGCGCATCGCCCATCGCGAGCAGATCGCCCAGCCAGGCGAGCGGGTGGTCATCACCGCCGGGGTGCCGTTTGGCACTCCCGGGGCCACCAACATCCTGCGCATTGCCTGGGTCGACCGCTGATCCAGCGAGCCATACGCCGAGCGGGACCGGCCCCGATGCTGCGACCGGCTCGGGACGGCGGGCGCGCAAATCGGCGATCACCGTTTCCCGAGGTTGTGCCGCTGCCGCTTGCTGCTAGGCGGGACACGAGCGGACGTACGCGGGCCGCGGTCGGGACGTTCTGATGGCGGATGACGGTTCCGGCGCTCTCCAGGAAGAAGGGTTGCCCGAAGCAGACCGCTCGCAAGGTGCGGCAGCTGAAGCAGCAACGCGCCACCCGCCGCGGCGTCGGGCGAACAATCGCCGCCTACTGCGCCTCGCTTTGCTAGCGCCGATCGTCGGCGCCGGGGCGGGGGCGATCGATGCGGCCTTTCGGCTCGCGCTCGAGCGCGCTGATGACTGGCGCGATTCGCTGATCGCGCGCGGCCATCAGGCGCATTTCATCGGATTTTGCCTTGTCGTTGCCGGCTGTGCGGCGGCAGTGGCGTTTGGTGCGTGGCTGGTGCGGCGGTTTTCCCCGCACGCCTCGGGGAGCGGGATCCCGCAGGTCGAGGCGGCTTTGAACGGGGAATTGGCCGGAGCGCCGCCGCGGCTGCTGCCGGTCAAGTTTGCCGGCGGGCTTGCGGCGATTGGCGCCGGCATGGCGCTGGGGCGCGAAGGCCCGAGCGTGCAGATGGGTGCGGTGGTCGCGCATCTCGTCGGCAGGGTGTTTCGGCACACCCCGGACGAATTGCGCGTGCTGCTCGCCGCCGGCGCCGGGGCGGGCCTTGCCGTCGCCTTCAATGCGCCGATTGCCGGCGCGGTCTTCGTCCTCGAAGAGCTGGTGCGGCGGTTCGAGGCGCGAATGGCGATCATAGCACTCGGCGCATCATCGACCGCGATCCTGATCTCACGCCTGTTGCTCGGCAGCGCGCCCGATTTTCAGGTTGCGATATCGACCCAAGCGGCGATGGCGACCGGGCCGCTGCCCTACGCCACCGACGCAACCTGGCCGCTTTACGTCGCCCTGGGCGTGGTCGCCGGGGTCGCCGCGAGCCTCTATAACCGCGCTATCCTGGGCGCCCTCTCGTTGACCGAACAGTTGAGCGTTGTGCCGGTCGAGTTAAAAGCGGCGGCGATCGGCGCGGCGGTGGGCGTCATCGGCTGGTTCTATCCTGAACTGATCGGCGGCGGCGACGCGATTACGCAGCGCCTGCTCGCGGGCGGTGTGGCGATCAGCTCGATCCCATTCGCCTTTGTCATTCGCTTTTGCCTCGGCCCGGCATCCTACGCGGCGCGCACGCCGGGCGGGCTGTTCGCGCCGCTCCTCGTGCTGGGGTCCCAGCTCGGTCTCGTTTCCGGGGCGCTGTGCGGGCTGGCGTTTCCCCACCTCGGGATCAGCGCGGAGGCATTTGCGGTTGTCGGCATGGCGGCGTTTTTCACCGGGGTCGTCCAGGCGCCGGTCACCGGCATTGTGCTGGTGACGGAAATGACCGCCGCGTTCACAACCCTGCTGCCGATGCTGGCATCCTGCTTTGCTGCGATGCTCGTCGCCCAGCTGCTGCGCACGACGCCGATCTACGATGCGCTGCTTGCACGCCTGATCAAGCAAATTCGTTCATAAGCGCCCGGACTTGTTTTCTGCTGTGCGGTGAGCGCTTTGTCGCCGGCGCGGAGCAAGCAATTCGCGCCAAGGTAATTTGCCCCAGAATGCGGAACATGGTAGATGCGCCGCCCGTTGTGACGCGAAGACCAACCGCTCCTGCCATTCGGTCAGGCCAAGCCTTCCGGTAGTTGATCATGGATCTTTCCGTCGTCGTTCCGGTCAGAAATGAAGCCGAGAATATCGCACCCCTAGTGGCCGAAATCGCCGCCGCGCTCGATGGCTTGATCACTTACGAGATTATCTATGTCGATGACGGCAGCACCGATGCGACCGCGGCCGAGATCGTACGGCTCGGACCGCGGCTGAGATCGGTGCGCCATGCGCGCAGCTGCGGACAGAGTGCGGCGATTCGCACCGGAGTGCGGGCGGCTCAAGCAAAATGGATCGCCACCCTCGATGGCGACGGTCAGAATGATCCAGCCGATCTCCCGCTTTTGTGGGGCCTCGCTCGGGCCGCGCCGGAGAGCCCGCCGCTGCTGATCGCCGGCTATCGTTGCCACCGCCAGGACAGCTGGTCGAAGCGCGCCGCCTCGCGAGTAGCCAACCGGATCAGGGCTCGGCTGCTCGGCGACGACACCCCCGACACCGGCTGCGGCCTAAAGCTGTTTCCGCGCGCGCTGTTCCTCGATCTGCCCGATTTCGACCACATGCACCGGTTCTTGCCGGCTCTGGTGCTGCGCGCCGGCGGAACGGTGCGCTCGGTGCCGGTCAATCACCGGCCGCGCCGTCGCGGCGTATCGAACTATGGCGTGCTCGACCGTCTGGGGGTCGGCATTGTCGATCTTTTCGGCGTGCTGTGGCTGCAGCGGCGCGCCGCCCGACCGCATCTCGTTAACGAGGCGCCGGTCGAAGCAGCCGAGACCCTGCCCGACCGATCGGTTTCATTGCCCGTCTCCGCGCTGCGATGACGGCGGCCGCGAAGCCGAGATCGGAACTGCCCGGGGCCGGGCTGCGCCGGGCGATCAGGATTTGCGCGCTCGGTCTGCTGGTCATTGGGATCGCCGCGGCATGGCATTGGCGGGCTGCGCTCGATCCTGCTGCCGTCGCGGCGACGATCGGCCGCTATCCTGCGGCGCCGCTGATCTATCTCGTGGTCCATGTCGCAGCGAGCCTGCTGTTCGTCCCGCGCACGTTGCTGGCGATCCTGGCCGGGCTGCTGTTCGGCGTCGGATCGGGCATATTCTGGGCGACGATCGGCAGCGTCGCCGGCGCGGTCGCAGGTTTTCTGGTCGCGCGCTACATCAATTCCGGCCTTTTCGGCCTCGACCGCAATGCCCGCATACGACCGATCCTCGATCGGGTCGAGCGCGGCGGGTGGCGCGCGGTGGCATTGCTTCGGCTGATCCCGGTGATGCCGCACAGCCTCGGCAATTATGGACTGGGGCTGACGCGGATGCCGCTGGGGGCTTACGCGTTCGGGTCGTTGCTCGGCCAATTGCCGATGACGGTCGCCTATGTCGAATTCGGCGCGGCCGGGGAGCGGGTCATGCTCGGCAGCGCCAACTGGCTCGCACCGGCGGCGATCGGCGGCGCCGCGCTGGCATTGTCACTGCTGATCCCGGTGATTGCCCGCCGACGCGCCGGTTGATCGGTTGCGAGCGCGCTCGGCATAGGCCCGCCGGTCGCCCAATCGAGCAGCTCGACCGTGTGCACGACCGGCACGGGCGAGCCGAGGGCGAGCTGAGTGATGCAGCCGATATTGCCGGTGGCGACGAGATCGGGCGCGGTTTTGGCGATATTGGCGAGCTTGCGTTGGCGCAGCTTCTCGGCGATTTCCGGTTGCAGCAAATTGTAAGTTCCAGCCGAGCCGCAGCAGATATGCCCTTCCGGCACGTCGATGGTCTCGAAGCCGGCGCGCGCCAGCAGCCCCTTCGGCAGGCGGTGAATGCGCTGGCCGTGCTGCATCGAGCAGGCGGAATGATAGGCGACGCGCCGGCCGAGGGCCGCGGTAGAGACTGGCTCACGCAGGCCGAGCGTGTCGATCACCTCGGTCACGTCGCGGGCCAGGGCGGCGATCCGCGCCGCCTTCTCAGCATAGGCCGGATCCTCGCGCAGCATAAATCCGTAATCCTTGACCGTGGTGCCGCAGCCGGACGCGTTGATCACGATCGCATCGAGGCCGCCGGCGAGGCGTTCGCGCTCCCAGGCGTCGATGTCGGTGCGGGCGAAAGCCAGCGCCGCCTCCTCCTGGCCCAGATGGTGGGCGAGCGAGCCGCAGCAGCCGCTGCCCTTGGCGACGACGACTTCGCAGCCGTGTCGGGTCAGCAGGCGGATCGTGGCCTCGTTGATTTCGGGGGCCAGCACAAGCTGAGCGCAGCCGGCCAGCAGCGCCACCCGCATCCGCCGCGCGCCCTCGGCCGCGAAGAAGCGACGCCGGTCGGTCGGCGAGGCGGCGGGGACCGAGGCCGGGGCCAGCGCCAATAGCGGCGCGAGGCGCCCCGGCAGAAATCCGGCGAACGGCTTGCCGAGGGCGGCGCAGCGCAGCGCCAGGCGAAAGAGCCAGGGCCGGGTCAGAACGGTCCCGAGCATATGTCGTAATGCCCGCTCGCCTCGCGGCCGGCGGTATTTCGCCTCGATCCAGCGCCGGGCGTGGTCGACGAGGTGCATGTAGTTGACCCCCGACGGGCAGGTCGTCATGCACGAGAGGCACGACAGGCAGCGGTCGATATGCTTGACGGTGTCGGCAGTGGGCGTCTCGCCGGCCAGCATCTCCTTGATCAGGTAGATGCGGCCGCGCGGCCCGTCGAGCTCGTCGCCGAGCAAGAGGTAGGTCGGGCAGGTCGCGGTGCAGAACCCGCAATGGGTGCAGGTTCGCAAAATCTTTTCGGATTGCGCGGTGTCAGCATCGGCCAGTTGCTCGGTCGTAAAATCGGTGCGCACGCGTTCAACTCCGCTCGACCATGCGGCCCGGGTTTAAGATATGGTGCGGGTCGAAACCGTCCTTGACCCGGTTGGCGAGCGCCGCCAGGGCCGGCGGCTGCGGCTCGAACACCGGGACCGCGCGGCGCAGCGCCGCCGAGCCCTTGATCAGGGTGGCGTGTCCGGCGCCGTGCCCGTCGGCCCCCGGGATCGCAGCGCGGATCTCGGCGGCGCCGCCATCCTCGGCGCCGCAAACCGCGATCCAGACGAGCCCGCCGCCCCAATCGAGATACCAGGTGGCCTCGAGCCGGCGCGCGATCGCCTCGCCGAATTCGGCGCCGCGCGAGGGTGCGACCGAAACACGCCAGACAGCGTGGTCGGCGAGCCGCACCAACGGTTCGACATCGCGGATCGCCCGCCAGAATGCGGCGGAGGCCTGGCCGTCGATCACCGTCGACTCGCAATCGGTGGCCAGCTCCGCCAGCAGCCGCTCGCGGCGGAAGGCGACCGAGGGTGCTGGACCTTCGAGGCGAAGCGCTGCGACCCCCGGCATCTCCGACAGCGAGGTCAAGGCCGCGGTCGAGGCCGCCGGCAGATAGGCGGCACCCGAAACCTCGTGCGGCGAGGCGAGCGCCCGGGTCATCGACCGTGCAGCGGTCGCGGGGTCGAGACCGCAGAGCATGATCGTGACGCTGCGCTCGGGCTGCGGCAGCACCTTGACGGTCACCTCCTCGAGGGCGGCGAGGGTGCCGTAGGAGCCGGCCATCAGCTTTGAGAGATCGTAGCCGGTGACGTTTTTGACGACTTTGCCGCCGGATTTGAAGATTTCACCCCGGCCGCTGACGCCGCGAAAGCCGAGAAAATGGTCGCGGGCAGCACCGGCCTTGACCCGTCGCGGCCCCGCGAGGTTGCAGGCCAGCACGCCGCCCAAGGTCGGCTGCGCCTCCCGCGTGCCCAGCAGACCTCGCCAATCCGGCGGCTCGAAGGCCAGCATCTGTTCGCGCTCGGCCAGCGCCAGCCTCGATCTCGGCGAGCGGAGTCGCTGCCGCCGCCGTCAACACCAATTCGCTCGGCTGATAATCGCGGATGCCCGAGAGGCTCGACAGGTCGAGGATACGCGGCAATTGCAGCGGACGGCCAAGCCCGCGCTTGGTGCCGCCCGCGACGAGCTCGACCGGCTCTTCGGCGGCGAGCGCTTCGCCGATGCCATCGCGCAACTCGGCCAAATTCTTCGGAGAAAACTGAACCATGCTGCTGCCACGATGTCATTGCGAGCACGGCGAGGCAATCTCTCGGTCTAGTGCAATATGGATGCCCCGTAGCCTCGTAGCAGCCTCGTAGGATGGGTTGAGCAGTGCGAAACCCATCCTGATCCGGACCATGAACCCATGTTTATGGTTTTCGCTGCGCTCTACCCATCCTACGGAATACCGACGGTCGTTAAAACCGGGGCAGGTCGGGGAAGGGCAGCCGGCCGGCGTGGACGTGCAGGCGGCCGAGCTCGGCGCAGCGATGGAGCTGCGGGAATACTTTGCCCGGATTTAAGAGCCCGTCGGGATCGAAGGCGCATTTGAGGCGCTGCTGGTGCGCGAGGTCGCTGTCGTCGAACATGACGCCCATCAGGTCGCGCTTTTCGACGCCGACCCCATGCTCGCCGGTCAAGACGCCACCGACCTCGACGCAGAGCCGCAGGATGTCGGAGCCGAACGCCTCGGCCCGCTCGATTTCGCCGGGCTTGTTGGCGTCGTAGAGGATCAGCGGGTGAAGATTGCCGTCGCCGGCGTGAAACACGTTGGCGACGCCGAGCCCGTAGCGGTCGGACAGCGCCCGCATCCGGCTCAACACCTCGGCCAGGCGGGCGCGCGGGATCGTGCCGTCCATGCAATAGTAATCGGGCGAAATCCGTCCGACCGCCGGAAAGGCGGCCTTGCGCCCGGACCAGAAGGCGAGCCGCTCGGCCTCGTCCCGGCTCGGCCGGATCGTGGTGGCCTGATGGTCGCGGGCGAGCGCCTCGACCATGCCGATCAGGTGGTCGATCTCAGCGGACGCGCCGTCGAGCTCGACGATCAGCATCGCCTCGACATCGAGCGGATAGCCGGCGCCGACAAACGCTTCGGCGGCATGGATCGCCGGCCGGTCCATCATCTCCATGCCGCCCGGGATGATGCCGGCGGCGATGATCGCGGCGACGCAATTACCGGCGTCCTCGGCGCTCGCGAAACCGATCAGCAAGGCGCGCGCCGATGTTGGTTTCGGCAGGATGCGAACGGTGACCTCGGTGATGACGCCAAGCAGCCCCTCCGAGCCGGTCATCACGCCCAGCAGATCATAGCCCTCAGAGTCGAGGTGCTTGCCGCCGAGGCGGACGATCTCGCCATCGATCAGCACCATCTCGAGGCCAAGGAGATTGTTGGTGGTCAGGCCGTATTTGAGGCAATGCACCCCGCCCGAATTCTCGGCGACATTGCCGCCGATCGTGCAAGCGATCTGGCTCGACGGGTCGGGTGCGTAATAGAAGCCGGCATGATCGACCGCTTGGGTCAGCGCCAGATTGGTGACCCCGGGCTGGGCAGTGACGCAGCGGTTGTCGTAATCGATATCGAGGATGCGATTGAACTTGGCCATGCCGAGCAGCACGCCATCGGCCAGCGGCAAGGCGCCGCCCGACAGCGAGGTGCCGGCGCCGCGCGGCACGATTTTGACGCCCATTTCCTGGCAATAGCGCAACACCGCGGCGACCTCTTCGACGCGCGACGGCAGCACGACCACCATCGGCAGCTGGCGATAGGCGGTCAGCCCGTCGCTCTCATAGACGCGGCGCTCGGGCTCCGAGACGATGACCCCTTCGCCCGGCACGATCCGCCGCAGCGCCTCGACAATCTCGGCGCGCCGCTGCAGAACCGCGGCGTCAGGCGTCGGCATCTTCATCGGGGGTCGCCGCCGAGGGCGGCAGGCAGGGCGGCGGTCAGCCCTGACGCGCCTTGTATCTCGGATTGGTCTTGTTGATGATGTAGACGCGACCCTTGCGCCGCACGACGCGGCAGTTCTTGTCGCGCTTCTTCAATGACTTTAGGGAGTTGACAATCTTCATGTTTGGGCTCCTCGGCGGGCGCGGAAGATAGGGAGCAGGTCGGCGAAAGTCAAATCGGCAGGGGCCGGTCGTTGCGCTCCGGGCACCGCCATGCCCATTGGGACCCGCATGACTGGTAGCGGCACTTGAGGAGTTGCGGGCAACGCAGCACCTTATGCGAACTGCTCGATCGCGCCGTGATTTGCCGTCGTGATTCGAGATTGGAGAGAAATTGATGCAGCCTTTGCAGCCGGCGCGCGGCACCCAGGATCTGTTGCCCGAAGCGGCGCGACGCCACCGCCGGGTGAGCGAGGCCGCGCGCGCGGTCGCCGAGCTCTACGGCTTTGCCGAGATGGCGACGCCGATATTCGAATTTACCGAGGTCTTCACCCGCCCGATCGGCGAGCACACCGATATCGTAGCGAAAGAGATGTACACCTTCGCCGATCGCGGCGGCGAGGAGGTCACCTTACGGCCGGAAAACACCGCCGGGGTGGTCCGCGCGGTGCTGTCCAACGGGCTCGTGCAGAGTGCGCCGATCAAGGTTTTCTACAATGGGCCGATGTTCCGCTACGAGCGGCCGCAAAAAGGGCGGTTCCGTCAATTTCACCAAATCGGCGCCGAATTGCTCGGTGTGGCCCAGCCGCAGGCCGATATCGAGGTGATCGCGCTCGGCAACCGCATTCTCGGGGAGCTGGGGATCGGCGAGCGGGTGGTTTTGGAGCTCAACACGCTCGGCGACCCGGAGAGCCGCGCGGCCTATCGCGGGGCATTAGTCGCCTATTTCTCGTTGCGCCGATCCGAGCTGTCGGAGGACAGCCGCCGCCGGCTCGAAACCAACCCGCTGCGCATCCTCGATTCGAAGGACCCGGGCGATGTGCGGATCAATGCTGACGCCCCCGCTTTCGACGAATATCTGAACAACGCTTCGAGCGAATTTTTCGTGCAGGTGCGCAGCGGGCTCGACGGCCTCGGCATCGCGCATCGGCTCAACCCACGGCTGGTTCGAGGGCTCGATTATTACACGCACACCGTGTTCGAGTTTGTAACGACCGAACTCGGCGCCCAGGGCACGGTGCTGGCCGGCGGACGCTATGACGGGCTGGTTGAGTTGATGGGCGGGCCGGCGATGCCGGGGGTCGGCTGGGCCGCCGGGATCGAGCGGCTCGCCATGCTGATCGGCGAGCCGCCGGCGCCGCCGCGGCCGGTCGCGGTCGTGCCCGGTTGGGAGCCGCGGTCGAGGGGATTGCCTTGCGGCTTGCCGAGGATCTGCGCGGCGCCGGATTTGCCGTCGATCTCGGCTATTCCGGCAATCTCGCGCGGCGGATGCGGCGTGCGAACCGGCTGGGCGCCCGCGCGGCGGTGCTGATCGGCGAAAACGAGATCGCCCGGAACATCATTACACTGCGCGACCTCGACAGCGGCGAGCAGAGCGAGGTGCCGTTCGACCCGAGGCTGTCGCAAGGTATGGCATCAGGCGAGTTGCGAGCGCGGCTCGCTGCGCTGTTTGGCCGAGAGTGATGGAACCGACGCTCGAAAACCGTCTCGAACAGCTCGTGCGGCGGCATGCCGAGCTGAGCGATTCGCTCGCCGCGGCCGGGCTCAACTCGGCCGACATTGCGAGGCTATCCAAGGAATACAGCGATCTGTCCCCGATCGTCGACGAGATCGGCGCGCTGCGCCGGGCTCGCGTCGAGCTGTCGGCGCTCGCCGACATGGTGCGATCGAGCGACGACGCGGAATTGCGGGCTATGGCCGAGGAGGAGCTGCAGGCATTGCGCGAGCGGCTGCCGGCTCTGGAAGGGCGGGTCAGGACGGCCTTGCTGCCGAAGGATGCCGACGACGCGCGCAATGCGATCCTCGAACTCCGCGCCGGCACCGGCGGTGAGGAAGCCGCGCTGTTCGCGGCCGAGCTGTTTCGCATGTACCAGCGCTATGCGGCGCTGCGCGGCTGGAATTTCGAAGTTCTCGACCTGTCCGAGACCGGGCTCGGCGGCTTCAAGGAGGCGAGCGCGTCGATTTCCGGGCGGGACGTGTTCGCCCGGCTGAAATTCGAATCCGGGGTGCACCGGGTCCAGCGGGTGCCCGAGACCGAGGCCGGCGGCCGCATTCACACCTCGGCCGCGACCGTCGCGGTGCTGCCCGAAGCCGAAGAGGTCGATGTCCGGATCGACGACAAGGATCTGCGGATCGACGTGTTTCGGGCGAGCGGGCCGGGTGGGCAATCGGTCAACACCACCGACAGCGCGGTGCGCATCACTCATCTGCCGACCGGGTTGGTCGTGATCCAGCAGGACGAGAAATCGCAGCACAAGAACAAGGCGCGGGCGCTGAAAGTGCTGCGCTCGCGGCTCTACGAGATGGAGCGTCAGGCGCGCGACACCGCCCGCGCGGCCGAGCGCAAGAGCCAAGTCGGCAGCGGCGACCGCTCGGAGCGCATCCGCACCTACAATTTTCCGCAGGGAAGGGTCACCGACCACCGCATCAACCTGACGCTCTACAAGATCGACCGGGTGATGAGCGGCGAGGCGCTCGACGAGATCATCGACGCGATCCTCGCCGAGGATCATGCGGCGCGACTGGCAGCGGTCGAGGGCTGAGGGCTCGGGTGACGGATACGCTCGGGTCGTTCCTCGCCGAAGCCGCGGCAGCGCTGGCGACGGCCGGGCTCGACGAGCCCCGCCGCCGTGCCCGACGGCTGATTTGCGGTTTGCTGGAGCTTCCTGCGGCCGAACTGTTGAGCCATCCCGAGCGGCGGCTCGCACCGCACGAGGCCGATCTCCTGCGATGCGCCCTCGGGCGCCTGACCGAGGGCGAGCCGGCCAGCCGAATTCTCGGCCGACGCGAGTTCTGGGGGTTGAGTTTTGCGTTGTCGGCCGACACCCTCGATCCGCGGCCGGAGAGCGAGACCTTAGTCGAGGCGGTGCTCGCTCGGATCGACGACCGCAGCGCGCCGCTCCGCTTTCTCGATCTCGGGACCGGAACAGGATGCCTGCTGCTGGCGCTCCTTTCCGAATGCCCGGGCGCTATCGGCTTTGGCGTCGATATCGCCGGGGGGGCGGTGCGGACGGCCCGCGGCAACGCTGCAGCGCTGGGCTTGGCCGACCGCGCCCGGTTCTTTGTCGGCGACTGGGGTGCCGCGATATCGGGGCGGTTCGCAGCGATTGTCGCAAATCCGCCCTATATCGCGACCGGCGAGCTTGCCGGGCTGCCGCCGGAGGTCGGCCATTTTGACCCGCGACTCGCTCTTGACGGTGGTGGTGATGGCCTCGACGCCTACCGAAGAATGGCCCCGGCGTTCCCGGCACTGCTGGCGTCCGGCGGGCTCCTGGCGGTCGAGATCGGCGCCGGAGAGGCGGCCGCCGTCGCAGCGATTTTCAAGGCTCAGGGCCTCGCTATCGACGGCATCGAGCGCGACCTCTCCAAGTTTGAGCGCTGCATCGTCGCGCGTGTGGGCAAGACCGACCGGGGCAAGGCGCGCTCCGGCCGGTTAAAAACATCTTGGAATGTACGGCAGTCCCGTCTAGGCTCGGATCGTGGAGAGTTCGATCCCGCGCAGGGGAGCGCTGGGTAATTGCGCGAGACCACCCTGACCGAGATCGCAGGGGATGCTGGACGCTCCGATCGGACCTAGAGTTCCGACCGTATCCATCAAAGATCAGATAGGTGTCATGAGACCAGGCCCAAACAAGCGATCGCGTGGCCGGAATAACGGAAACAACCCGCATCATAACCGTCCGCGTCTGCCGCATCGGATTCAGACTTTTGACAGCAATGGCCCGAATGTCAAAATTCGCGGCAACGCCTATCAGGTGTTTGAACGTTATGTTGCCCTAGCGCGGGAGGCGGCGGCGAGCGGCGACCGGATCGCAGCGGAAAACCTGTACCAGCATGCCGAGCACTATTTTCGGGTCATGAATGCCAATGGCGATGCCAATCAGCATGGCGCGCCGCGGCCGATGACCCCCGCCGATGCGGATACCGGCGAATCCGAGGAAGAGCGCGGCGAAGGGGACGACGATATGCTGCAACCGTCGCTGCCGATGGTCCCGAGCGAGGATCAATCGCCACGGTTTTGATCGATATTCTCCATCGATCGATATCGCTATCGCATCTTCGGCATCGTGAGCCGGTGTGGGTTTGCCGGCGGCATAGCCTTTTGGGACTGGAACGCGCTGGCGGCTGAGGGGTTGCCTCGCTGTTGAGCCGCGCCATATACGCCCGAGAAGAGGATCGCGGGGCTGCCTGAGCGGAGCGCCGCGGCCGGCTTTGCGGAGCGTGTCATGGAATTCGAAAAATATACCGAAAGATCGAAAGGGTTTATCCAGTCGGCCCAGGCGCTGGCGTTGCGCAGCGGCCATCAGCGGCTGACCCCGGAACATCTGCTCAAGGTGCTGCTCGACGACAAGGAGGGCCTCAGCGCCAACCTGATCCGAGCGGCGGGAGGCGACCCGCGCGCCGCGCTGGCGGCGGTCGAGGCCGACCTCGCCAAGCTGCCGCGGGTCGAGGGCTCCGGGGCCGGCCAAGTCTATATGGCGCCAGAGACTGCACGGGTTTTTGAACAGGCCGAGCAGATCGCGCAAAAGGCCGGCGACAGCTTTGTCACGGTCGAGCGGCTGCTGCTGGCGCTGTCGATGGCGCGCGAGACGGCGGCGGGCAGGGCGCTCGCCGCGGCCGGGCTGACGCCGCAGAAGCTCAACGCGGCGATCGAGGAGGTGCGCAAGGGCCGCAAGGCCGACACCGCCTCGGCCGAGGAGGGCTATGACGCGCTGAAGAAATACGCGCGCGATCTGACCGAGGCCGCGCGCGACGGCAAGCTCGACCCGGTGATCGGCCGCGACGAGGAGATCCGCCGCACGATCCAAGTGCTGTCGCGGCGCACCAAGAACAATCCGGTGTTGATCGGCGAGCCGGGGGTCGGCAAGACCGCGATCGTCGAGGGTCTGGCGCTGCGCATCGTCAATGGCGATGTGCCGGAGGGCCTGAAAGACAAGCGGCTGTTGGCGCTCGATCTCGGCGCGCTGATCGCCGGCTCCAAGTTCCGCGGCGAGTTCGAAGAGCGGCTCAAGGCGGTGCTGCAGGAAATCACCGCGGGCGCGGGCGAGATCATCCTGTTCATCGACGAGCTGCACACCCTGGTCGGCGCCGGCAAGGCCGAAGGCGCGATGGACGCCTCCAACATGCTGAAGCCGGCTCTGGCGCGCGGCGAACTGCATTGCGTCGGGGCCACGACGCTCGACGAATACCGCAAGAACATCGAAAAGGACGCCGCGCTGGCGCGACGCTTTCAGCCGGTCTTTGTCAGCGAGCCATCGGTCGAGGACACGATCTCGATCCTGCGCGGCATCAAGGAAAAGTACGAGCTGCATCACGGCGTGCGGATCACCGATGCGGCGATCGTCGCGGCGGCGACCCTGTCGAACCGCTACATCACCGACCGCTTTCTGCCGGACAAGGCGATCGACCTGATGGACGAGGCCGCCTCGCGGCTGCGCATGGAGGTCGATTCAAAGCCGGAAGCGATCGACGAGCTCGATCGCCGCATCATCCAGCTCAAGATCGAGCGGGAGGCGCTGACCAAGGAGAGCGACCCGGCCTCGCGTGACCGCCTCGAAAAGCTGGTCAAGGAGCTTGAGGAGCTGGAGCAGCGTTCAGCCGAGCTGACCGCGCAATGGCGGGCCGAAAAGGACAAGCTCGCCGGGGCAGCCAAATTGAAGGAGCAGCTTGAGCAGGCGCGCGCCGATCTTGAAAACGCCCAGCGCCGCGGCGATTGGAGCCGCGCCGGCGAGCTGACCTACGGGATCATCCCCGAGCTCGAGCGCAAGCTGAAAGAGGTCGAGGAGGCCGGGGCCGGGCGCATGCTGGAAGAGGCGGTCACCGCTGAGCACATCGCCGCAGTGGTGTCGCGCTGGACCGGCATTCCGGTCGACAAGATGCTGTCGAGCGAGCGCGACAAGCTCTTGCACATGGAGGTGGCACTGTGCCGCCGCGTGGTTGGCCAGGACGAGGCGGTAACCGCGGTGTCAAACGCGATCCGCCGCGCCCGCGCCGGATTGCAGGACCCGAACCGGCCGATGGGCTCGTTTCTGTTTCTGGGGCCGACCGGCGTCGGCAAGACCGAGCTGACCCGGGCGCTCGCAGAATTCCTGTTCGACGACGAGAGCGCGATGGTGCGCATCGATATGTCGGAATACATGGAAAAGCATTCGGTCTCGCGCCTGATCGGCGCGCCGCCGGGCTATGTCGGGTATGACGAGGGCGGCTCGTTGACCGAGGCGGTGCGGCGCCGGCCCTATCAGGTGATCCTGTTCGACGAGGTCGAGAAGGCGCATCCCGATGTGTTCAACGTGCTGCTGCAGGTGCTCGACGACGGCCGGCTGACCGATGGGCAGGGCCGCACCGTAGATTTCCGCAACACGCTGATCGTGTTGACCTCGAACCTCGGCAGCGAGGCGCTAGCCCGGCTGCCCGAGCGGGCCGATGTGTCGGTTGCGCGCGAGGCGGTCATGGAGGCGGTACGGGCGGCTTTCCGGCCCGAGTTCCTCAACCGGCTCGACGAGATCCTGCTGTTCCGCCGGCTCTCGCGCGACGACATGAAGGGCATCGTCGCAATCCAGATCGAGCGGCTGAAGAAGCTGCTTGGCCGATCGCAAGATCGTCCTCGATCTCGATGCCGCGGCGATGGCGTGGCTCGGCAACGCCGGCTACGACCCGGTTTACGGGGCTAGGCCGTTGAAGCGGGTGATCCAGCGCGAATTGCAGAACCCGCTCGCCGGACTGATCCTGGAAGGGCGCATTCCCGATGGATCGATGGTGCACGTCACCGCCGGCGACAAGGGGCTGGTGATCGAGGAGACGGCGCAGCGAGAAGCCGCCTGAGCCGATCGCATCTGGGAGCCAGCCACCCCGGGGCCCAGCGGCCCGGGTTCGGCCTGAGCGCGGGCGCATCGAGGATGATGGCCCGCCCTCAGCCTTCCTGGTCGGCGCCGACCACGAGGTGGCACTCGCGCACTTCGGCGCGCGGGATGCGCAGCGTATCCGGCGGGTTGAGCTGGCGCAGCACCAGCGTATCGCCCTCCCAGCCGACAAATTGTTTGATCAGGACGATATTCCCCTGTTTGTAGACGACGACGTCGCGGCCGCGGGTCGGCGGCTTGAACGGGTTGACGTGCAGCAGCCAGCTCTGCTCGTAGCGCGGCTCCATGCTGTCGCCGACCATGTAGATGGCATAGGCCTCGCGCACCCCGGAGAGGTTGGCGGGTCGCGGCGTCGAGCCGATCGGGTCGTTGAGAAACATTTCCTGATCGGCGCCGCCGCGCCCGCCGCTGCGGACCGGGATCCGGTCTGCCGTATGAGCGCTGCCGGCACCGGCGCCAGCGCCGGGAGGACGGCCGCGGCCCGCGCGAGGCACCTCGCCGGGCGGCGCCAATATCGACCGGTGGAGGATGTGGTTCAGCACCTCCTCGGGCGACACGTCGAGAAATGCCGCGATCTGCGCCTGCTCTAAGGGCTTCATTTGACGCTCGCCCTTGAGCATGCGGGAAACGGCCGAAGGTGCCAGACGCAGCTGCCGAGCGAGATCGGCCTGGGTCGCTCCGACGCGATCCAGGGCTTGATGAAACCATTGTGCGTCCATAACGATATCGCAATTCCTATATTGACATCAATCCGGATTATGTTACCATAGCAGTGCGATTGCGACAAGTGGGCCCGATCGAACGAGGGAGGGTGTGGTGGGGCATCTGCAGCTTTTAAGTTCTGCGCATCCTGATGATCGGTCGGGCTGCTGCTACATCCTCGATGGCGATGAGCGCCGCCGGTTTTGTGGGGCGGGTCGTCGGCCCGGTTCATCCTATTGCCCGGAGCATCATGCGCTCTGCCATCTCGCCGGCGGCACCAGGGCGGAAGCCAAGCGGCTGCGCGAAGTCGAGGCGCTGGCGACGGCGGTCGGCGGGCGCCGCGGCAGCGATGGGGCGGCGCCGTCCCGACGCTTTCTGCGAAAGCTCGAACAAGTGACCCGCGCATTTTCATGACCAAAATGTTCTTGTTTTGTGCTAAGGAGATTGCATGACCCGCCGCGAACCTCGCCGCCAGGTTTCCACCGCCGCCGAGGCGGGGATAACGCCCACTCCCGAGCGTCTCGTTCAGGGTCCGGTAGAACGCCTGGAGCGGCCGATCGCCGACGCTGCCGGGCGCTCGGCGCGCCCGTATCGGGCGGTCGATACTCTTGCTGCGATGGAGCGCCGGGGCTCGATCACCCCGGCGATGCGGCAGGCCGGAGAAGATTTTCGCGCGCGTTTTGCCGTTGCCCAGCTCGACCCGCTGCGCGCGCTCGACTATTCGCGGCCACGGCATGGCGCTGCCGCCCGGCATTACGACGGCGAGGGGCCGGGGTCGCGGGTCGAAGGCGCGCGCCAGACGGTGTGGCGTTTGATCCTCGCCGTCGGCGGGCTGGGCTCGCCCGGAGGCTCGTGCCTGTGGCATGTCGTCGGCTGGGAGCGTTCGCTGAAGGAGTGGGCGCTCGAGCAAGGCTGGAGTGGGCGCCGCGTCAGCCAGGAAGCGGCTTCCGGCATCCTGATCGCCGCGCTCGGCGCGCTCGAATCGCATTGCGGTCACGGGCAATCGTTGCGGAAACAGAATTTTGTGATTGACAAATCCGGATCGATCTGATATACATCGTCGAAATTGGCAGAGGCGGGCGAGGCGGCGGGGCGGCGGAATTCGCCAGATCGCATCGGCGCCTCGGACATCCTCCGGCCAGCGGTGTTCGGCGTCCGCGCCGGGCGAAGTTCTTGGGCGCGTTGTCCCCCAGCCGCGCCGACGACCCGCAGCGCTGGTTGCAGCAGTCGCGGTTGCTGGCAGAAATAACAGCGAAGAGCGTCGAATTTGGCATCTGGCTCCGGTCGTCGGCCAACCTCGTGCTCGGCATCGGGCGGCCGCCGCGGCAAGCCGGCGAGCAAACCGGCGGCCCGGGGCTCGCCTGGGAAGATCCCGGACGAGATCGCCGAGCGTGCAGCCCGGCTCGGGGTGACGCCCGAGCGGGTGCTGCAGGAATACGCACGCATCGCGTTTGCCGATTTGCGCCGCATCGCCGATTGGGGGCCGGATGGGCTGGTGTTGAAGACGCCGGAAATGCTGAGCGAAGGGGATGCCGCCGCGATTTCGGAGATCACTCCGACCGCCGGCGCGAGCGGGAGCTATCGAGTGAAGCTCTACGACAAAAAGGCGGCTCTCGACGCGATTGCCCGCCACCTCGGAATGTTCGTGCAACCACCCCGGCGGCCGGAGGACGGCGCGCCGGCCGATCTCGCGGAGGACGCGCGTGAGGTGCTTGCACGCCGCTTGGCTCGCCTCGCTGCCGGAGGCGCTGAGAAATAACCTGATCGCCGCGCTGAGCCCGGACGAGGCCCGCGCCTTGCTCTATGATTGGCCATTCTGGGCGCGGCCGTCGCAATTGCCGCCCGCCGGCGATTGGCGGGTGTGGCTGCTGATTGCCGGGCGCGGCTTTGGCAAGACCCGCACCGGGGCCGAACTGGTGCGGGCGCGGGTCAATGCGCGGACGGCGGCCCGGGTGGCGCTGGTCGGCCCGACCGCCGCCGATGCGCGCAACGTCATGGTCGAGGGCGAAAGCGGCATCCTGGCGATTTCGCCGCCATGGGACCGACCGCGCTATGAGCCGTCGAAGCGGCGGCTGACCTGGCCCAACGGGGCGATCGCCACGCTCTACAGCGCCGACGAGCCCGAGCGGCTGCGCGGGCCGCAGCACGATGCCGCGTGGTGCGACGAGCTCGCCAGCTGGCGCTATCCCGAGGCCTGGGACATGCTGATGTTCGGGCTGCGCTTGGGCGCCGACCCGAGGGTCGTGGTGACGACGACCCCGCGCCCGACACGGCTGCTGCGCGAGCTCGCCGCCGACCGGACGGTTACGATCACCCGCGGCACTACTTACGAGAACCGCGCCAATCTGGCGGCGGATTTTATCGAGCAGATCGTCCGCAAATACGAGGGGACGCGGCTCGGCCGGCAGGAAATCGAAGCCGAGATCCTCGACGATATGCCGGGCGGCTTATGGAGCCGCGGCATGATCGAGGCGGCGCGCGCCCGGACCGCGCCCGATTTGGTCCGGGTGGTGATCGCGATCGATCCCGCCGCGACCTCGGGTGAAGAGGCCGACGAGACCGGCATCATCGTCGCCGGCCGAGATGGGCAGGCGCATGGCTGGGTGCTTGCCGATCTCTCGGGCCGATACAAGCCGACCGAATGGGCAAAGACGGCGATTGCCGCCTATCGCGCGCATCGTGCCGACCGGGTGGTCGCCGAGGTCAACAACGGTGGCGAGATGGTCGAGGCGACGTTGCGGGTGCTAGAGCCCAATTTGGCGTTCGCCGCGGTGCACGCCTCGCGCGGCAAGGTGACCCGCGCCGAGCCGGTGGCCGCACTCTATGAGCAGGGCCGGGTGCATCACCTCGGCGCGTTCCCGCAGCTCGAAGACCAGATGTGCAATCTCGGCGGTGGGCCGCGGGCCGAGAGCCGGCGGGCGGGGTATTCCCCCGACCGGGCCGACGCCCTGGTTTGGGCATTGACCGATCTTCTGGTCGAGCCGATGCCGGGCGGGGGGATCTACGAAGTTTATCGCCGGCTGAACCGTGAGCTGTCGCAGGCGCCTCGCCGCGAGCCGTCCGACTGACCTATTTGGGCATTTGCCTGCCTGCCGTTGCACAAGGGAGTCGAGTGGTGACATTGCTGGTCAAAGACGCAAACACGACGATCCAGGCGCTGTCGACCGGGCTCGACAGCATCGGCAATCTGGTCCCGCTGCATGCGCCGGCCGCGATTGTCGGCGGCGTGGCCACGCCGGTCAGCGCCGCGGCCCCGCTGCCGGTCATCAACACGGCCGGGTCGGTTGCAGCGGACGGCAGCGGCACGGTCACTGTCGGCGGCACGGCGCAGGCGTTGTTTGGCGGGATTGTGCCCGGCAACGGCTGGCTCGTCGCCAACAATTCCTCGACGGCGCTGTATGTTTCCGACGTTGGCAGCGCGACGCCGGGCGGGGCTTCGATCCCGATCGCTCCCGGCGCCGTGTTCGCCACCCCGCCGGGCTACAAGCCGGCTGGCGCCGTCAGCTTGTACGGCGCAACCAGCGGCCAGGCATTCGCGGCGCGGCGCTGGTAGCGAGCAACGGCCGAACGAGGATGCCCCGCCGGCTCAGCCGATCAAGGTCCGTCTGCTCGTCGAGGAATTCATGATCTTTGAACTTCAGCCGCCCATCGCGGCGACGCTCGCGATCCGGTGCCGCGCGACCATGACCCTCGCTGCGGCGGAGACCACATACGAGCGGGAGCATCAAGCGATGAGGCTCCTTGCAGCCACAGCGCTGTGCGTTGCGAGCCTCGCTTTCGCAGTGCCGGCTTCGGCCCAGTCGCCGGGCAATTTCTCGACGTTGACGACGACCGGAACCGCGAGCCTCGGCGGCGATGTTCTGATGTGCTCTGGTCGGCCATGGATCGACGTGCGCTGCAACGGCGCTGTCGGCGACGACAGCCACGATGACACCAGCGCGATCCAGAGCACGATCAACAGCGCCATCACCAATGACTGGCCGGTGCACATTCCGGCCGGGACCTACAAGGTCAGCTCGCAGCTGACCATCGACTACGCCGGCCAGGCCAGCAATGGCTTTCGCCTGATTTCGCAGGGTGCGATCATCGATGGCCGCGCCATCGCGTCGGGGCCGGTCCTGCAGATCCAGTGCGGCGGAGGCACCCCGGCGAGCCCGACCGGCTGCTTCTATTTTAAGGAAGAGGGGTCTCTGTTTGTCAACGCCAACACCCCGGCCTACGCGGTGGTCTTTGGCAAGCCCGATTTTTCCGACGCGCACAACTCGGCCAAGATCGATCATCTGATCGTCAACAACGCGAGCACCAGTGCCACGGCCGGTGCCTGCCAGTTCAATTATGTGCTCGACAGCGATCTCTATGCGGTGTGCGATTCGGCGGGGGGTGCCGCGGGGATGGCGTTTGAGCAGACGCAATTTTCTCGCGTCTCCGGAGCCGGCACTGCGTCCGCCGCCGGCGGTCGCAGCGTTGTTCTCGAAAACGGGTACAATTTTTCCAATACCTTTCTCGGTCTCGATCTCGAAGCGTCGCCGACCTGCCTGTCGATCACCTTTAATCACAATGGCCTGAACACCTTTGTGTCGCCGTATTTCGACTGCGCCACCGCGGTCAATGCGACGGCGAGCCTTGGCAATACGCTGGTCAATCCCAATTACGGCGGGGCCGTCGTCAATTACGGGCCGCAGTCGGTTGGCATCACCGTGCAGGGCGCCGGCTCGCGCCCGCAATGGATGTTTCCGGCGGCCGCGACCTATACCGCCGCGCCGATCGACGATGGCATGTCGATCTCGAGCTTCAACGCTCCCGGCTCGTCGATGGCCGTGACCCTGCCGCCGATCGCCAATGTCGCCTCTGGCTGGTCGATGGGCTTTGCCACCGACAGCGGCAAGGGGATGACGATCACCGCGCCGACCGGCAATATCGTGCTCGGCGGCAAGTTCGTCTCGACCGCAACGCTGGGCGGCGGCAATTACGAATATCTGCGGGTCCAGTCCGACGGCAACAACTGGCGCATCGTCTCGTCAACCCGCAACACCCGGCTCAATATGGGTTTCGAGCCGCCGCCCTGGCCCAGCAACTGGCTGTATCCCGACGAGCTCCGGCTACGCGGCGGCGCTCGGCGACAATGGCAACATCCTGTCGAGCTATAATACCTCGGCCGGGCTGAGCGTCACCCTGCCGGCGACGAGCGCCTTGCCGACCGGCTGGAGCATGGGTTTTGCCACCGACAACGGCAAGCCGCTTTCGGTCCAGGTCAACGGGGTTTCCGGCGGGCATATCGTCTGGCCCGGGGCGGGCGCCGCGTCTACCGCGGTCGCCTTGGCCAATACCAGCCAGGGGGCGTACGAGTTCCTAGTGCTGCAATACGACGGCAGCGGCAATTTTCGCGTGGTCGGCGCGACACCGGCAACGGCGCAGTCGATCGGGATGATCGGCGCGGCCTCGCTAAGCCATTGGAGCTTTCCATCGGTCAGCGCTTATGCCGCGACCGTGGCCGACAACGGCAACGTCGTGTCGAGCGACAACAGCCCGGCTTCCTATATGGCGGTGACCCTGCCGCCGACCACGGCGATCCCGATGGGCTGGACGGTGGGGCTGGCCACCGACAACGGCAAGACGATGTCGGTCCAGGTCAACGGCACCTCTGGAGGTCACATTCTTTATCCCGGCAGCGGCGCCACGGCGACCTCGGCGTCTCTCGCCACGGGCAATTACGAGCTGATGGCTCTGCGGTTTGACGGGGCCAACTTTCGGGTCACCGAGGCGACGCCGGCGACCGCGGCGCTGATCGGGCTGGCCGGCTCGACCCCCGACATCAACCGCTGGAGCTTTCCGAGCGCGGCCACTTATGCAGCCGGGCAGAGCGACAACGGCAATGCCCTGTCGAGCTACAATACCGCCGCCGGGCTGACGGTCACCCTGCCATCGACGACGGCAATCGGCGCCGGCTGGACGATGGGATTCGCCACCGACAACGGCAAGCCGCTCAACCTGCAGGTCAACGGGGTTTCCGGCGGATCGATCCTGGAGCCGGCGCGGGGCGGGGCTTCAGCCACGTCGTTAGCGCTCGCCGCGGGACAAAACTACGAGTTCCTACAGTTGCGCTTCGACGGCAGCAATTTTCGCATCACCAGTGCCACGCCGCAGACCATCAACGATCTCGGCGGCCTGATCTCGCCCGGCACTCCGGCCTCGAGCACGGCGGCGTGCAACATCGGGCAGCTTCAGGCGGACAGCAATTACCTCTACTTCTGCACCGCGCCCAACACCTGGAAGCGCGCCGCGCTTTCATCATTCTGAGATGCGAGTGATGCGAACCCTGAATGCGCTCGCCTGCCTCTTCGCATGCGCTGCCGGCGCACCGCGCGCCTGGGCCTATCAGCCCGGCATCGTGCCGGTCGTCTCGGCGGCGGCGGAGGCAAGCCACCTGATCAAGGCCGCCCCGGGCAACCTCTATTCGCTCTACGTGACGACCGGGGCCACCGCGGGATACGTGATGACGTTTAACGCCAATGCGGTGCCGGCGGATGGGGCGGTGACCCCGGTCGAGTGCGTCGTGGCGCCGGCCGACAGCACGATCTCGATCAACTTCGACGGGCCGCCCGACATCTATTCGATCGGCATTGTCGCAGTGTTCAGCACGACCGGCTGCTTTACCAAGACGGCGAGCCCGACGGCCTTTTTCAAAGCGCGTGCGCAATGAGGCTCGGTCCAGTCGCCGGCGCCATTGCCCTGCTGCACGCGGCGCCGCTGTGGGCGCAGTCTGTTCAGTATGGACCGAGCGGCGGAAGCAGCGGGGGCGTCGTTCAATCCGGCTCGGTCACGGCCGGCGACGTCGCGGCCTGGGCCGGCTCGGGGCAGATCCGCGACGGCGGTAGTCCCGCCGGCACGGTTTCCAGCGTCGGGCTGGCGATGCCGTCGTGGCTCGCGGTTTCGGGTTCTCCGGTCACCGGAGCAGGGACCTTGTCGGTCAGCGGTGCGTCGCAGGCGGCAAATTTGTTTCTGGCGTCGCCGAGCGGGTTGGCGGGGGCGGTGGCGCCGCGGGCTATCGTCGGCGCCGATCTGCCGCTGCCTGCTCCGGGCAGCCTGGGCGGGACCGAAAGCTTTGCACCGATGGCTCACAACTGGCTCGACGGCATTTCGACCGCCGGCGTGCCGCACGCCTCGCAGCCATCCTGCAGCGACCTGGCGGGCGCCGCGGCGTCCTGCTCGATCGATGCAACCAATGCCGGCAACATCGCCTCGGGCACGTTGGCGGCCGCGCGTTTGCCGAGCGTCTTGCCTGAGAACACGACCTTCTCCGGCAACAATGTCTATTCCGGGACCTCGACCTGGAGCGGCTCGCTGTCCGTTCCGATCCGGGTGGTGACGGCGGCGGGGCCGGTGACGGTATCGCCGGCGACCGACTATCTGATCGTCATCGACAAGACCACACCGGCGCCGACCACGGTCAGCTACACCTGCACGCCAGGCTTCACCTTGCTGGTAAAGGACGGCGCCGGCAACGACGCTGCGAACGCGATCACCTTGACCCCGTCCTCCGGGACCATCGACGGCAGCGCCAGCTTTGTCATGAACGCCAGCGCCGCGGGCGCGCCGCCTTATGAGGCGCGCGGAGTGACCTGCGACGCCAACGGCAACTCTTGGGTGAATTGACGATGCGACGATCGCTATTGGCCGCCATTGTCCTGTGCGCATCGCTTCCCGCCCAGGCGGCAACGCCATTTTTGTGGCAGCCCGGCGGCGCGAACAGCGGTCTGTATGCTCCGGCCCTGACCCTGATGTCCACCGAGCTCAATGCGGTCGCTTCCGGGGCGGTCGCGCTGAGCAGTGTGGGCGGCTCCGCCGGGGTGTTCAGCAATGCCAATACCGGGCAAGTCATCTGGTCGCCATTGGTGCTGACCCTCGGCTCGACCGCCGGCGCGTTTCAGACCGGGGGCAATCTGTCGTGCTGGTTTCTGCAATCGCTCGACGGTGCGACTTACGAGAGCGGCGCCGCGGCGCCGCCACGTGCGCCGGATGTGGTATTTCCCTTGCCGGCCGCAGCTCTGGCGGCGACGACGACATTTCTGTCGCAAGGGCTGGTGCGGTTGCCGGCATTGCGCTTCAAGGTGCTGTGCCAGAACAACAGCGGCCAGACTTTGAACGCTTCGGGAAACACCGTCGTCCTGGCGCCGACGGCCGTGCAATATTGACGCCGCGTCATCGTCTCGCCAGCGCGCGCTCTCGGTTGTGCCCGGTCCCCGGCGTGTGGCCCAGCCGGCGGCGGTTTTTGGCCAGGCTCGCCGCTGGCGGCGCGGGGCTGGTCGCAGCCCGGTCGGCAGCCGCGTTTCAGCAGCCGATGCGGCCCTATCGGGGGCTTTACCGGCCGCCGGGGCTTCCGCGCCTCGCCGACGATCCAGTGACCCAGTTCCTGGCGGACGCCTGGCATTTCGATGGCTCAGCCTATGACGCCAATCAAGGAGTGGGCGGCGCTCCGCTGTGGGGCGTATCGGTGCGGGGCTATCCCTATCGCACGCAATTCGCGACGTTCAGCCCCGCGGTCACTACGGCGGGCCAAGGCTGCCGCTTCAATGGCAGCTCGCAATATATCTGGACGACCGTCGGCGCGGGCCGCGGGCCGTGGTCGATGAGCCCGGCACAGCAGACGATGCTCGTTGTTGCCCAGGTCAACGCCGTGCAGACGGCGGCGCAGACCTTGATCGGGATCGAGGGGCACGCCGTGCCGCGACGGGCCTCGCTGCAGATTGCCGCGAACAGCACGAGCTTTTTTATCGATTGGGTGACGAGCACGACGACAACCGGCGCATTCTCGCAATCGGTGGCGCTTGGCAAGCCCTTTGCCGCCGCGCTGACGCTGAATTACGGCAGCGGTGCCGCCAGCTTGTTCTTCGGCCAGGTCAAGAGCACGATTTCTGGCTCGGTGAAAGGCGTCAACCAGTGGGACGAGGCCAATTTCGGCAATTCGGTCGTCGGCGGTGTCAACGAGGGGAATTACCTCAATGGGGTCATGCTGTTCGCCGCCGCCTGGAACACGGTGCTGGCGGATCAGGCGATTTTCGACCTGTTGCTGGACCCGTTTGGATTTTTGATCTTTCCCGATGACGACATGATGTCCGACGCAGTCGGCGCCGCGGCTGCGGCCCGCTCGCTGCGCATTGGCGCGCATGGCTTTCCGAGGTAGTCCGATGCCCCCGTCCGGCGGAAAACGCACGTCGCTCGCCTCCTACAGCTGGGGCGGCTTTGGCTCGCAAAATGACATCACCCAGTTCCGCGATGTCTTTCAACCTGACCAGGGGATTTTTTCCCCCGGCTATCCGCTGGTCCCGCCCGAGCGCGAGCGCACCCGGGTGTGGGATTTCCCGGTCGGCTACAATACGATCTACACGCCGCGCTCGTATGAGCCGATTGGCTTTTTCGAGCTGCGCGCGCTGGCTGAAAACCACGACATCACGCGGCTGGCGATCGAGACTCGCAAGGATCAGATCGAGCAGCTGGACTGGGCGATCCGGTCGCGCGACGAGAAGCGGCCGGCGACCGACGCGGCCGATCGCATCGCCAAATTGACCGCGTTTTGGCGCAAACCCGATGGCGAGCAGCCCTTTGCGACCTGGCTGCGCGAACTGCTCGAGGACCTGTTGGTTCTGGATGCGCCAGCCCTCGAGATGCGCCGCAACCGCGCCGGCGACGTGATCGGCCTCGACATTGTCGATGGGGCGACGATCAAGGTCCTGATCGACGACACCGGACGACGCCCGCAGCCGCCGGCGCCGGCTTACGAGCAGATCATCCATGGGCGTCCGTGGCGGCTCTTGACCGCAGACGATCTGCTTTATCTGCCGCGCAACAAGCGGCCGCACAAGGCCTATGGTTTCGGGCCGTGCGAACAGATCGTGATGACGATCAACATCGGCCTGCGCCGGCAGCTGATGCAGCTGCAGCACTTTACCGAGGGCAATGTGCCCCCCGGGCTGCTGAACGCGCCGGATGGCTGGAACGCCGAACAGATTTCCCAGTTCCAGGAATGGTTCGAACTCGATCCTCGCCGGCAATACCGGCAGCCGCACTCGGCTGATTTGGGCCCCGACCGGCGCCAAATACCAGGCCTTCAAGGAAGCGCCCTACAAGGACGAGTTTGACGAGTGGCTGGCCCGCATCGTCTGCTATGCCTTTTCGTTGCCGCCGACCGCGTTTACGCCGCAGGTCAATCGGGCGACCGCGCAGTCGGCGCAGGAGACTGCGATCAAAGAGGGGCTGGCGCCGCTGGCGAGCTGGGTCAAGCGGCTTGTCGACAGCGTCATTCAGGACCGCATGGGTCATGCCGACCTCGAATTCATCTGGTCCGACGTCCGATCGAACGATCCCAAGGACCAGGCCGCGATCCTCGACATCTATGTCAAGGACGGGGTCTATACTTTGAACGAAGCCCGCGACCTGCTCGGATTGGCTCCGGTCGAAGGCGGCGATCAAACGCTGTTTCAAACGGCACGCGGCCCGTTTCCGCTGCCATCGCCGGTAAGGCCGCCGGACGCATCATAGACCGGCGCTGTCTGGCATCCCGAAAATAGTCTGAAGTTCTGCGCCGCGGGAGAGGCGGCGCGAGCCCGCTCCCGGCTGCAGCTGCAAGAGCGCTCGTCGCCGGTCCGCGGCGCCGCTGACGTGTTCGCGACGGCCCAATTGTCAACAGGAGCTTTCGTAAATGAGCGTCACACCCAACAACATTGTTGCCTATGGGTCGGTCAACATGCCCGAAGCCGACGGGGTCATCGTTGGCGGTGCCGTCGATTTTACTAAGCGGGTCGCGTTTTACGACATCAGTCCGGCCGGCACCGTCGATGTGGTGTCAAGCTCGCCCGGCGATACCGCGACCAAGATGCAGGTCACCGGGCGCGATGCGACCGGCGTGATCCAAACACCGACGGCGGTGAGCTTGAACGGCACGACTCCGGTCACCGGCGCGCAAAGCTTCGAGCGGCTGCTTGCGGCGGTGCTTACCGGGGGCGCCATTGGCTCGCTGGCGAACCCCGGCGGCACGGCGGCGCTCGGCGACGTAGCGGTCTACGCCCATACTCCGGTCGTCTCCGCTCACACGATGCAGACCGGGTCGGCGAATACCAGCGGCGCCACGCCGCCGATCGCCAAATTGCAAGCGGGCGATGGCGCCTCGGTCGCGGCGGGTCAGATCATCCGCATCACCGGCGGCACCGGCGCCAACCAGCTGCGCCAGATCATCGCCACGTCCGGCTATGGCGCCGACGTGGTGGCGGTCAGCCGCGACTGGACCACGCTGCCCGATGCGACCAGCGTTTACAGCATTCTCCAGGGCATGCTGTTCGAGAGCTCGCCCAATGCGGTGGTGGCGATCACCCGCTGCTTCTCGACCGCGGCGGCTGATATCCCCGGTGGGGCGCAGCGGGTGTTTTACGAGAAGATCTTTATCGTCAACAACAACAGCACGACGGCCTTGACCGGAGCGCAGATCGAGATCGCCAGCGAGACGCCGACCCTGCCCTCGGGGGCGCTGCTCGATCTGGCGCTCTGCACCGCGCTCGCCGACGCCAACACGACGACCAACCGCCAGACGGCGCCGGTCTCCGGTGCGGGTTCGTTTGTGACCCAGCCGGCCTTCGCATCGGTGCCGGGCGCCGGCAATTTGCCCTCCGGGGCCGCGCCCAACGCCGCCGGTGCGCAAGGCGTATGGCTGCGCCTGACCCTGCCGGCCGGCGCCGCCGCCTACAAGGGCAGCGCCGACTTGCGGGCGCAGGGCACGACCATTTGAGCAGCGCCGAGGCCCGCAGCGACCCAGCGGCGAAGCAGCCAACGGCACGCTTTCGGCGGGACGCGCGGACCAGCAGCGGACTGAAGAGATGACCGGCAACGAGTTGGCCTGGGAGGTCTTCTGCCTCGCGGCGGCGCTCGTCATCCTTCTTCTCGTGCTGTGCCCGAAGGATTGAGCGGAATGCTGTCTGCCGAGCGGGCGCGGATCGCAGGCGAGGCGGGTAACACGGACCTATCGAGGCGGTGCACGAGATGACCGAGCCAATGAGCTTCGCCGGCGCCATCGCCGTGGCCACGCCAGGCGCGCAGGGCTTTGACAGCGACACGGCGATCGTTGCCGACACGGCGAGCGCACTGTTCGGGGCCGGGTTTCGCTTTGCGCTGCGCTATTTGTCGCGCACCGAGCCGCAGAACCCGAGCGACCTTTCGACGGCCGAGGCGCAGGCGATCCTCGGCGCCGGCCTGGCGCTGATGGCGGTGCAGCATTGCCCGCGGCCCGGCTGGGCGCCATCGGCGGCGCTGGGCCAGCAATACGGCCACGCAGCGGCGCGCAACGCCGCCGCGATCGGGCTGCCCACTGCGTCCGTGGGGGCGGGCTTGGGTTTGGGCTGGGGCTTGAGCTTATGGCTCGACCTCGAAGGAGTGGCGAGCTGGGCGACCGCGGCCGACACAATCGCCTATTGCAACGCCTGGGCGGGCGCCGTTGAAGCCGCCGGGTTTCAGCCGGGCCTCTACGTCGGCGCCAATCAGCCGCTTTCCGGCGACGAGCTCTATTGGCGGCTGCGGGTCAAGAGCTACTGGAAATCGGCCTCGACCGTGCCCGCCATCCCGTATCGCGGCTATCAGATGGTGCAGGCGCTGGCGCCGTCGCCAATGGTCGGGGTCGCGATCGACCGCGACGTGGTGATGGCTGACGCCTTTGGCGCGCTGCCGACATGGCTTACGAGCTGAACAGCGGGAAGACGATGGACGACACAAGCTTCAGCGCGCCCCGGCAGGTCGCGTCCGAGATCCGGCGCCTCGCCGGCACACTCTATCCGAAAACATCAGAACGCCCGTGGGCCGAAATCGTCGATGCGCTCGAGCATTGCGCGCGGCGGATCGAAGACCTGGCGAGCGCGATACTTGATTCATCAACAGCCCCGATCCTCGCCAGCAACTGAACGGTGTCAACATGCGTTCCCTGTTTCGCGCTTTTGTCGTTGCCGCGCCGCTCGGATTTGCGACCGTTGCCTCAGGGCAGGCGGCTACAGTCTCGGGCACCCTCACCATCGTGATCGCGCCGCCGGCGCTGGCGCTGGTCATCAATCCGTCCAACGTCGGCGAGGCCTGCGAGGTGCCGGCTGGAACCGTCGTATCGCAGCTCTCGATTTCCGGCGGCGACGGCAACCCGGTTACGTTCGCGCTCACGCCGGTAAATAAGAACGCGACCGATTTTGTCATCAGTGGATCGAATGTTGTGGTCGGGGCGAACGGCATAGCCGCAGCCGATTGTGGCGAGACCGAAGCCTTCGCCATCACAGCGTCGCAGCCGTAACAAAATGGCTGACAACATTGCGATCAATCGGCAATCGAGCGAGGCGACAAGGATCTATGCCGCACTGGATGTTATTAAAATCGCCAATCTTCGGCAATATCCGATCGCAGCTTGGGTGAATAAAGTCATGGTCTTACGCGAGGAGGGGTGGCAAAGATGACCACCTTAAAGCCGTCCTACGGCACGCCGAGCGCTCTGACGATTACGACATCGGCGCTGGCCGCGACGCCAATCTGCTCGCCGGGCGGCAGTCGAGCATCGTCAACAACACCGCCGACCTGGCGGTCGATTCGATCGTTGGCGGCACGATCGCCGCGCCCGGTTCCGCCCCGACCGCCGGCACCGTTATCGAGGTCTGGCTGTTCGGCTCGTGGGATGGCGGCACGACCTTTTCCGGCGGCGCATCGTCGGCCGGCGACGCCAACCTCACGCTCGCCACCGCCGGCGTCAAGCAGCTGATGAGCCGAGCGGCGCTGATTAATCAGACCGATACAACGGCCCGCGCCTACGAGTTCGGGCCGGTCTCGGTGGCGCACGCCTTTGGCGGCACGATGCCCGATCATTGGGGCGTGTTCATCGTCCACGATCTCGGCGTGACCTTGGGCGCCACCACGCTCAAATACACGCCCACCCAATACACCAATAGCTGATGCCGGCGCTCCCCAAAATCCCGCGCATCCAGCCGTGGAAGACCACGGCCAAGGGGCTCGTCGGCTGCTGGCCGTTTTTTGAGGGCGCCGGCGCGGTGCTGCACGACATCAGCGGCTACGCCATTGATGGCGGCCCAGGGGGCGCCTTCCCGGCATGGGTGGATGATCAGCCGCGCCTCCCGGCCCCTGGAGGGGCGCTGCGGTTCGACGGCGCCTCTACCTGGGTCAACGCGCCCGGATTTCCCAACCTCGCGACGGCGATCAGCGTCTGCGTTCATTTCAAGATCAGTGTTCTCGGCGCCGCGGGCGCACGGTTGGTCGCCAAGTGGAACGGCAGCGTCGGCTGGCTGCTTCAGGCCGCCTTTGCGTCCAGCGGGCCATATTACTGGTACGTCGCCACCAGCAACGGGACAGCCAGCGTCTCCGCGGGGACAGTCGATGCGACTGCGGACCACTGGCTGGCGGGCACCTACGACGGGGTGTTGATGCGCCTCTATCTCGATGGTGTGCTGATCGGCTCGGCGGCGCAAACCGGGGCGATCGTCGCGAGCGCGCAGAGCCTTTATTTCGGCACCGACGAGAACCACACGACCGGCTCGCAATGGCTCGACGGCGATCTGTTCGAGGCGCGGGTTTACAATCGCGCGCTGGCGCCCTCGGAAATCTGGGACATCTACGCGGGCGGAGGCTGAACCGTGCCGTCGCTCTACCAATCACCGCCGAGCCGGATGAAGCTGTTTTCGCTGCCGTCGCCGACCACCATGGTCACAACCGATGTCGGCCTCGCCTCTGCCAACCTCGCGACGCAGGCCGCCGACCGTGCGGTCGCAGTTGAGAGCTCCGGGCGAGCGTCGAGCGACAGCCCGGTGCCCTTCGAGTCGCTTGCGGCCACCTCGGCCGGTGCGACTGGCGGTAGGCCGCTGCCCATCGAGGCCAGCGCCACGATGCGCTCGGATCGCGGCGTCGCGGTCGAGAGCCCGGCGCGGCTCCGGGGGGACATATCGGGCCCGGTTGAATGGTCCGGCGCCGCTCAGCTCGTCGCCGATGCGCTGGTGCCGCTCGAAGGGGCTGCGGCTGTACATGGGAAGCTTGGCGCCCTTGCCGAAGCCGTTGCTTTGTTGCTGCCTCGGACGGGAAGCGCCGCCGAGTGTCTCGCGGCAGTTCGCTGCGGTTCGGGACCAATGGCGGAAGCGCTGGCCGCGCTGGTCCGGGACGACAGCGGCTTGGTCGAGTGGTTGGCCACCGGAGCGAGGGTCATCGCCGATGCGATGCTCCCACTGGGGTGGCCCGGAACGTCGCCTGCCTTATTGCTCTCGCTGGAATCAGGACCCGGTCGGACCCGGTTGCTCGCGACGCCGGGCCGGGTTCGCCTGGTCAGGAGGAGTTGAGATGCGCCTGCCCGCTGCCTTCGATCCGATAGAAGCGAATGAAATCGACAACTTCGTCTTTGAGTTCACCGCCGATATGGGCGCCGCGACAATCGTGTCGACAAGCTGGATGTGTACGCTGGCGCCTTACCAAACGGCGGTAGATCCGACACCGCAGGCACGCATTTTGTCGGCGTCGGCACAGACCCTGATCCAGCTGCGCTCGCCGCTCGACGGCTCGCTGCAGACCAGGATGGGTTATTTTTCGGTGGCCTCGGTCGGCGGCATGCCGGTCTCGGCCATTGGCGCCACCTATGTCCTCGAGGCGACCGCCAACCTCAGCGACGGCCGGGTGCTGAAGCTCAACTCGACAGTGCTGTGCGCGCCGCCGGGCCCTTAAATCCTTCGGCAATTGGGCCAGGCTGAAACATCCGGAGGCGGCTATGGCAGTCGCCGGCCGCTGTCGCATCGCCAAACCAAGGTGTGAAATCGGATCATGAAAATCTACCTGCCGATCGCCAAGGTCGATGTCGAAAGACGCGAGGTGTGGGGCTATGCCTCTACCGAAGCGCGCGACGACCAGGGCGAAGTCGTAAGGCGAGAGGCACTGATCGCGGCACTCGGCGACTATATGCGGTTTGCCAACATCCGCGAGATGCACCAGTTGTCGGCGGTTGGCGTCGCCAGGGAAGCGACGGTCGACGACAAGGGCCTCTACGTCGGCGCCCGGATTGTCGATGACCAGGCTTGGCAGAAGGTGGTTGAGGGCGTCTACAAGGGCTACTCCATTGGCGGCCTCGTGACCCGACGCGATCCGGCCGACTACAAATCGATCACCGGCCTCGTTCTCAATGAAATTTCTCTGGTCGACCGCCCGGCCAATCCCGAGGCGGTGTTCGACTATTGGAAAGCCGCAGGAGCTTTGATAATGCCCGAGACCCAGTTCAATCCGCCGATGCAAATCTGGGCCTGCGGCGTGGCCGAGCATCGGCACCTGGCCAAGGCCGAGGCGCTGAAATGCCAGGAGCAGGCGCCGTTCGCCGGTTTCGCCCGTTCGAGCGAGGGCGAGGGATCTGGGGCGGGGCTGATCGCCGCGGCGAGAAATGCAATCGCAACCGCTGAAGGCGTGCTCGAAAAGGCCCAAAGCAAGGCTGGCGAGGACACTCCTTATGGCTCGGTGGACTACGCCGATCCGGGCTATCAGGCAGACGGCAAGAAGCGCTACCCGATCGATACCGAAAGGCACATCCGCGCCGCCTGGAACTTTATCAATCGCCCGAGCAATGCACAGCGCTACACCACGGCGCAGCTCGACCAGGTCAAAGCGAGGATCGTCGCCGCGTGGAAGGCGAAGATCGACAAGGACGGGCCGCCCTCGGCCGATGACGGCAACAAGACGGGACAGAAATCGGCGCAGGCCGCGCTGACCAAGGCGCTGTTGGATGTCGGCCACGTCGCCCGCATCATCCTCGATCTCGATTGGCTCGAGGACAGTCTGGCGATCGAAGCGGCGATGGAAGGCGACGGTTCACCCCAGCCGGCGCGGCTGCAAGCGATCATCGCCGAGCTGTGCGGGTTTCTGAATGCGCTGGTGGCCGAGGAGACCGAGGAGATCCTGGACGATGCCGAAATCAGCGGCGCGCCAGGCGGCCCGGACATAGAGGAGGTTCTGACCATGGCGGCCGGCGCGGCGGGGGCGGCCCGTGTGGCCGATCTGTGCCGGGCGCGCGGCCCAAAGCTGCAGAAATTCGCTGCCGCGCTGCTCGCCAAATCCAAGCCGAGCCTGGGTGACCAGGCGCTGCTCGACCTCGCCTATCATGCGGTCGACAAATGCATCGGGATGGATGGGCTTCTGTTCGCGGAAAAAAGCCGCCTGAGCCAGGCGCGCGATGCGCTGCAAGCGGCGGGTGCCGCCCCCACCGAGGAGGCCGCGGTCGATACGGCTCGCGACCCCGAGCTCCCGCCGCCGCGCCAATCCCGGCCGGGCGGCAACGCCGTGGTTGGCACGTCTCGGCATCCCGCCGCGGCCGAAGGGGAGGGTGTGATCGAGATGATCGCTGCCGCGCTGGGCAAGCGCGGATCGGGGCATCAAGCGCTGATGGATGTGGCGCATGACTGCATCGGCAAGCTGACCGACGGGGCGCTTTGCGCTGCGGTCAAGGCCGGCGCCCGGCATTCGCAGCAGACCTTGCAGCTGCTGGCTGAGGCGCATGACCACCTGGTCGCCGCCGGCGCCAAATGCGACGCCGCCGGCTTTGTCCCCGAGGCGGAATGGCAAGGGACGGAATTCGAGACCGGCAAGGCGGCAGCCGCGGGCAATCTGGCCAAGATGCTGGCCGGCGAGCGGTCGGAAAAGGCGGCGCTGATCGCGACCCTCTCCGATATCGTGCCGCGCCTCGACCAGCTGTCGAAGCGGGTCGAGGACATCGCACGCGCGCCGCTGCCGCCGCTGACCATGGGCAAGAATGTCACCGCGATCTCCAAGCAGCAGGATTGGGGGGCCGGTGCCGGCGGGGCATCGCCCGATGATGTGGCCGCCGCCTTTTCGCGGATGAGCAAGGAAGAGCAGACCCTGACCCTGATCAAGGCGAGCTACGCCAATCCGATCCACCCGCCCGGCCTCGCCCCCGCCGCTGCCTCTGCCAAGGACTCGCGCGGCGAATAACTCCGGCCCCATCGGCCGTAACCGAACCCGCCTGGTGGCGGGTTTTTCTTTGCCCCCCTTTTGGGAGGACTTTCGCATGAGTTCAGTCACCCAGGACACGCTGGAGCTTTGCAAAACCGCGCTCCGGCATCCCAACGATGCGCTGGCCAAGTCGATTTCGACCGCGACCGGTCTCGTTGCCTACGATTTGCAGGCGCCGGCCAAGAACCTCTACCCGTTTGTCACCCCGATCCGCAATGTCATGCCGCGGGTCGGCGGCGGCACCGGCACGGCGACCAACTGGCGCCAGGTCAGCGCCATCATCGGCTCCGGGTTCGATGCAATGGGCTGGGTTCCGGAAGGCCAGCGCTCGGGCCAGATGTCGTATTCGACGGCGAGCAAATCGGCCACCTTCGTCACCATCGGCGAGGAGGATGCCGCGACTTTCGAGGCGATCTCCGCCGGCCGCGAGTTTCGAAGACATCCAGTCGCGGATGACCTTTCGCCTGCTGCAAAAGATGATGCTGAAGGAGGAAATGGCGATCCTCGCCGGCAATGCCTCGCTGCAGCTGGGCACGCCGGCCACCCCGACCCTGTCGGCGTCCGGCGCCGGAGCGACGCTGCCGGCCGGCGACCTATTACGTCAAGGTCGTGGCGCTGACCCTCGAGGGCTACCAGAATTCGAGCGTGTCGGGCGGTGTCGCCACCACCAAGAATGTCACCGGCGTCGACGGCAAAACCTTCACGCTCTCGGGCGGCTCCTCCAATATCAGCGGCGAGGCGAGCCAGGCGGTGACGCTCGGCCAGAGCCTGTTTTGCAGCGTCACCGCGATCCAGGGCGCGGTCGCCTACGCCTGGTATATTTCGGCCGCGACCGGAACCGAGACCTTGCAGGCGATCACGACGCTCAACAGCCTCGCGGTGTCGGCGCCGCTCAGCACCGGCAACCAGTCGCAGAGCGCGGTCACGACCGACAATTCGGCCAACCCGAGCTACGCTTATGACGGGCTGTTGACGACCGCGCTGAAAGCCGGGTCGAACGCCTATGTCAATACCCTGCCGACCGGCACCGCCGGCACCGGCACGAGTTTGACCGCCTCGGGCCGCGGCTCGGTCGTCGAGATCGACACGATGTTCCAGACGATGTGGAACAATTTCGAGCTGTCGCCGACGGTGCTTTACGTCAATGCCCAGGAGCTGAAGAACATCACCACCAAGGTATTGTCAAACAGCTCGGGGCCGCTGCTGCGCTATGATACACCGGCCGATGGCAGCGAGGGCGAGTACCAGCTGACCGCGTCCGGGGTCGTGCAGTTTTACTACAATCCGTTCGCGATCTATGGCGGGCTGCGCATTCCGATCAAAATCCACCCGCGCGTCCCGCCTGGGACGATCCTCGGCTGGGCCGAGAACCTGCCGATCCAGTACCAGTCGAACGAGGTGCCAAACGTCGCCGAGGTCAAGACCCGGCAGGATTACTACCAGATCGACTGGCCGATCGTGACCCGGCAGCGCCAGGTCGGCGTCTATGCCGAGGAGGTGCTGGCGGTTTATGCGCCCTTTGCGATGGGTGTGATCACCAACATCGCCAACGGTTAGCGCATGCTAACCGTTAGCCTGCCCCAGGCGCCGCGCCAGCGGCGCGGAGGGGGCTGATCCTGATCTGCGAGCTGATAGCGCTGGGTGCCGTGTTCGGCCAGGACGAGGCCAATCACGGCACGAGGCGCTATCGCGTCGACGCTGAGGGGCTGGTGCATGTGCCGCCCGAAGCTGTCGGTTTTCTGATCAGCAAAGGAGGGTTTGCCTTGCCGAAGACCAGCGGCGCTGCAACCGAGCGGCCCGAGCCCGGCGGCGCCAAGGCGGGCGGCCTGGTGCGGCTGCATCATGGCGACGCCGCCGGATGCAGCTATGCCGGGCGCCAATATCCAAGCGACGCGAACGGCGACGTGCTGGTTCCGGCGCAGGCGGCGGCCGATCTGATGGCGCACGGCTTTGTGGCGGCGCCGGACGATGGTTCGCCCCATCGCCCTGGACCGGCGCCAGAGCCGGCTGGGTTGGGAAAACCGGCGCCTGGGCCCTTGCCGAAGCCGGCGCTGCGTCAGTCGAGAGGGTGAGCATGTCCGAAATCAGCAAGCCGGTCTACGCCGCGAGCGTAAGACAGGCGATCAAGGTCATCAACCCGGCGGTGACCGGCGCCGCCGAAGCCTGTGGTTGGCCGGCCGCCTTCGATGCGGTCAGCACGCTCTTAATATCGCTTTTGATCGCTGCGGTCGGCGGGGATGAGGCGCGGGCCGCCTGCGGCCGAATGTATGAGGAGGTGGCGCGGCTTGAAGACGCTCTGGTTCCGCTGCTGGAGTTGGCCGCGGATTCGGGTGCCGAACCGCAGGGGCGCGCCTGATGGCCTACGGCGATTTGACGAGCCTTGCCGATGTCAAGGCGTGGCTGCAAACCGGCCAGAGCGCCTTTCCGCCAACCGACGACGCATTGCTGACCCGGCTTATTACGGCGGCGAGCCAATACATCCAAACCTGGCTCAACCGCCGGATCGGTCAATCCGACTATGTCGAGGTGCGTGACGGGACCGGCGGCCGGCGCTTGCAATTCGCCTGCGTTCCGGTTTCCGCCGTGCTGTCGCTGACCATCGACGGCATCACTGTTCCTCCGGCGCCGCCGCCCCTGCCGAGCACCGGGTTGACCGCCGGCTATGTGTTCTCGCCGACGCAATTGGCGGTGCGCGGCTATCATTTCACGCGCCGAGCGCAGAACGTCATTATGACCTACACGGCCGGCTACCCGACGACCCCGCCTGAAATCGCCCAGGCCTGCATCGAGCTGGTGGCGCTGCGCTACCGCGAGCGCACCCGGATCGGCGAGGTCTCGCGGTCGGTCGGCGGCGGCGAGACGGTCTCCTATGCACAAAAGGACATGAGCGCGCCGATCGCGACATTGCTGCAGCAATATCGCATGGTGGCGCCGATTGCCGGCTATGCGCCGGCGATGGCGCCGACCGGCACCGACCCGGCTACTCTCGCGGCGGCGTTATGATTTCGGCTGGTCTTGTGGGCGACAAGGCGGCGCTCGATCGGCTGCGGGCGCTGCCGGATGCGGCCAATGCGGGGGTCGCGCGCGCGATCGCCAAGCTCGGGATCGCTCTGCAGAGCAGTGTGCAGCAGAACAAGCTCAGCGGCCAGGTGCTCAATGTTCGCAGCGGAGCGCTGAGATCGAGCATCGATGTTACGGTCGAGCAGGGTGGCGCCAGGGCCACCGCGACAGTGTTCACTGATCTCGGTTATGGGGCGGCCCAGGAATACGGGTTTTCCGGGACGGTCAATGTCCGGGCGAGCCTGCGGCTGATCAAAGAGGCGTTCGGCCGCCCGATCGCCGGCAAAACCATCAGCGTCGGCGCGTACAGCCGCCATATGGATTTGCCCGAGCGCTCGTTTCTGCGCTCCGCGCTCGCCGACATGGCGCCGGACGTCAGCGCCGGGGTCGAAGGCGCTTTGCGCGAGGCGATAAGCTGATGATTATCCGCGAAGCCATTTACGCCGCGTTGTGGACGCTGGGCTCGGGGGCTGGGAGCTTTGCCAGCGCCAACCGCCGGCTGCGGCATTGGGCCGATGTGGCGCCGGCCGAGCAGCCGGCCTTGTTCATGAGCGAAAAGGGCGGTCATGCCGCGGTCAAGGCATTGGGCGCGCCGATCGTGTGGACGCTTTATGCCGACTTTTACATCTATGTCCATTCGGAAGACCCCTATGCGGCGCCGGCGACAATTATCAACCCGCTGCTCGATGCGCTCGAGCGCGCATTGGCGCCGTCGCCGGCGACCGGGATTCAGAATCTCGGACTGCCGCTGATGGTGCAGCACGCCTATATCGCCGGCAAGATCGAAACCGACGAGGGCGTCCTCGGCGACCAGGCGATCGCCATCGTCCCGGTCGAGATTTTGTGCGTCTGACGATCTGACGCCGCCTGCCGATCTGTGATCGGCGCAGACCGGCGGCCTCGCATTACCGGAGTCCACCATGGATGACAAAGACGCGGCGAATGAGACGCCAGCCAATCCGCTCCACCAGCTGATCGAGCGCTGGTGGGAAGATCACTTCCCGGGCTCGGCGATCGCCCGCGACACTGCGGCCTGGAACGTTGCTCACAGGGCAAAGGAAGCGCTGAAGCGGCTGCTCGGCCAAGAGCCGTGTCCTGGCCAAAACCCTCCGGCGGCGGCTGGGACGCGGCGCGACGGCGACGATTTGCAAGGGAGTATCTGAAATGCAGCTCAGCTTTGGCTCCGGCGCTGTCTGGGGCGAACGCACCGACGTGACCGGTTCTGGCATCGGCCCGCGCCAGTTCGGCGTGCTCCAGGACATCCAGATCGATTTCGACTGGACCGACAAGGAGCTTTACGGCCAGCTCCAGTTCCCGGTGGCGATCGCCCGCGGCCAGGGCAAAATCAGCGGCAAGGCCAAGTTCGCGCAGATTCTCGGCCTCCTCTATTCCGATATGTTCTTTGGCACGACCGCCGCCACCGGCCAGTTCGCGGTGTCGCAGCTCGAGGCCGCCAGCGTGCCGGCAACGACGCCCTATACGGTGAGCGTCGGCAATGCGGCGCATTACAATGACGACCTCGGCGTCGTCTATGCCGGCTCGGGCCAACGCTTCAACCGGGTGATGACGCCTTCTGTCGCCGGTCAATACTCGGTCAATTTTGCCACCGGCGTCTATACCTTCTCAGCCGCCGACGCCAATGCCGCGGTGCTGATTTCCTACACCTACAACCTCACGACCGGCGGCAGCAAGCTCACCCTGACAAATCAGCTGATGGGCACGACGCCGACCTTTAAGGCGACGTTCTACACGACCTATAGCGGCGAGGGGCTGGCGCTGCGGCTCAATGCCTGCACCGCGAACAAGCTGTCGATGCCGACCAAGATCGACGACTGGTCGATCAGCGAGCTCGACTTTATGGCGTTCGCCGACGCCTCGGGCACGATCGGCTATCTGAGCACCGTCGAATAAATTCGATCGCCGTCAGCGCGTCATTGCGAGACGCCGTGAGGCGGCGCGGCAATCCGGGCCAAGAGATTGCTTCGCTGCGCTCGCAATGACGATTTCGTGAGGAGAAGGCAAAATGATCCCGGGCGTGATGATCGCAATGGCCGGCCGGGAGTGGACGGTTCCGCCGTTGACCCTGGGCCAGCTTCGCCGGCTGATGCCCAAGGTGCGTCAGCTGACCGAGATCGGCGCGCAGATGGGCGAAACCCAGATCGGCGTTCTGGTCGAGATCGTCGCTGCCGCGTTGCAGCGCAATTACCCGGACATGACGGCGGAGACGGTCGAAACCCTGCTCGATCTCGGCAATGCCGGTGCCGTGCTGAACGCCGTCTTGACCGGATCGGGCCTGCGGCCGCAGGAACAACCGCCGGGGGAAGCGGCAGCCCCCGGGCAAGGCTCGGGGGCAGCGCCGACCCCGGCGACGATTGGGGATATATCTACGGTCTCCTCGCCACCGCCTGTGGATACTCCTATCCGGTAATCGACGCGATGACATTGCTCGAGGTCGAGGAGCTGACCCATTACTGGGTCGATCATCCGCCGCTACACCTGATGGTGGCGGCCTATCTCGGCGTCGGCAAGGGGAATGGCAAGCGGGCGCGCCCCGGGCCCGTCGCCGCCGCGACCACAGGGAACGGCGCGAGCAGGGATGTCGGCGCGCTGCTCGCCGATCTCGGGCCGAGCTTCGCGGGTGCCGACGTGCATGCCGGCCTCGCCCCCGTGGTGCTCGATTTTACCGAGCTGAAGCGCGGGGCCAAGCCGGCTGGCTGAGGCTGACGCGAGCTGCGGCGCTGCGGCGCCGGCGACAGGTTGGGCGCTTTCGGGCGCCTTTTTTTATCTGAGAGGCTGACTTGGCCGATATTGAAACCAGCGTCGCCATTACCGCCCAAACCGACGAGCTGCAATCGGGCATGCAGGCCGCGGCGAATTCGGTGGAAACCGCGACCGAGGCGATGAAGGCCCAGTTTGCCGACCTCGGTGCCACCGCTCAGCAGGCGCAGTCGCACATCAGCGCGGCCGCGGCGCAGATCGGGTCGGCCGTCGGCGCCTTGCGGGCCAAGGCAGCGAACCTTGCGGGCGCGGCCGGAAGCAGCACGGCACAAGCGACCGGTGCTGCGGCTCGAAGCGGCCAAGGCTCCGGAATTTCAGTCAGAGAGGCCAGCGGCGGAGGACAATCCGGCGGTGGGCAAAATCGACTGCAACAGTGGCGCGCCGACCTGCAAAGCCAGCTCAGCGACGAGCAAGCCTATTTCGCCAATTCGAAGGCCGAAGAGCTGGCGTTCTGGCAGGACAAGCTGGCTTTGACCGAGGCCGGCTCGAAGGAGCAGCTGGCGGTCCAAAACAACATCTATCAGCTGCAAAAGCAGCTGGCGGTGCAAAACGAGCGCGACACCCTGGCCTCGCTCGACGCCGACGAAAAGGTCACCACCGCCGCCTATGCGCGCAAGAAGGCGGCAATTCAAGAGCAGGCCGAGCTCGGCAAGACCTCAGCCGGCGAGGAAGTCGCGCAGCTTAAAGATTTGCTCGATAGCGAATGGGCGCTCGAGCAGGATTACTACGAAAAGAAGCTGGCGGCGGCGACCGACGACGCGCGCACCCAGGAGAAGCTGACCGAGCAGGAAGGCCTCGCCTATCAGAAATACCTGGCCGCCAAAGACAAGCTCGATACCCAGGCGGTGCGCGACAGCCAGAAGCAATGGGCGAGCCTGCTCCAGCCGATCCAGCGCGCGCTCGACACCTCGATCACTGGGATCGTCCTGGGCACGACGACGGTGCAAAAGGCATTGTCGAACCTGGCGCAGTCGATCATCGCCGAATTTGTCAATTCGGCTGTCAAGAGCGTGTTTGGCGAGATTGGCAAGCTGCTCGGCGCTGGCCTGGCGGGCGGGAGTGGCGGGGGCGCCGGCGGCAGCGGCGATCAGGATTTCTGGGGCGGCGTCAGCGGGGCCGGCGAGAGCATCGTGGGCGGCGGGATTTCCCAAGGGCTGTTCGGCTCCGGCGGGCTCCTCGGCGCGCTCGGGCTCGGCAGCCTGGTTTCGGGCGGCGGCATCTTTGGCAGCCTGTTCAAGGGCATCGGCTCGCTGTTCGGGTTTGAGCATGGCGGCATCGTGCCGTCGGCGGCGGGAGGCTGGATGGTGCCGTCAACGTCGCTGGCAATGCTGCACGCCAATGAAATGGTGTTGCCGGCCAATATCAGCCAAGGGCTCCAGTCGATGATCGCCGGCGGTGGGGCCGGCGGCGGCGCGGCAGGCGGGGCCAATGTCATGTTTAATGTTTCGGCGATGGATGGCCAGTCCGTTGCGAAATTCTTCCAATCGAACGGCAGCGTTCTGGTCGCCGCGATCAACCGCGCGATGCGCAATGGGGCAACTCTGCGGAGCGCCTGATGCCACTGGTTTTCCCAACGCTGCCCGGGCTTGCCTGGAGCGTCGCCAAGGCGCCAACCTTCCAGACCCGCATTCAGCGCGCGGTCTCGGGCCGCGAGCTGCGGGCGCTCGACTACCCCTATCCGCTGTGGCAGTTCACCCTGGTCTTTGCGTTCCTGCGCGACAACCCGGCGGCCGGGTTTGACGAATTGCGCACCCTCCTCGGGTTCTTCCTGTCGTGTCAGGGCGCGTATGGCACGTTCCTGTTTCAGGACCCGAGCGATTACCAGGTCACCGGCCAATATCTCGGCACCGGCGATTCGAGCTCGGCGATCTTCCAGCTGCAGCGCACGATGGGCACGTTATTGCCCAGTGGCGGGTTTGCCGAGCCGATCCTGGCGCCCGACCTCGTTACCGCGGTGTATTTTGACGGGATCACCCAAGCCCCCTCGAGCTACAGCGCAGACCCGGACACCGGGCTGCTGACCTTTGCAATACCGCCGGCCACCGGGCTGGTCGTCACCGCCGACTTTACCTACTGGTTCCGCTGCCGCTTTGTCGATGACAGCTATGACTTTGAGAACTTCATGTATCGGCTGTGGCAGTTGAAGAAGCTGACATTCATTTCAGTGAGGCCATGATGCTGCTGCAATCGCCGGCACGACGCCGCTCTCGGGTGCTGTTCATCTGCAAGCGGCGCCACGGCTATTGGGGCCCCGGCGAGCATTATGCCGCGGATTTGTCGTCGGGACTGAGCAATTCGGTCGCCTTTCTGGTCGATATGCTGGCGGGGCTCGGCGTCGCGGCCAAGGCCGTCGATGTCGTCGATAACAATTCGATCGACCGCGAGGTCACGGCGTTTCGAGCCACGCACGCGATCATCGAGGCGCTGTGGGTCGTGCCCGAAAAGTTCGATGTTCTGACGCGGCTGCATCCGCGCGTGCAATGGATCGTGCGCACCCACTCCGAGGCGCCGTTTCTGTCAAATGAGGGGATCGCGACCGCGTGGATTGCCGGCTATCTGAAGCGCGGCATCGAAATCATGTGTAATTCAGCGGCTGCACAGACCCAGCTGAAGGCCATGGCCAGCGATTTCGGGGACGCGGAAGCGCTGGTCAGCTACGGTCCGAATTTTTACCCTTTTCCGGGACGTGCTGCGGTGACACCGCATTCGCCAGTAGCAAAAGGCGAAATCAATATCGGATGCTTTGGCGCGGTCCGCCCGTTAAAGAACCATCTGGCGCAGGCCATCGCCGCGATCTCCTTTGCTAATGCCCAAGATCTAAAGCTGCGGTTCCACGTCAACGCCGGCCGGGTCGAGGGCGGCGCATCGCCGGTGCTGCGCAATCTGCGTCAGCTGTTTGCGGCTTCTGCCGGTGGCCGCCATGTGCTGGTCGAGCAGGATTGGCTGCCGCATCAGCAGTTTTTGCAAACCCTCGCAGCAGCCATGGACATCTCGATGCAGGTGTCGTTCTCCGAGACCTTCAACATCGTCTCGGCGGATTCGGCGGCGGTTGGCCTGCCGGTCATTGGGTCTGCCGCGATCCCGTGGCTCGGCGCCTACGCGCAGGTTTCGCCGGGCGACATCGCCGAAATGGAAACGGCTCTCGACGCGGTCTGGAATGTCGATCTGCGCCAGCGGCTGACCCTGCAAGGGGGCGATCTGCGCGCCTGGTCGCAGGCGGCGCAAGTGGCGTGGTCGTCGCGGTTCCACTGATTGAGCGTGGCCAATGAAACCCGCCTCGCCGGCGCTGATCGCGCTGTTAAATTCCTCCGAGCAGTTCGTGATGGCCGACCTCTACACCTTCACCCTGGTTGGCGGTGATGTGCTGCGTTATTCGGCGGCGGCGACGGCGATCGTCGCCAATGGGTTCAGCTTCGTCCTCGGCCCCAAATTCGAGCGCTCGAAGACCAAGACTGTGATCGGGACGCAGGTCGACGAGCTCGACGTCAAGATCTACCCCGAGGCCACAGACCTGATCGGCGGCACCCCCTGGCTGCAGGCGGCCTGGCAGGGCCAGCTCGATGGTGCGCTCTTACAGCTGGAGCGCGCCTTTATGCCGAGCTATGCCGACACCAGCCCGGGGACGGTGGCGCTGTTTGCCGGCCGTATCTCCGACCTCGATTGCAGCCGCACCGGCATCGATTTGAAATGCCGCTCGCATCTCGAATTGCTGAACATTCAGATGCCGCGGCGGCTGTGGCAATCCTCGTGCACGCATGTCTTTGGGGACGCGATGTGCCAGTTCGACCGGGCGAGCTTGGCCGCGAGCTTTGCCTGCTTGCCGGGCTCGGTCGAGACCCAAATTCTCAGCAACATCAATCCGACGCCCGCCGGGCTCTATGTCCAAGGCACGATCATCGGGCTGACCGGGGCAAACGCCGGCGACAGCCGGACGATCGCGCAAATGGCCAACGGCGCGGTTATGGTCAAGCTCGCCTTCCTGTCGCCGCCGGCGGTGGGCGACCAGTTTCAGCTGCTGCCCGGCTGCGACCGGACGCTCGCGACCTGCACCAACATTTTTAACAACGCGGTCCATTTCGGCGGCTTCCCTTACGTGCCAACCCCGGAGTCGGCGGTATGACCGACCCGCGCCGAGCGGCGGTCGTCGCCGAAGCGGCCAAGTGGCTGCGCACGCCTTATCACCACATGGGGCGGGTCAAGGGCGGCGGGACGGACTGCCTGATGCTGTTGGCCGAGGTTTACGCGGCCGCGGGCGTCATTCCGCCGATCGAGATACCGTTTTATCCACCCGACTGGCATCTGCACCGCGGCGTCGAGCGCTACCTCGAAGGGCTCATGCAATACGCCCGTGAGATTGCGGCGCCGCCCCTGCCGGGCGATGCGGTGCTGTTCAAATTCGGCCGCTGCTTTGCCCATGGAGCGATCGTCATTGCCTGGCCGCGGTTGATCCACGCCTGGCACAACGCCGGTGTCGTCTATGCCGATGCCGAGCAGGGACAGCTCGCCGGGCGCCAGGTCCGGTTTTTCTGTCCGTTCTCTGACTTCTGATCTCTGGGATCTGAATGACCGGGATTCTTCGCGGCGGGTCTAACGCCAAGCAGGCGATGGCGATCGGCTCGCTGCAATTCCAGACTTCGCAAAAGGGCGGCGTGATTCCGCTCGTCTATGGAACGACGCGGGCGGCGCCCAATCTGATCCAATACGACGATTTCACCGCAACACCGGCAAGCTCGGGGGGCAAGGGCGGCGGCGGCAAATCGGGCAGCGGACAGTACAATTACAGCGCCTCCGTGATCCTGGGCGTGTCCCAGGGGCCGGTCAGCGGCTTTGGCATGGTGTGGTGGAACAAGAATACCGCACCCCTGGTCGCCATGCCCGGGCTGTCCACGATCAACCTTGGCGCCGATGGCCAGGCCGCGGATCCGTTCTGGGTCACCAACCACCCGGCGACGGCATTGGGCTATTCCGGCATCGCCAATATCACGCTCGATAATTACCAGCTGGGCATGAGCGCCGCCTTGCCCAATTTTTCGTTCGAGGTCATCGGCATCGAAGCGGCGAGCGGGGTCAACGGCTACGACGCCAACCCGGCGGCGATCATCGCTGATTTCCTGACCAACCCGCGTTACGGCGCCGGCTTTCCGACGGCCAATCTCGACAGCCTCAGCCTCTATTCCCAATATTGCGCGGCGGCCGGCCTGTTTCTGTCGCCGCTGCTCAACACGCAGCAGGAGGCGCAGCAAGCGCTCGGCGACATTGTCAAGATTACCAACAGCGCGATCGTCTGGTCAGGCGCGCTGTTGAAGATCATCCCCTATGGCGACCAGCCGCTCAGCGTCACCTACACGATCGTCTCGCTCTCGGGGACGATCGTCGCCGGTGATATCTTGAGCCTGACCTTTACCAACTCGGCGCTCGCCGGATCGCCGGTCACGGTCACCTACACTGCCAGCCTTGCCGACCAGACCTCCTACACCAGCACCGCGGCCGGGCTGGCGCAACAGGTGGCCGGCAATGGAGCGCTGGCCGGCTACGGCATCTACGCATCTTCTTCGGTCGATGGGCTGGTCATCGTCCAATCGCAGGGCGGCACCTCGATCGCCGGCAATGCCAGCGGCGCCGAGGCGATCATTGTCGGCACAACCAGCGCGCCCTATGTCTTTACCCCGAACACCAACGTGCTCTACAGCCTTGGCGAAGACGATTTCATCGTCCAGCAGTCGAGCGTCGGCACCTATCTCGGCGTCAACCCGGGCGGGCCGGCATTGCGGCAGGGCGCCGGGCCGATCACTGGTGGATTTAGCGACGATCCGGTGCACATCGTCCGTTCGACCCCGGCCGATGCCGACAATATGATCGAAGTCGAGTGCCTCGACCGTGACAACAGCTACAACACCACGATTGTCGAGGCGTTCGACCAAGCCTCGATCGACCTTTACGGCGTGCGGCGGAATACCTCGCTGAAGGCGAATGCGATCGTCGATGCGACCTATGCCGGCCCGGTCGCGGCGCAGCTGCTATTGCAGCGCAGCATCTATATTCGCAACACCTACTCGTTTCAGCTCGGCTGGAAGTATTGCCTGCTCGAGCCGATGGACCTGGTCCAGATCACCGACGCGCGGCTCGGCGCCGCGGCTTTGACCGTGCGCGTAACCGCGGTCGAAGAGGATGACGAGGGGACCCTGTCGATCACCGCCGAAGACTATTTCGGCGGCTATTCGACGGCCGTGCTGTATCCGAGGCAGGGGGCGGGCGGCTATGTGCCGAACTATAATTCGGCGCCCGGCGACATCAACCCGCCGCTGATTTTCGAGCCGCCGGCAGGGCTGCTGTCGGGGGATCTGGAGATCTGGGTCGGGTTGTCGGGCGGCCCGAACTGGGGCTCGGCGCAGGTCTGGATCTCGAGCGACGGCAGCTCCTACGCGCTGGCCGGCACGGTCGATGCGCCGGCAACTCAAGGTCTGACAACCGCCGATCTGCCGCCGCATGCCTCGCCCGACACGGTCGACATCTTGGCGGTCGACTTGACCGAGAGCCGGGGCTTGCTGGTTTCGGTCTCCACCATCGATGCGCAGAACCTGGCGACCTTGAGCTATGTCGGCGGCGAATTGCTCGCCTATCAGACCGCCACCTTGACCGGGGCTTCGCAATACAATCTGACGAATTTGTACCGCGGCGCGTATGGCACGACGATCGCCGATCATCCGGCCGGCGCCCAATTCGCGCTGCTCAATGGCGCCATCGGGCATTTCCCCTATCCGGCAAATCTGATCGGGCAGACGATCTATCTGAAATTCGTCTCGCTGAACATCGTCGGCGGCGCCATTCAGGAGCTGGCCTCGGTGCCGGCCTACAGTCACACGATCACCGGCGCCGGACAGGCGACCGTCAGCGTCGTCACCGGCACCTTTGTCAATGGCAAGCCGACCGCCGGCCTGGTGCTGCAGCGCTACGTCTTTGCCACCGCCGTGACGTTCCCGGCCGGGCTCGCGGGCAGCCAGGGAACCGCCGGAACAGCGGCCACGGCAATGGCGACGTTCGAGCTGCAAAGGAACTCGGCCAATGTCGGCGCCATGATGTTCGCCGCGGCGGCGACCACAGCGACGTTCACGATGGCCTCGGCAACGACCTTTAACGCCGGGGACGTGCTGACCCTGGTGGCGCCGGCGGCGCCGGATGCGACCCTGGCCAATTTGGCATGGACCTTTATTGGGGCAATGGGAGCATGAGGCAGATGTCGAGGATTTGGAATTACGTTGACGCCCGCGCGGTGGCGCTCGGCGACGCGATCGTCAGCCTCGGCGCGCTGTCGCTGGCGGTCATGCTGGCGCTGTGGCTCGGGGGCTGCGCGCAGGTCGGGCAATTTACGGCCGACGACGCGCAGAACGCGACCGCGATCGCGACCGCGGCTGGCGACATCGAGGGCGCTGCCTGCTGGCCGGTGCTGGCCGCGACCGGGAATGCGATCGCTGCGAGCGGCAGTTCGGCGGGGCTCTTGACCGCGATCGAAGAAAAGCGCGCGGTGCGGATCGCATTGCAGGACGCGTCGTGTCAGCCGGTCTGGGCCGGAGTGCTGGCGCAGCTGCTGAAAGCGACCCCGGCGGCGCCGTTTGTGCCATGATGCTGAGGCCGCATTTTTCGCCCGAGATCAATTTTGGGCACATCATGCAGGCTGCGGTGCTGATGCTGACGATCGGCGGCGGCGCCGTCACCAGCTATATCAGCCTGCGCAGCGACATCGAGCAGCTGCGCGCCGATTTCGGCGTGCAGATCGCCTCGCACGAGCTGCGCATCGAGGCAGTCGAGCACGCCGCCGAGCAGCGCCGGCTCGACGAACGCGACTTTCGGGTGGAGATGCGCGCGGCGCTGGCGCGGATCATCGACGCAATCGGCGATCTGCGCACCCAGATCGTGCAAAAGCAGGACCGTAAATAAATGGCTTCTGATTATGTGGCAAAAGCCCATCCTATTGAGGAGCGTGCAATGCTGCCGCGCAAGCTGACTGCGGTCGATCCGGAAAGCGAGCGGCGCCGCTACAAGATCGTGCGCTGCGACACGCTGGCCGACGTGCCGGGGCTGATCCTGTCGGCCAATATCGAGACCGGGCTGTGCCTGCTGCGCCAGTCGAACGGCGCCAGCCAGGAGTTCAATTTCGGCCCCGACGGCCTGCGCATCGTCGTCGCCGCGCGCTGAGCGCGGCGCTGCGCCGACGATCGGCTGCTCGCTCCCACCACCTATCCGAATATATCTAAGGAGATTGCGATGAACATACTCGCCTTTCTGCTCGCTCGTCTGAAAGAGCCGTCGAGCTATGCCGGGGCCGGCGCGCTCGTCGCCGCAGCGGGCATTCACGTCAACGACGCGGTCGTGCAGGCCGCCATCCAGGCGCTGGTGTCGCTCGCCGGCCTCGCCGCGGTGCTGATGCCTGAAAAAACCCGTTCGGCATAGGCGCGAGCCTTTAGGGACGCGCGAAAGAACAGCAAACCGAAGCACTCGACCCACCGAGCCGGTTTCACAAGCCGGAACCTGCTTTCTTCCCGTCCATTCGTCGCGCAACCGCGGCCGCGATCTCAGTGCGAGCTTCGATCCGATCAGGATCGGATCGTTTGGCGGGCTGAGTTGTTACATCGTGAGTGTGACCGAGCTCGGTCAGCCATGTGAATCGGTGCTGATAATGGCATTGCCGCTGGGCGCTGGCGCGCCGCAAGCGGGTGGATAGGCGGCCCTCGCCATGCTCTCTACCGCTTGCTTCGATCAAGATGATGGCTGCCCGCATCGCCTTTTTTGCTCGGCGCTGCGGGCATATGTGATCGATCGAGAAGCAGGAGGCGAAGACGATGGAAATTGGTGTCCCCGTGCGGCGGCACATCGTGGTGCCGTTGCGAGAGCCGGTGTCACCCTCCCGCGAGCCGACGGCACCTTCGATCCCGCAGAGATCGCCGCAGCCCAAGACGCCGCAGCAGCCGGCTGTTCCCGAGAAGCTCCCTGCATAACTTTGGGCGAGATCACCGGCTGGCGCATTTGGCTGGTCCGCGACGGTTATTTATTGAGCCCGTTCCGGGAGACCGTCTGGCCAGCCGACGGGTTTGTCGCGGGCGATCTTGGCGCCGGCTTCGGGATCTTTGTTTTCAAGGAACCGCTTCGGGCAATCGAGGAGGCGCGGCGTATGTCGAGCCCCGCGCTGACAATCGCTTATGGCTCGGTGCGGATATGGGGCGAGGTCGCGGAACACCGGCGCGGTTATCGCGCACAGTTTGCGCGCATCGCGACCGTTGACGGGGTCCACCCAACGAACCATCAGCTCGGCGAGGTATGCCGGCGCTACGGTCTGGAGGCCCCTGCCCAGTCAATAATACTGCCACACCCTTCCGCTCGATATTCGCCAGAGGCGACACGTGCTGTTAACTAAAAACGGCTTGACGCAGATTTAGCCAACTCCGATCGTTGCTGCGCAGACGCTCGGCCGAGAGGAGAGACAGGTATGACTGCCGCCGCGATTGCCACGGCGCCACGGCGCGCAAGCCCCCCATTAAAAACCGCCGCGGAGAGGCTTGGACCGCTCGCCGACCTCGCTGGGACCTGGGTCGGCAACGGATTTAGTTTGATCTCGCTACCGGATTTCGATTCGCGCCCGCCGAGCACCGGGCCAAAGCCTTTCCGGCTGAAGCTCAGCGCCACGCGAGAGACGCTGCAATTCATCCCGATCGGCGGGCCGGTTCCGAACCGCGGCTCGCATCACCGATCTCGGCATCGGCACCGGGCAACCGGATATCCAGCTGCACGGCCTGACCTATCTGCAGCGCGTCAGCGACGCCGTCACCAACGACGCGCTGCACATCGAGCCGGGCATTTGGTTGAATGTGCCGGCGACGACCGTGCTGCCGGTCCAGCCCGCCACCGTGGCCCGTCTGGGCACCATCCCGCACGGCGATTCGCTGCTGGCGCAGGGAAATTCGCTGACCGTGGCCGGCGGCCCCCTGATCGGCGCAATCGATTCGACGCCCACTGGACCGGGAATTCTGCCCGGCTATCTGGACCCGTTTTTGAACCCGCCATTGCCCCCGGGCTTTAAGCTCCCCTTTGTCAAGAACCCGAACCTTGCCCTCCAGGAGGCGATCCAAGGTCAGGACATCACCAATACCGTGGTGCTGATTATTTCGACAAGCCCGAGCGGGGGCATTGTCAACATTCCATTCGTGGTCCAGAACGCCAACGCGACAAGGCTCGACGCCGTCTTCTGGATCGAGAGCGTGCAGCAGCCCGACGGCAGCGGCACGTTCATGCAGCTGCAATACACCCAGACGGTGATCCTGAACTTCCTCGGGATCGATTGGCCGCACATCTCGGTCGCAACCCTGATCAAGCAGTAGACGCTCGGCCGCTGCTGCTGATGTGTCTGTCGTGCGACGCCATTCCGGCTTGATCGAAAGCCTGCCCCTGGTCATGGTGCGCGACGCTGGGGCGGGGGAACGGGCATGCCGTTGGGATTGGAGAGGAGAGTTGCGGTGCTGGCCGCGGTTCTGGGGTTGGCCGGTTGCAGCAGCATAGGCACCACTGCCGCTTGCCAGTGCCCCAAGCCGGTGGCTTACAACGAGGCGACGATCAAGGCGATCACCGCGGCCCTGAAGGCCTTGCCGCCCAACAGCGTATTGCAGGCCGCGATGGACGATTACGAGGACGAGCGCTACAATCTGCGACACTGCACCGGCGGCGAGTAAAGGGTGCCGAGGCGCCGGCCGCCTATAGAAGCAGCGTCAACAGATGCCGGCCGAGCACCATGCCGGCCGCGAGGGCAAGGATCATCAGCGGGATATAGTTGCGCTTGCCGGGCCGGTAGGGGCGGTGATCGAGGATGACCGCGATCGCGAGGACGAGGATGCAACCCGCCAGCGCGGCGCTCGTCGGGATCAGCCCCATCCGCGGATCACGGCCCGAGCGGATGCCGCACCACCGCGCGGTCAGGCAGCGCAGCGGGCTTCATCATCAGCTCCCTTCAACCGACCGCTAGCGACGACCATATGAAGAACCAAGGTCGGCTGGGGTTCGCGGGACTTTACAAGAGGGTCCCGTCGAGTCCAACATGCAAGATGATACGCTGATGACCACTGATCCTGAGTTCTCGCCGTTATCAAGGCCCGCCGACCTGCCGGATTTTAGAAACCCGCCGGTAAGTGAGGTCGTGCTTTCGGTGCAATTTGCGTCGATCCCCATGTTCCGCAGCGCACATATTGGGCTCTTGTGGGAAAGGTTGCGGCAAGAATATCCCAAAATATCGGAACAGGCGCCACTTCAGGCGAGGTTTGAAACATTCGGTGTGATGCCGGCTAACCCAGCGCCGTTTTTGCAAATTCAGACGCTCCTGTCACCACCGATGCCGCGGTATTGGTTCGAAGAAGAGTCCGGGGGCGAACTTTTGCAAGTGCAGCAAGATCGGATAGCGCACAATTGGCGGAAGCATGAGGCAGAAAAGGATTATCCTCGCTATGAGGCGATCCGTAACCAATTCGCCTCCGATGTTGGAACGTTTACCGGCTTTCTCGCGGCCGAAAGCCTCGGAGAGATGCGACCAAACCAATGCGAGGTGACATATATCAACACGATTGAGCTTCCTCCCGGCGAGCACGACATTTATCGCCACCTTGAGCGTATTACGCCGTTGTGGGCCGGGCGCTTTGCCGAGCCCTTTTGTCATGAAATCGAGAGCGCGATGGTGCAGAGCCGCTTCGTGCTCCGCCATGAGGGAAAGCCGTTTGGGCGCACATACGTGACTTTCGGGCCTGCCTTGCTCGCGACTCAGAATCGACCCGTTATACGACTTGAGATCACTGTTCGAGGAAAGCCATCCAACGAGTTCGGTCACCGAAGCGTTCCGGCTTCTTGACGAGGAACGCCGGGTAGTCGTGCGCACCTTTGCTGCCGTCACGACGTCTGAGATGTGGGATTTTTGGGGAAGAGAAAATGCCTAACAGTGCGCTTCGCCGTATATCAAACGAGGACTTCTTCGTCGATGGAGGCGTCACCACCGTCTCGAAGAGGCAAGCACCGATACCGGAGCTTCGATTTGATAACATGCAGGCGCATTACAACGCGGGTCCTGACGAGAAATGGCAAGTCGAAGTGCTTACGCCACTGGCTAAGTATGCCACTATGGAGCAGGGCTGGGATAGTTATTCCGGTTTGCCGCTGCGGTGGGATGCCGGTTTCTTTGCGCTGTGGGTTTTGAATGCCGTCATGCGGCCGCGCACGCCGCTCCCACGGGTCGTGCCCTCGCCGGTCGGGGGCGTTCAGCTTGAGTGGCATGAGAAAAACATCGACCTCGAACTCCATATTACTGCGCCCTACGAGTGCGAGCTGTGGTTCGAAGATCATCGGACTGGCGAACAGCTCTCAACGGAACTTTCAAATGACTTCTCGGCTCTCGCTGCACCTATTGCCGAGTTAACATCGCGGTAATGGGCGGCCAGCACCGGCATGTCCTCTGAAACGGACGATGGCTCCATCTCGCAGGACGCAGGCCTGTTGCGGCGCGTCCATCCAGCTCAAGTCGTCATAGATCAGAATACCGGGCAGCCTCGGCCGTCCTCGGCAGCCTTCAAGGATATGAACTTATCCGTCGACGTGGAGCCCCGACTATATTCAGCCGGCTTGGATTGGCATTTTTCGTTAAAGGATCACCCGGGCTACTCACTCGTTCGATTTTCAGCTCAGTCGGCACGTGACAAGGGCCTTTCGGTGGTAGCAAAACCACTTCCCAGTAATTCCGCACACGGAGAGGTGATTGGCAAAAAAACGCCCGGGACGGCAAATCGGCTCCGTGATGCTTCTGAATGGGTACATATCGAGGGTATGGACATTGCGACCTAGGGAGCTGAAATCACGCTTCACTTACCGCACGACTAACGCCCCTCAACCGCACGATGAGAGTCAACAGATGCCGGCCGAGCACCATGCCGGCCGCGAGGGCAAGGATCATCAGCGTGATATAGTTGCGCTTGCCGGGCCGGTAGGGGCGGCGATCGAGGATGACCGCAATGACGAGGACGATGACGCAAGCCGCCAGCGCGGCGCTCGTCTCGGTCAGCCCCATCCGCGGATCACGCCCCGTGCGGGCGCCGCTCCCGCCGATTGCCGGGAGCGTTATCCGGCTTCCCCGACCGCCTCCTCGAAGGCCGCGAGCGTCGATTCGATCGCCTCGCGCGGCAGGTCGCGGGTGATGAACACCATTCGGGTGCGGTGGTCGTCGCTCGGCCATTCTTTCAGCAGCACCGGCGGGTGAAACAGGTGCTGCACCCCGTGCACCACGACCGGCTCGCCGGGCCGGTCGCTCAGCGCCACGATCGCCTTCAGCCGCAACAGATCGTCGCCGCGCATCGTCGCCAGCGCGTCGAGCCAGGTCGATAACGCCGCCCACGAGATCGGGCGCTCGCGGGTGATGCAAAAGGCGCGGATGCGCTCGTCGTGCCGGTTGACGTCGATCTGCTGGTGCTCGTGGCTGTGCTCGTGCCCAGCCTCATACGCCTCCTCGCGCAGCCAGCGCTGAACGTCGATGCTCTTGGTCTGCGGGTCGTAAAATCCGAGATTAAACAGCAATGCCGGATCGACCGCCCCTTGCGCCACCGGCAGCACCGGGGCGCCGGGGTTGAGCGCGGCGAGCCGCGCCTTTAACGCCGCCGCGGTCCCCGGCTCTGCGAGATCCGACTTGGTCAACAACAGCCGGTCGGCGACCGCGGCCTGCTTGACCGCCTCCGATTGCCGGTCGAGGGTGCCGGCGCCGTTGACCGCATCGACCGTCGCCACCACCCCGTCAAGCATATAGCGCGCCGCCACCAGCGGGTCCGAGATCAGGGTGTGCAGGATCGGCGCCGGGTCGGCGAGCCCGGTGGTCTCGATCACCACCCGGACGAAATGCGGGATCTTGCCGTTGGCCCGGCCGACATAGAGATTCAGCAACGTGTCGACAATGTCGCCGCGCACGCTGCAGCACAGGCAGCCGCTGTTCAGCAGCACGACATCGTCGGTCGCCCTTTCGACCAGGAGATGGTCGATGCCGATCTCGCCAAACTCGTTGACGATGACCGCGGTCGCCGCCATCCCCGGCTCTTTCAGCACATGGTTCAGCACGGTCGTCTTGCCGCTGCCGAGAAAGCCGGTCAGCAAGGTGACCGGGATCAGCGAGGGTTCGGTCGAATTCATCGCGCGCCAGGCTCCACTCTGGGAATTGCGTAGAGTTTCGTCGAAATGGGCGGCCCGGTCGAGCGCGGCGGCTCAAGGATCAATCTTGGACAGCGTGGACCGGGCGGCGACCGTGATGCGATCGAAATCGGCGACGACCCGCGTTTGCGGGAACAGGGCGGCGGCTTCGGCGCCGATCTCCTCGGGCCGATAGCGGCCGGAAATGTGGGTCAGCAGCAATTCGCCGACCCCGGCCGCGCGCGCCAGCCCGGCGGCGGCGGCAGCGGTCAGATGGCCGCGCGCTCGGGCGAGCGCATTGTCATGGTCGAGGAAAGTGGCTTCGATCACCAGCGCGTCGCACCCGCGGACCTCGCCGGTCAACGAGGCGACCTCCTCGACATCGCCGATAATGGCGAGCCTGGCGCCGGTAATTGCGGGCCCCTGAACCATCTCCGGCGCGATCCGCCGGCCATCGGCGAGCGTCACCGCGCGGCCCTCCGCCAGTTCGCGCCGCACCGCCCCCTCCGGCACGCCCAATGCTGCGAGGCGTTCGGCCAGCAGCGGCCGGCGCGCCTCTTCCTCGAACCGCCAGCCCAGGCTCTGTGTGCCGCGATGGGCGACCGCGAAGGCCTCGAGCCGCCAGCCGGGCCGCGACAGCGCCAATCCCGGCGCGACCGCACGCAAGCGATAGCCGCCGGCCGCGTCGCCAACGGTCACGGCGAGATAGCGGCGCACAAAATCCACGGTCTCGGCGCTGCCGACGATCTCGATCGCGCTCTCGAGCCCCCACAGCGCGCGGGTGGCGACGAGCCCCGCCAGCCCAGCCATGTGATCGAGATGCGCGTGGGTCAGCAGCACGTGCCCAAGCCCGCGAAAGCCGAGCCCGGCGCGCAGCAGCTGGCGCTGCGTCCCCTCCCCGCAATCGACCAGAAACCGGTCGGGCCCGTGGCCGACATGGAGCGCCGGCAAACCCCGCTCGGCCGAGGGCACCGCCGCGGCAGTGCCGAGAAACACCAACTCGAACATCGGCTCGCCAGCCTCGCGCAAGGATCATCAGGAAAATCATAGATCGGGATGATAAGCTGCGTCCGGGATCCTTCCACTGCGGACGTGCGCCTTATCATGGCCGGTTTCGAGATTGCGAACGCCACGATCGGCGAACTGCAGCAGGCGCTCTCGGCCGGGGCGATATCGGCTGCCGCGCTGGTGCGAGCCTATCTGGCGCGGATCGCGGCCTATGACCGCGCCGGCCCGCTGACTGACTCGGTGCGCGAGATCAACCCGGAAGCGCCGGCGATCGCTGCGGCGCTCGATGCGCGCCAGCCGGCGCGCGCGCCGGCCGCTCGAGGGCATTCCGGTCCTGGTCAAGGACAACATCGCCACCGCCGACCTGCAGCACACGACCGCGGGCTCGCTCGCGCTCGCCGAGGCGCGAGGCCGGCAGGACGCCACGGTCGTGGCGCTGCTGCGGCAGGCCGGTGCGATCATTCTCGGCAAGGCCAACCTGACCGAATTCGCCAACATCTTGGCGATCGACATGCCGGCCGGGTACAGCTCGCTCGGCGGCCAGGTGCGCAACCCCTATGCGCCGCAGCTCGACGAGCGCGATGTGCCGATCGTCTCGCCGGGCGGGTCGAGCTCGGGCTCGGCGGCGGCGGTCGCGGCCGGGCTGGCGGCGGCGGCGATCGGCACCGAGACCTCGGGTTCGCTGTTATCGCCGGCCTGCCAGAACGGCCTGGTCACGGTCAAGCCGACGGTGGGGCTCCTCAGCCGCGCCGGCATTGTCCCGATCGCGCACAGCCAGGATACCGCCGGCCCGCTGACCCGCAATGTGCGCGACGCGGCGATCCTGCTCAACGTGCTGGCCGCCGCCGACCCGCTCGACCCGGCGACCACAGAGCTGCGGCGACCGGCGGATTACACGCGCGTGCTCGATGCCGACGGGCTGCGCGGCGCCCGCATCGGCGTGCCGAGCGACCCTGCCGACCCGGCCAACGATGTCTACTACGGCCCGCTGCCGGCGTGCGCCGCCGCCGTGATGGCCAAAGCGATCGCCGCGATCGAGCAATTGGGCGCCACGATCGTGCGCGTCAACATGCCGACCGCCGGCTGGATCGGCGGCCCCGGCACCGAAATCGCGATCCTCAACCAAAATCCCGAAAGCCCGACCCGCGGCCAGCCGATGCGCCGGCCGCTCGTTTTTGTTTACGAGCTGAAGCACGATCTCGACCTTTACCTGCGCGATTGGGCGAGCGGCACCGCGATGCGCAATCTCGACGACATCGTCGCCTTCAACGCCGCCCATGCGGATCGGGCCCTGCGTTTTGGTCAGGATTTGTTTCTTGCTGCCGCAGCCACGCGCGGCGACCTGGCCGAGCCTGAATATCTCTCGGCCCGGCAGATGGATCTGCGTTCCGCGCGCACGCTCGGGCTCGACGCCTATATGGATCGGCACCGTCTCGACGCGGTGCTGTTCCCGGGTGCCGCCGGCGCCGCGATCGCCGCCAAGGCCGGCTATCCGAGCGTCCAGGTCCCGGCCGGCTTCGTCAGCGGCAGCGGCGGCCGAGAGACGCCGGAATACCCGTTCGGCGTCACCTTCACCGGCCGCGCCTGGAGCGAGCTCACCTTGCTGCGCCTGGCCTACGCCTTCGAGCAGGCGACCCAGGCCCGCCGCCGGCCGCCGACCACCCCGCCGTTGGCCTAAGCTCGGCCAGTCGCGGTCAGTCAACGATCGCCATGACCTCGATCTCGATCATCGCGTCGGGGTCCGCGAGGCGGCGCACCTCGACCGTGGTGCTGGTCGGCGTCGCCGGGCCGAAATAGCGCAGCCGCATGTCGCCGTGCTTTGAGAACTCGCCGAAATCGGTGACAAAGGTGCTGGTCTTGACGATGTCGGCGAGGCTGGCGCCGGCCGCTTCGAGGCAGGTCTTGATGTTCTCGCCGACCTGCTGGATCTGGGCGCGCATGTCGCCCGCGCCGACGAGCTTGCCGTCTGCGTCGCGGGCCAGCTGGCCGGCGACAAAAATCATCCGGCCGCTGCCGCTGACCGTCACCACCTGGGTGTACGAGGCCTGCCCGCCGACCCGCCGCACATGAATCCCTTCCGGCTGAATCTTTTCCCGCTTGATCGCCATATCGTCCCTCCCGCTGTGTCGCATCCGGGCGGCTGCCGCGCGGGGGCGGGCGTTTTCTTCCCCCGCGATCTTCGCTAGCATCGCCGCCATACCGGCTCTCGGTCACGCGCCGAGAGATGGAGCGGTAACCCAGCGAGGGCGCAATGTCACTGATCAATCTCCGCCACGGGATCTTTCTGCCGCCGTTCCATCCCAACGAGGAGAACCCGACCCAGTGCCTCGAGCGCGACCTCGGGCTGATGCAATGGCTGGACCGGCTCGGCTTTAACGAGGCCTGGATCGGCGAGCATCATTCGGCGGGGTTCGAGATCATCAGCTCGCCTGAAATCTTCATTGCCTTTGCCGCCGAGCGGACCAAGAACATCCGCTTTGGCACCGGCGTCATCTCCTTGCCCTATCATCATCCGATGATGGTCGCCGACCGCATTGTCCAGCTCGACCACATGACCCGCGGCCGGGTCATGTTCGGCGCCGGGCCGGGTCTCCTGGCGTCGGACGCGATCATGATGGGCATCGACCCGCTGACCCAGCGCGACCGCATGGCTGAGGCGTTGGATGCGATCCTGCGGCTGTTCCGGGGCGAGACCGTCACCGAGAAGACCGATTGGTACACGATGGAGGGCTGCCGGCTGCACCTCCTGCCCTATACTAAGCCCCATCCCGAGGTCGCGGTGGTCAGCGCGGTCACACCGTCGGGCGGGCGGCTCGCCGGCAAATACGATCTCGGCATGATCTGCGTCGCCGCGACCAACCCGTTCGGCTTTGACGCGCTCGGCTCGAACTGGGGGATCGCCTGCGATGTCGCGGCCGAGCATGGCCGCACGATGGACCCCGCCCGGCTGCGCCTCGTCGGCCCGATGCACATTGCCGAAACCCGCGAGCAGGCCTTCGCCAACGCCCGCTTCGGCTTTGAAAAGTACCTGGGCTACCTCAACAACAACCAGCCGCGCTTTATCGTGCCGGCCGGGCAAGACCCGCTCGAATGGTTTGTCGAGAACCGTTACGGCGTGTGCGGCACCCCCGACGACGCCATCGCGCTGATCGACCGGCTCTATGAAAAACAGGGCGAGTTCGGGGCCTTTTTACAGCAGGCGCACAACTGGGCCGACTTCGAAGCCACCAAGCGCTCCTACGAGCTTTACGCGCGCTATGTGATGCCGCATTTCAGCCGGCTGAACGACAGCCGCGCCGCCTCCTACCAATGGTGCGGCGACAACCGCGCCGAATTCAGCGCCAAGCGCAACGCCGCCGCCAAAGCGATGTTCGACAAGCACGAAGCCGAGCAAGCCGCCGCCCGCCCCGCCGCATCTCCCGCCCGCCCCGCCCGCGGCCGCGAAGCGTGGTAGCGCGCTCAGTATTAGAGCGAGACCGACATGCCCGCAGCGGCCGGTCGGCGTTCCGGCATTGCCCGCGAGGAGCCGCCTCGACCGGCTGTCAGCGACCGGCTCGGCGGTGACGGGCAACGCGAAAACAGCACTACTCGATGCACCGGTTTGGTGCGCAATTCGCCGTGCGGAGCGATCCTGCGCAGTGTGAGACCCGCGTCAGCCAGTCGCGGGGGCAGCGATCATTCGATTTCGGTGAATTCGAGCTGTTCGGAGAGGCCGTAGCTGTCGGCGAGCTGCTGCAATCTGTACCAGGTCGCGTCCTCGACCTCGATGCCGTTCTGCCGCCGGTCTTCTTCGCGCATGTGCTCGATCTCGCCCGGGTAGAGCACGCCATTGCTGCCCTCGGCGGGCGGCGTCGCTTTCAGATAGGCGACAAACTCGCCGATGTCCTGTTTGAACTGGGCGAGCGGGCGGAAGGCTTCGACGTTGAACACCGCCATAAAGCAGCCGTCATTGTGCCGGCCGGTCGGCTCGACGCCAAAGCCGAGCCCGGTCAATAATCCGCACAGGATTTCGACCATGACCGCAAGCCCGGTGCCTTTGTAGCCGCCCTCGGGGCCGCCCAATGGCAATAGCGCGCCGCCCTGGCGCAATTGGCGCGGGTCGTTGGTCGGCCGCCCGTCCTTGCCGATCACCCAACCATCGGGCACGCTTTGATTGCGGGCGACGGCGAGGGCGATTTTGCCGGCCGCGGCGGCCGAGGTCGCCATGTCGAGGTAGAGCGGCCCGTCAAGGTCGGAGGGCATCGCGATCGAGATCGGGTTGGTGCCGAGCCGCGCCTCGCGGCCGCCAAACGGCGCCACCGCCTTTGGCGAACGCCCGGAATTGGCGGTGGCGATGCCGATCATGCCGGCCTTTGCGGCCATCAGGGTGTAGGAGGCGACCCGGCCGATATGGCCCTGGCGAAACACGGTCGCCGCGGCGACATTCGATTTTTGGGCTTTTTCGATGGTCAGCCGCATTGCCCGCTCGTTGGCGACATAGCCAAAGCCCCAATGGCCGTCGACCACTGTCGTGGTCGGGCTTTCCTGGACAATCTGCCAGGGCGCGCCGGGAACGATGTGGCCGAGCTTGATCCGCTCGATGTAGGTCGGGACCTGGATCACCCCGTGGGAATCATGGCCGGCGAGATTGGCGGCGATGACGTGGCGCATCACGATCTCAGCCTCGGCCGGCGGCGTTCCGGCCGCCTCGAACAAGGCCCGGCCGATTTCGATCAAACGCTCGGCTGCGACTTTTGGCATTTCGGCTCCCTTGCTTGGCGCGCCGCTCAGCCGGCCGGCTGCGGCGCCATGTGGGTTGCGCGCATGCGGCGCAGCGATTCGGCATCGCCCATTACCGACATCTGCGCGTTCTTCAGGAAATCCTTGTACTCCTGCGCCATCGTCGGCGAGACCACCTCGATCATCAGGCGGTTTTCGAGCCAGAACTCGATCACGTGAAAGAACGGCTTTTCCCCCTGCATGCCGCGGCCGTAGGTCTTCGCCCGCCAGCCCTCGCGCGCGCCGATGCGCTCCACTTCGTCCGGCTCGCGCGGCACCTCGAGGAACACATGGAACGGCCAAGTGCGCGGCGGCGCCGTATTCTGGCCGAACACGACCTGATCGTCATTGGGCGGGATGTCGAGCGTCGCGCGGTCCGGATAGACCTCGATCATCGTGCCGTGCTCGTCCCCGCTCGCCGCCATAAAGGCGCCTTCGAGCGGCCCGAATGGATGGCACTTGCCGCGCATCAGCTCGGCCAGCACTTCGGCGACATGGCGCGGCTCCCGCGCGGGGATCGAGACATGATGGATCATCGCGGCTCCTGTTGCTGATTTCCGAAATGGCGCCCTGCGTCAAATCGCTCCGCGTGCAGGCTACTGCGGCAACGCGCTAGCGGAACCATCCCTATCATAGACCGATGACAGCGATGCTGTGAAGGTCGCCTGCCGGGCCGGATCGGGATGTAGAGGCCTGGTGTCTCAATCTAGCGGCGGTTGTTCCTGCGAGCTCGCCAGCGCCTGTCGCGGCAAAGCGCTTGGGAGGACGCGCCGCGCCATTGCCGCCTGTCTCCTGGTGCTCGCCGGTATTCCGGCTGCCTCGGTGGCACGTCCGGGCGCGTCTGCGCAAGCCGCTCCCTCGGCCCCGGCGGTCCGGCGGCGCCGGTGGCGGTCGAGGACGTCGCGCCCGTTTACACCTTCATCGGCCGGGTAGAGGTGATCCACTCGGTCAAAGTCGTACCGCGGGTGACCGCCTTCATCGACAGCGCACCGGTCCAGCAGGGCAGTGAAGTCAAGGCGGGACAGGTCCTGTTTCAGCTGCAGAAGGCGCAGTATGAAGCCGCGGTGCAGTCCGCCCAGGCACAGCTGTTGTCGGCCCAGGCGGGCTTGCGGCAGGCGCAGCTGGCTTACGAGCGGGCCTCGCAGCTCAACGCGCGGGGCTTCGAGGCGCAGGCGAAACTCGATCAGGCGATCGCCACCCGCGATCAGGACAAGGCGGCGGTCCCTCACGGCCCAGGCAAATCTGGCGCAGGCGCAGCTCAACCTCGGCTATTGCACGATCACCTCGCCGATCGCCGGGCGAATTGGAATCGTCACCTTGACTAAAGGCAATTTGGTGACGCCGAGCACCCCGACGCTCGGCACCATCAATCAGCTCGATCCGATCCGCGTGGTGTTCTCGGTCAGCTATCGCGTGATGGTCGCCGCCCAGCAGAAGACCGGCGCGACGCAAGGCCAACTGACTTCGCGCGTTGCGGTCGATCTGAAGTTGCCGGACGGCTCCGAGTACAAACCGGCCGGCAAGATCGCCTTCCTCAACAATCAGGTCAACCCGCAGACCGGGACGGTCAGCTTTTATGCCGACTTCCCCAACCCCGATCGGCTGCTGCTGCCGGGCGCGTTTGTAAACGTGGAGATCCACCGCGCCAAGCCGCAAGAGCGCCCGCTCGTTCCAGCGGAGGCGCTGCAAACCGACCAGAGCGGCAGCTTCGTCCTGGTCGCTGGAGCGGGCAACAAGTCGAGCAGCGGCCGGTCACCCTCGGGGCGCAGATCGCCCAGAAATTTATCGTCGACAAGGGCCTCTCGGGCGGTGAGCGCGTCATTGTCGCCGGCGTGCAGAAGGTAAAGCCGGGCGAGATCGTCAACCCTGTGCCCGCGCCCCCGAGCTCAGGACAGGCAATCGCGGCCATGGAGCAGGTTGCCAAAAAGCACTTGCCGAGCGGTTTCGGCTATGACTGGACCGCGATGTCGTACCAGGAACTGCAGGCGGCCGGGCAGGAATCCTCGGCCTTTCTGTTCGCTGTTGTCTTTTCCTACCTGTTCCTGGTGGCGCTCTACGAGAGCTGGACATTGCCGCTGTCGGTGATGCTGCCCGTCTCCTTCGCTCTGTTGGGCGGTCTGCTGGCGCTGCTGGTGCGTGGCATGGCGCTCGACGTCTATGGGCAGATCGGGCTCGTGCTACTGATCGGTCTGGCCGCCAAGAGCGCCATCCTAATCGTCGAATTCGCCAAGGACCGGCTGGAGCGCGGCGACATTACCGTGCGCCAGGCCGCCGAGGAGGGTGCCCGCACCCGTTACCGCCCGGTGATGATGACGGCGCTCGCCTTCATCATCGGCGTCGTCCCACTGGTCGTCGCCACTGGCGCCGGGGCCGGAGCCCGTGCCTCGATCGGCACCACGGTCTTTGGCGGCATGGTGCTGGCGAGCTTTATCGGCGTGCTGTTCGTGCCGGCGCTGTTTGTTGGCTTCGAGCTCCTGGCGGACAAGACCGTGCGGCTGCTGCGCGGTCGCGATCGCCATCCGGGGGAATAACCAGCGTGACCCGGTCGACGGCCGGCGCACCGGCCGCTCGGCCCCGTTTTTGGGCATGGCTCCGTTCCCCGGCGATCGCGCCGAGATCCTGTCCGCACAAAGGGGGGCGAGGAGCCCGCGGCGCAGGCGTGGGCCGGCGAGGTGGAAGCCGTCGGTGGTCTAATGCGCAGCAGCGAAGGCAGCCGGGTCGACCGTGCCCCCGTAGAACCGCCGCGGGTTGTCGGCAAAGATTTTGCGCTTCAGTTCGTCGGAGATGTCGGTGCGGTCGGCGAGGTGCGCTACCGCGTAGGGAAATTCACCGTCCCAATGCGGGTAGTCGGAGGCGAACAGGATGTTGTCGGCGGGGAAGAAGTCGGGCACGTAGCGCAGCGTCTTCTCTTCCGGCTCGCAGGACACGAACACCCGGCCGCAAGCCATATATTCCGACGGTTTCGCCTTTAAGAGCGGCGCGTCGAACCGGCGGAACTCGTATTCCTCGTCCATATGCTCCATCCAGAACGGGACCCAGCCGATGCCGGCTTCGAGAAAGGCCACGCGCAAATCTTGATACTTCTCCAAGAGGCCGCTGTAGATGACCGCGGTGCAAGCGATCAGCTGCTCGGGAGCGTGCGACAGGGTATGGACCTGCAGGAAATTGTCGAAGTGGCATAACGGGTCGAGCGTGTCGCTGCCGGACGCGTGAAATCCGACGGCAACCCCCTGGCGCGCACATTCCTCGTAGAACGGCCAGAAATCGGGGTGGGCGACGTTGCGGCTGCGATCGTAGGAATTAACCATGACGCCGACCGCGCCGAGCTTGCCAACCGCGCGCTCCATTTCATCGATCGCGGCCCGGACATCGACATGCAGCGGCACCAGGGCTACGCCCTTTGAGCCGGTCGCGATCGGCCGCGCACCAGTCGTAGAGCCAGTCGTTGTAGGTCCGGCACAACGCGGTCGCGAAGTCGCGCTCGCGCACCCGCGTCAGGAACAGCCCGCCGGTCGGGTAGATGACCTGCAGGTCGATGCCCTCGCGGTCGTTGTCGGCGAGGTTCTGCGCCGACGAGCGCGGCTGCTTATTGATCTTCCCGTTTTGCTGCCGGTCGAAATTGTCGGTCGGGTAGAACGAGGCCCGCTGCCGGAATTCTTGCGGCAGCCTTTCGCGATACACCGGATCGTAATCGACGGCGTGCCCGTCGGCATCGATGATGACCATGCCGTTCTTCATCGCGCGGCCTCCTCTCGCCTCGACATCGTCTCTATACCACGCGGTTGCGGCGTGAGGTATCGTGCCGGCCGATTATCCCCTTCCGCGCAAATCCAAGGTTTAGCCGATCGGCGCAGCCATCGGATCGCTTGCCCAGTGACGATCGCGTCGCGGTCTTTCCCGCCCGCGACCTGGCCTCTTGAACGGTGCAATTCCTCCTCCTAAATCAACGCTCGCCGGCCGCTGTGCAGGTCCGGCGGCAATCGTTTTCCCATGTTGCTCATTGGAGGACGTGGCAATGACTGTCGAAAATTCCTCGCTCATAGCGACAGACTTTTGGGCTCCTCGGGTCGCGCTGACGGTCTTAAGATCAATTGAAGATAAGATCCGGCGGCAGGACGCAGCCTCCCGAGATCGTGACACCCGTGATCCGATAGCGGCTGGCCGTGAGCCGCCGCGATGGCCGAGAGTCTTTCCCGGCCTATAGCCCGTCGTTCTCATCCGTGGGTTGCGTTTCCGCCACCGCCAGCGGTGCGCTGCAGTGCAACCGTTTGCCCGGCTGACGAAAGGAGGAACATCCATGGCCACCTTTTTCCCCGACCCGCTCGATGCCTTGCTGCAATTTCAGCAGGCGCTCGATGCGTTCCGCACTAGCGGCTGGCTCAGCGCCGGTCCGAGCGCCGGGGGCGCCTATCCGCCGCTCAACGTTTTCCGCAAGGGCGACGACATCGTCGTGATTGCCGAGGTCCCCGGCATCCGCAAATCCGACCTCGACATTCAAGTCATAGGCAAAACCGTTCGGATCAGCGGCAGCAAATCCGTCGAATATAGCGACCAGGCGGCCTTGCATCGCCGCGAGCGCCTCGCCGGCCGCTTTGATCGAGCCTTCACCTTGCCCGTCGAGATTGAAGCCGGCGAGATCAAGGCGGAGTGCCGCGATGGCATCCTGGCTCTCTATTTGCCGCGCGCTGAGCGCGACAAGCCCAAAACCATTGCCGTGAGCTGACGCCCGGCGACGATCCCCAAAAGGAGGGAATGATGGCGAGATCACAGGCTCTCGAAGTTCAGGAAAAAAAGGAATTGGTCTCAAAGGACGAAAAAACCGTCCCGGCGCGCTACTACGTTCCAACCACTGACATCTTCGAGACTGAGGATGCCTTGACCGTGGTCATGGAGCTGCCTGGGATCGACAAGCAGTCGATAAACGTGAACGTCGAAAATGATGTGCTGCGCATCGACGCCCGCATCGACTATTCGAAATACGAGGGGCTCGAACCCTTGTACACCGAGTACAATATCGGCCATTTCGGCCGCTCGTTCACGTTGTCGAATAAGATCGATCAACAGCAGATCGGGGCTGAGCTCAATGACGGGGTGCTGACTCTGACGCTGAAAAAGGCCCGGGAAGCCCTGCCCAGGCGGATCGCGATCAGTTGATCACGCAACCAGCTGACGGCCGGGGCGATGACGAGCTCGTCCGGCCGCCCAAAGGGCGTCGCGGGCGGCGGCCCTTGCGCATCGGGTCCGCCGCCCCCGGTGGGCGGTTCAGTGGGTGACGAGGCGGCGCTCGACGGCAGCGGTTTTGATCGCCTTTTGCAGCTTTTCGAAGGCGCGAACCTCGATCTGGCGAACCCGCTCGCGCGAGATGCCGTATTGCTGCGACAGGTCTTCGAGGGTCATCGGGTTTTCACGCAGCCGCCGCTCGGTCAGGATATGACGCTCGCGCTCGTTCAGGTGGGTCATCGCCTTTTCCAACAGGTCGCGGCGCAGGCCCAGCTCCTGGCGGTCGGCGAGCAGGGTTTCCTGGCTCTCGCCCTCGTCGACCAGCCAATCCTGCCACTCGCCTTCGCCGTCGCTGCGGAGCGGCGCGTTCAGCGAGTGGTCCGGGCTGGCGAGGCGCCGGTTCATGCTGACGACGTCGGCTTCGGGCACATCGAGCTCGGTCGCGATCTTTTTCAGGTGCTCCGGCGACAGATCGCCTTCCTCCATCGCCTGCAGCTGACCCTTGAGCTTGCGCAAATTGAAAAACAGCTTTTTTTGCGCGGCCGTGGTGCCCATCTTTACCAGCGACCACGAGTGCAGGATGTACTCCTGGATGGCAGCGCGGATCCACCACATCGCATAGGTGGCGAGGCGAAAGCCGCGGTCGGGATCAAAGCGCTTGACCGCCTGCATCATCCCGACATTGCCCTCGGAGATCAGTTCGGAGAGCGGCAGCCCATAGCCGCGATAGCCCATCGCGATCTTGGCGACGAGCCGCAGGTGGCTGGTGACCAGCCGGTGCGCTGCCTGCGAGTCCTCGTGCTCCTTCCAGCTTTTGGCGAGCATGTACTCCTCTTCGGGCTCCAGCATCGGAAACTTGCGGATCTCCTGGAGATACCGGGTCAGGTTTCCTTCGGCGGAGATCGAAGGGACGGAAAGGGTGGCCATTTGACGATCGTTGCTCCGGGTTGATGCTTTTTGCTGTCGTGGGGTAAACGCCGAAACGCGCGCGTTTTATCCACCGCATTCGGCCGACCCGCATACCCTAGTAATATTGTCGGGATTTGTCCAGTTTAAAGTCGCTCTAAATCGGTAAACAGCGCGTGAAGGTCCGCCGGCAGCGGGCTGTCGAATTCCAGCCGTCCGGGTTCGGCGGGATGCGCGAAGCCAAGCCGATGGGCGTGCAAGGCCTGCCGCGGGAAGGCCGCGATGCGCTCGCCGACCACGCCCGCGTGCGCGCCGGCGCGGCTGGCGCGGCTGGCGCGCCGGCCATAAACCGGGTCGCCGATCAGCGGATGGCCGCGATCGGCGAGATGGACCCGGATCTGATGGGTGCGCCCGGTGGCGAGACGACATTCGATCAAGGCCGCTTCGGTCCGGAAGGGCCGCTCGAACTCGGTAGCGGGTCAGCGCCGGACGCCCGCTTCCGTCCGCCACCACCGCCATCTTTTTGCGGTTGACCGGGCTGCGGCCGATATTGCCGGCGATCTCGCCGGCGGACGGCGCCGGCACCCCCCAGACAAAGGCGGCATAGGCGCGGTCGATCCGGCGCAGCGCAAAATCGCGCGACAGCGCCCGATGCGCGGCCTCGGTCTTGGCGACCACGATCAACCCGCTGGTATCCTTGTCGAGGCGATGCACGATGCCCGGCCGGCGCACGCCCCCGATCCCGGCGAGGCTCGGGCCGCAGTGAGCGATCAAGGCATTGACAAGGGTCCCGTCCGGGTTGCCGGGGGCGGGATGGACGACGAGCCCGGCGGGCTTGTCGATGACAATCAAATGTGCATCCTCGAAACGGATATCGAGCGCCATCGTCTGCGCCGCCGGCGCGGCATCCTCAGCATCGGGGACGGACACGACAAAATTCTGGCCCGGCCGGACCCGCAGCGCAGGATCCCGCGCGGCGGCCTCGTCCTGCATGACAAGCCCCTGCTCGATCAGCCGCTTGAGCCGGGTGCGCGACAGCGCTGGCAGATGGCGCGCCAGCACGCGGTCGAGGCGCTCGCCGGCTTCGGCATCCTCGATACGGACCGCCTGCCGGTCCGCCGCACCGCGATCGGCGCTCATGGCGGCGCGCAGCGGCGGCCCGGCCACCCGCAACCGACGCCAAGACATCCGATGCGCGCGCTGACCGTCTTTGTCATCGTCATGGGGGTGGTGATCATCGTCGGCTTTGGCGTCGTCGCCGCGGTCATCGCCGGCCGCATGTCACGCGGCGCGCGGCCCGCCAGCCCCCCCACCAGCACCACAGCCGCGGCGAGCACCTTTGCGACCAGCCTCGATCTGCCGCGCGGCGCGCGGATCGAGGCGATGACCACTGCGCCCAATCGCCTGATCCTTGAATTGGCGCTGCCCGACAACGGCAACCAGCTTGTCGTCCTCGATCTGGCGACCGGCGCCAGGCTCGGCACCATCGAGCTGCGCCAAGCCCGGTGACCGGCGTGGCTCGCCTCGCGGTGCGAACCGACCGGTCGAATCGGCGGCTGTGTCCAGCGGCCGCCCGGCCGATCACAGCGCCGCACAGCCGCAACCTGTCCAGCTTGCCAATTGGCGACAGCTCGCCAGATTGCGCTTGAAAGCAGAGCCGAATATTCCGAACTTCCGGCCGACGACTGCTGTTGGCCTCTGCGGAATTCGATGTTCAGCAATCGCGCGCCTGTTCTTTGCCCCGGTTGCGGCGGCTGCTCGGCCGAAAGGTCGCGGCCGGCGCGCGCCGCAGGCCGATTGCGATCCCGCATCGCCGATCGTGGCGCACAGGCGGCTCCTTGGCGGTTCCCCGGATCGGGCAGCCGCCTTTTTTGATGTCCGGCACAATGTGGGGGGTGGCGAGGATGAGCAGAAAGACCAGCGCTGCGAGGCCCGCTCGCGCCGGCGCCGCCAATTCGGCCGCCGTCAGCGGCACTGGCGATGGCGCCGAGCAAGGGCGGCGAATCGGGGCGCGCACCTTGGGCCCGGTGTCCGACCTTGAGCGACACTTGCCATCGGATTGGTGGCGCACCCTGTTCAACTCGCTCTATCTCGAAACCGACGGCGACGTGATCGAGAACGACCGCAACACCGCGCAGGAGGTCGATCTCTTGATCGGCAGCGCCGGCATCGAGCGCAACGACCGCATCCTCGATCTGTGCTGTGGGCAGGGCCGCCATTCGCTCGAGCTCGCCCGGCGCGGGTTTCCCCGGGTCACCGGGCTCGACCGCTCGCGCTACCTGATCCGGCTGGCGCGCAAACGCGCGCGGCAGCGCAATCTGCCGGTCTCGTTTCATGAGGGCGACGCGCGCCGCTTTCGCCTCGGCGACGCCGAATTTCATTGCGTGTGCATCCTCGGCAATTCCTTTGGCTATTTCGAGCGCCCGGAGGACGATCTTGCCGTTCTCGAATCGGTCAAGCGCGCGCTGGCCTCGGGTGGCGCCTTGGTCATGGATTTGATGGATGGCGACTGGATGCGCGGCCACTTCGATCCGCGCTCGTGGGAATGGGTCGACCAGAACCATTTCGTCTGCCGCGAGCGCGACCTCGCCGAGGACGGTGACCGGCTGATCAGCCGTGAGGTCGTGGTCCATGCCGAGCGCGGGGTCATCGCCGACCAATTCTACGCCGAGCGGCTCTACTCGAAAGAGCGCCTCGAAGCGCTGTTGACCGGCGCCGGCTTTGGCAGCGTGCGGTTTCATGCGCTGCTGGCGCCGCAATCGCCGCGCAACCAGGATCTCGGCATGGTGGCGCACCGGCTCTTTCTGACCTGCAAGGCGCCGCGCCGGACGCGTCTGATGCCGCGGCGCTCGGCCCGCATCTCGGACATCGCGGTGATCCTCGGCGATCCGCGGCTGCCCGACCCAGTCAAGCGCAACGGACGTTACAACGAGGAAGACATCGACACCATCGAGCGGCTCAAGGCGGCATTGCACGAGTTGCCCGATTACCGTTTCCGCTTTCTCGACAACCACGCCTCGCTCTATGCCGACCTGCGCGCCAACCGGCCGCATTTCGTCCTCAACCTGTGCGACGAAGGTTTCAACAACGACGCCTTTATGGAATTGCACGTGCCGGCGTTGCTGGAGACGCTCGACATTCCCTACAGCGGCGCCGGGCCGAGCTGCCTCGGGCTATGCTACGACAAATCCCTGGTGCGCGGCATAGCCCAGGCGATCGACGTGCCGGTCCCGGCCGAAACCTACTTCAATTCGGACGATCTGGCGGCGACGATCCCGTCGGTGTTTCCGGCGCTGATCAAGCCGAATTTCGGCGATTCGTCGATCGGCATTGGCCAGGACGCGGTGGTGCACAGCTGGGAAGAGGCGATCGCTTGCCTTGGCCGGCTGCGCGAGCAGATGCCGCGCTGCCCGATCCTGATCCAGGAATTTCTGACCGGCCCCGAATATTCGATCGGCATCGTCGGCAATCCCGGGCAGGGCTGCCGCGTGCTGCCGCCGCTCGAGGTCGATTATTCGCGGCTCGACCCCGGCCTGCCGCGGCTCTTGCCGTACGAGTCGAAATGGGTCCCGGAATCGCCCTATTGGTCGCAGATCGGCTATCGCGAGGCGCGGCTCGACGAGGAGCAGCGGCGCAAGATCGTCGATTACGCCAACATCCTGTTCGAGCGGCTGGGTTGCCGCGACTACGCGCGCTTCGATTTCCGCGCCGACGCCGAGGGCGAGATCAAATTGCTCGAGGTCAACCCCAACCCTGGCTGGTGCTGGGACGGCAAGCTCAACCTGATGGCGGAGGCGGCCGGGCTCCGTTACTGCGACCTGTTGCGGCTGATCATCGAAGCCGCGCAGGAGCGGGTCGCCGCCGCCCGCCCTGGCCTGGTCATCGCCCTCGACGAGCGCCGCCCGCGCCGCGCCGCCGCCCGCCGCGGCTGACCCCGCATAAGCGCGCGCCGTCCGGCGCTGGGATCATTGGCTCGCGCCTCCCGCACCCGGTTCGCCACTGGTACAAATCTGACACTTGGTGCCGGCCTCCCTGTTCTCGTCACCCCGGCGTGGGAGCGTGTGAAACAATTCCCAAAGCGCTTGCTGCCTCGACATCGTGGGTGCTTCGAGACGCACCTTCGGCGCTCCTCATGATAGCGATAAGAAAATACCTCATCCTGAGGAAGCCGCGAAGCGGCTGTCTCGAAGAGCCTGCCCTCGCGAAAGCGGGGGACGCACGGCGCCGGTCCCGCCCATCTTCAATTTGTTCACACGCTCGCAGGCCGGGACCCATGCCAGCCATAGGCGCCGACCTTCGCCGGTGTGACGGCTATCTGGGCACCGTCTGTCTGAATTTCTCCACTGGTTGCTACAGCGTGACATCGCAAGCATCGAGATTTCGGATCATGAGCTGCTACCCAACCCCTCCGGGATTCTCGTAGTTGCTGATGCTTGTTCTAGCATTTACCAAGGGGCGACGGAGATCTGTTACTCATATCCGTCAGACGTCGTTATTAATGGCATCGTGCCGGTCCAATCTGGCGATGTCCTCGATGTTTCCTTGAACGCGTCAGCATCGGTAGAGTACGGCACCTCGTTCGGCAATTTTGCCTCCGCCTTTGCCGACCCGTCGTTTGAGATCGATCCGTCGTTTTCGCTGGCTGATGAATTCTCGATCGCGCTCAGCCCCGGCATCGGCAATCCGCTCCCGCCGCCATCCAGCGTGCCGGGGCCGGGTTCGTTGGTCCTGCTCGGCACGGCGCTTTTCGGCTTTGCCGCCTGCCGCGGCCGCGGCTGAGGGATATCGCAGGTTCGGGTTAGCGCAGCCAATTCTCGTGCGGCAGGCCATCGACCCGGCCGAACTCGCGCACGTTGTCGGTGACGATGGTATGACGGAGTGCAACCGCTTGCGCGGCGATCAGCATATCGTTGCCGCCGATCGGCTGGCCGGCATGTTCGAGCCGGGCGCGGAGGCAGCCGTAGGCAAGATCGGCCGGTGCCGCAAAGGGCAGGATTTCGAGCGCTCCGAGCACCGCTTCGAGCTGCGCTGTGAGCCGCGGCGATCCGCGCTTTGCGGCGCCGTAACGCAGTTCCGCCGCGACAATGATGCTGGTGCACACCTGCGCTTCGCCGACCTCGCGGATGTGCTGCGCCACCCGGCCTTTCGGGTTGCGGACGAGATCGGAGACGATGTTGGTGTCGAGCAGGTAGGCCATCAGAGCTCGACAGGATCGGTCACCAGTTCGGGGATCGGCGGGAACTCCTCGTCGAGCGGTTCGAGCGTCGCGAGCACTGCCAACAGGGATTGCCGCGGGCTCGGCTCAATGATCAACCGGTCGCCGTCCTTGCGAAGGATTGCCTCTTCGCCGGGAAGCTCGAACTCTCGCGGAATGCGCACCGCCTGGTTCTGCCCATTTTTGAAAAGTCTGACCCGCCGCTCCTGGCTCACCGCGACCTCCATCTGCATATGCTATAACATATGCTAAACGCGGGCTCGATTTCCACTCCTTTAGCGCAGAGCGCTGCCCGCGCCGTGCGGCGCCGCGCTGACCCGCGTCGGGAATTCAGGCGGCGGCGAGCTGGCGCGGGCGATAGATCGACACGTGCGCGATGCGGGCGATGGGGATGGTGCGGTTGGCGTAGACCAGCACGTCGAGATCGACGAAGCGGTGGCCCTTCTTTTCGTAGTTGCCGGTGATGAGCGCCTTGGCCGACAATTCGTCGCCGAGCCGCGCCGCGGCGTAATGCTCGACCCGGCTGCCGACATGCATCCACGGCCCCAGCACGACATTGTGACGCAGCGCCCAGTTGGCGATGTGCAGGATCGTGCCGGGATGCACCAGCCCTTCGGCGGTGTAGAGCGGCAGGGTCTCGCGCAGATCGGCGAGGTATCGCCGGGCATCCTCGCCGCCCATCCGGAATGGATGGATCGCGAACCAGGTGCCGACGGCGAGCGTCGTTTCGTCGGCCGGCGGCCGATTTGCGGGCAGGTCCGGCGGGATCGGAGCTTCGGCGAAGACGGCGGGTGCCGGAGCGGGCGCTGCCGGCAGCGCGGCGCGGCCGGTCGCGCACAATTCGCCGCGCGCCTCGACCCGCAGCTCCAGCCCGTCGGCGGTCTTCGCCGCCGTGACCGTCACGCTGTCGCCGTCATAGACCGGCTTCAGCAGCCGGATTTCGGCGGTGCCGTGCTCGAGCCAGTCACGGCCCCAATGAGCCGCCGGCAGATGCGTCATATAGGCATAGACCTCGACCCCCGGCACCAGCCCGCCCTTGAAGCCGAACCGCCGCGCCACCGCGTCGTCATGGATCTTGTTGTCGCTGTCCTTGGCGGTGTTGAAGGCATTGACTTGGTAGGGGGCGAGGGATTGGGTCATGGCTCGCGCTCCGGCGCTCGGATATAAGCGGTGCCGGCAAGCTGCCACCCCGGCAGCGCCGGCGCAATCCTCTCCGCAACACCGAGGGCGTGATGGACCCGAACCTTCCGCAATACGAGCTCTATGCGATCCGCTATGCCGAGCGCGATGCGCGGCGCGCCGACCATTTTATCGGCGGCGACCCGCATGACGGGCCGATGCCGATGGATTATTTCGTCTGGGCCGCGATTAGCCCCGAGCGCAGCTTTGTGATCGACACCGGCTTCAGCGCCGAGGTCGCCGCCGCCCGCGGCCGGCGCCATTTGCGCTGCCCGGCCGAGGCGTTGTCGCTGGTCGGCCTCGACCGCAACACGGTCGCCGACGTGATCCTGACGCACCTGCATTACGACCATGTCGGCACCTTCGCCCGCTTTCCCCGGGCAGAGTTCCATCTGCAAGAAAAGGAGCTGCATTACACGACCGGGCATTACATGCGCCACCCGTTTCTCGCCCGCTCGTTCGAGGTCGAGGATGTGGTCGGCATCGTGCGGCTCAATTTCGCCCGCCGGGTGCGGCTCTATGACGGGCCGGCCGAGCTGGCGCCGGGGATCAGCATCCACCCGGTCGGCGGCCACACCCCCGGAATGCAGTTCGTGCGCGTGCATACCAGCCGCGGCTGGGTCGTGCTCGCCTCCGACGTGACCCATTACTATGAGAATATGGAAGCCGGCCGGCCCTTTACCGCCGCCTTTCACATCGGCGACATGCTCGACGCCTACGACGCGTTGCGCGCCGCCGCACCCTCGCCGCAGCATATCGTCCCCGGCCACGACCCGCTGGTGATGCGCCGCTACCCGGCGCCCAGCCCCTCGCTCGAAGGCCTCGTCGTCCGCCTCGACGTCGCGCCGCGGGATTAGTGGCGCCAGCCGAGGCGCTCAACCTGCCGGCGCCAGAGGGGATCGATCGGTCACGGCAGGCGCTGCAATCGCTGCATTAATCCGGCGATGCTGATCCGATACTCCCAATAGGCGACCAGTGTCGTCTCGTTGAGCCGGATCCATTCGCTGACCGCTTGCAAGTCGGCCGTTGACAATTGGCCCGCTATGAGCCGGGGCGACGGGCGCACCGCGACCGTCGCGAGGTTCCCTGGCAAGATCCGCGTGCCGTGCGCCTGGTTGACCTTGATCCGGACATCATGGCGCGCATGGCCGCGTTCCGAAACCCACACCACCATTGGCAATCCGGTGTCAGCCGGAAACAGGTTCGCCATCAAAAAGAAGTCGGCGTCGGTCTCGCTCATGCCGCGCCTGTCACCGAAGGGAGCCGGTTTCCGGAACATTCTCGATAGACACGACCATGCGTCAATCGACGCGCTCCAAAACAGCGTTGAAGAGTTCGGTGCGGCGTTCTTCAAGGTTGCGGGCGGAATTGCGGAACATCGCCCGCCAGTCGGGGCCTAGGATCAGGTGGGTCCCGAGCGGCGGCGGCTCGCGCTCGGTGTTGCGGGTGCGGCGTGCGGCCGCCTCCAGCGCGTCGGCCGTCGTGTCCTGCCAGGTTACGACGCGAAAACCGGCGGCTTCGAGCGTGGCCCTCGTCGCCTGTTGGGAGAAGAGAAAGCTGATCGAGGGCTCGCGCGCCCACTGCACCGGGAAATACGGCGCGCCGCCGGGCCCGGCCGCGACCTCCTGCAAGGCGAGCCGGCCGCCGGGTTTGAGCACGCGACGCATATCGCGATAGAGACGGTCGCGGTCGGCGATGTTCATCGCCGCGTTCTGCGACCAGACGATATCGAAGCTCTGGTCGTCGAAGGGCAGCGCGAGGGCGTCGCCCTGCCGGTAATCGACCCGCCCCTCGAGCCCGGTGCGCCGGGTCAGCATGTCGGCGATCCGGACAAATTCGGCGGTCAGATCGACGCCGCTGACGTGCACGCCGTAGCGCCAAGCGAGAAACCGCGACGGTCCGCCGAGCCCCGAGCCGACATCGAGCACCTTCTCGCTGCCGGTCAGGCGGAGCAGCTCGGCCAGCCGGATCGTCGCCGGCCGCTGCCCGCCATGAAATTCGTCGACCGGCGCCAGATCGTCCGGGGTCAGGTGGTCGATATCCTTCCCCATCCCTTGCAGCGCCTCCAGGATCGCCCCACCCAGTTCCGGGCTCGTGTAGTGCTGCGCGACGGCATCCGCTCTATCCGCCATTTCACTTTATCCCACTCAGCTGGAGGGTAGTGCTTCGACGGCGACACCCAATTCGCTCGCGGCGGCGGCCATCCGCCGATCGAGCGTGAGCAGCGCCACGTCGAGGCGGCGGGCAATCGCGACGTGAAGCGCGTCGGGCGCGCGCAGCGCGAGATCGAAGCGCCGGACATACGCATAAGCAAGGCGGACATCCGCGGCGTGCATTTCGATGGGCGTTGTCATCGCCGCGCGCCACGTGTCGAAATCGATCAGACGCGCCGCACCGTCGGCCGAATCGAGATGCCCCATCCGAATCAGGCGCGACAGCGCGGAGGCGACTTCCGCAGCAGCGAAGTCGCTGACCAGAAATTCCTCGTTGTCGGCGCCGAGACGGTCGTATACGGCTTCCGTGGCTGCTTCGGCGATCAGCGTCGGCAACAGCACACTCGCGTCGAGATAAGCGCTCAATCTTCCGTCGATTCATACATCAGATCGAGGATTTCGACCGATGACAAGCCGACGCTCGGCCGGGCGCGCGTTCGCTGGCGAAGCCATTCGTGAGTTCCCTTTGCCGGTGCTCGCTGGCGCATCGCCGGCCGCAGTTCGACGACCGGCTGGCCGCGCCGTGTGATGATCACTTCCTCACCGGCGAGCGCTTTGTCGATCAGCTTGGGCAGCGTGTTTTTGGCATCGGCGACAGAATAAGCGGTCACGTAGGCGATCTCCAGTTATGCGGCTATCAATATAGCTATCGTTGCCGCTTGCGTCCAGAACGGGCATAACCGCCGCAACTTTGGAGGTCCCGACATGCGCCTGTTGATCGCGATGATGAAGCACGAGACCAACACGTTTTCGCCGGTGCCGACGCCGCTCGCGCGCTTTGGCCACGGCCCGGGGCCGCTTTATGGCGAAGCGGCGATCCGCGCCTATCGCGGCACCGGCAGCGGGCTCGGCGCCTATCTCGATCTCGCGGAACGCGAAGGCGCCGAGATCGTGCTGCCGATCGCCGCCGGGGCGCCGCCGAGCAGTCCGGTCGAGGACGCCGCCTATGCCGAGATCACCGACACGATCTGCGCGGCTGTCGCGAAGGGCGGGTTCGACGGCATCATGCTCGATCTGCACGGCGCGATGGTGACCGAGAGCCTGGAGGATGGCGAGGGGCAGCTCCTCAAACGGCTGCGCGCGATCGATCCGACGACCCCGATCGCGGTCGCGCTCGACATGCACGCCAACCTCTATGACGAGATCATCGCCAACGCGGCGGTCGTCACCGGCTACCGCACCTATCCGCATATCGACACCTATGAGACCGCGAAGCTCGCCGGCGAGATATTGCTGCGCACGATCAGGGGCGAGGTGCGTCCGGTGATGGCCTGGGGCAACGTGCCGATGCTGCCGCATGTGATGCGCCAGGGCACCGACGATCATCCGAACAAGGAATTGCAGCATCGCTGCGCGACGATGATGAGCGAGGGCGCCTTGGCTGCGAGCCTGTTCACCGGCTTCCCGCATGCCGACATTGCGAATGCCGGGCTGTCGGCGGTGGTGGTCACCGACGGCGATCGCGGCCTCGCCGAGCGGCTGCGCGACGAGCTTCTCGACCGCGCCTGGGTCGAGCGCGAGGCGTTCGTCTACCGGATCGAGCCGTTGCGAAGCTCGGTTGCCCGCGCCAAGGCGATGCCGCCGCGCCAGCCGGGGGATGGGCCGATCGTATTGCTCGACCACTACGATAATTGCGCCTCGGGCGGGACCATGGACACGACCGTCGTCTTGGCCGAGATCCTGCGCCAGGGGCTCGACGACGTCGCCGCCTTTGCGATCTACGACCCGGCGGCGGTTCAGCAGGCGATCGCTGCCGGCATTGGCGCCGAGGTGAGCCTGTCGATCGGCGGCAAGATCGCGATGCCGGCGATCCCGGCGCCGAGCCCGCCTCTGACCGTGACCGGGCGGGTCAAGACAATCTCGAATGGCCGCTACAAAAACCGCGGGCCGATGGGGCGCGGGGTCGAGATGGATATGGGACCGTCGGTCGTGCTCGATACCGGGGCCGTCGAGATCGTGCTGATCTCGCGCCATGTCGAGCCATCCGATCTCAACTGCCTCTTAAGCCTTGGCATCGACCCGACGCAAAAGCGCTACGTCATGCTCAAAAGCCGCATTCATTGGCGCGCCGGGCTGGGCAAGCTGGCGAGCGCCGTCGTCGATTGCGCCGGGGTCGGCGTATGCACCTCCGATTACGGGCAGCTCGACTTCACCAAGGTTCGCCGCCCGATCTATCCGCTGGATCTGCCCAATCGCTGAGGGAGCGCCGCGATTTTGGCGCACCCGCAGTGAAGGCGGGCGCCCAGGTGCCTATGTCAGGTTTGTGGCGCTAGCGCGGTCGCCCCGGTCCATTGCGGCGGCCGGCCGAAACCGTCAGCCAGCCATTGCGTTCCGGTCGCTGGCGAGCTTCGGCGGTGCCGAGCAGCCTGCGGTCTTCTCGGCCGGGGCCGGCATCGCCAGCGGAACCCTGTTTCGCCGCCTGGTCGCGCTCCCGGCGCAACTCGGCCAAACGAGCGTGGATCGTCGCAAAATCATCGGCAGCGCGGGGTCTGGTCACGTCTCCTCCTGACCTTTTGGCGGTCGCCTGCAGGCCCGACCGGCTCGTTCGGAAAACCGCGATATGCTGGCGCACGGGAGGCTCGTTAAGCAAGCCTAAATCGGAAATGAGCCGCGCCCGCTGGGCGACGACGAAGGGCGCGGGTTGCCGCGGCAGGGCCGGCGCGGTAAGGGTGGCTGCCACGGGGCACGCGTTTGAGGAGCAGGATATGGACGGCACCACCCAGCTGATCGACAGCGACCGGCGCTTTCTGGTTCACCCATTGCACCACCCGGACGATCACCTGGAGCCGCTCGTCGTGGTCGAGGGCAAGGGCGCAATGCTGTACGACGCCGACGGGCGCGGTTACATCGACAGCTTGTCGGGGTTGTGGAACGTCAATATCGGCCACGGCAGGGGTGAGCTCGCCGACGCCGCAGCGGCGCAGATGCGCCGCATCGCCTTTGCCTCGGCCTATATCGGCGCCACCAACGAGCCGGCGGTGCGGCTCGCCGAAAAGATCGTCGGCCACGCCTACCCCAATTCGGCCGCAGTCTATTTCACCACCGCCGGGGCCGAATCCAATGAAAGCGCGTTCAAATTCGCGCGTTATTACTGGAAGGTCAAAGACCGGCCGGCCAAAACCAAGATCATTTCGCGCATCCATTCCTATCACGGGGTGACGATGGCGGCGATGAGCGCCACCGGCATGGCCGCCTACCACAAGATGTTCGGGCCGCTGATCCCGGGCTTCATCCAGGTGCCGCCGCCCTACGCGTATCGCTGGCAGGGCAATGCCGAGGCCGGCATTGGGGCGGCTGAGGCGGTCGAGCAGGCGATCCTGGCCGAGGGCGCCGACACCGTCGCCGCGGTCATCGCCGAGCCGGTCATGGGCGCCGGCGGGGTCATTGTGCCGCCGCCCTCCTATTTCCCGGCATTGCGCGAAATCTGCGACCGCCACAATGTGCTGCTTATCGCCGACGAGGTCATCACCGGCTTTGGCCGCACCGGGCGCTGGTTCGCGCTCGGCCATTGGGGCGTCGAGCCTGACCTCGTCTCGTTTGCCAAGGGCGTCACCAGCGGGTATCTGCCGTTGGGCGGGGTCATCGCCTCGAAGCACGTGCACGAGGCGATCGAGAGCGCGCCCGCCGACCGCAAATTCATGCACGCCGCGACCTATTCCGGCCACCCGGTGTGCTGCGCCGTCGGCTTGCGCAATGTCGCGATCATCGAGGAGGAGGGGCTGGTCGAGCGCGCCGCGGTCATGGGCAAGCGCCTCTTGGCGAACCTCGAAGGGCTGCGCGACCTGCCGGCGGTCGGCGATGTGCGCGGCCTCGGCATGATGTGCGGGGTCGAGCTGGTGACCGACCACGGCAGTAAGGCGCCGGCCTTGGGGCTTGGGCCGAAGATTACCCGTGAGGCAATGGCCCGCGGCCTGTTGCCGCGGCTGCGGGTGGGCAGCGCCGACCCGGCGATCGGCGACACGATCTGCGTGGCGCCGCCGCTGATGACGCCCTCCGACACGCTCGACCAGATCCCCGAAATCCTGCGCGAGGCGATCATCGCCGCCACGCGATAGGCTGGGAGAGCGCCTTTACGGGGAGCCCCACACCCCAGCCCTCTCCGCAAGCGGGCGGACGAAAAATCGCCGCTCGCGCGGCTTATCGGCGCCGGCAAGCGTAGGCCTTCAGCCCACGGGCAATCGCGTGAGGCGCCGCCGTGACCCGCTCCGCGCGCTCCCGGGCAATGCGCGCGGGCTCGCCCCCACCGCCGAACCTGCTCGCCGACAGGGCGTCATAAAAACCCCACACGCTCAAGCATCCAAGCCGAGAAATGCAAAGGTTCACAGGCTCCGAGGTAAAGCCCTATATTGGCGCCGCGCGGGGCGGATGGGGTCGGTTTGGTGGAAGAGCGAAATCTGGGGGCTTCGGGGCTGCGGGTGTCGGCGGTCGGGCTCGGCTGCAACAATTTTGGCGGACGCGTCGATTTCGCCGCGACCCGAGAGGTCGTGCACAAGGCGCTCGACCTTGGCATCACTTTGTTCGACGAATCCGATACCTACGGCGACCCGCGCGGCAGCTCCGAGGCGTATCTCGGGCAGATCCTGGGGGCCCGCCGCAAGCACATCGTGCTGGCGACCAAATTCGCTCGGCCGATGGACAATTCGGGCCGCTTCGAGGGCGCCTCGCGCCGTTATATCATGGCCGAGGTCGAAGCCAGCCTGACCCGGCTCAAGACCGATTGGATCGACCTCTACCAGCAGCACCAGCCCGACCCGTTGACCCCGATCGAGGAGACCCTGCGCGCGCTCGACGACCTCGTGCGCCAGGGCAAGGTGCGCTACATCGGCTCGTCGACCTTGCCGGCCTGGCAGGTGGTCGAGGCGCAGTGGGCGGCAAAGCATTACGGGCTGCACCACTTTGTCTCGTGCCAGGAGGAGTACAGCCTGCTGTCGCGCGGGCTCGACCGCGAGATGATGCCCGTCCTTGAATCCTATGGATTGGGGCTGATTCCGTTCCGGCCGCTGGCCGACGGGCTCTTGACCGGCAAATATCGGCGGGGTTCGCCGCCGCCGCCGGGCTCGCGCCTAGGCCGGACGCCGCGCGCGGCCGGGCGCTATCCAAGCGATCAGAGCTGGGCGACGATCGAGCGCCTCGAAGGCTTTGCCGCCGAGCGCGGCCATACCCTCCTTGAGCTTGCTTTTGGCTGGCTGCTGCGCCGGCCGGCGGTGGCCAGCGTCATCGCCGGCGCCACGACGCAGGAGCAGGTCGAGCAGAATGCGCGCGCCGCCGCGGCCTGGGCCTTGACGCCGGAAGATATGCAGGCGATCGACATGCTCACGATTGGGTGAACACACCCGGCCTCATTTCGTCATTTGCGCGAACGCGACGAGGTACTTACACAAACAGAGGGGAAGGAGCTTAGAGATGGACGTCCGACTGAACGGAAGAAGTGCGGTAATCACCGGCGGCAGCAAGGGGCTGGGGCTGGCGATTGCCAAGGAATTCGCCGCCTCGGGTGCGGATGTGGCGATCCTGGCGCGCGACCAGGCCACCCTCGCCGACGCCAGAGGCCAGATCGAGCGCGGCGCCAAGGGCAAGGTCGCGGCGATCAGCTGCGATGTGTCGAAAATGGCGCCGATCAAGGCCGCCTATGACCAAATCATGTCGGAGTTCGGCAAGATCGACATCTATGTCAACAATGCCGGGCAATCGACGCGCGGCCCGTCGGAGACCATCACCGACGAGATGTGGCAGGCCGATCTCGACCTCAAATTGTTCGCGCAGGTCCGGTTTTGCCGTCTCGTCTTCCCACAGATGAAGCAACGCAAATGGGGCCGCATCATCAGCGTCCTCAATATCGGGGCCAAGGCGCCCGGCGCTGACAGCGCGCCCACTTCTGTCAGCCGCGCCGCGCAGATGGCGTTCACCAAGGCATTATCGAACGAGGGCGCGCCGCACAACGTGCTGGTCAATTCGCTCCATGTCGGGGTCATCGTCAGCGACCAGATCGTCCGCCGCCATCAGCGCGAAGGCGCGAACATTTCTCTCGATGAGATGATCGCCCAGGCCGGGCGGGCGGTGCCGATGGGCCGCATGGGCCGGGCCGAGGAATTCGCCAATGTTGCGACCTTTCTCGCCTCCGACGCCGCCTCCTACGTAACCGGCTGCGCCATCAACGTCGATGGCGGCCGCTCGCCGGTCGTCTGATCGGGTGCGGCCGGCCCGATGGACCTGATCATCCGCAACGCGCGGCCGGTCGGTCGCCCGGCCGGTTCGAAGCCGGTCGATATCGGCGTTGCCGATGGCCGGATTGCCGCGATCGGCCACGGGCTCGGCGAGGCGGGCGAGAGCTACGACGCGCAGGGGCGGCTCGCCTGCGGCGGGCTCGTTGAGACCCATATCCATCTCGACAAGTCGCGGCTGATCGACCGCCTCCCGCCCGAAGCGGGCCGCCGCATCGCGCCGATGGCTCAGGTCAAGGCGATCAAGCACGAGCTGACGGTCGAGGATGTGCGGCGGCGCGCGGCGCGCACGCTCGAAGAGTGCATCCTGAACGGCGCGACGCGCATGCGCACCCAGGTCGAGCTCGATCCGGCGATCGGCATGCGCGGGTTTGAAGGCGTGCAGTCGGTCGCCGCCGATTACCGCTGGGCGATCGATGTCGAGATTTGCGTCTTCGCCCAGGACGGGCTGACCAATTACCCGGGCACCGACGAGCTGCTTGTCGAAGGGCTGAAGCGCGGGGCCAGGGCGATCGGCGGCGCGCCGCGCTACGACCCGGACCACGCCGGGCAGATCCGGCGGATTTTCGAGCTGGCGCGCGAGTTCGACGCCGAGATCGACATCCATCTCGATGTCGGCGACGGGCCCGAGCCGCTCGATATCCCGCTGGTCTGCGAGCTGACCCGGCAATACCGGCGCGGCGGCCGGGTCACGGTCGGCCACATGGCCAAGCTCGCGGCCCTGCCGCCGCAAGAGCTGGCGCAGCTGGCCCGTCGCATGGCTGATGCCGGCATTGCTGTCACGGTGCTGCCGCTGACCGATCTTTATCTGATGGGGCGCGACCGCGATCACGATATCCGCCGCGGCGTCGCCGATGCCAATTTCCTCGTCGAGCACGGGGTCAATTGCTCGCTGTCGACCAACAACGTGCTGAACCCGGCCACCCCTTACGGCGATTGCTCTCTGCTGCGCATGGCGAACCTGCACGCCAATTTGCTGCAGATCGCCCGCGCCGAGCAGTTGCGGGACATCTTTCTGATGGTGACCGAGCGTTCGGCCCGATTGCTGAACCTCAAGGATTACGGGCTCGCCGCCGGCAACCCGGCCGACATCGTGATCATCGATGCCGCAACCCCCGAGCAGGCGATCGCCGAGATTCGCCAGCCGCTCGCCGTCTACAAGCGCGGCCGGCGCACAGTTTCGTGGCATTTGCCCGAGCTCTTGCGCCCGGAAGCGCGGCCCGAGGCATAAATCGCGGACATCGGCGCTATCGCGCTCGCCAAACCCGCGGCGGGCAGCTAAAAGGCGGTGTTCACAGCCGCCGGGCCGCCATGACCGAGGATTTTTACCGCATCAAGCGTCTGCCTCCGTACGTCTTCAGCGAGGTCAATGCGCTGAAGGCCGAGGCGCGCGCCGCCGGGCGAGACGTCATCGATCTCGGCATGGGCAACCCGGACGGCCCGACCCCGCCGCACATCGTCGCCAAGCTGATCGAGGCGGTGCAGAACCCGCGGACCCACGGCTATTCGGTGTCGCGCGGCATCGCCGGGTTGCGCCGCGCCTGCGCCGGCTATTACGCGCGACGCTTCAATGTCGAGCTCGACCCCGAACGCGAGATCATCGTGACCTTGGGCTCGAAAGAGGGGCTTGCCAATCTGGCGCAGGCGATCACCGCACCCGGCGACATCGTGCTGGTGCCGAACCCGTGCTACCCGATCCATGCGTTCGGCTTCATCATGGCCGGCGCCTCGGTGCGCCATGTGCCGGTCGGCCCGGAGTTCGACTTTTTGGCCGAATTGAAAAAGGCGGTGCGGCACAGCATTCCGGCGCCGTTGGCGATCGTGCTGAATTTTCCGGCCAACCCGACCGCGCAAACCGTCGATCTCGATTTCTACGGCGAGATCGTCGCGTTCTGCCGGCGCCACGACATTGTCGTATTGTCCGATCTCGCCTATGCCGAAATCTATTTCGACGGCAAGCCGCCGCCCTCAATCCTCGAAGTGCCGGGCGCGCGCGACATCGCGGTCGAATTTAGCTCGCTCAGCAAGACCTACTCGATGGCCGGCTGGCGGATCGGCTTCGCGGTCGGGAACCAGCGGCTGATCGCGGCCTTGTCGCGGGTCAAATCCTACCTCGATTACGGCGCCTTCACGCCGATCCAGGTGGCCGCGACCGCGGCGCTTGAACGGGCCGCAGGAGTGCATCGCCGAGACCCGCGAACGCTATCAGGCGCGCCGCGATGTGGTCATCGACGGCCTGCATCAGGCCGGCTGGGAGGTGCCGCCGCCCGAAGCGACGATGTTTGCCTGGGCTCCGATCCCGCCGCAATTCCGCGCGATCGGCAGCCTCGCCTTTTCCAAGCTGTTGCTCGAGCGCGCCAATGTCGCGGTGTCGCCGGGTGTCGGCTTTGGCGAGCATGGCGAAGGCTTTGTCCGCATCGCCCTAGTCGAGAACCGCCAGCGCCTGCGCCAGGCGACCCGCAACATCAAGACCTTCCTCGCCGGCCGCAACGATCTCGCCGAGGTGCGCCGCGGCGAGCGCGGGCTCGCCGAGGCGGCGCCCTGAACGCCACGGCTGCCCGATCGGTTACTGGGCCGGCTCCAGGATCGGCTCGGCGGCCTTCTGCGCTTCGATCTCGGCGGCCTTCTTTTCGACCAGCTCGACCAGGTGATCGACGATGTCGGTGTTTTTCAGGCGGTGGTCGGTCAGGCCGCTGATATAGACTTGGTGGGTGCCGTTGCCGCCGCCGGTAAAGCCGATATCGGTTTCGCGCGCCTCGCCCGGGCCGTTGACGACGCAGCCGATCACCGACACGGTCAAGGGCGTCGTGATATGCGCGAGCCGTTCCTCGAGCCGCTCGACGGTCTTGATCACCTCGAATTGCTGGCGGGCGCAGGACGGGCACGAGATCACGGTCACCCCGCGGCGGCGCAAATTCAGTGATTTCAGCATCTCGAACCCGGCCTTGACCTCCTCGACCGGGTCGGCCGACAACGACACCCGGATCGTGTCGCCGATCCCCGACCACAGCAGCATGCCAAGCCCGATCGCGGATTTGACCGTGCCGCTCCGCAGGCCGCCGGCCTCGGTGATGCCGAGATGGAGCGGATAGTCGCAGGCCTCGGCCAATTGCTGATAGGCGGCGACGGCGAGAAACACGTCGGACGCCTTGCACGAGATCTTGAACTCGAAGAAATCGTTGTCCTCGAGGATCTTGGCGTGGTTCAAGCGCGCTTTCGACCATGGCCTCGGGGCAGGGCTCGCCATATTTTTCGAGGAGGTCGCGCTCCAGCGAGCCGGCGTTGACCCCGATCCGCATCGAGCAGCCGTGGTCTTTCGCCGCCTTGATCACCTCGCGCACCCGCTCGGCCGAGCCGATGTTGCCGGGGTTGATCCGCAGACAGGCCGCCCCGCTCTGCGCCGCCTCGATCGCGCGCTTGTAGTGGAAATGGATGTCGGCGACGATCGGCACCGTCGCCTCGCGCACGATCTCTTTCAGCGCCAATGCCGATTCCTGATCGGGACAGGACACCCGTACGATGTCGGCGCCGGCGCGCTCGAGCGCCTGGACCTGCTCGACCGTCGCCTTGACATCGCTGGTCACCGTGTTGGTCATCGACTGCACGGTGATCGGCGCATCGCCGCCGACCGGCACCTTGCCGACATGGATTTTGCGGCAGGCGCGGCGCTGGATGTCACGGTAGGGCCGGACGCTCATGATCAACCTCGCTCGGGCGATTTCGCATAGCACGCATATAAACTCTTTGGGCAGCGCACAACAGGCGTGGGCGCGCAGCCGACGGCGCGATCGCCCGCCGTCGCGCCGCTCGGTGATGAATCGCACGGCGGCCGCCGACGTTCCTGCATTCGAGTGACGCCTTACAACGCGATGGCGTGATCGCGGGCGTAAGCTTCGAGCTTGGGTCTGAGCGAATGGTCCGGCCGGCCGCCGATTTCATTGACATACGCAGCCAGCGCGGCGGCGTCGAGGCTGCGGATCATTGTCTTGACCGGGCCGATCGCGGTCCCGGTCATCGACAAGGTGCGAAAGCCGAGGGCGATCAGCACCATCGCCTCGACCGGATTGCCTGCCATCTCGCCGCACATGCTGAGCGGCACCGCGGCGGCGCGGGTCTGGGCGACGACTTCGCGCAGCAGCGCCAGCATCGGCGCCGAGAGCGGATCGTAGCGGTCGGCGAGCCGGGGGTTGCCGCGATCGCAGGCGAACAGAAACTGTAAGAGGTCGTTGGTGCCGATCGACAAAAAATCGATCCGCCGGCACAACGCCGGCAATTGCCACAACAGCGCCGGCACCTCAAGCATGACGCCGATCTTGACCGAAGCAGGGGGCGTGCGGCCTTCCCCGGCGACCCGGGCAAGCTCCCGATCGAGCAGCGCACGGGCCCGCTCGAGCTCGGGGATCTCGGCGACCATCGGAAATTTGACAAAGAGATCGCGCCCCCCGGCGGCGCGCACCAACGCGCGCAGCTGCTCGCGCAGCATCGCCGGCCGGTCGAGCCCGATGCGAATCGCCCGCCAGCCCATCGCCGGATTGTCCTCGACCGCATGCGGCAGGTACGGCAGCAGCTTGTCGCCGCCGATGTCGAGAGTGCGGAACACCACCTGGCGCCCGTCGGCCTGCTCGAAGACGTCGCGGTAAAATTCGGTCTGCTCCGCGACCGCGGGAAAGGTGTCGCGCACCATAAACGGGATTTCGGTGCGAAACAGCCCCACCCCCTCCGCCCCGGTCGCCGCCAGCTGCGGCATGTCGAGCAACAGCCCGGCGTTCAGCAAAAGCCTGATGCGGACCCCGTCGCGGGTGATTGCCGGGGCGCTGCGCAGGCTGTCGTAAACGGCGCGCCGGCGGCTGCGCGCCGCGACTGCCGCCGCCGTCGATTGCTGAATGTCGGCGCTCGGCCGGATCAGGATTTGCGCGTGATCGCCATCGACGATGATAATGTCGCCATTCTCGATCCGGCTCACCGCGTCGTCGACCCGGCCGACGACCGGGATGTCGAGCGCCCGCGCGACGATCGCCACATGCGCGGTCGGCGAGCCTTCTTCAAGCACCAGGCCGATGATCCGGCGCTGCGCGTAATCGAGGAGCTCGGCCGGGCCCATCGCGCGGGCGACCAGCACAAACTCGGCCGGCAGCTCGGCCCAGGCGGCGGTGGGCGGCTGATCCGACAGGTGCTGCTGCAAACGGTTCGCCAGATCCTCGAGATCGACCAGGCGCTCGCGCAAGTACGGGTCGCTCGCCTGCATCATCCGGGTGCTGGTCTCGTCACGCACCTTGTGCACCGCCGCCTCGGCGGTGAGGCCGCTGCGGATCGCATCGGCGATGCGCGCGATCCACCCTCGGTCGTCGGCGAACATGCGGTAGGTTTCGAGGATGTCGCGGTGCTCGCCATCGCCGAGACCGCGGCTCGCCACCAGCAGCCGGTCGATCGCCTCACGCATCGCGGTGACCGCCTGCCGCAGCCGCCCGAGTTCGGCCGCGGCGTCCTCGGCGATGATTTGGCGGATCGGCAGGCGCGGCTCATGCAGCACCGCGGGCCCGATCGCCAGCCCGGGATTGAGCCGAACCCCAACCAACCGGGCCGGCAGCACCCCGCCGGCGTGGCTCTGCGCGATTTCGAGCGGGTTGACGAGCTCACCGCCGGCGACCAGCTCGGCGAGGATCATCGCGATCGTCTGCAATAGCTCGATCTCGTCTTCGTCGTAATGGCGCAGGGTCCGGTTCTGCACCACGAGCACGCCGAGGACCCGGCCGCCGCGCAGCATCGGCACGCCTAACAGCGAATGATAAATTTCCTCGCCGGTCTCGGGCCGATAGACAAATTCAGGGTGGGCCTGGGCATCGGCCAACACCAGCGGGCGGGCCGTCGCCGCGATCAATCCGACGAGCCCCTCGCCAACCCGCAGCCGGGTGCGGTGCACGGCCTCGGGCCGCAGCCCTTCGGTGGCGAACAGCTCGAGCACCTCGCCGGCGCGCATCACATAGACCGAGCAGACCTCGGCGACCATCTCGGCGGCGACAATGCGCACGATGCGGTCGAGCCGCTCCTGGGCGGTGGCGGAGCCCGCCATGATGTCGCGCAGCCGGCGCAGCAGCCGGCGGGGTCCGCTGCTGCCGCCAGGCGCCTCGGTCATTCGGATTTCGGTGATCCCGGCCTCGGTCATCCCGGGGCACCCCGGCCTTCCGGCCAAGCCGCCAGCCTGGCGGCGACCGGGTGGCCGGCCGCTTCGCCGCGGGCGGCGAGCATCGCAACCGCCTGACCGATCAGCTCGGCCAGGATTTCGGCGGTGCTCTGCTCGCGGGTCACGAAGCCGACGCTCTGCCCGGCCATCAGCGAGCCCGCTTCGATGTCGCCGTCGACGACCGCGCGGCGCAGCGCGCCGGCCCAGAAATGCTCGATCTCAAGCTGCGCGTCTTTTTGCGAGACCTCGCCACGGGCAAACCGGCCGATCACTTGGCGCTGCACCGCGAGAAACCGCTCGGTCGCCGGATTGGCCAGGGCGCGCACCGGGATCACCGGGAAGCGCGGATCGAGCTGCAGCGAGGTGACAGCGTCGCGCGCGGCGGCGCGGATAAACGCCTGCTTGAAGCGCGGATGGGCGATCGACTCAGCAGCGCACACAAAGCGGGTGCCGAGCTGGACGCCGGAGGCACCCATTTCGAGATAGGCGAGCATCGCCTCGCCGCGCCCGATGCCGCCGGCGACGAACACCGGAACGTCGCCCAGATGCGGTAAAATTTCCTGCGCCAAGACGCCGGTCGAAACCGGCCCAACATGGCCGCCGGCCTCGCTGCCCTCGATGACGATCGCATCGGCGCCCATCCGCACCAGCTTGCGCGCGAAGCCGAGCGCCGGGGCAAAACAGATCACCCGCGCCCCGCCCTCCTTGATCCGGCGCATCGCCGCACCGCTCGGCAGCCCGCCGGCCAATACGACATGACTGACCTGGTGGTCGGCGCAGACCTCGATCAGCTCGATCAGCCGCGGGTGCAGGGTGATCAGATTGACGCCGAAGGGCCTCTCGGTCAGCGCCTTGGTCGCGGCGATCTCGGCGGCGAGCAGCTCGGGTGTCATTGCTCCCGAGGCGATCACGCCAAACCCGCCGGCATTCGAGATGGCTGCCACGAGATGGCGCTCCGACACCCAGGTCATCGCCCCGCCCATGATGGCAATGTCGCACCCCAGCACCCCGCGGCCGCGGGTCCAAAGCCGATCGAGCTCGGCGCGGCAATCGCGGCGCCCGGAACCCGCCGCGCTCGCTATGCGCCCCCTGTCCGTTGCAAGTGCCGCTGGCGCGATGCCTCGGGTCATCCCGCGGCGTCGAGCCCATAGGCGGTGTGCAGCGCCCGCAACGCGAGCTCGGTGTATTCGGCGGCGATCAGAACGCTGACCTTGATCTCCGAAGTTGAGATCACCTGAATATTGATGCCCTTCTCCGCGAGCGTGCGAAACATCTGCTGGGCAACGCCGGCATGGCTGCGCATGCCGACGCCGATCACCGAGATTTTGACCACGTTCGAATCGGGTTTTAAGGCGGCGAACCCGAGCAGCTCGCGCCGCTCGCCCAACACCGCGACCGCCCGGTCGAGATCGGCCCGCGCGACAGTGAAGGTCAGGTCGGCGCGGCCGTCCTCCGAGACGTTCTGCACGATCATGTCGACATTGATCGCATGGTCGGCGAGCGGGCCGAAAATGGCGGCTGCCACACCCGGCCGGTCGGCCACCTTTTGCACCGTGATCTTGGCTTCGTCGCGGCTGTAGGCGATGCCGCTCACGACCTGCTGTTCCACAATCTCTTCCTCGTCGACGACAAGGGTTCCAGGAATGTCGCGAAAGCTCGACAACACCTGGACCCGCACCCGGTGGTTCATCGCCATCTCGACCGAGCGCGTTTGCAGCACCTTGGCGCCCTGCGAGGCCATCTCCAACATTTCTTCGTAGGTGATCCTACCGAGCTTGCGCGCTTTCGCAACGATGCGCGGATCGCTGGTGTAGACCCCGTCGACATCGGTAAAGATATCGCAGCGGTCGGCTTTGAGCGCCGCGGCGAGCGCCACCGCCGAGGTGTCGGAGCCGCCGCGGCCGAGGGTGGTGATCCGCCCGCGCGGGTCGATGCCCTGGAAGCCGGCCATCACCGCGACCTGGCCGGCGGCGAGGCGGCGGCCGATCTCGGTCACCTCGATCGCTTCGATGCGCGCCTTGCCGTGCACGCCGTCGGTGCGGATCGGCACCTGCCAGCCGAGCCAGGAGCGTGCGTCGATCCCAAGGTTTTGCAGCGCCAGCGCCAACAGACCGGCGGTCACCTGCTCGCCCGAGGAGACGACGACATCGTATTCGCGCGCGTCATGCAGCCGGCTCGTCTCACGGGTCCACTCGACCAGTTGGTTGGTCACGCCGGCCATCGCCGAGACAACCACCGCCACCTCGTTGCCGGCATCGACTTCACGGCCGACGCGGCGGGCAACGGCGTTAATTCTCTCGACATCGGCAAGCGAGGTGCCGCCGAACTTCTGCACGAGGCGCGCCATGTCCGCCTGAACACCATCCGAAGCGTTGCCGGGCTGCGAGATCGACCACATACTCCATTCTGGCTCCTTAGGCCATCCGGCCGAAGGCTTAACGGGGAGGATCGAGTCGTGCTCGCCAGCGGCGCCACCGTCGACGAGGCGGAACTCGCGCGGTTTGCCGTGCAGGCCGATGCCTGGTGGGACCCGGAGGGCAGCTTCCGCCCGCTGCACCGGCTCAACCCGACCCGGCTCGGCTTTATCCGCTCCCGCCTGATCCAGCATTTCGGGCGCGATCCCGGTGAATTGCGGCCGTTTGCCGGGCTGACCCTGCTCGACATCGGGTGCGGCGGCGGCCTGGTCGCCGAGCCGATGGCGCGGCTCGGATTTGCGGTGACCGGCATCGATGCCGGACCCGAAGCCATCGCCGCGGCGCGGACCCACGCGCAGGCGGCCGGTCTGCCGATCGACTATCGGGTCGCCGCCGCCGAATCGCTTGCCCAAATGGACGAGCGCTTCGACGTCGTGCTGGCGCTCGAGGTGATCGAGCATGTCGCCGACCGCGATATGTTCTGGCGCTCGCTCGACCGATTGACTGTGCCGGATGGGGCGATCATTGCTGCCACCTTGAACCGCACCGCCCGATCATTCGCGCTCGCGATCGTCGGCGCCGAGTACATCCTCGGATGGTTGCCGCGCGGCACCCACGACTGGCGCAAGTTCCTGCGGCCATCCGAATTGATCCTCGGCTTGCGCCGCAGCCATCTGCGCACCACCGAGATCGCCGGGATGTCGTATGACCCGCTCCGCGGCGAATGGCGGCTGTCGCGCGATGTTGCGGTCAATTACCTGGTCATGGCGGTACGGCAATGAGGCGCCGGCATGCTCACCCGTCGGTCGGCGGGATCCACGGGATCTGGCCGAATTTGATCCCCTCGTCGGTCAATTCGCGCAACTCGGCGTCGCTCGCCTCGCCATAAATGCCGTGCGGATCGCTCTCGCCATAATGAATTTTGCGGGCTTCCTCGGCAAATCGGTTGCCGACGTAGTCGCAGTGAGTTCTCGATCTGCCGGCGCATCTCAGTGAGCGCCTTGCGCATCTGGGCCAGCGCCACCGGCGGTGGAACGGCCTCGCGCGAGCGGCCGAGCCGGGGCGCCATCACCGCCTTTTCGACCGAGTTGTCGCCGCAGTGAGGACAGGCAATCTCGCCGGCCGCGTGCTGCGCCGCAAACCCGTCGCCGTCGCGGAACCACGCTTCGAACTCGTGGTCCCGAGCGCAGCGCAAGGTGAACAGGATCATCGAGCAGACCTCCTGACGGGCATTTTACACCGGCTGCCCAGGCGTTCGCAATTCCGCAGCATTTCGGGGCAGCAACATTGATAAGTCACGCGAAACCGGCAAGCCCGGTTGGCCCCTCGGCGTGGGTCGAGCGGTTTTTGCGGCTGGTCCGGCCGGGCGGGCTGGTGCTCGACCTGGCGGCCGGCGCCGGCCGCCACACGCGGCTGCTGTGCGACCACGGCTTTCGGGTTCGTGCCGCCGACCGCGACACCTCGGCATTGCAGGCCTGGGCCGAACCCGGCTGCGAGATCATCCAGATCGATCTCGAAACCGGCGCCGGCTGGGCGCTGGGCGGCGGCTATGACGGGATCGTCGTGACGAACTACCTGCACCGGCCGCTGTTGCCGGAGATCGCTGCGGCGCTCGCCCCCGGCGGCGTCGTGATTTACGAAACCTTCGCGCTCGGCAACGAGCGCTTCGGCCAACCGCGCAACCCCTCGTTCCTGCTGCGCCCTGGCGAATTGCTCGGAGCCTTCGCCGGGCTCAGCATCGTCGCTTTCGAGCAGGGCGAGGTCGCCCGGCCGAGGCCCGCGGTGATCCAGCGCATCGCCGCCCTCGCAGGCCCGCTGGGCCGATTGCCGCAGGCCGCCGGTTTGGACATCGATCGCTGCGACGGAGTAGTCTCGAACGATGTCGGACGACCGCCGAAAAACTGATGTCGCTGGACGAGTTCCTCACCTGGGAACGCGAGCAGCCCGAGCGCTACGAATATGCGGGCGGCGTCATCACGATGATGACCGGGGCCTCGCTCCGGCATACGACGATAACCATGAATCTTGCCTTCGCACTGCGGCAGGTCTTGCGAGGCACGGGCCGCCGCCCCTTCGCCAATGACGCCAAGGTCATTGCCGGCGTTTCGGTCCGATATCCCGATGTCGTCGTAACCTGTCAGCCCGTCATTGGCACCGACGATATTGTTCCAGAACCCGTCCTCGTCATCGAGGTGATTTCGCCCAGCACCGAGCGCGAGGACCGGGGCCGCAAGAAATTCGACTATTTCGCCACGCCGTCAATCCAGCAATACGCAATCGTCGAGCAGGACGAGCGGCTTGTCGACCTCTACACCCGAGCGACCGCCGGCTGGACGAACGAGATCGTCGAGGGCCAGGCGATCTTGCGTCTCACCGCTATCGGGGTCGAGGTCAGCCTCGATGCAATCTACGACGATACCGAGCTCGACCCCACCCGGGCGCGGGCTGCAACCTCATGATCCCGCTTGCAGCAGGGCGTCGTCCGCCAACGGGACGCGCGCGACCCGGTGGGCCTGCAACGCCGGCAGCACGTCGCGGGCAAAGCGGCGGATCTGCTCGATAAACATCTCGTGCGGCAAGACCCCGCGGTTGAGGCTGATTTGCACATTGTCGGCACCGGCGCTGTCGGCCGCGTCGATGATCCGCCGGGTCACCTCGTCCGCCGTGCCCCACGGCATCTCCTCGGCCTGGCGCTCGACATCGGCCATCGTCAGATTGCGGAAATCCTCGCGCGCGAATTCGGCTGCGCGCCGGTTTTCCGGGCGCACATAGTCGGTTGACGCAGCGCTTGCATACCCGGTCTCGCGCTGGCGGCTGGTTTCGGTGAAGTTGCCATGGCTGAACAGGGTTCGGTTGAAATAGAGGTGGTAGGGGCCCATCTCGCGCACCGCCTCGGCCTTGCTGGGCGCCACGTAGGCGCTGATCCCGAGCGAGAGATGATCCGGGGTGATCCGGTGGCCGGCGCGTTCGAGGCAGCGCGCGTAGTAGCTGATGATGTCGTCGCGCAAGCCCCGCGAGCGGCCGAGGCCCGGGGTTATCGGCAGGTTGCGCGCGGCGGCGAACTCTATTGACTCCTTGCTGCCGACGATCGGCATCCAGATCGGCGGGCGCGGCTGCTGCAATGGGCGCGGCCACAATGCCGCGTCCTGGTAGCTCCAATAGCGGCCCCGGTACGAAAACACCTCCTCGCTCCAGGCGCGGGTGATGATCTCGAACGCCTCCTCGAAGCGGGCGCGCGATTCGGCGAGCGGCACATGGTGCACCTGGTATTCGCGCGGGATGCCGCGGGCAAAACCGGAAATCAACCGCCCGTTCGACATGCAGTCGAGCATCGCCAGCTCTTCGGCCAGCCGCAGCGGCTCGTGCAGCGGCAATAGATTGCCGTAGATCAGTAGTTTCAGGTTTTTGGTGCGCTGCGCCGCAGCCGCCGCCAGCAAATTGGGCGAGTTCATCAGCCCATAGGGCGAGCAGTGGTGCTCGTTGAACCCGACCCCGTCGTAGCCGAGCCGGTCGAGCTCCTCCCACGCGGCGAGATGCTCGGCATAGGTCCGCGCCGCGACCGCCGGCTTAAAGTGCTGTTTCGCCAGCGGATAGGGCAGCTCGTTGCCAATCTTTAGATGGTCGAGTTGCTCGCCATAGGCCAAGAGGTCAAAGACAAAGACTTTCATTGCGTGCCTCGCAAAGGAAGGGTGTTCGACAATGTATAGCCTATATTGAAAGCAAGAACCTGGGCGGGCGCGCCGACGAGCGGCCCGGTCGGCCCGGTTGCCGACGATGCCGAGTTGACCAGGACGACAACCGCCAGCTGCCGTGAGGGCATCAGGAAAATCTGGCTGGAGAAGCCCGGCAGCGCGCCATTCTTGGTCACGATCTGGGGGACCGGGACCGCATCGTCGGCAGGCAGGATGGCCCACGCGAGGCCCGAGCGGTTGCTCGTGGCCGCGCAGTTGTTGGGGCAGTCTTTGCAGCTGTTAAGGTCTGGGTCGGCCGCGGCGCAGGCATAGGGCATCTCGGCAATCTTGAAGCCGGTGGTCAGCGAAACCGGAATGTTAGGCGACGCGGCGCCCTCGGTCAGCGCGGCCGCCGCGAACCGGGTCATATCGGCGATCGTTGACTTCAGCGCACCCGCTGGCGCCCAGATCGGCACCACGTTGCTGTGCGGATCGCCGGGAGCCACGGTTACCGACAGCGGCGGCACATATCCTACACCCTGGTCGGTCAAGGTGAACGAGACCACGCGCCCGTTAGCGATCGTGGCAATCGCCTTGGCGTCGCGATAGACGGCTTTGTGGCCGCCGCTGATCGTCACCTTGGGAGCCTGCTGGTAGCCGGCGCCGCCGGACAGGACTTCGATCGCGGTCACCCGATCGCCGACCACGATCGGCGTCGCGCGGGCGATTTTGGTCGAGCCGCCGCCGTTGAGCGTGAGGGACGCCGGGGCGATGTAGCCGCTGCCCTCGCTGCCGACATCGATCGCATCGACCGAGTGGTTCTTGATTTTGGCGATGGCGGTCGCGCCATTGCCGCCGCCGCCGGCGATGGTCACGGTCGGCCGGGTCGAATAGGAATCGCCGCCGCCGAGAACCTGGATCGCGGTAATCCGGCCTCCGGTTACCTCCGCTGACGCTATGGCCGGCGCATAACCGCCGGCGACGCGGCCGGCATCCTGCGCGGGCACGTCGAGAAAGGTGCTGGTCATGCCGAGCGGCCGCAGGATTTTCTGATCGACCGCGTTGTACCAGCCGTCGACCGAAGCGTCAGTTGCCGGTTTTCCTGCGGCGGTGCCGAGCAGCAGGCCTAGGAGGCCGGTGCTGTAGTTGGAATAGAAATAGGGGGCGGGCAGGCCCATCGCCGGCTTTGGCGGCGTCGCGTCATAATCCATTGGGATGCTGTTGCGGAAAAGACCAAGGAAACGGTCGGCGCCATAATCGGCGATCGTCGGGCGCGCCGAAGGACGGCAGCCCGGCGGCCATTTTTTCTTGTCCTTTGGGCAGAGCGGGGGATAGTCCGGAAAACCGGCGGTGAAATCGCCGAGCTCTTCCAAGGTGATCTCGCCAGTCTCTAACTGCTGGGGGGTGCCCAGCTCCTTGGCGAAATGAGAGAGCGGATCGGCGAGCTGCAAGGTTCCCTCGGACACCGCCTGGCCGAGCAGGTTGGTGGTGAACACCTTGGTGTTCGAGGCAATCTCGAAAATCGAATCCTTCGCGAAGGCTTTTTTGCCGGCGACGTCGGCATAGCCGAACGTGTAGGTCTGCGAGAAGGCCCCGGCTTTATCGACGACGCCGACCGCGATCCCGACCGCCGCACCCTGCTGCAGCGCGGCTCGGGCAAAGGTGTCGACCGCCTTCTGCACGATTTGCGCTTCGCCGGCTCGGCCGGACTGCGCCATGACCAGCAACACGCAAGCACCCCCGAGCCCGCGACCCAGCGATCGCATGGCGCCACACCCGATACCCATCCGCGAGCCTTTCCGCGCGTTGCCCCGGCGCCCTGTTCCCGCCGGCCTCGAGGACGCCGACAACCCGATTTCCGGCTCGGGCGCCGGCCAATACTAGCGTGGCGCCGGACGCTGCTGCAACCGCTGCGGGACCCTGTTTGTAGTATGGCCGAAACCGCGTCCTCGCAACCGCACTCCCCATCCGGTCGGTGGGTGGGGCCTATCGCCTGGCGCGATCGGCAGAGGCGAATATGGTATCGCGCTCGAGAGGTGTCTGTGGTAATCCGCTCCCGATTGGAACGGCCGCGCGATCGCGGGTTACTCTTGCCAGAACCGTCACCGCTCCCCGCCGCGTCGATTGTTTCAAAATATTAGCGAAATATGAATGCCAGTTTGGTGCAGCATGGTTGCAGGCAAACGAGTTCTGGTTACCGGCGCCGCCGGCTTCATTGGCAGTCATCTCGTCGAAGAATTATTGGAGCAGGGCGCCATTGTACGTGCAATGGTGCATTATAACTCGGGCTCCAGCATCGGCAATCTTGCCTTCAGTAGGGCGGAGCAGCAGCAGCAGCTGGATATTGTGGCCGGGAACATCGAGGACGGCGACTTTGTCTCGCGCGCGGTCGAAGGGGTGGACGTTGTTCTGCACCTCGCGGCACTGATCGGGATCCCCTACTCCTACCTCGCGCCACGCAGCTATGTCCGCACCAATGTGGAGGGGACGCTCAATGTGCTCGAGGCGGCGCGGCGCCTCGGTACCGGACGCGTGGTGCACACCAGCACTTCCGAAGTGTATGGCACCGCCCAACGAGAGCCGATGGACGAGACCCATCCGCTGCAAGGACAGTCACCCTACGCCGCCTCGAAGATCGGCGCGGACAAGCTTGCCGAGAGCTATTACCGTTCGTTCGGCACGCCGGTGGTCACGCTGCGCCCGTTCAACACCTTTGGGCCGCGCCAGAGCGCGCGCGCGGTGATACCGACCATCATCGCCCAGGCGCTCGAGCGCGAGGAGATTGCGCTCGGCTCGCTCGATCCGCAGCGCGACCTGACCTATGTCGGCGACACTGTCGACGGCTTCATTCGCGCTGCCATTCGGCCGGGCGTCGAAGGGGAGACGATCAACCTCGGCACCGGCGGGACCCACAGCATCGGCGCGGTTGCGGCGCGCATCCTCAGTCTGATCGGGACTAACAAGGCCCTGCGCTCCGATCCGCGCCGGGTGCGCCCTGCCGCGAGCGAAGTTCGCAAGCTGGTGTCCGACAACCGCAAGGCCCGCCTGCTGCTCGGCTGGGAGCCGCGCACCTCGCTCGACGAGGGGTTGCGCCAGACGATTGCCTTCATCGATCGGCATCGTGCGACCTATCGCACAGCCGGCTATGCGGTTTGAGAGGCCCACGATGAAGGCGATCGTAATGGCGGGAGGGAAAGGATCACGCCTCTATCCCTATTCCGCAATCTTGCCGAAACCCTTGATGCCGCTTGGCGACATGCCGGTGCTCGAGTTGCTGTTGCGCCAGCTGGGCCGCGCCGGGGTGGACGAGGTGTATCTCGCCGTCAATCATTTGCGGCACCTGATCGAAGCCTTTTTTGGCAACGGCTCGCGCATCGGCGTGCCGCTGCGCTATAGCGTCGAAGACAAGCCGCTGGGCACCGCCGGGCCGATCGCTGCGGTGCTGGACCAGCTCGGCGACGAATTCGTCATGACCAACGGCGATCTGCTGACCACGATGGATATCGCGGCGATGATCCGCTTCCATCGGGAAAGGCGCGCGGACGCCACAGTGGGTGTCTATCCGCGCGAGGTGAAGATCGATTTCGGGCTGGTCGAGGTCGATGGCCATATGCGGATGACCGCCTACCGAGAAAAGCCGAGCTATCCCCACCTGGTAAGCATGGGGATCTACGTGCTGAATGCCGCGCCGATGCGTGATTTGATCGAGCCGGATACTTACCTCGACATGCCCCACCTGCTGCAGCGCCTGATGTCGGCAGGCGGCGAGGTGCACTGCTTCCGCGACGATTGCTTCTGGCTCGACATCGGCCGGCCGGATGATTTCGCACGCGCGCAGGAGCTTTTTGAGAAGGATCCGCAGGCGTTTTTGGGCGCCCCGGCGTGAAGGCGCTGCTCAGCGGGGCGACCGGCTTTGTCGGCAGCCATTTGTGTGCGCATTTGCGCACGCAGCGCTGGGATGTTGCCGCAGCTCCACCGGGCGGCGACGGAGCGGTTCGCGCCGAGCGCTTGGTGGCCGCCCTGCACAGCGCTGCCCCTGCGGTGGTCTTTCACATGGCGGGGTTGAGCCGTGCCGAACACCCGGCGCAGCTCTACGAGGCCAATCTCGTGCTGACGGCGCGTCTTTTGGATGCCGCTGCCCGCTGCAAGCCGCCGCCGCTCGTTATCCTCGCCGGCTCGGCCGCAGAATATGGCAGGGTGCCGGCCGATGGCGTGCCGGTCGCGGAGAATCAGCCCTGTCACCCGCTGAGCGATTACGGCATCGCGAAATATGCGCAGACCCTGATGGCCGCGGCGCGCGCCGTTACCGGGCTGCCGGTTGTCGTGGCCCGGTTGTGGAACCCGGTCGGGCACGGCATGCCGGCGCACCTAGCACTGGCGAGCTTTGCCGCGCAGATCGCGGCAATGCCCCCGGAGGGCGGCACGCTCCATGTGGGAAACCTCGATATCGAACGCGATTTTCTCGATGTGCGCGAGGTCGCCCGGCTGGTCGCCGGACTGGCGATGCGGCCGGATGCCATCGGCCAAGTGGTGAACGTCTGCGCGGGCCGCGCCTGGCGGTTACGCGCGTTGGTTGATGAGATGATCCGGCTCGCCGGGAAGCCAGTGTCGATTGCGGTCGATCCGCGTCGCCTGCGCCCCGGAGAGCCGGCGGTGCTGTACGGTCACACCGGCCGGCTGGAGCGCCTCGGCCTCGCTCCGCAGTTCCCCGATTTCGAGAGGATCCTGCCGGAGCTCCTCTGCCGGCAGCGGTCGCGAATTGAGATAGGCGGCTCCCAGCTTTGAGCGAATTCGCATCCGTGATGACCGGACCAACGTAGTGCGGACCGGACAATCGCGATGCACAGCGCCTCAGGTCATCGCCTTCCGCTGATGCGCGCATTGGGAAAATCCATGATCGCGTCTCGGCATCGCCGCGCTGACGCGTCTCCTGGCTCAAGATATGTTTACGATGGAAGTAAGGGAGACGGCTTTGATCCAATTTGATGCCGACGAACGCTTGGGCAGCAAGGTCACCGCTCGGCATTTTTACCCTGGGCTCGATCGTGTTGCTGGGGTGTTTGTCGCCTATCTGGTGATTGTTAGCGCAGTATACTTACCGGTTATAGTCGCATCGTACGGATTTTTGGATGACTATACAGTCCTGGCGCAGTCGATGCAGCACCACGGCCAGTACCTGGCCCAACTGTCGACCGCCTACGGCAGGCCGCTCTTCGCGCTGATCGAGCGATTGGCGCTGCCCCTGATCCACGGTTTAGCAGGCTTAAGCATCCTTCGAGCGGTAGCAGTTCTGGGAATAGCGCTTCTCGCGGTGGCTTCCCAGGTTCATCTCGCCCACGCTCGCCTGCCACGCACGGTAAGCCTTGGCCTGCCAATATTATTGGGCCTAATGCCGGCCTTTCAGGTCTATGCGGCTTGGGCGATCGCAGCGTTCTTTCCGCTTGCCGCGCTGCTTGGTGGTCTGGCCTTCGCCGTGCTCGATTGGCCACCGGCGGGTGCACAACCGATGCCGTGGTCACGGCCGATCATGGCCGTAGCGCTTCTTAGCGCTTCACTTTCTATATATCAACCTGCCGCGATGTTTTTTTGGGTGTTTGCCGCGATAAGCTTTATCGGTGGCACTGCCCCAGTCAAATGGCGCACCATCGCTGTTGCGATTGGGGTAATGGCAGCTGCGCTGGCTATTGATTTCGCCTTGGCCAAGGTGCTTCCTCATCTCTTTTGGAATTCGGGCGCCGTGCTCGCTCGCACAGAGCTCGCGCGAGATCTTTGGACAAAATTGATCTGGTTTGTCTCGGAGCCGCTGCCCGATGCGCTCAATCTAATTTTCCTTCGACCCTCGGCAGTCGTTGCCGGCGCTGTGGCGATTTTTGCGGCTGTCGGACTTTGGCTATACTGGCCCGGCGGGGCGAAAGAACGAATCTCGCGTGTCCTGATCGCGGCAGCTCTTGTGCCGGCAACCTATTTGCCGAATTTGCTGGTCTCGGAGAACTGGGCCAGCTATCGAACGCAGGTCGCATTGACCAGCCTTCTGCTCGTCTACACGACGTTGGGGCTCGTCGGCTGGTTGCGCGCTTTCGGCAAGACGGCATGGCTTCCTGCCGTCATGGGAGCTGTCGTTGCCGTCTGCGCGGTCGGCGCGAGCCGAAACGTGGTCTTATATTTTGTCCTGCCCCAGAGCATTGAATATCGATTGTTCGACCGAGAGCTGGTAAATCTTGGGAACTCGTCGCATTGCGATATCAAAAAATTAGACTTTTACAAGGCGGACCGCTGGAGCTTGGGCGAATTCGGCCGATACGATGAATTTGGCGTGCTTTCTAATAGCGAGGCGTGGGTGACGCCGGCGATGGCGTGGCTGATCCTGTCGAGCCATCGATCGCCTCTTGCCAACTTGCCTATGGAGGTCCTGCCGCGCGGCACCTCTCCCGCCTCGCCCGAAAGCCGGCTCATCGACCTCGACGCGGTAATGTTCGGATCAAATCTGCAGCAAACCGCGCACCGCAATCATAGGACTGCGTGCGCGGCGGGGAGCTGAGGGCGCGGTGATCGGCCGGTCCGACCGCGAGGCCCGCCTTCCCGCGCTAGGCGATTTCGACCGGATCCTGCTCGGCGCGGCGCAAGCCCTGGCCGCCACCCGCCGCCGTCCCGCGCGCGGACTCCGCCAATCCGCGCAGCCGGCTCTCATAACTCATTAGCATCGTCGCTTCGCTGAAATGCTGTTCGGCATGTCGGCGGGCCGCAGCCTTCATGCGTGCCAGCAACGGCCGATCGTCTGCGAACTGGGACAGGCGGCCGACAAAGCCGTCCACGTCTCCTGGTGTTTGCAGGAAGCCATTGACGCCGTCTTCGATTAGTTCGGGAAGCGCGCCGACCCGCGAGGCCAATACGGGCACTCCTAGCGCCAGCGCCTCCAAAACCACCATGGGGCGGCCATCGAGCCTCGACGGGACCACCAGAACGTCGCAGGACCGCAACCACGGTGAGATGTCCTCGACCTCACCGCGCAAGTGAAATCCTCCCTGCGGCATCACCGCATCACGGACAGCTTCGACAATGGCGCCGCACAGCGGGCCCGCTCCGGTCATAGCAAAACGCGTCTTCAAACGCGCCGCCAGCGAGCGCCGAGCTATCTCGACGAACGCCAATGGGTCCTTTTCCGGCGACCATCGGCCGCAATAGCCGACGATCAACTCCTCCGGCGCTGCCCCGAGGGCTTTCGTTACTGCCGCATCGCGCGGACCCGGTCGGTACGCATCTAGGTCGATGCCGCTCGGAACAAGCGCAATTCGATCGTCCAGCTCGCCTTCATCTTGGAGATGATGAAACACCTCCCGGTTCTCGACAAAGGTCAGGTCGATCAGCTGCGCGTTACTGCGGTGATTTAGGGTGTGGCCCACCGTGTTGAACAGCAGATCCGCCACCGCTAATCGAGGAAACTCGGCGCGCAGCTCCGGCAGCAAATGGTAAAAAAATGCGCTGCCGGCAATCCAAAGAACGTCGACTGATCGGGAACACATCAGATGGCGAGCGAAATCACGCCACTGGTCCTGTTCGAGAAAGCGCGGCAGATGGTAAATTTCAGCCGTCGCCGGTTCAAACCAATGTGTAGTGTCGCCGTTCTCACCCCCGGCATCGAGCGATGTAACGACCACCACGCGCCACCCTAGCCCGGACAAGTAACCGACGACGCGGCTGAGCAACCGTTCCGCGCCACCCAGGATCAGGAATGGCAATGCGAGCAACAGCACCGGCCGACGGGGGGCCACCCCGGGCGCAGTGATTGCGATGTTCCGCAACGGCTCTGCCGGTCGATACGGCGTCGGCGGACTGCTGCCGGAGCGGGCGATCGTTTCCGGCCCAATGAGATCGGCGTTCGCCTGGCGGACCAAGGCGCGTTGGACCGGCTCGGGCAGTGCCTTGGTGCTCAGGCCTGGGCCGTGACGGCGGTAGAGGAATAGATGTTCCCGGCAAATGTTGCGCATGCGAGCGCCCAGCGCCGCCAGCCGAAGCCAAAACATCCAATCTTCAAAAACATATCCGGTCAGGGTCGGGTCCGTGTCGCGATAGCCGCCCGCCTGCCGCCATAGGCTGCGCCGGAACACGGCGCAAGTCAGGACATGGTTCCCCTCGAGCATATCGGCGAGATCCGGCGCCTCCAGGATGCCGACACGCTCGCTACTCTCGCCGAAGAGCTGCGTCGCGGTCGAGACCACATCGCAGCCGCAGGCCTCAAGCAGGAACACCGCCTTCTCGATATAGGTGGGCGCCAGCATATCGTCCGCATCGAGGCAGCAGACATATTTGCCGCGTGCGCGACAGATCCCAAAATTGCGGTTGGCTCCTGTCAGATGTGGCTCGTCCTGGGCAATGACGCGGGTGCGCGGGCGGTCGAGAGTGAGTGTGATGCGGCGCGAGTCCGCGTCGGTCGATCCGCCCTCGACGACGATTACCTCTAGATTTGCGAAGGTCTGCGACAACACCGAATTAACCGCGGCGATCACAAATCGCCCATAGTTGAAGCTCGGAATGACGACCGTCACCAATGGCCTATCAGACGGCCATGGCTCCGTCTCATCGTCACAGGAAATCGGATGCACCAAACCGGTCTGCCGACAGAATACCAGCGGCGGGCTAGTCTCGGACGGGGCGCCGAGCCTCGAGTTAGCAAGCGACCGGTGCGGCAGTCGCCGAATGTGCATCGTGCGATACCAGGTCCGTTTGTCAGCGCGTTGCTCCTGGCGGGTCTGTCGCCAGCTCTCGGCCGAGTTGCGCATCGCGTTCGCGTCTTCGCTGCCTCGCCGCCCTTAGCCGCGACGGCAGCTCGAGGCGAGCAGACCACCAGGTAAACTTCAATGCTTGAGCGATCGCGCGGGCCGCCGGGCGATGACGGGCGCCAAACCGGCGGAGGGGGTAAGTCAGCTTCCAGGCGGTGCTGTCCAGCACTTCGCCGAGCTGGCGCTGCAGCGCGTCATGCTCGGATCGGGCCGTTGCCAGCCGCGCATCGCGCGCCGCCAACTCCACCCGCAGCGCGTCCCGTTCGGCGCGGGTCCTCGCCAGCTGCGCATCGCGCGCCGCCGCTCGTTCCTGCAGCGTCCAATAGCGTTCCGACCAATCTTTGGCCAATGCCGTTTGAGCTGCGGCGCTCTCCTGGCAAAGTGCCGAGAGGCGACGGAGATCGTTCTGCCAAAGCTGCTCGATCCGTTGTACAAGCGGCGGGTTTGCCGCTCCTGTCAGCAGTTCGGGAAGGCCAGAAATCAATTCTGGGGTGCTTCTGGCGGCATGGATCAGCAAGAGCTGTATGCGCGCCAGGCGCTGCTCCGGCGGCACGGCCACGTCGCGGTTCGAATTCAATGCATCGAACAGCTGATGCAATCCCGGGATCAAGGCCGCATCGCGCGCTGCCAAGCCGACAAAATTCGAGGCAAAATCCTGAATGTAGACCTCGCCGCCGACCAGGCGGCCGCCGAGATTTTCCACCAACAGGCGCAGCGCCTCGCCTGAGGGGTAATAGACATGCTCAAGAGAGCTCTCGAACCAGATCCGATTCTCATGCGTGGCGGAGATGTAGGGCACCTCGAACAGCAGCACGCCATCGGGCTTTAATAGATCGAGAGCAACCTGCATCCCACGGCGCAGATCGGGCAAATGTTCGAAAACGGCGATCGCCGTGATCATATCGAATGAGCCGCAGTGATCACGTGCGATGCTCGGTGCCAGCAAATCGCTCCCGATGATGGTGATGCCGGCTTCAGCCGCACGAGCCGCCATCAGGGGGTTCACTTCAATGCCGTAGCGCTCGAAGCTGTCGGGTATTTTGGTGAGCAGCGCGCCGTCGGCGCAACCGATGTCCAGCACACGCCCGCCAGGTTTAATCAGGCGAATGATTGCCGCTGCCCAGGACAGTCCATGCTCGGCAGTGAATCGGTAGTCGCTATAGCCGACCGCCTGCTCATCTCCGCCCACCCCGTAATACGCGTCGTCGTACAGCGAAGCGAGGTCGGACGGCACGACGTCGATTACGCCCAACCCGCATGCCTCGCAACGCAGAACATCAACGCCGTCGCTGCGCTGCCCCATCAATGTGAAGCGCCGACCGCAGCAGGCATTGCAGAGCCGCGGTCGCAGCGCGATTTTATCGTCCGAGCTGTGCACGTGTCCCTCTAATTGGCGCTCGGCTCTCTGTGCCGCCGCATTAGCTCACCGAACGCCTCGGCATAGGCGGTCAGCATCGGCTCGAGGCTCAGATGCTGTTCGGCAAAGCGCCTTGCGGCGTTGCTCATCCGTGCGTGGCGCTCGGGGTCCCGCGCCAATTCGCCAATGTAGCGGACAAACGCGGCGGTGTCCCCCGGGCTGCACAGAAAGCCGGTTTCGCCGTGCTGCACCAGTTCGGGCAATCCGCCGACCCGCGAGGCGATGACCGGGATCCCCATCGCCAGCGCCTCCAGCACGACGATCGGCCGGCCGTCGAGCTTAGACGGCAGCAGCAGGACATCGTAGCATGCAATATAATCGCGAACCTCGGCCACCATGCCAAGGAAGTGCACGCCTTCGCCCAGGCGCTGGCGCGCGATGCGGCGCCGCAACCCATCCTCCAACGGGCCGATGCCGGTCATCAGGAAGCGCACTCGGCTGTCCTCGGCAAAATGGCCGGCGATGCGCAGCACCGCTTGCGGGTCCTTTTCCTCCGACAGGCGGCCCGAGAACCCGGCGATGAAATGGCTGCGATCGATCCCCAGCCGGTCCAAGACCCGGCGCGACCGCAGCGACGGCGCGTAGCGTTGCAGATCGATGCCGCTGTTGATCAGCCGGATCCGCTCGGGCTGCTCCCCTTTGCTGATCAGGGACGCGTAGACATCCTCGTTCTCGACCAGGATGCGATCGATATGACGGCTATGCGTCCGGTTGTCAGGCAGATGGGCGACCGTGTTGAACAGCAGGTCGGCGACGAGCAGGCCTGGGTGGCGCTCTTTGAGATCGCCAAGAGAACGGTAGGCAAAGGTGCTGCCGACGATCCACAGGACATCCACCTGCTTGGCGTCCATCACATAATGCAGAAAATCGCGCCACCTCGCCGGGTCGAGAAAGCGCGGCAGGTGGTAGATCTCGCTGGTCGCCGCCTCGAACCATTCCGTTGTGTCGCCCTGTTCGGGGCCGGCGGGAACCGTCGTGATCACGATGATCCGATAGCCGCAACCCCGCAGATGCCGTAGCACTTGGCTCAGCAGACGCTCGGCGCCGCCGAGCACTAAATAGGGCGCCGCCACGACGATCGTTGCACGCGCCCCGTCCAGCCTTGGCGCGGGCAGCAGATTCTGAGCACCGGACCGCGATCGCAGCCGCTGCGCGGCTTTGACCCGCGAGCGCTCCAGCGCCTCGGGAGTGATGCATGCGCTCTCCGCCTGCCGGATCAACTCCGCCTGCCGGTCGTTGGGAAGCAGGCCGGGCGCATTGCTGAGGCTGCCCTCGGCGTGAGCGCGATACCAGAAGAGGTATTCGCCGGCGATGTTGCTGAAGCGCGCGCCGTGACAGGCCAGCCGGATCCAGAAGCGCCAGTCCTCGTGGAGGAAGGCTGCACCCTCCGGTGTGTCTTCGTAGCCGCCGGCGCGCTCCCACAGCGAGCGGCGAAAAACCGCGCAGGTCGCAACGTGATTGCCGTTCAGGAGGTCGGACAGATCAGGGTAGGGCAGCACCCCGTAGCAAGCCTCGACGGCGCCAAAGCGCCGCACCGCAGTGGAGACCACGTCGTAGCCGTAGTTTTCCAACAGGAACACGGCTTTTTCGACGTAGGTCGGCGCCAGCATATCATCGGCATCGAGACAGCAAATGTACTTGCCGGCCGCGCGATCGATGCCGAAATTGCGGTTGTCGCCGACCCGGTGCGGGCCCTCGCGAAACAGGACCCGAGTGCGCGGCCGGCGCAACTCGGCAACGAGCCTGCAGGTCGTGCCGTCGGTAGAGCCGCCTTCGACGACGATGATCTCGAGATTGCGAAAGGTTTGGGCTAGGACCGAATTGACGGCGTCGGCCACGAAGGCTCCGTAGTTGAAGCAAGGGATCACGACGCTGACGAGCGGGCGCTCGGCCGGCCAGGCCGGCTCGTCATAAAACTCGGGCGCAAGCACAGCCGATTCGTCTTCGGCCGACGACAGCTCGCCCAAATTGCCGAATGTCCGTTGCAGCCGCCAACGGAACGAGGTGTGCAGCATCAGCTGATTGAAGAACACCCGCAGGCCACTCTGCCTGATCAGTTGAAACGCTATGCCGAGGCGCCGCCTGTCAAATGTGTGGAGAAGGATAAAGAGGCGCTGGGCGCGTCCGGGCGATTCGCGCCCAGCTAATTCGCGCTGCGGGTTCATCATGCCGGTATTTCTCTCGGTATTTCTCTAAGGATAGTGGCCAGAGGGGATCGCCATGAGAGGCGCGGGGATGGCGAAACACCGCTTTCGATCAGGCCCGTCATTGCGACTGCTGCCGTCATCCGGCCCACGCAGGGCATGGCTCAACGTGCTGCGCAACGCAGATCGCAGGGGGATATCCGCCCAGCGCAGATCGTCCGCATCACGCGTTCGGACCCGGCGCCGTAGCAGCGGCTTTCGCGGCGCGCCGCGCGATCGGCACAATGCGATCGACGAAAGCGGCCATCGATCGTTGCGCGCGCCGCCGCCCGATCTCGTCGATCATCGAGTGCAGCAGAGCCCTGTCCCGCACCAGCCGTGCGATGGCCTCGGCAAGCGCCTCGGCGTCGATTCGGCGGGCCAGCAGCCCGGTTTTCTCGTGCTCAACCTGATCCACGAGGCCACCGACCGGGGTCGCGACGATCGGCATGCCAGCGCCCAGCGCGGCGGCGGCGACGCCGGACTGGCTCGCGCTGGTGTGGGCCAACACCATCACATCATAGCGCGCTAGGATCGACGGCACTTCGGCTTCCTCGATCCACCGATTGGCGACTTCGACGCCGAGCGCCCTGAGCCGCTCACCGCTGCCACCCAGATCTCCCGCACCGAATATGCCCGCTGCGACCCGCGTCCCGCGGCGCGCTAGAAGTTCCAGCGCCTCAATGAAGAGCGGCAGGCCCTTGTAGCGGAGAATCCGGCCAAAAAAGAGGATCCGCAATTGCGCATCGTTGTGCACTAAAGCTGATCGCCCGCTGCCGTAATCCAGATCGGGGTGAAACAGCGTGTCAATCCGCCGATCGCGCACTCGGCCGGACGCTACCAGCATATGAGTTACGGCCGGACTCAGCGTGACAATCCGGTCGGCATGGCGCAGATCGCGCAGCAGCCATCGGTTGGCGATGCCGGTGATATCGCCGGCATGGGCCGCAGCATCGTGCGCGATGACAATATAGACGATGCCGGCCTGCTTCAGTTGCGGCGCCAGCAGCGGCGTCCACAGATGCGGCATCAGCACGACGACCACGCGGACGCCGCGCTCCTGCAATCGCCGCCGAATGTCGCCTACCCTGCGCGGGATGGCCGGCACGGTGCGCGCGACACCGCCGGCCGAAGCAAACGTGTCGACCGGCAGGAGCCGATCGCCCAGCCACGCATAACGGGCGAAGAGGTCGTTCTGATACGAGATCGAAACGTAGAGGTCGAGGTCCGGCCGCGCCGCGGCTGCCTGGGCCAGATCGAGCGTGAAGCGCGGCAGCGCCCCGCGGCGCCCCCAGTAGAGGAATGCGATCGGCAAGGATCGCATCATTATTAACGCTCCTGGCCGCTCTTGGCTGCGCGCGCCCGATGCTCCCGCGCTCTACGCGCTTGCCTGCTGACGAAGAGCTTCATCGTTCGCCGCGGTTATCTTATTCCATTCCTCGGCCGGCAGATACGACCCGAGCACGTCGTCGGGCACGCCATCGGCCATGATCCGGCCACGGTCCAACCATATAACGCGATTGCACCACTCCTTGATGATGCCCGCGGAGTGGCTTGACATGACGAGAATGTCGGCGCCACGAACGACTGATTCGAGCCGATGGCGCGCCTTTTCGATAAAGCCGGCGTCGCCGGCGAGGAACCATTCGTCCATAATCAGGATTTCTGGCCGAACCGCGGTCGCTAGCGCGAAGCTCAAGCGCACCGTCATGCCTGCAGAATACGTCCGCACTGGAATGTCGATGAACTGATCCAGCTCGCAAAACTCGACCACGTCTTCTTCCAGCCGGGTGGTTTCGAGCGCAGACAGTTTTTTGTACAGGCCGAATAGATGGATGTTTTCGCGGCCTGTCAGATCCATGTTCATGCCTTGGCTCAGATCCAGCATCGCGGTCAACCGGCCATGAATCGAAAGCGCTCCCTTGACCGGCTCGTATATTCCGGCCAGGGCGCGCAGCAGGGTCGTTTTGCCGGCGCCGTTGTCGCCGACCAAACCCAGGCGATCGCCGGCTGCCAGCCTGAACGACACATCGCGCACCGCATGAACCACCAAGCGCTGCTTGCGGTCCTTCCCCAGCCGGCTGGTCGCGGCCGATAACACGACCTTTTTGAGGCTGCGACTTTCGGCGTGGTAGAGCGGAAAATCGACGGAGAGATCGGAAACGACGATACTGGCCATGCGCGTCAAACCCAAAACGCGATACGGCCGCGCATCCGGGCGAACAGAAGCGTCGTGACACCAAACAGCAGGCCCGAGACGCAAAGCGCGTCGGTCCATGCCAGAAATCCCACGCGTTCGCCGAGAATTGGCGCGCGCACGATGTGCATGAGCGCTTCGAACGGGTTGATGGCTATCGCCAGGCTGATAAACGGATGCCCGGTCACGAGCCCGGGCTGCCACATGATCGGAGTTACAAAAAAGACGATTTGCAGGACGCTCTGGATAATCTGCGGTACGTCGCGGAACCTCGTGCAGAATATACCCAACAACAGGCACACCAGGAACCCGTCGGCGAGCCAAACGAGAAAGCCCGGTATCGCCAGGAACGCGAACGGATCGAGTGGTACGCGGCACAGCAGAAATACCGCTGCCACCACTACGACGTTGTGCGCCAGAATGATCAGATTCCGCAAAAGCGTGCGCCCCGCGTAAAGCGAGAATGGCAGCTTCATCCCTCTGATCACGCTCTCGGCTTGAGTGAAGGTGTTGCAACCTTCCGTAATCACGCCGGAGAAAAACCCCCAGATTATTATTGAGAGGGTCAAGAAAGGGAAATAAGTGGTCATATCGATACGGAACAAGTACGAATACACGACCCCTATGGTTCCGATCATGACCGAGGTCGACAGCGTCAACCAAAGGGGTCCGAGCAGGGAGCCACGGTAGCGAAGCTTGATGTCCAACAGGCTCAGCCTCCAGCCCAGCCGCCACATGGCTGCGGCTTCCCGCAAATCCCCGATCGCGAGGCGAAAGCGGTCGGCCCATTCGAGTCGAGCTCGGATATCGAACCGCGCTTCGCCAGCATCAGGACCGCCGACCGGCGTGACCGATATGTTAGGCGGCATTGGCTTGCTGCTGGTCACGCGCGCCATTTCGCTCTCCTTCGCCCCCGCCTCACGATTTGTCTTAGGCGATCCTGCGAATGCACGACAACCCGACCAGGCTCCAGACGCTTTCGTTGAGACCGCTTCCTTTTAGACGGAGCCCCATGCTATGACAAGCCAGGTGGCGCTTTCTTGACGGCGGGGGTAGGACCCCACACCAAGATCGTCCCGCCATCATGGCCGGCAAGTCCTATCGGCAACGTCCGGCAGAAAAATCTCGTTTTCCAGCTTCTCGGACTTTCTCGCCCTGGCCAAGCATCTCGGATCTGCGAATTCAAGACTTCGTTGCGCATGCCCCGGCCGCGGGCGTGATTGTGGGAACAGCGATCGGGCCTTCGGCTGACGGCACCGTTGATCAACAACCTGCCCTCCGGCTTGATCCGACGGGACGCGCAATCGGTGCTCAACAGCAAGCGCGCCGAGTGACGCGCGGCTGCTGCCGCCAAACCGCCCCCGCCGCTCGCCCGCGAGGGCCGGCGCGCCTAAGGGCAGGCCGTGGTCGCTGCTGTGGCTGGTTGTGGCGTCCCCGGCGTGACTCGAACACGCGACCCACAGTTTAGGAAACTGTTGCTCTATCCGGCTGAGCTACGGGGACGTTGGGGCTTTTCAAGAGCTTAGAAGATCGCTCCTTGCTAGCGCGGCCGGGCGGGTCAGTCAAGCGGGCCGAATCGACATTCGCGGTCGAGGCATTCAGGTCGCCGGATCGGCCGCGAGCGGCAATGCGCAGACCCGGGCCAGCCATGACGCGACGATCTTGCAGACCCTTTCTTCGCGGCCGACATAGAAGTGATCGCAATTGGGCACGATTTCGACCTCGCACTGGCCGCCGGCGCGGGCCTGGAATTTTTCAGCGGGGTAGGTTTCGGGCAATTCCTGGTCGCCGCGGATGAACAGCACCGGGCAGGCGATGCGCGGCGCGAGGTCGAGCACCACTGGCATCGACACCATGCGGTCGAGAAAGCTCTCGGCGCTGGCGGCGTACCACCAGCCCGGCATCAGCAGCAATTCCCGGCCGCGGCCGGCGGCGACCATCGCGCGAGCCTGGGCGGTGATCTCGTCGAGCCGGTCGCCGGCCATCATCCCGGCGCGGCTCGACGCCTCGACCTGGCCCCTGCCGCCGCCATGCGCCGACAGCAGCACCAGGGCAGGAGTTTGCGGGTGGTCGGCAACGTGCTGCACGGCCAGCATGCCGCCATTGCTGTGGCCGATCACCACCGGATGCGGAAAACCGCGCTGCGCCAGCCACTGCGCCGCGTAGCAATTGTCGGCGATGCCCTCGGCGGTGGTCTGGAACGCCGCACCCTCGGCGGCGCGGCTGTCGCGGATCGACAGGATATCATGGCCGCGGCGGTTGAAGGCGAGGCAGGTTAAACCGAGCTGGGTCAGCACCGGCGGCAGAAAGCGCGGCGCGCCGACATAGAAATTCATCGTGTTGCCGTGAAACAGCAGCACCGCGCCGGCGCCTGCCCCACCCTCGGGCTGGTGGAAGGCGCCATCGAGCGGCAGGGTGTCGGTCGGGATTGAGACGAGTTCGGTGCGCATGCTTCGGTTAGCCCTATTCAAGCCGCAGGCCGCGACCGGCCGCTTGCCGAAAAATAATCGAGACGGCCGCCCCGCGTTTGAGGAAGCCGCCGCTCTCGCAGGCGATGCGTCGCGATGCCGCGATGCCGGCCAAGCGCGCTCGCCCCGCACCGGTAGGTGCCCCGCATCGCGCCGGCGCACGTGCTCGATTGTTTCCGACGGGTTGAGCCGATAGGCTGCGCGCCGCATCTCCCGACCCGGACCGGCCCATGCCTCTCGACAATCATCCTGCTCCCGGTCTGGAGGCGCGGCTGCGCCGCGAGATCCGCGGCGAAATCCTGTTCGATAAGTTCAGCCGCGGGCGCTATGCGACCGACGCGTCGATCTATCAGATCGAGCCGTTGGGGATCGTCGTGCCGCGCGGCCGCGAGGATGCCGCGGCGGCGATCGCGATCGCCCGTGAGGAGGGCGTGCCGGTGCTGGCGCGCGGCGCCGGCACCTCGCAATGCGGGCAGACCGTGGCGCGCGCGCTGGTCATCGACTGCAGCCGGCATATGGACCGGATTGTCTCGGTCGATGTCGAGGCCCGCCGCGTGCGGGTCGAGCCGGGGGTGGTCCTCGACCGGCTGAACCGTTCGCTCAGACAGCACAAGCTGTTTTTTCCGGTCGACCCGTCAACGGCGAGCCGGGCCACGATCGGCGGGATGACCGCCAACAACAGCTGCGGCTCGCGCTCATCTGCGCTATGGCAACATGGTGCACAACGTGCGCGGCATCGACGCGCTGCTTGCCGACGGCACCACCGCCTGGTTTGGCGAGGTCGCCGGCAACTTCCCGGCCGACGCCGATGGCGCCATGCCCGAGCGCTATCGCGAGCTGGTGCGCCGGATGCGCGCGCTGCACCGGCGCGAGGCCGACGAAATCGAAGCACGCTTTCCCAAGGTGCTGCGGCGGGTCGGCGGCTACAACATCGACAGCATCAGCGACAGCAGCCACAACATGGCGCGCCTGCTGGTCGGCTCCGAGGGAACGCTCGCCTTTTTTAACGAGATCGAGCTCGACCTCCAGCCGATCCCGGCGCACCGGGTCCTCGGCATCTGCCATTTCCCGAGCTTTTACAGCGCGATGGATGCGACCCGGCGGATCGTCGAGCTGGGCCCGAGCGCGGTCGAGCTGATCGACCGCACGATGATCGATCTGTCGCGCCAGATCCCGATGTTCCGCGCCGTGGTCGACCGCTTTGTGCGAGGCGAGCCGGCGGCGTTGCTGCTGACCGAGTTCGCCGGCGACGACCCGGCCGACAACCTGCGGCGGCTGAAGGCGCTGAGCGAGCTGATGGGCGATCTCGGCTTTCCCGGCGGCGTCGTCGAAGCGATCGACCCCGCTTTTCAGCAGGCGGTGTTGGAGGTGCGCGCCCAGGGGCTCAACATCATGATGTCGATGAAGGGCGACGGCAAGCCGATCTCGTTTCTCGAAGACTGCGCGGTGCGGCTCGAAGACCTGGCCGACTACACCGACCGCCTGACCCGGATCTTCGAAAAGCACGGCACTTACGGCACCTGGTACGCGCACGCCTCGGTCGGCTGCCTGCATGTGCGCCCGGTGCTGAACGTCAAGCAGGAGATCGAGGTCAGAAAGATGCGGGCGATCGCCGAGGAGGCGTTCGCCATGGTCCGCGAATACAAGGGCTCGCATTCGGGCGAGCATGGCGACGGGCTGGTTCGCTCCGAATTTCACGAGGCGATGTTCGGCGCGCGCCTGGTCCGCGCCTTTGAGGAGGTCAAGGACGCCTTCGACCCGCACGGGCTGCTCAACCCCGGCAAGATCGTTCGGCCGCCCCGGATGGATGACCGCAGCCTGTTCCGCTATCGGCCCGACTACCGGCCCTTGCCGATCGCGACGGCGCTCGACTGGTCGGAATGGGGCGGGTTCGCCGGGGCGGTCGAGATGTGCAACAACAACGGCGCCTGCCGTGCCCGCGACGCCGCGGTCATGTGCCCGTCGTTCCGCGCCACCGGCGACGAGCAGCACCTGACCCGCGGCCGGGCCAACACCCTGCGGCTCGCCCTTTCCGGCCAGCTCGGCCCCGACGCGCTGGTGTCCGAGGACATGCGCGCGACGATGGAGCTCTGCATCTCGTGCAAGGGCTGCAAGCGCGAATGCCCGACCGGCGTCGACATGGCGCGGATGAAGATCGAGTTTCTGCACCATTACCGGCAGCGCCATCGGCTGCGCGCGCGCGACCGGCTGGTCGCCTACTTGCCGCGCTACGCGCCTTACGCCGCGCGTCTGGCGCCGCTGCTCAACCTGCGCAACCGGTCGCGGCTTCTCGCGCAACTGGGCGAGCGCTGGCTCGGGCTCAGCGCGCGCGCGCAGCTTGCCGCAATGGTCGTCACGGCCTTATCGTGCGGGCGCCGCGAACCCCCACCCTGGCCCTTCCCAGCGGCGGGGGAGGGGGCTTTCGAGGGCGTGCGAGGTCGTGCTCCTGGTCGATACCTTCAACCGTTGGTTCGAGCCGGAGAATGCGCGGGCCGCCGAGCGCGTGCTGGCGCGCGCCGGCTATCGCGTGGTCAGCCCGGACCCGGCGCGCGGGCGGCCATTGTGCTGCGGCCGCACCTTTCTCGCCGCCGGGCTGGTGGACCAAGCCCGCATCGAGGCGCGGCGCACGGTGGAGGCGCTGGCCGCGCATGTCGCCGCCGGCACGCCGATTGTCGGGCTCGAACCTTCCTGCCTGCTGACCCTGCGCGACGAATTTCCGGCGCTGCTGCCGGGCCCCGAGGCCAAGGCGCTGGCGGGGCAAGCCCAGCTGTTCGAGGAATTCGTCAATATCGAGCGCCTGGCCGGCAGGTTCCAGCTGAGCTTGGCGCCGATGCCGGGGCGCACCGCATTGCTGCACGGGCATTGCCACCAGAAGGCCTTCGCCACGGTCGATGCCGCGGTCGAGGCCTTGCGGTTGATCCCGGAGCTGACGGTCGAAACCTTCGAATTCGACCTGCTGCGGCATGGCCGGCGCGTTCGGCTACGAGGCGGAGCATTACGCGATGTCGCTGAAGATTGGCGAGCTTGGCGTGTTGCCGCGGATGCGCGCCGCACCCGCCGACACGATCCTCGCCGCCTGCGGCACCAGCTGCCGCCACCAGATCTCTGACGCGCTGGGCCGCAAAGCCCGTCACCTGGTGCGGGTATTGGACGAGGCGTCGGCCGCAAGCGTCTCGGCGCCGGCGGCGATTTCGCGCGACAACAGATAAGCCGGCCTGGGCCAATCCTCCACCCGCCGATATCCCGGCCGCGCGCCAACGGCGGAACAAGCATCGTCCGGCGGCGTTCAGAAAACGTCGCCGGCCCGGCGAGCGCCGCGGCACGGCGCGTTGCGAGGCATCGAATGGACCAGATCGACGAGCTGCAGGACGATAAGCCCGCAGTCGCGGCGGCAGCGACGCGGCCGACCGACCGGAACGGTTGGGGGCCGGCGGCGCCGCGGGGTGCCGCGGCGCTGGTGGCGTGCGGCATGGCGGCGGGTGCGCTCGTCCTGGCCAATCGGCGCAATCCCCGGGAAGCCGGCCGCGTGCGCCCGGGGCTCGCCCCAGCGGACCGGACGCTCGCCTGGGCCTCGCCGGCGGTTCTCGGCGCCACCCCGCAGCGCCGCTTCTACGCCGGCGGCAACCTCGACCGGGCGGTCACGATCGAGGATCTGCGGGCGATGGCGCATCGGCGCCTGCCGCGCTTCGCGCTCGAATATCTCGAAGCCGGCGGCGAGGACGAGGCGGCGCTCGCGCGCAACATCGCCGCGCTGGCCGAATGGCGCTTTCTGCACCGCTCGCTGGTCGATGTCTCGCGACGCGACGTCTCGACCGTGCTGTTCGGGCGCAAGACCGCGATCCCGGTGGCCATCGCCCCGACCGGCCTCAACGAGCTCTTCTGGCCGCACGCCGATTTGAGGCTGGCCGAGGCCGCGGCCGAAGCCGGGGTGCCGTTTGCCCAGAGCACGATGTCGAATGATGGCATGGCGAGGGTCGCCCGCGTGCCGGGGCTGCGCTATTGGTGGCAGCTCTATGTGTTCGGGCCGACCAAGGTGCGCGAAACCTTGATCGAGCGGGCGCGCAACGCCGGGTGCGAGGCGCTGATCGTCACCGTCGACGCGCAGATTTATGGCAACCGCGAGTGGCACAAGCGCACCACCTCGGACCCGAAAACCCTCACCTGGAGCGCGAAATTCGATGCGCTGATGCACCCGCGATGGCTCGCCGCGGGGGTGCTGACCCATGGCATGCCGCGGTTTGAGAATGTCATCGAATTTGTGCCCGAGGACCGGCGCCGGTTTTTCGACAGCGCCATGTGGATCCGCTCGCAGATGAACCGGGCGCTGTCGTGGGAAATCCTGGCGCGCATCCGCGAGCAGTGGCCGCGCAAGCTGATCATCAAGGGTCTGTTGAGCGTCGAGGACGTCATGCGCGCGGCCGATTTGGGGGCCGACGCCGTGGCAATTTCCAACCATGGCGGGCGGCAGCTCGATTGGGCGGTGGCCCCGCTCGACCTCTTGCCGGCGGCGCGCCAGGCGGTCGGCGACCGCATCGCGATCCTGGTCGATGGCGGCATCCGCCGCGGCACCGATGTGATCAAAGCGCTGGCGCTCGGCGCCGATGCGGTGCTGGCCGGGCGCGCGATGCTGTACGGCGTCGCCGCCGCGGGAACCGCCGGAGCCAAGCGGGCGCTCGACATCCTGCGCGAGGAGATCGACCGCGACCTTGGCCTCCTTGGCGTGCCGTCGATCGCCGAGCTCAGCCCGCGCCTTTTGGTCCGGGCCGGCGATCCGCGCCAGCCGGGCAGCGGCGTTCCTTGACCGCAGCGAGCAGAAACGAGGTTTGGCGTCATCATAACGCTGGGCCGGCGTTCTGAGCCAAACACCCCAGCCCGCCGTTTTGATCGCTTCGCTAGGACTGGTTCAGGCGGTTTGCGGCGATCGCGCCGTCCTTGACCACCAGGGCGATGTTTTCAGCCTTCTGCAGCATCGCCACATCGGCGAGCGGATCGCCCTTGACTACGACGAGATCGGCGAGCTTGCCCTTTTCGACCGTACCCAAATCAGCCTCGCGGCCGATGCATTCGGCGGCCCAGCCGGTCGCCGCGCGCAGCGCCTGGAGCGGGGCCATCCCCGCCTTGACAAGGCAGGCGATCTCGATCGCGTTGGGCGGATGGCCGTGGCCGCCGGCATCGGTCCCGGCCGCGATCTTGACCCCGGCGGCGAGCGCCCGGCACAGGCTCGCGATGTGATGCTCCTCCAAATCGCGAGCGCGCTCGCGGATATGCGGCAGCGGCGATTTGCGGTGGTAGTCGTAAACTGCAAAGGTCGGCACAAAAAAGATGCCGCGCTCGGCCATCTTCTCGATCAGCTCGGGTTCGCCGTCGAGATAGCAGCCATGGTCGATCGAAGTCGACCCCGGCCTCGATCGCGATTTTGAGGCCGCGCCCGCCGAGCGCATGGCAGATCACGCGGCGGTCGAGCGCGTGCGCCTCCTCGACCAACGCCTGCATCTCGTCGAGGTTGAAGGCGCTGTCCGTCGGCCCATGCCCCGGCCGCGAACTGGCGCCGCCGGTCGTGGCGCATTTGATTACATCGGCGCCAGCGCGCACCACCCGCCGCACCGCCGCCCGGACATCGCCTATGCCGTTGACAACGCCGTCGGGCAACAGCGGATCGTTCGGCACGCAGCACGAAAACCCCGACGGGCTGACTCGGTCGCCGATGCCGCCGATCGGCGAGATAATGACCAAGGACAGCACCAGCCGCGGGCCGTCGATCAGCCCCTCGTCGATCGCACGCTTGAACCCGGCGTCGAGCCCGGCGGCGTCGCGGACGGTCGTGTAGCCGGCGGCGAGCGTCTCTCCCAAGACTTTGGCGGTGCGCAAGGTGCGCGTCGTCTGCGGCTCGTCGATGCCCCAGCGCCGCGCCAGATCGTAGCCGTGCATCGCCAGATGGTCATGGACATCGATCAGCCCCGGCAGGACCGTCATGCCGGACACGTCGATGATCTCGGCGCCGGCCGGCCAGTCGCCGCGCGCCCGCGTCTCGACCGCCTCGATCTGCTGGTCGCGGATCACAATCGAGGCCTCGATTGGCCCGGCCCCGGTCCCGTCGATCAGCCTGCCGCCTCTGAGCACCCTGATCATCGCCGCCCTCCCTATCGCCGCTGGCCCATTAAGCCCGAGCAGCGCGCTATCTGCAATTCTGCGGTGCGCGGCTGGCGGTGCGGGCCACGCTTAAGCGGCGTCGGGGCGGGTTACGCCTCGGCGAGTTCCTGAGTAGGATAAGAGGATGGAGGAGGCCCAGCTCATGTCGCTGCGTGACGACTTGCACCGGCGGCGCGACGCCTTGCTTGCGATCGCGGCCCGACACGGCGGGTCGAATCTGCGATTGTTCGGGTCGGCCGTTCGCGGTGAGGAGCGGCCGGATAGCGACGTCGATCTTCTGGTGGATCTCGCTGAAGGCCGGGGGTTCGGTGACTACTTGGCTATGGTCGAGGAACTGGAAACCGTGGTGGGTCGAAAGGTCGATGTGGTGACCGGCCGAAGCCTGAGCCCGCATTTTCGGCCTTTTATCGAGGCCGAGGCAGAGCCCTTGTGAAGAGCGATCTCCCTTATCTAAGGCACATCGCCGACAGCATCGACTGATCCATGGTTACTGGAGCATCGATCTTGTGCTGGTCTGGGATGTCGTCGCGAACGACCTGCCGGTGAGATCGCAAAGAGGCTTGGCGACGGGGTGCCTCTGGCTGGCTTCACGGCCAACCGGGTACGATACGGCCAGTTTCAAAATGCGCTTCTAGAGGCTCCGGCGCGGCCCGCAGGGACGGGCTGGACTGTCTTGCTCCCCCTCGGGGGAGAGGCAAAGAGGGGGAGATTTTCCGGTTCAAATGGCTATATGGAAGAAGAGGCAGACGAAGCCGCCCCCTCCCCTAAAATTTCAGTGCGGCGTCAGCTCGGCGAGTGCGTCAGCGTTCCCTACTCTCCCCCCTCTCCCTCGTGAAAACAAAGTAGGGATTCATGTTGGATTGGGTCGCTTTCGAAAGTTTAAAGCCCTCGGATAGCAAATCCGCATCACACTGAGTACAATTGGCCGAAGCCCCTTTACACGAAAACGGTAGATTGATCCCTGCGCTGGCCTCAATGAAGGCCAAGAGCTGCTTCGCACTGTTGGTGTTGACCTGGCACATTTCAGTCACAACGTCGGCCGCTCTTGCGAAGGACGGCAATCCCACCACCCCCAGCGCCAGCAAAATCGCAAGTTTCCTCATTGTCATTCCTCCCTCAGGTTTAGGCCGACATTCCCCGGTTGCCTGTCGGTTGGGAGGCCATGATTAACCCTTCGGGCTTCCCCGGCAAGCCGAAATCGCGCGCTTATTGACGGGGTTCGGATCCTCGTCGCCGGTGCCGTAGGCCCGGCGGCCCGGAAGTATCCGCCACGCCGTGCGCCCGCATCCTGATCTCAAGACGATGCGGCAGCCTCGGGCACGGCTTGCGGCGCGTCATGCTCCTGGGAGACGTCGCGGTTGGTGTAATCGGGCAGGAACGCGGTGGCGCTGATGCTGACGATCGCGCAGAACAGGATATAGCATGCCACCGCATAGCCCGATCGGGTCGCGGCGAAGACCGCGGTCGCAATCAGCGGCGCCGGGCCGCCGGCGATGACCGAAGACAGGTGAAAGCCGAGCGAGGAGCCGCTGTAGCGCAGCCGCGGCGTGAAGCATTCGGCGATCAGCGCCGCCTGCGGGCCGTACATCATGTCGTGCGGGATAAAGGACAGCACGATCGCCAGAAAAACCAGCGCCGGGACCATGCTGTTCATCATCCCGAAATAGATAAAAGTGAACACCCCGGTGGTGACCGCGCCGATCAGGTACATCCGTTTGCGGCCGATCAGATCCGAGATGTGCCCGGAGAGAGGCGTCGTGACCGCCGACAGCGCGGTGGCGACCAGAACCGCGGTCAGCAGGAAGTTGCGCGAGGCGCCGGAGACCCGCGTTCCATAGACGAAGACGAACGCGGCATAGACATAGAACGGGCCTTGCTCGGCCATCCGCGCCAGCATCGTCAGGATGATCTGCTTGGGCTGGCGCTTGATCACCTCGAGCACCGGCGCGCGCGCGGTGCGGCGTTCTTCGAGAATTCGAGAGAAGACCGGCGTCTCGAGGATCCCGAGACGAATGTACATCCCGACCCCGACCATGATGATCGACAGCCAGAACGGCACCCGCCATCCCCACGTCAAGAAGTGGTTGCCGGAAATCGCGCTGAACGCGAGCACCGCGAGGTTGGCGAGGAACAACCCCGCCGGGCCGCCCCATTGCGGCCACGAGGTGATAAAACCGCGATGCTTGTTGGTGCGCGCCCACTCCATCGCCATTAGGGTGGCGCCGCCCCATTCGCCGCCGATCCCGAGCCCCTGGATAAACCGGACCACGGTCAGGATCACGGCGCCCCAGATGCCGATCGACGCGTAGCCCGGGACAAAGCCGACGGCGAAGGTCGACAAGCCGGTCAGCAACAGGGTCGAGATCAACGTGACCTTGCGCCCGATCCGGTCGCCGTAATGCCCGAACAGCGCGGCGCCGATCGGGCGCGCGATAAAGCCGACCGCGTAGATGCCAAAGGCCTGCAAGATCCCGACATAGGGGTCGGAAGTCGGAAAAAACAGTTTCGCAAAAACCAGCGGAGCAACCAGGACGTAGAGCAGAAAATCATACGCCTCGATGATCGTGCCGACGGTGCTCGCCACCATTGCACGGCGCAATTGCCGAGCGTGCTCGGCCTCGGACAGCGCGACGGCGGAGCTTTGTGTCGTGATCATCGCATTCCTCCCGTTTTTCCGAGCGGCCGCGAAGCCGCCGATTTTTTCTCCTCCGCCGCGCCGAGGCGTTCGGAGGTGTTCGTAACCGTGATCCTAACCAGCTTGGCGAGAAGAATAAACAGGCTGCAACGTGACGGCCGCGCAAACCCGGACCATGCCGGCAACTGTCGCGGCGATGCAGCGTGGTCGAGGCGCCTTTACCGCGGAGCCTGAGGCTCTAATCTGTTATGGGGACCGCGAACGGAGGCCTTAGTTGCAGATCGCCCGCACGATCGCCGAGCTGAGACGCCACGTGGCCCAATGGCGCAAATCCGACCAGCGCATCGCGCTGGTGCCGACGATGGGCGCATTGCACGACGGGCACATGGCGCTGGTCCGCGCCGCCAAGGCGGGATGCGACCGGGTGGTCGCGACGATCTTTGTCAACCCAAAGCAGTTTGCGCCGGCCGAGGATCTTGGCGCCTATCCGCGGCGCGAGGCGGCCGATCTTGGCATGCTGCGCGTGAGCCAAGTCGATCTGGCCTTTGTCCCTGCGGCCGAGGAAATCTACCCACCGGGCTTCGCCACCCTGGTGCGGGTGTCGGGGCTGACCGAGGGGCTGTGCGGCGCGCACCGTGCCGGGCATTTCGACGGGGTCGCGACCGTAGTCGCCAAATTGTTGATCCAATCGATGCCGGATCGCGCCTATTTTGGCGAAAAGGACTATCAGCAGCTGATGGTGATCCGCCGGCTCGCCCGCGATCTCGACCTGCCGGTGCATGTCGAGGGGGTTGCGACGGTGCGCGAGGCTGATGGGCTGGCGTTGTCGTCGCGCAACGCCTACCTGACCGCGGCGGAGCGCCGCATCGCGCCCGCGCTCGCCCGTGTCTTGCGCGCGCTCGCCGCAGCGCTCGCATCCGAGCCAGAGACGGTCGCCCACGAGATCGAGCGCGGCCGGGCGGCGCTGACCGCGGCCGGGTTCGGCGTCGAATATCTCGAAATCCGCGACGCCGAAACCCTCGCCCCGGTCACGACGGCAGTCGCCGGACCCGCACGTGTCTTCGCCGCTGTCAGGCTCGGGCGGACCCGCCTGATCGACAATTTCCCGATCGGCTGAGTGCCCCGGAACTCACCCGGACCGCGCTCACCGGGAATTGCCGAGCTCCGTGCGAAAATCCTGCAGCACCTCGTCGCGGGTGCGGGTCTGCCAGCGGCGGCGGCGGCTGATCGGCTCGTTCTCGATTTCGGCATTGACCTTGCAGGCGACAAAGACCGGCCCTGGGCCGGCCATGATGGCGGGCAATTCGCGCGAAAACTTGTCAACATCGTCAAAGGCGAAAGCCCGCGGATAGCCGGCGCCGCGGGCGATCAGGTCATAGGCGATGTTCTTGGCGTTCGGCACCGGCTGGCCGCCGGTCGTCGCATAGCATTCGTTGTCGATCAGGAAATGGTAGAGGTTCGTCGGCATCTGCTCGGCAACCGTGACCAGGATGCCGAGGCTCATCAACAGGTCGCCCTCGGTATCGAACAGCATCACCTTCTTGTTGGGCTGAGCAAGCGCCAACCCCAACCCGAACCCGGCATGACCGCCCATCGCCGGATCGCCGATCGGCAGATCGAGATTGGGATGGGTGGTCAGATCCACCCAATAGCGGCCGCCGCGGCCGGGAACGACGATCGCGTCCTCGCGGTAGGGGGCAAAGGCCTTCATCATGTCGGCGGTATGCATCATCGTCGGGGCGCCTTCTCGACCTGAAAGTCCGGGGCTGAAACTCCGGGGCAAGCTTTAGCGGGATAAATACGAATATTCGTCGATGCCATGCAACCCAATCTCACCGTCCTCGGTCCCGGAAAACCGTGCAGCCTTTGCGGCCGGGCGGCTTGACAGGGTTTGGCACCGCCACCTAAATGCCGCTCGGCGAGAGCGGGCGCGTAGCTCAGCGGGAGAGCACACCCTTCACACGGGTGGGGTCACAGGTTCAATCCCTGTCGCGCCCACCACCGCCCGAACGGCCCGTCCGGCATATTCCAGGCGCGTAGCTCAGTGGCAGAGCGCTCCTAGCACATGGGAGAGGTCAGGGGTTCGATTCCCTTTCGCGCCTACCGCCCTGGTTCAGAAATAACGCGCGAGATTGGCGCGGATGCGAGCCAGCGCCGGTACTGCCGGGTCCGGCAGGTCGAGAGGCTGCCCGGTGATCGTTTCACAGACGCCGACATAGAGGCGGGCGGCTTCGGCCACGATCTCGCGCGGGATCTCAGGGATCGGGTCGCGGTAGGGGTCGCAACGCTCGGCCACCCAGCGGCGGACAAAATCCTTGTCGAGGCTCTCCGGCGGCTCGCCCTCGGCAAAGCGGCGCGGGTAGCTTGCGGCGAGCCAATAGCGGCTGCTGTCCGGAGTGTGGATCTCGTCCGCCAGAACGATCCGGCCCTCCGGGTCAAAACCGAGCTCGTATTTGGTGTCGGCGAGGATCAGCCCGCGGTCGCGGGCGATCTCGCGCCCGCGCGCAAATAGCGCCAGCGCCAGCTCCGACACCCTCTGCCACTGCTCCGCGGTCAGCAGCTGGCCGGCGACGATCTGATCCGCGGTCAGCGGTTCGTCATGGCCGCCGCCCGCCGCCTTGGTTGTCGGCGTGATGACCGGCGCCGGCAGCTGCTGATTATGGCGCAAGCCGTCGGGGAAGCGAATCCCGTAAATCTGCCGCTGCCCGGCCTGGTACATCGGCCAGATCGAGGTCGCCGTGGTGCCGGCCAGGTAGTCGCGCACGACGATCTCGACCGGCATGATCGAGAGCCGCCGGCACACCAGAACATTGGGGTCGGGGTATTCGATCACGTGATTGGCGCAGATGTCGCGCGTCGCCTCGAACCAGAACCGGGCGATTTGCGTCAGCACCTGCCCCTTCAGCGGGATCGCGGTGACGATCCGGTCGAAGGCGCTGAGCCGGTCGGTGGCGATGATGATCCGCCTGCCGTCGGCCAGGTCGTAATTGTCGCGCACTTTGCCGGCATAGTGGTTAGGCAGCTCAGGGATGGTCGCGTCTGCCAACACCTGGTCGAGATGGGCGTCGAGCGTCATCTGGTTGGGCCGGCCTGTCCCGGTCGCGGCTATCGGTCAGCGATGGCCGCCGCCATGAAACCCGCCGCCGTGACCCCCACCATGAGCCCAGCCGCCGTGGCCCCAGCCCCCATGGCCCCAGCCCCCATGTCCCCAGCCGCCGTGACCCCAGCCCCAGCCGCCCCAACCAAACCCGAGGCTGATGCCGACCGGCCAATACGGATAGCCGTAATAGGGATAGGCATAATACGGATTGTAGTAGGAATAGTAAGGGTTGTATGCGTAGTAGGGATAATAATATGAGTAATATGGATTATACGGATACGCGGCTTGCGCCGGCTGCTGATAGTAATAGTTCGGATAGGTCGCGGTTGCCGCCGGCTGCTGATAATTATAATTCGGATAGGCCGAGGTCGCAGGCTGCTGATAGGAGTAGCTTGGGGCTGCCGGCTGCGCATAGGAATAGCCGCTGGCCGCCTGCGCTGCCGCCGGCTGCACCGGAACCCCGATGGCGACCACCGCCGCCAGCGCCGCCCCGGCGATGACGGCGCCGCCGAACCGGGTGCACGTTGCGCGAACAGGCATTGCTTCCTCCATTCGGTCCGCTCCAGGACCCCAATCACAACGCCCTATATGGATAGGGCATTCCGGTTGTCATCGTCCCCGGCGGGCCGTTTACGATCAAAGCCGGTACGATCAAAGCCGGTACGATCAAAGCCGCTGTCAATGCCGCGCGCCGGCACGGGAGCGCAGGAGGGGTGATGGAACCAGCGATCGCCGGCGCCGCGACAACCGTCGAGCCGCTCGAATTGCCGCGGACGGCCCCCCTCGTGCGGGTCATGGCGATGCCGGCCGACGCCAACCCGAACGGCGACATCTTCGGCGGCTGGCTGCTGGCGCAGATGGACCTGGCCGGCGGCAGCCTCGCGGTGCAGCGGGCGCGCGGGCGCTGCGCCACGGTCGCGGTCGACGGCATGGTGTTTCACCAGCCGGTCTATGTCGGCGACGAGGTCAGCTGCTATGGCGAGCTGGTCAGGACCGGGCGCAGCTCGATGACGATCCGCATCGAGGCGTGGCGCCGCAATCTCGCCACCGGGGAAGTGCGCAAGGTCACCCAGGCGATGTTCACCTATGTGGCGCTCGGCGACGACCGGCGACCGCGCGCGCTGCCGCCCTCGACCGACGCGTAACCCCCGCCCCGATAGTCGCCGCTCCTGGCTACGTGGCCCCCTCCAGCAGCTCGGCAACGAATTGTCGCCGGTCTTCGGACGGCATCTGCTCGAAAGTGCATTGGCTGGGCGCCTTGTCGGGGCGCCAGCGCAATAGCTTGGTGCCGTGCCGAAAGCGGGTGCCGGTAACCTGGTCATAACCGACTTCGACGACCAGCTCCGGCCGCAGCGGCTGCCATTGGCCCGACCGCTCGGTGGCCCAGCGGCTCGGGCCTCCGGGTGCCGTGCCGGTAAAGCCCGGCGGCATGATCAGCCGCTCCAGCCGCCGGGTCAGCGCGTCGCGGTCGAGATCATGCAAGGTTGCGGTAAAGCCGACATGGTCGAGCTTGCCCGCGTCGTTATAAAGCCCGAGCAGCAAAGATCCGACCCGTCGGGTGCCGCGCTCATAGCGGAACCCGCCGACCACGCAATCGGCCGAGCGTCGCTGCTTGACCTTCAGCATGGCGCGCTCGCCGGGGTGGAAGAACCCATCGAGTCGCTTTGCCACGACGCCGTCTAGCACGCGCCCGCTGGCGTGGAGCCATCGCTGCGCCTGACCCCGGTCGCGCGTGTAGGGCGACAGCTTCAGCGCCGGCTCGCCAGCTTCTGCATAAAACGCTTCGAGTGCAGCGCGGCGCGCCGTGAGCGGCCGCTGCAGCAGGCTCTCTCCGTCAGGCGATGCCAGCAGATCGAACAGGATCAGCGCCGCCGGCGTCTCGGCCGCCAGCTTGCGCACCCGGCTCGCGGCCGGATGCAGGCGCAGCTGCAGCGCGTCGAACGACAAACCCTCGCCGATCGGGATCACCAGCTCGCCGTCGAGCACAAAACGGCTGGGCTCGGCACTTCGCAACCGCGCGACGATGTCGGGGAAGTAGCGGGCGAGCGGCTTGCCCGATTTGGCGCGCAGCTCGACCCGGTCGCCGGCGCGAAAGGCGAGGCAGCGGAACCCGTCCCATTTGGGCTCGAATTGCCAGCCGGGCTCGACCGGCAGCTCGGCGACCAGCCGCGCTTCCATCGGCGCGGTGTCGAGCGGCAACAGAAATCCGCTTGTGTCCTCTTTCATCTGCGCCGCTAACGATCCGCCCTGCCGCGCCGTTCGCGGCATCAAGGCCCTCAGACCGCATCATCTCGGGTTTGGCTGGAACTCGGCTCAGCCGAGTGCGACGACCAACTCGACCAGCGAGGGGCGTTGTTCTTGACGTTGCCGACGCGGCGATCGACCGGCCAGATTGCCATCGCGTCGGCCGGATACGGGACCAGCAGCGACTTCAGCCGCTCCGGCTCGGCTTGTGTCTCGCCGAGCCACAAGGGCCAGTTTTCCGGACCGAGGATGACCGGCATGCGGTCGTGCAGCGGAGCCAGCAGCGCGACGCTTCAAGACGGATGTGCTCGGATGGCCTCAGGATATGGACAAATGGCGCTCGCCGCCTTCGCCGCCGCCATCCTGACGGCAGCGACCCCTGCCGACGGCCGATCCCGCTGAAGATGCTGTCGGCGGCGGCCCCCGGCATCGCCGCCTTCCCGCGCATCGCCAAACCGGGCGATGCTGCCGCGGCGCGCATCGACCGCGCCCTGTCTCAGGCCGACCAACGGCCGGGATGCGGCGATCAGCAAAGGCGGCGGCCGGCCCCGACGACAAGGAGTGCGCCGCCGTGCTCGCGGAATCCGGCAGAGGCGCCTCGGGGCACGCCGCTTGATGCTGTGGCCGGACGCCGCGGCCGGCGGCCTGGTGGTGCAGCCGGCGGACTTCCCGCACGTCGTCAAAGCCTGTGGGCCGCCGATCACGATGGCCGTGCCGGAATTGCGCAAACTTGGCGTCGCGCCGGGGTTCACTGAGGCGATCGAGGCCGCGCATCGACACGGTTGGTATGACAAAGCGGCCGAATAGCGGATTTCCTTGAAAACCCGGCCATCACTCGCTGAAAACGCGGCCATCACTCGCTGAGATTCTCTCGCGCGAAACGGCACCCGCCCCGGGCTGCGATCCCGGGGCGGGTGAGGAGTTCGCCGGGCCAATTGTCTCGGCGCCGCGCCGTTAGCCGGATTGCGTGCCGGTTTCGCCCGGTTCGGTCATCTGGCCTTGCGGGCTCAGGCGGTCGATGATCTTTGGCAGGTACTGCGCCAGCAACGGCAAGAGCTCGCTTTTCGGCATGCCGGTCTGCGCCGCCATGCTCTGCACCTGATCCTCGCCGAGGGCACGGTGCACCTCATCCGCCGCGACCGGGTGGTTGGGCTCGTTGCTGACCCAGGAATCGAATGCCTGGCCGAGCCCGGCCGATTTGAACTTCTCCGCCAGATTTTGCAGGCCGCCGCCCGCCCCGCCCTGCAATAAGCCGGTCAGCGCCGCCGGAACCCCGGAACTCTCGGAATTTGCGTGCTCCTGCGGCAGCTCGCTGAGAACGGTGTCGAGAAATCCCATCGCGCTCTCCCATTTTACCGATCACCGACCGGGCATTTAGGATCACTCCCACATGGGGCGCTGTCAACGGACAGCGCCCCGCGGGAATAGTCAAGGATTGCGGTCCGACCGCCCGCGTTCGCGGTTCTCCGCCGGCCCACCGGCCTCGTCTTCGACATCGACCTTGGTTTCGCGCACGGTGTCGCGCACGGTCTCGGTCCGCTCGTTCGCCTCGCGCCGCACGACCACTTCCTCGACATTGCGCGCGCGCTTTTCGACAACCGGCTCTTCGTGGCGCTCGATCACCTCGTATTCGCGCTCCTGCGGCAGATCGGCGGCGCCGATCTCGCGATCGCCCGAGACCGGGCGACGCTCGACCACCACCCGCTCGTCGCGCAAGGTGACGTCGCTCGCGACCGGGGTTTCGACGACATAGGTGCGGATTCGATAGCGGTGCTCGCTTGCCCGCTTGCCGACTGCCAGCTCTTCCTTGACCACCGGAATGACCTGCTCGTCCTGCTGCCCCGGCCTGAGCGCGCTCCGCTCGCCCGAAACCGCGCCGGCGCCGGTCGGCTCCCAGCCGGCCCCAGCTTCCGGCATCGGCGCGCCGGAGACGGGCGCCGCAGCCCCGACCCCCGCCATCGGCGCATCGGCCAGGCCGGTAAATTCGATCGGATCGAACTCGTCAAGAATATCGGCGACACGTTCGCGCTCGGCCTCATTGCGGATCAGCACCGACAGCACGACGCGGCCTTCGCGCAGATTCTCCTCGTACCACCCGCGATCCCTCTCCGGAATGTCTCTGCCAAAAAGCCAATCCCAAAAGCCCGTACGGCGCTCGCCCGGCAGCGGCGCGGCGGCCTCCCCGGCGATCGGCGCGGTGCCGCCGACCGGCGCTGCCGCATCGCTCATTCGGATGTCGATTTGGGGAATGCCGGATTGGATCAGGCGATCGCGCGCCATCTCGGCATCCGCGCGCGATTTGTAGACCGCCACTACATTGTGTCCGTCCATGCCGTTTCTCTCCGTGTGCGAGTTGACGCAATCCCAAACACCGGCGACGCCCTGAGCGGTTCCGAACAAACCCAAAGATTTTTGGGTGCATCCATCATAAACCCAAAGCTTCAAGCCAGGGCGTCGCGGTGAAGACCGTTTGTGTGGCGCCGATCGCCCGGAGAAAGCTCGCTGGCAGAGCCCTTTCGCTTGCCAAGTCTTGATAAAAGTTGCTGCCAATGCGCTTTTCTATCTCATACCGAGCCGCTCGGAGGCGAGGCGGGCGCCGGCGGCGAGGGCGGCGAGCTTGGCCCAGACCACATCCTCGGCGACCCGGCCCATCCCGGCCGAGGTGTCAAAGCCGCAATCGGTGCCGGCGATGACCCGCGTCGGGTCGCCGACCACCTGCGCCACCCGTTCGAGCCGCTCGGAGACGGCCTCGGGGTGCTCGACAAAATTGGTCAGGCTATCGATGACCCCGGCGACCAGTATCTGGTCGTCGGCCAATGGCTGCTTTTCAAAGACCCGGTATTCGTGCGCGTGGCGCGGGTTGGCGAAGGGCAGGAAAAAGGCGCCGACCTTGGCCTGCCGCAAAATCGGCATGATGTCGGCGAGCGGCACGTCGCAATCATGCGGCCCTTCGTAATTGCCCCAGCAGACATGGAGCCGCACCCGCTCGGCCGCGATATTTTCCAGCGCGGTGTTGATCGTCGTCACCACCCGCTCGACAAAGCCGAGAAAATCGCCGAGCGGCCGGTCCTGATAGGAGAGGTGCCGCTCGAGCGCCAGATCGGGGCAATCGAGCTGCAGCAGAAACCCGGCCGCGACAATCGCCTCGTATTCCTCGCGCAACGCCGCGCCGAGCGCATCGAGATAGGCCTCCTCGGTGTCGTAGTGCTCGTTTTTCATCGCCCCGGCGATGATGCCGGGCGACGGCGCGGTCAAAAACGGCTCGGCGAAATGGGTCCCGGTGTCGTCGAGTGCGGCGCGGAAATCGGCGCATTCGGCCTCGACCGCTCCCCGGCCCAGATAGCGCACGGCGCCGATCGCTTTGGGCGGCCCCATGTTGCTGACCGCCTGCCGGGCGGCGAGCTGCTCCTCCATGATCCGCCGGAACACCGGGTAGCGCAGCGCATCGGCGCGGGTGCGGCGCTGCCACGACCCCCCAAACCCGCTCATCCGATGACGGATGTGCAGAAAAAAGCCTTCGCGCTGCTGCTCGCCATTGTTGCCGATGTCAACGCCGGCCTCGGCCTGCTTGCGCACGATCGTACGCAACGCCGCCTGCCCCAGCCGCTCGATCTCGGACGGATCGACCGATTCGCCGCGGGCGCGCTGAATATAAAGCCGGGTCAGCTCTGCCGGGCGCGGCAAGCTCCCAGTATGCGTGGTCAGGATTCGCTGTTCGCTGCGGCGCATCGTCGCTCCTTTCCGTGGGATTGGGCGCGTTCGGCCAATCTAGCGCGACACCGGCCGCATGCGCGAGCGGAGATCGGCAAAGAAGCCCCTTGCCTGCCTGGCGCCGGTCTCATAAAGTGCAGGCCTTCGGCGCAACAACTGAAAGGAGGTGATCCTGTGTCTAGCCATAAACCGCGGTCGTCCGCTGCCGTGACCAGGATCCCCGCTTCTCTGGAGATCCGCGCCTGACTGAAGGCGACGGCTCGCGGCCGCGATCGGCCGCCGGTATGTTAGCGTAACGGAAGGGCCGCCCCTCGGGGCGGCCTTTCTGCTTTTGGCTGACGAGGCTGCTCTCAGCTGAAGAGCGGCGCGGTCATCGCTTGGCCGTGGCCGACGGACGGCCTACAACAACGTCCAGACATTCGACCTCCGCAGAGGTGACCGACATGCCGGACACGATGACGACGAACTCGCCGATTATTGCTGCCTATCGCGCCGCAACCCCTGGATCGGCGGCCGCGGCGGAGAAGGCGGGCCGGCTGTTCCCGAGCGGCATTACCCATGATTCGCGCTATATCGAGCCCTACGGGCTTTACATCACCCGGGCCAAAGGCCCGCGCAAATGGGACGTCGACGGCCGCTGCTACGTCGATTATTTCGGCGGCCACGGCGCGCTGCTGCTCGGCCATTCGCACCCCAAGGTGGTCGCCGCGGTGCACGAGCAGATCGAGCGCGGGACCCATTTCGGCGCCAGCCACGAGACCGAAATCGCCTGGGCCGAATGGATCATCAGGCTGGTGCCATCGGCCGAGCGGGTGCGCTTCACCTCGTCCGGCACCGAGGCAACCCTGATGGCGTTGCGGCTCGCTCGCGCCTTTAGCGGCAAATCGAAGATCGTCCGCTTCAAGCATCATTTCCATGGTTGGCACGACCACATGACCTCGGGCTTTGCCAATCATTTCGACGGCAGCCCGACCACCGGCGTCTTGCCCGGCGTGGCCGGCAACGTCCTGCTGGCGGACCAGAACGACGTCGCGGGGCTCGCCCGGCTGCTGGACCAGCATGACGACATCGCCGCGGCGATCCTCGAGCCGACCGGCGCCCATGGCGCGCGGCTGCCGATCGACCCGCAATTCCTGCACGCGTTGCGCGAGCTGACCCGGCAGCACGGCGTGCTGCTGATCTTTGACGAGGTGGTGACCGGCTTCCGCGTGTCGCCGGGCGGCGCGCAGGCCGAATACGGCATCACCCCCGATTTGACGACCCTGGCCAAGATCCTGTCGGGCGGGCTACCAGGCGGCGCCGTCGCCGGCCGCAAGGACATCCTCGATTTGTTGGATTTTCAAGTGACCAAGGCTTCCGACCGCGAAAAGATCGCCCATCCCGGCACCTTCAACGCCAACCCGCTGTCGGCGGCGGCCGGGGTCGCGGCACTGGAGATCGTCGGCACCTCAGACGCCTGCGCCCGCGCCAACCGCTTTGGCGAGACCTTGCGCCGCCGGATCAACGAGGTGTTCGAGGACGAGCGGGTCCCATGGGCGGCCTACGGCACCTTTTCGATGCTGCATATCTTCACCAACCCCGACCGCGTACCGATCACCCCGACCGCGTTCGACCCGCATCGACAACCAACGGAAAGCCTGACCGGCAACCGGCAGGCCGGGCTCGTCCATAAGCTGCGCCTGGCGATGATGGTGGGCGGCGTCGATCTGAGCGGCAGCCCCGGCGGGCTCGTCTCCGCCACCCATGCGGAGCCCGAAATGGAGGACACCCTCTCCGCTTTCCGCTCGACCGTGCGCATGATGCGGCAGGAGGGCGAGATCTGAGCCAGCGAGTGCCCAAGCGGCGGCGGTCGGACTGGGGAGGGCCGGCGTTCCGGCCCGCCCGAGATTGCCCGAGATTGATTATGCGGCACCCGTAAACGGGATGTTAATCGCCGGGCGGCAGCCTGAGGACGGTTTCACCCGTCCTCAAACCAAGGCTGACGCAAATGAGCAACGAGATCTCCTGGCCGGCCAAGCCGTTTTATATCCAATCGAAGATCGGTCTCTCGAACTGGGCGCTGGCGGTCACGGCGCAGCGCGCGGTGGTCATGCAGGAGCTTCAGTCGAGGATCGACCAGCTCTGGGCGGCCACCCCGGACCAGCGCGGCGGCGCGTTTCTAAAGCATGTCGGCACCGGCCTAGTGCTGTTTCGCGGAGCCGACCAGCATCTGCAGGCGGTGAACCAGAATGGATCCGATCCCGCCCAGCTCTGGCGGGTCGAGGATCTCGGTCAGCCTTGGGTCGGGATCAACTCCCGCACCGACTGGGAGCAGAAGATCAACGTCTATGGCTCCGACGTGCACGGCACGATCGGGACCTGGCATTGGGATGGCGGCGCCGACAACGAGGAGTGGCGGCTGGTCGAGGAAAGCGGCGCGGTCACAATCGATGCGATCGTCTACGACACCTCGAAGGCCGTTGCCGATCTCGGCCGGCCTCCCTCGCGCTGCGCTGCCACGACCGTGGACAACACGCGCTCGGGCGTGCCCGACACCAGCACCTACACCCTGGCTCGCTCGGTGACGACGACGCGCTCCTTCACCAATTCCGAAAGCGATACGACCGGACACAAATATACCCAGACATTCGGCGTAAAGGGAGGCATCGACAAAGTCGTCGAGGTTTCGGCCTCGGCTTCGTTCGAAGAGTTGGATTCGAAGACGATCTCGATCACCAGCCAGACGACCGATTCCGAAACGACCACCGATACGGTCAGCACCTCGGTCAATGTGCCGGCGGGCAAGAAGTACCGGTACCAGGTGATGGTTTATTACGGCAAAGTGAGCGTCCCATACACGGCGCAGCTGACCTTCCAGTCGGTTGTCCCGGGTGCGGCGCCGGTGCATTTCGAGCAGAAGGGAATGTTCGAGGGCATCAACGCGACCGGGGTGGCAATCGAGGTCGCCGACATCACGCCAAGCCAAGCCCAATCCGAAACCGTGCTCGCGCTCGAAAAAGTGTAGCGGGCCCTGGCAAGCGCCAAAACGAAGGCGCGGGGCGCAAAACGGAGGCGCAGGCACAAATACTGTGGCTCGAACCGGGCTGAAGAATACCGGAGCGCTCTGCGCCGCCCGTACCACTGAATGAAGCAGGCGAAATGGGACTCGTAATATCCATGGCCCGCCGTCAATAATTCGTCAAATCGAAGATGGCTACTCCCGCTTGATCCACTGATCGGCTAGCCTCGCGGCGCAAGCAGCGGGGCGGTGATGGCGGATGCGGCGATCGCCGGTGGCGGGCGCGGCGCGGCGTTGGCGTGGGCCGCGCGCCTCGTCAAGGCGGCGGCCGAATCCTATGCCGCCGAGGGCGAGCGCCGGCTCTTATGGCTGCCGGTGTTCTTTGGCGCCGGCATCGGCGTCTATTTCTCGCTGACCTTCGAGCCGCCGCTGTGGCTTGGCGCCGGCGCAACCATCCTCACCGGCGGCGCGGCCTTTGCGCTGCACCGCTATCCCTTGGCGTGCGAGCCGGTGCTGGCGCTGACCTTGTTCTGCGCCGGCTTCGCGCTGATCGGCGAGACCACCTGGGAGCGCCAGGCGCCGATGCTGCAGCGCCGCCTCGGGCCGGTCATGGTGACCGGGCGCGTGCTCGACATCGACTCGCTCGATCGGGGCTGGCGGGTGATCGTGGCCCCCGACCCGCTTGCCGGGGTTGGCGCCCGATCAGCAGCCGCGACGGCTGCGCATCCATATCGCGGCGTCGAGCGACCTGCTCGCCCCCGGCGACCGGGTCAGCATGCGGGTGGTGCTGTATCCGGTCCCCGGCCAAATTCTGCCCGGGGCGCACGACATGCAGCGCGAAGCTTATTTCGCGCGGATCGGCGGCGTCGGATACACTTACGGCCCGGCTCGTCTGGTAACGGCGGATGACGGGGCGGCGGCCGGCGGCTGGCGCGAGCGGCTGCGGCATCTGCGCACCTCGATGTCGCGCCGGATCATCGCCGTGTTGCCGGGCTCGACCGGCGGGGTCGCCTCGGCGCTGATCACCGGCAAGCGCGGCGCGATCTCCGAACAGGTCAAAACCGCGTTCCGTCAATCCGGCCTGCAGCACCTATTGGCGATCGCCGGGCTGCATCTCGGCCTGGTCGGCGGCTTTGTCTTTTTCACCGTGCGCGGCGGACTGGCGCTGATCCCGTGGATCGCGCTGCGCTTCCCGATCAAAAAGATCGCCGCCGGCGCCACCCTCGCGGCGCTGACCGGCTATCTGTTGCTGTCCGGGGCGGCGATCCCGACCGAGCGCGCCTTTGTCATGAACGGCCTGGTGTTCGCCGCAATCCTGATCGACCGGCTGCGCATCTCGATGCGGATTTGTGCGCTGGCCGCCGCTTTCGTGCTGGCGATCGAGCCGGAAAGCCTGGTCGGGGTCAGCTTCGAGATGTCGTTTGGCGCGGTCGTGGCGCTGATCGCGGTGTACGAGACCTATGGCCGGCGCCTCGGCTATCTGCTGCATCGCCCCTCGCTGCCGGGGCGGGTGCTGGGCTATGCCGGCGCCGTGGTGGTCACCACCGTCGTCGTCACGATCGGCACCGACCCATTCTCGGTCTACCATTTTCATCACGTCGCACTCTATTCGCCCCTCGCCAATGTGGTCGCGGTGCCGCTGAGCGCGATGTGGACCCTGCCCTGGGGGGTGGTCACATGCCTCCTGATGCCGTTCGGGCTCGAGCGGTTCGCGCTGGTGCCGATGGGCTGGGGCATCGATGCGACGATCGCGGTGGCGCAGCTGGTCTCGGCCATCCCGGGCAATGTCTGGCCGATGCCGAGGCTGCCGGCGGCGGGGCTGGTGCTGGTCTCGCTCGGCGGGCTGTGGCTGTGCCTGTGGCAAGGGCGGTGGCGGCGTTGGGGGATGCTGGCGATCGCCGCCGGGCTCGCCGGCATGGCGCTGACCCGCCCGCCCGACATCGTCATCGCCGATATCGGCCGTTTCCTTGCAGTGCGCGCCCCCGACGGACAGTATTTCGTCTCTGCCGGGTGGGGCGAGCGGATCGAAGGCTCGTTCCTGGCCGAAGAGACCGGGCGGAGCCTCGCCGCATGGCCCGGACCCGGGCCGCAGGGCGGGCTCGACTGTGCCGGAGAGCGTTGCCGCTATTCGGCGCGCGGGCGCAATGTCGAGCTCGTCACCGGCACCGACGGTCTCCCGGCCGATTGCGATGGGGTCGATGCGATCGTCGCCCAGGTGCCGGCCGGCTTCCGCTGCCGCGGGGTCGTGCCGGTCATCGACCGGATCGATTCATGGCGGCTTGGCGCGGTGGCGCTATGGCTCGACCCGGATGGCGTCACCATCGACAGCGCCAACGCCAGCCGCGGCGCCCGCCCCTGGGTCCCGCGCCCGCGCCCCCGCCGGCCGCGACGCCCGCCGTCGCACCCCTATTAGGTTTAGAAATGGGCCGGCACCGGCCAAGTTTGGCGTTGAACGGGGCGGGCCGCTGACGCTATCGGAAATCGCGGCTCGGGATGACGATGTCGCGCAGATCATAGCCGGGAGCCTTTACCGGCGCGGCAAAGGGCGGTCTCGGCCTCGGCTCTACATCTCCAGTGCGCTCGCGCAAGGTGTTGAGGCGTGGGGTCAGGTCGGCGAGACGATCGGCGACGACATGGATGACGCTCTCTTCGCGCTGCAATCGGCCAGTGCATGAGAGCAGGGTGGCACCCAATGCCGCGCGGCGAAAGCGTTCGAGGATCGGCGGCCAGATGATCAGATTGGCGATCCCGGTCTCGTCCTCGATGGTGATAAAGACAACGCCGTTGGCGCTGCCCGGACGCTGCCGGATCAGCACGATCCCGGCGATCGCCAGCCGGCGCTCGACCGGCAGGTGCGCCAAATCGGCAGCGGTGACCAACCCCTCACGGGCAAGCTCGGCGCGCAGAAACCCCAGCGGATGGCGTTTCAGGCTAAGGCGCAGGCTCCGGTAATCCTCGACCACATGCTCGCCCAGCGGCATTTCCGGCAGCAGTGCGGCGGCGCGGGTTTCGGACGCTGTCCCGCGACCTGGAATTCTCTCCCTCTCCGCCCCCGGGGGCGGAGAGGGATGGGGTGAGGTGGGGGATTCCACAGGCGCTTGCCCGGTGAGATTCCCCTCACCCTTCCCTCTCCCCCCGATGGGGGGCGAGGGTTCTCCTTTTGCAATAGGAGGTTTTAAGTTAGCGGCGAACAAGGGCAGCGGCGGCGCACCGAGCGCCTTCAGCGCCCATAAGGCACGGCGGCGGTCGAGCCCGACCGAGCGAAAGGCGTCGGCCTCGGCGAGGCGTTCGCATGCGGCGCGGCCAAGCCCGCTCCTCCGCCACAGTTCTTCGACATCGCGATACCCCTCGCCGCGGGCGGCCACCAGCCGCTCGGCCTCGGCCGCGGCCAATCCCTTGATCTGGCGCAACCCCAGGCGCATGGCCCAGCCCCCGTTTGGACCCTTCACGTCCTCGTCATTCCCGCGAAAGCGGGAATCCAAGGAGCCAGGATCCGAACGCTGGCCCTGGACCCCCGCTTGCGCGGGGGTGACGACGATATGGCGCGGTTGCTCCTCGACAGGTTCGAGCGTGCAGTCCCATTGGCTGTAGTTGACATCGACCGGCAGCACCGCGACGCCGTGCTCGCGCGCGTCGCGGACGATCTGCGCCGGTGCGTAGAACCCCATCGGCTGGCTGTTCAACAGCGCGCAGGCGAACACCTCGGGATAAAAGCATTTGATCCAGGCCGAGACGTAGACGAGGAGGGCAAAGCTCGCCGCGTGGCTTTCCGGAAAGCCGTAGGTGCCGAACCCCTCGATCTGGCTGAAGCAGCGCATCGCGAAATCGCGTTCGTAGCCGTTCGCGACCATGCCGGCGACAAATTTGTCGCGGAACAGGTGGATGTCGCCGTTGCGCTTAAAGGTCGCCATCGCGCGGCGCAGCCGGTCGGCCTCCTCCGGCGCAAAGCCGGCGCCGACGATCGCGATCCGCATCGCCTGCTCCTGAAACAGCGGCACCCCCATGGTCTTGCCCAGCACCTGGCGCAGTGCCTCGGACGGATATGACACTTCCTCGCGCCCGGAGCGGCGGCGCAGATAGGGATGCACCATGTCGCCCTGGATCGGCCCCGGCCGCACGATCGCGACCTCGATGACGAGATCGTAGAACTCGCGCGGCTTGAGCCGCGGCAGCATCGTCATCTGGGCGCGGCTCTCGACCTGGAAGACGCCCAATGAATTGGCGCGTGAGAGCATCTCGTAGACCGCCGGGTCCTCGGCGGGCACGGTGGCGAGCTCGATCCGCCGGCCGTAATGCTGCTCGATCAGCGCAAAGGCCCTGCGGATGCAGGTCAGCATGCCGAGCGCCAGGATATCGATCTTCAGGATGCCGAGCGCATCGAGGTCGTCCTTGTCCCATTCGATGACGGTGCGGTCCTCCATCGCCGCGTTCTCGATCGGCACCAGCTCGCTCAATGGCCCGCGGGTGATCACAAAGCCGCCGACATGCTGCGAGAGATGACGCGGAAAGCCGACCAGCTCGGCGGCGAGGTCGAGGGCGAGCCGCAGATTGCGGTCGGCGGGGTCGAGCCCGGCCTCGCGCACCCTCTCGTCGGCGATCGGGTCGTTGCTCCAGCCCCAGACGATGCCGGCCGAGGCGGCCACGACATCGACCGACAGGCCCAAGGCCTTGCCGACCTCGCGGATCGCCGAGCGCGCGCGGTAGCAGATCACGGTGGCGGCGAGACCGGCGCGATCGCGGCCGTATTTCTCGTAGATGTACTGGATCACCTCCTCGCGCCGCTCGTGCTCGAAATCGACATCGATGTCGGGCGGCTCGTTGCGCGCGGCGCTGATAAAGCGCTCGAACAGCACGTCGATGCGCGCCGGGTCGACCGCGGTGATGCCGAGGCAATAGCACACCGCCGAATTGGCCGCCGAGCCGCGCCCCTGGCACAGGATGCCGCGTGTCCGTGCAAAGCGCACGATGTCGTGCACGGTCAGGAAGTAGCGGGCGTAATCGAGCTTTTCGATCAGTGCGAGCTCGTGCGCGATCAGCTCGCGGATCTTTTCGGGAATACCACTTCCGTCGTCATTCCCGCGAAAGCGCATGTGAAAATATTCTCTATCGTCCGTCCATTCGTCACCCCGGCGAAGGCCGGGGCCCATCTCTCCACGGCACGAATCCGTCATTACTGGTAAGACAGTGCAATTGCGTGGGGAGTTCGGAGTGGCGGAAGTATGGGTCCCGGCCTTCGCCGGGATGACGACAGGCGGTTTGCCCGTTTGCTGCGAAAAGCGCTCCGCGGCACCCTGCCAGGCGAGTTCGGCCAGGCGCTGCTGCGGGGTGCGGCCATCGGCGGCGGTCTCGTCCGGGTATTCGTAGCGCAGCTCGCCGAGGCTGAACCGGCAGCGCCGGGCGATGTCGAGGCTGCGGGCGACGGCGTCCTCGTGCCCGCGGAACAGCCGCGCCATCTCCTGCGCCGATTTCAAGTGGCGCTCGGCATTGGCGGCGAGGCGGAAGCCCGCTTCTGCGATCGTGCAGCCCTCGCGGATGCAGGTCAGCACATCCTGCAGCGGGCGCCGCTCGGGGATGTGATAAAATACGTCGTTGGTCGCGACCAGCGGCAGCCCCAACGCGTTGGCCAGCGCCGCGAGACCGGCGATGCGACGGGCATCATCGCCGCGATAGAGATGATGGGCGGCGAGATAGGCGCTGCCGGCGAAATCCACCGCGACCCGCTCGGCAAAAGCACAAAATTCGTTCGACCCCCACCCTGACCCTCCCCCGCAAGCGGGGGAGGGAATTGGAGGGGGCAGAATAACGACGATCTGGCCCGCCCCATGCGCCGCCACATCGGCGTAGCCGAGACGGCATTCGCCCTTGGGCGCACGACGCTTCCCCAGGGTCAGGAGCTGCGTCAGCCGGCCATAGGCGGTGCGGTCCTGCGGAAAGGCTAGCAGGCTGACACCATCGTCGAGATCGAGGCGGCAGCCGACCACGAGAAGCAGCCCGACCTCCTTTGCCGCCTGATGCGCGCGCACGATCCCAGCGAGGCTGTTGCGGTCGGTGATCGCGATCGCGCCGTGGCCGAGTGCCGCCGCGGTCAGCACCAGCTCGGCCGGATGCGCCGCCCCGCGCAGGAACGAGAAGTTGGTGGTGACCTGCAGCTCGGCATAGCCGGGCAGGCGATCAGGCCCAGACAGGCGATCAGGCCCAGACAGGCGATCAGGCCCAGACAGAGATGATCAGGCAAAGAGGCCATGGACATACCAGCGCGGCGGATGGCCGCCGCCGGCGAGGCCCGCGCGGAACAGCCAGAAGCGGCGCCCGTCCTCGTCCTCGACCCGGTAATAATCGCGGATCGCATCGCCGCCTTCGCGGAAACCATTGTCTGAGGCGCCCGATCGCCACCACTCCTCGGCGATCCGCTCCGGTCCGTCGGCGCGGATTACCCGATATGGGCGGCGGCGCCAGGTGAACCGGAACGGCGGGTCGTCGGGCAACAGCCATGCCGCCTCGATCGGCTCCGGCGGGTCGAACAGCCGGATCGGACGCGGCGGTTTTACCTCCTCTCCGCCCTGCCGTTCCCTCACCCCCTTCCGCGCGGATTGCGATCCGGGGTCGGCCCCCACCCATTCCCTCCCCCGCGCGCGGGGGAGGGAATGGGAGGGGGCTGGGTGGGTGAGGGCGAGCCGACCGGAACCCTAACCGAGGCGCGCTCGGGGATATGGCTCTGATGGGCCTCGATCCGGGACAGTGCATCGAGACCGAGCCGGTTGCCGAGCCGGTCGAGCAGCAGCGCGATGCCTCCTGTTGTCCCCTCTGCTTCTGGCCTCGCGCCTCGTGGTTTTCCGTCACCCCCGCGAAAGCGGGGGCCCAGGAGCCCTGGGAGTGGCGCCGGCCGCTCCTGGCTTCCCGTTTTCGCGGGAATGACGAGGGGTGAAGGTCCTTGGCAGACCGGGGGAGGGTTAGGGTGGGGGCGAGCGAGTGGGCGGAGAAAGCCGATCTGCTCGGGGGCCAAGGGCTCGACGGCAAAGGCGGCGAGGATCGCGTCTTCGATGCCGAGGCCGGGATCGACGGTGTCGAGCCGTTCCTTGAACAGCGCGGCGAGGTGGCGCCAGTCGCGGCTCGGGCGCGCGGTGCCGAGCACGATGCGCTCGACCCGGCCATCGACCCGGTGAAAGGCGAGGTCGAGCCGCCGCGCTCCGGCCCCTTCCAGCGCCAACCGACCGACCAGATCCGCGGCGAGCCGATCGATGGCACGCGCCAGATCGGCGGGGTCGGCGATCGGCTCGGCAAAACCGAGCCGCACCCGGCGGGCCGGCGCTTCGCCCATCGGCGACAATGGTTCCGGCAGATCGCCCTGCGCCTGGTCGAGGCGCCGCACCACGCCTTCGCCGAACCGGCGGGCGAGCGCCGAACGCGGCATCGCAGAGAGATCGCCAACCTGCTTCAGCCCGACCCGCCGCAGCCCCTGGACGGTGGCCGGGTCGAGGCGCAGCGCTTCGACCGGCAACGCGGCGAGGCCGACACGCATCTCCGCCGTCGGCGGGATCACGACGCGCGCGCCCGGCGGCGCAAAACGGGCCAACGCCCAGGCGGCGCCGAGCGTGTCGGCGACGGCGATCCGGCAGGCGAGGCCCTGACGGTCGAGCCGGGCTGCGAGATCGGCGGCGAGCGCGGCCTCCCCGCCCCACAGATGCGCCGAGCCAGTGATCTCGATGCGCACCCCGTCGGCCTCGTCGGGCGCCGTCCACGGGCTGTAGCGGCCGCACCATTCCGCCAGCCGCCGCAACGCAGCGGCATCGGCCGCGGGCTCGGCCGCCGCGGTGGCGAGGCCGGGCAGAAAGGAGAGGGCGTCGGCCAACGCCATTCCCGGGGCGAGGCCGGCCGCCGCAGCCGCCGGGTTGACCGCGGCGAGCAGACGCCGCCCGGCAGCATCGATCACCGTGGCGAACGCGCTCTCCTCAACCGACGCGGCGGAGTTCCTTGTGCTGGGCAGTGTCGATCGGCGCCGCCGGTCGATTGGCCAACGCGGCAGCCAGAGATAGAGAATTCGCCGCATCCGCCACCTCTCCTTCTCTGACTTCCACCTCCCAGCACGCTGCTGCGCCGCCGCCGCGGCAGCGCAGCAGCTCGACCCGCCAGCGCGGATGCCCGACCCCCGGCTCCTTAAAAAACCCTCGCCCCCCTTGGGGGGCGAGAGGGAAGGGTGAGGGCGGGCGTCCCCGCGCTTGGCCATGGACGTCACCCCCTCACCCCAACCCTCTCCAGGGGAGAGCGAGAATGACGGTGCATCAAGCCGTGTGGAAACGGGTCGCGAAGGCAGCGCCGCGATCCGCCAGCGCGTCGCTGCGGCGTTCGGCAGGTTGCGTTGGCGCGACGCCTCGCCGCCGTCGCGCCATCGGCGCAACAGAAAGGCGATGACGCCGGAATGCTCCGCGGCAAGCTGCAGCCGCCGGCTCGCCACCGCGGCGAGCGTGCCGACTTCGCCGACCACCGCGGTGAAGCCGGGAGCGCGCAGCCCCTCCTCCATCGCCCACAGGATGTCGGCGTCGCGCCGCGCCCGGACCAGCACGAGGCGAGCGGGATCGAGCCCGTGGGCGGCGAGACCCGGCCCGTGCAGGTCCGGCCGCGCCAGGCACCACAGCACGAGGCCCTCCGCTTTCGCCGCGAGCCGGCCGAGGATGCCGGCGGCGAAGGCGGCGGCGAGCGCGCCGTCTTCCTCGTCGCCGCCCGTCCCCATGATTTCGTGAACGGCGCCGCGCGCCAGTCCGCCACCCGGCAAGGCCCGGTCGATCGCGGTGACGCCCGAGGACACCACTCCATGCACCGTCGCCGCCGGCCGCTCGATCCGCCGGACTTGCTCGCGCAGCCCTGTCAACAATTCGCGGGACATGCCCGGCAAACACCCTCAGTCGCTTGAGTTCCCTTTTTGTTCCAAATCGGCTATTTTGTCAACCCCATTCCGGGCGGCTGAAGCCCGGCAATTTCGCGGGCAACGCCAGCGACCCTTGGGGCCGGTATGGAGCCGCAGGATGAACCATCTCCGCCTCCACCTTGTTCCTTCCTTTTAGCAGAAGTATGGAGAGGATTGGGCTATGTGGTGGTGGTTCGTCCTGTGGGTCGTCATCATCTGGCTGATATTCAGCGGCGGCGGCTACTACGGTTACCGCCGGTCCTATTATTACCCGACCTACGGCGCGTCGGGAGCGATCGGGCTATTGATCATTTTATTCATCATTTTCTGGCTGGTGATCGCCTTCGGCGGCCCTTATTGGGGCTGGTACGGCCACCGCTGGTGGTGATTCCGGTAGCCGACGACGATCGAGCCCGGCGCCTCAGCGGATACCCGGCCCGCCGACTCGGCCGAGGCGCGGCAGCCATTCGGCCAGCCGGCGCGCGGCTGCGGCAATGTCTTCGGCCGTGCCGGCGAGCGACAGGCGAACCCAGCCGCCGCCGTGAACCGGGTCAAAGTCGAGCCCGGGGGTGATCGCGACGCCGGTCTCCGTCAAGAGGCGGCGGCAGAAGCCGACGCTGTCGCCGCTCAGCCCGGAAATATCGACATAGAGGTAGAAGGCGCCCTCAGCCGGCGCGAAGCGGGTGAGCCCGGCGGCCGACAGGGTATCGATCATCAGATCGCGGTTCGCGCGATAGCGCGCGACATGGCGGTCGAGCTCGTCGCGGCAGCCGAACGCCGGGATCGCGCCGAACTGGGACAGGGCCGGCGGCGAGATGTAGAAATTTTGCGCCAGGCATTCGACCGAGCGCAGCAGGTCGGGCGGCGCCAACATCCACCCGAGCCGCCAGCCGGTCATGCTGTAGTATTTCGAGAAGGAATTGACGACGATCGCCTCGCTCCCATAGGCGCGCACCGTCGCTGCCGGCGCCTCATAGGTGATCCCGTGATAAATTTCGTCCGAGACGAGGCGAATGCCGCGGTCGCGGCACCAGCCGGCGAGTCGCGCCAGATCGGCGGCGGCGATCATCGTGCCGGTCGGGTTGGCCGGGCTGGCGACGATCAGGCCGTCGAGCCGCCCGGCCGCGGCCAGAAGCTCGGGGTTCGGCTGATAATGGCTGTTTTCGCCGACCTCGATCAGCACCGGCTCGATACCGAGCGCGCTCAGCATGTTGCGGTACGCGGGATAGCCGGGGGCGGCCAGCGCCACCCGGTCGCCGGCCTCGAACGCGGCCAGAAACGCCAGCTGAAAGGCGGCCGAGGAGCCGGTGGTCACGACCACCTCGGCCAGATCGACGGCGACCCCGTATTGTTGCCGGTAATGCTCGGCGATCGCCTGGCGCAACGCGGCGACACCCAGAGCATCGGTGTAGCCGATCGGCTCCGCCGCTAGCGCGCGCCGGGCCGCTTCGCGCACCGCCTCGGGCGCTTGGGTCCCGGGTTGGCCGACCTCGAGATGGATCACGGCGGCGCCGGCCGCCTCGCGCTCGTTGGCGGCGCGCAGCACATCCATGGCGATAAAGGGCGGGACCAGCCCGCGCCGCGCCGCACGCAAGCTCATCTTCCGGACCGTCTCAATTCTGGGATCCTCCTCAATTCTGGCATCCTCGCATCATTGCGCCATCCGTGCGCTCTCGCCATCGCGCGATAAGGTTGCCATTCGCCGGCGGCTTTGGCTATGAGAAGCGGCTTTTCTCGCCGGCCGAGGACAATTTCTAAAATGACAGAGACAAAGCCGCGCCTGATCGCCATGTCGGGCAGCCTACGCGCCGGCTCGTATTCGAACGCAGTGCTCGAAACCCTCCGCGAAGCATTCGCCGCTCGCGCCGAGCTGACGATCTGGGATCTGGCGCCAATTCCGGCCTATAACCAGGATTTCGAGGGCGACAAGCGCCCCGGTGCCGTCAGGAAGCTGCTCGCCGCGATCGGCGAGGCCGACGGGCTGGTGCTGTGCGCGCCCGAGTTCAACCACAGCATCCCGGGGGTCTTAAAAAACGCGCTCGACTGGGCGTCGCGACCGGCTTTCGCCTCGGTCATGGCCTATAAGCCGGTGGCGATCATGGCAACCTCGCGCGGTCCGCTGGGCGGGGCGCGCTGTCTCGAGCACCTGCGGGTGGCGCTCGCCTCGATGCTGGCGCGGGTGGTGCTGGCGCGCGAGGTCATCATCACCGCCACCGCCGACAAAATCCGCGACGGCCGGCTCGCCGACGAGACCTCGCTCGGTTTCGCCTGCGGCGCGGTCGAAGCGCTGCTGCACGAGATCGGGCTGTGGCGTGCGTCCGCCGCCGGCCGCCAGGATTGAGCGATGCCCAGCAACGATCCTGTGCTGTGCGCGATCTGGGCACCGATTCCGCTGCCGAAAACCTCAAATTTTCGCGCCACTCAGGCGGCGCGGTTACCGGGTGCCGATCTGCCGCACCAGCTTTGAATAGGGGGCGAGTCGTGGATCGGCGGTGTAAAGGAAGGCGGGCTCGGCGATTGCCTGCGCGATCAGCACCCGGTCAAACGGATCGCGGTGCAGCAGCGGGAGTTCGGCAACGAGAACCGCGGCGTTCGACAGAAGCGCCAGCTCGGTCAATCCTGCATCGCGCGCTTCGCGGACGATCTCCGCCGGGTCCACCGCGAAATCAGTGCGTCGCAGTCCCGCCTTGATCGCAATTTCCCAGATGCTGGCAGCGCTGAACAACACCTCGTTGGTGCCGGATCGGATCGCCGCTCGGGTATCGTGATCGAGCCGCTCGGGTTCCGCCAATGCCCACAGCAAGACATGAGTGTCGAGCAGGATCCGCACTAACGGCCCTCGAACGCGTCGAGAACGTCGTCGGGCAGCGGCGCGTCGAAATCATCGGGGATCCGAATTTTGCCCGCCAATCCCCCGAGGCGCCGCTTTGGCCGCGGGTCGGACAGCGGCACCAGCCGCGCGAGCGGCTTGCCGGATTTGGCAATGATGATCTCCTCGCCTTGAGCGGCATCGTCAACGAGGCGCGAGAGCTGAGTTTTCGCCGCATGTATGTTGACCGTGCGCATCGACCGTCGCCATTCGAACTAAGCTTAGTCTAGCTCCCGCCGGCGGATCGTGTCAAAGCGGCTTCCCGTGGCTTGGCTTCGCCGTCGACGGTATATCGCCCACCTATTTTAACCCACGACCGTGATTGGCTTTACCCATGAGCCGTCACGGCCAAAGCAACGCTCGCGTTGCGTCCAAGCGCTGGATCGGGTTGCATGGCTCGCAGCGGTTTCGCCGCACGCAACCTGCGCGACCGCAACAAGGACGACCGCAATGCAGCATCGTAAGCTCGGCAAGTTGGAGGTTTCGGCGATCGGCCTCGGCTGCGCCACGATGACGCCGTTCTACGGCGAGCCCGACCCGGCGGCGGCGCTGGCAACCCTGGAGCGCGCGCCCGAGCTCGGCGTCAATTTTATCGATAGCTCCGACGCCTATGGCCGCGGCCGCAACGAGGAGCTGATCGCCCGTGCCCTCAAGGGCCGCCGCGAGAAGTATGTGGTCGCGACCAAGTTCGGCAATATGGGCCGCAACCCCGACGGCTCGGCGGCCGGCGAGGGGCGGCCGGAATACCTGCGGCGGGCCTGCGAGAGCAGCCTCGCCCGGCTCGAAACCGATGTGATCGACCTCTATTACATCCACCGGGTCGATCCCAAGGTGCCGATCGAGGACACCGTCGGTGCCATGAGCGACTTGGTGCGCGAGGGCAAGGTTCGCTGTCTCGGCATCTGCGAAGCCGGGGCCGACACGATCCGTCGCGCGCACGCGGTGCATCCGCTGAGCGCCGTTCAAATCGAATATTCGCTGTGGTCGCGCGACGTCGAGGACGCCATCCTGCCGCTCTGCCAGGAGCTCGGCATCGGCTTTGTCGCCTATAGCCCGCTCGGCCGCGGCTTTCTGACCGGCGCGGTGGCCGCACCAGACGATCTCGGCGCCAACGATGCCCGCCGCCACATGCCGCGCTTCCAGAGTGAGAATTTGCGACATAACCTCGATCTCGTCGGCGCATTGCGCCGGCTCGCGGCGGCGCAGGGCTGCACCCCGGCGCAGCTGGCGATCGCCTGGGTGCTGTCGCGCGGCGACGGCATTGTGCCGATCCCCGGCACAAGTCACCGCCACCGGCTCGAGGAGAACGCGGCGGCAGCCGAGATTGCGCTGTCGCCGGCGAGCCTGCGGGCGCTCGACGATACCTTCCGGCCGGGTGCGGCGGCCGGCCCGCGCTACGCCGAGGCCTACGCGCGGACCCTCGGGATTTGAGGCCGGAGCGCGCCGAACCGCAGCCGAAAGCGATATGAATAAAGGGGGTTTCCGATGCGGTTTGGGTTATTCGGCGGCGCGCGCACCGAAATCGGCGAGCAGGCGGCCGACAGCCAGATCTACACCGATTACATCGACTATATCTGCGAGGCCGAGCAGCTCGGGTTTCACAGCGTCTTTCTGGTCGAGCATCATTTCACCGGGTTTGGCCAGATTTCGGCGACGTTGAGCTTTCTGACCTATCTGGCGGCGAAGACCTCGCGCATCCGGCTCGGCACCGCGGTGCTGGTGCTGCCATGGCACAACCCGGCGCTGCTTGCCGAGCAGGCGGCGACCTTGGACCTGCTCTCCAACGGGCGCCTCGATCTCGGCATCGGCAAAGGCTATCGCTGGGGCGAGTTCCACGGCTTCTGCATGGCGATGGAGGAAGCGGGCGAGCGCTATGACGAGGCCGTCGAATTCCTGCGCAAGGCGTGGACCACAAAGGGCCGCTTCTCGCATCACGGCAGGCGCTGGCATTTTGAGGACGTGGTGATCGAGCCGGCGCCGGTGCAACAGCCGCATCCGCCATTGTGGATCGGCGCGCACAGCGCGCCATCGATCCGCAAGGCCGCCGCGGACGGGTTCAACCTGCTGCTGGGCCAGGCCGGAAGCCCGGAGCTCGTCGCCGAGAATATCGGCATCTACCGCAACGCGGTCGAGGCGCAGGGCCGCCGCTTTGATCCGATGACGGTCGGGCTGACCCGGGCATTGCACATCGCAACAACCCCGGCGGAGCGGGAAGCGGCGCACGAGCTGCGCATGACCTTTATGCGCAACGTCCAAGAATTGTCGCTGTCGCCGACCGGCCAATCGCCGGCCATCGGCCGCCCGCGCCATATGATGTCACCAGAGGAGATGCGCCGCGCCACCGAAACCGACGCGCTGATCGGCACTCCGGACGAGATCGTCGGCCGGCTCAAGGGGCTCGAGGCCGGCGGCGTCGAATATGTGATGGTGATCGATGTCGGCGGCTCGCTCGCGGCGCTCAGAACCTTCGCTCGGGAGATCATGCCGGAATTCGCGGACTGAGCCGGCCGGCGCGACGCAGCACTGGCGTGACCGCCGCTGGTAACCTGATGTGAAGGTTTACCGGGTTCTTATCGCTTGCTTGGGATGCAGCCGACGCAGCAAGATCGCTGCGCGTTCATCGGACAGGATACGAATATGAAATCAATCGATCCGCGCGCCATCGGCGCCCTGGCGCTGGCGGCGGCGTTGGCGGCCTGCGTCGCACCCCCGCCTGGGCCGACCATCCCGGTGGCGCCGGGGCCCGGCAAAAGCTTTGCCGCCTTTTCCGCCGACCAGCAGGTCTGCGGGCAATATGCGGGGGCGCAGACCAGCCAAGCCGCCTATGCCGCCAACAACCAGGCGGTCGGCAGCGCGATCATCGGCACCGCACTGGGCGCCGGCCTCGGTGCTGCGATCGGCGGCGGTCACGGGGCGGCGATCGGGGCTGCTTCGGGTGCAGCACTCGGCACAGCCTATGGGGCAACCGGCGCCAATTACGCGCAGATGTCGCTGCAGCAGCAATATGACGTCATGTATGGCGAATGCATGATGGCCCGCGGCAACCGGGTGCCCGGCTTCGCACCGCCGCCAGGAGCGCCGCCCTACAGTGGCGGCCCGCCGGGGTATGCGCCGCCGCCGGGGTATGCGCCCGGCTACGCTCCGCCGCCCCCTTATGGCCAGCCGCCCTATTGACCGGCAGCCGCCCATCTGACCGCCGGACGGGCGGCGGCGCGACCCGACCCCGCGAACTTCAGCGCGCGGCGGCCTTTCGGTTGTCGGTGAGATAGATCTGGCCGACCCCGCGGCGGCGCGCCAGCGCCCGCGCCCAGGCGACAGCCTGCTCGTCGGCGTCGAAATGGCGGGTCATCGGCTCCATGCGCGCCGGGCCGTCGGGGTTGTCCCACTCCTCGACCAGGCTGGCGCGCACCCCGGTGGGCGCCGGATCGAGGATCAGGGTCAGCTTCATGCGGGCCGCCCTTCGCGTTGTTTTCGATCGCCGACCATGACGATCCAGGCTACACCAATGCAAGAGAGCTGATCTACCAAAGCCGATTTGCAAGGGTGGAGGACGACATGCTGGATTTGCGCATTCGCGGCCGCAAGGCGATTGTCTGTGCGGCGAGCAAGGGGCTCGGGCGAGCCTGCGCCACAGCGCTGGCACGTGCTGGGGTCGAGTTGGTGATCACCGCGCGCACCGCCGAAACCCTGGAGCAGACCGCCGCCGACATTCGCCAGGAGACCGGGGCCAAGGTGACCCCGGTCGCCGGCGACATCTCGACCGAAGCCGGCCGGGCCGCAGCGCTCGCCGCCTGCCCCGCCCCCGACATCCTCGTCAACAATTGCGGGGGCCCGCCGCATGGCGATTTTCGCGAATGGTCGGTCGAGGATTGGCAAAAGGCGGTCAACGCCAACATGCTGACCCCGATCATGCTGATCAAGGCGGTGGTCGACGGCATGTGCGAGCGCCAATTCGGCCGCATCGTCAACATCACCTCTGGCTCGGTCAAGTCGCCGATCGCCAATCTCGGCATGTCGAACGGCGCGCGCACCGGGCTGACCGCGTTCTGCGCCGGCATCGCCCGTCAGGTGGCGAAATACAACGTGACCATCAATGGCCTCCTGCCTGGCCCGTTCCTGACCGACCGGCTGCGCTCGGGCATCGAGTACGAAGCGCGCCGCCAGAACATTTCGTTCGAGGAATTGCTGGCCAAGCGGGGCCAGGCGAACCCGGCCGGCCGGGTCGGCGACCCCGCCGAGTTTGGCGACGCCTGCGCTTTTCTGTGCGCCGCGTCGTCCGGCTTTATCGTCGGCCAGAACCTGCTGCTCGACGGCGGCGCCTTCAACTCGACGATGGGCTAACGCGTTCTCCGCTCGTATCGAACCATGCCTCCGTCGCCCCCGCACAAGCGGGGGCCCAGGGCAACCTATCGTCGCCTGCCCTGGATTCCCGCTTTCGCGGGAACGACGGTTATATGTGTTCGGATAGCGCTCTAGCCGGCCGCTTTGACCTCGGCTGGCGGGGCGCTGACAAAGCCGTTTTCAATGTCCTCGGCGATGGCTCGCGTGCTGCGTTCGGCCGGGTCGCCCCAGCCCCCTCCTCCCCCGGATTCGAGAAGCAGCACGTCGCCGGGGCGGATTTCGAGGCCGGTCTCCTTGGTCCGGATCGGCCGCGGCGGCTTGCCATCGGAATAGAGCGTGTAGCGATGCGGGGCGCCGTCGGCGCCGCCAAGGATGCCGCAGGCGCCATGGCGCACGCCGTCGCCGGCGGTGTTGGCGAGCGCCGGCTCGGCGGTCTCGAGGACCATCTCGACGACCCCGCCGGGGCCGCCGCGGTATCTGCCGGCGCCGCCCGAATCGGCGCGGAACTCATGCCGGCGGAAAAATAGCGGAAAGCGCACCTCGGTCACTTCCAGGCTGCCGAACTTGATCCCGCCCGCGGCCTGCCATTCGCCGGCGCCGGGCCAACCGTCGCCGGCCGGCGAGGCGCCGCCGCCCGGCCGCGCCTGAAAGAAATGCCAAATGAAGGGCCTGCCGCCGGGCACCTTGCCGCGCGGGTCGCGGCCCTGGATCGCGATGCGAAAGCGCCGGCCCCAACCGGCCATTGCCGCCTCGGGGCAGGCCGGCGCCAATGCCTTGACGATCGCCTCGATGATCTCCTGGCCGCAATGGTTGGTGGCGAGGGTCACCGGCATGCCCGGGTTCGCCCAAACCACTGTCCCCGGCTTGGCGATGACCGTGATCGGGCGAAAGGCGCCGTCGTTTTTCGGGGTGTCCGGGTCGATCAGATAGGACAGCGCCACCACCACCGCCGAGCGCATGTTGGCATAGGAGGAGTTGACAAAGCTGGTCACCTCGGCGTGCGACTCGGACAAATCGATGACGACGTCGCTGCCGCGCTTTTCGACCGTGGCCCGGATGTGAATGTCCTCGTTCCCGCGCCCGTCGTCGTCGAGCAAGGCCTCGCCGTGATAGACGCCGTCCTTCCACCCGGCGATGGCCGCCCGCGCCTGGCGTTCGGCGCCGTCGAGCACCGCCTCGATCGCCGCGTCAGTAACCGGCCAGCCGAATTCGGCGGCCAACGCCAGGAGCCGCCTTTCGCCGGCATGAGCCGAGCCGATCATCGCCGCGAGGTCGCCGCGGAAGTCGCGCGGGTGGCGCACATTGGCCGCGATCATCGCCAGCACGTCGGCGCGGACCTCGCCGCCGTCATAAAGCCGTAATGGTGTGATGCGAATCCCTTCCTGCCAGATGTCGGTGGCGGCGGCGTTATAGGCGCCATGCGTCGCCCCGCCGATATCGCTCTGGTGCGCGCGGTTGATCGACCAGAAGCGCGGTTGCGCGCCGGCGAACACCGGCACGAACACGGTCAGATCGGGCAGGTGGTTGCCGCCATGGTAGGGGTCGTTGAGCAGAAAGACATCGCCCGGATGGATGTCGCCGGCAAAAAACTCGGCTACGGCCTTGGCCGCATAGGGCAGCGCGCCGACATGGATCGGCACATGCTCGGCCTGGGCGATCAGCCGGCCGTCGAGGTCGCAGATCGCGGTCGAAAAGTCGCGGCTCGAATTCAGGATTTGCGAATAAGATGTGCGCAGCATCGCCTCGCCCATCTCCTCGACGATCGCCAGCAGACGATGCCGGATGACCGACACGACAATCGGATCGACGCGATCTGCCAAGGTCTTCACCCCTAATTTGCTCGCGCTCCGAGCACGGTTCGACAGGAGTTCGTGGAATGCCGTACAGACCCAATTACCGCATCGAACGGGCTGAGCGCGACCGCGTCAAAAAGGCGAAGAAGGAAGAAAAGATCAAGCAGCAACAGGAGCGGGCGGCTTCGCGCAAGGCCGCCATCGCCGACGACGGCTCACCCGGCGAGCCGGAGGGCCTCTGACCGCCGCGCCTCACCATGTCGCGAACATGGCGGCCACCGCGACTGCCATGACCCCGGTCGACAGCCAGCCCATCGCCCGCAGCGGGCGCGGCAGCACGAACGAACCCATCACCCGGCGCTGCCCGGCCATGAACATGATCACGACCATCAACGGCACCGCGACGATGCCGTTCAGCACGGCGGACCAGAACAGCGCCTTGATCGGGTCGAGGTGGACAAAATTGATGAAGACCCCGATCAGCGTCGCTACCGCGATTGTGCCGTAAAACGCCTTGGCGTCGCGTGGCAACCGGCTGAGGCCGGTGGGCCAGCCGAACGCCTCGCCGAGCGCGTAGGCGGCCGATCCGGCCAGCACCGGCACGGCGAGCAGGCCGATCCCGATAATGCCAGCGGCGAACACGGCAAACGCGAACTCGCCGGCGATTGGCCGCAGCGCCTCGGCTGCCTGCGACGAGGTCTGGATATTGGTGATGCCGTGCGCGTTCAGCGTCGCCGCCGTGGTAATGATGATGAACAAGCTGATCAGGTTGGAAAACCCCATCCCGAGATAGGTATCTACTCGGATCCGGCTGATCTGGGCCGGAGCCTCATCCGGGGCATCGCGCAAAGCGTGGGTAGCGGGATCGATCCGCTCATCCTCGGCCTCCTCCGACGACTGCCAGAAGAAGCAGTATGGCGTGATCGTGGTGCCGAGGACGGCGACGATCGAAACCAGATAGTCCTTTTGCCAGATCAAGCTCGGAACCAGGGTATTATAGGCGACCTTGCCCCACGGCACGTGGACGGCCAATGCCGCGGCGACATAGGCGAATAGCGACAGAGCGGACCATTTCATGATCGAGACGTAGCGTTCGTAGCGCGCGAATACTTCGAGCAGGGCGCAGCCGACAGCGAAGGCGACGACGTAGAGCTTGATCGGGCCGCCCAGCAACAGACCCAGAGCCGCACCCATGGCGCCGAGGTCGGCGCCGAGATTGATGACGTTGGCGGCGAGCAGCAGCGCAACGATGAGCTGCAGCAGCCATCGCGGATAGTATTCGCGAATGTTGCCGGCGATCCCATCGCCGGTGACCCGGCCGATCCGGGCGCTGATTTCCTGGATGGCGGCCATCAGCGGCCAGATGAACAGCATGACCCAGGCCATGCTGTAGCCGAATTGCGCGCCGACCTGCGAGTAGGTGGCGATGCCGCTCGGATCGTCGTCGGAGGCGCCGGTGATCAGCCCTGGCCCCAGAAAGGCGAGGAGTCCGCGCTTGCGCGGCCGGCGCGGCACCCAATGATGCGCGATGCGCCCGGCAAGCGGCCGCGCGGCCGGCGCGCTTGAGGGAGCAGGGCTGCGAACGAGCGGTGTGTCGGTCAATCGTCGAGCGCCTCGGGGAATTCGAGCCGGAACTCGAGCTGCATGCTCGGCCCCTGAAACCATTGCGGCAACGGCGGAAACCGGCCGACCGCGCGGATCATATCTTCCACCCTGGCGTCGATATCGGAATAGCCCGAGCTTTGCCCGACGCTCAGCATCGCCACAGTGCCGTCGTCGAGCACCAGCACATTGATGATCGTCTCGCCGCGCCGGCCGCCGATCAACGATCGCGATAATAGGCCCAGGTGCTGGCGCGCGAGATAGGCGAGGTAAGCGAGATATTCGTCACGGGTCGCCGCGGGCCCGGGAAACCGCGCCGGCCGCGCATCGAGCCGCGCCCACCCCGGTGCCCGCTGGATCAGCCGACGCGGGGCTACCGCCGGCTTGCGCGGCGACGGCTTTGGCAAGGTGATTTTGGGCGGCGCCGGCAGGAGGGTGGCGGCGGCGGCAGAAAAGCGGTTTGCTGCGGCGCTTCGAGCTCTGGTTGCTCTGCCGCTGGCGATGGTTTCGCAGCGGTAGGATGGCTCTTCTCCTGGTCACGCCCCTTGGCATGGGTGTCTCCCATGGTCTGCGAGGCGATGCGACCGCGCGGCGGCCGCACCTCGGGCTTGCGGCGCGGCTTGGGCGCTGGCTTCGGCAGCGGCGGCGGCTGAAACACCAGCCGCACCGGGATCGGCGTCACCACGACCGGCGGATGCATCGGCCAATCGAGCAGAAGCAGCAACGGCAACAGATGCAGGATCAGCGACCCGAACGGTCCGAATGGCCGCCGGTGCCGCTCCGAGGTGACCGGGCGGCTCCGTTCCGGAGGGATCGGGGATCCCGGCGCCGCGGGCCGGGCGAGCGGCATCGAGGGTTCGCGACGGGCCTCGATTCGCGGCTCGATCGAGAGCGGCGCCGCCGACCGCGACAGCCTCGGCCAGACCGCCGATCCCGGCTCCGAAACTAGAAGCGGCTCGCTGCGGCTTTCGTCGATTGGCGCGTCGATGCGGAACACCGCCGGCGATCATCCGGCCGCGCCGGTCTCGCCCGCGAGCGCCAGCCATGCCGCCTCGTCGAGCACGGTGACGCCGAGCGCCGTCGCCTTGGTCGCCTTCGAGCCGGGATCGGCGCCGGCGACGACGTAGTCGGTCTTGGCCGAGACCGAGCTGGTGACGTTGGCGCCCAGCGCCTCGGCGCGCGACTTAGCTTCGGACCGGCTCATGCTGTCGAGCGACCCGGTGAACACGATCGTCTTGCCGGCGAGCGGGGAAGCCGCGCGCGCCGCCCGTGCTGCATAGTCGAGCACGGCGACCTCGGTTGCGAGATCGTCGAGGACGGCGCGATTATGCGGCTCGGCGAAAAAGCCGATAATGTCGGCGGCCATGTCCTCGCCAATGCCGTGAACATCGACCAGCCCGGCCCGCGCCTCGTTGTCGGGGTCCTGCGCCGCCTCCATCTCGACCCGCCAGCGCGCCAGCGAGCGGTAATGGCGGGCGAGCAGCCGGGCCGTCGCCTGCCCCACCTGCGGGATTCCGAGCGCATTGATAAAGCGGTCGAGCGCGATCTGCCGGCGTTCGTCGATCGCGGCGACCAGCTTGCGGGCGCTGACCACGCCCCAGCCTTCGCGCTTGGCGATCGCCTCGGGATCGAGCCGAAAGATGTCGCCGGGCTGGCGGATCAGCCCGTCCTCCCAGAACGCCTGGATGTGCTTGGTGCCGAGCCCCTCGATGTCGAAGGCATCGCGGGCGACGAAGTGCTTGAGCCGCTCGACCGCCTGGGCCGCGCAGATCAGCCCGCCGGTGCAGCGCCGCGCGACCATGCCCGGCTCGCGGACGGCGAGGCTACCGCAGACCGGGCAATGGTCCGGAAATTGATAGGGTGGCGCGTCGGCCGGCCGGCGCTCGGCGACAACCCCGACGATCTGTGGAATAACATCACCGGCGCGCTGGACGATCACGGTGTCGCCGATGCGCACGTCCTTCCTGGCGATCTCGTCCTCGTTGTGCAGGGTCGCGCGCTGCACCACGACCCCGCCGACGGTAATCGGCTCGAGCTTCGCGACCGGGGTCAACGCACCCTGGCGACCGACCGAGATCAGGATGTCGCGCAGCACCGTCTGGGCCTGCTGCGCCGGGAATTTATGCGCGAGCGCCCAGCGCGGCGCCCGGCTGACCATGCCGAGCCGTTCTTGCAACCCAAGATCGTTGATCTTGTACACAACACCGTCGATGTCGTAGGGCAGGGAGGCCCGATCGGCGGCGATGTCCTGGTAAAATGCCAGCACCTCGCCAACGCCGCGGCACAACCGCGAGCGCGCGTTGATGGTCAGCCCCCATTCGCCAAATCGCGCCAGCGCCTCGGCATGGGTGCGGGCAAACGGCGTGCTTGCCTCGCCCCAGGCATAGCCGAAAAATTTGAGCGGCCGGCGCGCGGTGATCGACGGGTCGAGCTGGCGCAGCGAGCCGGCGGCAGCATTGCGCGGGTTGGCGAAGACCGACTCGCCGGCCGCGGCACGCTCCTCGTTCAGCGCGAAAAAGCCGGTGCGCTCCATATAAACCTCGCCGCGAATCTCGATCACCTCGGGCCAGCCGTTGCCGGCCAGCGCCTCCGGAACGCTCGGCACTGTACGGATATTGGCGGTTACATCCTCCCCAGTGACGCCGTCGCCGCGCGTCGCCGCTTGCACCAGCCGGCCGTGCTCGTAGCGAAGACCCAGCGAGAGCCCGTCGATTTTCGGCTCGGCCATGATTTCGATCGCGTCCTCGGCGACCAATGCACGATCGGCCGGACGGCTGAAAAAATTGCGTACCCCGGCGAAGAAATCGCGGACATCTGCCTCCTCGAACGCGTTTTCGAGCGACAGCATCGGCCTAGTATGGGTGACCTTGGCAAAGCCCGCGGCAGGCGCCGCCCCGACCCGGTGCTGCGGGCTGTCGGCGCGGACCAGCTGCGGAAAACGAGCTTCGATCGCGGCGTTGCGTTGGCGCAGCGCGTCGTAATCGGCATCCGAGATCTCCGGCGCCGCCTCGCTATAATAGAGCCGGTCATGATGACGGATCTGCTCGGCCAGTCCCGCCAGCTCCTCGCGGGCTTGGTCCGCGGTCAGCTCATCAACCGGGCTGGGATCGACCGGTTCGGCGCGGCGGCGCGGCGCGCTCATGCTCGGGTTCCGGCGACTAGGCTCCCGGCAATCAGGCTTTTGGCGGCGGCGCGCGCCTCGGCGGTCACGGTGCGGCCGGACAGCATGCGGGCGATTTCCTCCTGTCGCGTCTGCGGGTCAAGCTCCTCGACGCGGGTCACGGTCCGGCGCTCGGCAAGCTCTTTGGCGACCCGCCAATGATAGGCGCCGCGAGCCGCCACCTGCGGCGAGTGGGTGACCACCAGCACCTGCAGGTTGGTGCCGAGGCGCTGCAAGCGCTCGCCGACCGCCGCCGCGACCGCGCCCCCTATGCCGCTGTCGACTTCGTCGAAAATCAGTGTCGGCACCGAAGATGTGCCGGCCAGCACCAGCTTCAAGGCCAGCATAAAGCGCGACAGCTCGCCGCCCGAGGCGATGCGCGCGAGCGGCCCGAACGGTGCCCCGGGGATAGTCGCGATTTCGAAATGCACGCGCTCGCGGCCGTGCTCGCCCCACTCGGGCTCGGCGAGATCAGTCAGCACCGTGCGAAACCGCGCCTTGTCGAGCCGCAGCGGGGCGAGCTCGGCCGCAACGCCGCAATCAAGCCGCTGAGCCGCCGCGGCGCGCGCCCGAGAGACCAGTTCCGCCGCCGCGACGAATTCGGCCCGGGCAGCAGCGGTCGCCCGCGACAGAGCCGCGGCATCATCGGCCCCGGCCTCGATCGCGGCGATCCGTGCGAAGAGCGCCTCGCGCAGCGCCGGCAGCTCGGCAACCCCAATTTGGTGCTTGCGGGCGGCGGCGCGCAGCGCGAACAGGCGCTCCTCGACCGTTTCGAGCTGGCGCGGGTCGAGCTCAAGGCCGCGCGCCGCACCTTCGAGCACGGCCAGCGCTTCGGCGGTCTCGTTGGCAGCGCGCTCGGCCGCATCCAAAGCCTCGTCGAGCAGGCCCTGTGCGCGCTCGCGGGCCCGCTCCAGGCGTCTTGTCGCGCGCCCGAGCGCCGCTTGCGCACCGGCCCCGCCGCCGAGCTCGCCGATCGCTTCGTTCAGGGTTTCGGCCAAGCGCTCGGCATTCTGCAGCAAGCTGCGGCGAGCAGCGAGGCGATCCTCTTCATCCGCCTCGGGCGCCAGCGCATCGAGCTCGGCGAGGTGGTGGCGCAGCAGATCCTCGTCCTCGCGGCTGGCGGCACGCCGGCGCGCCGCGTCGTCTTCGCGCAACCGGGCCGCACGCCAATTGCGCCATGCCTGCGAGAGTGCGGCAGCACCGCCGGTATTTTCGGCGAAGGCGTCGAGAATGGCGCGGTGGTTGGCCGGGTCCAACAGGCCGCGCTGCTCGAACTGCCCCTGGATCTCGACCAGGCCGTCGCCAAGCTGACGCAGCATGCCGATGCTGGCCGGCTCGTCATTGACAAACGCGCGGCTGCGGCCGTCGGCGCGCAGCAGCCGACGCAGCACGATCGTCTCGTTGCCGGCGTCGAGCCCTGCCTCGTTGAGCATCGCATTTGCCGGGTGATTGCGCCCAACCGCGAACTCGGCCGTGACCGCCGCTTCGCCGGCCCCGTCGCGCACCAGCCCGGCCTCGGCGCGCCGGCCCAGCGCCATCCCGAGCGCATCGAGCAATATCGACTTGCCCGCCCCGGTCTCGCCGGTCAGCACGCACAGCCCCGGCCGAAACGCCAGATCGAGCCGGTCGATCAGCACAACATCGCGGATGGTCAGCCCGAGCAGCATTCCCCCAATGATACAGGCAGCGAGGGAGGCGAACCAGGGCACGCCCGAGAGCAACCGGCATGAATCGCCGGCCGCGGCCTCTCGCTGCTCGGCGCGCCGGTGTCAGCGCTCCCGGTCGGCATGGGAGGGCGCAGTGCGAAATGGTGCTCGTCCAGATGCGAATTTTCTGGGTTAGTTGCAGCGCGATCAACTCGGCGAGGCTGGCGAGCCGGCGAAATGAAACTCCTTGATCCCGGCGGGCCAACCGCCTCCGCAGGACCGCCTTAAAACAAGCTGCCAAAGGTGCGGCCGACCCAGCCTTGCCGCTGAGCGTCGGGTTCTTCGCTGCCCTTCAACAGCGCGTAGGCGTCGCCGTACCATTCGTTGCCGGGATAATTATAGCCGAGCACCGCGGCGTTGCGCTTGGCCTCGCTGACCAGCCCGAGCGCCAAATCGCATTCGACCAGGCGTTCCAGCGCCTCGGGAACATGGGTCGTCGTCTGGTATTTATCGATAACCCGCTTAAATCGGTTCATCGCCGCCAGGTATTGACCACGCTTGAGGTAATAGCGGCCGATTTCCATCTCTTTGCCGGCCAGATGGTCGCGGGTAAAATCGAGCTTGAGCTGGGCGTCGCGGGCGTATTTTGTGCCCGGGAAGCGGCGCACGACATCGTCGAGCGCTTTTAGCGCGAGCTCGGTCGTCTTCTGGTCGCGTCCGACATCGACAATCTGAACATAATATGAGATGGCCTTCAAATAATACGCGTAATCGACGTCCCGGTTGCCAGGGTGAAGCTGGATGTATCGATCGGCAGCGATCACCGTCTGATTGTAATCTCCGGCCTCGTAGAGCGCATACGCCGACATCAGTTGGCTTTTGGTGGCCCACACCGAATAGGGGTGCTGGCTCTCGACTTCATCAAAGGTCTTGGCCGCCTGGTCATAGCGCTCCTCGACCATTTGATCCATGGCCTGGTTGTAGAGGTCATCGACCGGTTTTTCGATATAGGCGTCCTTTTTCGCCCCGCCGCAGCCGGCCAGCAGAACCGCCAGCCCGGCAAGGCCCAACCAGCGGGAACGAGGCGATGGCCGCATTGATGATCTCATCAGATTCCGGAAATCCCGGGCACTTTATGCCCGGCGCTCGCACCCTGCGCAAGCCTTGGCGATCTCGCGCAAAACCTCATGCGAGGGCCAGTTGAATTTCGTCCTGCCGGCTGAGCGTTTCGGGGTGTGGTGTCGGCGCCGGTGTCGCGTAGGTCCATGAGTCGCGGTCGGCAAACAGCCTCGCCAATAAGAGGCGCGTGTGCGTGTGGCCCGAGCGGACCCCGCGGAAATGCCCGATGATCGGCGCCCCCGCGAGAGAAAGGTCGCCAACCGCATCGAGCAGCTTGTGACGCACAAACTCGTCCTCGTAGCGCAACCCGCCGCTGTTGAGCACCCGGTCGCCGTTGACGATAACGACATTGTCGAGCGAGCCGCCGCGCGCCAACCCCGCTTCGCGCAGATGCGCGACCTCTTCGATAAGGCCGAAGGTGCGGGCCCGGCTGAGCTCGGATTTGAACGAGGCCGGGTCGACTGCCATGCTCATGCTCTGGCGTTGGATCGCCGGGCTTGCGTAATCGATCTCGAAGCTCATCGAAAAACGCCGGTCGGGCCAGAGCGAGGCGGACGCGCCCTGCGCGACGACGCTGACCGGCTTTAGCACCTCGATCGCGCGCCGCGCCACGTCCTGCTCGGCGATGCCGGCGCATTCGATCAGAAAGACAAAGGGTGCCGCACTGCCGTCCATGATCGGCACCTCGGGCCCGTCGAGCTCGACGACGGCATTGTCGATCCCGAGCCCCGCCAGAGCGGCGAGCAGATGCTCGACAGTGCCGACAGTGCCGCCGGCGCCATCGGCCAATACAGTGCAGCGCGCCGATTCGACGGCATTGTCCCAGCACGCCCGCACCTCGCAATCGATATCGGTGCGGCGGAACATAATCCCGGTCCCTGGCAGCGCCGGCAACAGGCGCATCGCCACCCGTCGGCCCGAGTGAAGACCGACCCCCCGGCAGCTGATTACAGTCTTTAGCGTCTGTTGCGGCGCCGCCGCGATTTCCCCCAACATGCGACTGACTTCTCGAACATTGCCCCCCGACCGACAAAACCCTAGCCGCGGCAGCTCATAGGCTCAAATCACTCTTTATTGCGGATTATTACATCGCCGCTCCAGATCGGTGATCCGGCTCATACGGTTAGAAGTTGACACGGCCGATTCCGGCGGCGCCGCGGCTCCTGTGTGCGAACCGGAACGCCGCCCGGAGGCTTCAGTTCGCCTGGCGCCGCAAAAAGGCCGGGATGTCGAGAAGGTCCTCCTCTTTGGCGCCCGGCCGGTCTTCGGGCTCGAGCGAGCTGAGCCGCGGCTGCGCCGGCTTGGCCGCCGGCGGGATCGGTTGGGGCTCGGTGCGATCAAGCGCGGACGGCGCCGGTCGGGCCCGCCCGACGCCGGTCACCCGCTCGATCAGGCTCGGCACCCGGCCTTTTGGCTTTGGCGCCCCCTCGCGCGACGGCGGCGTCACCGCAACCGCCGGCTGGGCCAAGGGCACCGGACGCGCCAGGCCGGCATCGACCGGCTTTGGCGCAATAAAGGCGCCGCCGCGCATCGCCACCGTCTCGGCCGCTTCCGCCGCCTGCGGCACAGGCTCGTTGTGGGCATGGGCAAGCTCGCGCCCCGGCAAGGCCGGCGGCGCCGCGTTTTGGGTCAGCGCCGGCTGGGTGTAGCCGCCGCCCGAGGCTTCGCGCAGCGCCGGCGCCGCAGCGTTCTCGCGATTGCTGACCAGGCTGATCTGGGGCCGCGCCTGGGTCAACATCGCGGCATCGATGCCGGTGGCGACGACCGAAATCCGCATCTTGCCCTCGAGCGTCTCGTCAAAGGTCGAGCCGAAGATGATGTTGGCGTCGGGGTCGACCTCCTCGCGGATGCGGTTCGCGGCCTCATCGACCTCGAACAGCGTCATGTCGGGCCCGCCGGTGATGTTGATCAGGACGCCCTTGGCGCCCTTCATCGAGACATCCTCGAGCAGCGGGTTGGAGATCGCCGCTTCGGCGGCGTCGATCGAGCGGCGGTCCCCCTCGGCCTCGCCGGTGCCCATCATCGCCTTGCCCATCTCGCTCATCACCGTGCGGATGTCGGCGAAATCGAGGTTGATCAGCCCCGGCATCACCATCAGGTCGGTGACCCCGCGCACCCCCGAATGCAGCACGTCGTCGGCCATCTTGAAGGCGTCGGCGAAGGTGGTGCGCTCATTGGCGACGCGGAACAGGTTCTGGTTCGGAATGATGATCAGCGTGTCGACGAACTTTTGCAGCTCCTCGATCCCGGTCTCGGCGAGGCGCATCCGGTGGCTGCCTTCGAAATGAAACGGCTTGGTCACGACGCCGATCGTCAGAATTCCGGTCTCGCGCGCGATGCGGGCGATCACCGGCGCCGCGCCGGTGCCGGTGCCGCCGCCCATCCCGGCGGTGATGAACACCATGTTCGAGCCTTGCATCGCCTCGAGGATCTCGTCGAGCGCCTCCTCGGCGGCGGCGCGGCCGACATCGGGCCGTGAGCCCGCGCCGAGCCCGCGGGTCACCCCGATCCCCAGCTGGATTTTGCGGTGCGCGTTCGAGTGCTGCATCGCCTGCGCGTCGGTGTTGCAGACGACAAACTCGCACCCGACCAAATTCGAACGGATCATGTTGTTGACGGCGTTCCCCCCGGCGCCGCCGACCCCGACCACGGTGATTCGGGGCTTCATCTCCTGCTCGTCTCTGGGGATGCTCAGATTGATCATTTGGTCGTCCTCCACCGCTGCCGCGCAGCCTTGCTTATGCCCGGACCGGACCGGGCTTCCCCCTCTTTTGGCCAAACCGAGTTATCCGGTATTGCCCCATACCGGTAATCCTGCCGGCGCGAAACGCGAATTTGCCTCAGATGTTGTCCTTCAGCCAGTGCCCCAGCCGGCCCAGGATCCCGCTCGGCACACCGGCCCGACTGTGCCGCGGATGCGCTCCCTCGGCGCGCTCCGACATGGCGAAATGGAGCAGCCCCGCAGCGGCCGCAAAAGCCGGGCCGCAGGTCGCCTCGGCGAGGCCGGCAACCCGCAGCGGGCGCCCGATGCGCACCTGCTTGTCGAGGATCAGGCCGGCGAATTCGCGCGCACCGTGCAGCTGCGCGGCGCCGCCGGTCAGCACCACGCGCCGGCCGGCGACCTTGTCGAACCCGCTCGCCTCGAGCCGGTTGCGCACCAGCTCGAAGGTTTCCTCGAGGCGCGGCGCGATGATGCCGACGAGCAATGATTTGGGCACGTGATTGACATGGCCCTCCTCCTCCTCGCCGATCTGCGGCACCGCGATCATCTCGCGCTCGTCGGTGCTGGCGGCGATGGCGGTGCCGAACAAGGTCTTCATCCGCTCGGCGTGAGCGACCGGGGTCGACAACCCGCGGGCGATGTCGTTGGTGACGTGGCCGCCGCCGACCGGCACCGAATCGGCAAAGATCAGGTTGCCGTCGAAAAACACCCCGATCGTCGTCGTGCCGCCGCCCATGTCGATCACCGTCACCCCGAGGCCGATCTCGTCCTCGACCAGGCAAGAGAGCCCGGCGGCGTAGGGGCTGACCACCAGCGCCTCGACCTCGAGGTGCGAGCGCCCGATCGCGGCGCTGTGGTTGCGGACGGCGGCGGCACTCGCGGTCACGATGTTCATGTTGACGCCGAGCCGCTCGCCGAACATGCCGCGCGGGTCGCGGATGCCGCGGCTGTCATCGATCGAAAAGCCGACCGGCACCGAATGGATGATCTGGCGGTCCCCTGGCTCGCGCAGCAGATAGCCCTGGTTGAGCACGCGCTGCAGCTCGACCTCGCCGACCTCGCGCCCGGCAATGCCGATCTCGGCCTTGACGATGCGCGAGGCGGAAAACCCGCCGGACAAATTGGCCACGATGTGCTGGATGGTTTCGCCCGCCATTTCCTCGGCGGCATGCACAGCACTGGCCACCGAGCTGCCGGCCGCTTCGAGATCGACGATCGCGCCGTTGCGCAAGCCGCGCGAAATCTGATGTCCGATGCCGGCGACCCGCGGCGTATCCGGAGCGACCCGGGCGATAAAGCAGCACACCTTGGTGGTGCCGATGTCGAGCGCCGCGATCAGGCTGCCGCGCGGCCGTTGTGATGGCTTTGACTTTGGCGTCTTTGGCGACCGTGGCGCGCGGCGCGGCTTGCCGTTGCCCGGTTTGGCCGGCTTCACAGCGGAGCTCGGGACCCTTGCACGCGTGCGCACCTCGTCGATCGCGGTCATGTATTCTTCGCCGTCGGGCGTCCTTTCTTGGCTGGCGTAGCATCCTTTGCCGGTTGCGGGGCGACGCGCACCACCAGCCGGTCGGGCAGACGCATGTCGATTGCCTGCACGTCGCGCTGCAGGATGGCGCTCGATCGTTCGAGGCGGGCGAGATCGGCCCACGCCGCCGCCGGATCCTCGGCCGGGAGCAACACGTCGATCGCTTTGTCGAGGCGCAGGTTCCAGCGCCGACCGCCGACCCGCACCGCCGCGGTCACGTGCGCGGCAAGGTCGGGCTCGCTCGCCAGCATTTTCAACAGCCCGGAGGCGTGGCTCGCCGCGTCCTTGCCCACCACCATCGGCAGTTTCGCAAACCGGTCGAGCCGGCCCACCGGGATCACCGTGCCGGTGCGGTCGATCAGGTCGATCCTGCCGCCATGCTGCCACAGCGCCAGCGGCTCGCGCTCGACCAGGCGCACGTAAAGCGTATCGGGCAGGCGGCGCTCGATGACCGCGGAACGGACCCAGGCCAGGCTCTCGAGCTTTTGCTTGGCACGGATCGGGTCCACCGCCAGGATCGGGGTGCCGATCCGCGCGCCGAGCGCATCGAGGATGGTTGCGCGGTCGGTGGTCTCGCCGCCGACCACCTGGATGTCGGCGACCCGGAAGCCGAGCACCGCGGTGGCGTCGAGCAGCCGGCTTGACGCGCTGCGCAGCGCCGACTGGCCGAGCGGGAAGTGGCTCAGCCGCGCCGCGCCATAGGCGAGGCCGCACAACAAAGCGGGGACGACGATCCACCAGGCGAGGCGCTGGCGCCACGCCGCCCAGCGCTCGCGCCGGCGCCGCCCCGCCCGCACCGTGCTCACCCCCCGCATGCGGCGTGCTCCGCGATCCAGACCACCAGCTCGTCAAAGCCGATGCCGGCATGGCGGGCGATATCGGGGACCAGCGAGGTCGGGGTCATCCCCGGCTGTGTGTTGATTTCCAGCAGGTAGAGCCCGCCGCCGGTCGCGGTATCGTCGTAGCGCAGATCGGCGCGGCTGACCCCGCGACAGCCGAGCGCCCGGTGGGCGCGCGATGCGATGTCTAGCGCCTGTTCATAAGCCTCGGCCGGGATCGGCGCCGGCACCAGATGCGCGGAGCCGCCATCGGCGTATTTCGCGGTGTAGTCGTAGAAGCTGCCGCGTGGCACGATCTCGCAGACGCCGAGCGCCCGATCGCCCATGATCGCGACCGTCAGCTCTCGTCCGGGAATAAAGCGCTCGACCATAATCTCGCTGCCAAAGCGCCAGTCCAGCACCTCCTCGCGCCAGGAGTTGTCGCCGACGCGAACGATGCGCACGCCAACGCTCGACCCCTGATTGGTTGGCTTTACGACAAAGGGCAGCGGCAGCGGATCGTGCCGGGCGAGCTCCTCGGGGTTCGCGACGACATCGTCGGCCACCGGCAGGCCGGCCGCGCGAAACAGCGTCTTTGCCGTCGGCTTGTGCATCGCCAGCGCCGAGGCCCGCACACCCGAATGGGTATAGGGGATCGCCAGCATGTCGAGCACCGCCTGAAGCGTGCCGTCCTCGCCGCCAACCCCATGCAACGCGTTGAAGATCAGATCGGGGCGCGGATCGAGGGCGCGCAGCAACGCCGGCAAATCGCGGCCGACATCGATCGCCTGGACGCGGTAGCCATGATCGAGGAGCGCCTTCGCGCATTCGCGCCCGCTCGACAGCGAGACTTCGCGCTCAGGCGACCAGCCCCCCATCAGCAATGCGACGGATCTGTTCATAGCGTCGGCACCCCCGCGGCGATCGCCTCGACCCCGGCGAGCGGCTGGCCGATCCGGCGGATCTCCCATTCGAGCACGACACCACTGCTCTCGTAGACGCGGCGCCGCACCTCCTCGCCGAGCCCCTCGAAATCTGCCGCCGAGGCATTTGCGGCGTTGACCAGGAAATTAGCATGCCGCGGCGCCACCATCGCCCCGCCTCGGGTCAAGCCGCGACAGCCGGCGGCATCGATCAGCCGCCAAGCGGCATCGCCCGGCGGGTTTTTGAAGGTCGAGCCGCCGGTGCGGGTGCGAATCGGCTGCGTCGCTTCGCGCGCCCGCCGAATCTCGGCGATCCGCTCCGTAATCGCTTCGGGCCGGCCGCGAGCACCGCGCAACCAAGCCTCGATGAAGATCCAGTCGGGGGCAATCTCGCAGTGCCGATAGGAGAACCCCATGGCCGCGACCTCGATCACATGCAGCACGCCGGCGCGGTCGAGCGCCGTCGCCGAGACCAGCACGTCGCGGACCTCGCGGCCGTAAGCGCCGGCGTTCATCCGCAGGCCGCCGCCGAAGGTGCCCGGGATGCCGGACAGGAATTCGAGCCCGGCAATCCCGGCTTCGGCCGCGGCCAGCGCGACATTGAGATGAAGCGCCCCGGCCCCGGCGATGATCTCCGTCCCTTCGAGCGCGATCCCGGCGAACGGGTGCCCGAGTCGGATCGTGACACCCGGCATGCCGCCGTCGCGGACCAGCACATTCGAACCACCGCCGATCACCGTTACCGGAGTCTCCGGCGGCAAAGCCGTCAGGAAGTCGGCGAGGTCTGCGCGGTCGGCGGGGCGAAACAGCAGCTGCGCCGAGCCGCCGGCGCCAAACCAGGTCTGCCGCCCGATCGGCGCATTGGCGACCAGCCGGCCGCGCACCACCGGGAGCTGCGGTCGCTGCGACGAGATTAAGGTCTGGCTGAGCGCGATCATCCGGCGCGCCTTCGCCCGTCCAGCACAGCGAGCTCGCCCGGCAGGCTGTTGGCCCATTGCGTGATCGACCCGGCGCCGAGGCAGACCACCATGTCACCGGGCCGCGCCAGCTCCGCGATCAGCGCGGCGAGACTCGCTCGGATCATCGAGCGCGCGGGCATGGCGGTGGCCGTGCTCGACCAAGCCGGCAACGATCGCCTCCCTGGTTACTCCCTCGATCGGCGCCTCGCCGGCGGCGTAGATGTCGGCGACGAGGACGATGTCGGCATCGTTGAAAGCGGTGCAGAACCCGTCGAACAGGTGCGACACGCGGCTGTAGCGATGCGGCTGCACCACGGCGATAACCTTGCCGGCGACGATCGCGCGCGCCGCCTTCAGCACCGCGGCGATCTCGACCGGATGGTGACCGTAATCGTCGATGACGCTGACCCCGTTCCACTCGCCGGTCTTGGTGAAACGACGCTTGACCCCCTTAAAGCTGCGCAAGGCTTCGCGCAGCGCGTCGTCGCCGAGCCCCAGCGCCTCGGCCACCGCCGCCGCGGCCAGCGAATTCTGTACATTGTGCCGACCGAACATCGGCAAAAACAGGTCGCGGATCACCCGCCCGCCTTCGCCCGCGGCATCGGATATCATGATGTCGTAGCGTGCGCCGTCCTGGCCCAGCCGCAAATCGACGGCGCGGATATCGGCCTGCGGGCTGAGCCCATAGGTCAAGACCCGGCGGTCCGACAGCTTGGGGATCATCCCTTGCACGATCGGGTGGTCGATGCACAGCACGGCAAAGCCGTAAAACGGGATGTTGCCGACAAATGTCTCGAACGCCTGGCGCAGCGCGTCAAAGCCGCCATAAAAGTCGAGATGCTCGGGATCGATATTGGTGACGATGGCGCCGGTCGCCGGCAGCCGGGTGAAGGTGCCGTCGCTCTCGTCGGCCTCGACTACCATCCAGTCGCCGGCACCGAGCCGCGTATTGGTGCCATAGGCGTTGATGATGCCGCCATTGATCACGGTCGGATCGAGCCCGGCGGTTTCGAGCAGCGCGCCGACCAACGAGGTCGTCGTCGTCTTGCCGTGGGTGCCGGCGATCGCCACCGACCATTTGAGTCGCATCAGCTCGGCCAGCATCTCGGCGCGCCGCACCACCGGCAGACGGCGCGACCGCGCGGCTGCGACCTCGGGGTTGTCCGGCCGAACCGCCGACGAGATCACCACGACCTCGGCCGCCGCCACATTGGCCGCCTCGTGGCCGAGCGCCACCGGGACCCCGAGATCGATCAGGCGGCGCACATTGGCGCCGTCGGCCACGTCGCTGCCCTGCACGCGGTAGCCGAGATTGTGCAATACCTCGGCGATGCCGCTCATGCCGATGCCGCCGATGCCGACAAAGTGCAAGGGCCCGATGGTCAGCGGCAACGCCCTCATGCTGCTCGCTCCGCGCAGGCGGGGCCGGGGTCGAGCGCCAGCGCCAATAGCGCCAAATGCCGGGCGGCGTCGCGCCGGCCGAAGGCGCGGGCCCGCCCCGCCGCGAGGGTCAGAGCCGCGCCATCGCCGAAGAGGTCGGCGAGCCGGGCCGCCAGCGTATCGACGCGCAGCCCGGCTTGCGCGACCGCCCATCCGCCGCCGGCCTCGGCAAAGGCGCGGGCGTTGGCGGTCTGGTGGTCGTCGGCGGCAAAAGGGTAGGGGATCAGCACTGCCGGCCGGCCGATCGCCGCCAGCTCGGCCACGGTCGAGGCGCCCGATCGGCAAATCGCCAGATGCGCCCGCGCCAGCCGCTGCGGCACGTCTGTGAAAAAGCTTGCGATCTCGGCGGCGATGCCGGCTTGAGCGTAAGCCTCGGCAACAGCGGCGAGATTCTCGGGGCGCGCCTGGTGGCTCACCCTGAGACTTGCGCGCAGATCCGGGGCCAGTGCCGCCAGCGCCGGCGGCATCATCTCGCTCAGCGCCCGCGCGCCCTGGCTGCCGCCGAGAATTAGGATCTCGACCGGCTCGCCCGGCGCCGGCGGCCGATAGCCGGGGTCGCCGATGGCGAGGATCGCCGGCCGGACCGGGTTGCCGCTATGGACGGCGCGGGCATTGTCGGCCGGACGCAGGCCCGCCGTCTGTGGAAACCCGGTGGCAATCTGGCGAACCCTGGGCGCCAGCAGCCGGTTGGCGCGGCCGAGCACCGCATTCTGCTCGTGCAGCAAGCTCGGGATGCCGAGCGAGGACGCCGCCAGCATGGTCGGAACCGACGGGTAGCCGCCAAACCCGAGGACGGCTTGCGGGCGCAGGCGGCGCAGCAGCCGGCGGGCCTGAACGACGCCGGCCGCCAGCTCGGCCAGGCCATGGGCTGCGCGAACCGGGCCGCCGCCAAACCGTCCAGCACGCACGCGATGAAGCTCGACGCCGCGAATGCGACCGGCGAAGGCATCGGCCCGCGAATCGGTCAAGAGATATACCTGTCGGCCAAGCTCGACGAGCTCGGCCGCGAGCGCCTCGGCCGGGAACAGGTGGCCGCCGGTCCCACCGGCGGCAAGCACAAAGGCGCCGCTCATCGGTTTCGCGCCCATCAAGCCCGCGCTGAGCGGGTCCGCGCTCATGGAGTCCTTGCTCACAGGGCGCTGCCGGCCAACCGGCGCCGGGTCAGCGCCAGCAGCATTCCCATCGCGATCCCAAGCGAGAGCATCGACGAGCCGCCATACGACAGAAACGGCAAGGTCATTCCCTTGGTCGGCATCAGGTGCAAGGTCGAGGCCATGTTGATCACCGCCTGCAGCCCGAACTGGATCAACAGCCCGACCGCCGAGAGCAGCACGAACAGGCTGCCCTCCTGGCGCAGCCGCGCGAGCCCGCGCAGCACGACAAAGGCAAACAGCCCGACGATCACCAGACAGACGATCAAGCCGAGCTCTTCCCCGGCAACGGCGAAGACAAAATCGGCATGCGCGTCAGGCAACACGTATTTGATCGTCCCCTCGCCCGGGCCGCGGCCCCACAACCCGCCATTGGCGAACGCCTCCAGCGAGCGGTTGACCTGGTAGCCGCCATCGGCGACCGGGGCGAAGAAATGATCCACCCGGACCCTGACATGCGACACGCATTCGTAGGCGGCGGCCATCGCGCCGACCCCGCCGAGGCCGAACAGCCCGAGCCAGTAGAGGCGCACCCCGGCCAGATAAATTTGCCCAAACCACACTGCCATCACCACGACGGCCATGCCGATGTCGGGTTGCGCGATCAGCATGCCGACAATTAGCAGCAGCAGCGCACCGGCAATCAACTGGCCCGGAAAACCCTGGCGCAGCTTTTGCTCGGACAACAGCCAGGCAGTGACGATGGCGAAGCACGGCTTGACAAATTCGGAGGGCTGGAGCGCCACCAGCGGGAAATTGATCCATCGGCGCGCACCCTTGATGTCGGCGCCCACGACAAAGGTAAGCGCCAGCAGCACCAGGCTGAGCCCGAAGCCGATCATCGCGATGCGCCGAACCGTGCGCGGCGTTTGCAGTGAAATCAGCCACATCACGGCGATCGTCACCGGCAGCAGGGCCAGATAGCGCCGCACAAAATGCATCCCGTCATAGCCGATCCGCTCGGCCACCGCCGGGCTCGCGGCCAGGCTCATGATGACGCCAAACCCCATCAGCATGCCGAGCGCAGCGAGGCTCCAGCGGTCCACGGTCCACCACCAGCGCGCCACCGGGCTTTGATCGATGCGGGCGAACCTCATCGCGGTTGATCCTCGCCGTCAGGGCCGGGGGCGCTGCCAAGCGCAGCCGCTCGTCCTCGATCCATTTCGCAGATATAGCCGATATCAGAGCGGCCAGCCACTAATTGTATGAAGCCGACCATCGCCGGTCAGCGCAGCTTCAAGGTCGCGAGCCCGGCGATCGCCAGGATCGAGGCGATGATCCAGAAGCGGATCACAATGGTCGGCTCCTCCCAGCCTTTCTGCTCGAAATGATGATGCAGCGGCGCCATCCGGAAGACGCGTCGCCCGGTGATCTTGAAGCTGGCGACCTGAACAATCACTGAGACGGCTTCGAGGACAAAGAGCCCGCCGATGATCGCCAGCACCAGTTCGTGCTTGGTGACGACGGCGATGGTGCCGAGCGCGCCGCCGATCGAGAGCGACCCGGTGTCGCCCATAAAGACCATTGCCGGTGGCGCGTTGAACCACAGAAACCCGAGGCTGGCCCCGACCATGGCGCCGCAAAACACGGTCAACTCGCCGGCGCCGGGAACGTGATGCAGCTGCAGGTAGTTGGCGAAAATCGCATTGCCGACCAGATAGGCGATCAAGGCAAAGCACCCGGCCGCGATCATCGCCGGCACGATCGCCAGCCCATCGAGACCGTCGGTCAGGTTGACCGCATTCGAGGCGCCGACGACGACCAGGATGCCGAACGGCACAAACAGCCCGTCGAGGTCGATCAGCACGTTTTTAAAAAACGGCACCGCCAGCGTGTTCGCCAGCGGCGCCGGGATCACGCGATCGAGCACAAAGCAGGCGAGTGCGGCGACCGCAATTTCGAGCAGCAGCTTGGTCCGGCCTGACAATCCCCGATGCGAATTGCTGGTCAGCTTTCGGTAATCGTCAAAAAAGCCGATCAGCCCGAACCCGACCGTCACCAACAGCACAATCCACACATAGGGGTTGGTCAAATCCGCCCATAAGAGGGTCGCGACCGTCAATGCGAGCAGGACCAGAAACCCGCCCATCGTCGGCGTGCCCTTTTTGCGAACCAAATGACCTTGCGGTCCGTCGAGGCGAATCGGCTGGCCGTTGGTTTGCTTGGAGCGCAGCCAGGCGATGATCGGCCGGCCAAAAATGAAGCTGATCAAAAGCGCGGTGACGACCGCCCCACCCGAGCGAAAGGTGATGTAGCGGAACAGATTGAGGGCTTGCACCTGATCCGCCCACGGGTAAAGCAGCCGGTAAAGCATCGGGTCAGGTCTCGGGCCGCGCCGCTGCGGCGATCAGCCGCTCGACGATGCGATCGACATGCACGCCGTAGGAGCCTTTGACCGTCACGATGTCACCGGGTTGGAGAAAGTCGAGGAGCGCAGGGATAGCTTGCTCGGCCGACGGCCACAACCCGCCGCGGGTCGCCGCGGGCAACCCGGCGTCGAGCTCCGCCATCGCACCGCCGATCAGAAAGACGCGGTCCACGCCGGCCGCGGCCAGGGGCGTCGCCAACTCGCGGTGCAGGCGCTCGGCGGCGGCGCCGAGCTCGAGCATGTCGCCCAGCACCGCCACCCGCCGGCCCCCGGCAACGGGCATCGAGTCGCCGAGCACCGCGAGCGCCGCCTCCATCGCGGCCGGGCTCGCATTGTAGCTCTCGTCGATCAGAGTGAGGGTGCCACCGCGCCACGCGAGCTCATGGCGCCGGCCTCGCCCCGGCATCGCTTCGAAATGCTGAAGCGCCTCGGCGGCGCGGCGCGGGTCGCCGCCGGCCGCCATGACCGCGCCCAGCACCGCGAGCGCATTGCTGACCCAATGCCGCCCCGGCACCGGGAGGCGGAAGCGCAGCTTGAGGCCGTCGAGCGCGGCCTCGACCGTGCTGCCGCGCGGCTGCAGGACGCATTCGACGAGCCGGACCCTCGATCCGGGATCGGCGCCAAACGCGATCACCTCGGCGGCCCCAGCGCGTTTTGCCGCCGCCGCCAGGCGCGGATAATGCGGATTGTCTCGGTTGAGGACGGCGATTCCGCCCGGCTCGAGCCCGCCAAAGATCTCCGCCTTGGCCTCGGCGATCGCCTCCACCGACTGAAAAAAGCCGAGATGGACCGGCTCGACCGTGGTGATCACCGCGACGTGCGGACGCACCAGCCGGGTCAGGCGGGCGATCTCGCCAGGGTGGTTCATGCCCAGCTCGAAAACCCCGTAGGCCGCGTCCGGCGGCATGCGGGCGAGCGACAGCGGGACGCCCCAGTGGTTGTTGAAGCTGCCGGCGGAGGCGAAGGTTCGCCCGCAGGCGCCGAGCGCCAAACGCAGCGCCTCCTTGGTCCCGGTCTTGCCGACGCTGCCGGTGACCGCGACGATCCGCGCGGCACTGCGGGCGCGGGCAAATTCGCCGAGTGCGGCGAGCCCGGCAAGCGTGTCGCCGACCCGCAACAGCGACATCTGCGCAGGCAGCCCGGGGACCGGGCGATCAACCATCGCCGCCGCCGCACCGCGCGCGAACGCCGCTTCGACAAAATCGTGGCCGTCATGGTTGGGGCCGCGCAAGGCTACGAACAGCTCCCCCGCGGCCAAGCTGCGGGTATCGATCGAAACACCGCCGGCTGCCCAGCCGGTGGGCCCGGTGCCGCCGGTGGCGCGGGCGGCGGCCGCGGCCGTCCACAACGGCGTCATCTTGCGACCCGCCGGGCGAGGATCTCGCGAGCAACCGCGGCGTCGTCGAACGGGAATGTCTCACCGCCGACGATCTGCCCGGTTTCGTGGCCTTTGCCGGCGATCAACAGCAGGTCGCCGGCTGCCAAATCGGCGATCGCCGTCTCGATCGCGCGGCGCCGATCGCCGATCTCGATCGCACCCGGTGCGGCGGCCAGGATCGCGCGGCGGATCTCGGTCGGGTCCTCGCCGCGCGGGTTGTCGTCGGTGACATAGACCCGGTCGGCCGCCGCTGCCGCGAGCCGCCCCATCAGCGCACGCTTACCGGGGTCGCGGTCGCCGCCGCAGCCGAACAGCACAATAAGCCGGCCCGGCGCATGCGGGCGCAATGCGCCGAGCACGGTCGCGAGCGCATCGGGGGTGTGGGCGTAATCCACAACGATCGGTGCGCCGCCGCTGCCTTCGGCGACAAATTCGAGCCGGCCCGGAACCCCGCTCAACCGGGCGAGAGCCGCGGTCGCGATATCCGCCGGCACCCCGGTCGCGACCGCCAGCCCGACCGCGCAGAGCGCGTTCGTCGCCTGGAATTCGCCGAGCAGCGGAAAAAACAGGTCATGGCGCCGCCCGAGCACCTCGAGCGAAAGATCCTGGCCGCCGGGCCGCACCCGGGCGGCCACCAGCCGCAATTCCGCGGCCGGATCGGCGCCATAGCCGAGCACCCGATGGCCGTGGTTGCGGCACAACGCCGCCAGCCGCGGAAACTCGCCGCTGTCGCGATTCAGGACCGCGGGCCCGCCCGGCGTCAGCAGCGTCGTGAACAGCCGCTCCTTGGCGGCCCGGTACCGGCCCATATCGCCGTGATAATCGAGGTGATCGCGGGTCAAATTGGTAAAAGCGGCCGCCGCGACCGACAGCCCGTCGAGACGGTGCTGAGCAGAGGCCATGGCTCGACGCCTCGATCGCGACATGCTCGATCCCATGCGCGCAGAGGGCGGCGAGATCGCGCTGCAAGGCCACCGGATCGGGGGTTGTCAGCGCGCCGGGGCGGCGCCCAGCCGGGGTCGCCAGCCCGAGGGTCCCGAGGCTGGCCGCGGGGTGCCCGGCAAGGGTCCAGATCTCGCGGGTGAAATGGGCGACCGAGGTCTTGCCGTTGGTCCCGGTCACCGCGGCAACGATGCGCGGCTGCCGGCCGTAAAACCGAGCGGCCAACTGCGCCAGCCGGCGCTGCGGGTTCGGGTCGGTGACGATGGCAATGCCGGCGCGGCTTTGCGGCGGCAGGGCCAGCGCCGCCTCATCGTCGGTCAGGATCGCGGCCGCGCCCCGCGCCACCGCCTCCCCGGCAAAGGCACGCCCGTCGCGCTGTGTCCCGGCCAGGGCGGCAAACAGAAAGCCCGGAAGAACCGCGCGCGAATCAGCGGTAAGCCCGGTGATCTCCGGATCGCCCTGCGGGCCGGCGCCCGTCGGCCAACCGGCGCGATCGATCAGCTCAGTAATCTTCAATCCGCTTGCCTTGCAGGCTTGCCGGCATCAGTGCCTGCGCGATCGCGGGCGAGCTTTCGTCAACCGGGCGTACGTGCAGCAGCGGCGCGATGCGCACGATGGTGCGGCCGACCGCCGGGGCCGCGGTCCAGCCGGCGGTGGCGAAACCGTGGCTCGCCTTGTTGCCGTGCGGCTCGTCGACCATCGCCAAAACCAGGTATTTGGGGGCATTCATTGGGAACACGCCGAGAAAGCTCGACAGCAGCTTGCGATCGGCATAGCGCGCGCCCACGACCTTGTCGGCGGTGCCGGTCTTGCCGCCGACAACATAGCCGGGGGCGTCCACCATCTCGCCGGTGCCGAACTCGACCACCAGACGCAACAGCTTGCGCATGTGATCCGAGGTTTCCGCCGAGATCACCTGCCGGCCTTGCGGCGCATCGCCCGGCGGCAATTTGAGCAGCGTCGCCTGGCGCAGAATTCCGCCATTGACCAGCGCCGAGGCGGCCGAAGCGATCTGCAGCGGCGTCTCCGAAATGCCGTGGCCAAAGCCGATCGTCATTACATTGACCTCGCGCCAATGCGCCGGATAGTGCGGCTTGCCGATCTCCTTCAGCTCGAGGGTCGGCGCGGTCAGCAGCCCGAACCGGCGCAGATATTCCTGCTGCCGCTGGGCGCCGACGGCAAGCGCGATCTTGGCCTCGCCGATATTTGACGAGTACATCAGAATTTCCGGCACGCTCTCCCAGCGATGCTTGCCGTGATAATCGGAGATCGTGAAGCGGCCGATGTGGATCGGGTTGGTCGCGTCAAATCTCCCGGTCATCGTCGTTGCGCCCGAATCGAGCCCCATCGCGGTGGTGAAGATTTTGAAGACGGAGCCGATCTCATAATCGCCCAGCGTCACCCGGTTGAACATCCGCTCGGCCACCGGAATTTCCGGGTGGTTCGGATCGGGCGTGTCGGGATGGTTCGGATCGAAATCCGGCAACGACACCATCGCCAGGATTTCACCGGTGTTGACGTTCATGATCAGCCCGTCGGCGCCCTTGGCGGTGAACTCGTCGACGACCCGCTGCAATTCTTGGTGCAGCACATATTGCAGGCGCAGATCAATCGATAGCTGCAGCGGCTCCTGCCGGCCGCGCAGCTGGTCGTCGAGCCCGCGCTCGATGCCGGCCAGGCCATTATCATCGATCCCGGTGTATCCGACCACATGCGACAACAGGTTGCCGTAGGGATAGACGCGTTTCTCCTCGCGCTCGAATTGCAGGCCCGGGATCCCGAGCTGGTTGACCGCATACTCCTGGTCGGGCGTCAAATGCCGCTTAACCCACACAAAGCGCTTGCCCGATCTGAGCTTGGCAAAAAGCTCGGCGCGGTCGAGACCTGGCAGCGCCGCGACGAGCTTGCGCGCGACGTCGGCGGCGTCGACGATCTGTCGGGGATCGGCATAAAGCGAGGGGCTCGCCAGGGTCGTCGCCAGCAGCCTGCCGTTGCGGTCGACGATGTCGGCACGCCCCGGCAGCGGCGGCGGCACCGGATGGAACCGGGCGATCTTAGGCACCGCGACATTGCCTGGCAGCAGGGTGACCTGGACGAGCCGCACCGCGAGCATCAAAAACAGCACGATGAACACGGCGCTGGCGACGGAGAGCCGGCGGCGGCCTCCGTCGAGCGCCCGTCTTGCCGGGCCGTCGGGCACCACCGGGGTGCAGGGCGGCGGCTTGAAATGCCGCGGCCGGCATGGGTTGTCGCCAAATTGGCGAACGGCACTCATCACCGGCTCTCTGCGATCTGCGCGATCAGCGCATCGAGCGATTGCGCCCGATGGGACGGCCTCGGCCGGAACGCCACCCTGACCGGCGCCGGCCTGACCGGCTCGGCACTCTGCACCGGGGGGCCTTCTTCGATCGGTTGGTTCGGCGGCGACCGGGTCCCGCCCCCCGCTGGCCGCAGCGTCTGGTTCACGGCTGGCGCCACGGCGGCGACCGTCTCGACCTGCGGCGGCGGCGCCGGGCGCAACGGGATGTCGGCGACGCTGGCATAAAGCTGTTTGGTGGCTATCGGCGCTAAGTTCAGGTAGCGCTGGTTCATCTCGGCCAGCGCGTCCGGGCGGTTCAGATAGGCCCATTCGGCATCGAGGACGCGGACTTGGTGCTCGGCCTCGGCCGCGCGGTTGGTGGTTTGCACCAGCTGGTCGGCGAGCGCCTGGACCTCATACTTGACCGCGAACATGGCAAACCCCGTCGCCGACACCAAAATCAGCCAGAACAGGGTGGAGAGCTTGATCATGCGACCTGCCCCATCATGCGACCTGCCCCTGTGGCCGGCCGCGCGCCGGCGACCAAGGTGGGGCGGCGGTTCGCTCCGCCGCGCGCAGCCGGGCCGCCCGCGCGCGCGGGTTGCGGGCGGTTTCCTCGGGACCGGGCGTGACCGCCCGTCGATGCAGCAGCCGAAAGCTCGGCGCCGCAATCTCGCGCGAGGCGGGCTCGTGGCGCGACGTATGCGGTGCGGCGCCGCTGCGTTGCCTCAGGAAGGCCTTGACGCGCCGATCCTCGAGCGAATGAAACGACACCACTGCGAGCCGGCCGCCGGGCATCAGCAGCCGCTCGGCCGCTTCGAGCCCGCGATCGAGCTCGCCGAGCTCGTCGTTGACCGCGACGCGCAGCGCCTGGAAGGTGCGGGTGGCCCGATCGAGCCCAGGCTCAGTCGTCGGCACCGCTGCGCGCACGATCCGGGCAAGCTCGAGGGTGCGGCCGATCGGGCCGCGCCGCCGCTCGGCGACGATCGCGCGGGCCACCCGGCGGGCAAACCGCTCCTCGCCGAAATCGCGGATCAGCCGGGCCAATTCGGCCTCGGAAAGGGCGGCAATTAGATCGGCGGCGCTTTGCCCGGCGCCGCTCATGCGCATGTCGAGGGGGCCGTCGAAGCGGAACGAGAACCCGCGTTCAGGAGTGTCGAGCTGGATCGAGGAAACCCCGAGATCAAAGGCGATCCCGGCGATCGGACTGGCAGCCTCCGGCCCGAGCAGCCGGTCCACCTCGCCAAAATTTCCTTCGAGCACGGCGAGCCGACCGCAATGGGCCAGCGCCAGCTCGCGGCCGCGGCGCACCGCCTCGGGATCGCGATCGATCGCGACGACGCGGCATCGCGCGGCGGCCAGCAATGCCCGGCTGTAGCCGCCGGCGCCAAAGGTGCCGTCGATGTAGAGCGCGCCGGCGCGCGGCGCGAGTGCGTCGATCACCGCGTCGGCGAGAACCGGCACATGCCCCGCGGCCGCGCCGCCGGCGCTCGCGGCGCCGCCGACTTCGACCGCACCTTGTGGCGGGTTGGGGCGGCGTCGGCGACTCATTCGCGGCCCCGATCGCCGGCCGCGGCAAACGGCGGGATTTTGGTTCCCTGGCGGCGGGCGCGTTCGCGCAAATTCGCCAGATGCTCGGAGAACCGGCCGGGCTCCCAGATCTGAAAGCTTTTGCCAAGACCGACAAAGGCCGCGCTGTCGCCGATCCCGGCATGCTCGGCGAGATCGGGCGGCAGCACGATCCGGCCTTCGGGGTCGAACGGCAGCCGCTGCGAGGAGGCGAACATCAACGCCGAGAGGTTCTCGTGCTCGTCGGAGAACTCTTCGAGGGCGTCGAGCCGGGCGATCAGCTCCTCCATCCGATCGATGCCGTTGGCGTCGAGCGCAGGATATTTGTACGACGGGAACGCGACAATCCCCGGAAAGCGCTGGGCCGCCAAGGCGGCGCGAAAGGTCGCCGGCACTGAAACTCGCCCCTTGCGGTCGACCTTGTTCACGTAAGTGGACAGGAACATGCCACTTCTTCCCCCAACGCTCGCCCCTGGACGCTCGGCAAGGGGCGCCCGATAGGTGCTGCCGAAGTTCCCCCCATCGGCCGCACCCGTCCATGGGTGAGCATGGGATAGCATGGGGATTTATGGGCGTCAATGCAGTTTTGAAATAAAACTTCAGATTTTGTATTTTGTGAGCTCGCGGTCGATCGACCACAGCATGTAGTCGCCGCGGCCGTATACGACGCAAGGTGGAGGAAGACTGTCTCAGTGCGGCGGCGGAAGACGAGACCTGCGATCGCCCAAAATGCCGAAACGGGCACAGCTTCCCCGCTGGGCCGGGCGGCCGATGGGCGGCAATGCGGCGGAATTCGGCGCTAGCCCGGCCTACTGCCGCCGTTCGCGGGCGGGCTGACGCGAGTCCCGAAACCCAAGGGATGCTTTGGCCATGCTTCAGATCAGCGCGCTCTGTTCTGCTGGTTTCGCGCGGTCGCGCGCCGAGGATCACCGCGGGTGACGGGCGCTCACCCGGGCACCGAGACCTCTTTGCTTGGCAAGCGCGGCGCCATCGCCAATGTCCCGTCGGCGATCAGCATCTTGCAATGGTCGTAGAGGGCTACCCTCGCCGCCTCCGTCCGGTTATTGCCGTAGACCCCGGTTTCGACGAGGCGATCGAGATACCACACGGTTTGGACGTTGAGCGAGAGGGTGATCAACTCAGATTTCAGCGGGTTCACGTCTCGAGCCATGGCAGTCGCCAATCGCTGGTCCTGAAACAATGCCAAAACTATGGCATAAGAGTCCCGAACCTGGCGAGTGAAATCCACCAGCGAAACGGGTTGCGCCCCACAGCTGAGGCACCGGTCGATCGCGCTGCCGGGGCGCGCCTGGCAGATCGGGGACCGAGGCGAAGCGGGCGACCCGACCCCTAGGGTCGCCCGTTCCTCCCCCCGCGTGCGGTGTGCGAGCCAACGACATTGCCCGCGAGCTGTTCGCCAGTCAACGGCTGCAGCCACAAAGACCAGCGGATCGACCACACAAGGGCACCTTGAGCGGGATAGAGGCGGCGGGCAATCACACAAAGGCCGTTCCACAGGCTTGTCCCCCGGAAACTGCAGTTATCCCGGTTCGATCCGCGGAACCGTCCACCCCGGCCGCCCCTTGCATACCCGCGACGACGCACGGGCGCGGGCGATGGTCATGGCGCCTGGCGCGGACGAACGGCGTCAGACGGCCTGTAAGCCGGGTTCTGTGCCCGCCTCCGGCTGCCTCCAGGCTGTCGCCCATGAGGCTTGCGGTGGCGGCGGCGGCCATTCCTCTGGGGCGCCGGTCGCCCGGCGCCTCATGCGACCGACCCGAGCGGCGGCGCGAAGGCCCGCCTGGCGCTCGAGGACCGTTCCGGTGGATCGATCCGCGGGCGCCGGCCGCTCCTACTTGGTCTTGCTCCCGGTGGGGTTTTCCGTGCCGCCGCCGTTGCCGGCGGCGCGGTGCGCTCTTGCCGCACCATTTCACCCTTGCCGCCCACCCGCGGGGCTGCCGCGATCGGGCTCGGCGGTATCCTTTCTGTGGCACTTTCCCTGGGGTTGCCCCCGCCGGGCGTTACCCGGCACCGCACCTCCGTGGAGCCCGGACTTTCCTCTCCCCGCCGATGGCCGAGAGCGGCCGCCCGGCCGTCTGACCCTTGCAGATGTGGACCGCCGGCGACCCGTTGTCAAAGGCGCCAGTTGTAGGCGCCGCTGGCCTGCGCGGGCTCGATGCCGCTCTTATCTCCGCCCGCCGCGAGGGCGTCAGGCGGCCCGCCTCAAGTGCAGAGGCTGCCGCCGCCTCACGGGGTCATGGCGATCCCGACCGCGGCGGCAAACCGCGTCCTGACATTGCCGCCAAACAGCGGATTGACCAGATGGGTGTCGTTGCCTGCCCGTGCGTCGACCGCCGTCGCACAGGCCAAATAGGGCGAGATAAAGGTATTGTGAGCAGCCTTGCGCGAATCGATTGCCAGGCAGGTGGGCGCCACTTCGAGATCCATCGCGTCGATCGTGTTGGCAAAGCTGTAGCCGTGCTCGAACAACAGGCCGACCCCGCCTTTGGCGCTGGCCGATCCGGCGCCGCTGATGCGGGAAATCTGGGTCTGCTCCAAGGCGATGCCGGCGCCGCCGCCCGCCGAATCGGCAACCGCGAAAATCTGCGAATTGAGCACATAGTTGAGTTCGAGCCCACCGGCCCGCTTGCCGGCGCCGGCATTGTTGACGATCAGATGATCGATCTTCAGCGAGTTCTGCGCGTCGGAAAAATCGGTTAGCCCAATAACGACGGCATAGCTGTCGCTGTTGGCGTTGACAAACAGGGTTCCCTGCTCGTTGAAGTAAAAGCACCCCTTGGGAGAAGTCGCCGTGCCGCCCGAGCAATCAATCGCCAATACGGGTTGCGCGGAGATCGATTTGCCGTCGAGGACGGCCCCCATCGAGATCAGGCGAAAGCCGGTATCGGCCCGGCTCTGGTAATCGATGACCAGGGTGCGGGTCAGCCTGAAGGTGCCATGCGGGAAGAACAGCGGCGCGTCGGCGGCCAGGGCCGCGGCGAGCGCGCGGTTGACGGCGGCGGTGTCGTCGGTGTTGCCGTTTCCGGTGGCGCCATAGCAGCGCACGTCGATCCATGGGTCGGCGGCGCAGGCGGCGGCGCCGCGGGCGGCCGGGGCGGCCATGCCGGGCTGCGCCGACACCGGCATCGATATTGTTTCGAACATAACAAGAACAACGATGGCGATAAAATAGAGGCGGCCCATGCTGATCTCCCAATTTCGATGAGCGCTGGCGGCGGCGGCCAGAGGGGCTATATGTCGCGAGGGCACCCCTCTGCGGACGGTTATATCTCTATGTTCACGGTATGTCTCTAACAATCTCGCATTCAGGGTAAATAATTTTGTGATGCCGATAAAATCGGGTGATCTGCGCGCACGAGACCGGTTGCGATATCCACGACACCCGCATTTAAGAGGCTACCGCTCTCAACGCGCTCTCGTGTTGCGGAAAACCCCGTGCAGGACGATGCCGCCGAGAACCAGGCCGGCGCCGATCGTACGCGCCGCGGTCAGCTTTTCGCCGAGGCCCAGCACCCCGATCAGGATCACCGTCACCAGCTCGCAATTGGCGATGACCGCGTAGCTGGCCGGTCCGAGCCGCGGCACGCTGTAGGCAAACAGGGTGACGGTGAGCGCGCCCGGACCGAGGGCGATGATCAGGACCAACAGCCAGGTCTCTGGCGCGGCCGGCACGTCGAGCCCGAGCCACAGGATCGTGCCTGCGAAGCTGACGAGCAGGCCGAGATAGAGAAAAACCGCGCCGATCAGCGGCGGGTGGCGCCGCATCAGCACCGAGTTGGCGGCGAGATAGAGCGCATAGATGACCGGCGACGGCAAAATCCACATCAGCCCGCGTGTATCGAGGCCGCCGCCGCGCAGCCCCGGCACGGTGATCAGCCCGGCGCCGAGCAGGATCAGCGCCACGCACAGCGCCGCTCGCCTGCGGATCGGCCGCTTGAAGATCAGCCGGTCGAGCACCAGGGTCAGCGCCGGGTAGGTGTAGAACAGCAGGACCGCGATGCTGGTGTCGAGAGTGTGCAGGCTTTCCCAGAAGCACAGGGTCTGCCCGGCGCCGAGCGTGGCCCCGACCAGCGCGATTTGCCATGCGCCTCGGCGCAGGGCCGCGCGAAAGTCGTGCCCAGCTACCACGGCCGCGGCGCCCAGCGGGACCAGCGCCAGGCCATACCGCCACACCAGCATCGAGGGGGCGCTGATCCCCGCCTTGTAGAGCTGCAAGGTCATAATCGGCATAAAGCCGACCAGCACGCTGCCGGCGACCGCGGCCAGCGCCGCGCCCCAGGCCCGCGGCTGCGCCGCGGATGCTCCGGTAATTTTGATCGCGGGGTCCGACGCGGCCATCGGCTGTTTCCGACGCCCTTACGGGAGCGGATCAGTCGCGTCGGTCAGCGTCGCCCCCTGATCCGAGGCTTAGCCGCAATCTCGGCGGCTTATTCGCCGGGCCGCTCGTACCAGATGCGCCCGTCCTTGATCGTCATCTGCGCGATCAGTCGGCGCTTGGCGGTGATGGTGTTGCCGTCGCTGTCGCGCAATTCGAAATTGCCGTCGCGCAGCTCGAACAGCGCGATATCGGCGTTGGCGCCCGGCGCCAGAGTTCCAACCGTGCCTTGATAGCCGAGGATCTTCGCCGGGGCGGCCGTCGACCGCCTGACCAGCTCGTCGAGCGGCATGCCGAAGTGCAAGAGTTTCGACATCGTCGTCGGCAGGTCGAAGACCGGCCCGTGGGTCGCGCTGGTAAAGGTCAGGTCGGTCGAGATCGTGTCGGGCAGAAAGCCCTGGTCGAGCGCCTTTTCGATCAGCGGAAAGCTGAAATGGTTTCGCCCGTGCGCGCAATCGAAGATGATGCCGTGGCGCTGCGCCTCGACGACCTCCTTCAGCACCAGCTGCTTTTCCTGGCCCATGATGCCGTGGGCGCGGCCGTGATAGCAGTGGGTGACGATGTCGCCGGGCTTCATATGGGCGAGCAATTCGGGCAATGGGATCGGCGAGTCGGTGATGTGCATCATCATCGGCACGCCGCCGGCCATGTCCGCAGCGCGACGCGCCAATTTGACCGGCTCGGCGGTGTATTCCCAGACGAGGCCCGGCCCATAGCGTAGCTTGACGCCGATCGCCAGATCCGGGTTCTCGTTGATCGTGCGCGCGCAGCCCTCGGGGTCGGCATAGGGGAAATGCGCCAGCTCGCCGCCGCGCCCGGTGCCAACAATGCCGATCGCCGACAGATTGACAAAGGCGCGGGTGCGGGTGCGCACCTCACGATCGATGACCTGGCGCAGCCCGGCAAAAGTGGCCGACCCGGTGCTGCCGGCGTCGCACAAGGTGGTGACCCCGCTCCCCCGGCAGAACCGGTCGGTGTCGCCGGCCATATCATGCGCGTTGACAAAGATATGGGCGTGGATGTCGACCAGCCCCGGCGTCACCAGCCGGCCCTTGGCGCCGATCGTGCGGCGCGCCTCCGCTTGCGGCAGCGAAGGCGCTACCGCGACGATCTTGCCGCCGGCGATGCCGATGTCCATCACGCCGCGCAGCCCGGCGGCCGGGTCGAGCACCTCGCCACCGGTCAGCAGCAGGTCGTATTTCATGCGCCTTCCCTCCCGATCGCATCCGGCAGCCATGGTCGGCGATCGCCGCAGCGCTGACAACCCCGAGCCGGGCTCGGGCGGCGCGCAGGACAGCCCCCCGGCGGATGCAGCCGGTCGCGCATTGTCCTGGCGCGTTGGCCCGCCTTAAAGTCGGCTTTTGCCCAAATCGGAGGCGAGGTTTGGACCAGGCCGCGGCCCCGCCGCAACTACCGACCAGCCTCGTCCAGCGGCGCGGCATGGTGCTGATGGCGGCGCTGATGGCGACCTTTATGGCCGCGGTCGAGAGCACGATCGTCGCCACCGCGATGCCGACCATCGTCGGCGATCTCGGCGGGTTTCGGCTGTTCAGCTGGGTGTTCGCCGCCTACCTCCTGACGATGGCGGTGTCGGTGCCGATCTACGGCCGGCTGGCCGACATCTACGGGCGCAAGCGGGTTTTCTTTGTCGGCACCGGCATCTTTCTGGTCGGCACCACCTTGTGCGGCCTGGCCCGCACGATGCTGGTGCTGGTGATCTTTCGCGCCATCCAGGGTGTCGGCGCCGGGGCGATCCAGCCGATCGCCAGCACCGTGATCGGCGACATCTACACTCCGGCCGAGCGGGCCCGGGTGCAGGGCTACTTGTCGAGCGTGTTCGGCGTCTCGGCGATCGTCGGCCCGGCGCTCGGCGCCTTTCTGGTCGTGCACGTCAATTGGGCGGTGGTGTTCTGGGTCAATCTGCCGATCGGTGCGGCCAGCATCGCCATGTTCGCGGTCTATCTGCCCGAGCGGGTCGAGCGCCGGCCGCACCGCATCGACTATCTCGGGGCGTTCTTGCTGATCGTCGGCGTCGGCGCGCCGATGCTGGCGCTGGTGCAGGCGCGCAGCCTCGACGCCAGCAGCCTCGCCTCGCTCGTCGGGCTCGGGCTGGCGATGCTGGTGGCGCTCGGCGTGCATGAAGCCCGCGCGCCGGAGCCGATGGTGCCGTTCCGGCTGTGGCGCAACCGGGTCATCGCCCTCGCCAATTTCGGCATTTTCGGCACCGGCTCGACGATGATGGCGGTCAGCGCCTTTCTGCCGACCTATGTGCAGGGTGTGATGGGCCGCAGCCCGGCCATTGCCGGGCTGGTGCTCGGCTGCATGTCGGTCAGCTGGATGTTCGCCTCGTTCGCCGCCGGCCGGCTGATGATCCGCACCTCGTATCGGCTGGCCGCGGCGCTGGGCGGAGTGGCGCTCGCGGCCGGCGCGGCGATGCTGACCCAGCTGGCGCCGAGCAGCGAAATTCTCTGGCCGGCGGCCGGCTCCTTGGTCATGGGCATCGGCATGGGCGCCTGCAACACCGCTTTTCTGGTGTCGATCCAGGCCAGCGTCGGCTGGCACGAGCGGGGTGTGGCCACCGGCTCGAACATGTTCATGCGGGTGATCGGCCAGTCGTTTGGCGCGGCACTCGGGGGCGCCATCCTCAATTTCGGTGTGTTCCGGCGGGTGCCCGACGCGGCCGACGCGGTCAACCGGCTCTTGGAGCCGACGCTGCGCCATAGCCTCGGGCCCGCCGAGATCACGCGCCTGACCGATGCGGTCGCGGCGGCCTTGCACGAGGTCTACTGGGTCGCGACCTTGACCGCGGTGCTGACCTTTGTCATCGCCGTGTGCTTTCCGGCGCGGCTGAGCCCGTTGCGCCCGGCGCGCCCGGCTGCGCGTTGAGCCGCCCCAGGATCGGGCTATAATCGGCCAAATCTTGCGAGGAGGAAACGCCATGGCGGCCATTCTCGGAACCGACGGCTTCCGCTACCAGGTCGCGGACGATTGGGCGAAATTACCCGAAGGCTGGAAGTGGGATGCCGATGTCGCCGCGGTCGGGGTCGACCGGCACGACAATGTCTATGCCTTTAGCCGCGGCGCGCATCCGATGATGGTGTTCGACCGCAACGGCAATTTTCTGCGCTCATGGGGCGAGGGCACCTTTCACCGCCCGCACGGCGTCTACATGGCCGCCGACGACACGCTGTTTTTGACCGATGACGGCGACCATACGGTGCGCAAATGCACCCTCGAAGGCCGGGTGCTCCTGACCCTTGGGATCGCCGGCAAGCCCGCCCCCTATATGAGCGGCGAGCCGTTCCATCGCTGCACCCATACGGCCTTGTCGCCGCAGGGCGACATCTACGTGTCGGACGGCTACGGCAATGCCCGCGTGCACAAATACTCGCCCGACGGCAAGTTGCTCTTGTCGTGGGGCGAGCCCGGCACCGATCCGGGCCAGTTCAACATCGCCCACAATGTGTGCTGCGACCCGGATGGCTGGGTCTATGTCGCCGACCGCGAGAACCATCGCATCCAGGTGTTCGACGGCAACGGCAAGTACGAGGCGCAGTGGAACAACATGCATCGCCCTTCCGGCCTCTATATGGAGAGCGGCACCAGGACGCCGCGCTTCTACATCGGCGAGATCGGCGGCGGCATGGGGGTCAATTACGACCATCCGGGCATCGGCCCGCGGGTCAGCATCTATTCGCACACGGGCGAGATGCTGGCCCGGCTCGGCACCCGCCCGGCCGGGCTCGAGCCCGGCCAGTTCATGTCGCCGCACGGGCTCGCCGTCGACTTGCGCGGCGACATCTATGTCGGCGAGGTGTCGTTCACCAACTGGGGCAACCGCTACCAAGGCCAAGGCTTCCCCCCCGGCCTGCGCGCCCTGCAAAAGCTGGTCAAGGTGGATTGATCCCCTCACCTGCCTGGACGATGGCTCGGCACAGAAAGCTCTGCGATAGCACCGTCAGCTAGCAGGAAAGCTCGGTCCTGCGGCACCGGCAAGGTCAATGCGATATGCCGCGGCAGCTTGCCGTAAAGCCCGCGCAGGACGCGGCTGACCAGCCCGTGCGCGACGACGATGATCGAAACGGCCTCGTCCTGCTCATCGAGCCATTCGCCGATACGGGCGGCGAGAGCGGCGTAGCTGTCGCCGTCGGGAGACCGGAAATACCATTCATGGTGCCCGTCTCCGTCGAAAATCCCGGGTAAGCGAGCCGCGATTTCGCGATAGGTCAGACCGTCCCAGGAGCCGAGCGAATGCTCGCGCAGCCGGTCGTCCGATGCGATCTCGCCGGCGGCGCCGCGCCGCTCGTTGATGATCTGGGCGGTTCGATACGCCCGGCCCTGGGGGCTGGCGACAATCGGCGCCGCGGCGGCTTCGGGCAATCTCGCCAGCAGCCGGCCGATCGCGTCGGCCTGGGCCAAGCCGCGCGCGGTCAGTGGCGAGTTCGAACCGGCCCTGAAACCGCCGCTCTAGGTTCCACTCAGTCTCGCCGTGCCGCACCAGCAGGATGGTCACGAGGCGAGGCGCGGATTGCGCAGCCGGTAAAGGACGTGCCGTCTCAGCGGACCTACGGGGATATTCGGGTGGTCGTAATCGTCGGCCGGGTCGCGGGTCATGCCGAGCCGCTCCATGACTGCCCGCGAGCGGCGGTTGGCCGGCACCGTCACCGCGACGATTTCAGCGAGGCCGAGCTGATCAAAGCCATAATCGAGCGCGATGCTCGCGGCCTCGGTCGCGTACCCGTGCCCCCAATGCGCGCGCCCAAGCCGCCAAGCGATCTCGACCGCCGGGGTGAAATGCGCCGCGTAAGGGATCCAGGCGAGACCCACGACCCCGGCAAAGCTCGCCTCCCCAGGGATTTCGACAACCCAACGGCCAAAGCCGTGATCGCGCCAATGCGCCTTCAACCGCGCCGCCCAAGCCTCGCAACCCACTGGGCCCGCCAGCGGCAGCAAGAACTCCATGACGGCGGGGTCGGCGGACATCTCGGTAAAAGCGGCGAGATCGCTGTCATGCCATGGCCGCAGCAGGAGGCGCTGCGTCTGAAGCGAGACCGGCACAGCTACTTCTTCTGGCCCGAGGCGCCGGCCATTTGCGCCATCAATATCTGCTGCCATTGCTCGAACCCCTTGAGCGTCGCCGGCAGCCAGGTGTCGATCAGCGCTGTGGCGTCCATCGCCTTGATGTTGGCGCTGATCCGGTCCTGCACCTCTTTCAAAAGCGCCTGCTGCAGCGGCTGCACCTCGGGGAGCCCAAAAAACTTGCGCGCTTCTTCCGCCGTGCAGTCGATATCAAAGCTGATCTTCATCGCCACACCTCCTTCCCGGATCGGATAAGCGATAGCACCTTAGCCCCTGGGCTGCGCGCGGATCTCGGGTAGTTTCGGAGCATGACCACTGAAATCCCATTCCGCCGCGATTTTTCATTTGAATATGGCCGCCTTGAACAGGTGGCCCCCGGAATCCGCCGCATCGTCGCGCGCAACCCGAGCCCGTTCACCTTCCACGGCACCGGAACGTACATCGTCGGCGAGGGCGAGGTCGCGGTGATCGACCCCGGCCCCGATCTCGACGAGCACGTCGCGGCGCTGCTGGCGGGCGTCAGCGGCGAGCGGGTGACCCACATCCTGATCACCCACACCCATCGCGACCACTCGCCGGCGGCGGCAGCGGTGAAGGCGGCGACCGGCGCCGCAACCTTTGGCTTTGGCCCGCATGCCGGGGGGCGGCGCGGCGACCCCGCGGTCGAGGAAGGCGGCGACTGGGACTTTTCGCCTGATGTGACCGTGCAGGACGGCGAGATCATCGCCGGCCCCGGCTGGCGTTTCGAGGCGGTGCACACGCCGGGCCATACCTCGAACCATCTCTGCTTCGCGCTGCCCGATCGCGGCATCCTGTTCAGCGGCGACCATGTGATGGGCTGGTCGACCAGCGTGATCGCGCCGCCGGATGGCGACATGGCCGCCTATATGGCCTCGCTCGACAAATTGCTCGGCCGCCCCGACGCGACCTATTGGCCGACCCACGGCCCGGCGATCACCGAGCCGCACGCCCACGTCCGCGCCTTTATCGCTCACCGCCGCCAGCGCGAGGCCGGCATTCTCGAATGCCTGAAATCCGGCGCCGGACGGATCGATGCAATCGTGGACAAGCTTTATGTCGGGCTGCAGCCGGGGCTGCGCCGCGCCGCCGGCCGGTCGGTGCACGCCCATCTGCTCGACCTGGTCGGACGCGGCATTGTCGACAGCGACGGGCCGCCGACGATCGACGGATACTATCGCCCCGCCGGCTCCTGAGCCACCACCATTCGCGTCGATTTCGATCGGCGCACCCAAACGTCCCGTTTAAGACTAGGCGGCGTGACTCCGATGCAGGCAGCCGAGCGCCTCGGCAATCACATCCGCATGCTGGCTCGCATGCTGGATGTCATAGCCAACGGGCTGCCCGTCAGCACCCATGTCGATGACCACGTCATCGCTCAGGATGCGGTTGTCCACGGACGCCCCTGGCCGGAGCTTGATATAGAGGCTGTCCGTAGCCGGATCGTAGTCGAGATCGGCGTTCATCCGACGAAATCGCCGTCCTTGAATACGTTGTGCACCGTTTCACCATCCGCGAGGGTCACAACCCGGATATAGGTACTGAGGCCAGGGACGTAAGCCCAATACCGCACGCGACCGTCGCGCTGACGCTCCTTTCTGAGAGGCGCCGTCAGGGCACGCTGAATGTCCGCAGGATCAATCCAACGCCGATCGGCTTTCGCCATGACAACCATCGCAAAATACCGTGTTCTCCAGAACGGCGGTGGCGGCAGGCGCTCGGGGTCGGCCACACGCTAACCGCCGCCGCCTGCGCTGAACAGTGGGCCACGAGTTTGGGCGAAGTCTTCGACAGCATCGGCGAGGTGGTCGGCGTCGCGATCGTCGAGTGCCAACGACAGCGCAAACATGCCGCGCTTGGCGAACCACAGACCGCGGGCGACGAGGTCGAACCAAAAGAGGTCGCGCAAGGCGGCATTGCCGCGCGCCGCATCCTCCTCGGAGCGGACCGGCTGGTCGGTCATGTGCACCGACATCATCGAGCCGATCCCGGTGAACTGCATCGCCAGCCGGTGCCCGCGCACGACGGCGTTGAGCCGCTGGCGCAGCGCGTCGCCCCACTCGTTCAGCGCGCGGGCGCGTTCGGGCGTGTAGATTTCGGTTAGCCCGACCAGACCCGCATTCATCGTCAGCACATTGTTGTTGAAGGTGCCGGCGTGCTGGAACGCGTCGGGCCGGCGCGGATCAAACCGCTCCATGATCTCGGCGCGCCCGCCAAACGCGCCAAAGCTCATGCCGCCGCCGAGATATTTGCCCAAGGTCGTGATGTCCGGGAGGATGCCGTGCACCTCCTGCAAGCCGCCCGGCGCCAGCCGCGAGGTCATTACCTCGTCAAAGATCAGCAGCGCCCCGGTTTCGCTCGCCAGCGCCCGCAAACCCGCAAGAAAGCCGTGCTCGGCCGCGATGCAGCCGGTAGTGCCTTGCATCGGCTCCACCAAAATCGCGGCGAGCTCGGCCCGGTATGGGCGGACCAGATTCTCGACCGCCGCCAGGTCGTTGTAGCGGCCGAGCAGGAACTCGAATGGCGCGTTCAATGGGCTGCCATGGCCGCGGAAATAAAAGACGCCACCATGATAGCCGCCGGCAAACACCAGGATTTTGGGCCGGCCGGTGATCGCGCGCGCGGCGCCGACCGCCATCAGATTGGCCTCGGTGCCGGAATTGGTGAAACGCACCAGATCGATTGACGGAAACCGGGCGCACACCGCCGCGGCAAATCGCGCCTCGGCCTCGCCATGCGCACCATAATTGAGCCCGCCCTCCAGCGCGTCCTCTATTGCGCGGCGGATCGCCGGGTGCGAATGGCCATAGATCCCGGCGGTGAACTCGCTCAAAAAATCGGCGTATTCGTGCCCGTCGAGGTCCCAGAGCCGCGCCGCCGCGCCGCGCGCCATGGTCAGCGGGAACGGGTCGACATGGATCGAGGCGCGCGTGTTGCCGCCCGGCATCGCCGCGCAGGCGGCACTGTGCTGGGCGAGGCTCTTCGGGTTGTCGGCGCGATAGCGCTCCTCGGCCTCGGCGAGTGCCGCCGCAAGGTCGATATTAGCGGCGCGGGTCTCGGTCATCACAAGGCGCTCCACAAGCAACAAAAAGCTGGGGACGCGATCAGCCGGGATAGGCGCGCCGGCCACCGTCGCGCAGCCACAGGCGCACCAGATGGCGCCGCGCCTCGGGCTCGAGATAATCGACAAAGGCGGTGCGGCTGTGGCCGAGGGCCCGGTTGTCGACGAATTGCATCTGCCCCGGCTCGAGGTCGAAATCGATTGACGCCGCGTCGTCCTCGAAGATGTCGAGCATCGTCGCGACCGCGGCTCCCCCGGCGGGGTCGAGCGGCTCGCCCTTCAGCGCATAGCCGCTGTTGATCTGGTGCACGCTGAACCGGGCCTTGACCTCGCCGCCGTCCACGAACACCGGGGCAGCGAAGATTGGGCTCTCGCCCGGGTGAAACTCGCGCTGCCGGTCGAACCAGAACGGCTCGTATAGCCGCGCCAGCCGCTCGGGGCAGCGCGCCAGCAGCCGGTTATGCACGGTGTGAAAGCTGACGACCCGGCTATGGCCGCCGCTCATCGCCTGACGCAGACAAAGGAGGCCGACATAATCCGGCGGTGTGTTGTTGTACGCGTTATCGTTATGAAAGCGGATCTCGATATTGGTCTTGTCCGGGCGGATCCCCGAACCGGGCAATGCCTGTTGGCCGGTATCGAGCACGTCGTAGATCAGGGTGCCGTCAAGCTTTTGTGCGACCGGGCGTGACACCATGCTCGACAGCAGCCAATAGACCGCAGTGGCCTCCTCGGTATTCATCTCGGCGGTCGGCAGACGGTCGACGATCGCAAAGCGCACCCCGCTGGCCAGAATATCGCGCACCCGAGCCATCGCTTGGCGGCAGGCCGGCATTGTAAAATCATCGGGATCGAGCACGATGGTCGGCAGCGGATAGCGGCGCAATTCCTCGACAACGCGACGGATCTCGTCGAGGCCGGCCGCGGACAGATCGACGCGCCAGTCCTCGACGCGGACATCGCCGCGCAACCAAGCGCTCGGGCCTTCGATCGGCCGGTTCGAGACGGATATCTGTGGCATCGCGGTGCTCCCAAGCGACGGCGGTCGGGTGCGGTTCCCGACACCATCCAGATAGCGCATGATGCCCCGATCGAGCAACGCCGGGCCGCCCCGGCCGGTCCATTTGAGTTGGGACGGATACCCGGCCGGGCTGTTCGCCGATGTCCGCACACCGTCCGGGCAGGTGGCGGCTCGGGCGAGACTGCAGTTGGACGCTGCGGATGACGGGCACCGGAGCTTTTGCATCGGACGTTAGCCGACGATTGCCGGCGCGCCCGATCGCCGCCTCGCAAGTCGCGCAGCCGCCGGCCGCGACGCTCGGGGCCGTTCCGACGCTGCTGTTCGGGCTGCGCCTATGGATCTCGGTCTCACTGGCGCTTTACGTCGCCTTCTGGCTCGAGCTCGACAACCCGTTCTGGGCTGGAACCACCGCGGCGATCGTGTGCCAGCCGCGTCTCGGCGCGTCGTTGCGCAAGGGCTGGTTCCGCCTGATCGGAACCGTGATCGGCGCCATCGCGGCGGTCGTGCTGACGGCCTGTTTCCCGCAGGACCGGGTCCTCTTCCTCGTCAGCCTGGCGCTGTGGGGAGCGCTGAGCGCGCTGGTCGCGACCTTGCTGCGCAATTTCGCCGCCTACGCGGCGGCCTTGGCCGGGTACACAGCGGCAATCATCGCCACCGACCAGCTCGGCGCTACCGGCGGCCTCAACGGCGCGGCCTTTAATCTTGCGGTGACCCGCGCGAGCGAGATTTCGATCGGCATCGTGTGCGCCGGGGTTGTGCTGGCCGCGACCGATTTCGGATCGGCGCGCCACCGGCTGGCCGCGCTGTTCGCGGCAATCTCGGCCGAGATTGCCGAACGGTTCGCCGCGACCCTGACGCTGTCGGGCGCGGAGTTGGACGCCACACGCCCGGGTCGGCGCGAGCTGATCCGCCGCGTCGCGGCACTCGCGCCGGTGATCGACGAAGCCTTCGGCGAATCCTCGCAGCTGCGCTACCACTCGGCCGTCATACAAAGGGCGCTCGACGGCTTGTTCACGGCGCTGGCCGCCTGGCGCGTCACGGCGGTTCATCTGGCGCTGCTGTCGGCGGATACGGCCGCGCGCGAAACCGCGCCGATCCGGCAAAGCCTGTCGGCGGTGCTGCTCTCGGCAGCGTGGCTGCACGAGCCGACCCGGTGGATCGGCGATCCCGTCGGCCTGTGGCGGCGCTGCGAGGCGGTGGTGCGGACGCTGATCGCGCTGCCGGCCGCAACCCCATCGCAGCGGCTCCTCACTGATCGAGCGGCCGAAGCCTTCGGCGGCATCGCGCGCGCGCTGAACGCGCTCGCGTTGCTGGCCGCTGCACCGACCGTGCCGGTGCCTGGCCGCCGCTTTCGGCTGCAGGTGCCGGATTGGCTGCCGTCGCTGGTCAACGCTGCTCGCGCTTTCGTAACGATCGGGTTGGTCGAGCTGTTCTGGATCGGCACCGCCTGGCCAAACGGCGCCGCGGCGATCACCTGGGCGGCAGTCGCGGTCATTCTGTTCTCACTGCGCGCCGAACAGGCCTATGCCACCGTGCTGGGGTTCACGGCCGGGACCGCCGTCGCCGTGGTTTTGGCGGCGACCATCGAATTTGCCGTGCTGCCTCGCGTCGAGACCTTTGCCGGATTGAGCCTCGCCATCGGAGTCGTGCTGGTGCCGGCCGGGGCATTGATGGCACGCTCGCCGCAAACCGCCGCGTTTACCGCCGTGGCAGCGAATTTCATCCCGCTGTTGGCGCCGGCGAACCCGATGAGCTACGACAGCCTGGAATTCTACAACTCGGCACTGGCGATCTTTGTCGGCGTCGGAGCCGCGGCCATGTCGTTTCGCCTGCTGCCGCCATTGTCGCCAGCGTACCGCACGCGCCGACTGCTGGCGCTGGCCTTGCGCGACCTGCGCCGCCTGGCGCGGGGGCCGCTCCCGCGCAGCGCCGATCTATGGCAAAGCCGCGCCTTTGGCCGGCTCGCGACGTTGCCCGAGGGGTCCGGGCTGGAAGAGGGCGCGCAGCTGGTCGCGGCGCTGACGGTCGGGACCGAGATCATCAGGCTGAGCCGCATTGCCCGCCGGCTCGGATATGGCGCCGAGCTCGGTCTTGCGCTCGATGCGGTTGCGCGCGGCGATCCCGCGGCGGGGGTCACCGAGCTGGCCCGGCTCGATCGCATTTTTGCCGGCCGGCCGAGAAATGCCGGCGGTGTCGCGGCGGTGCTGCGCGCGCGCGGCGCCATCCTTGCGATATCGGAAGCGCTTAACCAGTATGCAGCCTATTTCGCTGTCGGAGCGCGCTCGTGAGGTTCACCGAGCTCGACCTGTTCGGCGTCTATGTCGCCCCGATCTCGGTGATCATGGTCGTGGCGTGGGTTCTGGTGATCGCGTTGCGGTGGTTCGCGGCGCGCTACGGCCTCTTGCGCTACGTCTGGCATCCGGCCCTGTTTGTGCTCGCGATTTACATGATCGTGCTGTCGTCGCTCGTTCTGATCGTGGCGCGCTGAGCCGGCCATGGCCGAAGTGGAGACCCGGCCGCGGCGCGACAATGCCCCGGTGAGCAACCCCGAGGCGCCGGCTGCGGCCCCTCCACGGCAGGCGACGAGCCGCCGCCATATCCGGTTGCTTCCATTGCTGATCACGCTCGCCGCGGTCGCGGTCGCGGCGGTGCTGGGCCTGGCGATGTGGGATGCGTATATGGCCGCGCCCTGGACTCGCGACGGCACCGTGCGCGCCTATGTCGTGACCGTGGCGCCGGAAGTGGCCGGCCGGATCGTCGCATTGCCGGTCGCCGACAACCAGCTCGTGCGCAAGGGCCAGCTGTTGATGGTGATCGACCCGACCAACTATAAAATCGCTGTCAGCTTGGCCGAAGCGGCGGTGCAGCAGGCGCAGGTCAATGCCGAGAACGCCGCGCGCGAAGCGCAACGCCGCAAGCAACTGACCAACCTATCGGTTACTCTCGAAGAAAAGCAGACCTTCGCCAGCACGGCGCTCGCCGACCAGGCCCAGTATCAGCAGGCGGTCGCGCATTTGAGCCAGGCGCGGGTCGATCTCGAGCGCACCCAGATCCGTTCTCCGGTCAATGGCTACGTAACCAACCTCTTGGCGCATCTCGGCGACTATGCAACGGTCGGGCAGAACGAGATTTCGCTGGTGGACGCGGATTCGTTCTGGGTGGACGGCTATTTCGAGGAGACCAATCTCGGCGCGATCCGCAAGGGTGATCCGGCTACCATCAAGCTGATGGGATATCACCAACTGGTTCGCGGTCACGTGGACAGCATCGCCCGCGCAATCAATGTCGCCAACGCCCAGCCGAACCAGGCCGGGCTTGCCACCGTCAACCCGATCTTCACTTGGGTGCGCCTGGCGCAGCGCATCCCGGTGCGCATCCACATCGACCATGTGCCAAAGGGCGTCGTCCTCGTCGCCGGCATGACCGCGACCGTTGAAATCGACCCACGGCGCTGAGGGCGGCCGGGGCGGCGTTCAGTGCGCTCGCCGCTCGCCGCCCGGCCGGCCGCGACCTTGCGCAACAGCGGCACAAGAAGGGTCGCGACCACAAAAGCGATCATGATCGCCCGAAAGGCGTCGGCATAGGCGAGAGTTGAGGCCTCGCGATAGGCCAGGTGCCACAGCTGCGACAATGCCGCGCGGTGCCCGGCGACGGTTCCGCCGAGCGCCGCTGTATAGCGGCCGGTCATCGCCTGCACATAGTGCTGCATCGCGCCGTTCGCCGGCGTCAGGTGCGTCGCAATATAAAGAAAATGCAGGTTGGTGCGGTCGTTGAGGATGGCGCCGCACACGGCGATGCCGACGGCACCGCCCAGATTGCGCATCATGTTAAAGAGGCCGCTTGCATATTTGAGCCGTTCGGGCGGCAGGCTGCCGAGGCCGAGACTGACCGCCGGGGCGACGGCGAAGACCTGCGGAAAGCCGCGCAGCAGCTGCGGCACCAATAGCTGTGCGGCACCCCACTCATGGGTGATGAAAGTGAACGACCACATCGACAGCCCGAACAGAGCGAGGCCGAACATCATCAGCCAGCGCAGATCGATCCGGCGAGCGAGCATCACATAAACCGGCACGCCGGCGAGCGAGGCCGCACCCGTTGAAAAGATCGCGACGCCGGTCTGCCACGCGCTGAACCCGCGCACATAGCCCAAGAACAGCGGCGTCAGGTAGATCGTCGCAAAGATGCCGATGCCGGTGACAAAGGACAAAAAGCAGCCGAGCGAGAAATTGCGGTTGCCGAGCGCCCGCAGATCGACCACCGGCTGCGCATAGGTCAGGCTGCGGGCCACAAACAGAATTCCGGAAACCCCAGCAACCCAGGCGCAGGTGGTGATCGTGCGATCGTCGAACCAGTTCCAGCGCGCACCCTCCTCAAGCACGTATTCGAGGGTGCCGAGCGCCAACGCCAAGAGGGCGATCCCCGGGTAATCGGCGCCCTTCAGCAACGACAAATCCGGGCGGTCGATCTTGACCAGCAGCGGCACGCTCACCGCAACCAGCACGCCCGGCACCAGGTTGACGTAGAACAGCCAGCGCCAATCAAGCGTGTCGGTGATCCAGCCGCCGATCACCGGGCCCAAAACCGGCGCCACCGAGGCGATCGTGCCGACCACCGCCGCCGAATAGACCCGGCGCGGACCCGGAAAATAATGGAAGGACGAGGTGAACACGGTCGGGATCATCGACGCGCCGAGCATTCCTTGCAGCGCGCGGAACAGGATCATGCTCTCGATGTTCCAGGCGATGCCGCACAGGAGGCTGGCGGCGGTGAACCCGGCCGCCGAGGCGGCGAACAGCCAGCGGGTCGAGAACACTCGCGTCAGCCAGCCGGACAGCGGGATCACGATGATCTCGGCGATCAGATAGGCGGTCTGCACCCAGCTGATGTCGTCCTGCGCCGCCGACAGCCCGCCGCCGATGTCCTGCAACGACGAGGCGACAATCTGGATGTCGAGCAAGGCGACGAACATGCCGACGCACATCACCGCGAACGGAACGATGCTCGGCGCGGGGGCCGCCGGCGATGCGGCGGCGGCCACGGTCATCGCCCGTTCGCCGCAGCGGAGCGCGTGTCGACCGCAACCGTCGCCGACAGGCCCGGGCGCAGCAGCCCCAGGGTTGCGTTGCCATCATCGACGGCGATCCGCACCGGCACGCGCTGCACAATCTTGGTGAAGTTGCCGGTCGCGTTCTCCGGCGGGATCACGCTGAAAACGGCGCCGGTCGCCGGGGCAAGGCTCAGCACATGCCCGGTGAAGGTGCGGCCAGGGAATACGTCAGCGACAAAGCTCGCCTGCTCGCCGGCATGCAGTTGCGCCAGCTGATCCTCCTTGAAATTGGCGTCGATCCACAGCCCATGCGCCGGGACGATCGACAACAGCGCCGCGCCGACGGTTGCATATGCGCCTATCTGCGCGGCGCGGTCGCCGATATAGCCGTCGATCGGCGAGCGGATCCTGGTGTAGCCGAGATCAAGCTGCGCCGTGCGCAGATCGGCCTGTGATTGCGCCAGGCTAGCCCGCGCTTCGGCGCTCTCGGTGTCGATCACGGCGAGCTGCTGCTTGGCGGCGTCGAGCCCCGCCCTGCCGGAGCGCAACGCCGCTTCGGCCTCGCGATCCGCGGCAAACGCCTTCTGGTCGGCCTGCAAGGTGCCAAAGGTGGTGACCGCCAGCGCGTGATAGCGGGCGGCGTCAGCGTGCGCATAACCGGCCGCCGCTTGATCCGCCGCGAGCTTGGCTTGGGCTTCGGCGATCTTCGACTGCTGCAGCGAATATTTCGCGTACAGATTGGCGAGTGCTGCGGTCTGGTTACGGACCACCGCCTCGGCATGCTCCAGATTCGCCCGATAATCGCGATCGTCGAGAGTGATCAGCAGCTGGCCAGCATGAACGCGCTGGTTATCACCCACCAGGATCTTGGCGATGAACCCGGCGACATGCGGTGACAGGGTGGTAACGTTGCCGCCGACATAAGCGTCGTCGGTAGTCTCGATAAAGCGCCCAACTCGCCACCAGTCCCAGCCATACCAGGCGACGCCCCCGGCTGCGATCAGGCCAAGGAAGGCGAGCGCGAGGCGACGGTCGAAACGGACGAGCTGCCGCCGGCGGTCGAATACCGCGGAGCCCGTCGGATACTGCCTCGCGCGCCGCATCGCGGTCGAGCGCCTGCGTGCTCATGCGACGGCTCCCGGGGCAAATGGCCGGCGCCCGCGCTCGGCGAGGCGGCGGCGCAACGCGTCGTCGGCGCCGGGCCCGGGAACCAGCGCAAAGTCAGGGCCGGCGATCTCCTCACCGGTGTTCCGATCGACCACGACCGGTTCGACAGCCGCACCAGTGCGCAAGTTGACGAGCCGCACCGAGGCGCCCTCAGGAGCGAAATGCCGGTTTCCCCAGGCGAGCAGCGCCAGCAGCACCGGCTGGAAATCGCGCCCGCGCCGGGTCAGCAGGTATTCGTCGCGCGGTGGGTGCTCGCTGTAGCGCCGCCGCTCCAACAGCCCGGCCTCGACCAGCCCATTCAGCCGCCGGGTCAGCATATTAGGGGCGACGCCGAGATTCTTTTGGAACTCGTCGAAGCGGCGCAACCCATAAAAGGCATCGCGCAGGATCAGGATCGACCACCATTCGCCGACCCGTTCGAGGCTGCGGGCGATCGGGCAGTGCATGTTGCCAAAGCTCTTGCGGCGCATCGGAGCGCTCCGTGATAGGCTTGCATGATGCAAGTGACATCGGGCCTCGGGTAATTCAAGAGGAGGCTGTCGATCCTCTCCGGCCGACAATGCGCTCTAGGTGATGCAAGGCGGATATAAATACGTATTATTAAAGTGTAATTAGCCGTATTGACATTTACAAACTGAGGAATCATTCTCGGCCCAGCTCCAAGATCGAATTGGCGGGTCGTTCCCGCGGCAATTCGTGCCTGGGGCTGTTCAGCCTGGAGGGCCCGATGCGTCAGTCCCCACCCGATTTGCCCGGTCGTCGAGCCGATGCCGGCCTAGTGTTCCTGATCGGGTCCAACCCCGATCGGCCCGGCGAGTTGTCGTGGCCGGCACGCGCTGCGTTGTCAGCAGCGGACGCCGTGGTTCATGACGGCAAGGTCGCTCCCGACATCTTGGCGCTGGTGCCGCGCCACTGCTTTGTCGAAGCGGATCCCGGCGATGTGGCGCGGGTGCGCAAGCTGGCGGGCGAAGGCTGGCGTGTGGTGTGGCTGGTGGTCGGCGATCCGTCGATCTCGCTCGCCACCCTCGCCGATGCCGAGCGCCTCGCCGATGCCGGGATCGCGGTCGGCACGATTGCGGGCCTTCTCGGCGGAGGTCGCGATAACGAACGGGCCGTCGCCAGCCTCGACGCGAGCCTTGCTCCGCAAGCGTTCGCGACCGCGCTCAACGGGCTCGCCGGCTAGCGCTGTTTCCCATCAAATTGCACCGCGCTCACCCCCTCCCAAACCCTCCCCCATCCATGGGGGAGGGCTTTTGTCAGCACTCCTATTTGCACTCCCGCCCCCTCGATGGGGGCGGGTGGGTGGGGTGATGCGCGCCGCGTGCTCGACCCGGGCGACAACCGCTCTAACCGTCCGATTTATCCTGCGCGCAACAGGCGCAGCACCCGGTCGAGCTGGTCGAGGCTCGCGTAATGCAAAGTCAGCGCACCACCGCGGGCTTTTGGCGCGAGCGTGACCCGCAGCCCGAGATGCGCGCCGAGGTCGCGCTCGAGGGCGAGCGTATCGGCGTCATGGGCACGCGGCCGCGCCATCTGCGGCAGCTGCGCGCGGCGCTGCACCAGGCGCTCGGTCGCCCGCACATTGAGCCCGCGGCGCACCACCTCATGGGCCAGCCCGGCGGGGTCGGCCGCGGCGAGCAGCGCGCGGGCATGGCCGGCTGACAGCTCGCCCTCGTCGAGCCGCTGGCGCACCGGCGGCGGCAGCGATAACAGCCGCAACGTGTTGGCGACATGGCTGCGGCTTTTGCCGACCGCCTCGGCGAGGCTCGCTTGAGTGCGGCCGAACTCCGCCACCAGCCGGTGATAGGCCTCGGCCTCTTCGAGCGGCGACAAATCCTCGCGCTGGAGGTTCTCGACGAGGGCGATTTCGAGCGCTTCGAAATCGGCGAGGGCACGGACAATAACCGGCACCTGATGCAGCCCGACCCGCTGCGCCGCGCGCCAGCGGCGCTCGCCGGCGACGAGCTCGAAGACCGCGTCGCCCGCCGCGTCCACCGGGCGCACCAGGAGCGGCTGCAGCACGCCTTTCTCGCGGATCGACTGCGCCAGCGCCTCGAGCTCGGCATCGGCAAAGCGGCGGCGCGGCTGTAGGGCGCCGGGCCTGATCAGCTCGATCCCGACCAGGCGGTGCGCGGCCGGATCGGATGCTGCATCGGCATCGCCTTCGCCGAACAAGGCGGCGAGCCCGCGGCCGAGCGGGCGTCGTCTCGAGCGCTCGCTCATTGTCGGGTTGCACCAGGCGGCAGCGAGCCAGGCGGCGCCACGTTGAGCGAGCCGCGGCGCAACAGCTCGGCAGCAAGCTCAATGTAAGCCTGCGCGCCGGCGCAGCGATGATCGTAGATCAGCACCGGCAGGCCGTGCGATGGCGCTTCCGACACCCGCACATTGCGCGGGATCACGGTGTCGAACACCTTGGCGCCGAGATGCTCGCGCACGTCAAGCGCCACCGACTCGCTCAAATTGTTGCGCCCGTCATACATGGTCAGCAGGACGCCCCCCAGTTCGAGGCGCGGGTTCAAAGCCCGCCGCACCCGCTCGATCGTGCGCATCAGCTGGCTCAGACCTTCGAGCGCGTAGAATTCGCATTGCATCGGCACCAATGCCGCGTCAGACGCGACCAGCGCATTGACCGTCAGCAGGTTCAAGGACGGCGGACAGTCGATCAGCACCTCGTCAAAATCGCCGACGCTGCCGCGGATCGCCCGGCTCAACAGAAACTCGCGCCGCTCGCGGCTCATCAATTCAAATTCGGCCCCGCTCAAATCTTCGGAGGCGGCGACCAGCGACAATCGCGGCACCTCGGTCGGCACCACCGCCGCGGCCAACTCGGCCTCGCCGAGGATCAGCTCGTAGCTGGTCAGACGGCGCGCGCCGCGCTCGATGCCGAGCCCGGTGCTGGCATTCCCTTGCGGGTCGAGATCGACGACGAGCACCCGGTGCCCGGCCGCCGCCAATGCCGTCGCCAGATTGATCGCGGTCGTGGTCTTGCCGACCCCGCCCTTCTGGTTGGCGACAGCGACGATCCGGGCGCGTGACGCCGGCGTGGGCGTCTGCTGCCGGCCCTCAGCCGCGGCGAGGCTCACGGACGACCTGCACGGGCCACCTGATGCAACCGCAGAACCACCCCCCGTGGATCGGCAATGCTTTGATGAAGCGACGCAGACATAGTCCAGCTTTTGCGCGCCGCGGTCAATTCCTGCTCGGCGCGCTCGCCTTTTGGAAACAGGCAGACCGTGTCAGGACCGAGAAACGGCTGGGCCAGACCAAGCAGCCGGTCGAGCGGGGCCAGCGCGCGCGCGCTCACGACATCAACGGGATGCGGCGGCACTGCGGCGATCCGACATGGGCGGATCGTCACCCCCACCTCGGCCACTCGCGCCGCCTCACGCAGAAACGCTGCCTTGCGCGAATCGGCCTCGACCAGCTCGACTCCCGGCACGCCGAGGATCGCCAGCACCAGCCCTGGAAAGCCGGCGCCGCTGCCGAGATCGATCAGGCTGCGCGCATGGTCCGGAACCAACGGCCGCAACTGCGCCGCATCGAGCATGTGGCGGCGCCACAGATCGGCGATCGTATCGCGCCCAACCAGGTTGATCCGCTCCGACCAGCGCGTCAGCAGCGCCGCGTAGGCTTCCAGGCGCGAAAGTGTTTCACGTGAAACCACGACAATCTCGGCAAAGCCCCGCGCGTCCAGCGGCGGCGGCCGGCTCACGCGGCGCGACCCCCTCTCATTCCCTCCCCCGCACGCGGGGGAGGGTTAGGGTGGGGGCGTTTTACGTGCTTCAACAGCGCGACCAGGGCCGCCGGGGTCACCCCGGAGATGCGCGCCGCGGCGCCGAGGGTTGCCGGCCGGGCGACGGCGAGCTTGTCGCAGATTTCGCGGGAGAGGCCGCCGATCGCCGCATAATCGAGGTCGCCGCGCAGCAGTAGCGCCTCGTCGCGCCGGAACGCGGCGATGTCGCGCTGTTGGCGGTCGAGATAGCCCGCATAGCGCGCATCGATCTCGACCTGCTCGGCGATCTGCGGCTCAAACCCGCCGAGCTCGGGCCAGATCGCGGCGAGCCGCACCAGGTCGATCTCTGGGTAGGCGAGCAGTTCGGCGGCGCTGCGGGCGATGCCGTCCTCGTTGACCGCGATGCCGTGGCGCTTCAGCGCCGGCGGCGTCATCCGCAGCCCGGCGAGGCGAGCGCGGGCCGCGGCGAGCGCCGCATTCTTCGCCGCAAACCGCGCGGCGCGACCGGCGCCGACGCAGCCAAGGCGCAACCCGATCGGGGTCAGCCGCTGGTCGGCATTGTCGGCGCGCAAGGTCAGCCGGTATTCGGCGCGCGAGGTGAACATGCGATAAGGCTCGCTGACGCCGCGAGTGACCAAATCGTCGACCAATACGCCGATATAGGCTTGCGCGCGGTCGAGCACCAACGGCTCCGCCCCCGATGCCGACCGCGCGGCATTGAGCCCGGCGACCAGCCCCTGCGCCGCCGCCTCCTCATAGCCGGTCGTGCCGTTGATCTGGCCGGCAAAATAGAGGCCCGGGATGCGCCGGGTTTCGAGGCTCGGGTGGAGCTCGCGCGGATCGACAAAATCGTATTCGATCGCGTAGCCGGGGCGCCGCATCGCCGCGTGCTCGAGGCCGGGGATGGTGCGCAGCATTCCTTCCTGCACCGCGCGCGGCAGCGAGGTCGAGATGCCGTTCGGGTACACCGTGTCGTCGTCGAGCCCCTCCGGCTCGAGGAAAATCTGGTGCCGCTCGCGCCCGGCAAAGCGCACGACCTTATCCTCGATCGATGGGCAATAACGCGGGCCCACCCCGGTGATCTCGCCCGAATACATCGGCGAGCGCCCGAGATTGGCGCGGATGAGCGCATGCGTCGCCGGGGTTGTGGTCGTGATATGGCACGGGATTTGCGATGTCGTAATTCGGTCGGTCACGAACGAAAACGGCGGCGGCGGGTCGTCGCCCGGCTGAATGTCGAGCGCGGCCCAGTCGATCGTTCTCCCGTCGAGCCGCGGCGGCGTCCCGGTCTTCAGGCGGCCGAGGGCAAAGCCGGCGCATGCCAGGGTCTGCGCCAGCCCATGCGACGGCGCTTCGCCGACCCGTCCCGCCGGGATCTTCTCGTCGCCGATATGAATAAGGCCGTTCAGAAACGTGCCGGTGGTCAGCACCACCCGCGGTGCGGCGATCTCGCGACCGTCGCCGAGCACGGCCCCACAAACACGGCCGTCGCGATCGAGCAGCAGATCCTCGGCCGCACCTTCGGCGATGTCGAGGTTTGGGGTTTCGGCCAGCAAGTCGGCGATCGCGGCGCGATAAAGCTTGCGGTCGGCCTGGGCGCGCGGCCCCCGCACCGCCGGCCCCTTGCTGCGGTTCAGAATGCGGAACTGAATGCCGGCCCGGTCGATCGCGCGGCCCATGACGCCGTCGAGCGCGTCGATCTCGCGCACCAAGTGGCCCTTGCCGAGCCCGCCGATCGCCGGGTTGCACGACATCTCGCCGATCGTCGCGCGCTTATGCGTCAAGAGCAAGGTGCGCGCCCCGACCCGCGCCGCGGCGGCAGCGGCCTCACACCCCGCATGCCCCCCGCCAATCACGACGACATCATATTGTCTCAGATGCTCGCTCATCGCCGCGAAATCTATGGAACCTCGGCGTTGCTGTCGAGATTTGGCGTAACCGGTCCGACGGCCTCGGGATCCGCGCCGCTCGGTCGTACCGTCCCGTCGAGCGGCTTGCCAGCTTGCCGGAATGCGGCAAAAAGGATTGATGGAGGGCGCCCGCCGCCGATCCCTGCAGATTGCCGATGCGCGTCAGCCAATGCATCGGGACATGATCGGAAGTGTTCGCACTCGCCAGTGACCCGCAACGGTGCGGTTAGGGGATCGGGGGAAAGCTGCCAGATGTCGGCAAGCCGCGCAATGATCGGTGGACGCGCCCGGCTCTTTTCCGTGCGCTGGTATCGCCGGCTGCGCGGCGACTGGTGGTTTCCACATGTTCCGCTGGCGCTCGCGGTCGGCGGGGCCGGAGCCTTTGCGCTGCTGCCGACGATCCGCCGCTACGCTGCGCAGTATTTCCATCTCGATCTCGCCAAGCTCACCCAGGCGTTGCATCCGATTTCCGGGCATATCCCGCCGCTGATCCTCTCCGGCGTGCCGACCGCGATCGTCGGCATCCTGCAGATCGTGATCGCCCTCGGGCTGCTCGCCCGCTCGCGCCTCGCCTGGCTTTCGGCGATCGCGATCACGGTGGCGCAGCTGGCGCTCGCGGTCCATGCGGCGTCCGGGCGAATTGTGACCGGCCAGATTGCTTATGTTGTGGCTCTGCTGGCGGCGCTGGTCGTGGCGCGCGGGCGGTTCGACCGCTCCTCGCTCGCCACGAGCAGCCTGTTCGCGGTCGCCTCGGTGCTGATCCTGATGGTCTATGGCGTGCTTGGCGCGCTCTTGCTCGGGGCCGGCTTCTCGCCGCCGATTACCAACCTGCCGACTGCGTTCTATTTTACGGCTGTGACGATGGCGACGGTCGGGTACGGCGACATCGTGCCGAAGAGCAACGAGGCGCGGCTGTTTGTCGTCTCGCTGATCGCCCTCGGCCTGACCGTTTTTGCGACGGCGCTGACCGCGGCGATCGGCCCGGTGGTGCAGAGCCGGATCAGTCGGACCTTTGGGCCGCGGAGAGAAAAGATGCGACGCGTCGACCATTTCATCATCACCGGGAATGGCGCGCTCGCGCACAACGCGGCACGCGAGCTGCGCCAGCGCGGCAAATCGGTCATCGTCATCGCCGAAGCGGGGGATGCAGGCTTTGGCGACGCCGAAATCATAGCCGGCGATCCGACCGAGCTCGAAACCCTGCGCGAGGCCGGCGGCGAGCACGCCCGCGCCATTCTTGCCCTCTCCGACGACGATTCGGAGAATGCGTTTGTCGTGCTGGCGGCGCGCGAGCTCGGCTCGGACGCAAGAAAAGTCGCCGCGGTCAGCTCGCGCAAGAACCTCGAACGGGTCCGCCGCGTCCACCCCGACATGATCCTCGCCGCCCCGGTCTTTGGCAGCGAAGCCTTGGTCATGGCCCTGACCGAGGAAAAAATCGACGGCGACTGGCTCCTAAACCGCTTCCTCGACGTCAAACCCACCAGCACGTGAGCGGCGGCCGGGGCGGCAACCGCTTTCCCCCACCCCGAAGCAAATTCACCTGCGGACGCAGAATCGAGCGGGATCACTCGCCATCTTCATACACCCAGCTTTGCGGATTTGCGTGTGAAGTTCTGTCCATCGCCAAATGAATACCGGTGAATGATCTCGTACACCTCGTGCGCGACTACCAGCGCGGCCGCTCACCCATTCCTAGGCGTCCCGAAGGATGTTTTCGCGCGAGCAGCCGCTTCTAATGGTGTTTGCTGGCACGGCTACCCACTGCACGTCACCAGTCCAATCGAATGCGCTGAATCAAGCTTAGGCGCAACCGCGTAGGGATGAATGCCCGTTGTCCTATGAGCTTCAGGCTGGCGATGCGCGTATCTGGGAATGCGAAACCCGCAGCAGGATGCGCTGCGCCCTTTGATAGTTTTTGACGATGACCTCGCGTGAACGTCCTGTCGGTCTCTTCTCGGTCCAATCGGTCTCATCGGCGTTCTATAAGGCCGCTTTCAAAAAATGTGCGATCGAAAACCACTCGACGCATTCCAGACCTATCGCTCGGCTTTTCCGCAAGTCCTACTTCAAACGGCATATAATCGTATTGATTTACTCACCTTGGGTCGTTCAATTGATGGCGGTCCGCCTTGCCAGCCATTCTCGATCGGCAGCCGATGGCTGGGGAAATGCGACCATCGCGCTTCTTCACGATTGGATGAGCGGGATCAGTAAGCGTCACCCGCGCCATTTCTGTCGGGAAATGGGTCGTCTGGTGATGGCTGCCCATTGGCAGCACATGATCGACGTGCTGGCGCCGCTCGACGGTGGTTTCTCGATCTTCGGTCCCTACGTTATCAATGCCGCAGATTATGGCGTCCCGCAGAGCCGCCGCCGACTGATCCTGGTTGGGATGAGTGAAGGCAGTTTTGAATTGCCGCCATCTTTGTTAAGCCGCGCCATCCCCGCCGGTGAAGTTTTGACGCGAGAGCCGATCGGGCAGCCAAATCAATCAAAGATCGTTTTTGCGAAGAACCCGGAGCTCGAACTGATAGTGTATCATTGCGGAAATATCAGAGGTGGAAGCCGAAGTGCTTCCTCGTCATGGATAAACCGCTCCAATTCGCGTAGGCACTCAGTAGTCTCCAATGGAGGAGGTGGTACAAAGCGGGCACTTTGAATCGTCAGACCCCCGATCCAATTTTGTGTAGTCTTGAATTCTCCTGGGGTTATGTTAGCTCCGCGTTGTGTTCGAACCTCCTCGCAGCAAGATATGTCGGTCGCAATTTCACGAATTAACCGTAGGCACACCGGCAATTCGGGAAGCCGCTCTATCGCAGCATGCTCTAAAGCGCGCACTATAGTTTTTCCATCACTTCTCTGGTATCTGGCGGCCTATCTTTCTCGTCCGCCCCAGCTTCTAACAAAAAAAGGTCACTCAGGTTTGTGAAGTGTACCCTCTATGTTTGATGAAGCTAGTGCTTCCTTCTTTTGAACTGTGACGGATTAGCAAATATGGATTAGGATCATCTGCTGATGAACGCCCTATGCCTTAATTGCCTAACGCCATAGACGCCGCGCTCAGAAGTTAGCTTAGGTCGCTCAATCGCCGGCATCGGCAGAACGGGCCGCGACGTAAGGTCGATCCGCAATCATGTATCGGAGACAGGCCCGTGGGCGCCCAAAGTCGGCCGCGTTTGCCCAGGGCAAGAGCCTAGCGACTCCGGCACGTGCCCGGCAAGGTTTGGTGTGTTCTTCCCACGTTTTGCGACGCGGCTAAAATCAGTTTGGTCGCACGAATGTGCCCAACCGCCCACTCATTCATGCGCCAAGCGTTATACCAAAGGCGCAGTTAGTATACAAGGATACTACATGTAGGTAAAGCAGAACCGGATATAGCAGGAACAGATTATGACCGCTTCAGCCTTCTCGTCCGTAGGCTGGGCTCACTCGCTGTAATATCCGTCCAGCTGGTATTCTCTGGCGGGCGGTCGCCTTCATGCAGAGGGGATAGAAACCAGCACAGAAACCTTTAGCCGCAGCGATTTTCTGCTTCGATATCGCTGTCCCTCATATCCCGAACACTCACTTGGCCTCCAAACACCGATGCTCGATCAGAAATGATGAGAGCACCTACATAATTCCGGTCATTTGCCGAGGCAGAAGTCGCGGAAGATTATGTCGAGGAGGTCTTCGACGCCGATGGTGCCGGTGATGTGGCCGAGGCTGCGCAGGGCGAGGCGGAGGTCTTCGGCGCGCAATTCGGGAAGGGGGGCGGCGAGCGCACGGTGCAGTGACGCCGCCGCGTCTTCGAGGGCCTGACGGTGGCGGGCGCGGGTCAGCAGCGGCGCCTCGCTGCGATAGGCGACAGCGATCCGGGAGCCGAGCGCCGAGAGCAGCGAGGCGAGGCCGGCGCCGGTCACGGCCGAGACAGGGATGGCCGGTTGCGCCCAATCGCGTGACCGCAACATTTCCCGATCGTCATGGCCGGGCTCGTCCCGGCCATCTATGCCCGCCTCCTGGCGGAAGTCCGTCGGCACGGGCGCGTGGATGCCCGGATCAAGTCCGGGCATGACGGTTGCGCAGTGCTTTCCGGTCGGTCGAAAACCAGCGCATGGCGGTTTGCCGGGCAGCAGGTCGATCTTGTTGGCGACGAGGAGCGTGTCGGGGCCGGGCCATTGGGCGGCGCCGGCGGCTTCGGCCGGATTCGCGAGCGTCGAACACGAAGAGCCGGAGCTCGGCCTCCGCGGCACGGCGCCGCGCCCGGCGCAGCCCTTCCCGCTCGACCGGGTCGTCGCTGTCGCGCAGGCCGGCGGTGTCGGCGAGGAGGACCGGGTAGCCCCCGAGGTCGATCGCGACCTCGACGATGTCGCGCGTGGTGCCGGGGACGGGCGAGGTGATCGCCGCCTCGCGCCGGGCGATCCGGTTGAACAGGCTCGATTTGCCGGCATTCGGCGGGCCGATGATCGCGACCGCGATGCCGTCGCGCAGCCGCTCGCCGCGATGGCCGTCGGCGAGGTGATGGCCGATCTCGGCGGCAAGCGCGCCGGTTTCGGCGAGGATGCGGTCCTCGATCTCGGGCGGCAGATCCTCGTCGGGGAAATCGATCGCGGCTTCGAGATGGGCGAGGGTCCGGGTCAGCCGCCGCGACCAGTCGCGGTAGAGCCCGCCCAGCTCGCCATCGAGCTGGCGCAAGGCCTGGCGGCGCTGCGCCTCGGTCTCGGCTGCGGCGAGGTCGGCGATGGCTTCGGCCTGGGTCAGGTCGAGCTTGCCATTGAGAAAAGCGCGGCGGGTGAACTCGCCAGGCTCGGCGAGGCGCAGCCCAAGCCCGGTCAGCGCGGCGATGACGGCCGCAAGCACGGCGCGGCTGCCGTGCAGGTGAAATTCGGCGACATCCTCGCCGGTGGCGCTCGCCGGCGCCGGGAACCACAGCACGAGAGCGTCGTCAAGCGGCTCTGCGGTCGCCGGGTCGAGGAGCCGGCGGCGCCGGGCAATGCGCGGCGGCGGAAGCTCGCCCGCGATCGCCGAGACCGCCCGGGCGGCCTCGGGTCCGGACACGCGCAAAATGGCGATCGCGCCGCGCCCGGCCGCTGTCGCCGGCGCGAAGATCGTGTTGGTGCTCGACGACGCGTTATCGGACGCCTTACCCGGACTTGGTCCGGGCACCCACGTCATGGGGCGCGTCGCAGAGTTCACAAGAGCGCGTGGATGGCCGGGTCAACCCGCGGGTCCAGCCCGCGGGCTAAAGGCCGACCGGCCACGGGGAAAAACAAAGCGCGCCGGGTAAGGCGCTCGATGTCGCGAACCGCGCTCAGTGCGCCGGCGGCTTCTGGTCGGGCTGCAGCATCAGCCGCTCGACCCGGCCACCCTCGACCAGGTGCTTCTGCACGATCTCGTCGATATCCTCGGTCGACTCGTAACGGTACCACACCCCCTCGGGGTAGATGACCATGTTGGGGCCGAACTCGCAGCGGTCGAGACAACCCGCTGCATTGGGGCGAATGTTCTCGACGCCGGCGGCGCGCGCCTTCTCGCGCATATAGGCGCGCAGCTTGTCGACGCCCCCACCCGCCGCGGCACGCGCCATGCAGCAGCCGCGAGGATGGCCTTCCGGCCGCACATTGGTGCACATGAAGATATGGCGCGTATAAAACAGCGGCGGATCGGCGGTCGCGTCTGCCATTGGCGTTTCTCCGAGGGTGGTCACGGCACGGCGGAGCAAATGACGCCAGCCGCCGTTGTGGGAGTAGAGGGAAACCCTACCCGGTCGCGCCGCCGAGGGCAAATGCATCCGCTGCGCGCCCGCCTCGACGTTTCGCATGGCCCGACGTTTTTGAATGGCCCAAAGATTCCGCATGACAGGAGCCGCAATGGACCGCAACCGCCTCGGCGAGGAGACCAGCCCCTATCTGCTCCAGCACCGCGACAACCCGGTGCATTGGCAGGCCTGGAGCGAGGCGACGCTCGCCGCGGCCAAGGCCGCCGACAAGCCGATCCTGTTGTCGGTCGGCTATGCCGCCTGTCACTGGTGCCATGTGATGGCGCATGAGAGCTTTGAAAACTCGGAGATCGCGGCGGCGATGAACCGGCTCTTTGTCAACATCAAGGTCGATCGCGAAGAGCGGCCGGATCTCGACCAGATCTACCAGCACGCTCTCTCGCTGATGGGCGAACAGGGCGGCTGGCCGCTTACCATGTTTCTGACCCCGGAGGGCGACCCGTTCTGGGGCGGCACCTATTTCCCGCCAGAGCCGCGCTGGGGGCGGCCGGGATTTCCCCAGGTGCTGGCGGCGATCAGCGAGGCTTATACGGCAAAACGCGAGGACGTCGCCAAAAACGTCGGCGTGTTGCGCGAGGCCTTGCAGCGGCTGGGCCAGCCGCAGCCGGGCCACGCCGTCGGCCGCGCGGAGCTCGACCCGGTCGCCGAGCGGCTCTTACGCGAGACCGACCAGATTCATGGCGGCATCGGCAGCGCGCCCAAATTCCCGCAATGCGGCATTCTCGAATTGTTGTGGCGGGCCTGGAAGCGGACCGGCCAAACCGCCTATCGCGACGCTGTCACAAAGGCGTTGGACGCGATGTGCCAGGGCGGCATCTACGACCATCTGGGCGGCGGCTTTGCCCGCTATTCGACCGATGCGCGCTGGCTGGTGCCGCATTTCGAGAAGATGCTCTACGACAATGCCGAGCTGGTCGATCTGCTGACCCTGGTTTGGCAGGAAACGCGAAACCCGCTCTATCGGCAACGGATCGAGGAGACGCTCGGCTGGGTGGTCCGCGAGATGCAGGCTCCGGAAGGCGGCTTTGCCAGCAGCCTCGACGCCGACAGCGAGCACGAAGAGGGCAAGTTCTACGTCTGGTCCGAGGCCGAGATCAATACGCTGCTCGGCGAGCGCGCCGCACTGTTCAAACCCTTTTACGATGTAACCGCGGCCGGCAATTGGGAGGGCCGCACGATCCTCAACCGGTCGAATTCGCCGGCTTTGGCCGACACCGCAACCGAGCGTGCGCTGGCTGACTGCCGCGAGGTGCTGCTGCGGGCGCGGGCGGCGCGGGTGCGGCCAGGCTGGGACGACAAGGTGCTGGCCGATTGGAACGGGCTGATGATCGCGGCGATGGCCAATGCCGGGCTGGTGTTCGAGCGGCCCGACTGGATCGATGCGGCGCGCGCTGCGTTCGACTTTGTCCGCGGGCGGATGACGACCCCTGACGGGCGGCTGCTGCACAGCTGGCGCGATGGGCGCGCGCGCCATCCGGCCAATGTCGATGACTACGCCAATCTGTGCCGCGCGGCGCTGGCGCTGCACGCGGCCACCGGCGGCGACGACGACCTGCTGGCCGAGGCGTGCCGCTGGGTCGCGATTCTCGATCGGCACTACTCGGATGCGGCGGGCGGCGGGTACTTCTTTTCGGCCGACGACACCGAGGCGCTGATCGCCCGCGCCAAGACCGCCGCCGACTCGGCCGTCCCGGCCGGCAACGGCACTCTCGTTGGGGCATTGACGCGGCTCGCCGTGCTGACCGGCGATGAAGCCTACCGGCGCCGCGCGGAAGCAATCGTCGAAACCTTTTCCGGCGAGCTCAGCCGAAACTTTTTTCCGCTCGCGACACTTCTGAACAACGCCGAGCTGCTGGCCGAGCCCGTGCAGATCGTGATTGTCGGCGAGCCGGGCGATCCGTCATTCGATGCGTTGCGCCGCGCCGTCTACGATGTGTCGCTGCCGAACCGGGTGGTTCTGGCGCTGCCCGCCGGCCGCGAACTGCCGGCCAATCATCCGGCCCATGGCAAAGGTCTGGTTGACGGCCGCGCCGCCGCTTATGTCTGCATCGGCCCGGTCTGCTCGTTGCCACTGACCGATCCCAAAAAACTGGTGGCGAGACTGGCCGAACAGCACTAACGTTCCTTTTGTGTTCGAACGCCGGAGTACCCTATGACCTGCTGCATCGCGATCGACAGCCCGGTCGGGCGGCTGAGCGTTGCCGCTTCTGCAGAGGCGATCGTCGCGATCGGGTGGGCCGATCAGAACAGCGGCGACGCCACGCCGCTTCTCGCCGAAGCACAGCGCCAGCTCGCAGCCTATTTCGAAGGCCGGCTGACCCGTTTCGATCTGCCGCTGAGCCCGGCGGGCTCGCCGTTCGAGCAGCAGGTCTGGGCGGCGATGCAGCGCATCCCGCACGGTCAGACACGGCGCTACGGCGAGTTGGCGATGGAGATCGGGTCGGCCCCGCGCGCGGTCGGCGGGGCCTGCGGGCGCAACCCGATCCCGATCGTGATCCCGTGCCACCGGATCGTGGCGCGCGGCGGGCTCGGCGGCTACAGCGGCGGCGCCGGATTGCCGACAAAGCGCCTGCTGCTGGCGCTCGAAGGTGCCGCGGCGCTGGAGCATGTAGGGCGGAACAGCGCAGCGCATTCCGCCGCTTTGTCGAGGTTTGAACCAAAGGCAGAAGGCGCTGGGCTAATCCGCCCTACTTCGTCGTGACGCAGCGATCGTCCGTCGCTATCGTGAGGCTTTCCTGATTTCACGACACAGGGAGGGAACGGGCATGGTGCACGCGATCCGCTTTGAAAAGACCGGCGGCCCCGAGGTGCTGTCGTGGCAAGAGATGGAAGTCGGCAAGCCGGGCCAAGGCCAGGTGCGCCTCAGGCACACCGCGGTCGGGCTCAATTACATCGACACCTATCAGAGGAGCGGGCTCTACCCGATGACGCTGCCGAGCGGGCTCGGCTCGGAGGCGGCCGGGATCGTCGAGGAAGTCGGGCCGGGGGTGAGCGGGCTCAAGCCCGGCGACCGCGTCGCCTATGCCGGGGGGCCACTCGGCGCCTATGCCGAAGGCCGGGTCATGCCGGCCGACCGGCTGGTCCCGGTTCCAGCCGGCATCAGCAACGCCCAGGCGGCGGCGATGATGCTCAAAGGCATGACCGCCTGGTATCTGGTGCGGCGCACCCATGCGGTGAAGCGAGGCGAGAGCGATCCTGATCCATGCTGCGGCGGGCGGGGTCGGGCTGATCGTGTGCCAATGGGCCAAGCATTTGGGCGCCACCGTGATCGGCACCGTCGGCGACGATGAGAAAGCGGCACTGGCCAAGAGGCACGGCTGTGATTATCCGATCAATTATCGCCGCGAGGATTTCGTCGCCAGGGTCGGGGACATCACCCAGGGCAAAAAGCTGCCGGTTGTCTATGACTCGGTCGGCAAGGACACCTTCTACAAATCGCTCGATTGCCTGGCTCCGCTCGGGCTGATGGCATCATTCGGCCAGTCTTCCGGGGCGATCGGCCCGGTCGATATCGGCATCCTTGCCGGCAAGGGCTCGCTGTTCCTGACCCGCCCGACCTTGAACACCTACACCGCGACCCGCGAAGACCTGTTGACCGCGGCGCGCGAATTGTTCGAGGTGGTCGAAAGCGGCGCCGTCAAGATCGCGATCAACCAGACCTATCCCCTCCGCGAAGCCGCCCGCGCCCACCGCGACCTGCAAGACCGCAAAACCACCGGCCAGACCGTGCTGACGGTGTAGCCCGCCCTCACTTCCAGCCCTCTGGCACACCCTGTAGGCGACAACCTGTAGGGCGGAAAAGCGCAGCGCATTCCGCCATTCATACCCCGTCGTCCGAAGCCCGAGATCGCCATCCGAGGCCGGCGGCGACGCTTGGAGCGGCGGCGGATTGCGCTTCGCTGATTCGCCCTATGCTTGCTGACGGTTTAGCCCCGGCCGGATCTCAGCGCCATTAACCAGTTATAGCAGAACTTCTAATTACGGTGGTCGGCAGCCAGTCAGCTGAGCAGACCGCCGATGGAGGCCCACCGCTGCCGTGCCGCACCGTCCGCCGCCGTGCTATCCGCGCGCCAGCGGCCGCGGCCGTGGCTGACCGGCGCCATCCTGCTGCTGCCGGTCTATCTGCTCTACCTCGCTCACTTCACCATCGAGGGCGCTCAGGGCACCGGGTACCTGCAATACGACCAAGCGTCCTATATGGCCGACGCGCGAGCCTATTTCGCTTCGGGTCAATTTTCGCTGACCTACGGCCTGCCGTTCAGCCCCGATCCGGCCACCCCGCGCGTCTATTTCCAGCCGCTGACCCTGGTGCTCGGGCTCGCCTGGAAGCTCACCGGCATGGATCCGGGCATCCTGTACATGATCGCGGGGCTCGCGCTCGACCTCGGCTGCGCTCGGGTCGTTATCGCTCTCTTTGATGAGGTTGTGGGGCTCGACCGGCCTGGCACCAAACTCGGGCTTTTGTCTTTCTTCTGGGGCGGCGGAGTGCTGACTCTGACCGGCGTCACTTCCGCCTGGTTAGCGCACAAACCGCCACTCGCCCACATGTTGGACTTTGATCCATTCGCCGGGTTCTGGTTTCTCAACCTCGGGCGCAACTTGGTCTTCACGACCGAGGCATTCTACCACCTGGTCTTTTTGGGAACCATCCTATTAGTCCTGCGCCGCCGGTACTGCGCTGCGCTCGCGTGCACCGCGCTGTTATCAGCGAGCCACCCCTTCACGGGCCTTCAGTTGATCGCTGTCCTCGGCGCGTGGGGCGTCCTCGAGCATGTGATGCGAAGCGCCGAGCGCCCACCGCTGGCTTTCCTTGCCGCGCTCGGCGCAGTGGCATTGGTTCACCTCGGCTATTACTTGTGGTTTCTCAACCATGCCTCGGCTGAATACCGTTCGCTGCGGCAACAATGGTCATTGCCTTGGAAATTGCCGGTTTCGAGCCTGCTTGCCGCCGATGCCCCGGTTGCCCTCTTGGCGTCCGCCGGGCTGATTACCCGCTGGCGCGGCGCCCGCAGCCTCGCACCGGCCGACCGGCTGCTGCTGGTATGGTTTGCGGTCTCCCTGGTGCTCGCCAAGCATGATCTGCTGATCGCACCAGTTCAGCCGCTGCATTTCACCCGCGGCTATATCTGGACCCCGCTGTTTCTGCTTGGTGCGCCGGTTCTGGTGAGTCTGCTCGGCGCAGCATCGTCAGTCGTCGTGGCGCGGCTCCTTGTGCCCGCAGCGCTGGCGGGTTTGCTGCTGCTGGACAACGCTGCCTGGTTTCTCGCGGTCGCCGCCCACGATCATCATAGTCCTGATCCCTTTGCCCTCACTCTCACTCCCGATCAGCAGGCCGTCATCAGTGCATTTGAGGACCCGCGCTACGCCGGTTACCTCGTAGTCAGCCAGAGCGCGAAGCTTGGCTATCTGGCGACCGTCTATTCGCCGCTGCGCTCATGGTATTCGCATCGCTTCAGCACGCCGCACGCTACGGAACGGCGGGACCAGGTTAAGGCGTTCTTCGCCGGTGGCGCCGAGCCGCGCAGCTGGCACGATCGACCAGTGCTTGTCGTTATGGAGCGAGGCGGCGCCGCCGCGAGCAAGCAGATCGCAAATGCCGGTTTCTGGACCATGCAGACCACCGGCCAATTCGTCGTTCTTGCACGCCCTCCGCCGCGTACGGGCCAGGGCGCCTCCGAATTTACAAACAGCCCGCCGCTCAAGTGTTCATCGCGTCGAAAAATTCGGTGTTGCTCTTCGATTCCTTAAGCTTGTTGATCAGGAATTCGAGCCCATCGACGGTTCCCATCGGGGTCAGCACCCGGCGCAATACCCACATCTTTGACAAGACGCCGCGATCCACCAGCAGCTCCTCCTTGCGGGTGCCCGATTTGGTGATGTCGATCGAGGGGAAGGTGCGCTTGTCGGCCACCTTGCGGTCGAGCACGATTTCCGAGTTGCCGGTGCCCTTGAACTCCTCAAAGATCACCTCGTCCATGCGCGAGCCGGTGTCGATCAGCGCGGTCGCGATGATCGTCAAGGAACCGCCCTCCTCGATATTGCGCGCGGCGCCAAAGAACCGCTTCGGCCGCTGCAATGCGTTGGCATCGACGCCGCCGGTCAACACCTTGCCCGAGGACGGCACCACGGTGTTGTAGGCGCGGGCGAGGCGAGTGATCGAATCCAAGAGGATCACCACGTCGCGCTTGTGCTCGACCAGGCGCTTCGCTTTCTCGATGACCATCTCGGCGATCTGCACGTGGCGCTGCGCCGGCTCGTCAAAGGTCGAGCTGATCACCTCGCCGCGCACCGAGCGGGCCATGTCGGTCACCTCTTCGGGCCGCTCGTCGATCAGGAGCACGATCAGGTAGACCTCGGGGTGGTTGGCCGCGATCGCGTGCGCGATGTTCTGCAGCATCACCGTCTTGCCGGTGCGCGGCGGCGACACGATCAGCGCGCGCTGGCCCTTGCCGAGCGGGGTGATCAGGTCGATGACCCGCGTCGTCACGTCGCGCCGCGACGGGTCCTCGAATTCGAGCCCGAGCTTTTCTTCGGGATAGAGCGGCGTCAGGTTGTCGAAATTGATCCGCTGGCGCAGCCGGTCCGGCTCGTCGAAATTGATCCCGCTGACTTTGAGCAGCGCGAAATAGCGCTCACCGTCGCGCGGGGAGCGGATCTCGCCTTCGACCGTGTCGCCGGTGCGCAGGCCAAAGCGCCGCACCTGGCTCGGGCTGACATAGATGTCGTCGGGGCCGGCCAGATAGTTGGCCTCGGGAGAGCGCAGAAAGCCAAAGCCGTCGGGCAGCACCTCGAGCACGCCGTCGCCCGAAATCGGCACCTCGTTCTCGGCCAATTGCTTGAGGATCGCGAACAGCATGTCCTGCTTGCGCAGCGAGGATGCGTTCTCGATTTCGAGCTCTTCAGCGAATGCTAAGAGCTCTGCGGGAGTTTTTCGCTTGAGTTCCTGGAGGTTCATTGGGTTTGCGTCACGGTGAGCATGGCTCGCCCGTCCGGTGCGCTCCTGCGGGAGGATGTCGCAGGCTCTCAGGCTGGGCGAGGGGATGGCAGGGATGGCGGAGGGAGGCAGAAGCCGGCAGGCCATTCCCCTTTAGCCAAGGCAGATAGGCAAGTCAAACGCGATATCAAGGCCTCGCCCCGGCATCGCTACGCTGCACCCGTCAAAACGGCTTGACCACGACAAGAACCACAATGGCGATCAGGGCCAGAGTCGGCAATTCGTTGAGGACGCGAAAAAAGCGCGGCGAGTGCCGGTTGCGGTCCGCGGCAAAGGCCCGGCGCCAATAGGCCAGCGCGCCATGACAGCAGACCAGACCGCCGACCAGGACAAGCTTTGCCCAGATCCATCCGCGATGCCAATCGACGACCCCGGGCGTATCGGCCAGCAGGGCCCCAAACAGCAGTGCCGCCAGCATCGCCGGCGTCATGATGCCGCGCTGCAGGCGCCGCTCCATGACCTTGAACGTTTCCGACTGGTCCGAGCCGGGCGTGCTTGCTGCGTGGTAGACAAACAGCCGCGGCAGGTAGAGCAGCCCGGCCATCCAGGCGATGACCGCGAGAATATGCGCCGATTTGAGCCACGGGTAGGCGCCCACGAGCCAGCCGCTCACCTGCGCGCCTCGGCGAATTGCCTGCCCCTGCGGGCGACGCCAGTTGCTGCCGGTGGCAATGGTTGGGCATTACGGACCAGTGCCGCGAGCGCGGCGATAAACCGCGGCTCGACGCCGACAGTGGCAACCCGGCGGTATCCCGGAACACCACTGCTCTCGGCAAGGTTTCGGTAATCATGGTCGAGCTCGACCAAGGTTTCCGAATGCTCCGACACAAACGAGATCGGTGCGACCACCAGCGCTGCGCGGTCCGCGCCGGCGCGGCGGATCTCGGCATCGACCGACGGGCCAATCCATTCGAGCGGCCCGACCCGGCTCTGATAGCACAGCCGCCAATCAAGATCGCGCTGCCCGAGTGCCGCGACCACGGCCAGCGCCGTCGCTTCGACCTGATCGGGGTAAGGGTCGCCGGCGCGAACGATCCGTTTTGGCAGGCCGTGCGCCGTCAGCAGCAAACGTTGCCGCGTGGTGCCATCGCCGGTTTCGGCGAGCACCGGCTGGATTAGCCCGGCGACCGCCTCGATAAACCCGATCTCAGCCGGGTAGCAACAAACCGCACGCGTCGGCCGATCAAGACCAGCGCGCGCCGCTGCCCGCTGCCACGCGGCGAGCGAGGAGGCCGTGGTCGTCGTCGAGAATTGCGGGTAGAGCGGCAGACAGACGATCTCGTCCGGCGCCCATTCGGCGACAGCGCGCGCCGCTTCTACGCTGAGGGGGTGCCAGTAGCGCATCGCCACGAATGCGCGGTGCCCTTCGCCCAATGCCGCTTCCAGCGCCCGCGCCTGCGCCTCGGTATTGGCAAGCAGCGGCGATGCGCCGCCAAGCCGGGCGTAAATATCGCGCGCGACCTTGGCGCGGCCGCGCGCGGCCAGTCGCGCCAATGGCAGCCGGAACAGCGCTGGCAGGCGAATGATCGCCGGGTCGCTGAACAGGTTGAACAGAAACGGCTCGACCGCGTTGAGCGAATCCGGGCCGCCGAGGTTCATCAGCACGATTGCGGTGCGGGTCATCTCAGATGTCTGGGGCGGGCTCGCGAAGCAGTCGCGCGAGCTCCGCCACATGCGCGGGAGGCGTTTGCGGCAATACGCCGTGCCCGAGATTGAACACCCACGGGCCGTTCTCGAAGGCGCTGCGAAGCTCCCTTACGGCATCGGTAAGCGCAGCACCACCGTTAAGCAGCAGCACCGGATCGAGATTGCCCTGAACTACCGCCCGCGGGCGCAGCCGGTCGCGGGCAAAGCCAGTCGGCACCATGCTGTCGAGGCTGATCGCGCGGATCCCGGTCTCGGTGGCGTATTGCTCATAGAAGAGGCCGGCGCCGCGCGGAAAGCCGATTATCGGGCATTCGGGATGCTGACGCTTCAGCGCCGCGACGATGCGCGTCGTGGGCGCAATCACCCATTGTGCAAACGGGGTTTCGGCCAGGATGCCGGCCCAGCTGTCGAACAGTTGGACGATCTCGGCTCCGGCGGAAATTTGCGCCGACAGCAATTCGATCGTGGTCTCCACCAGCAAATCGATCAGCGCGCCAAACCCGGCGGGGTCCCGATAGGCCCAGCCCTTGACCCGGCGAAAATCCCGGCTGGCGCCGCCCTCGACCATGTAGGTCGCCACCGTCCATGGCGCGCCGGCAAAGCCGATCAGCGCGGTCTGCGGTCCGAGCCCTTCGCGCACCCGCCGAACCGCGTCGAGCACCGGATCGAGCCGCGCGACTGCGTTCCTGCGGGTGAGCCGCGACAGATCGGACGTGTCCAGGATCGGCTCGAGCACCGGCCCCTCGCCGTCGCGAAACACCAGAGACTGGCCGAGCGCATAGGGCAGCAGCAGGATGTCGGAAAATAGGATCGCGGCATCCATGCCGTAGCGTCGCACCGGCTGCAAAGTGAGCTCGGCCGCGAGCGGTGGCGTCAGGCACAGCTCGACAAAATCCGCCGACTTGCTGCGAACCTCTCGGTACTCGGGAAGATAGCGGCCGGCCTGCCGCATCAGCCACCATGGCGGCGGGGACAGCATCTCTCCCGCAAGCGCGCGCAGCAGCGGCTTGGTCGAAGGGCTCGCCATCAGAACAATTCTCCTTTCCTCATTCATATAAGCTTTTCTAGATGGTAGAAAATTGTGGGTGCGGTGATTGTCGGGGACGGCGGATCGATCCCCGGGGTTGCGCACCGGGCGAAAGCGTGCGGCAACGAGAGCGAGCGGGGCTGTGCGCAACCGTGCTGGATCGGGGGTTGTTTGACAGTGAGCCCGGCTTTGTGGAAAGACCGAAAAGCGGGGACAAAGCGCGGTTTGGGCACGGTTAGCCCCGCTTCACCCTCGTTTCGGATAGAGCACATCCCCAGGCGCGAAAGCTGGTTGACGGATTTGGCGGTTCGGGGGTCGAAGTCCGGCGCAGCCGAGCCAACGGAGAATTTTGTGGATGAGGCGAAAACAACTCACAATACACCGGGGATAAGCGGGCTACCGGGGATAAGCGGGTTGGCCCGGATCGGAGCGCGATGACCCGGTTTCATCTCCATCTGGTGTCCGATTCAACCGGCGAGACCGTGCATTCGATGGCGCGCGCCTGCCTGGTGCAATTCGACGATGCGCAGGCGGTCGAGCATGTCTGGAGCATGGTGCGCACCCGCAGCCAGATCGATCGGGTGATCGTCGGCGTCGAGGCCAATCCCGGGGTGGTCCTGTTCACCCTGGTCAGCGATGCGCTGCGCCAATTGCTCCAGCAAGGTTGCCGCCGGCTGCAGGTTCCGGCGATTCCGGTGCTCGACCCGGTGATCGGCGCGCTGGCGTCCTACCTGCATCGCGAGAGCCGCGGGGTGCCGGGCAAGCAGCATCTGCTCGACAACGAATATTTTGCCCGCATTGACGCGATGACATTTGCCCTCAACCATGATGACGGGCAATCGAGCTGGGGGCTCGACGATGCCGATGTCTGTCTGGTTGGGGTGTCGCGCACCTCGAAGACGCCGACTTGCCTCTATCTGGCAAACCGCGGGGTCAAGGCGGCAAATGTGCCGTTTGTGCCTGGGGTGCCGTTGCCGCCCGAGCTGCTCGGAGCCAAGCGCCCGCTGATCGTCGGCCTGACCAACGATCCCGAGCGACTGATCCAGCTGCGCCGCAACCGACTCAGCATGCTGCATCACGACGAAACCACCGATTACACCGATATCGAGGCGGTGCGCGCCGAGGTGCGCGAGGCGCGGCGGATCTTCGCCGAGCGGCATTGGCAGGTCATCGATGTGACCCGCCGCTCGATCGAGGAGACCGCCGCGGCGATCCTGAAACTGCTGGCGCGGCGCCATGGCCTCGACGAATAGCGGGCTGATCCTCGCCTCGGCCAGCCCGACGCGCGCCCGGCTGCTGGCCGAGGCCGGCGTTGCCTTTCGGGTGGCGCCGGCCGAGATCGACGAGGCGGGGCTCAAACGCGCCTATCGCACCGATCGGTGTGCGCCGCCCGAGTGTGCTCTGGTGCTGGCCGAGGCGAAGGCGCGGTGGGTGTCGGAGCGCGTACCGCGGGCGCTGGTGATCGGCGCCGACCAGATACTGGTGTGCGAGGGCGAATGGTTTGACAAGCCGGCGGATCTCGCCGCGGCTCGCGCGCAATTGCAGGCCCTGCGCGGCCGCACCCACGTGCTGGCGACGGCGGTCTGCGCGGTTTTGGCGGGCAAGCGGGTATGGCAGCTTTGGGTCGCACCGGAGCTGTCGATGCGCCGGTTCAGCGACGCCTTTCTCGATGACTACCTTGCCGCAGAGGGGGCGGCGGTGCTGGGCTCGGTCGGCGCCTATCGGTTGGAGGCGCGCGGCGCTCAGCTGTTCGACCGCATCGAGGGTGACCATTTCGCAATCCTCGGGTTGCCTTTGCTCGAATTACTGAGGTTTTTGCGTGAGTTTGGTGCGATTCCTGCCTGACGGCCTGATCAAGAGCCGCGGGCTAAGGTTTGAGGCATGAAGATCACCGGGGCGACCCGCCTTGCCGGCATCATGGGCTGGCCGGTGGCGCACTCCCGCTCGCCGCTGCTGCACGGGTTTTGGCTCGATCAGGCCGGGATCGATGGCGCCTACCTGCCATTGCCGGTGCGGCCCGAGGGCATCGAAACGGCATTGCGGGCGCTGCCGGTGCTGGGTTTTCGCGGCTGCAACCTGACGATCCCGCACAAATTGGCGGCGCTCGAGGTGGCGGACCGGGTCGATCCGCTGGCGCGCCGCATCGGCGCCGCCAACACGATCGTCGTCGCCGCCGATGGCAGCCTCGAGGCCAGCAACACCGACGCCTATGGGTTTCGCGAGAATTTGCGCGAAAAGGCGCCCGATTGGGACCCGCTGGCCGGCCCGGCGGTCGTGCTCGGCGCCGGCGGCTCGGCGCGAGCAGTGGTGGCGGCGCTGGCCGACGCCGGGGTTAGCGAGGTTCGCCTGGTCAACCGCACCCGCGCCCGCGCCGAATCAGTGGCTTCCGACCTGGCGCCGGCCGCCACCCGAATCTCGGTTCATGACTGGGGCGAGGCGAGCGCAGTGCAGGAGGGAGCGGGCCTGCTCGTCAACACGACAAGCCTCGGCATGGCGGGTGAACCGCCGCTCGACCTCGACCTGTCGGCATTGCCGCGCGGGGCGCCGGTCGCCGATCTGGTCTATGTGCCGCTCGAAACCGGCTTGCTTGCCGCGGCGCGGCGGCAGGGGCACCCGATCGTCGATGGCCTTGGCATGCTGCTGCACCAGGGCCGGCCTGGGTTTGAGGCGTGGTTCGGCGCCAAGGTGCAAGTCAGCCGCGAATTGCGGGCGGCGGTCGCGGCGAGCCTGGCGGTTTCGCGGTGATCGTCGTCGGCTTGACCGGCTCGATTGGCATGGGCAAGAGCACTGCCGCGGCGATGCTGCGGCGGATGCGGGTGCCGCTGTTTGACGCCGATCAGGTCGTGCACCGGCTGCTGGCCCCCGGCGGCGCCGCGGTGGCCGCGGTCGAGGCGGTGTTTCCCGGGGTTCGCACCGAAGGCGGCGGGATCGACCGCAGAATCCTCGGTCAGCGTGTGTTCGGCAACCCGCAAGCGCTGTCCCGGCTCGAGCGCATCCTTCATCCAATGGTCGCCGACTGTGAGAAGCGGTTTCTGGCCCGCGCACGAGCCCGGCGCGAGAAGCTGGCGGTGCTTGATGTGCCGCTGCTGTTCGAAAGCCGGGGTGCCGGGCGGTGCGATTATGTGGTCGTCGTCTCGGCGCCGGCAATGCTGCAGCGGCAGCGGGTCATGCGCCGGCCGGGAATGACCGAGGCGCGTTTCGCGGCGATTCTCAAGCAGCAGATGCCGGATGCCCAAAAGCGGCGCCTCGCCGATTTTGTGGTCCCGACCGGGCTCGACCGCAAGATGAGCTTGCGGCGGCTGCGTGCGATCGTCAGACTGTTGCGCAGCGGCGATCGGCACGGCGCGGGCGCCGGCCGCCGACGGTTCAAGCAGCGGCGGCAGGCCAGGTAAATGCGCGAAATTGTGCTGGATACCGAAACCACCGGGCTCGATCCGCAGGCCGGGCACCGAATCGTCGAGATCGCCTGCGTCGAGCTGCTGCACCATGTCCCGACCGGCCGGGAATTTCACCGCTATGTGAACCCCGGGCGGGATGTGCCCGATGACGCGCTTTTGGTCCATGGGCTGACCGCAGAATTTCTCGCCTCGCACCCGCCCTTTGCCGCAGTGTCTGGCGGGCTGCTCGAATTTATCGGCTCAGACCCGCTGGTCATCCACAACGCCGAGTTCGACCTGGCTTTTTTGAATATGGAGTTGGCTAGGCTCGAGCGGGCGCCGATTTCCTGCGCTTCGGTTGATACCTTGGCGCTGGCGCGGCAGCGTTATCCGGGTGCCCCGGCCAGTCTCGACGCGTTGTGCCGGCGCTTTGACATCGATTTGTCGGGCCGCACCGAGCACGGCGCCAGGATCGATTGCAATCTATTGGCGGCCGTCTATCTCGAATTGATCGGCGGGCGTCAGCCCGGTCTCGACTTCGCGGCGCCGGCGATGGCGGGGGTTGCTGCGGTCCGGATCGCCCGCGCGCCGCGCCCGCATTTGCCGTCCGCTGAGGAGCTCGCGGCGCACCAAGCGATGCTGGGGCTGCTGGCGGCACCCCTGTGGCTCGCCGAAGCGTGAGGCTCAGACCGCAGCGCTGTCGTCGTCGAGCGGTGCTTCGTCGGGCGGCTGCTGGCGACGCAGCAGGTCGGCGAAATCGATCGGGTTGATCATCAGCGGCGGAAAGCCGCCGTCGCGCGACGCGGTGGCGATAACGGCGCGGGCAAACGGAAAGATGATTCGCGGGGTCTCGACCAGCACCAGGTTCGCCAGCATCGGCTCTGGCGCATTCCTGACCGTCACCACCGCGGCATAGGCGAGCTCGACCAGAAAAACCGGCTCCCCTTGCGCGGTCGCGGTGACGTTGATGGTCAAGACAACCTCATAGGCCTCGGGGTTGAGGTTCCGCGCCTTAACATCGACATTGATCGCGACCTCGGGCTGGGCGGTCTGCTGGATCAGGCTTTGCGGCGCGCGCGGGTTCTCGAACGACAGATCCTTGATGTATTGGACGTTCACAAATAGTTGCGGCCCGTCTGGGGATATCGGCATCGCGTTGGTTTCGCCGTTGCCCCTGATTTCCCCCATCGCTCCCTCCCGTGCCGAACCTGCCGGAGGCGCTGGCTACCATGGATCGGGAAGGCGCAGCAATGTCATGCGCGGCCGTTCCTGGCGGAGCGCGCGGCACCAGCAGCGATATTTCGGTGCGAGCTGGAATGGCGGGTCGCAAGGCGGGTTTCACGCGGGCCGGCGCCGGGTGCGCTTGCCGGGCCCGGCCCAACCTCCTATCTGACCAATAGACGGGTGACGAGGCGCGCGAGACGATGGGTGATTTTCAATATTTCGACATCATCCTGTTTGCGATGATCGCCGCCTTTCTGGTGCTGCGGCTGCGCAGCGTGCTCGGCCGGCGCACCGGCAACGAGCGGCGGCGCGAGCTGTTCACGCGGCGCGCAGCTCCAGTTGCCGACAAACCCGGTGCGCAGAAATTGCCGGTGCCGCTTAATCCGAGCAAGCCGGCGGCAGTGGCCGCGATCACAGCAAAACCGGCGGTGTCCGCGGCCGACGGGTTGAGCCGGATCGAGCGAGCCGATCCCGGCTTTGACCCGTCGCGCTTCATCGAGGGGGTGCGCGCCGCCTTCGAACTGATCGTGACGGCTTTTGCCCGCGGCGATAAGGGCACGCTGCGCCCGCTGCTCAGCGACGAGGTGTTCGACCCGTTTGCACGGACGATCGACGAGCGGGCGGTCGCCAAGGAAACGCTTGAAACCCGCGACATGCGGCTCGACCAGGCCGAGATCGTCGAGGCCGACCTGGTTGACCGCACCGCGCGGGTGACAGTCAAGCTCGTGTCGCAACAGATCAATGTGACGCGGGCGATGGACGGCACGATTGTTGACGGCGATCCCGAGCGCCCGGTCGAAAAGACCGATTTCTGGACCTTTGCCCGCGACACCCGATCCGCCGACCCCAACTGGCTGCTCGTCGCCACCGGCGGCGGCTGAGCTCCGGCGCCAGAGCCGCTGGTGCGCTGCGGCGGCGCTGGCGGCACTGGCGGCGCTGACCGTTGGGCTGTCGCGCGACGCCGGTCCGCCGCGCCTGCAATTGACCCCAGCCGGGTTCGGCCGACTCGAGGGTTGGGCCGAGGATCGCCCAGCTGCGGCGCTCCCGGCATTTTTGAGGTCGTGCGCTCGGTTGCCGAGCGCGCTCGATGGAAGGCCGTTTGGTCCGATCGAGAGCGGGGTCGATTTTGGGAGGGTCGGAGATTGGCGGGCGGTCTGCCGCGACGCCGCGGCGGTGCCGGCCGGCGACGATATCGCGGCTCGGAAATTTTTTGAGGCCGGGTTCGTGCCGATGGCAGTTGGCGATTACGGCGAGCGCCAGGGGCTCTTCACCGGCTATTTCGAGATCGAGCTGCACGGCTCGCTGCATCGGCACGGGGCCTATCAGACACCGATCTACCGGCGACCGCCCGATCTCGGATCGGGGCAGCACTTCAGCCGCGCGCAGATTGAAGACGGCGCGCTCGCCGGCCGCGGTCTGGCGCTCGTCTGGGTCGACGACCCGATCGACGCGTTCTTTCTGCAAATCCAGGGCTCGGGACAGGTGCGGCTCGATGATGGCCGAACCATCCGCCTCGGCTATGCCGGACAGAACGGGTTGCCCTATGTAGCGGTCGGCCGGCTCTTGATCGAGCGCGGGCAGATTCCGCGTGGCAAGGTGACGATGGCCTCGATCGGCGCGTGGATGCGTGCGCATCCGAAGGCCGGGGCAGCGCTGCGCCGCGACAATCCGTCCTATATATTCTTCCGCGAAATCAAGGGCGGCGGGCCGATCGGCGCCGAACGGGTGGTGCTGACCCCGGAACGCAGCCTGGCCGTCGATCGCGCTTACATTCCACTCGGCACGCCGATCTGGCTCGACGCCGAGGAGCGTTTCATGCCGGGCGAGCGCATCCGGCGTCTGGTCGTCGCCCAGGACACCGGCGGGGCGATCAAAGGCCCGGTGCGCGGCGATCTCTATTGGGGCGCCGGCACAGCAGCCGGCGATCGGGCCGGGGCTATGGACGCACGCGGCCGCTATTACCTGCTGCTGCCGCGCATGCTCGCCGATCGGCTCGCCGCCGAAGAGGCACGACGCTGAACCGCCACCGGATTGGTCACCCCGAGGTCTGCGGCATGGCAGGGGCGGGGCCGGCGATGCCGAGAAAAACCACGATGGCGCGGTTCAGCCGGACAATGTCCTCGTCGGCCAAGCGCCCGACACACACGCCAATTTTTGCTTTTTGAACCGTGGTGATCTTATCGACCATCAGCCGGCTGGAGGTTCTCAAGCCGTTCGTCTCGTTGGGCTCGATCGCCAGCCGCATCAGTGGGGCATCGGTTGGATCGCTGGTGAAGGCACAGACGGTAACCGAATTGGTCATGTCGAAACGGTCGTCTTGCAAAATCACGGCCGGCCGAGGCTTGCCGACATAACCGCCGCCGGAAATCGTCCAAATCTCGTTACGCCTCACGCACCGCTCCAATCGGTGACGGCGTCGATGAAATCCTGATCCTGATCGGCATGGGTGCTTTTGGCGACAGCGGCCGATTGCCGATGTGCTTCTGCGGCAAAGCTGGCGGAGCGCACATCCGGGACCCAAATCTGGATGGGTCGCAGCCCCCGCCGGCGTAGCCGCTCGCGAAACGCTCTGACCTTGTCCCGGGAGGATCGCGCGCTTTCCGGTACATCCATTCTTATCTCCGCCGTGGGTGACATGTAACCTAGCACGCGACGGGCCCATGCGTAAGCAAAACCTGATCGATTGCTTTACCGGCTCCCCAGGCCCTAATTTCCGGCTGCTGCGAGCGATACCGAGAGAGGGCCGATGGCCGAGAGGCCGCCGAAGGTGGCGCTGTTCGTGACGTGCTTGGTCGATCTGTTCCGGCCGACCGTTGGGTTTGCCGCGGTCAAATTGCTGGAGCAAGCCGGTTGCACGGTCGAGGCGCCGCGCGCCCAGACCTGCTGCGGCCAGCCGGCCTACAATTCGGGCGACCGCGGCGATGCGAAGGCGATCGCTGTGCGGGTCATCGAGGCGTTTGCCGGTTATGAATATGTGGTGGCGCCGTCCGGGTCGTGCGCCGGAATGATCCGCGTGCATTACCCAGAGCTGTTCGCCGACGATCCCGTGATGCTGCCGCGTGCGCAGCAGCTGGCGGCCCGCAGCTGGGAATTGGCATCGTTTCTGGTCGATGTCTGCGGTGTCCACGAGGTCGCGGCGCGCTGGGAGCGGACAATGACCTATCACGACGCTTGCTCGGGGCTGCGCGAGCTTGGGGTCAAGGATCAGCCGCGCCGGCTGCTCGCTTCGGTCGCCGGGCTGCGGCTGCGCGAATTGCCCGGGGCGGAGGTGTGCTGCGGTTTTGGCGGCACCTTTTGCGTCAAATACCCGCAAATCTCCGACAAAATGGTCGATGACAAGGCGGCGGACATTGCCGCCACCGGCGCCAGTGCCGTGCTGGCCGGCGATCTCGGCTGCCTCTTGAACATCGCCGGCAAGCTCACGCGCCGCGGCCAGGCGGTCGAGGTGCGCCATGTCGCCGAGGTGCTGGCCGGCATGACCGTCGAGGCCCCGCCGATCGGCCGGCCGCGATAGCGGCGATGCTCGCCACCAGCCGCAATTTCACTGGGAACGCCAGCGCCGGCCTCGCCGACCCGAACCTGCAGCGGGCGTTGGGGATCATGACGCAGAGCGGGTTTCCGCTGCACCGCCGCGAGGCCGTGGCGCGGCTGCCCGAGTTCGAGGCGCTGCGCGAGATCGGCCAAAGGATCAAGGAGCACACGCTCGCCCATCTCGACTTTTACCTCGAGCTTTACGAACAGAACGTGGTCGCGACCGGTGGCGAGGTGCATTGGGCGCGCACCCCGGAGGAGGCCTGCGCCGCGGTGCTGCGGATTTGCCGCGCGGCCGGCGCCCGCACTGTCACCAAGGGCAAGTCGATGATCGCCGAGGAGGTCGGGCTCAACGAATTCCTCGAGGCGAACGGCATCACCCCGGTCGAGACCGATCTTGGCGAATACATCATCCAGCTGCGCCACGAGCCGCCGAGCCATCTGATCGCGCCGGCGATGCATCTGGTCAAGGAGCAGGTGGCCGACACCTTTCGCGCCGCGCACCGGGCGCTCGACCCGAGCCGACCCTTGGCCGAGCCGCGCCAGTTGTGCGACGAGGCGCGCGCCCTGCTGCGGCCGCGCTTCCTCGCCGCCGATGTCGGCATCACCGGGGCCAATTTCCTGGTCGCCGAAACCGGGTCCAGCATCATCGTCACGAATGAGGGCAACGGCGATCTGACCCAGACCCTGCCGCGGGTCCACATCGTGATCGCCAGCCTCGAAAAGCTGGTGCCGACCTTCGAGGACGCGGCGACCCTGCTGCGCCTGCTGGCGCGCTCGGCGACCGGCCAGGAGTTTTCGTCCTATACGACGGTGTCGACCGGGCCGCGCCGGGCGGGCGATGTCGATGGGCCAGAGGCCTATCACGTCGTGCTGCTCGACAACGGCCGCAGCGCGATGCTCGGCGGCGAGTTCCACGACATGCTGCGCTGCATCCGCTGCGGCGCCTGCATGAACCACTGCCCGGTTTACGCGGCGGTCGGCGGCCACGCCTATGGCTGGGTCTATCCCGGGCCGATGGGCGCTGTCTTGACCCCAAGCCTGATCGGTATCGAGGAGGCTGCGGCCCTGCCCAACGCCTCGACCCTGTGCGGGCGGTGCGAAAGCGTGTGCCCGGTCAAGATCCCATTGCCGCGGATGCTGCGCCAATGGCGCGAGCGCGAATATGCGGAAAAGCTGACGCCGCGCAGGTGGCGCGCCGGGCTGTCGCTGTGGGCCTGGGTGGCGTGCCGGCCGGCGCTCTATCACGCGCTGAGCGGGATCGCCAGCCGCGCGCTCGGCTGGGCCGGCGGGCGCCGCGGCCGGTTTCGCAGCCTGCCGTTCGCCCGCGGCTGGACCGGGGTGCGCGATCTGCCGGCGCCGGAGGGCCGCAGCTTTCACAGCCTGTGGGCCGAGCAGTCGAAGCGCGGGGCCCGAAGGTGAGCGGGGCGCGCGCGGAGATTTTGGCCGGCGTTCGCCGCTCGCTGCAACGCGGCACGCTCGACCCGCAAGCCGAGGCGCAGCTGCGATCGCGGGTCGCGGCGCATCGCCGCAACCTCGTCCCGGCGCGTGCCGCCGCACTCGACCATGCCGCGCAGATCGATCTGTTTGTGGCGATGGCCGAGGAGGCGCAGGCGACGGTGACCCGCGTCGCCTCGGCGGCGGCGGTGCCCGAGGCCGTGGCGCGCTATCTCGCCGGCGAGAACCTGCCGGCCGAGCTGGTCATGGCGCCCGATCCCGTTCTCGACGATTTTCCGTGGCAGACGCGGCCCTTGCTGCGCATCCGCCGCGGCCGAGCCGGGGCGGACGATGCGGTCAGCCTGACCCCATGCTTTGCCGCGGTGGCCGAGACCGGCACGTTGATGCTGGTGTCGGGCGCGCAGACGCCGACCACTCTGAACTTTTTGCCGGACACGCATATCGTCGTGGTCCGCGCCGGCCAGGTCGTTGCCGCCTATGAGGATGGCTGGGACCAGTTGCGCATGATTGGGGCGGCGGCCGGTTCGCCGGGGCCAAAGCTGCCGCGCGTTGTCAATTTCATCACTGGGCCGTCGCGCACCGGCGACATCGAGCAGCGCATCGTGCTCGGCGCGCACGGGCCGCGGCGTCTCCACATCGTCATCGTCGATGATCGTCAGGAAGCGAAGGATGGCCCGGACGGCAAATAATCGCGCGGCGGGATCGCACGACCGCAGGCTTTGGGCCGAGGCGATGCGTGATGTGATGCCGCTGCGTGGGCGGGGCGCCGGCCTGTCGCCATCGACGCCCTTCCCACCTGCGCCCGCGCCCGCACCGGCCGATCAGGACCTGCCGGCCGGCCCAGCCGATCTTCCGCCGTTCGACCCTGGCCCGGGGATCGATCGGGCCAACGCCGAGCGGCTGAAGCGCGGGCTGCACCGGATTGAGGCGCGGCTCGATCTGCACGGCATGACCCAGGCCGAAGCACACCGCGAGCTCGCCGATTTTGTCGAGGCCTCGCACCGCGCCGGCCGGCGCTGCGTGCTGGTGATCACCGGGCGCGGGCTTGGCCCGGACGGGCCGGGTGTGCTGAAAAGCGCGGTGCCGCGCTGGCTCGCGCAAGCCGAGCTGCGCTGGCGGATTCTGGCGATTGCTGCGGCCCAGCCGCGCCATGGCGGCGCCGGCGCGCTCTATCTGCTGCTGCGCCGGTTGCGGTGAAGGCGGCATGGCGCCGGCCCGCGGCAATCTTGCATTCGTCCGCCGCTGCCGCCACAAGATGCGGGCATACCCCAATCGACGGCGTGGCGATGGCCGATAACAGCGATCTCTTCCCCTATATCGAGCGCGTCAAATCGGCCCGCGTTCTGTGCATCGGCGACGTCATGCTCGATCACTACATCTATGGCCAGGTCGAGCGCGTATCGCCCGAAGCGCCGATCCCGGTGTTGTCGATCGAGCGTGAGTTGAAAACCCTCGGCGGCGCCGGGAACGTGCTGCGCAACCTGACGGCGCTGGGTGCGGCGCCATCCTTTATCTCGGTCATCGGCAACGACGACACCGGCCGCGAGATCGGCCGGCTGCTCGAAGCACAGGACGGCGCCGAGCTGCATGTCCTGGTTCAGCCGCAGCGCGCGACCACGGTCAAGACCCGCTATGTCGCGTCGAGCCAGCAGCTGCTGCGGGCCGACCGCGAGAGCGCGGTTCCGCTCGACCCGTACATCCGCGAAGACCTGCTGCGGCTGGCGCGCGAACTGGTGACCAACCACGCGGTCGTGATTGTCTGCGATTATGCCGAAGGGGTGCTGACCGAGGGGGTGGCGCTCGAGATCATCCGCGCCGCCGGCGAGGCCGGCGCCCGCGTGATCGTCGATCCGAAAGGCGGCGACCACATCCGCTATCGCGGCGCCGATCTGTTGAGCTCAAGCCGCCGCGGCCTCGCCGATGCGACCGGAATGCCGGTCGCGAGCGCTGCCGAGATCGTGGCGGCGGCGCGCGCGCTGATTGAACGCTGCGGTTTTGGCGGGGTGCTGGTCTCGCTCGGCCGCGAGGGAATGATCCTGGTCGGCGCCGACGGGCTCGTGCAGGTCCAGCGCTCCGAAATGCGCGAGGTCTATGACGTCTCCGGCGCCGGCGATACGGTGGTCGCGGCATTGGGCGCCGGGCTCGCGGCCGGCATGAGCCTGATCGACGCGGCCCGCCTCGCCAATGTCGCCGCCGGCATCGTGGTCGGCAAGACCGGCACCGCGGTCGTCTATGCGAGCGAGCTCGGCGGCTGTCTCAACGGCCGCGACCCCTACCCTGCCGACAAGGTAGTCTCGCTGGCGGAAGCGCTCGAAGCGGTCGAAGGATGGCGCTGCCAGGGGCTCAAGATCGGCTTCACCAACGGCTGCTTCGACCTGCTGCACCCCGGTCATGTGGCGTTGCTGCGGCAAGCCAAGGCGGCCTGCGACCGGCTCGTCGTCGGCCTCAACAGCGACGCCTCGGCAACCCGGTTGAAGGGGCCCGCTCGCCCGGTCCAGAACGAGGCGGCGCGGGCCGCGGCGTTGTCCTCGCTCGCGGCGGTCGATCTGATTGTGATTTTTGCCGAGGACACGCCGTTCGAGCTGATCCGCGCGCTCAATCCGCAGCTCTTGGTCAAAGGAGCGGAATACCGGCCGGACGAGGTTGTCGGCGCCGATATCGTCAAGGGCGCCGGCGGTGAAATCATGCTGGCCGAGGTGATGCCGGGCTACAGCACCAGCGCGATGATCGCCCGCCTCGCCCGCTAGCCCCTGGTTGGGTACATCAGATGCCGTCGAGGCGGCCATCGGGATCGATCGAGCGGCGCAGCCTTGCCGCGGCGGTGCGGGCAAAGCGCAGAGTCAAGGCGCGCCGCCGCGCCGCGCCGAGCGAGCTGGTGCGGCCGTCGCGCAGCACCGCCGCGCCAAACGCGTCCGCCACCATCAGGCCACATTCCTCGGGGATCAGCGCCGTCGGAAACCCGCTTGCCACGGCGAAATAGAGGCGATCGGCGAACTCGCGATAGGCCGGCCATTTGTGGTCGGCGCGGAAATCGGCGACCGAGCTCTTGATCTCGACGATGATCAGGTCGCCGCTGCGGCCGAGACCTAGAACATCGGCGCGTCGGCTGTTGGCGAGAGGGAACTCGACCAGGCTGGCATAGCCGAGCTGGGCGAGCGCACGGCTGACGCCGCGGGCGAGCAATGGGGCGCTAATCGGCTCGATCGCCGCGGGTGCTACAAGAGGCGGGGCGGACGTCACGATCAGCGCATCGTAAGGCGAATGCATGTACAAGTCGTGCATAGATCCTGCGGGATCGACGGAGGGCATCAATGGCGGCGGCGACCGAGCGGGGGTTCCTGCGACAGGCCTGGCATTTGGCCTGGCCCTATTGGAAGTCCGACGAGAAATGGTCGGCCACCGGCCTCTTGGCTGCGGTTGTCGCCCTTAACCTCTTTACGGTATGGCTGAATGTCCGCTTCAATTTCTGGTACAAGGCGTTTTACGACGCGCTGCAACGCTACAATTGGGCAGAGTTCTGGCGTCAGTTCGGCATCTTCGGCATTCTCGCCTTCGCGCTGATCGTCGCCTCGGTCTATGCGCTTTATTTGCAGCAGATCCTGCATATTCGCTGGCGGCGTTGGCTGACCGAGCGCTATCTGACAAATTGGCTGCACGACCAAACCTATTACCGCATGCAGCTAGGCCGGGGCGCCACCGATAACCCGGACCAGCGCATCTCCGAAGACCTCGACAGCTACGCCCGGACCAGCCTCGGCCTGTCGCTTGGCCTGATGAATTCGGTGGTGACCTTGTTCTCGTTTCTGACGATCTTGTGGACTCTGTCGGGCGCGCTGACGATACCGCTCGGCGGCGCCCATATCGTGATCCCCGGCTACATGGTCTTTGCCGCGCTGATCTACGCCGTCGGCGGCACTTATTTAACTCATTGGATCGGCTGGCCGCTGGTGCGGCTGCGCTTTGACCAGCAGCGCTATGAGGCCGATTTTCGTTTCAGCATGGTGCGGCTGCGCGAGAACGCAGAGAATATCGCCTTCTACCGCGGCGAGCCGCACGAGCTCGACGAGTTCGAGACCCGATTTACCCGCGTCGTCGCCAACTGGTGGGGGATCATCAAGCGGCAAAAAAAGCTGTCGTGGTTTACCACCGGCTATTCCCAGCTGGCCATCGTGTTTCCGTTCATTGTCGCGGCACCCCGCTATTTTTCAAAGGCGATCGAGCTTGGCGGGCTGATGCAGATTTCCTCGGCTTTTGGCCAGGTGCAGCAATCGCTGTCGTTTATCATCACGTCGTACACCGAGATCGCCGAGTATCAGGCGGTGGTGCAGCGGCTCGGGCGGTTTCGCGGCGAGATCGATCAGATCGCGGCGGACCGCCTTGCTCCGCAGCCGATCGAAATCGAACGTGGCGGCGGCGGCGTCGCGGTCGAGGCGCTCGATCTCGATCTCCCGGACGGGCAGGCTCTGCGGCGCGGCATCTCGCTCCAGGCGAGCCCGGCCAAGCCGCTCTTGATCACCGGCCCATCCGGCACCGGCAAGAGCACGCTGTTGCGCGCGATCGCCGGATTGTGGCCGTTCGGCCGCGGCCATATCCGGGTCGCCGATGCGAATGCGCTGTTTCTGCCGCAGCGGCCCTATCTGCCGCTTGGCACATTGGCGGACGCGCTCGCCTATCCGAAGACCGCGGGCGAGCTGCCGCGCGCGGGGATGGCCGAGGCCTTGCGCGCGGTCGGCCTGCCGCAGCTGGTCGATCGGCTCGCCGAGGAGGCCAACTGGGCGCAGAGCCTGTCGATCGGCGAGCAGCAGCGGCTCGCTTTTGCCCGCGTGCTGCTGGTCCGGCCGCAGATCGTCTTTCTCGACGAGGCGACCTCGGCGCTCGACGAACCGGCGGAAACGTCGCTCTACCGGATGCTGCGCGAGGCGCCCTGGCATCCGACGATCGTCAGCGTCGGCCACCATGACACGCTGCGGCGCTTCCACGACACAATCGTCGATCTGGCGCCGCATCGCGCGGCCCAGGCCGCGGCCGGATGAGCGGGCAACAACAGAGGGTATTAAAAAATGCTTGCGTCATACACTCGTCACCCCGGCGTGGGAGCGTGTGAAACAATTCCCAAAGCGCTTGCTGCCTCGACATCGTGGGTGCTTCGAGACGCACCTTCGGCGCTCCTCAGCATGAGGTATCCTATTGATAGCGATAAGAAAATACCTCATCCTGAGGAAGCCGCGAAGCGGCTGTCTCGAAGGGCCTGCCCTCGCGAAAGCGGGGGACGCACGGCGCCGGTCCCGCCCATCTTCAATTTGTTCACACGCTCGCAGGCCGGGGCCCATCCCTCCGCGGCACGAACCAATAATCGTGGGGTCGGACATTGCGACCGGTTGACATGTCCCGAATAACCGAAGCATGGGTCCCGGCTTTCGCCGGGAAGGCAGGGGTAGTTTGCGCCTTGTTGCGATCCCACAAGCTCAATGGGAGCCGGCGATGAGCGACACCGAAGATCCGCTGCGTGCCGTCCGGCTGGCCAAGCTCGATGGGCTCAGGGCATTGGGGATCGACCCCTATCCTTACGGGTTTGCCCGGACCGACGAAGCCGGCGCGCTCGAACGGCGCCATGCCGGTCTCGCCGCCGGCGCCGAGGCCGGCGAGCGGGTGCGCGTCGCCGGCCGCATCCGCGCCATCCGCAACAGCGGCATGTTCATCGATCTGCACGATGCTTCGGGCAAGATTCAGGTGTTCTGCCATCGCGACACCCTCGATCCGCAGGGGTTGGAGGTGGTGCGGCTGCTCGACATCGGCGACCTGATCGGGGTCGAGGGGCTGGTGCGCCGCACCCCGCGCGGCGAGCTGACCGTCAACGCCACCGCCGTGACGGTTCTGGCCAAGACCCTGCGACCGCTGCCGGAGAAATTTCACGGCCTCGCTGATATCGAGCTGCGTTATCGCCAGCGCTATCTCGACCTGATCATGAACCCCGAAAGCCGCGAAACCTTGCGTCGGCGCAGCCGGATTGTCGCGGCGCTGCGCAACCGGCTCCTGGCGCAGGGCTATCTCGAGGTCGAGACGCCGATGCTGCACACGATCCCAGGCGGCGCCTCGGCCAAGCCCTTCATCACCCACCACAACGCGCTCGACATCGATCTCTATCTGCGCATCGCGCCCGAACTGCATCTGAAGCGGCTGGTGGTCGGCGGGCTCGCCGACAAGGTGTTCGAAATCAACCGCTGCTTCCGCAACGAAGGGCTTTCGCCGCGGCACAACCCGGAATTCACCACGCTCGAACTGTACGAGGCCTATGTCGACTATGGGGCGATGATGCGCCTGACCGAGGAGCTGGTCACCGCGGCGGCCGAGGCTGTGCTGGGCGGCGTGCGGATCAATTATGGCGGGACCGAAATCGATCTGTCGTCGCCCTGGCCGCGCCGCGGCATGGCCGAATTGGTGCGCGACGCGACGGGTGTCGATTTTCGGGCGCTGGCCGACGCCGACGCCGCCCGCGAGGCCGCCGCGGCGCTCGGCGTCGCGATGACCGGCGACGAGAACTGGGGGCAGGCGCTGGAGGCGGTGTTTGCCACCAGGGTCGAGGACCGGCTGATCGCGCCGATCCATGTCACCGGCTTCCCGCGCGACATCTCGCCCTTGGCCAAGGCCGACCGCACCGACCCGCGGCTCGCCGAACGGTTCGAGACCTACATCTATGGCTGGGAAGTCGCCAACGCCTTTTCCGAATTGACCGATCCGCGCGACCAGCGCGCCCGCTTCGAAGCCCAGATGCGGGCCCGCGCCGCCGGCGACGAGGAGGCCCAGCCGCTCGACGAGGATTACGTGACAGCGCTCGAATACGGTTTGCCGCCCTGCGGCGGGCTCGGCATCGGCATCGATCGGCTGGTCATGCTGTTGACCGACAGCCCGTCGATCCGCGACGTGATCGCCTTTCCGACCCTGCGCCCGCGGTGACTGCCCCGATCGACGTCTGGCTCAGAGGCAGCGGATCGTCCAGGTGGTGAACACGCCCGGCTCGTCGCGGGCCCGATCGGGGGTGTTACGGTGCTCGGTGTCGGTCAAGACCCGGTAGCCGCCGGGACAGACCTGCGCGGCCAGCCGGCGGTTCGGGGTGTCGGAGCCGCCCGGAATGGCATCCGACTGAATCTGGTAGGTCCGATAGTCGAGCTTGCTCATCGTGGCCCCGACGCAGGCGGTCAGCAGCAGCAGCGGGAATACGGCCAGCAACGGCGGCGGCACCGAGCGCATTCGGGCTCACGCAAAAGTGACGGCAGGCTGCGCATATTTACCTCGCGCGCAGCGTATACGCCAGCGGCAAGATTAGAGGGCGGCGTGCCGGTCCGTTGCACCGGTGAGGAGATGCTCTGATGCGCTCGAACTCGATCACCCGTCAGAACCTTTGGCTGATAACCGGCGCAACTTGGCTGTTGCTCGCGGCGCTGAATGGCTGCGTGCACCGAGAGACCGTTGCTTCGGCGGCGATCCCGCCGATTCCGCCGGGCGAGGCCAGGGTTTGGGTGTACCGCGACTACATCCCATCCGAAACGCTCAACATGACCGCGGTGCAGTTGAACGGCGTCTATGCCGGGTATGCGCAGCTGGGCGGCGCCTTTTACCGCGATGTTCCGCCTGGGGTGTACCATGTGACGGTGGACAGCTACGGCGTCGATTTCAACCAGTCGACGAATGTCGCGTTGGTGCCCGGCCAACAGGCCTACATAAAGATCGAATCGCTGCGCTCCTGGGTGGAGTGCGACCGGCGCTGTCAGCGCGACACATTTTATGCCTGGCTGATCCCGACCCAGCTCGCGCGCGTGCAAATCGCTCAGAGCTTTTATGACGGCGGCAGCTGAGCACAGCGGCCCGGTTCAGACTGTTCGTGGCTGCCGAGCAACCGAAGGACGTCGGCATCGGCGCGCCTGACCCACCCTCGCGCTTTCCGGAGGCGACGGCATGGATCACCTGGGCGGCGGCCCGGGTGATGACGAGGTGGGTTACTGCGAGCGGCGGCGGGGCTATGGCAAAATCGGCGAGGGCGCCGATATGCCGGGAGGGAGGTCCTGCCCCATGAACCAATACGGTATCGGCCAGCCGGTCCGCCGCGTCGAGGATCGGCGGTTTCTGACCGGCAGCGGCAGCTATGTCGATGATCTAGCGCTGCCGCGCCAGGCGCACGCCTTTATGCTGCGCTCGCCGCACGCGCATGCCCGGATCCGCGGGCTCGACACGACCGCGGCGGCCGCGGCGCCGGGGTTGATCGCGGTGCTGACCGGGGCGGACCTGGAGAAGGACGGGGTCGGCCCGGTCCCATGCCTGATCGCGGTCGCCAACCGCGACGGTTCGACCGCACCATTGCCGCCGCACCCCGCACTGGTGCGCGAGCGGGTGCGCCATGTCGGCGACACGGTGGCGATGGTGGTGGCCGAAACGCTCGCCGCCGCGCGCGATGCCGCCGAATTGATCGAGGTCGATTACGAGACCCTGCCGGCCGCGGTCGAGACCGGCCACGCGCTCGATGCGGGGCAGCCGCAGGTGTGGGACGAGGCGCGCGGGCAACCTCGCCTTCGACTGGGGGCTCGGCGACGAGGCCGCGGTCGAGCGGGCGATCAGTGCGGCGCGCCACCGGGTCAGCCTCGAGCTCGTCAACAACCGGGTCGTGGTCAATTCGATGGAGCCGCGCGGCGCCATCGGCGAGTACGATGCGGGCGAGGATGCCTACACCTTGTGGAGCTCGACCCAGGGCTCGCATTTTCTGCGCGGCCTGCTGGCCGAGAATGTCTTCAAAATCCCGGAAAACCGCATGCGGGTCGTTACCCGCGATGTCGGCGGCGGGTTTGGCATGAAGTTTTTTCTTTATCCCGAGCACGTGCTGGTGCTGTGGGCGGCGAAAAGGCTCGGCCGGCCGGTCAAGTGGACGCCCGAGCGCTCCGACGCGTTTATGACCGATACGCATGGCCGCGACAATGTGACCCGGCTCGAGCTGGCGCTCGACGACGAGCTGCGCTTTCTCGGGCTCAAGGTCGAGACGGTCGCCAATATGGGCGCCTATCTGTCGAATTTCGCGCCGGAGATCCCGACTGGCTCGGGCGGGCCGATGTTCAGCGGCGTCTATGCGATCCCGGCGATCCATGTCGCGGTCAAGGGCGCCTTTACCAACACGGTGCCGGTCGATGCCTACCGCGGCGCCGGGCGGCCGGAGGCGGCCTATGCGCTCGAGCGGCTGGTCGATTACGCCGCCCGCCGGCTCGGCGTGGCGCCCGAGGAACTGCGCCGGCGCAATTTTATCCGGCCGCAGGCGATGCCGTATGCGACGCCGCTCGGCCTCACCTATGACAGCGGCGATTTCGCCCACAACATGGACCAGGCGCTGGCTGCCGCCGACAGCGCGGGCTTTGCCGCGCGGCAGGCCGAGGCGCGGGCGCGCGGGCGCTGGCGCGGCCTCGGGCACGCCGTCTATATCGAGCAATCGGGGTTCCCGCCCGACGAGTTCGCCGAACTGCGCTTTGATCCGAGCGGCACATTGACGATGCTGCTGGGCACGCAATCCTCGGGCCAGGGGCACCAGACCGCCTATGCCCAGCTCGCCGCCGAGCGGCTGGGGCTGCCGCTCGACAAAATCCGGGTGACGCAGGGCGACACCGCGGCGATCGGGTTCGGCCGCGGCACCGGCGGCTCGCGCTCCTTGCCGGTCGGCGGCGCCTCGGTCGATGCCGCGGCGCAAAAGCTGATCGCCAAGGGCCGCCGGATCGCGGCGCACCTGTTGGAGGCGGCCGAGGCCGATGTCGATTTCGCCGAGGGCGTCTTTCGCATTGCCGGCACCGACCGCGAGCTCGGCATCGCGGCGGTGGCGCGCGCCGCGTTCGACCCGACGCAATTGCCGCCCGAGGTCGAGCCGGGGTTTGCCGAGAGCGGCCATTTCACCCCGCCGGCGCCGACTTTCCCCAATGGCTGCCATGTCTGCGAGGTCGAGATCGAGCCCGAGACCGGGCACGTCGATGTTGTGCGCTATCTGGTGGTCGATGATTTTGGCACTGTCGTCAACCCGCTGCTGCTGCAGGGCCAGGTGCAGGGCGGCGTCGCGCAAGGGGTGGGGCAGGCTATGCTCGAACGCTGCGTTTACGACGCCGAGACCGGCCAGCTGGTGACCGGCTCCTTGACCGATTACTGCCTGCCACGCGCGGAGGATTTGCCGGCGATCGAATTCGCCTACAACGTCGTGCCGTGCCGCACCAACCCGCTCGGGATCAAGGGCGCGGGCGAGGCCGGGGCGATCGGGTCGCCGCCGGCATTGGTCAACGCGATCTGCGCGGCACTCGCCCCGCTCGGCATCGAGCATATCGACATGCCGGTCACCCCCGAGCGGCTGTGGCAGGCGATCCGCGCCGCCGAGCTTCGGAAAGCGGCATGAGCGCCGCCCGCGACGAGCTTCTTGCGACCGCGCGGCAGGCGGCGCTGGCGGCGGGCGAGGCGATCATGCGCGTCTATGCACAGGATTTCGACGTGCGCCAAAAAGCCGACAAGACGCCGGTGACCGAGGCCGACCTCGCCGCCGAGCGGATCATCATCGAGCGGCTCGAAGCGGCCTTTCCCGAGATTCCGGTCTTTGCCGAGGAGCTGGTCGAGGCCGAAGGGCTGCCGCCCGCGGCGGCCCGGTTCTGGGCGGTGGACCCGCTCGACGGCACCCGCGAGTTTGTCGCCAAGAATGGCGAATTCGCGGTATGCATCGGGCTCATTGAGGATGGCCGGCCGGTGCTCGGCGTGCTGCACGGCCCGGCGGTCGGGCTGACCTATGCGGCATACGGACCGGGGACCGCGACGCGGCAGCGCGCCGGTGGTGCGATTGAGGCGATAGAGGCGCGGGCCGCCGCCGCCGACGGGCTCGTCGTCGTGCACAGCCGCTCGCACGAGAACAGCCGGCGGCTCGGCGAGTTCTTGCAGGATTACCCGGTGCGGGCGCGGCGCAGCTGCGGCAGCGCCCTCAAATTCGGGCTGATCGCCGCCGGCGAGGCCGATCTCTACCCGCGCTTTGGCACGACCATGGAATGGGACACCGCGGCCGGCCAGGCGATCCTCGAAGCCGCCGGCGGCCGGGTCGAGACCTTCGCCGGCGCGCCGCTCGCCTACGGCAAGCCCGGCCTCAAAAACGACGGCTTCATCGCCTGGGGCCGCCGCGACGATGATGGGCTGCATACGACTGGCCGGGACTGAACTCATTGAAGGCCGATCGGCTCGACAACAAGCATGACAAAAGCAGCCGATGTGACGTCACGTCAGGTAATGAACCGGTTGCAGACGCGAAGGATGGACGGGACGGCCCGGCAAAGGGTCGCATATTGTGTTTCGCAAGCCAGGTCGCGTCGTTGTGGTGCCGCGCATCCGGGCGATATCAAGCGGAACCTTGCGCTCGATTTGCCGTGGTGCCGGCTGGGAACTCCCGCCGAACGGTGACGGAGAAGGAGCGTGAAGAATTATATTGCGATTGCCGAGCCGTCTGATGACGGAAAAACCTGGTGGATCAGCTTTCCCGGTCTTGCCGGGCGTCATCTCGGCGGCAGATCGACCCGAGCGGATCGTGACGCAAGCGCAGGATGCTCTCGCCTACGGCGGTCGAGGCGGGGGTCGTGCCCCCCGCCGGCAATCGAGGATGGGGTGGCGCCGCCCTCGGATCTCAGCGGATACGACAACCCTTTGGTGGTTTTGGTGCCATACGATCTGTCGGCTGACTGCGGCGTGAGCTGGGCCTGGGATTGCGTCAACGTCGCGAGGGGGCCGGTGATTGCGGCGTAGACCAGCTGACGCGAGAGATAGCGGTAATAGAGCCGGTGGTCAGGGGCCTGCAGCATCAGCACCGCGATCAGCTGTTCGGCGGGATCGATCCAGAAATAGGTGCCGGTGACCCCGCCCCAGAAATATTCGCCGACCGTGCCCGGCACCGGCGAGCGGCCGGGATGGGTGCGCACCGCAAAGCCGAGGCCGAAGCCGTAGCCCATCTCCGGCACCGGGGCCAATGCGCCAAACCGCTCGCGCGCGGTCTCGCCATAGCCGACATTGGGCGGCAGATGGTCCGAGGCCATGTGTCGGATCGTCTTAGGCGACAGCAAGCGTACCCCGTCGAGCTCGCCGCCGTTCAGCAGCATCTGGCAGAATTTGAGATAATCCGCGGCGGTTGAAACGAGGCCGCCGCCGCCCGAGGCCCAGCGATGCGGGCTGGTGACGTTGCGCATCGGCGGGCGCACGCCGGCGGCATCGGCCTGCGGCTCGGCCAGCCGCGCCGCGCGCTCGCCCGGTCGCCTCGAAGGCGGTGTCGGTCATGCCGAGCGGCCCGGTGATCCGGCTTGCAAAAAACTCCGCCAGCTCTGGCCCGAGACGACTTCGACGACCCGGCCCAGGACGTCGGTGGACATGCTGTATTCCCAGGTGGTTCCGGGCTCGAACATCAGCGGCAATTGGGCGAGCTTTCCGACCAGATCGGCGTTGGTCTGGGCCTCGTTCATCAGATCGGCGTCGCGCCAGACCATTTGCACCGGCGAGTCGCCAAAGGCGGCGTAGGTCAGCCCCGAAGTGTGGCGCAGCAGATCCTGCACGGTCATCGTGCGCCGGGCGCGCACCCGCTCGACGCCGACCGTGCGCTCTTTGAATTCCGGCAGGTATTCGGCGACTGGGGCGGAGAGCTGCAAATCGCCCTGCTCGGCCAGCATCATCGCCGCGACCGAAGTCACCGGCTTGGTCATCGAGGCGACGCGGAAAATCGTGTCGAGGGTCATCGGCGCGCCGGCCTCACGGTCGCGAAAGCCGAACGCCTCGGCAAGCCCGATATGCCCGCCGCGGGCGATCAGCATGACCCCGCCAGGGATCAGCCGGCGCTCGACATCGTGCTGGAAGACCGCCCTGATCCGCTCCAGCCGTTCGGCCGAGAGCCCGATTTCCTCCGGCCGCTCGGCCCTCGGCAGTCCCAAACCGCTCATCGCTTGCCTCCGTCGTCGCCGGCCGCTAATTCCGGGCATCGTATCCACCGGAGCACAGGGGATGGAAATGCCCGCACCCGGCAACGCCGATGCTGACGAACCCGGTCAAGGAGCGGATGAAGGCCGGCGAGGTGGCGCTCGGCCTCAACGTGCGGATCGCCCGCTCCGGCGACATCGCCCGCATCGCCCGGACGACCGGCCACGACTTTATCTTTATCGATGTGCAGCATTCGCTGTTTTCGCTGGAGACGATCGGCCATATCGCCCAGGCGGCGCTCGGCTGCGGCGTGGCCCCGTTGGCTCGGGTGCGCAGCTGCGCCGACCCGGACACCTCGCTCTTGCTCGACAATGGGGTGACCGGGATCGTCTTTCCCGACGTCAACACCGCGGCCGATGCCAGGCGCGGGGTGGACGCCGCCAAATTCGCGCCGATCGGCAAGCGCTCGGTCAGCGGCGGTTATCCGATGTTCGACTACCGCGCGGTGCCGGTCGCCGACGGCATGCGGATGCTGAACGAGGCGACCCTCGTCGTCTGCATGATCGAGACCCGCGAGGGCCTCGCCAATATCGAGGAAATCGCCGCGGTCGAAGGCGTCGATGTGATCCATATCGGCAGCAACGATCTGCTGACGGCGCTCGGCAAGCCCGGCCGGTTTGACGACCCGGAGATTTTTTCGGCGATCGATCGCGCCATCGCCGCAGCCAAGGCGCACGGCAAATATGCCGGGCTCGGCGGCATGCGCAATGTCGCGCGCCAGGTCGAGCTGATCCGCAAGGGCGTGCGCTTTGTGACGACCCAGACCGATCTCGGCTTTCTGTTGGCCGCGGCCGGGCGCTGGACCGGCGAGCTGCGCACCGCCCTGGCGCAGCCCGAGCGCTAGAGCGCGGGCCAGAGGCCGAAGATCACGCCGACCAGCGCGATCACGGCGCCGCTCAGCACCTCGCCATAGCGCTCGACGGCGCCGAGCCGCAGGCGCTGCAGCCCCGCGCTCGAATAAACGCACAACGCGGCATAGGTCGCGATCGTGCTGAGCGCGAATACGGCGGCCATCGGCGCGAGCAGCCGGGCGCCGTACTTCCCGGCGGCAAAGAATGCCGGGATGCCCTCGACCATCGGCGACGAGCCGAGGATCAGCAGCAGCGCGGTGCGCGCCGTCGTTTTGTGGCGGTGCGTGTGCAATGGCGGCTCGGTCGCGAAGCCGGCGAGGACCGGGTGAGCGGTCGCCGGCACATGGTCGTGCCAATGCAAGTGGGGGGCGCCGCCGCCGTGGCGGTGGAGGTGAATGTGGCGTGTCAGCTGCGCCGTGTCGCCGCGCAGCGGAGCGTAAAGCGGGTCGTCCTGCGGTGCCCCGTGCCCCCACCCGGCATTGCTCTGGCCATCGAAACGGGCGTGCGGATGGCTGTGATCATGGCTATGCGCATGCGGATGCCCGTGCCCATGAGTATGATGATGAGCATGGGCGGGCGGATGCAGCTCGCGCCAGGCTGAGAACGCGACCCAGCCGCCGAACACGACCAAGGCAATCCCGGAGGCGGCGTCGACAATATGGCCGAAGCGCTGGGCGACCGCGATGCCGGCCACCCAGACGGCGAGCGCGATCGCCAGCGTGGACAGCACATGCCCGGTCCCGGCCTGCACCGCCGCGCGCGCGGTTTCGCCTTTCGACCAGCCGCGCTCGCGCGCGATCAGCGCGATCGGCAGCCAATGGTCGGGGACGATCGTGTGCAGGACGCCGACCGCGGCGACGGCGCCGACCAGCAGCAGCTCCGGGCCCGTGGATCATCGCTCGTCCCCGTAGCCCGCCTTCATGCGCATGCTGATGGTCCGGGTCGAGATGGCTGTGCGGGTGCGAATGGCGGGTGCCGTCGGCGTGGCTGTGCTCGTGCTCGTGAAAGACGATTTCGAGCCGCCGGCCAAAGGCGTCGGCGATGCGGCACAGCGTTTTCAGGCTCGGCACATGATCGCCGCGCTCGAGCCGCGAGATCATCGACTCGGTCATCGCCAGCCGCTGCGCCAGTGCTCGTTGCGTCTCGCCGGAGCGGGCGCGCAGCTCCAACAGCTGGCGCGCGCATTGCGCGGCAATCGCCGCGCTGTCGTTAGTGACGACGTCTTCAGACATGCGGATCATTGTGGCCCTTAGCGACTTTGCTAAGCTTGAACTTAGCAAGCGCGCGAAGCCGCCGTCAACCGCTCAGGCGCCCGGGCCGCGCGAGATTGCTTCGCTTTGCTCGCAATGACAGCATGCCATTGTCATTGCGAGGAGCCGGCAGGCGACGAAGCAATCTCGGCGGAAGTCGCGGTTTTCTGCTGATATTAGCGGATGCGCCGCCGCGACAGACGCAAGCGGTATCTGCTCGCCGGGTTCAGCCGCGGTTGCCGCGGAACGCCGGCATGACTTCCTCGGCGACCCACTGGAATTGTTCGAGCATGGTCGCGCGCGGGGTGCCGAGCGGGCTCGACAGGCTGATGTGCTGCATGCCGGGATAGCGCTCCTCAAAGCCTTTCAGCAACTCGATCAGCTCCGCGGGCGTGCCGGCGAACCACGAGCCCAATTTCATAAAGTGCTCGACCGTCGGCACGCCGGCCGCGTCCCAGCCGCCGCGCCGCGCCACCGCGTCGGCCTGCGCCGGGGTCAGCCCCGGCACAAAGCCGAGCGGCGCGAACATCTTCACATGCTCTTCGTAGATCGGCTTGATCTCGCGGATCGCCTGCTCGCGGGTGCGCGCCAGAGTGGAAATGCAGCCCCAGCTGCAGATCCTCGCCGAGCTGCAAATCCTTGCCGGCGCGGGCCGCGGCATCGCGATAGGCGATGATCGGGCCGCCCTGCATCGTCGCGGCACCGCCGCCGACCGCACCCTTGATCCCGTGCCTGATCATAAAGTCGAGCCCGCGCGGGCTGGCGCTGACCACCGGCTGCCAGCACTCGACCGGGCGATGGATCGGGCGCGGCACCAGGGTTAGCTCTTTCAGTTCATAGCCGCGATAGGGGACCTGCGGCGGCAAGGTGTAGTAGGCGCCCTTGTGCGAGAACAACTCGTTGTTGAACGCCTTGAAGATGATCTCGACACCTTCCTCGAACACCTCGCGATTGGCCTCGCCGTCGAGCATCGGGCCGCCAAAGGTTTCGACCTCGCGGGTGTGATAGCCGCGCCCGACGCCGAACACGGTGCGCCCGCCGGTCAGGATGTCGGCGGCGGCGAAATCCTCGGCCAGCCGCAGCGGGTGCCACATCGGCACGATGTTGAAGCCGCAGCCGATCTTGAGCTGCTTGGTGACATGCGCCAAATGCACCGCCAGCATCAGGATGTTGGGGATGCACTCGTAGCCCTCGTGCTGAAAATGATGCTCGGCCAGCCACAAGGTGTCGTAGCCGAGCGCGTCCATGGTCTTGGCGATCGCCTCGGTCTTCTCAAAGACGCTGGCCAGATGCTCGTTCGAATAGCGGCGCTCGTTGGCCGGGGTCGTCTCCTGGCCGCGGTCGGGAAGATCGACGTGGCCGGCGTAAACCGTGGTGAACTTGGTGATCATGCTTGGTTTCCTCCGGATCGGATGCCGCGGTCGGGCGGGAATGCGCTCCCGCCAGGATGGCCCAGCTTCTCATAATTCAGCAGCCGGCGTCACGCGCGGCGGCCCAGTCGCCGGTCGCGGCGTCCGGTCGGGGTGCTCTTTGTGCAGGGCCAGCCATTCGGCCATCAATCGGCCGTTGTCGGGCGGGAAATGCTCGTCCAACAGGCGCGCGGCCGCGATGCGGTCGACGCGGAAATGCCGCAGGTCCTGCCTCAGCTCGCACCAGGCGCCGATCAAGGTCACATCGACGTAATAGGCCATCGCCAGCGGCCAGATCGTCCGGTCGGTATGCCGGCCGGCCTCGTCGATATAGGCGATCGACATCTTGCGCGCGTCGTGGATGGCGCTGCGCAATTCGGCCAGATCGACGCCGGTCACCGGCGGCGCGCTGCCCTCCGAGATAAAAACCGGCGCGGCGACGAGATGGGGCTGCAGCGGTTCCGGGACCACCGCGGCGAGCTTGCCGAGGACGCTGTCCGCCGCCGCCTGCAGCTTTGGGTCGCGCAGCCGGCGTAAGAGACGCACGCCGACCGCGATGGCGTCGGCCTCTTCGCTGGTGAACATCAGCGGCGGCAGGTCGAAGCCGCGGCGCAGCACATAGCCGAGCCCGGCCGCACCCTCGATCGGGACCCGGCTCGCCTGCAAGGCGGCAATGTCGCGATAGATCGTGCGCGCCGTCACTTCGAGCTTGTCGGCCAGCGCCGCCGCAGTCACCGGATGCGCTGCGGTGCGCAGGCTCTGGATGATGTCGAACAGGCGATCGGCGCGGCGCATCGCTTCGGTCTCGATCGTACTGACAGAACGCTGTCAGCATGCCCCTGTTAGCCTCTCGGAGCAATCTTTCGAGGGAGCGAAAAATGGTTTCGACCCATATCGATATCGACCAGGCGGAATGGACGCCCGGCGCGCCGTTCTACGGGCCGGCGGCGGTCTATGACGGCCGCGACATCGTCCAGCTGAAGATCTTGAGCGACCGGCGGCGCGACGGCGGCGGCATCGCCTGGCTGGCGAAATTCACGCCGCCACCCGGCAAGCTGATCAAGATCGTCGCGACCGCGCTCTCGGACGAGCACGTGTTCAACCTCGAAGGCGGCCGCGGCACCAAGACCGGCGCTCCGGCGCGCTCCTCCGGCGGCTACACGCTCAACCCGACCGGCCAGCCGCACAGCGCCTTTATCGGCGCCGAGACCGTCAGCCTGATCATCTACACCGGCGAGCCCGACGAGATCGTCTCGATGGAAGTGGTCGATCCGGCGTGACCGGCACCGTTCGGAGGGCTGAACAATGAGGCGGCGAGGCAATGAGGTGCCGAGACGCGGCGACCTCACCGCCTCGCCGTCTCATTGGTGAATTTACTCAGCGTTGCACGCTGCGGGGAATGGCGGTGCGCTCGAACTATTCCAAGGGGGCAGCGTACGGCCTTGCCGCAGTGTCGATCTGGGCGAGCTGGAGCGTGATCACCCGGCTGGCGGTTACGACCAATCTCGACGCATCGGATGTCGCGGCACTGCGGTTCGGCGTGGCAGGGCTCGCGCTGGCGCCGGTCATCGTGCGGCGGGGCCTCGCCCGCGACCGCCTTGGATGGGTTGGCCTGGCCGTGCTCGTTGCCGGGCTGGGCGCGCCTTACGCGCTGATCGCGGCGGGTGGGTTGCGCTTTGCCCCCGCCTCCGATCAGGGCGCGCTCAATCCGGGCTGCATGCCGCTGTTCGTTGCCCTGATCGCCACGATGCTTTTCCGAGAGCGGCTTTCGACCACGCGAAAATCGGGCCTGACGCTGATACTGGCCGGCGCTGTGGTCATCGTCGGCTGGCACGCGGCAGCCTGGAATACGGGCTGGAGCGGCTCGCGCAGCTTTGGCGATGCGCTCTTCCTTCTCGCGGCATTCTTGACGGCATGCGGCACCGTGGTCGTGCGGCAGGCGGAGCTCGATCCGCTGCACGCGACCGCACTCGTCTCCACCGGATCGCTGATAATTTATCTGCCGATCTACCTCGCTTGGCACGGTTCGCGCCTCGCGCAGATCCCGCTCGGCGAGCTTGCTGTTCAGGCGCTTTTCCAGGGGGTTGTCGTTACCATTATCGCCCTCGTCCTCTATGGCCGCGCAATTGTCATCCTCGGCGCTTCCGGCGCGTCGGCCTTTGGCGCTCTGGTGCCGGCGCTGTCGGCGCTGCTGGCCATACCGCTTCTCGGCGAATGGCCAAGCGAGACGGATTGGGCCGGCATCCTGCTGATCTCCGCCGGCGTCTATCTGGCGAACGGCGCGCCGTTGCCGCGCTGGAGCCGGCGAGTGATCCATCGGCACAGATCTAAAGCTTGCGATCACAGCTCCCGTTCTCGCCATCCCGGCGCAGGAGCATGTGAAGAAATCTCTCTCAGCTCATCAATTCGTCACCCCGGCGAAGGCCGGGGCCCATCGGCCCACGGCACCGACCGGTAGTTGTTGGTTCAGGCAAATCGTAACTGCTTGAAAAGCTCGGAGTGGCGGACGCGTGGGTCCCGGCCTTCGCCGGGAAGGCGACTTGATGGCGATTTCTTCGTACGCTCGCCGGCCGGGGGGCCATGTCGGCCGTTAGGCACAGGCCCCCTGTTCGCCGCCAGGGGCAGGCTTCGCCGGTGTGACGATTATCGCGATACGTCGGTTCGAAACCGCTCTACTAGCCGCAGTTGCGCGCGCCGCACCCCCGCACGCGAGCGCGTTAGTGCAGGGGGAGGCCGGGCATGTAGGTGGGGGGGTCGAGGCCGATTCCGACCAGGTGGCCGAACAGCTGTGCAAGGATGCGGCGGTCGGTTTCGGGCAGCGGCGGCTTTAGGATCGAGGCGATGTTGGTGCGCAGATGCTCGGGTTCGCCGGTGCCGAACAGCACCACATCGACCCCCGGCTCGTGCCGCACAAAGCGATAGGCGGCCTCGGTCACGCTTGCTGCACCGCCGTCGGCCGGGTGGATCAGGAAGCCAAGCGGGTTCGGCGCGTCGGCGAGCCAGCGCGCCACCTGCTTGCGCACGGCCAGCTCGCGCAGCTCGGCTTTCAGCCGTTCCGGCTTGGAGAAGATGTTGCGCACGACGAACATCAAGAGGGTGCCGACCCCGTTGGCGAGCGTGCGCGGAAAGACCGCGCTGCGTGCATTCTGGTGCATCATGTGAAAGCCGAGCATGACGACATCCCAAACGCCGTCCTCGACGGCGCGCTGCAGCATCGCGTGCTCGCCGTCGCGCGAGCCGGTTTCGGTGACGCCGAGATGGCGGATCTTGCCCTTGGCCTGCTCTTTTAGGAGGGCCGGGGCGATCACCTCGCGGGCGCGGTCGTAAGCGCCGGGCGACACCCCGTGCAGCTGGAAGATGTCGATGCAGTCGAGGCCGAGGAGCCTGAGCGAATTGTCGAGGCTGGCGACCGCGCGCTCGGCGGCGGAGCGGCCCTCGCCGCGCGGGATCCAGGCCTTGGTGGCGACCACCACCTGGTCGCGCGGCAATCCTTTCAGCGCCTCGCCCAGCACCGCCTCGGTGCCGTAGACCGCGGCGGTGTCGAACAGATTGATGCCGAGGTCGAAGGCCTGACGCACGAGGGCGACCGCCTCGGCCTCGCTTTTGCCGGTGCCGAGGCCGAGCCGGCTGAACCCGCCGCAGCCGAGCCCGGCGACGCTGACTTTGAGCCCGGTCCTACCCAGGGTGACGTATTCCATGCCAAAGCGACTTCCGCTCGGGTTGCAAGGGCGGCATCCGCAGCGCCGTCGATTCTGCGTTCGCAGCGCCTCGGCTTCAAGATTTCTTTGGCCGCGCAGGCCTCACCCACGCAACCCCCCTTCTCTCCCCGCACGAGGGAAGGGTTAAGGTGGGGGCGCGGGCGAGCCGTCGATCAGATGGATGAAGGAGCCGAAGACCGAGCCTTGGCGCAGCCCGCAGCTTCCCAGGCCGCGGCCGGCCGCATCGGCCGCCGACCACAACGGCTCGGCGCCCGCTTCGCTGATCGTCGTCGCGTAGTGAAATTCGTGGCCGCGGAACCGCGCGCCGGCGGCGCCGAGCGGCCCGTCGGCGACCAGCGCCGCCTCGCGGTAACCGAGCGACAGGCGCCGTTCGGCGAAACTCGCGGCCAGCGGCAATAGCCCGGTCATTGTATGCCGGTGGCCGTCAGCGTCGGTCAGCGCGTCGCCGAGCACCATATAGCCGCCGCATTCGCCATAGACCGGCTTCTGCTCGGCGGCGGCCCGGCGCAACCCGGCGCGAAACGCAGCGGCGGCGGCGAGCCGGCCGGCGTGCAGCTCGGGGTAGCCGCCCGGCAGATAGACGGCATCAGCGGCCGGGTCGGGCGGCTCGTCCCCGAGCGGCGAAAAAAACAACAGCTCGGCGCCATCGCGGCGCCAGCGGTCGAGCAGGGCCGGGTACGAGAAACCGAAGGCGTCGTCGCGCGCCACCGCTATGCGCTGGCCCAACGGGACAATGCCGGGCGCCGTATCGGCGATGCCGAGCGTCGAGGGCTGCGCCAGCCGCAGCAGCCGGTCGATGTCGATTGATGCGCCGGCGAGCTCTGCGGCGCGCCCGATCGCCGCCTCGGCCGCGGCATCTTCATCGGCCGGGACCAGGCCGAGATGGCGCGACGGCAGCGCCAACGCCGGGTCCGCCGGAATAGCGCCGAGAATGGCGAGATCGGGCAGGTGCCGCGCAACCGCGCCGAACAGCAGCGCGCGATGGCGCTCGCTGGCCACCCGGTTGAAGATGACGCCCGCCAACGGCAGCTCGGGCCGGTGGCCGGCAAAGCCGCGCAGCAAGGCGGCGACCGAGGCGCCCTGGCCGCGCGCATCGACGACCGGGACGACCGGCCAGCCGGTGATCAGCGAGAGCGCGGCGGTCGAGCCCGCCTCGCCATCGGCCCCGGTGCCGTCGAACAGGCCCATCACCCCTTCGCACAGCACGATTTCGGCGGCGGTTTCGAGCCCCGTGACCAGTGAGGCCAAGGTCTGCGGGCGCATTGCCCAGACATCGAGATTGACGCAGGGCCACCCGCTCGCCGCGGCATGGAAGGTAGGGTCGATGAAATCGGGGCCGGCCTTGGCCGCGGCGACGCGCAGCCCGCGCCCGCGCAGATGGCGCAGCAGGCCCGCCGTCACCAGGGTCTTGCCGCTGCCCGAGGCCGGGGCGGCGAGGACCAGCCCACGCCCGCGCATGGCGACGCGCAGGCGGGCGGATCAGCGGGGCAGCTTGTCGCCGTCGGGCGGGGCCGGCAGCTCGAAGGCGTTGACCATGCCGGAAAGGAAGGCGAAATAGTTCGCCGCACCGGTCAGCTCGACCAGCCACTGCTCGCCGTGGCGGTCCTTGAGGCGGTCGAACAACGCCTGGTCGACTTTGTTGGTGCGGAGCAGCTGGCGCGTGTAGGCGACGATGTCGCGCTCGTCAGCGGGCAGCGCCGAGGGGTCGCCCTTGGCGCGAAGCAGGTCGATCGTCGCCTCGGGCACGCCGGCGCGGCGCGCAGCGCCGACCTGGGCCGCCCACACATAGGCGGCTTCCTTTTCGCGCACTGCGGCGAGGATCGCGTGCGAGCGCAGCTTCGCCTCGACCACGCTGCCCTCGCGAAAAAAGGTGACCAACGGCAGCACCCGCTCGGCAAGCCCGGGGCTCTTCAGCATGATGCTGAACGGGCCGCGCACATTGCCAAAGACCTTGACGACAGCATCGACGGCGCCCTGATGCTCGGCCGCAACATCGGCCTTGCCGGTGACCGGGGCAATTCTCGGCATGATTTCCTCCGCTGATCAGATGCCCGGATAGGGCTTGCCCCACCCGTCGAGATAGACGACGTCGGCGAGCGGGCCGCGGCCGACCGGGCCAAACCGCCCCATCGGATAGCCGATCGGCAGGATCGCGTAGGAATGGAAGCCAGGCGGGATGCCCATCGCCGCATCGACCTCTTTCTCGTAGGCGATGTGGCGGGTCGTCAGGGTCGAGCCGAGACCGAGCGCGCGCGCCGCCAAGAGCATGTTTTGCACCGCCGGATAGATCGAGGCGCCGGCCGAGCGGCCCGGCCCGGAGGCCGAGCCATCCTCGAGGCAGGCGACGATCCACACCGGCGCTTCGTGGTAATGGTCGGTCAGGTATTCGACGGCCGAATGCTGGCGCTTGTAGCGGGCCGGGTCCGAGCCGGGCGGCGGCGGGCTCGACGCATAGCGCGGGCCGACCACCTCGTCGAACGCCTTTTTGTAATAGACCTGCACCTTCTTTTTGATCTCGGGGTCCTTCAGCACCAGAAAGCGCCAGCGCTGCGTGTTGCCGCCGCTCGCCGCCGCCTGGCCGGCGAGCAGGATTTTGCGGATCAAATCGTCGGGCACCGGGTCAGGCTTCAGCCGCCGCATCGCCCGCAGCGTGTGCATGATCTCGAAGATGTCGGTTCCGCCTGGCGCTGCTTCGGGCATGTGTTCCTCCGTGGCCGATAGCGGCAAAGTTTAGAGGCGATCGGCGCGGCCGGACAAGGACGAAAGGGCGTCATATCGGTTAGTTGCGCGGTACGCCTCCCGACAGCGCCCGCCCCCGTCCTTCCGGGACGGCGCGACGCGACGGGTCCGGAACCTAAGAACACGAACGATGCGGTAATTCGCACGACCGCCTAAACAATCCCAAATCCATCGGGGTGTATGGGTTCCGGGCTCCGGCTTCGCCGGCCCCGGAATGACGCAACTGTGCCGGGCCTCGAATCGCGGGGCTAGTCCCCGGCGCCGAGGGCGGCGAGGCGGCGCTGGGCGTCGAGCATGTCCGGGCCAGCTTCGGAGGCGGGCTTGACGCGGAAATCGAAATTTGCGGTGTAATAGGGCCGGTCGATGCCGAGCCGCTGCGCGTCGGGGTCGGGGGTCTCGTGCCGGATGAAATCGCAGATCAGCGAATCCTTGACGGCAAAGACCGCGTCGCTCTCGAGGTATTCGTCGCCGCGGTCGAAGATATGTGTCGTCACCGGCTCGTAGCCTTCGGCCGAGACGACGAAATGGATGTGCGCCGGGCGCCACGGATGGCGGCCGGTGGCGCGCAGCATCGCGCCGACCGGGCCGTCGGACGGGATCGGGTAATGCACCGGCAGCACGGTGCGAACCAGAAATTTTCCTTCGGCGTCGGTGCGGAACTTGCCGCGCATGTGCAGCTCGTCAAGGCTCGGATCCTGCGAGTTGTAGAGGCCGCTGGTCTGCGCCTGCCAGACATCGAGCAAGGCGCCGGCGATCGGCCGGCCGTCGAGGTCGAGCACGCGGCCGCTGACCAGGGTCGGCGCGCCCTTCTTGTCGAGATGGGCGATGTTGCCGCCCCAGGGCATTTCGCGGGCGCCCTGGCGGTGGAACGGCCCAAACACGGTCGACTCGGTCGCCCCGTCCGGCTTGCGGTGGTTCAGCAAGTCAACCACCATCGAGGCCCCGAGCGTATCGGAAAAAAGGATGAACTCCTGGCGCTTGTCGCTGCACAGGCGGCCGGCCTCGGTCAGGATGCCGATCGCCTGGAACCACTCGGCCTCGGTCAGGTTGATCTCCTCGACGAACGCGTGCAGGTGCCGCACCAGGCTCAGCATAATTTCTCTGAGCCGCGGGTCCGGGGTCTGCGCAAAGCGCTCGAGCACCTCGGCGGTGATATCTTCCTCGGTCTTGTTGCGTTGCTCCGCCACCTCGACCTCCGCGCTGATGCCGCGATTGACCCGCTCGGCCGCATTTTAAGGTGCCGCGAGCGGGATGTCGCCTGATCCGTCGTTTCGGCAGGGTTGAAGCGGCGCGGGAAAATGATTTGATGTCGCGGGCGCTCAGAACCGAGAAGCGCCAGAACATGTCGAGATGAAGCCGGGCCGAGATCAAGCCGGGCGAGGTTGATGTTCCGGTCCCTGCGCGCGCGCCTCGCCATTCTGCTGCTGCTGCTGGTCGCCGCTGCGATCGCCGCCGGCGCGCTGATGCTCGGCCTGTTCCGCCAGTCGGCCGCCGCCCAGGCCGGGCAGGCCGAGGCGCAGATCGGCCGCGCCTGCGACGCGATCGCCGGGGCCTATCGCTTCTACAGCGCCGGATGGCGCGGCCCATCGGCCGGATCGCGCGAAGATGCCTTGCGCCGCGGCCTGACCGCCGTCGTCCTGACCGCGCTGCGCGAGCGGCCGGGCATCGAGGGCGGGATCTGGCAGGCCGGCGCCGGCTCGCTCGCCTATGCGTTTCCGACCTACCAGGGCACCGGCCCTAAGACCGACGTGCCGCAAGCCGAGCTTCCCCGCATCCGGGCCGTCAACCGCGCGGCGCTCGGCGAGGATCGCCCGGCGGCGAGCCGCTACGACGCCGCCTCGCAAATTTTGCTGGTCAGCGCTTGCCCATTGCCCGGCCCGATCGCGAACCTGACGGCGTGGACGATGACCCGGGTGTTCACCTTTGCCGGCAGCGGCTATTGGCTGCTGATGGCGGGGCTCGGCGTGCTCTTTGCCGCGGTCGTCGGCGCCGCGGCGCTGCTCGCGCGGCTGATGATGAGATGGCCGCGGCATGTCGGGCGGATCGAGGCGGCGCTGCGGGCCCACGACATCGCCGAGCTGCCGGTGCTGCCGGCGACCGGCGAGCGCGAGCTCGACCGCATCGTCGCGGCGCTCAACGATGCCGGGCAGCGGCTGGCGAATGCGCGGCGGCGGGCCGACCGGTTGGCGCGTCAGGTCGCCGCGGGCGAGCGGTTGGCGGCAATCGGCCGGGTGACCGCGGGGGTCGCCCACGAGATCCGCAACCCGATTGCCGCAATGCGGCTCAAGGCCGAAAACGCGATCTGCGGCGAGCCCGAACGCAAGGATCAGGCATTGGCGATGATGCTCGGCCAGATCGAGCGGCTCGACACGCTGGTCCGCCGCCTGTTGAGCGCGACCGAGCCCGACCGGCTGTGCCGCGAGCCGGTGATGCTCGATCCGTTCCTGCAATCCTGCGGCGCCGCGTGCGCCGATCTGGCCCGCGAGAAGGGGATCGCGGTGCGGCGCCGGGCGGAGGGCGAGGCGGCTAACTTCGATCCGGATCAGATGCGGCGCGCGCTCGACAACCTCGTTCTGAACGCGATCCAGGCCGCCCCGGCCGAAACCATCGTGCTGGTCGAGGCGCGCTGCGGCGCCGAAGGGCTGATCCTCTCGGTGCGCGACGAAGGCCCCGGCCCGCCCGCCGCCATTCGCGACCACCTGTTCGAGCCGTTCGTCACCGGCAGGGCCGACGGCACCGGCCTCGGTTTGTCGATTGTGCGCGAGATCGCCGAGGCCCATGGCGGGACGGCGCGGCTCGGCTGTGCGTCGGCTGGCACCTTGTTCGAGATCGCCATCCCATGAGCTTGGTCCTGCCATGAGCTTGATCCTAATCGTCGATGACGATGCGGCGATGCGCGAGGCGCTGAGCGAGACCGTGCGCAGCCTCGGCCACCAGGCGCTGGCGGCGCCTTCCGGCGCGGCGGCGCTGGCGGCGCTTGGTGACACTGCGGTCGACGGCGTGCTGCTCGACCTGCGCATGCCCGGCATGGACGGCATCGAGGTGCTGCGCCGAATTCGCGAGCGGCCCCGGCCGCCGCCGGTCCTGGTCTTGACCGCGCACGCGACCGCGGCGAACACGATCGAGGCGATGCGCCTCGGCGCCTTCGACCATCTGACCAAGCCGATCGCTCGCGACGAGCTAGTGCGCGCGGTGAACGGGATGCTCGCGGCCATCGCCGAACCGAGCGGCCCCGGGACGGCACCGGCGCAAGAGGGGCTGGTCGGGTCGAGCGAGGCGATGCGGGCGGTGCAGAAGACGATCGGCCTTTTCGCCGACAGCAATGCGACCGTGCTGATCACCGGCGAGACCGGGACCGGCAAGGATCTGGTGGCGCGCGCGATCCATCGCCACGGCCGTCGCGCCCGCCAGCCCTTCATCGCAGTTAACTGCGCCGCGATCCCGTCCGAGCTGATCGAGAGCGAGCTGTTCGGCCATGTGCGCGGGGCTTTTACCGGGGCGGCCGGCGATCGGGCCGGCGCGTTTCGCGACGCCGAGCGCGGAACCTTGTTCCTCGATGAGATCGGCGACATGGACGTCGCCATGCAATCGAAAATTCTGCGAGCTCTGCAGGAACGCGTCGTGACTCCGGTCGGCGGCAAGCCGGTCCCGGTCGATGTTCGGGTGATCGCCGCCACTCATCGCGATCTGCGCCGGCGGGTTCGCGACGGGCGGTTTCGCGAGGATTTGTTCTATCGCTTGAATGTGCTGCCGATCCATCTGCCGGCGCTGCGCGAGCGCATCGCCGAAATCGTGCCGCTGGCCGAGCATTTCTTGAGCTGCGCGAGCGGCAAGCGGCTTGCCGCCGATGCCGCCGCCCGCCTGATCGGCCACGCCTGGCCGGGCAATGTCCGCGAGCTGAAAAACGCGATGGAGCGCGCAGCCGTTCTGGTGCGCGGCGACACCGTCAGCGCGGCCGACCTCGACTTCATCAGCGAGGCGGGGCTGGCTGAGGGGACATTGCGCAGCCGGCACGACGAGGATCTGCCATCCGCGGTGGCCCATCTGGAGGAGACGCTGATCCGCCGCGCCTTGGCGCGCACCAGCGGCAACCGGGCCGAAGCCGCGCGCCTGCTCGGCATCCATCGCCAGCTCCTCTATGCAAAGATCAAGCGCTACGGGCTCGACCTGTCTGGAAACCGGACGGACAGTGTCAGCGAAGCGGACGCATAGTCCTGCGTGGCACGAAATTTCAAGCGGATCCCGCCGCGATCCTGGTTGGCACGGCGCTTGCCATTCACCCCTCAGGAGCCTTTCTCTTGAGGAGCGAGTTCGATGATCTTGCGATGGAAGACAGGCTGGTTCGCCGCATCCGCAATGCTCGCGACCACCGGTCTGGCGTTCGCCCAGAGCCCATCACAGCCTCCGGCCGGCGGACCGCCCCAGCCGGCCGCGACGCAGCCAGCCACACCGCCCGCAGCGCCAGCGCCAGCTGCGGGCCAGGCCCCCCTATATGATCCGGCGCAGCTTCCGGTCGAGCACGGCCAGGTCCGGCAATTCACCCTGACCCCGCGCGGCGATATCGACGGGCTGATCCTGACCGACGGCACCGAGGTGAAGACGCCGCCGCATCTGTCGACCCAGATCGCGTTTTCGGTGAAGCCCGGCGACGCCGTCACCATTCATGGCCTGCATGCGGCGGCGCTGCCCCTGGTCAAAGCGGTCTCGATCACCGACGAAGCGAGCGGGCGCACGGTGGTCGATAACGGCCCTCCCGGCCCGGGGGGCGGTCCCGCCCCGCCGCCGCCACCGCCGCCGGCGGTCGGGCCGGATGCGGCTCCGGGCGGGCCGCTGCCCGGCCTGACCGAGGTTAAGGGCCGCGTGCGGATGACGCTGCATGGCCCGCGCGGCGACGTGAACGGGGCGCTGCTCGACGACGGCACCATTCTGCGCCTGCCGCCGCCCGAAGCTGATCGGTTCGCCAGCCTGCTGCAGCCGGGCCATGCGCTGGTCGCCGAGGGCAGCGAGCTGGTCAGCGCGCTCGGCAAGGTCGTCGATGTGCGCCAGCTCGGCGCGTCGCAGAGTCAGCTGAGCCTGGTCACGGAGCCGGCCGGACCAGGCCCCGGCCGCCCGCCGCCGCCTCCCGACAGCGGAGCGCCGCCGCCACCACCGCCGCCGCGCCCGTAGGCGCTTTGTGCGCCGCGCTCATTCCCGGTCCGCCACAGCAGCAGCGCCTGCGGCCGCGCCCTTCCGAGGGGCCTCGCTCGATGCGCTGAATTTCCTGCTCGCCGATGTGCGCGGCGCGCTCGGCCCCTATCTGAACGTCTTTCTGGTGACGCAGCAGCGCTGGAGCCTCGGCGAGGTCGGGCTGGTGACGATGGTCGGCGGGCTGATCGGGCTCGCCGTGCAAACCCCGGTCGGCGGGCTGATCGACGCCACCCGCAAGAAGCGCGGGCTGATCGTGATCGCGCTCGCGGTGCTGGCGGCGGGTGCGGCGACGATTTTCGCGGCACCCTATTTCTGGCCGGTGATGGTCGCCAACAGCCTGATCGCGGCGGTCGGCGACGTGTTTGGCCCGGCGGTTGCCGCACTGACCCTGGGGCTCTATGCGCGCGCGGCGCTGGCTCGCCGAATGGGTCGCAACGCGGCTTTCGACCATGCCGGAAACGTCGCGATCGCCGCCGCCGCGGGTGCGGTCGGCTGGGCCTTGTCGCAGCGCGCGGTGTTTCTGCTGGTCCCGGTCTTCGCGGTGCTCGCCGCGTTCGCCGTGTTGTCGATCCCGGCCGGGGCGATCGACCACACCCGGGCGAGAGGCGGCGAGGCAAAGGACGATGGTGCGCCGTCGCCGTCCGGTCTCAAGGTGCTGCTGAGCTGCCATCCGCTGCTGATCTATGCGGGCTGCACCGTGCTGTTCCATTTCGCCAACGCGCCGCTGTTGCCGCTGGTCGGGCAAAAGCTGGCGCTCGCCCACAAGGAATGGGCGACGGCGATGATGTCGGGCTGCATCATCGCCGCCCAGATGATCATGCTGCCGATCGCGCTGCTGGTTGGGCGCACCGCCGACAGCTGGGGCCGCAAGCCGCTCTTGCTGATCGGGTTCGGTATTCTGCCGGTGCGCGCGGTGCTCTACACCTTCTCGAACGCCAGCGCGTGGCTGATCGGGGTGCAGCTGCTCGACGGGGTCGGGGCCGGCATCTGGGGCGCGATCACCCCGCTGGTGCTGGCCGATTTGATGCGCGGCACCGGGCGCTACAATGTGGCGCAGGGGGTGGTCGCGACGGCCCAAGGCATCGGCGCCTCGACCAGCGGGCTCGCCACCGGGGTGATCGTCGACCATTTCGGCTATTCGGCGGGCTTCCTCGCCTGCGGCGCCGCCGCGGCGATTGCCGTTGGCGTGCTCGCCGCCGCGATGCCGGAGACGGCGCGGTTGTCGGACGAGCCTGCCGAGCCGGCGCCGCCGGCCGGCCTGGCCACGCCACCAGAATACGACCGCTGATGGCGGCGCCCGGTTCCGGCGGGTCGTCGCGGGCGCAGCATCGGCGCCGGGCGCTCTGCCGCATCGCCGCCGTTGTTGGCGCATTGGCGATTGTCGCCGTCGCCTGCTTTCTTGCCGCGACCCGGTGGCCCGCGATCATCGCCGCGATCGCCTCAAACCCGGCGCCTGCCGCGGCGGCGCTGATCTTTGCCGCAACCTATCTGGTCATCGCCGTCGGCAAGCTGCCGGGGTTTTACCTCGACCGCGCCGGGGCGGCGCTGCTCGGCGCCAGCCTGATGGTCGCGATCGGCGCCTTGTCGCTCGACCAGGCGCTGCGCTCGATCGACTTTGGCACGATCGCGCTCTTGCTCGGCATGATGATCGTGGTCGGCAATCTGCGCCTCTCCGGCTTTTTCCGCCTGGCCGCCAACTGGGCCGGTGCGCGTGCCCGCCACCCGCTGCTGCTGCTGGCCGCGGTGATCCTGACCTCGGGCCTGTTCTCGGCCTTTCTGGTCAATGACACGATCTGCCTGGCGCTGACCCCGCTGGTCCTTGACCTGGTGCTGCGGCTGCGCCGCGACCCGGTGCCTTATCTGTTGGCGCTGGCCATGGCCTCCAATGTCGGCAGTGTCGCGACGATCACCGGCAACCCGCAGAACATCATGATCGGCAGCTTTTCGCATATCGCCTACGGCAGCTTTGCCGCGGCGTTGTCGCCGGTCGCCGCGATCGGCCTCCTGATCGCCTTTGCGCTGATCGCGCTGTTTCATCCGGCCGAGTTCTGGACCCGCGAGCGGCTGCACGGGGCGCCGGCGCCGGCCCACGCCTACCGGCCGCTGGTGGTCAAGACGGGCCTGGTGGCGCTGGCGATGATGGCCGGGTTTTTCGCCGGGCTGGAGCCGGCCAAGCTGGCGCTGGTCGCCGGCGCGGTGCTATTGGTCACGCGCGCGGTCCGCAGCGGCAAGATTTATCAGGAGATCGACTGGCCGCTCCTGTTGATGTTCGCCGGCCTGTTCATCGTCGTCTCCGGCGCCGAGAAGTCGCTGCTGTCGCCGCGGATCATCGCCGCGATCGGCCGTCAGCACCTCGACCGCGCCCCGGTATTGGCGCTGGTCACCGCCGGGCTGTCCAACCTGGTCAGCAACGTGCCCGCGGTGCTGGTGCTGAAGCCGTTCATCGCGGCCTTGCCCGATCCGCGCCATGCCTGGCTGGTGACAGCGATGGCCGCGACCTTGGCCGGCAATCTGACGATTCTCGGCTCGGTGGCGAATTTGATCGTGGTCCAGCGCGCCGCCCGGCGCGGCGTGGCGATCGGCTTCTGGCAATATTTCCGGGTCGGCGCCCCGCTGACCGTCCTGACCATCCTCGCCGGCCTGTGGTGGCTCTAGCGGTTGTGCGCGACAACGACAGGAAGCGCTGTTATCAAGCCGGAGCAGCGGCGACGATCCGGAGGCTTGGATGAGCGAGCAGCACCATAACGAATTGGGTCAGCCGGTCGGGGCGGCGCTGCCGGGCTGGTCGGCGCGGGCGTTGCCACCGCGCAGCCCGATCGAGGGACGCTTGTGCCGGGTCGAGCCGCTCGATCCCGAACGCCACGCCGCCGACCTCTTCGCCGCCAACAGCGAGGATGCGGAGGGCCGCAACTGGACCTACCTGCCTTATGGCCCGTTCGCGTCGCTCGAGGTCTTTCGCCAATGGGTCGAGGCGGCGTGCCGGACCGCCGACCCGCTGCGCCACGCGATCATCGACCACGGCAGCGGACGCGCCGTCGGGATCGCCAGCCTGATGCGCATCGATGCCGCGGCCGGGGTGATCGAGGTCGGCGGCATCACCTACAGCCCGCGCCTGCAGCGCCGGCCGGCGGCGACCGAGGCGATGTATCTGTTGATGCGCCGGGTGTTCAGCGAGCTCGGCTATCGCCGCTACGAGTGGAAATGCGATTCACTAAACGCGCCGTCGCGCGCCGCCGCCCTGCGCCTCGGCTTCCGCTACGAAGGGCTGTTCCGCCAGGCGACGGTCTATAAGGGGCGCAACCGCGACACCGCCTGGTTCTCGATCATAGACCAGCGAGTGGCCGGCGCTGCGCGCCGCCTTCGAGCGCTGGCTCGACCCGGCCAATTTTGATGCGCAAGGACGACAGCGCGCTAGCCTGGCGAGCTTGCGCGACCCGGTCACCCGGTAACGGTCCCCTCGGGCAAGCCCTCGCAATAGCGGGCGATCTCGCCGGGGGTGGTGATCCACAGCTCGTCGCGGTACTCGATGATGTGGCGCACGGCGTCGCGGAACGCGCGCAGCCGGAACGGCTGGCCGATGATGAAGGGATGCACCGAGACGGCAAAGACCAGCGGGTATTTGCGCGACTGGTCGAGCATCTCGTCGAACTGGTCGATGATCATCTCGGCGAACTGGCGTCCGGTGTGGCGGCGGAACACCAAGGACGGCGAGTTGTTCAATTCGAGCGGGTAGGGCACCGACAGGATCGGCCCCGAACGGGTGCGCATCCATACCGGCTGATCGTCCAACGCCCAGTCCATGACATAGCGGTAGCCGGCCTCTTTTAGGAGGTCGAGGGTGGCGGCGCTCTGGGCGATATAGGGGCCGAGCCAGCCCTCCGGCCGCCGGCCCGAGAGCCGCGTCACGATCTCGGTGCATTCGGCGATCAGCCGCGCCTCGTCCTCCTCCCACAAAATATCCTGGCGCTCGGAATTGGTGCGGCCGTGGCCGACATATTCGTCGCCGCGCGCGTTCAGGCGCAGGGCGATGTCGGGGCAGGCTTCGAGCACCGCCGAGTTGACGTTGTGCGCGCCCGGCAGGCCGAACTCGTCCAAGCAAGTCGAGGTAATGCCACAGCCCGACCCGGTTGCCGTAGTCGCGCCAGGCATAGTTGCGCTGGCTCTGCGCCGCCGACGCTCCGGTCGAGTCGCTGCCGAGCCCGGCGCCGAACGCGAAATATTCGATGTTGTTATTGAAGGTCACGGCGAGCCGCTTGCCTTCCGGCCAGTCGTATCGCGGCCGCTTGTGAATGGGCACGTAGTCGTAGCGGTTGTGCGCGGGGAGCTTCATCGGCTTGGTTCGCAGGATGAGAAAGTCGCACCTCACCCTAACCCTCTCCCCGCTAAAGCAGGGAGAGGGAATTTTTGGCGATGACCCTCGCTCAAGGCGGGAGAAGGAATTATTCCGCTCCCTCGCCCCGCCTGCGGGGAGAGGGCCGGGGTGAGGCGCCGAAGGCTCTACCGCCCGGTGAACGCAGGTTTGCGCTTTTCCATAAAGGCGGTGCGGCCCTCGGCGTAGTCGGCGCTGGCGAAGCATTCGTCGACCAGGCGCTTGCACAGTGCGAGGTCGCGCGCGCCCTCGTCCTTCAGCGCCTCGCGGATCGCGACCTTGGCCGAGCGCACGGTCAAAGGCGCGTTCGCCGCGATCATCGCGCAATAATCGTTGACATAGCTTTCGAGCGTGTCGGCCGGCACCACCTGATTGACGAGCCCCATGCGCAGCGCCTCCTCGGCGGTGAACTGGCGCGCGGTGTAAAAGATCTCGCGGGCATAGGCCGGGCCGACCAGATCGACCAGCTTCTTGATGCCGTCATAGGCATAGCCGAGGCCGAGCCTGGCCGCCGGGATGCCGAATTTCGCGCCCTCGGCAGCGATGCGCAGATCGCAGGCGAGCGCGGTGCCGACCCCGCCGCCGATGCAATAGCCGCGGATCATCGCGATCGTCGGCTTTAGGGTCTCCTGCAAGCGCACACGCGCGCCCTCGGAAATCCTGGCATAGGCGGCCGCCGCCTCCTCCGAGGCGCGCCGCTCCTTGAATTCGGAGATATCGGCGCCGGAGACAAAGGCGCGCCCGCCGGCGCCGCTGACCACGATCACCCGGATCGCGTCGTCGGCCTCGAAATCATCGACGATCTGGCTGACCCCCTGCCACATCTCGAGCGACACCGCGTTGTGCCGGGCCGGGTTGTTGAAGATCAGATGGCCGATCGCCCCTTCCTTTCGGGCGATCATCTTGCTGGTCAAGGGCTGGTCGAGCATCGCGGGTAAGGCTCCTGATGATGGCGGGCAGCGTCGGGTCGCAGGATTGTGGCAGATGGAAGCGCGCTCCGCATCTGCGCATTCGGATATTCAGCGCGTCGGCTGTCGGAGCGGGGCCAAGCCCAGCCTCGGGATCTCGATCGCCGGGCACCGGTTCATCACGACTTTGATGCCCTTTGCCTCGGCACGGGCGGCAGCGGCCTCGTCGCGCACGCCGAGCTGCATCCACACCGCCTTGGCGCCGGCCATGATCGCCGCATCGACGGCCGCCCCCGCCAGCTCGCTGCGGCGGAACACATCGACCATGTCAACCGGTTCCGCAACGTCGGCGAGCGAGGCGTAGCAGGTCTCGCCCAGGATTGTGGCGCCGGCGGCGTTCGGGTTGACCGGGATCGCACGGTAGCCGTGCTGCTGCAGATAGGCCATCACCCGGTGGCTCGGCCGCTCCCGACGCGGGCTGGCGCCGACCACGGCGATAGTCCGCGCACCCTCAAGGACTTCCCGCAGATAGGCGTCGGAGTAGCTGTCGTGGTTCATCCGATCCTCAGAGCCCGTGAAAGAATTGGCGGGTGTCGGAAACGAGTTCCCGGTTGGCGCCGGGCGTGCTTCGAGACGCGCCTACCATCGTCCTCCTCCGACGGAAACACCGACTTGGACGTGTCGATAGCAATGCGCGTAATCTCGGCTGCAGAGGCTCTCCGGCTCTGGCTTCGACAGCTGAACCATAGCACTGGATGACGTCGAGCCGTCCACCACAACCGCCGGAAGCGATTTTGCTGATCAGCCTCCACGGGCTCACTATCCGGGCTAACGCGGCACATCAAAGGGGAAACGCATCCAATGAGCGACAATCGCGGGACCAACACCAGGGAAAAGCAGGTTGCGGTGGTGATCGGGGCCACCTCCAAATGGCAGGCGGATGGCCGCAACACCAGGCTCGCGCACGGGCACGCTGTCGATGACAGCGAATTGCCGGTCGGCGTGCGCTGGGGGGTCGGGGGTGCGATCGCGCAGAAATTCGCGCGGGAGGGCTTCTTTGTCGTGCTGACCACGCGCAGCGTGGCCAATGCCTCGGCGCTGATGGCGGCGATCCGCGAGCAGGGCGGCGACGGCATGATCGTCGAGCTCGACCTCGTCTCGCAGGAGTTGATCGCGGCGGCGTTCGCCGCAATCCGCCGCGAAGCTGGCGACCCGGAGGTTCTGGTCTACAACGCGGGTTACCTTGAAGGCCGCGATCTTCCGCCCGAGAAGGAGCTGCTCGAGCACGTGCCCGTAGAGATTCTCGATACTGCGCTGCACATTGCCTGCCGCGGCCCGTTTCTGGTCGCCAAGGAAGTGTTGCCGGCGATGCGCAAGAAAGGCCGGGGGTCGTTTTTCTTTTCGAACAATTCGAGCTCGTTGCGCGGCAAAAAGCGCCTGACCGGCCAGTCGCTGTACTATCCCCGCGTCATGATGCGCACCTTGGCCCAGGTGCTGACCGAGGAGTATTCCGAGCACGGCGTGCACGTCGCCAACATCGTCATCGATGGCACCATCGACTCGCCCGGGACCCACGCATTGCCGCGCAACCAGAACCGCCCCGACCTGGTGATCAACCCGGTCAAGATCGCCGAGGCGTTCTATTACCTGCACACCCAGGACCGGTCGTGCTGGACCCACGAGCTGCAGTTGACCCCGTTTGCGAGCAAGCCGAGCTACTGATCGGCAGGCGGGGGAGAGAATTTCCTTCCGCGACAGCAGCGCTGGGCTGGGAGAGGGCGACATGACGCAAGAAACGGTGCGGTTGGCTGAATACGCCGCGGCACTCCGCTACGAGGACATCCCGGAGGGGATCGTCCGGCGCGCCAAGGAGTGCATCGCCGACACGCTCGCGGCAATCGTCTGCGGCGCGGCGCTGCCATGGAGCCGGATCGTGATCCGCTACGCCGAGCGCACCGGGCCCGGCGGCAGCTGCCATATCCTGGGCAGCGGCGGGCCGGCGGTGACGGCACCCTCGGCCGCACTCGCCAACGGCGCGCTGGCGCATGCCTTCGAGCTCGACAGTCTGACCCGGCCCGGGGCGGGCGTGCATCCAGGCGCCACCCTGCTGCCGCCCGCTCTGGCGATCGCCCAGCAGCAAGGGCTCGGCGGGAGGGCGCTGATCGCCGCCTTTGTCGCCGGCTGCGAAGTGATGATCCGGATCGGTCGCGCCACCGGCCACACCAACGAGGAGCGCGGCTTTCACGCGCCGGGCAACACCGGGCCGTTTGGCGGCGCCGTTGCCGGCGGGCATCTATTGGGGCTCGACGCCGCGCGCATGACCAACGCGCTCGGCATCGCCGGCTCGCTCGCTTCGGGGCTCCTCGAATTCGCCCATGCCGGTAATGGCGGCATGGTCAAGCGGCTGCATCTGGGCCGCGCCTGCGAGGGTGGCGTCTTGGCCGCGAGCCTCGCGCATGACGGCTTCACCGCACCAAGCACGGTGCTTGAGGGCCGGTTCGGGTTTCTCGCGGTGTTCTGCCGCGAATGGGATGTGGGCTTGCTGACCCGGGGTCTCGGCCAGCATTGGGAGACGAGCAGCATCGCGTTGAAGCGCTATCCGTGCCACATCAACGCGCACGCCGCGGTCAAGGCGGTGTCGCAATTGCGGGCCGAGCACGGCTTTAAGGGCGGCGAGGTCGAGGCGGTGACGATTTTAGGCAGCGAGCGGATGGCCACCCTGCACAACATCCCCGAGCCGGCCGACCTGATGATGGCGCAATACAGCGTGCCGTTCTGCGCGGCGTTGGCGCTCTACCGCGATCCGCGCAATCCCGAATCCTTTGCCGAGGGCGCGCTCGACGATCCCGAGATCCGGTCGCTCACCCGTCGGGTGACGATGCAGGCGACGTCGCATCGCGCGGGCCACGGCGCCGGGGGGACCACGGTCGCGCTCGCCCTGAAAGATGGGAGGCGTCTCACCGCCGCGGCTGAGGACGGCACCTTGGCGCCGGCCGATCTCGCCGACAAATTCTGCCGCCTGACTCGCGCAGCACTTGGCGTGCGCTCGGGACCGCTGTTCGAGCGCCTGATGCGCCTCGAGCGTGAGCAGACGCTCGACTGGCTCGGCGGCGGTGTGGGGTCCTAACTTTACTCGGCCGGGCCGGATTGGAGCTGGATGTAGTTCTGGATGCCGATCTTGGGGATCAATTCGAGCTGGGTCTCGATAAAATCGACATGATCCTCTTCGCCCTCGAGGATCTCGCTGAACAGGTCGCGAGTGACAAAGTCGCGCACGCTTTCACAATGGACGATTCCCTCGCGCAGGGCGGGCAGCGCGTTCTGCTCCAGCCGAAGATCGCATTCCAGGATTTCTTGAACGCTCTCGCCGACCAGGAGCTTGTCAAGGTCCTGCAGGTTGGGCAGCCCGTCGAGAAATAGAATCCGCTCGATCAGCTTGTCGGCGTGCTTCATTTCGTCGATCGACTCGGAATATTCGTAAGCGCCGAGCTTGGTCACGCCCCAATGGCGCAGCATCCGGGCGTGCAAAAAATATTGGTTGATCGCGGTCAGCTCGTTTTTCAGCACCGCGTTCAAATGCTGCAGGACGGTAGCATCACCGCGCACGGGGCGCCTCCAACGGAACTTGGCCTCGAAACTATCTTGGGGCGGCGCCCCGCTGCCGCAAGACCGGCGCTGCGATCGTCAGTCAGCGCCGACCGGCTCAGGCCGGGAAAACTCAACAGCCCGGCGCAGCACTTCCCGAACAAACGGAACGCATTTGCCGCATTGCGGCTTCTTCCCGAGCGAGCGGTAGACGGCCGAGACGGTGCAGCCCTCGCATTCGGCATGGGCGCGAAAGTCGCGATCGGTGATCGCGTTGCAGAGACACACGTACATCCGCGCCCCTATCGACTATTAGCCTCCTGCATATACCCTGGTTGCGAGCAATTCGCAATATCATCAGCTATGCCGCCGGGTACGATCAGTTATGTCGCGACCGCGGGGTCAGCGCTACAAGCGCATGCATCGCGTGACGCCGGCCCGCGCGCTTTGCCGCCTGAGGCCCGACAGCTATTCGGCGGCGAGACCGGTCCGCTCTTCGGCGATCAGTCGGTCGATGAGGCGGCGGATGTGCATGCGGGTAGCGTCGGAGGCGATGTCGACAAGCCCGGTTTCGCCGAATTCATCGAGCCGCTGCTGCTGGGCCTCGACCATCACCCGGTCTTCGACAAAGGTCGGCGCGATCTCCCGATAGAGCTGCTCGGTCGCCTCGGGATCGTCCTGCCGATAACCGTTCGCCGCTGACCAGAAATAAAAGCAGCTGGTCTCGGTCTCCGGGGTCAAGCCGTGGAACAGCCGGAACTGGAACCGAAAGTCGTGCTTGTTTTGATCGGTGCCGGCGCCGGCGTCGGTCGCGCCGGTCCATTGCAGCACGCTCGACGGCGCCACGAACTCGAACTCCTGGCAGCGATCGACCCGGCCGGTAAAGCCGGCCGCCTTGACATAGCTCGGCGGCGGCACCGAGTTCCGCATCCAGCGGGTGAACTTGATCCCGGTCGGGGTGCGCACGGTCTTCATCTCGGCCGCGAAATGCTGCGCTGGGTTGCCGCCGACGGTCTTCGCGTGCAGGTAGCCGAGATGCGTCAGGTCCATCAGATTGTCGATCATCAGCAGGTAATTGCCTTTGATCGGATAGACATCGTGCTTGTTCGGCCAGCTGCCGGGGTCGTTGTGGTAGGAAAAGCCGACGATTTCGGTGCGATCGGCTTTCGCCGGATCGCCGGCCCACAACCACACCAGCTGGTCCTTTTCGACCACCGGGTAGCTGCGCACTGCCGCATCCGCCGGGATCCGGGCTTGCCCGGGAATGTGCACGCAGCGCCCCGAACCGTCGAAGATCAGCCCGTGATAGCCGCATTGGAGCCCTTGCTCGACCACGCTGCCGCGATAGAGCGGTGCGGCGCGGTGGCAGCAACGGTCGGTCAAGGCCGCGACCCGGCCGGTTCTGTCCCGGAACAAAACGACTGGCTGGTCGCAGATCCGGCGCGCCAGCGGCTCGCCGCCAACCTCGTCCGCCCAGGCGGCGATATACCAGGCATTGCGCAGCAGCATCGAACAGCCTCCAGCGATCCTCGCGCATCCTAAGCCCGCTGGCCCGCGGCCGAGAAGCGGGTTTGGGGCGACCTCGCGGCTTGCATTTCCGCACCGCCCGCGCGACGCTGTGCGCCAGCCGAAGATCTGATCGAGCGAGCAGGAGACACAGAAGTGAACGATATCGCACCGTCGCGCTACAAATGGGTGGGAACCCGGCCGATCCGTCCGGACGGCATCCCGAAAGTCACCGGCCGGGCAATGTACGGCGCCGACCTGGCGATGGCCGGTGCGCTCTATGGCAAGGTGATCCGCTCACCGCACGCCCACGCGCGCATCCGCTCGATCGACGCGTCGAAGGCGCTCAAATTGCCCGGCGTCAGGGCAGTGGTGACCGCGGCCGATTTTCCCGACCATAAATTCGAATATGTCGGGCCGGAGCGGGTTGCGCAGAATTTCTGGCACATCACCCGCAACATCATGGCCCGCGAAAAGGCGCTCTATGAGGGGCACCCGGTCGCCGCCGTGGCCGCGGCCACCAGATCGGTCGCCGAAGAGGCGGCGGCGCTGATCGAGATCGATTACGAGGTGTTGCCGCACGTCATCGATGTCGATGACGCGATGGCGCCCGATGCGCCGCTGCTGTTCGAGGACATGATCACCCGCGGCGTCGAGCCGGCGCCGACGAAGCCGTCGAATGTCTCGAAACGGCTCGAATTTCAGATCGGCGATCTGGAGCAGGGCTTTGCCGAGGCCGATATCGTGGTCGAAAAGGAATTCAAGACTGCGGCGGTGCACCAGGCCTATATCGAGCCGCACGCCTGCGCCGCCCGCGTCGATGCCGACGGGCAGGGCGAGATCTGGACCGCGACCCAGGGCCATTTCGGGGTGCGGGCGATCACCGCCAGGCTGCTCGGCATGCATGTCGGCGACCTGCGGGTGACGCCGTCGGAGATCGGCGGCGGCTTTGGCGGCAAGATCCCGGTCTATCTCGAGCCGATCGCGGCGCTGCTGTCGAGGAAATCCGGGCGCCCGGTCAAGATCACGATGAGCCGCGACGAGGTGTTCAAGGCGACCGGGCCGACCTCGGGCGCCTCGATGCGCGTCAAGATCGGCGCGAAGAAAGACGGCACCATCACCGCCGCCGAGGGCGTCTTCAAGTTCCAGGCTGGGGCCTTCCCCGGGTCGCCGGTGATGAATGCGTGCCTGTGCGCCTTTGCCCCGTACAACATCGCGAACGCCAAGACGGTCGGCTACGACGTCGTCAGCAACCGCCCGAAGGCGTCGGCCTATCGCGCGCCGGGCTCGCCGATCTCGGCCTTTGCGGTCGAAAGCACGCTCGACATCGTGGCAAAGAAAATAGGCATGGACCCGCTGCAATTGCGGCTCAAAAACGCGGCGCGGCCGGGGACGACAATGATCTATGGGCCAAAGATGGCTCATGGCGGCTATGTCGAGACCCTGGAAGCGCTGCTCAACCATCCGGCCTACCAGGCGCCGCTCGGGCCGAACCAGGGGCGCGGCGTCGCCTCGGGCTATTGGTTCAACGGCGGCGGCGAGTTCGAGCGCCAGCGTGCAGGTCAACGAGGACGGCACCGTCACGATCGGCACCGGCAGCGTCGATATCGGCGGCTCGCGCGCCTCGATGGCGATGATGGCGGCTGAGACCCTTGGCGTGGACTATAAGCAGGTGCACTCGATTGTCGCCGATACCGCCTCGATCGGCTTTACCAACCCGACCGGCGGCTCACGCGTCACCTTTGCCACCGGCATGGCGATCGTGGAAGCCAGCAAAAAAGTGGTGGACGACCTGCGCCGGCGCGCGGCGCTGATCTGGGACGTCGATGTCGAGGGCGTCGTCTGGGAGGACGGCCAGGCCAAGCCCGCCGGCGCCAATGTCGGCGATTTCCCGCCGCTGTCGCTGCGCGAGATTGCCGCCAAGAAGGCATTGACCGGCGGCCCGATCGGGGCCCAGGCCTCGGTCAATGCCGGCGGCCAGGCGCCCGGTTTCTCAACTCAGTTCTGCGATGTCGAGGTCGATCCCGAGACCGGCAAGGTCACGGTGCTCCGCTTTATCGCCGCCCAGGATGTCGGCAAGGCAATCCACCCCTCCTATGTCGAGGGCCAGATCCAGGGCGGCGTCGCCCAAGGGATCGGCTGGGCGCTCAACGAGGAATACATCTACGACCGCAACGGGCGGCTCGATAACGCCGGTTTCCTCGATTACCGGGTGCCGGTCGCGCCCGACATCCCGATGATCGAGGCGGTGCTGGTGGAGGTGCCGAACCCGGCCCATCCCTATGGCGCCAAAGGGGTCGGCGAGGTCAACATCTGCCCGCCGATGGCGGCGATCGCCAACGCCATCGACAACGCGATCGGCCGGCGCCTGACCGAATTGCCGATGTCGCCGCCCAAGGTGCGCGCCGCCCTCGACGCCGGTGCGGCGGATTAGGGAGCCCATCCGTTAATGCGAGTTGCGGCGCGACGAAGCAGCCTCGATCGAGCAAAAGCGCGAAAGAAGCGCGAGACTGCTTCGCGGAGCCCGTCCATCGGCGGCGCACCACTGACCGATGGGCTCGCAATGCTGGGTGGACGGCCGCCTGTCGGCATCGGATGTGCCAAACTCGGCCGATAAGCGACCAGCAACGGACTTCACAACGACGGTAAAACGGGAGGAACGCTATGGCCCAAGCGGCAAAGCGGGTCGAGCAATTGGCGCCTGAACTGGAGCGGATTATCGCAACCGGGCAGCAGATCCAGGAGCTGGCCGACGGTTTTGGCGGCCCGCAGGGGCCGGCCGAGGGGCCGCTGTGGTGGCGCGAAGGCGGCTATCTGGTGTTCAGCGACATCCATAATAACCGCCGCATGAAGTACGAGCCGGGCAAGGGCGTGTCATTGCTGCTGGAGCCGACCAATAGGGCCAATGGCTTGACCCGCGATTTGCAAGGGCGGCTCCTCGCCTGCGAGCATGATTCGCGGCGCGTCACCCGGCAGGAGCCCGACGGCAGCATCACCGTGGTCGCCAACAGCTTTCGGGGCCGCCAGCTCAATCGGCCCAACGATGTCGTCGTCAAATCCGACGGCTCTATCTATTTCACCGACCCGTGGACCAGCCCGAATGCGCCAAATCAGTGGGATCTGACCTTTTCCGGTGTCTATCGGGTAACGCCCGATCTTGGCACCCTGACCCTGTTGATCGACGATTTCGTACTGCCCAACGGCCTCGCTTTTTCGCCCGACGAGAGCGTGCTCTATATCAACGACACGCGCCGCGGCCACATCCGCGCTTTCGATCTGCTGCCCAACGGCACTCTGGCCAGGCACAGCGACCGCGTCTTTGTCGATTTGCGCGGGCCCGAGCCGGGCGTCCCCGACGGCATGAAGGTTGATGTCGAGGGCAACGTCTATTGCGGCGGCGCCGGCGGGCTGTGGATCATCGACCCGAATGGCAAAAAGCTCGGCCGGGTCGCGCATGGCGCTCCGGCCACGACCAATCTCGCCTTTGGCGGCGCCGATTGGAAAACCCTCTATTTCACCAGCCGCAACCATCTCGGCGCGGTCAACGTCAACATCCCTGGCATCCCGGTGCCGGTCGGCACAAAATAGCAGCCGCGCGATCGCCGGCGCCGGGACGGCGGTTCTAGTAATCGTGCTTGTTGAAAGCGGTTCTATTAGGGTGCGTCGTCAATTAGCAGCATTATCCCACAAGTATGGTCGCTTTGGCCGGTCTTGGCCCGGCCACCCACGAGTTGCGGGACACCAAACGAAGACGTGGATGCCCGGATCAAGTCCGGGCAAGACGAACACATCGTGGGACACGAGGTATCCGCTCAATTGACGACACACTTTAGTTTGAATTAGCCGCTCGGCGCCCGCATCCGGCAGGGCGCGTGCAGCTCTGGACCCCGGCTTCCGCGACGGCGACCAGGAAGAGAACACCCGGCACCATCTGTCTCGTTCTCGTCCGCACCGCTAATAGTCGTATTTGTAGTTGAGTCCGATGCCGGTGCCGCCGTTCTGGCCGGCTTCGGTATCGACAGTGACATGGTGCCCGACGTCGATCTCCACCGTCACCTTGCTGGTCGGCGGCGATACGCCCTGGGTCACCCCGACTGAGACGCCCGGTGCGACGTACTTGCCGGCGCTGAGCGTGGTGGCGCTCGAGCTCGCCGGCGAAACCACGCTCGGGTTCAGGATCGGGCTCGCCGCCCCGGCCGGGCCCTGGCCGAACCCGAGCCAGTCGAGCCCAAGCTTGCCGCGCAGCCGGTCAAGCACACCCGGGCCGCCGCCGGCAAGGGTGGCCGCCGCCTCGGCGAGCTGCAGGCCCTGGCCGGCGGTGATCTGGCCCACTCCCTGGCCGAACAGGATCCGCGACAGGATTTCGTCCTGCGGCACCGGCGGGGTCGAGGCCAAGGTGATCTTTGGCGCCGAGGCATAGCCGCTGATGATCACCCGCGCGGTGATGTCGGCAGCACTCGCCTCGGCGACGATATCGAGCGCGGGGTCGAGCTTGGCGCTGCCGTCAAAGGTGATCGTGCCGCGGGTCAGAAGAAAGCTCTTGCCCAACAGATCGACGCTGCCGCGGCTTGCCGCCAAGACCCCAGAGATTTCCGGCGCCTCGGTGGTGCCGGCGATCTTGAGCCGGCCATGCCAGTCGCTAGTGAGGCCGTGGCCGCGCACAAACACCTGGCCGGGCATCCGCACGGTAATATCGAGCGGCATCGCCAGCGCCGAGGCCGACGGTGCCGGCGGCGGCTTTGGCCCCCCGCCGCTGGTGCCGCCGACTTCAGTGACCTTGAGAACGACGACGCTCGGCGGCAGGCTGTTGGGCAGGGTGATGTCGGCGCGGTCGATGGTCAGCGCGGCCACCACCTTTGGCGCTGAGAGCGGGCCGGCGACCGAGACCGTGCCGCTGGCGCTCGCCACCGCCTCGTCGCGCGCCGCCACGCGGAAATTGGCGAGCCTCGCCGACAGTTCGGCGCTCGGCCCCGAAGCGCCGCGCAGCACCACGCTCCCTTGGGCATTCAGCTTGCCGCCGGCGCCGTCGCCGGCCGAGAGCGAGACCAATCTGAAGCGGTCGCGGTCGCCGACCACCTGCGCGTTGAGGTTGGTCAGCACCGCGCCGCTTGCGAAATTGGCGTAGCGCGCGCCGGTCAGCCGCAATTGGCCATAGGCCGCTGGCGAGCCCACGGTGCCGCCGACCGATACATCCGCGGCGAACCGGCCGCTCAGCCGGTCTTCTCCCAGCGGCAGCAAGTCGGCGAGCTGCCCGACATCGCCGCCGCCTTCGAGGCGCAGCGCGAGCGGGCCTTGCGGCGGCAGTGAAATCCCGAGCGGCGCGCGGGTCAGCACCATCGGCAGCGAGCCGGTGAATGACACCCGGTCGGCGCCAAGCCCGGTGACTCGGCCTTGCAAGCCGACGATCCGCCCGTTCCAATCGGCGGCGACGCTCAGCCCCAGCGGCGGCACCGCGTTGTTTGGCGAGGCGGCCGGCGACAGCCCGCGGGCGGTCAGCTGGGCCCGCCCTTGCGGAGCGCGCAAGGTGCCGCCCAGGCGCGCCTGCAGCGACAGCGTGCCCTGCATGCCGGGATGACCGATCAGCAGCGCGCCGGCCGCGATCGGCAGATCGGCGGCGTTGAGGGCGACCGACAGCGCCTCGCCCTTGATCGCGGCGCTGCCGCGGATTTGGCCGGGACCCAGCCGCAAGGCGAGATTGTTGAGGGCGAGATCGGCGCCGCGCTTGGACAGGCTGAGCGGCTCTTCCAGCACGAAACGGTCATGGCCGAGCGAGCCGGCCAGCCGGGTCAGGCGCAGTTCGGCCCCGCCCGGCATGACCCCGGCTTCGCCGGCGAGCGCCAGCGACAGCGGATGCCCGTCGGCCGCACCCTCGAACGCGAAACGTCCCGGCCGCGGGGTCGAAAAGCTCGCGGTCGCAGTGGCAAATTGGGCAGCGGCGACGCGGGCTGCGCGCAATGACAGCCGCCCGGCTCCGGCCGGCCTGCGCCACAAATCGGCGAGCCGTGCAGTGATGGCGAGGCGGCCGACCGCAACCCGCGAGCCGCCGCCTCCGACAGCGAGCCCGGTCCCAGTTGCAGTGAAGTCGAGCCCTTGCCCGCCGCCCATCGCGGTCAGCTTGGCGGCGAGATCAAGGCTGCCGCCGAGCGGCGTCCCCACCAGCCCCGACCAGCGCCCGAGCTCGGGAAATCGGCCGGTCAGCGACCCCTCGACGAGGCGGTTCGCCAGCGCGATCCGCAGATTGCCGTCGATCGCCGCATCGGCCGCCGTCAGCCGCAGGTTCGGCACGACCAGCTCGGAGCCCGCGTTCAACTCCGCCGTTATGGCAATCTTGCCGTCGAGCCCGGCAGCGCGAAAGCTGCCGTCGATCGCCGCCTTCGGCCGCGACAGATCGGCGACCATGCCTGAAAGCTGCACGCGCTCGATGGCGGCACCAGCAGCGGCGATGCCGTGCCCGTCGATTTCGCTCGCCAGGCGCAGATGGTCGAGCGCGCCCTCCGCTCGCGCCCGGACCGATAGGGCTCCCGACATTTGGGTCCCCAGCGCCGCGCCGAGCGGCTTCAGCTGCGGCATATCGAGGCTCACAGCGGCGGCCAATTGGTCCAAGGCCGGGTCGAACCGCGCCTCGCCGGAGAGCCGCGCGGCAGGGCTGTCGAGCGCCAGATGGTCGAGGGTGACCGCGCCGGTCTGATCCCGGCGAATGGCGCCGGCGAACCGGGCCTTGCCATCGAGCAACACGTCGAGCGCGGCGATGCCGGTCCGCATGCCCACTGCCGAGCCGGCGAGCTGCGCCGCGCCGGAGAACCCGCCCCCACCGGTGGCGAGCCGGCCCGAGCCGGTCAGATCGACACCGCCGCCTTCGGCCGAGAACCGCGCCACGTCGATGGCACTCGCATCGCGGTTGGCGGTGGCGGCGAACGACCAGGCGATATCCCTGCCTAGCTGCTGGCCCAGCGCGCCGGCGCCGCGGACCACGAGCCCGTCGATATGGCCGTGCGCCACGACGGCAATCCGGCTTTGCGCGTTGCCGAGCGGGCCGGTCGGCACCGCCGAAACATGCGCCGCCACATGCTCGGCGCCAGAGCCGGAAGCGCCGATCTGGGTTGCGGACAGGTCTACCTGCACCTCCGGCCGGTCTCGCGTCCCGGTCGCGGCGAGGCTCAGGATGGCCGCACCATGAAGCGGAGTGCCCAGGAGGCCGGACAGCGCTGCGAGATCCGGCACCGCGGTGCGCAGCTTCGCCGCGAGTCTGCCATTGTTTTCGTCGAATGACGCGTTGGCGGCCACGGTCCCAGCGGCGACCCTGACCGTCAGCCGGGTGACCACGATGGGTGTTCCGAGCTCCGCGTGCAGCGAGAAGGTGGCCCTATTGCCGACAACCGGCGCGAAAGCGCCGGGCAACAACGAGGCCACAGCCGCAGTTCCGGACAGGCTGAGATTGGTCGCGGAACCCACGGCGAGCCTGAGATCGGCATCGAGGCGCGCCTTTGCGCCGGCGGACGCATCGAGCCGGCCCCGCCAATCGGTAAGCGGCCCCGCGCCGTCGAGAGAAATGCTCACCGGCAGCCGGTCGGTACGCCCGAGCCAGCGGGCGAGCAGCTGGCCGGTCGGCTCGTTCGCTTTGAGCCGCAGGCGGAGCGTCGGGTTGGTCCCGGCCAGCTTTAACCGCATGGCGATATTGCCGGCGTGCCCGTCGATGCGGTGCAGGTCGAGGGCAGCGCGCGCGGTTCCACCGACGACGGCACCATTCCCGACGACCGTGGCCACGACGCTTTCGCCGAGCACTGCGGGCGCCAGGGCCAGCCGGGCGATCGTCAGCCGGTCGAGGACAATGGCGACCGGCAGCCGCGGCACGCGAAGATAGTCGATCAGCGGCCGCGACGGGGCGGAAGACGGGCGCGCCTTGTCGATCTCGGCGATGTGCAGCGACCGGAGGTGCAGCCGGCCAGATAAGAGATCGCTGGGAACAACCGCAAAGCCGATATGGCGCAGGGTCAGGTAGGTGCCTTGATCATCGGCGATGGCGATGCGGTCGATCCGCACGCGGAATGGCACCAACCCGCTCAGCCCATCGATCGACACCGCGAAACCGGGGCTGCTCACCGCGCGCGCGATCTTGTTCGCAAGCCAATCCTGCCCCGGCCGCGTCTGTAGGAGGCCGAAAGCGATCAGCACCAGACAGATCGGCACGGCGAGCGCGATGCCGAGCCAGCGCAGCACCCGACCCGCGGCGTGCATCAGCCGACGCCCATCAGCCGGCACCCATCAAAACGCCTCGCCGAGGCTGACATAGACCTGGACCCACGAATCGGCGCTGCGCTTATAAAGCGGCGTCGCCAGATCGAGCCGCAGCGGCCCGAACGCGGTGTAATAGCGCAGGCCGAGACCGACGCCATAGAACAGGCGATGGCCGAGCTGCGGCACGCTTTTCTCGTAATAGCTGCCGGCATCGACAAACGGCACCAGGCCGATCGTGTCGGTGATCTTGACCCGTGCTTCGAAATTGAGCACCAAGCTCGATTTGCCGCCGATCGGATCGTTGTTGGAGGCGAGCGGCCCGGCCATCTGGTAGCCATAAGCACGGATCGACCCGCCGCCGCCGGCATAAATCCGCTGATCGGCCGGGATCCCCGACAGCGCCGCGCCGTCGAGCGAGGCCAGCGCCAACTTGCCGGCGAGAACCGCTCGCCCTTGCGCACCGAGCTGCCAATAGCTGCTGGCCGACGCGAGGTTGGTCACAAACGTCTCGCTCGGGCTGAAAATATGCGCGGGCGTGGCCGCCAGCTGGGCGCGCCAGCCGCGGGTCGGGCTCAGCAAATTGTCGGTCGTGTCGAACTTGATGTAGGCCGGCACGCCAACGAGCGTGTAATGCTGGGTGCGCTGCAACGAGGTGTTGGTCGAGACGTTGGCGAGCTGCTCGACATTGGCCTTTTCGGCTTCGAGCGCCGCGCCGATCGTCAGCCGGCGGCCAAAGCGACGCTCGAAACCGGTGGTCGCCAGTGCCCGGCGACTGTGATAGGCGGTCGGCGTTTCGTCGGCGATCTCGGCGGTCGCGAGAAAATCCTGGTCGGTCGCCAGAACATCGGGACGCCGGAAATTGGCGTTGACCCCATAGACCTGCTGGCCGGCGGTGGCGGAGAGCCGCAAATATTCGGCGTTGCCGAACAAATTGCGGTTTTCCCAGAACACCCGGGCGGCGGCGCCCTGGCTGGTGTTGTAGCCCAGCCCGGCGCCGATCGTGCGGTGCGGGCGCTCGGTCGCATCGATCGTCATATGGGCGGACCCAGGCTCGCCTGGCTCGGCCACGGGGGTGATCCGCACCGTGCTAAAGAGGCCGCTTTCGATCAAGGCTTGGCGCGTCTCCTCGACCTTGGCGGCGTCATACACCTGGCCGCGGCGCCAACGCAGGCGGCGTTCGACATAACCGGGATTGAGGCGCTCAAGCCCCTCGATCGCGACCGTGCCAAAGCGCGTGCGCGGCCCGGGGGCGATCGTGTAGGTCACCGACATCGTGTGCACGGCGCGGTCGATCACCACCCGCCGGTGCTGGGCCTTGGCGAAGGGATGGCCATTGTCGCCGAACCTCGCCAAGAGCGCCGTCTCGGTCGCCACCACCGGGGCGGTGCGCGCCGGATCGCCGGGTTTCAGCGGCAGCGGGGCCGGACCGGGCGGGATCGGCAGCGGCGTGTCGCCGGGGCCCAGCACCATGACTGAGGCGACATGGTAGAGCGGTCCCGGCGCCACCTTGACCGTGACCTGCTGCGGCTTTGCGCTCGCATCGATGTGATAGGCGAAGCTCGCGTCCCAATAGCCGAGGCTGTGCGCCGCGTCGGCGAGCCGGCCGAGGTCGCGGTCGGCGCGGCGCCGCAGCGCCTCCTCGGAAGCCGGCGGGCGATCCTCGAGCGTCTTCAGGTCGGAGACTTTGTCCAAGAGATCAGCGAGGTCGCTTTTACCGGCGCCGCTAATCGTCGCCTGGTAGCGGATGTCGGCGCGCCCGGCCTCGGTGGGCAGCAACGCCGCGATCAGGGTCAGCGCCGGCAAGACCCGCCGCACCGCCGACCGGTTTTGGGCGAAACCCGCAACCCGCCGCCGCACTGGGCCGGGCTTACCCGCTCTGGCGTGCGGCGGCGGCTTCGACCCGTCGCTTCAGCCGGCGGATCTCCGGCGCGAGCTTGCGGTCGGGGGTGTTGCGCAAAAAGGCGTCGATGCCGCCCTTATGCTCGATCGTGCGGATCGCCGCTGCGGTAATCCGCATGCGGATCGGCCCGAGCACGTCGGACAACAGGGAAATCTGCTGCAGATTGGGCAGAAAGCGCCGCTTCGTCTTGTTGTTGGCGTGGCTGACATTATGCCCGACCTGAACGCCTTTGCCGGTGATCGCGCATCGCCGCGCCATTGCCCTACCTCGACCAAACTCGACGCTCAATATCCCGCCTCGGCCTCTAAGAGACACGACGCGGGTGCGTCTTCTACGTCGCTCGGGCGCACGGCGTCAACACCCCGGAGGGCCGGCGCACCGGCGAACGGGGTGCGGCTGCGTGCAGCGAAGCCGCTCGACAGCGCCCGCCGCGGCGTCAAAGATAGCGTCTCGGGAGGAAGCCGGATCATGACCGAAGCCACAACCAGCCCCTATCAACTGGGGCTCGACAAGAACCCGGCCAATTTTGTGCCGCTGAGCCCGCTCGGTTTTTTGTTGCGCAGCGCTGCGGTCTACCCCGATCACGCAGCGGTCGTCTATGGCGAGCGCCGCTACAGTTGGCGCCAGGCGCTGGAGCGTTGCCGCCGGCTCGCCGCGGCGTTGGCGGCGGCGGGCATCGGGCGCGGCGACACGGTGGCGGTGATGGCGCCCAACATCCCCGAGGCGTTCGAAGCGCATTTCGGGGTGTCGATGGCGGGCGCCGTGCTGAACGCGCTGAACATCCGGCTCGACCCGGCGACGATCGCCTTCATCCTCGGCCACGGCGAAGCCAAGGTGCTGCTGACCGACACCGAATTCGCGCCGGTGGTCCGCGAGGCGCTGAACAAGCTCGAGCGCAAGCCGCTGGTCGTCGATATTGCCGATCCGGCGGGACCGGGCGGTGCTCGCCTCGGTCGGCTCGACTACGAGGAATTCCTGGCCGGCGGCGACCCGGATTTTGCGGCCATCACCCCTGCCGACGAATGGGACGCGATCGCGCTCAATTACACCTCGGGCACCACCGGCAACCCCAAGGGGGTCGTCTACCACCACCGCGGCGCCTATCTGAACGCGCTCGGCAACATCCTGGTCTGGGGCCTGCGCCAGCACCCGGTCTATCTGTGGACCCTGCCGATGTTTCACTGCAACGGCTGGTGCTTTCCGTGGACCATCACCGCGTTGGCCGGAACCCATGTCTGCCTGCGCCGGGTCGAGGCGGCGGCGATTTACGAGACGATCGCGCGCGAGGGCGTGACCCATTTGTGCGGCGCGCCTGTGGTGATGAATATGCTGCTGAACGCCGGGCCGAACCTGACCCAACTCATCGACCGGCCGATCGAGATGATGACCGCCGGGGCGTCGCCGCCGGCCGCCGTGATCGAGGGCATGGAGGCGATCGGCTTTCACATCACCCATGTCTACGGGCTGACCGAGGTCTATGGGCCGGCGACGGTGTGCGCCTGGCACGGCGAGTGGGATCAGCTGCCGACCGAGGAGCGCTCGCGGCTGAAGGCGCGGCAAGGGGTCAACTATCCGGTGCTCGATGGGCTGATGGTCGCCGACCCGCAGACCCTGGCGCCGGTCCCGGCCGACGGCGCCGCGATGGGCGAGATTTTCATGCGCGGCAACATCGTCATGAAGGGCTATCTGAAGAACCCGCAGGCCACCGAAGAGGCTTTTGCCGGCGGCTGGTTCCATACCGGCGATCTGGGCGTCGTCCATCAGGACGGCTATATCGAGCTTAAGGACCGCTCCAAGGACATCATCATTTCGGGCGGCGAGAACATCTCGACGGTCGAGGTCGAGAGCGTGCTCTACCGCCACCCCTCCGTGCTCGAAGCCGCGGTCGTCGCCCGCCCCGACCCGATGTGGGGCGAGACCCCGTGCGCCTTTGTCGATCTGAAGCCCGAGGCCGCGGCCACTGCCGACGACATCATCGCCTTCTGCCGCGAGCACCTCGCCCGCTTCAAGGCTCCGCGCACGGTGATCTTCGGCCCGTTGCCCAAGACTTCGACCGGCAAGATCCAGAAGTTCCTGCTGCGCGAACGCGCTAAAAGCGAGGCCTGACACCGCCCCCGAGGCGCCGCCGCACACCCGATCGCGATGCGACCCTAGCCGATCGGCGCCCGACGTCGCGTCCGAGCAGCAGCTCGGCGGAGAATGTGATTAAGTATAAATCCGACTATGGACATGGCGTCCGGTGGCCGCGGACGACACCTTCACACTCGACATCCCAGCCGCCGCGGTGCCGGAACCCGCCAGCATCCTGCTGCTGGCCCTGCCGCTTGGCCTCGTCCTGCTGCTCGCCGCCCGCCACCGCGCAGCCAACGCCCACTTGACCTGAGCGCGTCGGGTGGGCGAAGCGGAGAGGCTCGGCAAGAATTCCCCTCACCGCCCATTCACTCGCCCACCCCGGCGAAGGTGTTGTGTCCCGGAAGATTGGCGCGACAGCACACGATTATGGCAAGCTGTGGCGCTGTTGCAGCGGCGACTGCGAGAGGAGGTGCAGCTCGTCCCGGTAGTCCACAGAGCCTGCCCCGGCGCAGGCCGGGGAGGGACCCGCGCGCCCGCACCGCGACCCCCGCGAGTCTGGCGGGGCGGCGGAGGGATGGGTCCCGGCCTGCGCCGGGAAGACGATAGTAGAGTTTGTCGATTTTCCGTTGCGATATGGAATCTTGCCCAGCCTCGGAGCACAACCCACCGCTTCGGGCCGCGATGGCGGGTTTCGCGGCGCCAGCCGACCGACGAAACAGGGAAGCCGTTCCGGCGGCTGGGGAACAATCATGTCCGCAGCGCCCGCCATGTTAAATGTCCGGCAACGAACCCGCCTGTAGGTTCGCGATACAGCTCACCGTAACGGAAAACCAATGCGATTTCCCGCAATAGCCGTTGTCGTCCTGCTTCCCGCGCTCGCCGCGGCGCCAGCCCGCGCCGAGGTGCCCAATTCGGTCGCCGCATTGCTCGGCCCCTCGGTCGGCTACCTGCTGGCACAAAGCGATTTGTGCGAGTGGGGCTTGGCCCCACAGATCGAGCAGACCTACCGGAAGGATTTTCAGACAATCGGAATGACCGCCGCGCAGCAGGCAAGCACCTGGTCGCAGGCCGGCGCGCGGCGCAAGGCGCTGGCCGCCCTGCCCGCCGAAACTAAGGCGCACATGAAGGCCGAGACCTGCACCCCGGCAAGCCGCGCCCGGGTCGAGCACGACCTCGCCGATTGATCCGGCGGTCGGGGCGACCCAGACCCGGTGCTGCGATAGGCTGCGGGGCCGAAGGTTAGAAAAATTGGGGCGGCCCATGGGCCGCCCCTTGAGCCGAAACCGATCCGCCGGTCACTCGGGGCAGATCTTCCACACCGCGCCGGTGTGCGGGATCTGCACCAGCGGGCCGTTGGCGGCGCCGACGTAATGCGAGTCGGAACCGAGGTCGCGCACCGCCCCATAATCGACGACATAGGCGCAGCCGTCGGGACCGAAGCGGATGTCGGTCGGGCGGTTGAACCCGTTGATGCCGGTGACAAAGGCCTGGTCGCCGGTGTCGTTTCGGGCAAAATTCTGGAAGCTGAGGGCGAGCGGGCCGCTGCGCTGGTTGAAGTTGATCAGCTTGACCTCGTGCCCGACTTCCGGCGCCGGGGCGGTGGCGTTTGGTGCTGAAAACCCGAAATCGCCCTCGAGGCTATAGAGCGCCGCACCGCGCTCGACCACCCCGCGGACAAAGGATCTGGGCGCGAAATCGAGCCCAGTGAACGACGAGTCGGCCGCCTCGAGGGCAATTGGCGCGGTGATCGGCTGCGGCGGGAAGGCTAAGACGTCGCGGATCGGCACGTCCTCCTTCAAGATCAGGGCGAGGCTCGCCGGCGTGCAGAGGCTCGGCGGGTTTGACGGGTCGGGCACGCACAAATCGTCGCTGGTCCCGCCGACCGGGTTGAACACCGCCTGGCTCGTCGGCAGGAAGCCGTATCGGTCGGGCCAGCCGTGGTAAACCGGGCTGCCATCCGGGTTTTGCGCGTCGATCGAGATCACCTCCGGGGCGCCGTTGGAGGGCCGCGCGCCGCGCTCGTCAGCACCGTCCTCTCCGACGATCAGCGAGCCGGCCAACGGATTGTCGGCGGGCGCAAAGCGGATCGCATAGCCGTTGCGATGCCCCCACCCGACCGGCTGGATCACGCTCGGGTTGTCGAGGCGGGCGCGCAAGGTTGCGCCATCGCACACGCCGCGCCGGATTTTGCCGGTGAACGAGTTGAAAAAGGCCGGGACCACCGCGCCCGGCTGGGCCACCCCAAACGGCGAATAGCCGGTGGTGTGGACCCCGCCGCCCGAATCAAAGATGTTGTCGCTGAGCTTGATCGTCTGGCACGGAATATCGGACTGGTTCTTGCCGCCGCCATTGTCGCGGCCGACGACGCCGCTGTTGGTGGTCGATCCCTGCGACCAGTAGATCCATCCTCCCCGAAACGCCAATTGCTCGGTCGGGTGGTCGCCGGTCGGCAGGCCGATGATGAATGGGGTGACCTTGCCGGACGACAAGTTCACCGTGACGATGCGCGAGCTGTTGTTCTGGCCGTTGCCGTGGGTCGCCTGGTTCGAGTCGGTCGCAAACAGCCGCCCGCCGGCGAAGCCGTTCTCAAACGCGATGTCGACCGCGGGCCCGGCGGGTTGAAAGCCGGTCCCGGCCATGTTCGGCTTGCCGATCGGGCCGCGGATCCGCTTGCCGGCGCTGTTATAGACCAGAATGTCGGGGGTGAACGGGTTCTTTGGATCAAAGTCGCCCGTGCCGAACGAGCCCTGCTCGTTGCAGACGCTGGGTAGGCCGTGCCCGGATTCGAGCACGTAGACCTCGAAGTTCCGCGCGCCGCCCTTAAAGGCGATCCCGGTCGGGGCGTTCAGGCCGCTGGCAAAAACGCTCGCCTTGTACCCGGCGGGCAGGGTGATCCCCGGCGGCAGGCTCGGGTCGAAAAAGGCGGTGTTGTTCGGACAGATCGGGTTCTCCACGGTCGCCGCCGAAGCGATCGTCGGCAAGCGCCAGCATCGAGGCCAGCGCCATCCCCCCGGTCAGAACGTATAATGCTCGACTGCTCATGACTTGCGATCCTCCCGTTGTCCTTTGCCTGAACGGCAAAAGCATGGTTTTCGACGTTTTGGAATGGGGTTGCCTTCCGCAGCGAGCAGGTACGGAAGCCCCCGGATCGCAGCGCGTCTGCGCCGCGTTGCCAACGGATGTCCGGACTGCGCGACACGCGCACGCCCCAAGGCCAATTGTCGGCTATGCGCCGATCTATCGTTAATATCGCCTAACCGATCGCGCCGGTCAAATCGGATTTCAGGCGCCAATGCGGCAAAAATGCGGCGGAACAAGTCTAGGTTGGCAGGTGATGCGTGATATACTGGAGAAAATTCAGACTATTGTAATAACAACAGCCCCGCTGTCGCCATCGGTCCGCGACGGTCCAACGCGACGCGCGCTTTCGCCCGGAGCATCAATCGCGCTCGCAGTCGGCCGATAAATGCTGCAATTAGGCGCTCATGTTCCGGCGGCCCCAGAAGCGGAATTTCGAGGGCAATTATCCGCGGGTCATGTCGCCGCGCTGATCGCCAAGGGCAAGGGCGACAGCGTCGAGGTCGCCATCCCGCGCACCGCCATTGCTACGAGATCGTCACCGTCGATTTCGGCTGACCGGCGCGCGACGCGAACCGCAGCACCAGATACCCGCAGATGGCGGACAGCGACGACGCGGCGAGAACGGCGATCCGCACATCGACATCATAGGCCTCGGCCGGGAAGGCGAGCGTGCCGATAAAGAGGCTCATCGTAAAGCCGATGCCGGTAAGCAGCGCCAAACCATAAATCTGCCGCCAATCGGCTCCTTCCGGGAGCGCGCCCAAACCGCAGCGAAGCGCCACCCAAATCGATCCGGCGATGCCGAGCTGCTTGCCGAGAAGCAGGCCGAGCGCCACCCCGAGCTGGATCGGGTCGAGCAAGGCTGCCGTGGCAATTCCGCTGAGCCGTACGCCGGCATTGGCAAAAGCGAAGAGGGGCAGCACGCCAAAAGCAACCCAAGGGTGCAGATCGTGCTCCAGGCTCGCGAGCGGCGACGGGGCATCGGCCCCGCGCAGCGGGACCGCGAGCCCGACGATGACGCCCGCAATCGTCGCATGGACGCCCGATTTTAGAACGCAGACCCATAAAAAGATGCCGGCGAGCATATAGGGTGCCCGGCGGCTCACGCCGGCCAGATTGAGCGCCAGCAATGCTACGACCCCGACGCCGGCAAGCGCCAGGGCCGTGGCCGACAGCTCGGCCGTGTAGAACAGCGCTATGATGACGATGGCGCCCAGATCGTCGATGATCGCGACCGCGAGCAGAAAGAGCTTGAGCGAGGCCGGAACCCTTGGCCCCAGCAGCGCCAGCACGCCCAGCGCAAAGGCGATGTCGGTCGCTGTCGGGATCGCCCAGCCGCGCAGCGCCTGTGCGTTGCCCCAGTTGCACAGCGCGTAGATCAGCGCCGGGGCCGCCATGCCGCCCGCTGCCGCGACCGCGGGCAAGACGAGGTTCGCCCGGCGCGACAGCGCGCCTTCGATGAGCTCGCGTTTGATCTCGAGCCCGACCAGCATAAAGAACACCGCCATCAGCCCGTCATCGACCCACAGCAGCAGTGGCTTCTTGATGATCAGCCCGTCAATTTGAACGGCGAGCGGAAGATCCAAGAGCCGCACGTAGAAGTCCGCCGAGCGGCGAGTTCGCCAGGATCAGCGCCAAGGCGGCGGCGGCGCACAGGGCAACTCCCCCAGCCAATTCGAGCTTGAGGAATTGCTGGAGTAGCGACAGGGGCGATGGCGGTCTGCCGGGCATAGGAACAGCTTCGATCGGTCAGCCTGCCACGTTTTCGTCGGCGGTCGCGGGCGCGGGGTGTTCAGCGATCGGAATGCCGGGCTCGTCCTTTGAGACGCGCAAAGTCAGCGCCGATTTGACATGGCTGACATTGGGGGCCGAGGTCAGCTTGGCGCTCAGAAAGCGCTGATAGTTGTCCCAATCGGCGGCGACGATCTTCAAGAGGAAATCGGCCTCGCCGGTCAGCATGTGCGCCTCGCGCACCTCGGGCCACTCGGCGACCAGCCGCTCGAACGCCTTCAGATCGGCCTCCGCCTGGCTCGCCAGCCCGACCAGGGCAAACACCGTCACCCCATAGCCCAGCGCCTCAGGCGCTAGGTCGGCGTGATAGCCGCGGATAATCCCGGCCTCTTCAAGCGCGCGCACCCGGCGCAGGCAGGGCGGCGCCGAGATGCCGGCGCGGCGCGCCAGCTCGACATTGCTGATCCGCCCCTGCGCTTGCAGGCTGCGCAGGATCCGGCGGTCGATCCGGTCGAGCCTAGTCCGCCGCATCCGGCCCCCCTCTTGTCAACCACGGGACCATAGGCCCCGCAATCATATGTCCGGGATCATAGGAAAAGCGGGTCCGCCGGGCAATTTTGTTGCGAGACGAGAGCGGTGTCTTGCCGTGGCGGGGCGGTTTCCGTAAACCCGGCCGATGGGGTCCGAACCGTTCGGCTGGGTGCTGCACGACGGCAAGGCCGGGATGTCGAGCCAGGCGCTCGGCCTGGCCGAAGCAAGCGGTCTTGCCTTTGCCGAAAAGCGCCTCGGCATCCGCTTCCCGTGGAGCAGCCTACCGCCGCAGCTTTGGCCGGCGCCGCTGCGCGCGCCCGGCAGCGCCGGCGCTCGCCTGGACCCGCCCTGGCCCGACTTTGTCGTCGCTTGCGGGCGCAATGCCGCGATGCCGGCGCTGGCGATCCGGCGAACAACCGCAGGGCGCACTCTGGTAGCGCTGATCCAGAGCCCTGGGGTGGGTCGCGGCGAGTTCGATCTGGCGATCGTGCCCGAGCACGACGGGTGGCGCGGCCCGCGCGTGGTGGTGACGCTGGGTGCGGTTCATCGCGTCACGCCGGCCAGGCTGACGGCCGCGCGGCGAGGCTTTCCCGGGCTGGGTGCGATGCCCCGGCCGACCCTCGCGGTGCTGATCGGCGGCAGCAACAAGGCCTATCGCCTGAGCCGTCGCCGCCTCGCCGAAATCGCCGACAGCATCGCGGCGCTGCTGCGCGAGCGCGGCGGATCGGCCCTGGTGACGCCGTCACGGCGAACCGGCGCCGCGGGATTGGCGCTGCTGCGGCAGCGGCTGACGGGGTTGTCGGCGGCGATCTGGGATGGTGTCACTGAAAATCCGTACTTCGCCTATCTGGCGCTCGCGGACGCGTTTTTGGTGACCGCCGATTCAGTGTCGATGATCAGCGAGGCCGCGGCCACCGGCAAGCCTGTCCATATTCTCGGCCTCGACGGCGGCAACGCCAAATTCGCTCGCTTTCACCGCTCGATGCAGGATGCCGGCATCACCCGCCCGTTCGTCGGCCCGATCGAGGAATGGTCCTATCCGGTGCCGGACGATACCGCGCGCGCCGGGGCGGCGCTGCGCGCGCTGGTGCTGGCCCGGTTTGACCGGCGGGATTGCGCATGAGCATGAAGGGCGCCGCGATCTATGCCGGGCTCCTCGCCGCGGCGGTGGCGCTGTTTTGGCTGCTGCCGCAGACCGATCTTTTCGTGAGCGGCCTCTTTTACGTGCGCGGGCGTGGGTTCGTGCTGGCGCATTCGCCGCCCGTCATGCTGCTGTTTGACGCGATCCCTTGGGTCGCCTGGGGCATCGTTGCGGTTGTCGCCGGGGCGGCGGCCTGGCTGTTTCTGATCGGCCGGCCATTGTGGCGGCTTGACCGCAAGGCGCTGTTGTTTATCGCCTTCTCTACCGCTCTTGGGCCGGGTCTCTTGGCCAACACCGTGCTGAAAGACCATTGGGGGCGCGCCCGGCCAGTGCAGGTCGAGGCGTTTGGCGGCTTGCATCGATTTACTCCGGCGCCACTGCCGGCGAGCCAATGCGCGACCAACTGCTCGTTTGTCTCCGGGCATGCGGCTCTCGCTTTTTCGCTGGTCGCCTTTGCTTTTCTGCTCCCGCCGGGCCCGCCGCGCCGGCGCGCGATCGGTGGCGTATTGGCCTTTGGCGGGTTGGTAGGCTTCGTCCGCATCGCCCAGGGCGGCCATTTCCTGTCGGACGTCGTCTTCGCCGGCCTGCTGGTGTACGGCACAACGGCGCTGCTCTGTTGGTGGATCGTCGAGCAGGACGGCCTCGCAGCGCCGCCGCTGCGGCTTCTTTATCGCCGGGGCGGGCAGGGCGTCGCGTCGGCATGGCGCTTGGCACGCAACGGCTGGCCGTCGCCTTCGACGCGAATCGCCGCCGCGGTGGCTGCGACCGCGGTTCTCGTCATATTTTCGATCGCGTTTGTCGATCGGCCGCTCGCGCTCTATCTGCACGCCGAGGGCCCTGATGTGCACGCTCTATTCAACGAAATCGCGGAGCTGGGCGCGGGGTGGGGATGGTTGGTGCTGTTCGGCCTTGCTTTTGTGGCGCTGCATTGGGGCGGCGAGCTGCCCCGGCTGCGAGGGCTCGCGCCGCGCATGCGCTCGTTGTCGACGGTCCCGGCGTTTCTTTTTGCGTCGAACGCTGCCGCCGGCCTGATTGTCGACGCCATCAAGGTCGGCTTGGGCCGGACGCGGCCAAAGCTGTTGTTCAGCCATGATCTTTATGCGTTTACCTGGTTTGGCTGGCATGCCGACCACTGGTCCTTCCCCTCCGGCCACACGGCGACTTTTGTGGCGCTGGTGGCCGCGCTGTGGTGGCTGTGGCCGGAGCATCTGTTGTTCTACATCCTGGCGGCAGCGATTGTCGCGGCGGCGCGCGTCGTCGGCGGCGCCCATTATCCGAGCGATGTGATGGCGGCCGCGCTGATCGCGGTGTTGACGACGCGCTACGTGGCCTTGGTGTTTGTCTGCACAGGCATCGATCCTAGGGCGCCGCTGCGAGGCGAACACGCCAGTGGCGGACCCTTGCCGTGGCCATGCCGGCGAGTTGGCGCGATCCTGGCCCGGAGACCGGCGGGATCGCGACGGGCTGGCCGGCAGCCACCCGGCGGGCCGCTTGCGCCGGCCGAGGGCGGCGTAGTATCGGCTCGTCATCATGGCGCTGCGGATCGAGACGTTTGATAACGCCACCGGGGGGAACACCCTCTACAAGGCGCTGACCCACCCGTGCGCCGCCCGGCCGGCCGGCGCGCTGCTCGCCTCGCTCGCCGGCAATGGCCCGGTCGCGATTGTCGAGCCGGACGGCGGTGCGGCCGCCTTTGCCGACCTCTTCGGCCTGGTCGGGGTCGAGATCGCCGGCGTCTATGTGCGACAGGTGGAGCGGCTGGGCAAAATGCTGCTCGGCCGCCCGGCGGGACCGGTGACCGCGGTTGGCGATTCGGCCGCGCGCTCGGTGTTTGTCGCCGCCTTTGACGCCGAACGTCTGACCGCGCAAATCGAACCCCATCTGCCGCCGGGCGCGCCAATCTTCAGTCTCGACGCGATGCGCATCCCGCCCGATCGGCTGACCAACCCCCGCAACTATCTCGACCCGCTCAATTTCGCGACGAACTTTGCTTTTTTCCGCGACACCAATCGCCTGCACACCCGGATCTCCACCGCGAATTACTGGTCGAGCTATGGCGGCGGGCCGGTCACCTGCTGGATGACGCTGTTCGACGCCGCGGGCGAGGTTCTCGCCGAATGGTGCGAGAGCTGCGGCCCGGCGGCACGCAGCATTAGCATCGACAGCCGCGACATCCGCGCGCGCTTTCGCCTGCCCGAATTCTGCGGCCAGCTGTTTTTGCACATGGTCGGAGCGGCCGGGCACGATGTGGTCAAATACGCGCTCGACACCTTTGGCGACGGCAGCGCCGACCCCGCCGCAGGCGGCGATCGGTCGCTGTCGGCGACGCACGACGCCAACGCGTGGCCGGCCGACCGCTATGCCGGGCTACCGGCGCCGGCCGCCGGCGAGCAGGTGGTGCTATGGGTGCAGAACAGCCACCCGATCCCGATCCCCGCCGGTGCCATTGGCCTCAATCCGATGGGCGAGGAGCGGGTGGCGCCGATCGCCGAGCCGATCGCGCCGTTCGCCAGCCGTGCCATTGACGTTGCCGAGCTGTTGCCCGAGCTTGCCTGGCCGCGGCAGATCGAGTTGCGCGCCGGCAAGCACATGGTGCGCCCGCGCTACGAGGTGATCGCGCGTGGCCGCCGACGGATCGCGCATGTCAATGTCGAGCGCGCCGATCTCTACCCCGACCCGAACCTGCCGCATCTCCCTGAAATGCTCGGCAAGGGGTATCTGCTGCCGGCCCCGGTGTTGCCGCGGGCATGGTGGCGCACAATCGTGCTGCCGACCCCGATGGCGGTCCGTCAAGCCGAGCTGCCGATCGCCGCCATAGTTTACGACCCGAACGGGAACGAAGTTCTGCGCCATTCTTTTGGCCGCCTGCCGCGCGCGCACGCGACGGCGCTCGACCTCGACGCCCAAAAGGGAATCGAGGGCTTGGGGGAGGGCTATGGCCATGTCGAGCTGGTTTACGACTTTTCCGCTGGCGGCGAGGGCGATGGCTGGTTGCACGCGATCTTCCGCTACCACCAGCGCGCGAGCGGTCATGGTGCCGAGACCAGCTTTGGCGCGCATGTGTTCAACACCATCCTGACCTACCGCGACGAGCCGCAATCCTACAGCGGCCGGCCGCCGGGGCTTTCGACCCGGCTGTTCCTGAGGCTCGGCGGGAGCGGCTACGACACGTTGTGCCATCTGATCTACCCGGCCTCGCGATTGTGGCGGCCGGCGAGCGCGACCGAGATATTTCTATACGACGGCAACGGGTGCGAGATCGCCCGCACCGGCATCGCGATACCTTGCTCGGGCTCGCGGCTGTGGCGATACCATGCGCTGTTCGACGCCGCTTCGCGGGCTCGCGCCGGTGCCGGCGCCTACGCGGTCATCCGCGATGCGACCTGCCGGTTGTTCGGCTATCATGGGCTCCTCGGCGCCGATGGCGCGTTCAGCCTCGATCATCTGTTCGGATTTTAGCCCGCGGACGCCACCTTAAAGTTGCGGGCGCGCGCAATGATATAGTAAGGCATTGCAGCGACTGAAAGCTCGCGACATGCCCGAACGTTATCACAGCAAGGTCCTGATCATCGGCGCCGGGCCGGCCGGCTACACCGCCGCGATCTATGCCGCGCGCGCCAATCTCGAGCCGCTGCTGGTCACCGGGCTGCAGCCGGGCGGGCAGCTGACGATCACCACCGATGTCGAAAACTATCCCGGTTTTGCCGAGATCATCCAGGGCCCGTGGCTGATGGAGCAGATGCAGCTTCAGGCCGAGCATGTCGGGACCCGGGTCGTTGTCGACCTGATCGAGAAGGTCGATCTCGGGCGGCGGCCGTTTGTCGCCCACGGCGATTCGGGCGACGTCTATATCGGCGACACGCTGATCCTCGCCACCGGCGCGCAGGCGCGTTGGCTCGGCCTGCCGAGCGAGGAAATGTTTCGCGGCTTTGGCGTCTCGGCCTGCGCCACCTGCGACGGGTTCTTCTTCCGCGACAAGCAAGTCGTGGTGGTCGGCGGCGGCAACACCGCGGTCGAGGAAGCGCTCTATCTGACCAATCACGCGCGCCGGGTCACCTTGGTGCATCGCCGCGACGCGCTCAGGGCTGAAAAGATTCTGCAAGAACGGCTGTTCCGCAATCCCAAGATCGACATTGTTTGGGACGCCGTGGTTGAGGAGATCCTGGGCCGGCCCGAACCGCCGCAAGTGACCGGGGTGCGACTGCGCGACGTGCGTACCGGGGCGCGGCGTGATCACCCTTGCGACGGCGTCTTTATCGCGATCGGGCACACCCCGGTCACCGGCCTGGTCGCGGGCCAGCTCCCGCTCGATTCCGAGGGCTATGTCATCGCCCGCCCCGAATTCGACCGCGACCGGCATTCCCGGGGTGTTTGCCGCGGGCGACGTCAAGGACAAGATTTTTCGCCAGGCGGTCACCGCTGCCGGGATGGGCTGCATGGCGGCACTCGAGGCCGAGAAGTTTCTCGCGGCGCAGGAGGAAGCCGCGAGCTTGCGCGCGGCCGATTAGCGGGCGGGCCTCTGAGCGCCGGCAGACGAATGTCGAGGGAATGGGGATGGACTGGGACAAGTTGCGGGTCTTCCACGCCGTCGCCGAGGCGGGCAGCTTCACCCATGCAGGCGAGTCGCTGAACCTGAGCCAGTCGGCGGTCAGCCGCCAGATCAGCGCGCTCGAGGAGAGCCTCAGCGTGCCGCTGTTCCATCGCCACGCCCGCGGCCTGATCCTGACCGAGCAGGGCGAGCTGTTGTTTCGCACCGCCCGCGAAGTCTTCGCCAAATTGTCGATGGCCGAGGGGCTGATCTCGGAATCGAAGGACCGCCCCAAGGGGCCGCTCAAGATCACGACGACGGTTGCTTTCGGCTCGACCTGGCTGACCCCGCGAATCCGCGAGTTCCTCGACCTTTATCCCGACATCCAGGTCACCCTGGTGATCGACGACACCGAGCTCGATCTGTCGATGCGCGAGGCCGATGTGGCGATCCGTATGTCGCCGCCGCGGCAGCCGGATTTGATCCAGCGCCATCTGGTCAGCGTGCCGAGCCATGTCTATGCCGCGCCCGATTACATCAAAAAGCACGGCATGCCACAGCGCGCCGAGGATCTCGATAAGCATCGGCTGATCATCTATGGCGAGGACGCCCGCCCGCCGGTGCCAAACGTCAATTGGCTGCTCGACGCCGGCGCCAAGCCGGGGCAGGAGCGTCAGCCGATCCTGGCGGTCAACAACTTCTATGCGATGCTGCGCGCGGTGATCAGCGGGCTCGGCATCGCCGCGATGTCGGACTTCATCGCCGGCGAGCAAACGGAGCTGGTCCGGGTGCTGCCCGAGCTGACCGGCCCGCCGGTGGAAGCCTATTTCGTCTATCCGGAGGAATTGCGGGCGTCGAAGCGGATCAGTGTGTTCCGCGATTTCCTGCTGCGCAAGGTGGCCGAAACCCGGCTCGGGTGATTTCCCCGATTTGCGGTGATCGGGCGTCGTAATGGAATTGGCTGGGAATCAGAGGATTGCGCTTTTTGCAGACGAGCCAGAACAAATTCCAGGTGGCGAAGGCACGCTCAATCGACCATCTTCTGAGGACGCGATGATGCATCGCATTGAGTTTTTCGGCGGTTGTTCCGCTGATGCGAGTTCCCGGGATTTAGTCCCGGGAAGAGGGTCTTAGGACCCTTACGTCTCCCAGACGTGAAGCCTCCCTGTTCAAACTTGGCCCCGGCAACCCCGGGGCCATTTTTCTATCGTCCAATTGGAGTAGACGGCTTTCGCGAATGGTGGCGCGTCGGGACGGCCCCGGTTTGGGCAGACCTGTCCCCGCAGCTGGCAGCCGTGCCAGACCGGAACTTCTTTGTTTTATCCCTTGCAGCGCTGGCAACGCAGGCGTAATGGCGCGGAGGGCTGGCGGCAATCCGCGCTGAACCGCGAGTTCTCTTGAGCGAGACGATTTTAGCGGGCGGCCCCGGTCAGCTGCCGGAAGCGACCGCTGCGGGATTTGGCCTCGGCGCGCTGCGGCGATATTCGGGCACCAGCCGCTCTAGCAGCTGGAGCATTCGCTCCTCCCGGCGCGCGCGCGCCGCCTCCTCCAATTCGTCGATCGAGCGAGCCAGCATCGCGTAGTCGGCGGTGCGCGGCGCGGCGAGGCGAATCGCCGGGCTCTTTGTCGGCATCAACGGCTCGGCCGGATGGAACAGCTCCTCGTGCAGCTTTTCGCCGGCCCGGAGACCGACGAACTCGATTTGGATGTCGCGGTCGGGGCGCAGCCCAGCGAGGCGGATCATCTGCCGCGCCAGATCGACGATCCGCACCGGCTCGCCCATGTCGAGAACGCAGATCGTGCCGCGGTCTTCGGCCGCCGGCGGGGCGGAGGACAGGGCGGCCGCCTGCAACACCAATTCGACCGCCTCGCGCACCGTCATAAAAAACCGCGAGACCTCGGGATGGGTGACGGTCAGCGGGCCGCCGGCGGCAATCTGGCGGGCGAACAGCGGCACCACCGAGCCGGTCGAGCCAAGGACGTTGCCGAACCGCACCGTGACATAGCGTGTGCCGGGCGCCGCGCGGCGCCCCTCGTTAAGGTCGAGCGCCTGGGCGAAGCTCTCGGCGAGGCGCTTGGTCGCACCCATGACGCTGGTTGGGTTGACCGCCTTGTCGGTCGAGACGACGACGACGACCGACACGCCGTGGGCGCGCGCCGCCTCGGCGACGTTGCGGCTGCCGGCGATATTGGTCAGAACCCCCTCGATCGGGTTGGCCTCGACCATTGGCAGATGCTTCAGCGCTGCCGCATGGAACACGATTTCGGGGCGCTCGGCGGCGATGACGGCCTCGATTTGGCCGCGCTCGCGCACGTCGCGCAGCAAGGGCAACTGCGCCAGGCGCGGAAACCGCTCGCGCAATTCCATGTCGATCGCGTAAAGCGCGAACTCGCTGTTGTCGAGCAAGACCAGCCGGCCGGGCTCGAATGCGACGATCTGGCGGGCGAGCTCGGCGCCGATCGTGCCGCCGGCGCCGGTGACCAGCACCCGCCGGCCGCGGATCAGCCGCGCCATCCCGTCGCGGTCGAGCACCGCCTGCGGCCGGCCCAGCAGATCCTCGAGGGCGATCGGCTCGAGGACGTGCTCCGGGCCGTGCTCGGGATCGTCGAGGCTGCGCTGGAAATCGGTCAGCTTCGGCAGGCGCGCCAGCGGGATGGCCAGCGCATCGGCGCGGTCGAGCAGCCAGCGCACCTGATCGCCGGGCAGGTTTTGCGCGGTGATGATCAGCTTTTGCGGGCGCCTGCCGCGGCGATCCAGCCGCTCGACCACGCTTTCGAGCGAATCGATCGTGCCCAGCACCGGGACGCGGTAAATCTCGCGCCCGACCCGCGAAGGGGTGTCGGCCAGCACGCCGACCACGCGATAGACGGCGCGCGGGTTGCGCATCATCTCGCGGATAAAGGTGTCGGCGCCGTCCTTGGCGCTGATCAGCAGCACCGGCACATTGCGGTGCTTGGCGCGCTCGAGGATATGGTCGAGCCCGCGGTCCTTGAACAGGCGGTAGGCGAGGCGCGGCGCGCCCAGGAGGGCCACCAGCACAAACCAGTCGATCAAGAGGGTCGAGCGCGGCAGCGCCTCGAGCCGGGTCAAGACGAACATCACCGGCAAAAAGACCAGCAGGCTCAGGCTGACCGCACGGGCGATGTTGAACAGATCGGGCAGCGAGGCATAGCGCCAGATGCCGCGATAAAGCCCGGTCAGCAAAAACACGCCGGCGGCGATCACGGTGAAGCCGACGACATAGACCGCAATCAGCCGCGGCTGGTAGCCGATGATGTCGGACCCGATGCGCAGATAGAGCGCCACGACGAGCGACAGCGCCGCCATCGCGATGTCGTGAATAAAGGCGAAGAGGGCTCGCCGGCTGCTCGGGAAGACCGCCACCGCGCCCCTATAACAGGAAATCGCGGCAACAGGAAATCCCGGCGGGGCGAAAGATCGCGAGCGCGCGCGAACAAGGATGTATCGACGCCAAAAGCCCGCGCGACGCCGTGCCGAGACGGTGACGCAGCCGCGCCGGGCGCCGCTCTATTTCGGGAGAGCCCCGTCGCCGCTACAATGGCGGATGCGCTGGGAGCGCCTCTACAAGGTCCTGCAACCCGAGAGCGCCGGCACGGCCGCGCGGGGGTTTCGCGTCGTTCATCACGCGATGGTCGTCCTTGGCGTAGCAATGATGCTGGCCGACACCGAGGCGGCATGGCGAGATGCCTATCGCGGGCTGCTCGACGCCGGGTTTCAGATCGCCTGCGCATTCTTTGTCGTCGAGTATGCGGCGCGGCTGTTGGCCGCCCCCGGCGCTCCGGCGGCCCATCGCAGCGACTGGAGAGCACGGCTCGCCTGGGCCGTGTCGGCCGGCGGCATGTTCGACCTGGTCGGCGCGCTGCCGGGGGTTCTCGACGTCGCGTTCAATCCGAAATACGCGAGCCTCTACGGCTTTGTCTGGGTGTTCAAGCTGGTCCGCTACGCGCCGGGGCTGGCCAGCCTCGGGCGGGTGGTCAGCCGCGCCCGCGCGGCGCTCCTTTCCGTGCTGCTCGGTTTCGGGATCGTGCTTCTCGCCGCCGCCAGCCTCGCCTACCTCCTCGAGCGCGACGCGCAGCCCGACCTGTTCGGCTCGATCCCGCAGGCGCTGTGGTGGGCGATCGTGACCCTGACGACGACCGGTTATGGCGATGTGACGCCGGTGACCCCGCTGGGGCGGATTTTGGCCGGGTTCGTCATGGTCAGCGGCATCATGGTGTTCGCGCTGTGGGCCGGCATTCTCGCCACCGGCTATGCCGAAGAGTTGCGCCGACGCGAGTTTCTGCGCACCTGGGACCTCGTTGCCAAGGTGCCGTTTTTCAGCAAGGTCGGCGCCTCGGTCATCGCCGATGTGGCGCGATTGCTGCGGCCGCGCGATTACCCGGCGCGCGCGATCATCGTGCGCCGCGGCGAGCGCGGGGACTGCATGTACTTTATCGCCGCGGGCGAGGTCGAGGTGCGGCTGCGGCCGGGAGCGGTTCGCCTCGGCCCGGGGGAATTTTTTGGCGAAATCGCGCTCCTGACCGGCGAGCCGCGCAACGCGACAATCGTCGCGACCCAGCCCTGCACCTTGCTGACGCTCGACATTGTCGATTTTCGCCAGCTGCTCGGGCATCAGCCCGACCTCGCCCGCGTCGTCAGCGAAGAAGCCGAGCGCCGGCTGCAGGCCCACCGCCCCAGGCAAAAGCCATCCCACGCGGCTGCGGTCGAGCCCGACCCGGCCGGGTGATCAGCCCGACTTCCCGCTGGCGCTTGGCGGCTGGTAGTAGCCGGCTGGAAAGTTGGCGGCGCTTCTTGCGGCATGGTTGAAGGGCGGTTTCAGCGCGCCCTTGAAGCAACGCCCGACGCATTCGCGAAAGGCCGTTTCGGGAGCGAGACCGCGCTCTAGGGCCAGCCGCTCGAACCAGCGCACGCCCACCGCCACGTGCCCGATCTCGTCTCGATAGATGCGCTGCAGGATCGCGGCGCTGCGATCGTCGCCGGCGCGCTCGAGCCGCAGGGCCATCGGCGGCGTCACATCGAGCCCGCGCGCTTCGAGCACCAGTGGCACGACGGCGAGCCGCGCCAGCAGGTCGTCGGCGGTCGCCGCGGCCGCCTCCCAAAGCCCGTCATGGGCCGGCAGATCGCCGTAGCGCGCGCCAAGCTCAGCGAGCCGCGCCGCCAACAGCTCGAAATGGCCGGCTTCCTCGGCGGCCACCCCGACCCAGTCGCCATAAAAATCCCACGGCAGCGCGTCGCCGGCAAAACGCGCGACGATGTCCCAGCCGAGATCGATCGCGTTGAGCTCGATATGGGCGAGCGCGTGCAGCAGCGCGGTTCGGCCCGCCCGCGACCCAAAGTTCCGCCGTTTCGGCATCTCGCGCGGCGGGCGCAGCACCGGACGATCGGGCCGCGCCGGCCGTGGCGGCGGCTTGGCCGCGCCGAGCGGCAGCGCGCGCTCGGCCCAGGCAGCGGCCAGCGCCCGGCTCGCCGCCGCCTTGGCCAGTGGGTCGGGGGTGGCGAGGATCGCCACCGCGCCGGCGGTCAGGGTCTGCGGGATCAGGGAAGTGGTGGTCAGAGGGCGCGCGCCGCCTTGAGCACTTCGGCGACGTGGCCCGGCACTCTGACCTTGTGCCAGGCGCCGCGCACCGTGCCCGCGCCGTCGATCAGAAAGGTGGCGCGCTCTATGCCCATGTATTTGCGCCCGTACATGCTCTTTTCGACCCAGGTGCCATATTTTTCGCAGACGGCGCCATCGCTGTCGGAAGCGAGGGTGAACGGCAGGTCGTGCTTTTTCTTGAACTTGTCGTGCGAGGCGACCGAATCCTTCGAAATCCCGATGACCACGGCGCCGGCGCCGCCATAATCCGGAAACGAGTCGCGAAAACCGCACGCCTCGGCGGTGCAGCCGGAAGTGTCGTCCTTCGGGTAGAAATACAGCACTACCTTCTTGCCGGCGAGATCAGAGAGCCTGACCGTGCCGCCGCCGTCGGTCGGCAGGGTGAAATCGGGAGCTTTATCGCCGAGCTCGACACTCATAATCCTCTCTCTCCTCCCTGCTGCGTGCTTTCGAGCGCGCCGCGCCGCGCCGGCTCGTCGATCAGGCGCTCGTACCAGCTTGCGACGCGGGCGGCGGCGGCAGTGATATCTGCGGCGAGGTGAGCGAAGTCAACCGCCCCGGCGCAGCGCGCGAGGGTGGCGGCGTCGGGCTCGGAAAAAGCCTCGGCGGGCGACCTGCTGTCGCCGATCAAGGTCAACAGAGCCTGCACCTGGCGAAGCGAGGCCAGTGCGCCGGACAACTCCTGCTCGCCCTCGGGCTTCAGCAGCCCCGCCCGGCCCAATGCCCGCAGTGCCGCCGCAGTGGCGCGTTGCAGCACCTGCGGCGAGGAGGCGGCCTCGCGCAGCATCAGATATTGCGCGATGAAATCGAGGTCGATCAGCCCGCCGCGCCGGTTTCTGAGGTCCCATGGAGAGGCGCGCGGGTGTTCTGCGGCGATGCGCCGGCGCATTTCGGCGACGTCGGCCAGGAGGCGGCGCGGGTCGCGTCGGGACCGCAGCACCGCCTCGATCGCTTCGCCGACCCGCCGGCACAGCGTAGGGTCGCCCGCCACTGGTCGGGCCCGAGTCAGCGCCATGTGCTCCCAGGTCCACGCTGATTCGCGCTGGTAGCGCTCGAAGCTCGCCAGGCTCGAGGCGATCGGCCCGGCCGCCCCCGACGGCCGCAGCCGCATATCGACCGGATAGAGCGAGCCCTCGGCGGTCGGCGCGGTGATGGCGCCGATCAGCCTTTGGCTCAGCCTTGTGTAATAGGCGGGCACCGGCAGCGGCTGGGGGCCATCGGAGGCCTCGGCACCGGCCGGCGCATCGTAGATCACGATCAGGTCGAGATCGGAGGCCGGCGTCATCTCGCGGCTGCCGAGCCGGCCCATCCCGATCACCGCCAACTCGCCGCCCGGCACCCGCCCGTGCCGGCGCGCGAATTCCGCCTCGACCGCCGGGACCAGGGCAGCGAGAGCGCTTTCGGCGATGTCGGCGAGCGCCTTGCCGGCAGCCTCGCTGTCGAGCGTGCGGCGCAGCAGCTGGACCCCGATCTGGAACCGCCGCTCGCCGGCCCAGCGCCGCAGCAGGTCGAGCGTGTCGGCGAAATCGGCCGCGCCGGCGAGCATCGCGGCGATCTCGGCGGCGAGCGCGGCGCGGTCCGGCGGCGGCGCGAAAAACTCCTCGCTCAACACCGCCTCGAGCAACGCCGGGCGCTGCGCCAGCTGGTCGGCAAGCCCCGGCGCCCCGGCCATCACATCGGCGACCAGCGCCAAGAGCCCGGGGTTTGCCTGAAACAGCGAGAACAGCTGCACGCCGGCCGGCAGACGCGACAGAAACTGGTCGAAGCGCCGCAGCGCCCCGTCGGGATGCGAGGTCGCGCCAAAAATGCCCAGCAACTCGGGGACGATCTCGGTCAGAATCTCGCGCGCGCGCTGGCTGCGCGTGGCGCGCATCCGGCCGTGGTGCCAGCTGCGCACCAGTGCCGCGACCGCCGGCGGATCGGCAAAGCCGAGCCCGGACAAGGTGCGCACGGTCTCGGGATCGTCCTCGGCGCCGGTAAAGACCAGGTTGCCCGGGCCGGCGAGGCTCGGCGCCTGCTCGAACAAATCGGCGTAATGGCGCTCGACCGAGCCCAGATGCCGGGTCAGCTCGGCGGCGAACGCGTCCGGCTGGCGATAGCCGAGAAAGACGGCGAGCCGGGCGATGCCGTCGCGGTCGGCCGGCAGACGATGGGTCTGCTGATCGTCTACCATCTGCAGGCGGTGCTCGACGCGGCGCAAAAAGCGGTAATCCTCGATCAAGGTCGCCGCCGTCGCGGGATCGACACGGCCGGCCGCGGCGAGCCGGCGCAGCGCCTCGCAGGTCGCGCGCACCCGCAGCTGCGGCATTCGCCCGCCCCAGATCAGCTGCTGGGTTTGGGCGAAGAACTCGACCTCGCGGATGCCGCCGCGGCCGATCTTGATGTCATGGCCTTCGACCGCGATCCGGCCGCCGCCGCGATAGGCGTTGATCTGGCGCTTGATCGAGTGGATGTCCTGGATCGCCGCGAAATCGAGATGGCGGCGCCATAAAAAGGGCCGCAGCTCGGCCATTAGCCGCCTCCCGGCGAGGCGGTCGCCGGCGACCGGGCGCGCCTTGATCAGCGCCGCCCGCTCCCAATTCTGGCCGACGCTCTCGTAATAGGCCATCGCCGCCGCGACCGACATCGCCGGCGGCGTCGAAGCCGGGTCGGGGCGCAGCCGCAGATCGGTGCGAAACACATACCCCTCGCCGGTGCGCTCCTCGAGCAGCCGCACCAGGTCGCGCGCCAGCCGGCTGAAGAAGGGCTGCGGGCCGTCGCGCGCGGTCACCTTCGCCTTGGCCGCGTCGTAGAACAGGATCAGATCGATATCGCTCGAATAGTTGAGCTCGTGGCCGCCGAGCTTGCCCAGGCCGAGGACGATCAGCCCGCTGTCGCGCTCCGGGTCGCCCATATCGGGCGGCGCGATCATGCCCTTCGCGGCGGCTTGGCGCAGCAGGTGGCGCAGCGCCGCGCCGATCGCCGCCTCGGCGAAGCGGCTGAGCGCCGCCATCTGCTGTTCGAGCGACCAGGCATCGGCAAGCTCGGCGACCGCCGCGAGCAGCGCAATCCGGCGCTTGGCCAATCGCAGCCGGCGCATCACCGCCGCCGTGTCCTCGCAGGGATCGTCACGCGCTTCGGTCGCGGTGACGATCTCGTCGCGCAGCGGATCGGGGCCCGCGGCGACGAGGCGGGTCAGAAACCGCCATTCCTTGACCGCGAGGCCGCTCAGAAACGGGCTGTTGCCAAAGATCGCGGACAGTAGTCGGCGACCCTGCGCCAGCGCGCTCCAGTCGCGGGCGGCTTCGGCCTCGGGATCGCCCGGCGCCGCCGCGAGCGCCTCGTCCCACGCCTCGATACCGAGCGCCGCGCCGCGCGGGTCTCCCGGCTGCGGCAGCCCGTCGCCATCGGCGGGAAGTTCAGAGAAGAGCTTCACCTCGGCCACCAACCGGCTGAAACCCGCGCTGATCGCGCTGGCTTGCTGCCTGCTGCGCGCCGACCTGCTCCCTCTCCCCGCCGGCGGGGAGAGGGCTGGGGTGAGGGCTTCTCTCAGCCCGCGCAGAGCCGGCAGACCGCGCCGACATCGGCGATATCATCGAGACCGGCGATCATCTCGCGCAATTCGCGGGCCCGCGCCGCGCCCAACACGGGCACCACCAGCGCGTCGAACTTGCCGGCGAGACGCCGGCCCTGCTCGTCGATGTCGGCGGCCGGAATGCCCAAATCATGGCGTGCCGCGATGCGCCTGCCGTCGCCCAGCGCAACCTCGAGCTCGGCGACGGTCTGCGGCCATCCATCCTGAAAATCGATAATCATGCGTTCGCGCAGCGCGGTCAGAGCGGGATCGCGCGCGGTCGCCTCGCCATAAGTATCGAGGCGCGCGGTGTCGACCCCGGCGAGCGCCATCGCCACGGTCTGGCGCAGGCTGAACTTGCTCTGCAGCCCGTCGATCGGAGCCGGGATGTTGCACACCCGGTCGGTGCTGCGGTCGATGCGCAGAGTGACCCCGGTGATGCGGTCCGGTGTCAGCGCGTGCTCGCGGCGCAGCGCGCTGGCGCATTCGATCGGCGCGTGGGTGAAGTAGCACGCGGCGTGATATTTGAAGAGGTTGGCGAGGATGTGAAAGCCGTTCGCCGGCTCCGCCAGCGCCGCCTCCGGCGAAAAATCGGGGCCGTGGGTCGCGGCAAAGCCTTGCACGCACTCGATCAGATCGGTCCGGCTGGAAAAGCCGCGCGCGGCCAGCCGCGCCGCCAGCAATCCATTCTGCGCCGCCTTGCCGGCATGAAACGGCTTGCACATCGTGCCGAACTCGGATTTGAGCCCGGCCGCCTGGGTCCCGGCGATGCCGAGCGCCGTCGCGGTCCTTTGCGTGTCGAGGCCCAAGAGCCGGGCGCAGGCCGCCGCGGCGCCAAGGGTGCCGATCGTCGCGGTCGAATGAAAGCCCAGCGCGTAATGGCCGGGGCTCAGCGCCGCGCCGATGCGGCATTCCGTCTCGTAGCCGGCGACAAACGCGGTCAGAAAATCGCGTCCGGAGCTGTGGCGCCACTCGGCCAGCGCCAGCAGGCCCGGCAGCACTGCGACCGAGGGATGGCCCGGCATCGCGACGTTGACATCGTCGTAATCGAGCGCGTGGCCCGCGGCGCCATTGACCAGCGCCGCAGACAGCGCCGGCAGCGGCCGGCTATGACCGACGATGCTCGCCTGCGCAACACCGCCCGCTTCGGCCATCTCGTCGAGCAGCATGGCGACGAGCGGATCGCCCGCCCCCGCCACCGCGCAGCCGAGCGTGTCGAGCACGCATTGCCGCGCCAATTCGCGAACCGGGCCGGGCAGATCGTCCCAGCCGAGCCGCGCCGCCCGCTCGGCCAGCACCCGCGTCAAATCGGCCGCCTGAGCGCCGGCCACCGCTGTCGTTCCATCCATGCTCGTTCTCCCGAGGCCCGCCGCTGAACTTGCCCCCCATGATAGTGCATTCGCCGGTCGAAGAAATCACCGCGACCGCCGCATCGCCACATCCGGATTACGCCGGGCTCGCGCCGCCGCCGCGAACATGCGAAAGAGGAATATGGCAACGGTTCGGATCGACCGGGCTCCAAGCGCCGGCACGGGCGCGCTGGCGCTCGTCGCCTCGCGCCGCTTCGGGCCGCTGTTCTGGGCGCAGTTCCTGTCGGCGTTCAACGACAACGCGGTCAAGAACGCGCTGGCGCTGATGATCGCCTATCAGGCCGAGGCAGCCTCGCGGCTGTCGGCGCAGATCCTGATCCCGCTCGCCGGCGGATTGTTCATCCTGCCGTTCTTTCTGTGCTCGGCCACCGCCGGCCAATTCGCCGACCAGCGCGACAAGGCTTCGCTGATCCGCTGGATCAAGCTTTCCGAGATCGCGCTGATGCTGGTGGCCGCCGCGAGCGTCATCGCCGGCAGCATCACGGCGTTGCTGGCATTGCTGTGCCTGATGGGTGTGGAAGCGGCGTTTTTCGGCCCGCTCAAATACGCGATCCTGCCGGACCTGTTGGCGCCGCACGAGCTGCTGCTCGGCAATGCGCTGGTCGAGGCCGGCACCTTTCTGGCAATCCTGCTCGGCACGATCGCCGGTGTGCTGATCGCGGGGCATCACGGCGCGGTGCTGGTCGCGGGATTGATCATCGTCGTGGCGGTGGCCGCCTGGGCCACCAGCCTGCTGATCCCGCCGACCACAGCCGCTGCCCCGGACAGCCGGGTGCGCTGGAACCTCTTCGCGGCGACCTGGCGGGTGATGGGCGACGCCGCCGGCGAGGCCGTGCCGTTCCGCTCGATGCTCGGGATCTCGTGGTTCTGGCTCGCCGGGGCGGTTTATCTATCGCAGTTCCCGAGCTATGTGCGCTTTGCGCTCGGCGGCGCCGAGGTGGTGGTGACCCTGTTCCTGACCGTCTTTTCGATCGGCATCGCGCTCGGCTCCTTGGCCTGCAACCGCATCCTGCGCGGCCGGGTCAGCGCCCGCACGGTGCCTTGGGGTGCCGTCGGCATCGGCCTGTTCTCGATCGATCTGTGGCTCGGGAGCCCGGCGGCGCCGCCCGGCAGCGGGCTCGCCGGCCTCGGTGCGTTTCTCGCGGCGCCGGCGCATTGGCCGTGACACGCCGGCGAGCCGCGTGGCACAATCGCGGCTATTACACGATAGCAGGCACAGGAGGGCAGGCCCATGTCCGTCACCATCGAGGCGCCGGCCGGCGATCTGGGAGCCGTCGAGGACAGGGTCTTTTTGCTCCGCGATTTTCGCCTGCAGAACGGCGTGGTCATGGCGCAGGCCAAGATCGCCTACGAGACCTATGGGCGGCTGGCTCGCGACGGGCGCAACGCGGTCTTGGTCACCCACGGATACACCAGCAGCCATCATGCCGCGGGCCTTAACCCGGCGAACGGCAACCAGCCCGGATCGTGGGACGGGCTGATCGGGCCGGGGAAGGCGATCGACACCGACAAGCTCTTTGTCGTCGCCTCCAACATGCTGGGCTCGTCCTACGGCTCGACCAACGGCGCGAGCCTCGACCCGCGCACCGGCCAGCCTTATGGCCCCGATTTTCCGGCGATCACGGTGCGCGACATCGTCGCCGCGCAAAAGGCGCTGCTCGACAGCCTCGGCGTGCGCCACCTCGTCGCCGTCGCCGGGCCGTCCTATGGCGGCTATCAGGCGTTCCAATGGGCTGTCGCTTATCCCGAGATGATGGACGCAATCGTCGCCGTGGTCACCGCACCGCAGGCGCGCAACGCCGAGCAGCGCCTGGCCGAGCTCGAAGCGCGGCTCGCCACCGACCCGCAATGGAATGGCGGCCGCTATTACGACCAGGGCGGGGCCAAGACGGTGCTGACCGAGCTACGCTTCGAGACGCTGATGGGTTATGGCTACGACGAGCAGCTGGCCCCGCGCTACCCGGAAAAGAGCGATCGCGAGCGTGCGATCCGCCAGCTGGCCGTCGATTGGGCGCGAAATTGGGACGTCAACTCGTTGGTGATCCTGCGGCGCGCGACGATCGGCTTCGACACGGTCAAGGATTTCGCCAAAATCCGGGCGAAGGTCCTTTATGTATTGTGCCGCACCGACAAATTGTTTCCGCCGACGATCGCCCCGGGGGTCATGAAGGAGTTGGCCGCGGCCGGGGTCGATGCCCGCTATTTCGAGATCGACAGCAATCTCGGCCATTCGGCGAGCGGCCCCGAGCACGCCAAATGGTCGCCGGTGCTGCGCGAATTTCTGAACCCGCTGATCGCCGCGCTCAGCTAGCAGCGGTTTCCCGGCGCTCGCCACGATCGAGGCGAACGAGCGGTCGAGGCGAACGAGCCTAGCCGCGTCGCGTTCTCCGTAGCAATGGTCCGTCCTGCCGTTCTTCCGGCTGCCGGACCGCCTCCTGGCGTCAGCCGTCGTCGGCGATGCGCGAAAATCAAGCCAGCGGAGAGCGTGCAGGTGAGCGCGTCGGCGGTCTTGGCCCAGGCCATCGTGACGGTGCTGTCGATGGCCGGTTATGCCGGGCTCGCGGGGCTGATGGCGGCCGAGTCGGCGTGCATTCCGCTGCCCTCCGAGGTGATCCTGCCATTTGCCGGGTATCTGGTGTCGCGCGGCCAGATGAACCTCTACCTGGTCGCCACGATTGGGGCGCTCGGCTGCAACATCGGTTCTGCCGTCGCCTACGAGGTCGGTCGGTACGGCGGCCGCCGGGCCGTCGAACGGTGGGGCAGATACGTGCTGCTGACGCGCCACGACCTCGCAATGGCCGATCGCTTTTTTCATCGCTTTGGCAGCATCACCGTGCTGGTCGCACGCATGCTGCCGGTGGTGCGCACCTATATCGCGCTCCCCGCCGGCATCGCCGCTATGCCGCGGCTGCGCTTTCAGGTCTACACCTTTGTCGGGTCCTGGCCGTGGTGCTTTCTGCTCGCCTATATCGGCATGCTGCTGGGCGACAGCTGGGGCAACGCGCCGTGGCTCGACCAGGCCTTCCACTATCTCGATTATGCGATCGCCGCGTTAGCACTCGCCGTGGTGGGCCGGTTCGTCTGGAGCCGCTGGCCGCGGCGCGGCGAGCCCCGGCGGTGACCGCCGGGCTTGGCTCTGTCGGCGGGTTCGGCCGGGGTGCGAGCGGAACCGGCGGCGGCCCGGCGCCGTTGCTTTGCCTCGGCGATCCAGCGTGGCGCGGCGGGCGCGCGGTGTGCTGAGGGGTGCGATGGGCCGGATCGAGCATGTCGTGGTGTTGATGCTGGAGAACCGGTCGTTCGATTGCATGCTCGGCTGGCTTTACCGCGACCGGCCGGATTTCGACGGCCTGCGCGGCAACGAGTGCAATCCCTGGCATCGCGATGATGGCGCGGTGGAAGAGATCGCAGTCTGGAACGACGGCTCGCTGAGCCCGGAGGCCGTCCGCATTCCCGATCCCGATCCGGGCGAGCTGTTTGACGACATCACGATGCAGATCTACGGCCTTCACCCCGACGGCACGCCGCGAATGAATGGGTTTATCGACAACTACATGCGCCAGCCCGACGACGCGGCGCGCCGCGACCCGCGGGCGGTCATGCACTGCTTTACCCCGGAGCAGCTGCCGGTGCTGAGCACGCTCGCGCGCTCGTTTGGCGTTTCGGACCGCTGGTTTGCTTCGGCGCCGTGCCAGACCTGGCCCAACCGGCTGTTTACGCATACCGGCCGGGGCGGCGGGGAAGTCAACAACGAGTCGACGCCACTGCCGTTTTTTCTGCCGACCGTGTTCCGCCGCCTTGGGTCTCGCGGGCGGACTTGGAAAGTGTACTTCCACGACATGCCGCAGACGGTGGCGCTATTCGATCTGTGGCTGCGGGTGCCGACGCATTTTCGTTTTTTTGACCCGGAATTCGTCGAGGATGCGGCCTGCGGGCGGCTGCCGAACTACAGCTTTATCGAGCCGCGCTATTTTCCCAGCCGGTTCATGCACCGGGTGCCCAACGATGCCCACCCGCCGCACAATGTCGCCTATGCCGAACAGCTGATCGCCGCGGTGTACAACGCGCTGCGTGCCGGCCGGGCCTGGGATCGCACCTTGCTGATCGTCACCTTTGACGAGCATGGCGGCTGCTATGACCATGTGGCGCCGCCGGCGGCGACGCCGCCCTCGCCGACGCCGCCCGCCGGGGGTGCGCAAAGCCGGTTCGCGTTTGATCGCTATGGGGTGCGGGTGCCGGCGGTGATCGCCTCGCCCTATGTGCCGGCGGGCAGCGTGCTGCGGCCGCCCAAAGCCGGGCCGCCCTTCGATCACACCTCGATCATCGCCACACTCGGCCGGTTGTTCGATCTCGGGCCCCCGCTCAGCGCTCGGACGGCCGCGGCGCCCGACCTGTTGTCGGCGGGACTGCTCGACCGGCCCGAGAATTTAGGGCCGGCCAGCATCGACGCGACGGAGGCGGGGCCGACGCGCGAGGAAGTGCGCGCTCTGCGCCGCCTGGCGCCAAACAGCCATCAGCGCCGCATGCGCTGGCCGGGCTCGCTGCTGCCGGGACTGGCGGCGGCTGCCGCGGCGCATACGCATCGCGCCGGGCGACGGGTGCGGCGACGGCGCTGAGGCGGCCGGTCGCATCGCTGCCCGCCGGTAACGCAGGGATGGTGCGGGCCGCGAGCGGCAAGGGGCCAGGCCGCAAGCGACCTGACCCCTTTTCGATTGGCTCCCCGGGCCGGACTCGAACCAGCGACAAGGCGGTTAACAGCCGCCTGCTCTACCAACTGAGCTACCGGGGATCAGAGCGCTCGGACGCTCGAGCGCACCCCTCCTGGAGGCCGGAAGCGGAATCGAACCGCTGTACGAGGATTTGCAGTCCTCTGCATAGCCACTCTGCCATCCGGCCGGTGCGCCGTCATATAGGCGCGCGCGGCGCGCAGGGTCAAGCGCGGGGCCGCGCAAAAGAGGGTTACCGGCGCGGCCAGCCGGTTGCGGCTGTCACTTGCGCCGCTGTTGCCGCATAATGACAGCCCCCATATACTCAGTGGCTTAAACATATAGCGGCGAGGCCACAGATGGCGCGTGTCACTGTCGAGGATTGTGTGCTCAAGATCCCCAACCGGTTCGAGCTGGTGCTGCTCGCCGCCCAGCGCGCGCGGGAGATTTCCTCAGGGGTGCCGCTGTCGATCGACCGCGACGACGACAAGAACCCGGTCGTGGCGCTGCGCGAGATTGCCGATGAAACCGTCGGCTTGCCGCATTTGAAGGAATCGTTGGTGCGCGGCATGCAAAAGCAGGTCGAGCTCGACGAGCCCGAGGAGGAGACCGCCGAGCTCGAGGTCGACCCGAGCATGTTCGCCTTGGCCGCAGCGGGCCCGGCGCTGCTTGACGAAGACGGCGAGGCCGATGCCTCCGAGTTTGACGAGCTCGACGACGAGGACGAGATCAACGAGGAGGAGGCGGCGGCGCCCGAGCCGGCGTTCGCCGCCGATGAGGACTCCCTCGCCGAAGAGCTAGCCGAGGACGATCTGGCGGTCGAAGACGATCTGGCGGTCGAGGACGGTCTGGCGGTCGAGGACGGTTTGGCGGTCGCGGGCGATCTGGCGATCGAGGACGACGTCGCCGAGGCGGAAGAGGGGGAGGACGGCATCGCCGGCGCCGGTATTGCGGGCGCCGACATCGCGGCTGGCGATTTGCCCGACGACGACGAGGAACTCTAAACGCCCGGCTTGCGCCACATTTCGGCCGCCGGGGCCGAGGATGATCGCGGCGAGGTCGTCGCAGCCGCCGGGCCTGTGGGCGTGGCGCGCCGACCAGACGGCGAGGCCCGCGTCATGATGCGGCAATTCGAGCTGGTCGAGCTGGTCCGATCGTACGATCCGAACGCCGACGAAGACGCGCTGAACCGCGCCTACGTGTATTCGATGAAGGCGCACGGCGCGCAGTTGCGCGCCTCGGGCGACCCTTATTTCTCCCATCCGGTCGAGGTCGCCGGCATCCTCGCCCAGATGAAGCTCGACAGCGCCTCGATCGTGACCGGCCTGCTGCACGACACGGTCGAGGACACCGTCGCCACCCTCGACGATGTCGAGCGCGTGTTCGGCCCCGAAATCGCCCGCCTGGTCGATGGCGTGACCAAGCTGTCGCGGATCGAGCTGCAATCCGATCAGACGAAGCAAGCGGAGAATTTCCGCAAGCTGGTGCTGGCGATGTCGGCGGACATTCGGGTTCTGCTGGTCAAGCTCGCCGACCGTCTGCACAACATGCAGACCCTGCATTTCATCAGGAGCGACGACAAGCGCCGGCGGATCGCGCGCGAGACGATGGACATCTACGCGCCGCTGGCCGAACGGCTCGGCATGCATCGGATGAAGGACCAGCTCGAGGATCTGGCCTTCGCCGAGCTGTACTCCGATGTGCGCAGCAGCATCCTGTCGCGTCTCGACTTTCTGCGCGACAAGGGTGCCGTTGTCGTGCCGCGCATCCTGGCCGAGCTCGAGCGCAAGCTCGCCGAGGGCGGTCTCGAGGCCGCGGTTTCGGGCCGCGAAAAATCGCCCTATTCGATCTGGCGCAAGATGCAGCGCAAAAATGTCGCCTTCGAGCAGCTGTCGGACATCATGGCGTTCCGCGTGCTGGTCGGCGACATCGGCCAATGCTATCACGCGCTCGGCCTAATCCATTCGGCATATCATGTGGTCCCCGGCCGTTTCAAAGACTACATCTCGACGCCAAAACCGAACAATTACCGCTCGCTGCACACCGGCATCATCGGCCCCGAGCAGCAGCGCATCGAAGTCCAGATCCGCACCGGCGAGATGCACGAGGTCGCCGAATTCGGCGTCGCCGCGCATTGGAGCTACAAGCAAGATGCGGGCCGGACCGAGGGCCGACAATACCAATGGTTGCGCGAGCTGCTCGACATCCTCGATCATGCCTCGGGCCCGGAGGAGTTTCTCGAGCACACCAAGCTCGAGATGTTTCAGGACCAGGTCTTCGCCTTTACGCCAAAGGGCGACCTGATCGCCTTGCCGCGCGGCGCCACCGCTGTCGATTTTGCCTATGCGGTGCATTCGGAGATCGGCGACACCTGCGTCGGAGCCAAGATCAACGGCCGGCTCGTGCCATTGCGCAGCCAGCTCGGCAACGGCGATCAGGTTGAGATCGTCACCTCAAAGGCGCAGCGGCCGTCGCCGACCTGGGAACGCTTTGTCGTCACCGGCAGAGCGCGCGCCCGCATCCGCCGCTTTATTCGGACCCAGCAGCGCGCTCAATACCTCGATCTTGGCAAGGCGATCGTGCAAAAGGCGTTTCGCCAGGAGGGCCGCGAATTTTCAGAACGGCCGCTCGAAGGGGTGCTGAAGACCTTCAACTGCCCGGCGGTCGAGGACCTCTATGTCGCGGTCGGCCAAGGGCTGGCCACCGGGCGGGCGGTGATCAACGCGGCCTTTCCACAGCAGCAGGAAAGCAAGGCCAAGATCGTCTCCTTGGCGCGCGCGCGGCGCAAAATCGGGCACAACGACACCGCGGTGGCCATCCGCGGGCTGATCCCCGGCATGGCATTGCATTTCGCCGGCTGCTGCCATCCGCTGCCCGGCGACCGCATCGTCGGCATCGTGACCACCGGCAAGGGGGTGACGATCCACACGATCGATTGCGAGACCCTGGAAAATTTCGCCGACACGCCGGAGCGCTGGCTCGACGTCGCCTGGAGCAGCAGCGAGGCCGATGCGATCCATGTCGGCCGGCTCAACGTCATGATCGCCAACGAGCCCGGCAATCTGGGCAGCCTGACGACGGTGATCGGCAAGCAGGGCGGCAACATCAGCAATCTGAAGATCACCAACCGCTCGTCGGATTTCTTCGAGATCATGCTCGATATCGAGGTGGCCGACGTAAAGCATCTGACGACGATCATCGCCGCGTTGCGCGCCAACCCGGTCATCAACTCGGTCGAGCGGGCGCGCGGGTGAGGCGCGGACCGCGCCGGCCGCAGCCAGTCGCGATCGGCTGAACCTCCCTGGCCTACGCACAGCGTTCGCGCCGTTGGCCGGCCGAAGCGCGCTTGACTTAGCGCTGCGTGGTTGGCTTGATCGGCGACCATTCGGGCAGGGCCGGGCATGTCATGAAATCTAATTCCGCACGCAAGGTGATAACCAAAAGAAGCTCGCGGGGGGGTGTGGTCGAGACAATAAAAACGGTCGTTTATGCCGTCCTGATCGCTTTGGTGGTGCGTACGGTGGCCTATGAGCCGTTCAATATTCCGTCAGGGTCGATGATACCGACCCTTCTGGTCGGAGATTACCTGTTTGTTTCGAAATTTTCTTATGGGTATAGTCGGTTCTCATTGCCGTTCGGATTGCCGCTGTTCTCCGGGCAAATCTTCTTTCACCCGCCCGAGCGCGGCGATGTCGTGGTCTTCAAATTGCCGACCGACGAAACAACGGACTACATAAAGCGGGTCATCGGCCTGCCCGGCGACACGGTGCAGATGAGACAGGGCGAGCTTTACCTGAACGGCAAGGAGGTGCCGCGCAAGCGCATCGAGGATTATCTTTACCAGGAAGGCGACGGCGCGGTCATTCCGATGCAGCAATATATCGAGCAGCTGCCGAATGGGCGCACCCATCCGATCATCAAGATCGGCAACAATGGTCCGCTCGACAACACTCAGGTCTATCATGTGCCGCCGGGCGACTATTTTATGATGGGTGATAACCGCGACAATTCGGAAGACAGCCGCGTGCTGTCTGCGGTCGGATATGTGCCGGCGGAAAACCTGATCGGCAAGGCGCAATTCATCTTTTTCTCGACGAATGGGTCGGCGCGCATCTGGGAATTCTGGAAGTGGCCGTTCGCGATCCGCTACAACCGGCTCTTCACCGGCATCGACTAGCGATGGGCGGCGAGTGTGAGGCGGCCGGGCCGGGCCGTGACCCCCTCGCCGCGAACGATCAGGAGCAGGATTGCGACGATTTCGCGCGCCAGCTCGGCCACGATTTTGCGCGGCCCGAGCTGTTGGCCGAGGCGCTGACCCATCCGAGCGCCTTGGTTCCGGAGCGCCAGCGCGGCCGTCGCCGCAAGCCGGCGCGGCGCGGCTATGACCGGCTCGAGTTTCTCGGCGACCGGGTGCTCGGGCTGGTGATCGCCGATCTGTTGTGGCAGCGCTTTGCCGACGAGCCGGAGGGGCTGTTGACCCGGCGGCTGACCCAGCTGGTGCGCCGCGACACCCTGGCGCAGGTCGCGCGCACGATCGGGCTGGGCCGCCATCTGGTGCTGTCGCGCGCCGAGGCGGCGGCCGGTGCGGCCGCCAATCCGGGCATCCTCGCCGATGCCTGCGAAGCGGTGATCGCCGCGATCTATCTCGACGGCGGCATCACCGCGGCGACCGGGTTTATCCGCCGGCTGTGGGAGCCGCTGATCGGCGAGGCGTCGGCACCGCCGCGCGACCCGAAAACGGCCTTGCAGGAGTGGGCGCAGGCCCGCGGCCTCGGGCTGCCGTCCTACCAGCTGGTCGCGACCAGCGGCCCCGACCATGCGCCGCTGTTTACGGTAACGGCGAGCGTGGCCGACGCAGAGGCCGCCCCCGGCGCTGGTTCGTCGAAACGCGCGGCCGAAGCCGCCGCCGCCGCGGCGCTGCTCGCCCGGCTCGCGGCCGAGGCTTAGCGGCGCGCCCAACAGGCCGGCTACCGGCGCCCTCGGGCGCGGCGCTTCGCCGACATCTGCTCAATGCGCGTGGCCGGCATGGCTCGCGGCCGCCGCTGGGAACCGGGCGACCAGGGCGGCATCGGCGAGGAGGGTCGCGGCGTCGGGTAGAGCGGCGGGTCCGCTGCGGGTCCAGCGGGCGCGCGGATCGCCGGCTCGGTCCAGCAGCAACAGGGTCTCACCGCCGTCCGCGGGAGCGCGGAACAGCGAGAGGGTCGCCGCCACCTCGGCGGAGACGCCGGCGAGCGGCGGAGGGGCTTCAGCCTCGCCGGACCGTGAGCGGGGGCCGAGATCGACGGCGACAATGCGCAGCGCGGTTGCGAGCCGCTTGCGCATCGCTGCCAGTTGCGCGAGGCGAGTCGGCGCGTAAGGCTGAGAAAACAGCGCGAGCAGCATCGGACCCTTTTGCAGCACGCCCCCCAAGGTCTGCTGCCCGACGTCGGCCTCGAAGGCGAAATCGGGGACTGGCGCGGTGGCGGCGCTCGCGACCTGCGGGCCGAGACGGCGCGACAGCACGCCGGCGGCGCGGGCGCGGACAAAATTGATCGTGTCCCAGCGCTCGGCCGGGCTCATCACCGCGGCAAAACCGGGCATGACGCCGTTGGCGCGGCCGTGGCTGACCCACCAGAAGAGATCGCCCGGGGTGTGCGCGAAAAGGTGCGGCGCAGTCAGATCAGCCGGGCGCACCGTCAGCCCGGCGGCAGCGGGGCCGTCGCCGCGGCCGTCGGCGCCGTGGCACAGCGCGCAGTTTGCCGCGTAAAACTTTGCGCCGCGCTCGACCGAAGCTGCGGCGTAGGGTTCGGCCGGGGCATAAAAGCTGGTCGGATAGGCGGGCTCGAGCGCCGGCCGCAACGCCACGCAGCCGAGCCCAAGACTTAGGGCAAACCCGCACCAGGCGATGGTCATGCGGCGGTAACGCCCGGCGGCGGCGGTGGCGACCGCCGCGACGAGGCTTGCCGCGGCCAGCACAGCGAGGATCGCCAGCACGATTTTCGCCGGGGCGGCGAGCGCGCGCAATTCGAAGCGGAACGGCAGCGGCCAGCCGGGCTCGGTGTGCAACCCCGGCGGCAGGATGCCGAGGAGGCCGACGATCGCGAGGACGACCAGACCAAGCCCAGCCTCGCCCACGGCATTGCGGCGCAGGTGATCGACCGCCGCATTCCATCGGGTCGGAGGCGTGTTGCCGCCGAACGGGGCTAGGCGCGGCGCCATCCGCAGCAGGTTGACCGCGCCGATTGTCACCATCGTCGCGAAGACCGCGACCTTTGCCAGCAGCAGCCGGCCGTAGAGGGTGCCGATCAGCGCCGGGAGCGTGCCGGCGAGAAACCAGGTGTTGACCAGGCCGGCGGCGAACAGGATCGCGACGCTCGACCGCCGCCAGCAGCGAAAAGCGGCGCACCGCCTGCCGCGCCGGCGCCGGACGGTCGGGATCGCCGCTCCGCCGCGTCTCGGCCAAAAACAGCGCCAATGGGATCAGCGAGCCGAGCCAGGCGCCGGCAGCGAGCAGATGGAGGATGTCGGCGGCGAGGTGGAGTTCGCCCGGCCGGCCCGGTGTGGCGCCGCCGTGACCCGCCCAGGCCAGGCTGCCGAGCATGCCGGCGGCGAGCGCCAACCCGGCCCAGCGCCACCCCGGCGCTCGTGAGCGGCCCCGTGCAAAAAGGCAGATCGCCACCAGGACGGCCACGCCAAGGCGGCCGAGCCAAATCTGCCCGAACCGGGTGCGGGTCAGCACAACGGCGACGACGCCCTGCGGCACGACTGCGCCGAGCGGTTTGCCGCTCAGCTGCGCCGCCAGCACCAAGAGCCATCCAGCCCCCGAGACCAGCGCCAGCAGCAGGCTCGCCCAGGCGAGCTGCGACAGCCGCCGGTCGAACCGCGGCGCCGAGCGGGGCGCGGCGATCAAGCAGAGGAAGGTGAAGACCCCGGCCAACGATATTGTCGAGGCGTAATGAATCGCGCGCGCCGCGACCAGGAAATCCTCCATCACGCCTTGCCTCTACTTGCTTCCTGCGGCCGATCCGAAACGCTCATCCGCCGCCGACCTCGAACGTGAAGTGCCCTTGCGTCGTATGGGTGTCGACGGAGAGGGCATGCCAAGTGACGGTGTAGGTGCCCGGCGGCAATGGCTTGAGCCGCACCTGCAGCTTGGTCGGGTCTTTCGGATCGATCTGAGCCGGGCCGGCATCGACCGGTTTGCCCGATTTGTCGGTCACCGTCGCCGTAGTGAAAGCCGGCTCGAGCTGCTGGGTGAACCACATCGTCACAACCGCGGGCGCGCTCGGCACAGCACTGCCGACTGCCGGGCTCGCATGGTCGAGAAAGGCATGCGCTTCGGCGGTTGCAGCCTGCAGAGCGACGGCGATGGCGAAGACCGCCCCGGTCGCGAACATCCGCTGCCTCACCATCGCGAAATCGGCCGGCCGATGCCGTTCGGGAACAGGTCATCGAGATAGAAATGCAGCTGAACGATGCCGCCGATGCCGTGCCCCGACAGGCGGTTGGTCGGGATGATCATCTCGGCGCCAACCTGGAAATACTGTCCGGCCCAGATCACCCCGGGCTGCACCGTGCCGGTCGTCGCCCCGCCGTAGCCGCGGTTGAACGGCGAGCTCAGCGCGAATTCCACCAGCGGGATCATGCGGTTGAAAGGCGCCCCAAGACCGATGTCCCTGACTTCGCCTTGCAGATATGGAATGCTGTATTCGATCGCAAAGCCGTAATTGAAGACGTCCGGGTTGAGAATCCCCATGCTTTGGGTCTTCGTCGGAAAGTCAAAGCTGAGATTTCCGGTCAGCGCGAATGGCCGCAGCCAAGGGAGCGAGTTCGGGCAGATCGCCAAAGCCTTTGCCGAAGTCGATGGTGGGCGAGAGCGTCGTAAAATCAGGCGCGCCCACCGCCCGACTGCCTGTATTCGCCCAGTTCACATTGAGCCCAGCGAGCGCCATCGCCTCGTGCGGCGCGTTGATAAACAGCTGATATTGCGTTCCGGTATTGAGCCCTCCCCAACCGGTGACGGTCGGCAGGCCCGGTGAACGAATATGCTGCCAGTCGCTGCCGATGGTGAAATCCCATCTGGGGGTAATCAGCATCGACAGATCCGGCCCGACATCGAGCTCGCGCGAGCCGTCGCTCTGGGTCGGGTTGACGGCGATGGTCGGCAGCGAGGCTTCGGCGGCGACAAACGGGTCGTCCGTCAGGATCGTCGCCGGAAAAAAGCGGTCCCCGGCAAAGCCGTGCGCCATTGCGTCGGCGCCCGGCAGCAGAGCCGCCACGGCCGCAGCGGCAAAGCCGCCGCAAACTATGCGCTGCATGGTTTGTGCTCCCCTAAAAATCGCATGCCGCCGGACGCCGCGATGCGGCTCCGGCAAGTTCGGCTAGGTGGTCGGGTCAGCCGATGTGATTGGGGGGAGCGCGGGAACGGTAGGCAACCGCAGGTGCTGCGCGCGGCGCGCTCTCGGCCGCCGCAAGCAGGATCGGAGCTTTGATGCGCAGCGGCGCCGACAGCGGGACGGACGCGGCCGGGGCGAAGCCGGCGAGGGTGCCGAGCGACCCGCAGACCGCGCATTCGCGGTGGTGGTCCTTGCCGTGATTATCGGAGTTGTCGCCGGGATGGCCGTCGCCGTCGCGATGCCCGGTCAACAGCGCCAGCAGCCGCCGGGTCGGATCGTGCCGGCTCAAACGATAATCGGCAGCCTCGGCCTGATGAGTGGCGCTGGCGAGAGTTTCGGCGAGATCGAAGGCGAGATGAACCGGGACCAGCGCATCGAGGCCGAGCGCGATGACGCCGAGCCACGCGGCGATCACCCCGAGCCTCAGCCGGCTTGGCCGCCCTGCCGCTCGTCCCCGGCTGGCGCGGGCCATGCCCGGCCGGCCACAGCGCGCAGCGCCGGTCACGTGCGTTGCCCGAGCGGCTCGGGAACGCCCCGCCGCCCCGCCCCCAGGTTAGCCCTGCGCGCGGGCCCGCTGGCGCCGCCGCTTTGCCTTCAGCTTGGCCTTGCGCCGGGCTGCGCGCTCGCGGGTCCGGGGTTGGCGCTGCTGGGCGCTCTTCATTCTGCTCTCCTCAGATGGCGCCGAGCCGATAAGCCCCGCGGCCTGTTCAGCGCCGCTCCCAAGGCGGAAACAGCTCGTCGGGATCGTTGACCCAGACAAAGGCTATGCCGTGCTGGTCGGCGCAGTCGACAGCGTGGCGAAACTCTCCCAGCACCGCGGCGTCGGGCTTGCTCTGGTCAACCAGGCTCGATTGCCCGTGGACAAAGCGCCAACTGCCCAAAATTCGATCGGGGTCGGTGGGGCTGCGATAGACTTTGAATTCTATACAGCTGGCGCCGCCCGCCTCTTCCTTGCCTTCGACGACCGCGACCACAGGCGCCTCCTGCCGGCGGGCCGATGCCGCGGGCGCCATAACGCCGCGGCGCGATCCCGACACCCGCGTAAAGGTTTTGGGGCGAGTGATCGGATTTGAACCGACGACATCCAGATCCACAATCTGGCGCTCTAACCAACTGAGCTACACCCGCCGCCGCGCGTGGAGGTAACGGTTCGCGCTCCGCCCGTCAAGCCATGGGCCGGCAGCCCGTGAGAAAACGTCGCGTCCCCCAGCCGGTCACCCGTCGATAAGGCTTAGCCGCCGCTCTATACGCTCGTCCTTTGGTCCATATTGTCGAGGCGGAGTTGGGTGGCCGCGTAGTCCACCTTCATCCCAGCCAAGTCGCGTTCGATCGCTCCGATGCGTGTCGTGAGCTCGCCGAGACGAAAGTCGATGCGCTCGAGCCGCTCGTTGACGCGCGTGAAATGGGCGCAAGGAAGTCGAGCACGTCCGAGTCGCTGGCCATGGCGGACATCATGGGGGCGGGCGATGCGGCAGGCAAGCTCTCTGCCCAAGCGGCCTCGGCTGCGCCCGACTTTCCGGCGCTGGCCCCAAGCCCCACATCTCGGCGATGACGATTTCCGCTGAGGGCTGGCGCCGGCGGGCGCTGCTGACGCCGCCGCAGATGGGTGAGGCCGACCGGCGGGCGATCGCCGGCGGCGTCGCCGGCAGCGCGCTGATGGAGAGCGCCGGTCGTGCGGTCGCCGACGCCGTCTCGCGGCGCTGGCCGCCGCGGCCGGTCGTCGTGCTGTGCGGGCCGGGCAACAATGGCGGCGACGGCTTTGTCGCCGCGCGCATCCTCGCCGAGCGCGGCTGGCCGGTGCGCCTGGCGCTGCTCGGCGACCGCGCGGCGATGCGCGGCGATGCGGCCGGGGCGGCCGGCCGCTGGCCGGGCACGGCCGAGCCGCTGGCGCCCGAAGCGCTCGACGGCGCCGTCCTGGCGATCGACGCGATCTTTGGCGCCGGGCTGGCGCGGCCGGTCGAGGGTGCGGCACTGGCCGTTATCGAGGCGCTCGGCCGGCGCGCAATGCCGGTCGTCGCGGTCGATGTGCCGAGCGGGGTCGACGGCGCCAGCGGCGAGATCCGCGGGGCGGCGCCGCGGGCCGCGCTGACGATTACGTTCTTCCGCAAAAAACCCGGTCACCTGCTGCTGCCGGGCCGCATCCATTGCGGCGAAACGGTGCTGGCGCCGATTGGCATCCCGGCTGCCGTGCTCGACCAGGTTTCCCCCGACACCGCTGCGAACGACCCCGCCTGGTGGCTCGGCGGCCTGCCGCGGCCCGGCCTCGACAGCCACAAATACACCCGCGGGCACGCGCTGGTGGCCGGCGGCGCGGTGATGACCGGCGCGGCGCGGCTGGCGGCCCGGAGCGCCGCCCGGCTCGGCGCCGGCCTCGTTACGGTGGCGGCGCCCGCGGCGGTCTTCCCGGTTTATGCCGCGGCGCTGACCGGGGTCATCGTCCAGCCGGTTTCCGGGCTCGACGATTTCCGCACCTTGCTCGCGGACCCGCGGCGCAATGCTGCGCTGATCGGCCCCGGCGCCGGGGCCGGCGGCGACACCCGCGACAAGGTGCTGGCGATCCTCACAGCGGAGAAGCGCGCGGTGCTCGACGCCGACGCGCTGACCGCCTTCGCCCAAGACCCGCAGACCTTGTTCGCGGCGATCCGCTCGCCGGTGGTGATGACGCCGCACGAGGGCGAGTTCGCTCGATTGTTCGACTTTGCCGGCAGCAAGCCCGAGCGGGCACGGCGGGCGGCGCGGCAGAGCGGCGCCGTCATCGTGCTGAAAGGCGCCGATACCGTTATCGCGGTCCCGGATGGCCGCGTCGCGATCAATGCCAACGCGCCGCCGAACCTGGCGACGGCGGGCAGCGGCGATGTCCTTGCCGGCATGGTGCTGGGGCTGCTCGCGCAAGGTATGGACGCATTCGCGGCGGGAGCAGCGGCGGTGTGGCTGCACGGCGATGCCGCCCGCCGGGTCGGCGCCGGGCTTGTCGCCGAGGATCTGATCCGGGCGTTGGCGCCGGCGCTAGGTGATCTCGCAGGCGGTCGGCAGGCGCGCACGCTTGGGGGTTGACGGCGGCCCCGCCGTCGCGTCTTTGTCGGCCCCCGCCACAGCCGCAGCGGCCATTATGAACGATCGCCCGTCCGCCGGATTTTTCGAGGGCGTCTTCGACCGGACGTTGACCAACCTGCGCACCGCGTGGCGCGATATTGCGCTGTCGGCGCGCGGCGTCCTGACCCGCACCCCACGGCCCGAGCTGTCCGGCGACGACATCGGCCTGTTGCGCGAGCAGATGCTGCGCTGCCTTGACGGGCGCGGCGGCGAGGTCACGGCGCGGGCGCGGGCCGCCAATCTCGGCCGCACCTATCTCTTGCTCGACGGCGACGGGCGCGAGCGCTTTCTGCGGCTGCTCGCCGGCGAGTTCGACGTCGACCGCGCCGAGATCGACCGCTGCTGCGCAGCACTCGCCAAGGCCGAGGGCGCAGTCGAGCGCGCCGCGGCCGAACGCGAATTGCGCAACGCGCTGGAGCCGCCGCGCATTACCCTCTTGCGCCAGTTCAACGCGCTGCCCGAAGGGGTCAAGTTTCTCGTCGACCGGCGCGCCGAGCTGATCGAGCTGGGCCGGCGCGATCCGGTGCTGCACGGCCTCGAGGAGGATTTGAAGCGGCTCTTGGCCAACTGGTTCGACATCGGCTTTCTCGAATTAAAGCGGATCGGCTGGGAATCACCGGCGGCCCTGTTAGAAAAGCTGATGGCCTACGAGGCGGTGCACGAAATCCGCAGCTGGACCGATCTGAAGAACCGGCTCGAGGCCGACCGCCGCTGCTTTGCCTTCTTTCATCCGCGCATGCCCGACGAGCCGCTGATCTTTGTCGAGATCGCGCTGGTCTCGGGCATGGCGAGCGATGTCAACGCGCTGCTCGACGAGGCGGCGCCGATCGGCGATCCGCAAACCGCCGACACCGCGATCTTCTACTCGATCTCGACCTGTCAGCACGGCCTGGCCGGGATCAGCCTTGGCGACTTTCTGATCAAGCGGGTCGTCGATGCGCTGGCGATCGATCTGCCGCAGCTCACAGTGTTCGCCACCTTGTCGCCGGTGCCGGGGTTCCGCGCCTGGCTCGATCGGCAGAGCGAAACGGCACCCGAGGCTTTGCTGCTGCCGGCTGAGCGCACCGCCCTCGAGGCGCTTGGCGAGGGGCTCGCGGAGCGCGACCTCTCGGCGCTGCTCGACCGCCCGGACTGGCACGACCAGCCGCAGCTCGCCGGGGCCTTGCGCGAGCCGCTCCTGCGCCTCTGCGCGCGCTACCTGTTGCGCGAGCGGGCGCCCTCGGGCCGGGCGCTCGACCCGGTGGCACACTTCCATCTGAGCAACGGGGCGCGGGTCGAGCGGCTGAACTGGCAGGGCGACGTCTCGCCGAAAGGCCTGCAGCAATCCGCCGGGATCATGGTCAACTACCTCTACCGGCTGGCCGATATCGAGGCCAATCACGAGGCTTATCGCGGCGAAGGACGGGTCGCCGCCTCGACCGCGCTGCACGCCCTGGCGCGGACCGGGTGAGGCCCGACCTGTGCCCATGCTGCCCATGCTGCCCGGATGCCGGCGGCGCTTGCGGTCCACGCCGCCTTGATCGCGGGCGCTCGCCGGACCAATTCATACAGCCGGCCATCGCCGCAGAGCCGATGCCCGTTGAGGCGCCCCGTTCTAGGTGGAAAGCGATCTTTGTGCTACAAACGCGTCGGGCCGGGCCGCCCGGAAATTGCTGCGGCGGGCGTGGCGGAACTGGCAGACGCACTGGATTTAGGTTCCAGCGATGCAAATCGTGGGGGTTCAAATCCCCCCGCCCGCACCACGGGCGCGCCGAGCATGCGAGATCACTGAGGAGAAGCTGTTGTCGATCAAGGGTTTATTGCCGATCGGGCGATCATCGGGTCGAACCGGGCGCGTCCAGGACGCCGACCGGGTCGCGCCGTGCGATCGCGGCGCCAGCGCGAGCCTCCTCCACAGCGCGGGCCTCCTCTGATGCAGGCAACGGAAACCAGTGCCGACGGGCTCAAGCGCGAGTTTCGCATCGTGGTCCCGGCGGGCGAGCTCGAGGATCAGGTCGTCACCCGCCTCGACGAGCTCGGCCGCACCATTCGCCTGCCGGGGTTCCGCCCCGGCAAGGTTCCGATGCAGCTATTGCGCCGGCGCTATGGTCCATCGGTCCTCGGCGAGGTGCTGGAGAGCACGGTCCAGGGCAGCTCGGCCGAGACCATCCGCGAGCATAACCTCAGGCCGGCGCTGCCGCCCAAGGTCGATATCGTCTCGTATGCCGAGGGCACCGATCTCGAATACAAGATGCTGGTCGAGGTTCTGCCGGACATCCCGGAGCAGAATTTCGCCGATCTCGGCATCGAGCGTCTGGTGGTCGAGGTGCCGGCGGAAAGCGTCGATGCGGCGATTGCGCGGATCGCCGAGCAGCAGCGCAAATCCGAGCCGGCGGGGCGCCCGGCCGAGACCGGCGACATCCTAATGGTCGACATTGACGGCCGGGTCGGCGGCGAGGAGATCCCCGGCGCCAGCGGCAAGGACCGCCGGATCGCGCTCGAAGGCGGCGGCTTTATCGCTGGTTTCGAGGACCAGCTGATCGGCGCCGCCGCTGGCGAGCACCGCACGGTGCGGGTCACGTTCCCCGAGGATTACGCCGCCCAGAACCTGGCCGGCAAGGAGGCGGTGTTCGAGGTCGAGGTCAAGGAGGTCCGGCAGCTGCTGCCGGCGGCGATCGACGACGAGCTCGGCAAATCGGTCGGGCTCGAAACCCTGGCCGAGCTGCGCGCCGAGGTGCAGCAACAGATGCAGCGCGAATACGCCGCGGCCTCGCGCCTGCGGCTCAAGCGGGCCTTGCTCGACAAGCTGGCCGAGCGCTACGATTTTCCGGTCCCGCCCGGCATGGTCGAGCTCGAATTCGACAACATCTGGGCGCAGCATCAGGCCGAGCAGAAGCTCGAGCAGGAGCGCGCCGCCGGCAGCGGCGACCAGCCGCACGCCGGTGCGGCGCCGGCGGCAGCCGCCGACGCGACCACCGCAGCGGAGGCGCCGACCGATGCGGCGCCGGCCTCCGACGAGAGCACCGCGAGCGTGGCGCAGCCCGATCTGACACCGGCGGCCGAAACTGGTCTCGAGGGCGCGGCCGATGCCGGCGCACCGAGCGAAGCGGCGGGCGAAGCCGATGACGGCGAGGAGAAGGTCAAGGAGGAATATCGCAAGATCGCCGAACGCCGCGTCCGGCTCGGGCTGTTGCTGGCGGAAGTCGGGCGCGCCAACAACATCACGGTGAGCCAGGAGGAGATCAATCAGGCGATTACCCGCGAAGTGCGCCAGCATCCCGGCTACGAGCGCCAGGCGCTGGATTTCTATCGCCAGAACCCCGAGGCGGTGGCCAACCTGCGGGCGCCGATTTTCGAGGATAAGGTGATCGACTTCATCGTCGAATTGGCCAAGGTCGAGGAGCGCCGGGTGACCCCCGAAGAGCTGCTGGCATTGCCCGATCCCGACGGCGAGACCACACCGCCCGCACCGGCGCCAGCGGAACCAGGCTGAACCGATCGAACCCGTGCGCCGCCGGGCGGCGCTGCCGAGGAGAACGCAGATGTCGGAATACTTCGAACAATATATGAACAACTTGGTGCCGATGGTCGTCGAGCAGACCAACCGCGGCGAGCGCGCCTACGACATTTATTCGCGACTGTTGAAGGAGCGCATCATCTTTCTCGTTGGCCCGGTGCACGACGCCGTCGCCAGCCTGATCTGCGCCCAGCTGCTGTTTCTTGAGTCGGAGAACCCGACCAAGGACATCGCCTTTTATATCAACTCGCCGGGCGGGGTGGTGACCTCGGGGCTGGCGATCTACGACACGATGCAGTACATCCGCTCGCCGGTGTCGACCGTGTGTATCGGCCAGGCCGCCTCGATGGGCTCGCTGCTGCTCGCCGCCGGCGCCCACGGCAAGCGCTTTTCGCTGCCAAATTCGCGGATCATGATCCACCAACCCTCGGGCGGGGCGCAGGGGCAGGCGACCGACATCGAAATCCAGGCGCGCGAGATCCTGGCATTGCGGGCGCGGCTCAACGAGATCTACGTCCGCCATACCGGCCAGCCGCTCGAGGTCATCTCGTCGGCGGTCGAGCGTGACAAGTTTTTGTCGCCCTTCGAAGCCAGGGAATTCGGCCTGGTTGACGAGGTCGTCGAATCCCGTCCGGGCGGCTTTGAGGGATCTGACCCGCGCCTGAGCCCGGGAACCGAGCGGGGAACTCCGAGCCGGTTCAGCATGATTAATCAGTTGTTGATCTGCCGCGAGCACATATACTCGACGGCTGCGGCGGGGTCACGGCGTGCCAAGCCGCCGGCAGGCGGGGCAGCCCAGCTTGCCCCTCTGATCCGCGCGGCGAGCCCGGCAGAAAAGAGGCTGGAGAGGCCGGGGCTTGCCCGGCCGAAGACGGAGTGGCGATGACCAAATCCAGCGGCAGCGACTCAAAGAACACGCTCTACTGCTCGTTCTGCGGCAAGAGCCAGCACGAGGTCAGGAAGCTGATCGCCGGCCCGACCGTGTTCATCTGCGACGAGTGCGTCGAACTCTGCATGGACATCATCCGTGAGGAGCATAAGACCACCCTGGTCAAGTCGCGCGACGGGGTCCCGGGGCCGCGCGACATCTGCAAGGTGCTCGACGATTACGTGATCGGCCAGGACCACGCCAAGCGGGTGTTGTCGGTCGCCGTGCACAATCATTACAAGCGTCTGGCGCACGGCGCCAAGGCCAACGATGTCGAGTTGGCCAAATCGAACATCCTCTTGGTCGGGCCGACCGGCTCGGGCAAGACCTTGCTGGCCCAGACCCTGGCGCGGATCATCGACGTGCCGTTTACAATGGCCGACGCGACGACGCTGACCGAGGCCGGCTATGTCGGCGAAGACGTCGAGAACATCATCCTCAAGCTGCTACAGTCGGCCGATTACAATGTCGAGCGGGCGCAGCGCGGCATCGTCTACATCGACGAGGTCGACAAGATCTCACGCAAATCCGACAACCCGTCGATTACCCGCGACGTCTCCGGCGAGGGCGTGCAGCAAGCGTTGCTCAAGATCATGGAGGGGACGATCGCCTCGGTGCCGCCGCAGGGCGGACGCAAGCACCCGCAGCAGGAGTTTCTGCAGGTCGACACCACAAACATCCTGTTTGTCTGCGGCGGCGCGTTCTCCGGGCTCGAAAAGATCATCGCGCAGCGTCGCCAGGGCACCTCGATCGGGTTTGGCGCCGAAGTGCGCGGTCCGGACGAGCGCAAAACCGGCGAGATTCTGCGCGACCTCGAGCCCGAAGATTTGCTGAAGTTCGGGCTGATCCCGGAATTCGTCGGCCGCCTGCCGGTGGTGGCCACGCTCGACGATCTCGATGAGGCCGCGCTGGTCGATATTCTGACCAAGCCCAAAAACGCGCTGGTCAAGCAATACCAGCGGCTGTTCGAGATGGAAGATGTCCGGCTCGAGTTCAACGAGGAGGCGCTGAAGGCGATCGCCCGAAAGGCGATCCTGCGCAAGACCGGCGCGCGTGGGCTGCGCTCGATCATGGAGGCGATCCTGCTTGAATTGATGTTCGAGCTGCCGAGCCTGGTCGGCGTCAGCGACATCGTGATCAATCGCGAGGTCGTCGAAGGGCGGACCCAGCCGCTGCATATCTATTCCGATCGCCGCGGCGATGTCGGCACCGGCGACTGATCCATGCGCGGTCCGCGCGGCGCCCATCCGGCAGCTGACGCGGCAGGCGACTTGACGGCCGGCAAAACCGGGCCAACCTAGGTACGGTACGCCTATACCCGACCGCCCGGCCCAAAATCCCCGGACGGCATCGTGAAAAAAGAGGGCTCATGCTAGAACACGTACGCGGCGCGCTCTATCCGGTTCTGCCCCTGCGCGACATCGTCGTCTTTCCGCACATGATCGTGCCGCTGTTTGTCGGGCGCGAAAAGTCGGTGCGAGCGCTCGAGGATGTCATGAAGGACGACAAGCAGATTCTGCTCGTCACCCAGAAGAACGCGGCTCAGGACGACCCCGGCACCGCCGACATCTATTCGGTCGGCACCATCGGCACCGTGCTGCAGCTGCTGAAGCTTCCGGACGGCACGGTCAAGGTGCTGGTCGAGGGTGGCCAGCGCGCCCGCATCGCCCGCTTCGCCGAGAATGACTCGTTTTTTCAAGCCTATGCCGACGGCATCGGCGACAAGGAAGGCGAGCCGCAGGAAATGGCGGCGCTGGCCCGCACCGTGGTCGCCCAGTTCGAGCAATATATCAAGCTCAACAAGAAGATCCCCCCGGAAGTCCTGGTGTCGATCAATCAGATCGACGAGCCGGCCAAGCTCGCCGACACGGTGGCCTCGCATCTGGCCTTGAAGATCCCGGAAAAGCAGGAATTGCTCGAAACCGAAGCAGTGTCCGAGCGCCTGGAAAAGGTCTTTGGCTACATGGAAGGCGAGATCGGCGTGCTGCAGGTCGAAAAACGCATCCGCAGCCGCGTCAAGCGTCAGATGGAAAAGACGCAGCGCGAATACTACTTGAACGAGCAGATGAAGGCGATCCAGAAGGAGCTGGGCGAGGGCGAAGACGGCCGCGACGAGATGGCCGAGCTCGAAGAGCGGATCAACAAGACCGCGTTCTCCAAGGAGGCGCGCGACAAGGCCACCGCGGAGCTCAAAAAGCTCAAGAGCATGAGCCCGATGTCGGCCGAGGCGACAGTGGTGCGCAACTATCTCGACTGGCTGTTGTCGGTGCCGTGGCACGACCGCACCAAGATCAAGCGCGACATCAAGGGCGCCGAGAAGGTGCTGAACGCCGATCATTTCGGGCTGGAGAAGGTCAAGGAGCGCATCCTCGAATATCTTGCGGTGCAGCAGCGGATCAAAAAAATGAAAGGGCCGATCCTGTGCCTGGTCGGCGCACCGGGGGTCGGCAAGACCTCGCTCGGCAAATCGGTGGCGCGCGCGACCGGCCGCAACTTTGTGCGCATGTCGTTGGGCGGGGTGCGCGACGAGGCCGAGATTCGCGGCCACAGGCGGACTTATATCGGCTCGATGCCGGGCAAGGTCCTGCAGGGCATGAAAAAGGCCAAATCGTCGAACCCGCTGTTCCTGCTCGACGAAGTGGACAAGCTCGGCGCCGATTGGCGCGGCGACCCGTCTTCGGCGCTGCTCGAAGTGCTCGATCCCGAGCAGAACGGTGCGTTCAACGATCACTACCTCGAGGTCGACTACGATTTGTCGGACGTAATGTTCGTCACCACCGCCAATACCTTGCGCATCCCGCAGCCATTGCTTGACCGGATGGAGGTCATCCGTATCCCGGGCTATACCGAGGACGAGAAAGTCGAGATCGCGCGCCGCCACCTCATTCCCAAGCAGATGACCGCGCACGGCATCCGCAAGACCGAATGGAGCATCAGCGAAGACGCGATCCGCGACCTGATCCGCCACTACACGCGCGAAGCCGGGGTGCGCAACCTCGAGCGCGAGATCGCCAACCTGACCCGCAAGGCGATCAAAGACATTTTGATGAAAAAAGCCGACAAGATCGCGGTGACCCGGCGCAACCTCGAAAAATACGCCGGGGTCAGGCGGTTCCGCTTTGGCGAAGCGGAGAGCGAAGATCTGGTCGGTGTCACCACCGGGCTCGCCTGGACCGAGGTCGGCGGCGAATTGCTGACCATCGAAGCGGTGACGCTCCCCGGCAAGGGGCGGGTGACCGCCACCGGCAAGCTCGGCGATGTGATGAAGGAATCGGTCCAGGCAGCCGAGAGCTACGTCAAGTCGCGCAGCCATGCCTTTGGCATCCGGCCGACGGTGTTTGAAAAGCGCGATATCCACGTGCATGTCCCCGAAGGGGCGACGCCCAAGGACGGGCCGTCGGCTGGTGTGGCGATGATCACCTCGATCGTTTCGGTGCTGACCGGGATCCCGGTCAAGAGCAGCATTGCGATGACTGGGGAAATCACCCTGCGCGGGCGGGTGCTGCCGATCGGTGGCGTCAAGGAGAAGCTGCTGGCGGCGCTGCGCGGCGGGTTGAAGACCGTGCTGATCCCTCAGGACAACGAAAAGGACCTCGCCGAGATACCGGACAACGTCAAGCGCGCCTTGAAGATCATCCCGATCCGCACCGTCGACGAGCTGCTCAGCCAGGCGCTGGCGGCGCCGTTGACACCGGTCGAGTGGGTCGATGACGGCGAAGCGGCGCCGGTGCTTCCCCCGGCCGGCGAGGAGCGTCCGGGCATTATGACGCATTAGTTGGGCCGCGGCATTGCCATTCACTTGGATCAGACCCAGTGCCGCGTCGAGAACACATTGTAATGCCTTACAAAGGCTTCGACTCGCGTCTGCACGGGCGATTGACCGAAAATCGCCCGCGCTCTAAACTCCTCGGCGAACAGATCCACTGAACGATCTCGCACACTCGCGCAGGGGGGCAGCCCGTGAACAGAAACGAACTCGTCGACGCCGTGGTCAGCAAATCGGAATTGCGAAAGTCAGAGGCGAGCCGGGCGGTCGACGCAGTCTTTGACGCGATCGCCGAAGCGCTGAAGAGCGGCGAGGAGGTGCGGCTCGTCGGCTTTGGCACATTTTCGGTGGCCGCGCGGGCGGCATCCGAGGGGCGCAACCCGCGAACCGGCGAGAAGATCAAAATCGCAGCCTCAAAACAGCCCAAGTTCAAGGCTGGCAAGGGGTTGCGCGACTCGCTGAACTAACCGCCGGGGCGGCTGCCGAGTGCGCGCCTGGGCTGCTCCGACCGCAGCCGAGGCCCGCCAGCCGCAGTCGGCGCAGCGGCCAGGGAGAAGGCGGGCGGCGTCGGAGCGGGCGATTAGCTCAGCCGGCAGAGCACCTCGTTTACACCGAGGGGGTCGGGGGTTCGAATCCCTCATCGCCCACCAACCGCCGTGCCCCGTCAATCGCGTTGACGGGAGCGCGGCGCCGGCGGTGAGTAGGATGAGCCTCCCGGCGAGTTGCTCCGGCGCGGGTGAGCCATCCCGAAGAGGGGTGGCCCGTGCCGGTGCCCTTGACACCTCGGAGGGGGAGGGATAAGGGTGGCGCCCCAACAACGGTGCGGGATCACCGCCCCGGGTCGAGGGCCGAGGGGGCGTAGCTCAGTTGGTTAGAGCGCCGGCCTGTCACGCCGGAGGTCGCGGGTTCGAGCCCCGTCGCTCCCGCCATCGGCCGCAGATCGTTGGCGCCGCGGTTGGCCCGCCGCAGTTTTCTGTTGGTAGAATCCAACCTATATCAAGGGAGTGCGGTGGCCGATCGCGCCATTCCGCTCGAGCTGGCGAGGCCGACAAGACCCACCGGAGCTGTCGATGGAAAGCCTGTTGCGCGAATATTTCCCAATCCTCGTTTTCCTCGTCATTGCCGGCGCGGTTGCGGTGGCGATGGTGGCGGGCTCGCTGGTGCTCGCCCGGCAGCGGCCTGACAGCGAAAAGCTATCGCCCTATGAATGCGGCTTCGAGCCGTTCGAGGATGCCCGGATCCGCTTCGACGTGCGCTACTATTTGGTCGCCATTCTGTTCATCATTTTCGACCTTGAAGTGGCCTTTCTGTTTCCGTGGGCGGTTTCGCTTGGCGACGTTGGGCTGCTTGGGTTTTGGGCGATGATTGTGTTCCTCGGGGTGCTGACGGTCGGGTTCATCTACGAATGGCGCAAAGGGGCATTGGAATGGGAGTGAGCGACGCACCGGGGCATACGGTTCCGCGCGGCGCGGTCCCCGCCGGGGAGGAGCAGGGGCTGCTGCTGCGGGCCGCGACCGGGGAAATGCAGGACAAGGGGTTTATCACCGCTCGCCTCGACGGTTTGGTCAATTGGGCGCGCAGCGGATCGCTGTGGCCGATGACCTTTGGCCTCGCCTGCTGCGCGGTCGAGATGATGCACACCGGCGCCAGCCGCTATGATCTCGACCGTTTTGGCGTGGTGTTTCGCGCCAGCCCGCGTCAGTCGGATGTGATGATCGTCGCCGGCACCCTGTGCAACAAGATGGCGCCGGCGCTGCGCAAGGTTTACGACCAAATGGCCGAGCCGCGCTGGGTGATCTCGATGGGCTCGTGCGCCAATGGCGGCGGCTATTACCATTATTCCTATTCGGTGGTGCGCGGCTGCGACCGGATCGTCCCGGTCGATGTCTATGTGCCGGGTTGCCCGCCAACCGCGGAGGCGCTGCTCTACGGCGTCCTGCTGCTGCAGAAGAAGATCCGGCGCACCCGCAATTTCACCCGCTGATGCCGCCAATGGAGCAACAATTGAAGGCACTCGCCGAGCATCTCGGCGCCGCCTTTCCGGAGGCGGCCGGCGCGTGCGACATCCGTCACGGCGAGCTCTGCGTCCAGATCGAGCGCGCAGCGCTGACCGAGGTGCTGCGCTTTTTGCGGGACGACCCGAAATGCCGGTTCACCATCCTCTGCGACATTTGTGGCGTTGATTATCCAGATCGTGCGCGGCGCTTTGACGTCGTCTACAATTTGTTGAGCATGAGCCTCAACCAGCGCATCCGCCTCAAGGTCGAGACCGACGAGAACGAGCCGGTGCCCTCTGCGACCAGTCTTTTCAGCAGCGCCGGGTGGTGGGAACGCGAGGCCTGGGATCTCTATCGGGATCTACTTCGCCGACAACCCGGATCTGCGCCGGATCCTGACCGATTACGGGTTCGAGGGGCACCCGATGCGCAAGGATTTTCCGCTGACCGGCTATGTCGAGCTGCGCTACGACGAAGAGCAGAAGCGGGTGGTCTACGAGCCCGTCCGCCTGCAGCAGGAGTTCCGCAGCTTCGATTTCCTATCGCCATGGGAGGGCATGGATAAAATCCTGCCGGGCGACGAGAAAGCCGGCGAGCCGGACGCGCCGGCCGAAGGCGGGCGATGAGCGAGCAGCGTCCAGCCGCAGACAGCGAGTTCGGCAGCGAGCTTGAAGGCCCGCCGCGGATCAAGAATTTCATGATGAATTTCGGGCCGCAGCACCCGGCGGCGCACGGGGTCATGCGGCTTGTCCTCGAAATGGACGGAGAGACCATCGAGCGCGCCGACCCGCATATCGGGCTGTTGCACCGCGGCACCGAAAAGCTGATCGAATACAAGACCTACCTGCAGGCGATCCCTTATTTCGACCGGCTCGACTATGTGTCGCCGATGTGCCAGGAGCACGCCTTCGCGCTCGCCGTCGAAAAGCTGATGGGGATCGAGCCGCCGCCGCGCGCCCAATACATCCGCGTGCTGTTCGCCGAGATCACGCGTCTTCTCAATCATTTATTATGCATCTGCGCGTTTGGGCTCGATGTTGGCGCGATCACCCCGTTTTTGTGGGGGTTCGAGGAACGCGAGCGGCTGATGGAGTTTTACGAGCGGGCCTCGGGCGCGCGCATGCACGCCAATTATTTCCGCCCCGGCGGCGTCCATATGGACCTGCCGGCCGGTCTCGCCGATGACATCCTGGCGTTTTGCGCCAGCTTTCCGCAGACGATCGACGACATCGAACAGCTCCTGACCGAAAACCGCATCTTCAAGGAGCGCACCGTCGATATTGGGGTGGCGAGCGCGGCGCAGGCGGCCGATTGGGGGTTTTCCGGGCCGATGCTGCGCGCCTCCGGGGTCGCCTGGGATTTGCGCCGGGCGCAGCCCTACGATGTCTATGACAAGATGGATTTTGACGTGCCGATCGGCAAAAATGGCGATTGCTACGACCGCTATCTGGTGCGGATCGAGGAGATGCGCCAGTCGGTGCGGATCATCGAGCAGGCGCTGGCGCAGATGCCGCAAGGCCCGGTCAAGGTCAATGACCGCAAGGTCGCGCCGCCGCCGCGAGCCGAGATGAAGAGCTCGATGGAAGCGCTGATCCATTTCTTCAAGCTCTATACCGAGGGCTACCACGTGCCGGCCGGCGAGACCTACACCGCGGTCGAGGCGCCAAAGGGCGAGTTCGGCGTCTATCTCGTCGCCGACGGCACCAATCGTCCCTACCGCTGCAAGATCAGAGCGCCGGGCTTTGCCTTTTTGCAGGCCGCCGATTTCATGTGCCGCGGCCATATGCTGGCCGACGTGGTTTCGATCATCGGCTCGATGGACATCGTCTTTGGCGAGATCGACCGATGAACAGCGCCGCCGGAGCACCGGTCGAAGGGCCGCAGAGCTTCGAATTCACCGCCGAGAACCGGCGCCTGGCCGAGGCCCACATCGCCAAATACCCACCCGGCCGTCAGGCGAGCGCAGTTCTGGCATTGCTCGATCTGGCCCAGCGCCAATCGGGCGGCTGGCTGCCGCGGGCGGCGATGGACCATGTTGCCCAGCTATTGGGAATGGCGCCGATCCGGGTCTATGAGGTCGCCACCTTTTATACGATGCTCAATCTGCGGCCGGTCGGGCGCTATCTGCTGCAGGCTTGCACGACGACGCCATGCTGGCTGCGGGGCTCGGATGCGGTGGTCGGCGCCTGCGAGAAGAAGCTCGGGATCGGGGTCGGCGGCACCACCGAGGACAGGCTCTTCACCTTGGTCGAGGTCGAGTGCCTCGGCGCTTGCGTCAACGCCCCGATCCTGCAGGTCAATGACGATTTCTACGAGGACCTCGACGGGCCTGCGACCGAGGCGCTGCTCGACGCGTTGCGCGCCGGCACCCCGCCGCCGCCAGGCTCGGTGATCGGCCGGCACGGCTCCGAGCCGGTCGGCGGCCGCACCACATTGAAAGAGCCGGCCGGGGCGACGCCGGCGGGCGATCGCGAGGCGGGTTCCGAGAGGACGTAAATGCTTGCCGACAAGGACCGCATCTTCACCAATCTCTACGGCCAGGGAGACTGGCGGCTCGACGGCGCGCGGCGCGCGCGGCGATTGGGACGGCACCCGCGAGCTGATCCTCAAGGGCCGCGACTGGATCGTCAACGAGGCCAAGGAATCGGGGCTGCGCGGGCGTGGCGGCGCCGGTTTTCCGACCGGGCTCAAATGGTCGTTTATGCCAAAGCAGAGCGAGCGGCCGACCTATCTCGTGGTCAACGCCGACGAGAGCGAGCCCGGCACCTGCAAAGACCGCGACATCCTGCGCAATGACCCGCACAAGCTGATCGAGGGCGCGCTGTTGGCTTCGGTCGGGATGGGCGTGCACCATTGCTACATCTATATCCGCGGCGAGTTCTACAACGAGGCGCAGCGGCTGCAGGCGGCGATCGACGAGGCCTATGGCGCGGGGCTGATCGGCAAGAATGCCTGCGGCTCGGGCTATCCGTTCGAGCTTTACCTGCATCGCGGCGCCGGCGCCTATATCTGCGGCGAGGAGACCGGGCTGCTCGAAAGCCTTGAGGGGCGCAAGGGCCAGCCGCGGCTGAAGCCGCCGTTTCCGGCGGCGGTCGGGCTCTATGGCTGCCCGAGCACGGTCAACAATGTCGAGACGATCGCCGTCGTGCCGACGATCCTGCGCCGGGGTGCGGCCTGGTTTGCCGGGATCGGCCGCCCGAAGAACACCGGCACCAAGATCTATTGCCTGTCAGGTCACGTGAACACGCCGTGCAACGTCGAGGAGGCGATGAGCATCCCGCTCAAGGAGCTGATCGAGCGGCATGGCGGTGGGGTGCGCGGCGGCTGGGACAATCTGTTGGCGGTGATCCCGGGCGGCTCCTCGGTGCCGGTCATCCCGAAATCCGTCTGCGAGACCGTGCTGATGGATTTCGACAGTTTGGCTGCGGTCAAGAGCGGGCTCGGCACTGCCGCGGTCATCGTCATGGACAAATCGACCGATATCGTCAAGGCGATCGCCCGTTTGTCGAAATTCTACAAGCACGAGAGCTGCGGCCAGTGCACGCCGTGCCGCGAGGGGCTCGGGTGGGTATGGCGGGTCATGGAGCGGATGGTCGAAGGCAACGCCTCGGTGGCCGAGATCGACATGCTGCTCGATGTATCCTATGAGATCGAGGGCCATACGATCTGCGCGCTGGCGGATGGCGCCGCCTGGCCGGTGCAGGGGCTGATCCGCCACTTCCGCCCGGAAATGGAACGCCGCATCGAGCAATATCGAGCGGCCGCGCTGCCGCGGGCGGCAGAGTGACGCGTTGTGAGCCGTCATTGCGAGCGCAGCGAAACAATCTCGTGCCGCCGATCCTCACCCGACGGAGATTGCTTCGTCGCTCGGCTCCTCGCAATGACCAGCCCAAGCTGAGGATCTAGGCACGATGCCGAAGCTGACGATCGACGGCGGTGAAATCGAGGTGCCGGCCGGCACGACGATCTTGCAGGCCTGCGAGCTGGCCGGGATCGAGGTCGCCCATTTCTGCTTTCACGAGCGGCTGGCGATCGCCGGAAACTGCCGCATGTGCCTGGTCGAGGTCGAGAAATCGCCAAAGCCGATCGCGTCTTGCGCGATGCCGGTCGGCGACGGCATGGTGGTCCACACCAAGTCGCCAAAGGCCCTGAAGGCGCAAAAGGGGGTGATGGAGTTCCTGCTGATCAACCACCCGCTCGACTGTCCGATCTGCGACCAGGGTGGCGAGTGCGATCTACAGGATCAGGCGATGGCCTATGGCTTCGACCGCGGCCGGTTCGAGGAGAACAAGCGCGCCGTGCGCGACAAGGATTTCGGCCCGCTGGTCGAAACCCACATGACCCGCTGCATCCATTGCACGCGCTGCATCCGCTTTCTGACCGAGATCGCTGGGGTCGAGGAGCTGGGCGCCACCTCGCGCGGCGAGGATATGGAGATCACCACCTACGTCGAGCGCGCGCTCGGCTCGGAGTTGTCAGCCAACATCATCGATCTGTGCCCGGTCGGCGCCTTGACCTCGAAGCCTTACGCGTTCATGGCCAGGCCGTGGGAATTGAGCAAGACGGAATCGGTCGATGTGCTCGATGCGGTCGGCAGCAATATCCGGGTCGATGCCCGCAACGCACAGGTCTTGCGCGTGCTGCCGCGGGTCAACGAAGCCATCAACGAGGAGTGGATCTCGGACAAGACGCGCTACGCGATCGACGGGCTGCGCCGGCGCCGGCTCGACCGCCCCTATGCCGGTCGCCGCGGTGCGCAGGCCGAGATTGATTGGCGCGAGGCGCTGGAGCTTGTCGCGGCTCGGCTGAAGGCGGTTCCGGGCGAGCGCGTCGCCGCGATCGCCGGCGATCTATGCGACCTCGAAGCGATGTTCGCGCTGCGAGAGCTGCTGACCGGGCTCGGCGCGACGAGCCTCGACTGCCGCCAGGACGGGGCGAGGCTCGATCCGAAATGCCGCGCCGGCTATCTGTTCAACACGACAATCGCCGGCATCGAGCAGGCCGATGTCTGTCTGCTGATCGGCACCAACCCGCGCTGGGAAGCGCCGCTCATCAATGCGCGGCTGCGCAAGCGCCATCTGCGGGGCGGGTTTGCGATCGCGGCGATCGGGCCGGCGCTCGATCTGTCGTTTCCGTTCGAAATGCTCGGCGATGGCGGCGCCACCTTGCGCGCGGTCGCTGCTGGAGAGCATCCCTGGGCCGAGCGGCTGCGCGCCGCCAAAAACCCGATGCTGGTGCTGGGGCAGGGCGCACTGGCGCGGCCTGATGGCGCGCAGGTGCTGCACGCGGCGCGCGACATCGCCGAGGGTTGCGGGCTGGTGCGCGACGGCTGGAATGGGTTCAACGTGCTGCACACTGCGGCGGCGCGGGTCGGCGGGCTTGATCTCGGCTTTGTGCCGGGGCCGGGCGGGCGCGATGTGGCCGGCATCATTGAAGGCTGCCGGTCGGGCGCCATCGAGGTGCTCTACCTGCTCGGCGCCGATGAGATCGACATCACCGATCTGGGCGCTGCTTTTGTCGTCTATCAGGGGCACCACGGCGACCGCGGCGCGGCGCGCGCCGACGTGATCCTGCCGGGTGCGGCCTATACCGAGAAGGACGGCGCCTACGTCAACACCGAGGGGCGGGTGCAGCTTGGCCATCGTGCCATTTTCCCGCCGAGCGAGGCGCGCGAGGATTGGAAGATCGTGCGCGCCCTCTCTGCCGCGGTTGGCCGGCCGCTCGGCTACGACACCCTGAGCGAGCTGCGCCGTCGAATGCGCGCCGCCTACCCGGTGCTCGCCGAAGCCGACAAGGTGACCGCTGCGGCGTGGGGTGAGTTCGGTGAAGCGGGCCCGGTCGATCCGGCGCCCTTCGCCTACCCGATTGCCGATTTCTATCGCACCGACCCGATCAGCCGGGCCAGCCTGACGATGGCCGAGTGCAGCGAGGTTTTTCTCGCGCGTCACGGCGAGCTGATGCCGCGGACCGGCACCGATGGCTAGCTTCTGGAGCACCCCCGGCGGCATCACCTTGATCACGATCGGCGAGGTGCTGGCGGTCGTGGTGCCGTTGCTGATCGCGGTTGCCTATCTGACCTACGCCGAGCGCAAGGTGCTGGCGTTCTCGCAGCTGCGCAAAGGGCCGAACGTGGTCGGCCCGTTCGGGCTGCTGCAACCTTTTGCCGACGGCCTCAAGCTGTTGATCAAAGAGACCGTCGTCCCGAGCGGCGCCAATCGGCTCGTGTTCATCCTCGCCCCGATCGTCACCTTCACCCTGGCGCTGGTTGCTTGGGCGGTGATCCCGTTCAACCCAGGGATGGTGATCGCCAACATCAATGTCGGCATCCTCTATCTGTTCGCGATCAGCTCGCTCGGGGTTTACGGCATCATCCTCGCCGGCTGGGCCTCAAACTCGCGCTATGCTTTTCTCGGCGCGCTGCGCTCGGCGGCGCAGATGGTCTCCTACGAAGTCGCGATCGGCTTTGTGCTGGTGACCGTGCTGCTCTGCGTCGGCTCGTTGAATTTGAGCGAGATCGTCGAGGCGCAGCGGCACATCTGGTTCTGTGTGCCGCTGCTGCCGATGTTTGTGATCTTTTTCATTTCGGGGCTGGCGGAGACCAACCGCGCCCCGTTCGACGTGGTCGAGGGCGAGACCGAGCTGGTGGCCGGCTACTTTGTCGAATATTCGGCGATGGCGTTTGCGCTGTTTTATCTCGGCGAATACGCCAACATGATCCTGATGAGCGCGATGACCAGCATCCTGTTTCTCGGCGGCTGGCTGGCGCCCTTCGGGGTCGTGCCGTTTACCTGGATCCCCGGGCCGATCTGGTTCCTCATCAAGATCGCCTTTGTGCTGTTCTGCTTTTTGTGGGTGCGCGCCACCTTCCCGCGGTTCCGCTATGACCAGCTGATGCGCCTCGGCTGGAAGGTGTTTCTGCCGTTTTCGCTGTTCTGGCTGGTGCTGACCGCGGGCGTATTGACCGCCGGCGGATGGCGCTGAGCCGTCAGCGGGCTGAGGATCGAAAACAATGGCACTTTGGGCACGCGGCGCGCGCACTTTGTTGCTGAGCGAGCTGCTCTCCGGGATGGCGCTGACCCTGCGCTACATGTTCCGGCGCTCGGTCACCGTCAACTACCCCTACGAGAAGGGTCCGCTCAGCACCCGGTTTCGCGGCGAGCATGCGCTCAGGCGCTACCCCAATGGCGAGGAGCGCTGCATCGCCTGCAAATTGTGCGAGGCGATCTGCCCGGCGCTGGCGATTACGATCGAGGCCGAGCCGCGCGAGGACGGCAGCCGGCGCACCACGCGCTACGACATCGACATGACAAAATGCATCTATTGCGGCTATTGCCAGGAGGCCTGCCCGGTCGATGCGATCGTCGAAGGGCCGAATTTCGAGTTCGCCACCGAGACCCGCGAGGAGCTCTTCTATGACAAGCAAAAGCTGCTCGACAATGGCGACCGGTGGGAAGCCGAGATCGCCCGAAACTTGGCGATCGACGCACCCTACCGGTGACAGCCAATGGTGTTCGTAGAACCGCACGGGCCGCCGGTAAGCCCCTCACCCCAACCCCCTCCCGCACTGCGGGAGATGGGCAACCCGACCGGAACGGGCGGGTGGGTGAGGGTACTGCTCCGATTGAGCGAGGCAGGGTGAGGGGCGGCGATGATCCTCCACGCGATCCTGTTCTACATCTTTGCCGCTTCGGCGGTGGCGGCCGGGGTGATGGTTGTGGCCGCCCGCAACCCGGTGCATTCGGTGCTGTTCCTGATCGTCGCCTTTTTCGACACCGCAGCGCTGTTCATCCTGATCGGGGCCGAGTTCCTGGCGATGATCCTGGTCATCGTCTATGTCGGCGCGGTCGCAGTCCTGTTTCTGTTTGTCGTGATGATGCTCGACATTGATTTCATCCAGCTGCGCAGCGGCTTTGTGCGCTATCTGCCGATCGGCGCGGCGATTGGCATGGTGCTGTTGGCCGAGCTGGTCTTTATCATCGTCAGCTGGGTGGTGACCCCGGCCGCGACCGGGGCGGCAACCCCGCTGGCGGCAGGCGGCGCGGTTATGACCAACACGCGCGCCCTCGGCGACGTGCTTTATACCCGTTACCTGTTCGCCTTCGAGGCGGCCGGGCTGATCCTCTTGGTCGCGATGATCGGGGCGATCGTGCTGACCCTGCGTCATCGCGGCGATCATCACCGCCAGTCGATCGCCGCCCAGCTGGCCCGCACCCGCGCCCAATCGGTCGAGGTGGTCAAGGTGCCGGTCGGCGAGGGTGTCGAATGATTATCGGGTTGGCGCATTACCTGACCGTCGCCGCGATCCTGTTCACCCTCGGCGTCTTTGGGATTTTTCTGAACCGCAAGAACGTCATCATCATCCTGATGTCGATCGAGCTGATGCTGCTTGCGGTCAACATCAATTTCGTGGCTTTCTCGGTGTTCTTGAACGACATCGTCGGCCAGGCCTTTGCGATGTTCGTGCTGACCGTCGCCGCGGCCGAGGCGGCGATCGGGCTTGCCATCCTCGTCGTCTATTTCCGCAACCGCGGCACCATCCGGGTCGAAGACATCAACATGATGAAAGGCTGAGGGGCGGGGGCGAAATTGATTTCAGCTCCTCATCATCGTCTTGCCCGGACTTGGTCCGGGCATCCACGTCTTCGGGACGCTCGCAGCCGGTCGACGTCAAGGCGTGGATGGCCGGGACAAGCCCGGCCAAGACGACATTGGAGCATCCGCTTAGGCGAATGGGCCTCGGTCGCCCCCGGCGCCGATGGGCGGGGGGAGTAAGCACGTGCCGCTCGCCGTTATTTTTCTGCCCCTGGCCGCCGCCATCATCGCCGGCTTTTTCGGCCGCGCGATCGGCGACCGCGGCTCGCAGGTGGTCACCTGCGGCGCTTTGCTGATCTCGGCGGCATTGGGGATCATCCTATTCCGCGACATTCTGGCGGCGTCGGGGCCGCAAATCATTCCGCTGTTCAGCTGGATTGTCGCCGGCGGGGTCGACGTCACCTGGTCGATCCGGCTCGACACCTTGAGCGGGGTCATGATCGTCGTCGTCACCGTCGTCTCGTCGATGGTCCACGTCTACTCGGTCGGCTACATGGCCGAGGACAAGTCGATCCCGCGCTTTATGGCTTACATGAGCCTGTTCACCTTTTTCATGCTGGCGCTGGTCACCTCCAACGACTTTCTGCAGCTGTTTTTCGGCTGGGAAGGCGTTGGGCTGATGTCGTATCTATTGATCGGTTTCTGGTATGACCGGCCCACGGCCAACGCCGCCGCGATCAAGGCATTCATCGTCAACCGGGTCGGCGATTTCGGGTTCTCGCTCGGGATTTTCGCCGTCTTTGTGATCTTCGGCACACTGAGATTTCCCGACGTGTTCGCCAAGGCGCCGCACGTCGTCGGCCAGACGATGGAGTTTCTCGGCTGGCGGGTCGATTCGCTGACCCTCGCCTCGATCCTCTTGTTCATCGGCGCGATGGGGAAATCGGCGCAAATCCCGCTGCACACCTGGCTGCCCGATGCGATGGAGGGGCCGACCCCGGTCTCGGCGCTGATCCACGCGGCGACGATGGTGACCGCCGGTGTTTTCATGGTGGCGCGGCTGTCGCCGCTATTCGAATACGCCACGACAGCACTCGTCGTCGTCGGCGTGATCGGCGGCACCACCGCGATGTTCGCCGCCAGCATCGGCATGGCGCAAAACGACATCAAAAAGGTCATCGCCTATTCGACGTGCAGCCAGCTCGGCTACATGTTCGTCGCCGCCGGCGTGTCGGCCTACGCCGCCGGGATTTTCCACCTGTTCACCCACGCCTTCTTCAAAGGCCTGCTGTTTTTGTGCAGTGGTGCGGTGATCCATGCGATGGGCGGCGAGCAGGACATGCGCCGGATGGGCGGGTTGTGGCGCAAGACCCCGGTCACCTATGTGACGATGTGGATCGGCGCCCTGTCGTTGAGCGCCATCCCGCCGTTTTCCGGCTATTGGTCGAAGGATACGATCCTCGACGCCGCCTGGGCCTCGGGAACTGCGGCGGGCCGCTATGGCTGGGTGCTCGGCACCGTGGCCGCGTTCATGACCGCGTTTTACATCGCGCGGGTCATGTTCATGACCTTTCACGGCGAGCCGCGCGCCGGCGAGGAGACCATGCATCACGCCCATGAGAGCCCATGGGTCATGCTGATCCCGCTGATTGTGCTGGCGATCGGCGCCGCGGTGTTGGGCGGGGTGCTCGACGGCGATTTTGTCGGCCAGGGACGCGAGAGCTTCTGGAAGGCCTCGATCTTCGTTTTGCCCAGTCACAATTCGCTGGCGGCAGCGGAAGGCATACCCGGAATAATCCGATGGCTGCCGTTCTTTCTCGCCATCGCCGGGATCGGCACGGCTTATGTCTTCTACATCCTGAACCCGCGAATCCCGGTGCGGCTCGCGGTGCGGTTCCGCGCGCTCTATCTGTTCGTGCTGAACAAATGGTATTTCGACGAGCTTTACGACTGGGTCTTCGTCCGCAGCGCGTTTGTGCTCGGCGACGGGTTGTGGAAATCGGGCGACGGCGCGGTGATCGACGGGCTGGGGCCTGACGGCGTTTCCGCGCTGACCCGCGATCTCGCGCGTCAGGCGAGCCGGCTGGAGACCGGCTATCTGTATCACTACGCCTTTGTCATGCTGATCGCGCTCGCGGCGTTCCTCGCCTGGTACCTGCTGCTGCCGCGCTGAGCGAGGGGAACTTGCTGTGAGCCACTGGCCGCTCCTCTCGCTGGTCACCTTTCTGCCGCTGGTCGGCGTCTTTTTTATCCTGATCGTGCGCGGCGAAGACGCGGTGGTCGCCCGCAATGCCCGCTTTATCGCGCTGTGGACCTCGCTGATCGTCTTTGCGCTGTCGGTGGTGCTGTGGGTCCAATTCGACCCGAACACCGCCGCCTTTCAATTTGTCGAGCGCGCGCAATGGGTCACCTTTGGCGGGTTCACCTTCACCTATCACATGGGTATCGACGGGGTCTCGCTGTTCTTCATCCTGCTGTCGACCTTGCTGACACTGTTGGCGATCGTCTCGGCCTGGCGGGTTATCACCTTCCAGGTCAAGGAATTTATGGTTGCTTTTCTCGTCTTAGAAACGTTCATGGTCGGCATATTTTGCGCGCTGGATTTCATCGTATTTTATGTCTTTTTTGAAGGGGTGCTGGTTCCGATGTTCCTGATCATCGGGATCTGGGGCGCAGAAAACCGAGTCTATTCGGCATTCAAGTTTTTCCTGTACACCTTGCTCGGCTCGGTGCTGATGCTGCTGGCGATCCTGGCGATCTACTTCGCGACCGGGACCACTGACATCGAATATGTGCTGAACCACAGCCAGCTGTTCTCGGCCGGCCTGCAGAAATGGCTGTGGCTGGCGTTTTTCGCCTCGTTCGCGATCAAGGTGCCGATGTGGCCGGTGCACACCTGGCTGCCCGACGCGCATGTCGAGGCGCCGACCGCGGGCTCGGTCATCCTCGCCGGTATCCTGCTAAAGCTGGGCGGCTATGGCTTTATCCGCTTTTCGCTGCCGATGTTTCCGCTCGCGTCGCACTATTTTACCCCGCTGATCTTCACTCTCAGCGCGATCGCGGTGATCTACACCTCGCTGGTGGCGCTGGCCCAGACCGATATGAAAAAGCTGGTCGCCTATTCCTCGATCGCGCATATGGGCTTTGTGACGATGGGCATCTTCGCCCTGACCAGCGAGGCGGTGCAGGGCGCGGTAATCCAGATGCTGAGCCACGGGCTCGTCTCGGCCGCGCTCTTCCTGTGCGTCGGCGTGCTCTACGACCGGCTGCACACGCACGAGATCGCCCGTTTCGGCGGGCTCGTCGAGCGCATGCCGGCCTACGCCTTCGTCTTTATGGTCTTTACCTTGGCCGCGGTCGGGCTGCCCGGCACCAGCGGCTTTGTCGGCGAGTTCCTGATCCTGCTCGGCACCTTCCGGGTCAGCACGACCGAATGCTTTCTGGTGGCGACAGCGCTGTTTCTCGGCGCCGATGTATATGCTCTATCTCTATCGCCGGGTGATCTGGGGCACGATCATCCGCACCGATCTGCGCGGCATCCTCGACCTCAGCCCGCGCGAGACGGCGATATTTGTGCCGTTGCTGCTGCTGGTGCTGTGGATGGGCCTTTACCCAACCTCGTTCCTGCGCCCGATCCAGGCCTCGGTCGATCATATCGTCGCGCAGGCGACCGCCGCCACCAGCGCCGCCGGCCTGCGCCGCGCCAGCCTGCCTTAGACCGCCGCCATGCCGCACCTCCCCCCGCTCGATCTGTCGCCGGCCGTGCCCGAGATGGTGTTGGCCGGACTGGCGATGCTGCTGCTGATCGTCGGCGCCTTTCGCGGCGAGCGCTCGGTCCGGCTGGTGTCGTGGCTTTCAGTTGGCGCGCTGATCGTCGTGCTGATCCTTCTGTTGCTCGGCGGACCCCAGCGCCGCTTCGGCTTTTACGGAATGTTTGTCAGCGACGCCTTTGCGCTGTTCATGAACACGTTGGTGCTGATCGGCTCGGGCGTCGCGATCCTGTTGGCGATGCGACTACAACGAGGCGCAGGGCATCGCCCGCTTCGAATTCCCGGTTCTGGTCCTGCTGGCGACCACCGGGATGATGGTGATGGTCTCGGCCAACGATCTGATCACCCTCTATGTCGGCCTCGAATTGCAGAATTTGGCGCTCTATGTCGTCGCCAGCTTTGATCGCGATTCGCCCCGATCGAGCGAGGCCGGGCTCAAATACTTTGTCCTGGGCGGGCTGTCCTCGGGGATGCTGCTCTATGGCCTCTCCCTCGTCTACGGTTTCGCCGGCACCACCGGGTTCGCCGAGATCGCCAGGCTGTTGGCGGGGAGCGCGCCGGTATCGCCCGGGCTGATCGTCGGCCTGGTCTTTGTCATCGCTGGCCTCGCCTTCAAGATTTCGGCGGTGCCGTTCCATATGTGGACACCCGATGTCTATGAGGGCGCGCCGACCCCGGTCAGCATGTTTTTCGCGGTTGCCCCCAAAATGGCGGCGCTCGCGCTTGTTCATCCGCTTTATGGTTGCACCATTTGGGCCGCTGATCGGCGAGTGGCGCCAGATCATCGTTTTTCTGTCGATCGCCTCGATGGTGTTCGGCGCCGTCGCCGCGATCGCCCAGCGCAACATCAAGCGGCTGATGGCCTACAGCTCGATCGGGCATGTCGGCTATTTGCTGATCGGGCTCGCCGCCGGCACGACCGAGGGCATCCGCGGCGTGCTCGTTTATCTGGCGATCTACCTGTTTATGAATGTCGGGGCCTGGGGGGTGATCCTGTGCATGCGGCGAGAGGGCCGGATGGTCGAGGAGATCGCCGATCTGGCCGGGCTGTCGCGAACCCGGCCGGCCTTGGCGCTGGCCTTGGGGATTTTCATGTTTTCGCTGGCCGGGATCCCGCCGACCGCCGGGTTTTTCGCCAAGCTCTACATTTTCTTCGCGGCGATCGACGCCAAGCTGATCGGGCTGGCCGTGATCGGCGTCGTGACCAGCGTCGTCGGCGCCTTTTATTACCTGCGCATCGTCAAGGTGATGTATTTCGACGAGCCGACCGGCGCCTTTGACGTTCCGATCGCCGGCGAGCTCAAGGGGGTGCTGTTTGTCACCGCGGTGATCACCTTGTTCTTCTTTCTGCTGCCGGGGCCGCTGGTCGGCAGCGCCGCGGCGGCGGCTTCCTCGCTGTTTGTCCGATGACCCGGCCGCCGGTTCTCCCGTCAAGCTACCGGCTGGTCTGCTGCGATAGTATCGCCAGCACCAACGACGAGGCGAAGCGGCTCGCGCGCGCGGGCGCCGCGGAGCGGACCGTCGTCTGGGCGCTCGAGCAGACCGCCGGGCGCGGGCGTCGCGGCCGGCGCTGGGTGTCGCCGCGCGGCAATCTTTACACGTCGCTGGTGCTGCGGCCGGACTGCTCGCCCGAAAGCGCCGCCCGGCTCGGCTTTGCCGCGGCTTTAGCGATCGGCGACGCGCTGGCGAGCCTGGTTCCGGGGCTTGCCGGGCTCGCCTGCAAATGGCCGAACGACGTGCTGCTGGATGGCCGCAAGATCGCCGGCATCCTGCTCGAATCGGAACTCGGCCGCGATGCGAACACCGGCAGCGGCGAAAGGCTCGCCTTTCTGGTCGTCGGCGTCGGGATCAATCTCGTCGCAGCGCCCGAAGACGCTGAATATCCCGCCACCTCGCTGGCTGCCGAGGGCTGCCGCGCGCCTGAGCCGGCGGCGATGCTGGAAGCCTTGATCCGCTGTTTCGATGTTTGGGAGCGGCGCTGGCGGGAGGAGGGATTCGCCCCGGTGCGCAACGCCTGGCTGGCGCGCGCGACGCCGCTTGGCCAGCCGATCGAGGTCCGCCTCGAAAACCGCACCCTGCACGGGCGCTTCGCCGATTTGGATCGGCACGGCGCGCTGGTGCTGGAGACCCCGGACGGGCCGAGGCTGATCTCGGCCGGCGACGTGTTCCCGGCAGGCTAGCGGGGACCCTATGCTGCTCGCGATTAATTCCGGCAACACCAATGTGGTCTTTGCCGTCTATGCCGCAGACGAATTGCGCGCCTCGTGGCGGGCGGCGACCAACCCAAAGCGGACCGCCGACGAATACGCGGTGTGGCTGACCCAGCTGATGGCGCTCGACGGCCTCGCGCGCGGCGACATCGACGCCACGATCATCGCCAATGTCGTGCCCGAGGCCTCGTTCAACCTGAACGGGCTGTGCCGGCGCTATTTCGGCAGCGAGCCACTGATCGTCGGCAGCCCCGGCTGCCGGCTCGGGATCGGCATCGACGTCGATATGCCGGCCGAGCATGTCGGCGCCGACCGGGTGGCCAACGCGGTCGCCGCGCAGGATCGCTATCAGGCGCCGCTGATGGTCGTCGATTTCGGCACCGCGACCAATTTCGACATCCTCGACCGCGCCGGGAATTATTGCGGCGGCGTCATCGCGCCGGGACCGAACCTGTCCTTGGCGGCGTTGGAAATGGCGGCGGCGCTGCTGCCGCGCGTCTCGATCGAGCGCCCGCCGCGGGTGGTCGGCCGCAGCACGATCCCGGCGATGCAATCCGGCGTGTTCTGGGGCTATGTCGGGCTGATCGAAGGGTTGGTCAGGCGCATCCGCGACGAGCGCGGCGAGCCGATGGGGGTGGTTGCCACCGGCGGGTTGGCGCCGCTGTTCGCCAAGGCGACCGATGTCATCGACACGGTCGATCCCGATTTGACCTTGTGGGGCTTGCGCTTGATTTACCGACGAAACGCCGACCGATGAGCCAGCTGCCGACGCGGCCTGCTGCCCGACCCGGCTTGCGACCCGGTTGGGCCCACGGCCGACGATCCGGATGCGCTCTATTTTGTGGCGCTCGGCGGCGCCAACGAGATCGGCATGAACCTGGGTCTCTACGGCTATGCCGGAGACTGGCTGATCCTCGATTGCGGCGTCACGTTTGGCGATGATTCGCAGCCCGGGCTTGAGGTCGTGATGCCAGACCCGGCGTTTATCGCCGAGCGCCGCGACCGCCTGTTGGGGATCGTCGCGACCCACGCCCATGAAGACCATATCGGCGCGATCCCCTATCTGTGGCCGCAGCTGCGCTGCCCGGTCTGGGCGACCCCGTTCACCGCCTCGCTGCTGCGCGCAAAGCTCGTCGAGGTCGGGCTCGCCGATAAGGTGCGGATCAACATCGTGCCATTGTCCGGCCGGTTCACGATCGGCCCGTTCGACCTCGAGCTGGTCACCTTGACCCATTCGATCCCCGAGCCCAACGCGGTCGTGTTGCGCACCCGGGCCGGGACCGTGCTGCACACCGGCGATTGGAAGCTCGATCCCGATCCGCTGATCGGCGAGCCTGCCGACGAGGCGGCGCTGACCCGGCTCGGCGACGAGGGCGTGCTGGCGCTGATCGGCGATTCGACCAACGCGCTGCGGCCCGGCCGCTCGGGCTCCGAGGCCGATCTGCGTCGTTCGCTGACCGATCTGGTCGGCCGCTACGACGCACGCGTCGCGGTCGGCTGCTTCGCCTCCAACGTCGCCCGCCTCGAAACCATCGCGCACGCCGCCGTAGCACACGGCCGCGAGGTGGCGCTGGTCGGCCGCTCGCTGTGGCGGATCGACAAGGCGGCGCGCGAGAACGGCTACCTCGCCGGGCTGCCGCCGTTTCTTACCGAAGACGAGGCGGGCTATGTGCCGCGCGACAAGATCCTGATGATCTGCACCGGCAGCCAGGGTGAGCCGCGCTCGGCATTGGCCCGCATCGCCCGCGACGACCATCCGAGCGTCGAGCTCGAGCCGGGCGACGTCGTGATATTTTCGTCGCGGATCATCCCCGGCAACGAGAAGTCGATCGGCCGGCTGCAGAATGCGCTGGCTCGGCTCGGCGTCGAGATCGTCACCGAGGAGGACCATTTCGTCCATGTTTCGGGTCATCCGGCGCGCGACGAGCTGATCCGGATGTACCAGATGATCCGACCGCGGATTGCGATCCCCGTGCATGGCGAGGCGCGCCACCTGATCGCCCATGCCAACCTCGCCGCCGAATGCCAGGTGCCGCAGCCGCTGATCATCGAAAACGGGGACATGGTCCGGCTCGGATCGGGTGCGGCCGCGATTGTCGACGAAGTGCCGGTCGGGCGGCTGGCGAGCGACGGCAAAAGCCTGCTGCCGGTCGATGGGTCGGCCCTGAAAGACCGCCGCCGCGCCGGGTTCAACGGCAACGTCGTTGCCACCTTGGTCCTCGACCGCTTGGGCCGGCTCGCCGCCCCACCGGCGATCGCGGTCATCGGGCTGGTCGAAGCGGAGGCGGGGGAGGCCGCCCTGCCGGGGCTGCGCGGCTGCCGTCGAGCGGGCGCTCGACGAGCTGCCGGAAGCAGCGCGGCGCGATGACAGCGTGGTCGGCGAGGCGGCGCGGCGGGCATTGCGCCGCGGGGTCAGCGAGCGCTTCGGCAAGCGTCCGCTGATCGAAACCCAGGTGGTGCGGATTTGACGCTGGATTTGTCTTCCACTAACCGCCGCCTCCGCGATCTCGCCCCCTCGCCCCGCTTGCGGGGAGAGGGCCGGGGTGAGGGGTGGCGCCGGTGACTCGGAGGGGGCGGGAGATAGTCGGAGGCCAATCATGATCGGTCGCCTCAATCATGTTGCGATCGTGGTGCCGGATCTGGCTGCGGCCAGCGCCGTCTATCGGCAGATGCTGGGAGCCCCGGTCTCCGAGCCGCAGGCATTGCCTGATCACGGTGTCACCGTGGTCTTTGTCGAGCTTGCCAACACCAGGATCGAATTGCTCGAGCCGCTGGGCGAGGCCTCGCCGCTGCGCGGCTTTCTCGAGCGTAACCCCTCGGGCGGAATGCACCATTTGTGCTACGAGGTCGATGACATCGTCGCCGCGCGCGACCGGCTGCGCGGCGAGGGCGCCCGGCTGTTGGGCGACGGCAAGCCGCGGCCGGGCGCGCATCAAAAGCCGGTGCTGTTTCTGCATCCGAAAGATTTCTGCGGCACCCTGATCGAGCTGGAACAGGCATGATTCCGGCCGGGCGCGGGGCGCACCTCGCTAAATTGCTCTGCCCTGCACGGGCGGTGAGGTGAGCGCCGCCTATTGCCGGGTGGCGCCCGGTCACCCGGTGCACGCCGGCTATCACGATGCCGAGTACGGCTTTCCGGCGACCGATGAGCGCGTGCTGTTCGAACGGCTGCTGCTCGAGATCAACCAGGCGGGCCTGTCATGGCTGACCATCCTCAACAAGCGCGCGGCATTCCGCGCCGCGTTTGCCGAGTTCGAGGTGGACCGGGTCGCTGCCTTCGGCCCGGCCGAAATCGATCGCTTGCTCGCCGATGCGGGGATCGTGCGCAACCGGCTGAAGGTGGAAGCGGCGGTCGAGAATGCGCGCCGCATTCGCGCGCTGCGCCAATCGCACGGGTCCTTCGCGCTTTGGCTCGACGCCCATCACCCGCGCTCCGCCGAAGCCTGGACCCGGCTGTTCCGCAAAACGTTTCGCTTCACCGGCGGGCAGATCGTCAACGAATTCTTGATGAGTCTTGGCTATCTTCCAGGAGCGCATGAGCCGGACTGCCCAGTCTTCGCCAGAATTTCCCAGCTGTCGCCGCCCTGGATGCGCGCGGCGGCGGCATGAGCAACTTCCTGCATGTCTGGCGAAAGCAGGTTTGACCGCACTGGCCTTTCCTGGTACCCAGTCGCCGATCGGGTTCGGGCGCGTCAACCGGGGGCGCGAGCGCGCGTGTCGCAAGGTTAAGACGTCAACTTGGCGGCAATCAAGGTGCGGATCGGCGTCCGCTTCGCGCGACTGGTGTGACCGATCATCGATAATGGGGTGGGATTGATGTCGCTGCGGCAAAAATATCTGCAAGTTCTGTCCGGCATGGTGCCGATCGGGGCGGCGGGCGTCGCCTTGCTGCTCGGGTCGTCGGCGCCGGTCGCCGCCGACGAGGGCCCGGCCGCCCAGTCGGCTCGAACCGCGGAGGCAGCGCCGGTCTCGGCGCGTCTCGCCGCCATTCGCGACGCGGTTTCCGATGCTGCCGGGCCGGGGGCGAAGGCTACCGATGGGGCGACCGGGGAGCGCCTTGCCTGGGCAGCCTGGCGCAATGGCGGTGGCGGCGGCGCGGTCTGGCGCGGCGGCGGGGCTTGGCGCAACGGCGGGGCCGCGTGGCGCAATGGCGGCTGGCACAATGGCTGGCACAATTACTGGCGCAACTATTGAGCGATGCGCGGTCGCCCCGCTGCGTTGACCGGGGCTGAACGTGTTGGTATAGATGCGCGTATGAATTGAGGGGCGGCTTCATACTTAACGTTGAAGCCGAGCCCGACTGAGGGCGTCCGACACACCGTTGATGACGATGTGGCTCTGATGAGGTGACTCTGATGTCGCTGCGGCAGAACTATCTGAAAATCCTGTCGGGGATCGTGCCGGCGGGCGCGTTCGGCGTGTCGCTGCTGCTGGGGACGACAACGCCGGGCGCCGCCAGCCAGGGTCCGCCGGCGGCGCAGCCCCCGGCCTCGGATCAGATGTGGGCCTCGGATCAGATGCGGGTCTCCGAGCGGCTGGCGGCGATCCGCGACGCGGTCTCTACCGTGGCGGGGGAGCAAGCCGTCAAGCACGGCGACCGCGATCTCCGCCTGGCCTGGGGGAACTGGTGGCGCAACGGCGGTTGGGGCTACCGGCGCGGCTGGGGCTGGCCAAATTGGAACAACTGGCACAATTGGAACAATTGGAATAATTGGTGGCGCAATTGGTGAACGGGTGAGCCCGCGCGAAGGGGTGGCGAGCGACACTGTGCCGGTGATCGATCTGCTGGTCGTCCAGCCGACCCCGTTCTGCAACATCGATTGCCGGTATTGCTATCTGCCGGGACGGAACTCGAAGGCGGTCGTCGCCCCGCAGACCCTGCACAATCTGTTTTCCCAAGTATTCGCCTCCGGGTGGGTAGAGGGCGGGCTGTCGGTGGTATGGCACGCCGGCGAGCCGATGGTGCTGCCGATCGCGTTCTACCGCGATGCGTTTGCGATGATCGAGCGGTTGCGGCCGCGCGATGTGACGGTCGTCCATTCGTTCCAGACCAACGGCACCCTGATCGACGCGGCGTGGTGCGCGTTCTTTGCCGAGGCGCGGATCAATCTCGGGGTCAGCATCGATGGCCCCAAGCACCTGCACGACCGCAACCGGGTGACGCGCGCCGGTCGCGGCACCTTCGACCGCACGATCGGGGGCATCCGGCTGTTGCGCCAGCACGCGGTGCCGTTTCATGTGATCTCGGTGTTGTCGTCGCAGAGCCTGGCCGCGCCCGCGGAGATGTTTGAGTTTTACGTTGAAGAGGGAATTGAGCGGGTCTGCTTCAATGTCGAGGAATCCGAGGGCGACCACGCCTCGCGTTCCTTCGCCGATCCCGGCGTCGAGACCGCCTATTACCGGTTTTTGAGCGAATTCTGGCGGCTGTCGTCCGCCTCGCCGGGCAAGATCACGTTTTTGCGCGAGATCGAGCATGCGCTCGAGCAGATCATCCGGCCCAAGGAGGCCTTGTTCCGCAACCCGCTGGTCGAGCCTTTCGCGATCACCAGCATGGATTGGGCCGGCAACATCTCGACCTTCTCGCCCGAGCTGCTCGGCCTGAAGAACCCGGCCTATGAAGATTTTGTGCTGGGCAACATCAACCGCGATACGCTCGTCGATCTAAAGCACTGCCCGACCCTTGCCCGGATGCGCGCCGATATCGACGCCGGCGTCGCCATGTGCCGCGAGCGCTGCGAGTATTTCTCGGTGTGCGGCGGCGGCGAGCCAGTCAACAAGCTCGCCGAGAACGGCAGCTTTGCCAGCACCGAGACCACCTATTGCCGTCTGACCAGGATGCGGGCGACGGATCTCGTGCTCGACGCTCTCGAACGGGTGCCGCCCGAGGGGTTCGAGGCAGCGGTGATCCCGACCGGGCCCGGGCCGGATCGCCGGCCGGTCGAGAGCCCGGCAACAAGCGGATAACCCCGTCGATTCGGAGGACAGGATGAACAAGACATTGCGCTGGTTGGGCGTGCTGGCAATCGCCGCCGCGATGCAGGCCGGGCTCACCACGATCGCTGACGCCCAGGCAACCCCCGGCGCCCAGGCAACCCCCGGCGCCGAAGGGGCACCCGGTGGGGCGGCCGGGGCCAACGCTAGCGGGCCGGAGCAAGGGTATGGCCAGGCGCCCGCGCCGGACCAGGGGACCAGCCTCGCCGCCCCGACCGAGATTGAGCCGACCACCGAATTGCCGGTGCTCTACGTCACCGGCGTTGAAATCCTGCGGACCAAAACCGATCCCGAGCTTGACATCGTGCGGGTCACCGGCGTGACCGGAGCGCAGGGCTGGACCGCGCCCGAGCTGGTCCCGACCTTTGTCGGCAAGCCGATCGACGGGATCCTCGATCTGCAATTCATCGCGACAATGCCGTTGCAGACCGAGGAAGCCACCGGTTTTGTCCCGATCGGCGCGGTCTTTCCGCTCGAGGCGGGCCATGCCTTCAAGGGGGTGCGCGTCCGCGCGTCGGAGAACGCGATCGAGGTCGATCAAATCCCCGGCAGCAAGACGGTCAAGATCACCGTCAGCGACTGCAAGAACTGCGTCGGCAAAAAATTTGTCGAGCGCGGGCAGGCAGCACCCGGGACCACCGGGGTCGTGCGCCAGGAGGACCTTCCCAAAATCCTGCGCTGGATCCCGGTCAATCACGGGATCAGGGGAATTACCCACAACCCCAACCGGCTCAACCTGATGCTCGGCGCCGACAACACCATTATTGCCGCCTATTGGGAATAGCCGGCACGGCCGCGTCGCGCCGATCGGGGGGCGTTGCCCGCACCGCCTCGCCGAGGGCGCATCACCTGCGTTCCGCCGGGTGCGGATGGTTGGCGATTGCCGCCGCCTTCGCCCTGGCGCTCGCCGTAGCCGGCAGCGCTGCGGCGCATGCGGGACCGCGGGTCGCCGGAGATGCCGGCGTTCTCGATCGGGTGGCGCTCGCCGTTGACGGCGCCGAGTTCGAGCTATGGCGAAGATGCGAGAATGTGGCGCCCCGACCGCGACGGGCCGCAAGGGCCGATGCAGGTGTCGGCCGCCGCCGCTGCGGATGTCGGGCAGGGCGATCGTTTCGATGCAATTGAAAATCAGGTGCTCGGCCGCGCCTATCTCGCTCGGCTTTATCGCCGTTATGCCAATTGGGCCGATGCGGTCGCGGCCTACAATTGGGGCCCCGGCCATATGGATGCCTGGATCTACAGCGGGCGGCCGATTGACAGGTTCCCGGAAACGGTGGCGCTTTATCGGGTCCGCGTGCTGTCGGCGGCGACCATCGGTGGCCGCCCGCTCCGGGCGCCGGACCGCACGCAGCCACGCCGGTCGCTGGCCGATCGCCGCCATCCCAGCCATGACAGCGTTGCCGTCGAGCAGCTCTATAGCGCGATCATGCGCGCCGGCCGGCCTGATTTGTCTCTGCTCCGGTAGGCCTCGTTGCACGGTCGCCGCCGCGGCGGGGCGCCGAACAAGCGGCCTCGCATAGGCGGAACGCAACGGGTGACCCTCAAGGTTGCCAAGACGCTGCGCTCGCTCGGCGACCGGCTGCAGGCCGGCGCCAGCGTGCGGCAGGTATATGGCGATCCGGTCGAGTTCGGCGGCCGCACCGTGCTCCCGATCGCCCGCATCCGCTATGGCTTTGGCGCCGGTGGCGGAATGGGCGACGGCACGAAGCCGGGCGCCGATCGGGGCGGCAGCGGCAGCGGCGGCGGCGCCGGGATCAGCCTCCGTCCGGTGGGGGCCCTCGAGATCACCGAAGCCGGCACGCGGTTTATTCGCTTCGCTGATCCCGTGCCGCTCGGCCTGGCGCTGCTGATCGGCTTTCTGGCCGGGTTCAGAACCGGCCATCGCGCCCGCCGGCGGTAAGCAGCAACCAGGTAAAATCCGGCGCGCCAGCGCACGATCTGCTATCGTGCCGGGTCTGGCAACGAGGGCACCGATGCAGTTGACACGCCTCAGCGTGAACGGAAGCAGCGTCGAGATCACCGCAGACGGAGATACGCCGCTGCTCGACATTCTGCGCAACCGTCTCGGCCTCGCCGGGCCGAAATTCGGCTGCGGCCTCGAGCAATGCGGCTGCTGCATGGTGCTGGTCGATGGCCGCCCGGAAAAATCGTGCGGGAAACCGCTGTCGACGTTCGCCGACAAAGCCATCGTCACGGTCGAGGGGCTCGGCACGCCGGAACGGCCGCACCCGCTCCAACAAGCCTTCCTTGACGAGCAGGCCGGCCAATGCGGCTACTGCCTTGCCGGCATCCTGATCTCGGCAAAGGCGCTGCTTGACCATAACCCGTCGCCGTCGCGGGCAGAGATCGCCCGGGCGCTCGACGACAACATCTGCCGCTGCGGCAGCCACAATCGCATTCTGCGCGCAGTCGAGCGCGCCGCCGCGCGGATGCGGGGAGGAGCCTCGCGATGAGCGTTGCTGCAACACCGCTGCCGCCGGCGCTGGCCGACAATCCGCGGCTCGATCAGTGGGTGCGGTTTCCCGAGCACGGCCAGGTCGAGGTCGCGACCGGCAAGGTCGAGATCGGCCAGGGCGTGCTGACCGCGATGCGGCAGATCGCGGCCGAAGAGCTCGAGGTGGCACTCGGACGCGTCATGCTTCGGTCCGGCGATACCGAGCTGACCCCAAACGAGGGCTACACCTCGGGCAGCCAATCGATCCAATTCGGCGGCGTCGCGTTGCGCCTCGCCTGCGCCGAGGTTCGCGCCGCCTTTCTCGACCATGCCGCCGCCAGCTTCGGCTATTCCCGCGCCCGGCTGTCGGTGCGCGACGGTGCGATCCTGCTTCGCGGTGAGCCAACCGGCCATGATTACTGGTCGCTCGCCGCCGCCGTCGATCTGGCGCGGCATGCCACCGGGCGGCTGCCGATCAGACCCGCACGCGATTATCGTATCGTCGGACGCAATGCGCCGCGCGTCGATCTCGCCGCCAAAGTGTTTGGCGAGCCGGTGTTCGTCCATGACATGACGCTCGACGGCATGGTGCATGCCCGGGTCGTGCGCCAGCCGCGGCGTGGTGCAACAATCGCCTCGGTCGATGAGGCCGCCCTTCGGCGGGCGGCCAACGGCCCGATCGAGCTGGTCCGCGATGGTAATTTTCTTGCCATCCTCGGCGCCGACGAAACCACCGTTGAGGCGGCTGCCGCAGCGGCGCCCAATCATGTCGCCTGGGACGGGATCGACCCGATCAACCCGGCCCAGGAGGAGGCGCGCTGGCTCTTGCAGCAACCGTCGATCGACCGCGTTGTCGGCGCCCCCGCGGCATCCGACCCGACCCCGGCGCAACACCGGCATCAGGCCACCTATTCGCGAATGCACATCGCCCACGCCGCGGTGGCGCCATCCTGCGCGCTGGCGCTCTACCGCGACGGGCGGCTCTCCGTATGGACGCATTCGCAGGGCGTCTACCCGCTGCGCGCGGCGCTCGCCCGCATGCTGAAGCTCGATCCCGCGGCAATTTCGGTCAAGCACGTGCAAGGCCCGGGCTGCTACGGTCACAACGGCGCCGACGACGCGGCGGCCGATGCGGCGGTGATCGCGATGCGCCGGCCGGGCGAGCCGGTCCGCGTGCGCTGGCGGCGCGAGGAGGAATTCGGCTTCGAGCCGGTCAGCCCGGCGATGGTGGTGACGGTGCGTGCCGCACTCGACGGCGGGCAACGCCCGACCGACTGGACGACCGAGATCTGGAGCGGGCGGCATACCAGCCGGCCGGGCAGCGGCGGCAATCTGCTGGCCGCCGAAGCCTTGCCCGACCCGCCGCCGCCACCGCCAGCGGCCGAATCGCCCGGCCCGCCCGGCGCTGGCACCCGCAACGGCGAGCCGCTCTACGATATCGCCGAGAAGCGCATTGTCCATCACCTGATCGCCGAGACCCCGGTGCGGACCTCGTCGCTGCGCGGGCTGGGCGCCACCCTCAACGTCTATGCGATCGAATCGTTTATCGATGAGCTGGCCGAGCAGGCCGGTCAAGACCCGGTGGCCTACCGGCTGTCAATCCTGTCGGACCCGCGGGCGCGCGCGGTCGTCGAGCGGGTTGCTCGCATGGCTGGCTGGCAGGCGGGTCGCCAGCCGGGCGCCGGACGGGGCCGGGGCATCGGCTTTGCCCGCTACAAGAACCTCGCCGCCTATGCCGCGATCGTCGCAGAGGTCGAGGTTGATCAGCAAATCCACCTGACGCGGGTGTGGTGCGCCGCCGATGCCGGGCTCGTCGTCAACCCCGATGGCGCACTCAACCAGCTTGAGGGCGGCATCATCCAGGCGGCGAGCTGGGCGCTTAAGGAAGGGGTACGGCTCGACGGCAGCGGGATCAGCTCGCGCGACTGGGAAAGCTATCCGGTGCTGCGGTTTAGCGAGGTGCCCGAGGTGACCGCCGAGCTGGTCGATCCCACCGCCGAGCGTCCGCCGCTCGGCATTGGCGAGGCCGCGGGCGGGCCGACCGTTGCTGCGATCGGCAATGCCGTCGCCCACGCCTTGGGAACCCGGATTCGCGACTTGCCGCTGAACCGCGAGCGCGTCATGGCCGCCCTGCTGCGGGCCTGATTGCGGGCTCGGCGTTCGGGGGTCGCAATCCCGCCGGCCGCGGGTCAGGAGCGGCTGCGCCGACGCCTCTTGCTCGGCGGCCCGGCCAGATCGGCATCCGCGAGGCATAGCCAAGGATGATCGCGGCGAGGCCGGAGATCAGCCACCACCACACCAGCTCGCGGCCAAGCCAGAACAGCAGTTCGACGCGCAGACCCGTCGGGCCGCCAAACATAGCGCCGGCAATCCGGTTAAGGAGGTCGCGCAGCGGCGCGGCCCAGGCGACGAACAGCACCGCGGCAATCATCCGTGCCAGAAACCGCCGGACGGTCCGATCGTCGGACACCCGGTGTAGGCCGACCAGCCCCGGCATGATCAGCACGAAATAGATGCCGCGGTAGTCAATATTTTGCCCGGCGAAAAAACAGGCCGTCACCAACAGCGCGCCAAGCAGCAGGCATTGCCCTTCGAAGAGATCGGGATCGAGCGCCGCAGCATCGAGCAGGCGCCACGTGCGCCACGCTCGGGCCGCGGCTAGCGCGGCGAGGACGACCAGGAACAGTGGACCGGCGGCGCCGCGCAGGCGCGGGCCAAAAATGCTGTCGACAACGCCGAACGGCAGGTTCCGCGCGGAGAACGAATCGGCAAAATAGGAGAGTGCCGGAATGTTCTCTAGCGCCTTGGCCAGTTCGGCATGGTCGAGGCCGGCGAGCCCGAGCACGATCGCCGTGGCGAGGACGGCGCCTATCAGCGCGTCGCGGCGCCGCTCGCGGACCAGCAGCGCCAGCAGCACGAGCGGATAATATTTGAGCAGGCCGGCGAGCAGATAGAGCGCGTAGGCGCCGAGCCGCCACGGGCGCCGCGCGTGGCCGAGAGCGCAGCCGGCCACGACCAGCAGGAAGACGACCAGATCGCAGTTGGCGCGCTCCAGCGCGTAAACCGTCATCGGCGACAGCGCGGCCAGGGCCAGAACCGGCACTTCGCCCCACCTCGCGGGGCGAACCACGATAGTGAGCGACAGGATGAACATCAGGTCGAGGCCGAGGCCGACCGCGGCGGTCGATCTCGTGTCGAAAAAGCCCGGGGTGATCGCGAGCCACAGCGGCGAATAGACATGCACCCGGCCAAGCGCGTCGCACGGGTTTACGAGATAGACGTCGATCCCCAGCCGCTGGCACTCCGCGGCGGCGAGCACGGCGTGGATGTCGAGAAACGGAAAGCGAAACGGCTCGAAGCCGAATAGCCCGAGGGCATCGAAGTAAAGCGCATGCGGACCCCACCGCCACAGCACCGCCAGCGCGGCAAACAACAGCAGCGCCGCGGCGGGGATCGCCAGGCGGCACGTCCACCGCGGGCTCGCTTGCGCCGTGGCGGGTTTGGGGAGGGTGACGGCCATGTCGTGGCTGGGAGCCTACGCCGGCTCGGATTAACCAGCCGTGAACAGGCCGTTTCTCGCTCGCATCGCAACACCGTTAAGCCTTTGTTGACGGCCGCGACATAGCGTAAGCGCAGCGCAATCGGGCATTGCAGGCCATGGTCAATACGATCGCGATCGTGACGCCGGTTCTCGACGACTGGGTGTCGTTTTCCAGGCTCGTCAGCGAAATCTCCGAGCGGTTCAGCGGGTCCGATCTCGTGTTTCACGTTTGCGCCGTCGATGACGGCTCGGTCGAGCCGTACGCTGCCGCCGAAGTCGCGCTGCCGCGCGGCTCGTGCATCGGGTCGGTCGAAATCATCCAACTCGCCGCCAATCTGGGTCATCAGCGGGCGATCGCCATCGGATTGTGCGCGGTCGCTGAGGGCGGCGAGGCCGACACGGTCCTCGTCATGGACAGCGACGGGCAGGACCGTCCGGCCGACATCGCCGCCCTGCTGGCCGCGAGCCGCCGGCAGCCGCGGCAGGTTGTATTCGCCGGCCGCGCCAAACGCTCCAAATCCTGCGCTTTCCGCGTCTGGTACGGCGTTTACCGGCTCCTCTTTTTTGCGCTGACCGGACAGGCCATCAACTTTGGCAACTTCTGTGCGATGCCGATGGCGGCGGTCCGCCGGCTGGCGCACATGCCCGAGCTGTGGAACAACCTCGCCGCCTCGGTGATGCGCTCGCGGCTCCCTTACACCAGCGTGCCGACCGTGCGCGGCAGCCGCAGCGCCGGCCGCTCGCAAATGAGCCTGGTGGCGCTGATCGTCCATGGCCTCAGCGCGATGTCGGTCTATGCCGACAAGATCTTTATCCAAATCCTGCTTGCCGCCGGGTTGATCGCCGGGATCGCCGGGTTTGGCATCGCCGTCGTCGCCGCCATTCGGATCGCCACCAATCTCGCCGTGCCCGGCTGGGCCACCACAACCATCGCCGATTTGTTGATCATCCTGCTGCAGACATTGGTTATCGTGATCGCGGCGAGCCTGACCGTGCTGGCGGGGCGGAGCAGCCGGCCAATCGTGCCGATCGCCGATTGCCGGTGCTTTATCGCCGAGCGCCAGGGCTGCCGGCTCGACCCGCGACAGGCGGCGGTCGCGGAACGGCCGGCCGCATGAGCTACCGCTATATTGGCTCAGAGCTCGAGCTGTTCGCGGCTGCAACCAACTGGAAGGCGTATCTTGGCGCAATCCTCGGCCGCTTTATCGCCGGCCGGGTGCTCGAGGTCGGCGCCGGCATTGGCGCCAATGTCGCCCATCTGTACAACCCCAAGGTCGATACTTGGACCAGCCTCGAGCCGGATCGCGGCTTTACCGACCGGATTGCGCGGCGCATCCGCGACGGCGAGCTGCCGCCGACCTGCCGGGTCGCCAGCGGCACCGTCGGCGACCTCGACCCGGCCCAGCGGTTTGACACGATCCTCTATCTCGACGTCCTGGAGCACATTGCCGCGGACCGGGCCGAGCTGGCCCGTGCCGGCGACCATCTGACGGCCCGGGGCAGCCTCGTCGTGTTGGCGCCGGCCCATCAATTCCTATTCAGCGCGTTCGACGCCGCCATCGGCCATCATCGGCGCTATGACCGGGCGGGCCTGTGCGCGCTGACCCCCGACCGATGCCGGCTGGACGCCTTTCTGATGCTCGATTGCGCCGGGTTTTTCGCCTCGCTCGCTAACCGGCTGATGCTCCGCGCGGCATTGCCGTCACCGCGGCACATCGCAGTTTGGGACAAGCTGCTGGTGCCGATCTCGCGCCGCCTCGACCCGCTGACCGGCCACAAATTCGGCAAAACCGCGCTCGCCGTGTGGCGCGCCGCCGCTTGAGCTTTGGCACCGTCCGCAGCGCGGTCCACTGCCTGATCCGGATTTTGGCACCTGGATTCCGGCACGGTGCCCCCAACCGAACGTGCTGCGCACCCGCAACCAGGCCGGCGAGCCCGCGCGAGGCCCGCGGCGTAGGATGCCGCAGCCGCCCCTCATAGTCCCAGCTCCGGTCCAGCCCGAACTCCGATGCCGACGAGACCCCGTCGGTGGCCACTATCCCGTGCCCGTCGCTCGGGTCCGCTGGCGGACAGCACAATTGGATTTTATTTGCGTAAATCGCCAAACAGAGCGAGTATCGAGATGGCTAAAGTTGCCAAGAGCTGGGAGAGTGCAGTGAGACGAATTATCACGTCCTTGTCACTTCTATTTTTGCTCGGTTTGACCGGAACCGCCTTTGCACAGACGGTTTCGTGCAAAATCACGGACCCCGTACCGTGTAAAAAATTTCGGATTTATAATAACAACCCCGTAAATGGGGACAAAATTTATGTGTTTTTCGAGTCATTTATCCAAGACCCTAACAAAGCTGATTTGTGGATGCAAGCCCAGTTCAAAGTAAGTGACTGGGTCAATTTTGTCAGTCCGCGGCGGTTTGTGACCACCAGGCTGCGTCGAGCGTACATCCAGGTCGGCAATGATGAAGGCATTGCCCCAGGGGATTGGGTAGAGATTGCGGTTCCATTCTACACTCAATTGCTGGCGACTACTCCAGCTGATTTGGGAAAGCTCCCCGATCAATATATAGATTGGTGGAATTCAGGACGCATCGTGTTCTTTGACAGTGAAGCGGCCTATCACTCTGTCAAGGTGACCAACAGTCCCGAAACTACCGTGCCGGGAGGAGGTCTCCCGCCCCGCCCGGTCAAACATCTTGCCGGAGCCGCGGTGCCTTCGTGTGTTTCGTCCAATGGCAAGAAGTGCAGCGTCGCGCTGTTCGAGAATGCGCTACAGCCCTTGGACGGCATTCCGTTCCAGCTTCAGGAATACACTCTTGCCTCTGCCGAAGGCCCGCCGCTCAACAAAACCCTGCCGGCGCCGACTAGAACAAAGATCGATCTTCGGTTCGTCAACTATAATGTGTCTTCGCTCAATTCGGTGTTTCTGCCGGTCGCGATGGGGCCGCTCACCAAGGCCGGCGACAGTGTGAACACCGAAACCGGCTTGCCGGTGCCGTATGTCGGCACGGCGCTCACCACTGCCCAATTCAGACAAACCCTGGACAAGTTCACGAACAGCGGAAAAGATTGGCCACTCTACGTTCCGGCCTACTATGACGATAAAGAGCATCCTGGTTTTCCGTCATCGGCCGCCAAGGCCTGTTCGCTGGCGCCGTTCTCCAACCCCAGCACAGGCGTTTACAACCTGCCGAAAGTTCCCGGCACCTTCAACGTATTGACCGCGTCATACCTGGGTGCGGAGCGGAATGATAAGGGTGAGATCGTTTACCCGCCGGTGCCGCCAGTGCTGAGCTCCAATCCCGCAGACTACAAGGCCAAATACACCGACAACGCATGCACGCTCCCAACCCCCGCCCCCTTTGTGAACCCGCCGAACTTGGGAGTAGCGGGCAAGTCGTTTGTGGAATTGTGGAACAAATGTTATCCTAGCACGTTGAATACGAGTCAAACGTGCAAGGACATCAGAACCGTAGCCAAGCTTTTTGTGATGGAGAGCTATTTTGGAAACAAAGCCTGTAAAGATCCGCAAACCCCGCCGTTCTATATAACGATGCAGGGCGTGTATGGTTGGGTCCCGATTGTCTATCGCGGCTGCACCGGGCTCGACCTGAAAACCAATGTGAAGTCGTATGAAACTGCCGCCCTCGCCTATTGCCGTTTGCAATATAATTATGTGACGTTGCCGAAGAGCGAGAGAGCTGCTGACACGTTCAATCCTTATACAGCCCTAATTCATGCGCCATACAGCGCGGCGTTGGGGGGTGGTCTCGACTCTAGCGCGTACGCATTCTCGATAGACGACAAGCTGTCGTTCAAGAGCGTCATAGCGGACGGGCTGATCCTTACTATCGCCGGAACCAAAGGCCTGGAGTTCGACCGAAAGGCTGGCGAGACGGCGCCGGTGGCCACGCCGATTCCGACCACAGCGAAAGAGATCGAGGATCATTGCAAGTTGGATTAGGCAGTGGCGGCGATCCGCGTTCAGGGCTTGTTGTCGCCGAGGGCGCGGCAAGCCCGCTGATGCGGCTCTTCGCCGAGTAGGAGTGGCGCCGGCCCCATGACCCGGCGCACCGCCTATCTCGCAGCCGATGGGTTCGTCGAAGATCTGGCCCGTGAGCTCGGCGCGGTCGAGCGGGTGCACGGCCGGCTGCTGATCGCTCCGGGGCCGCCCCAGCCGGTCGCATGGGCCGCCAATGTCTGGGTCGATCCGCAGCTGCTCACTGTCGTCTCGATTTCGGATGCGGCGGCCAAGCTGCGCGCGATCCAGCGCAATTGGGCGGCCTATGCGCCGGCGCTGCATCGCCGTGCGGTCTTGATCCAGCAGCTTCTGCCAAAGGTGTCGGCAAAGCCGCTGCCGTTTGGCGCGCCGGCGCCGGCGGCCCCGCTCGGCTCGTGGACCCTGCTCGAGGCCGGGACGGTGCTGGCTGCGCCACACTGCTCGAGCCCGTTTCCGAATGGCGAGGTGCATTTTGTCGAGGACCGGTTCGGCCCGCCAAGCCGTGCGTATCTCAAATTATGGGAGGCGCTGACCCTGATCGGGGCCCGGCCCGGGCCCGGCGAAAAGTGCCTCGATCTCGGCAGCAGCCCTGGCGGCTGGAGCTGGGCGCTGCAGCGGATGGGGGCGAGCGTCATCAGCGTGGATAAAGCGCCGCTCGCTCCGGAGATTGCCCGCCTGCCCGGCATCGAGCACCGGCTGGATAGCGCCTTCGCCCTTGATCCGCGCGCGCTCGGCGCGGTCGATTGGCTGTTCTCCGATGTGGTCTGCTATCCGGCGCGGCTTTTGGCGCTGGTCGAGCGCTGGCTCGCCGCCGGCACCTGCCGAAATTTCGTGTGCACGATCAAGTTCCAAGGCGAGACCGACCACGACGCCATCCGCCGCTTTGCCGCCATTTCCGGGGCGCAGCTGCGCCACCTCTTTCACAACAAGCACGAGCTGACCTGGAGCAAAATCGATTGAACGACTAACCACTTCCGGCGGGCGCTGATATCATCCGCCATTCGGCGAGCGCCACTTCTTGGTCTTGGCCGGACTTGTTCCGGCCATCCACGCCTTCTTCACAGACAAGTTCGTGGATAGCCGGGTCAACCCGGGACGAGCCCGATCATGACGGTGCGGGTATGTCGGTGGGAGGACACAATGGATCTGGGGTTGCGCGGAAAAAAGGCGCTCGTTACCGGCGCCTCGAAGGGGATCGGGCGGGCTTGCGCCGAGGTGTTGGCCGAGGAAGGCTGCGACGTGGTGCTGGTGTCGCGCACCGCGGCCGACCTCGAAGCGGCGCGGGCGGCGATCGCCGCCAAGCACAATGTCGCGGTGCGGGTGTTTGCGCTCGATCTCAGCGACAGCCGCAATATCGATAAGCTCGCCGCCGAATGCAGCGACACTGAAATCCTGGTCAACAACGCCGGCGCCATTCCGGGCGGCAACCTCGACGCGATCGACGAGGCGCGCTGGCGCGCCGCTTGGGACCTGAAGGTGTTCGGCTACATCAACATGACGCGGCGCTTCTACTCGCTGATGCGCGGGCGCGGAGCGGGCGTCATTGTCAACATCCTCGGCGCCGCCGGCGAGAACCCCGATTTTGACTACATCGCCGGTTCTTCGGGCAACGCCTCGCTGATGGCGTTTACGCGGGCGATGGGCGGCGCCGCACCGCGCGACGGGCTGCGTGTGGTCGGCATTAATCCGGGGCCGGTCATGACCGAGCGGCTTGTTACCCTGATGCGCACCCGCGCCCAGGACCACTTTGGCGACGCCGAGCGCTGGACCGAATTTATGAAGCCGTTGGCGTTCGGCCGCGCCGCCAAGCCCGAGGAGATCGCCTCGATGGCGGCGTTTCTTGCTTCCGACCATTCCGCCTACACCACCGGGTCGATCGTCACGATCGACGGCGGCGGCGGGAGCCGACGCAGCGCGTTGTGATTGACGCGAGCATTGTTGCCGGCCGACGCGATCGTCGTTCTCGGCTGCGCCCCGTCGGCGCGATTGGCGCGGCGGATCGACCGCGGGGTCGAGCTCTATCGCAACCAGGCGGCGCCGATCCTCATACTGTCGGGCGGCGGCCGCAGGGCCGAGCCGGAAGCGGAAATCATGCGGCGCGCGGCGATGGCCGCCGGCGTTCCCGAGCGGGCGATGCTGATCGAGCCGATGTCGCGCGATACGCTCGGCAATGCGCGCGAAACCGCGCGGCTGCTGCGGGCATATCGGCTGCGCTCGGTCGTGCTGGTTAGCGACCGCACCCATCTGCCGCGTGCGGCGCTGCTGTTCCGCCTCGCAGGGGTTGCAGTCGCCGGCCGGTCCGGGGTGCGGTCGCGCTCGCTGCTGTGGGAGATCGGGGCGGCGGTCCGCGAGCTGGCGGCGCTGCCATGGAGCCTCGTTCGGGCAATCTTGCAACGCTGAGCGGCACCGCCGCTCGGCCTCACTCGCCTTCCAGAGCTATCGCCGGGAGCGCCAGACCCGGCAAAATGCGCCAGAACCACAGAGCGACGGCAAGGGTCGCGGCCCCGGTCAAGAAAAACAGCCCGGGCGTTGTGACCCCGGCCGCGATCAGCGCCATCGTCGCTACCGCCGCAAGCACCATCGCCGCGGCGTTGATCACGTTGTTGGCGGCAATCGCGCGGGCGCGGCGCCGGCGCGGGCTCGCCGCCTGTAAGAGCGCATAGAGCGGCACGATAAAGATCCCGCCCGACACCGAGATGCCGAGGAGGTCGCCGAGAATGCGCCGCGCTGCGGCCAAACCGCCTTCGGCCTTTCGAGGCCGCGCCATTCGCGGTTAAATCGAGCCCGTCATGCGCATTCTCGCTAGATTTCCGATCGTGATCGCGCTCGCGCTCGCTGGCTGCAGCGGCCCCGGGCCGGCAGCCGGGCTGCCGAACGATCAGCTCCGCGCCCTCTTCCCGGCCGGCGGCATCGCCAACCAGATCGAGGTCTCCGCGGTCGATCGCCTGGCCTTGCGCAGCGCCGCGCTGGTGGCGCCCGACGGCCGCGCGACCCCGGCCATCTCGATCGCCGCCAACCCGGCGCCGACCGAGACCATTTCGCCGCAGCTCTGGTCCGGCCCCCATTCCGGCACCCTGGCCAGCAGCGGCATCGGTGCGAACGCATTGTCGCCGGGCATGGTGGCGGCAGCGCCGCAGACGCAGACCCGGCTGCTCGCGGTCGTCTCGACCGCCTCGATCGCGGTGCCCGACCCGATCGCCTACCGCCGCGATTGGCAGAAATACCGCATCCGGCTAACCTTCGGCGCGTCCCCGGGCGCGGTCGAAACCCGCGAAATCCCGGCCCCCGCGCCGCCGCCAGCCGGGCCCTAATCCAACATTTGTTCTGGACAACTTCACCAATCTCGGGAGCGTTTCGCGGTCGGCTGCAGATCCGGTGCGCGGATCTGCCTGAACCCCGCCTGGGCAAGCGATGCTGCCGATGCTGACGGTTCGGGCTTAAGCCCACGCCGCGGTGGCGCCAGAGCCGGCCGGGCAATGGCCGGCACCTCGCGGGACGCGAGCTGCGCCGCGACAATCCTGCGCGCCGCAGCAATAATGATGACCAAAGCGTAGAAGCCGTCGTACATCGCTTGCGTCACAAACGACCCGCCGGCACAATATCCGACCAACGCGGCTTGCGCCATTCGCCCGAGAGTGTTGGCCCACTGAAGGTCCGGTCTCCCGTGCGAGTGGCGCACCAGCCATCGCGCGTCAAACGCGGCGCTGGCCAGAATAGCGATGAAAATCCCTAGCCCGACAAAGCCGTGCTCGCCGAGCACCTCGAACCAGATGCTGTGCGTAGCCCGCGGGATTTCCAATGGTCGCAGGCCGCTGCCCCAAAGCTCTTTGTTCACCATTGGCGGGTCGAATGACCACTCGAAGCCGGCCCCGGTAATCGGGTGCCGCAGCGCCATGGCCCAGGCCAGCCTCCAAAAATAGATGCGGCCCTCGGCTGAACTGTCCTTCTGGTAGGTCTCGATGGTCCCCATCCGAGACAACCAGTCGGGCGGCGCGAAGCTCCACATGGCAAAGGCGGCGAGGACAATAAGCATCGCCGTTGCCAGTTTTCGCCGCGACTTCCACCAGAATACCGCCCCCATCGCGCAAAGCGCGATCAGCGCACCGCGCGAATAGGTGAACACATCGCCAACAAAAGTGAGCCCGATCAACACCAGCAAAAGCCGTTTCACGGCGACCCTTTGGGCTTGCTCGCGAATATAAAACATCAGCGGCAGGATCATGGTCAACATCACGCCCAGGTCGTTGTTGTCGCCGATCATCGTCCCTGGCGGCCCGAAGACGCGGTTTGCGCCTCCTGTCAAAAGCGAAACAAGACCGCCTTTGATGCCATAAAACGCGATCGAGAAGACACAGACGACGAGCAGCTGATCAAGGCGCGCGCGAGTTGTCGTCAGCGCGTATGCGACGATCGTCATCAGCAGCATTTTTTCGCCGAGCAGCCATCTCGCATAGATCTGCTCAGGGTGTCCGAGGCCGAATATCGATGTCACCGATACCCAGATCCCGAGGAGGACGAGCAGCACGGTGGTCTTGCTGGCCGGAGGAAATTTCGATTCGCGCTGCGACAACTGCCACGCCAGAACGGTTGTTATGGCAATGATCAGCGCATAGGGAATGCGCCCAAAAACGCTGCCCCAGACCTCCATCTGGGGGTTCATTAGCGACATCCAGTACCACATCAAGATACCCAAAAAACGGGCCTTGTAGGAATATGAACGGCAGCAGCGCAGTAAATACGCAAATTAACACTAGACCGCGCATGTTCCCGTGGCTCCTAAAAGCTCAACCATCCAGCATCCGGGCAGCGTTATCCAGCTTTTGCTGGATGGCACGATCGCAGTACGGCCACTCGCCGACGCACGGCGCGTGTCGCGCGCAAATTCGAGCCAGCCGAGCCGTTCCAGAACGCAGCCCACCAACAGCCGTGCCTGGTCGCAGGGGTCGCGGCCGCAACTGCACCCCGTCGTCGCCACGACAGCCCTTCTGGAACCGGCCGTCGATCGCGAGGGGATGGCGCGCGGATGCTCGCGAGAAGAGGGCGTTGCGGCTGGCAAAAGCCTGTGCTCACATTCCAACCATCATCTAGCACTATGCTCCAAGACCGTCGAGATTGCGCGAGCAGCACCCCGGCCGACTGCGCGGACCTTGCGCCGGCAACGCCGGCGCTGACCCCAGGATTCATCGGATTGGTAAACAACTGGCAAAGTTCATGACCCGGCGTCTTCGGGGGCGGCCCCGGTTTGCATCGCCACTGGCTGGGTTTGCGAAATGCGCGGTCGCGCCACCCCGGAGCGACGTGAGCGACCACCGTTCTCCGTCATCTCGGCGTCGGACCGTCCTGGCATCGGCACGAACGCCCCGCGACGTTTCCGCTCACGCCAAACCGAGGAATCGGCCATCCGCTCGCAGCAAGCCTATGCGAGCCGACAAGTAGGGTCTGCACGATGTTCCGATCCGCCGCCATCGCTTTGACTGCGCTGTTGGCCTACCTGTTCAGTCCCTTGCAGGACTTCGCCTCTGGTCTGGGGTTGATGCACATCGCGACGGCCGGCGCCGCCTCGCGGGGTGCCGGTGTTGTCAACACGATCACCATCACCAACAAAAACCGCAGGGCGATCCGCCGTTACCCATTGCAATTTGGCCGGCCGTTTCTCGCGGGGGCGATCCCGTCGGGGCGGTGCCCGGTGGTCGCGGCGAATGGGACGGCGTTGCCGACCCAGGCCGATGTCAAGAACCGTTATCCCGACGGCTCGGCCTCCTTCGCGGTCGTGGCCGTGGTGCTGCCCAGCATCCCGGCGGGCGGCGCGGTGCAGCTGAGCTTTGCGCCGGGCATCTGCAGCAACACCCCCTTGACCGCGGCGCAGATGCTCGATGCCAGCTACAATTTCGACGCGGCGATGACCCTGGTCGCACCCCCGGTGCTTGGGCAGGTCAACAGCGGTGTGTGGCCCGGCACAAACGGCACCATCCCGGCGATGCAGGCGGTCACCAACGGTGGGTTGAAGATCACCATCAACGGCCATGCCTGCGATCTGGAGGGGCTGAATTTCAGCGCCGACACGACGTGGGCGCAGGTCGCGGCGACACTCACCACGCCGCTCTCGGCCTGCGCCGGCGCGACGGTCACCTGGGTCGCGATCAAGCGGGGCGTCGCCAACAACGGCTTCGCATCCGCGGCCGGCGCGGTGGGCTACGCCTCGGCGCCGACCTCCGGCACCGATCTTGCGGCGTTCATGGCGCTGACCCAGGCGGCCGGGGCGACCCTGCAAGCTGCGGGGCCTGGCGGCTCAGCCACCGCCGACGCCCGCACGATGCTGCAAAACGGCGACTACAAGCTGTGGACCAGCGGCCCGGTGGCGCAGACCATCATCCTCGCCGACGACACGGCGGCGCGCAGGTACGACCTTGGCCTTGGCGACGGCTTTCACCCGTTCCGGCCGCGCTTCGAGGCGACGTTCTGGCCGCAGACGCACCAGGTCTTTGTGCGCGCGATCGGCGAGAATGACCTCTCGACCGAGCTCGAGGACCTGCATTACGACCTGACGATCACCGGCGGCCAGAGCAGCCCGGCGACCGAGGAGAGCCTGCCCGGCTTCACGCACGCCGCGATGGAGACCTGGAGCAAGAGCTTCTGGCTCCCCGGATCGGGGTCCGGGGCAGGCTCCGGCACGCCGCCGGCGCAAGTCGACATCGACAACAACCTGGCTTATCTGGAGAGCACGCGCTGGGTCCCGAACTACGACCCCTCGCTGACCCTCAGCGAGGCCACGCTCGCCAGCGATTACGCGAACTGGTGGGCCAACACCAACCACGACATTGGCGGCTCCGGCGCCTGGAACCCTGGGATGGCCTCGACCGGGCCGCGCCCCGACATCGGCCCCGAGCCCAGCTGGGACGCGGCCTGGCTCTATGGCGGCGACTGGCGGCTGCGCCAGACCGCCCTCGGCAACGCCGACCTGGCCGCCGCGTGGCCGGTCAATCTGCGCGAGAGCGGCACCGGCTACCGGCTCAACCGCACCGACCCGGCCGGCAGCAGCACCGGGCTCGGCCTGCCGATCTCGCAGGCCGACCGGGGCGCGCTTGGGCCGAACGGCTTGGAAGGTGGTGGCGAAGCGACTTTCCTTGGCTCTGCCTCCGGCACGACCTCCGCTGTGCAGCGGGTCGGCAGCGGTGTTTGCTTGACCCCCGGCATCTGGACCGCGTGCAATGGCTGGAACTACGCCAGCTCGCACGAGCCAAGCCCGTTCTTTATCCCCTATGTGCTGACCGGCGACCCGTTCTACCTGACTGAGATGGAGAATTGGGCGGCCTATGACCAGTTCGCCTCGTGGCAGGGAAACCGCGGCCCAACCGGCGGCATGGCCGACAACGAGCTGCGCGGCGCCGGCTGGATGCTGCGCAGCCGGGCGGAGGCGGCCTTCGCGGCCCCGGACAACGACCCGTTCAAGCCCTACCTGGTGGCATTGACGCAATCGGACATCGCCGCCTGGGAAGGGGCAATGGGCGTCAGTGACCCGGCCTTGAGCGGCACGGCCGAGTACCAATGGGCGCAGGGCTATGGCGACCCTGAGAGCCAAACCAATTTCGGCCACCCGCCGCCGGCCCCGGCGCTGGGTCAGTGGGCCGCCTCGCTGCCGAACGTCTCGCCGAACAACTTCGAAGCCCAGCTAGCGAGCACCAACGGAACCGCGTACACCGCAAACTATATGAACTGGTACGTGGCCTATGCGGTCGGCCGCGCCGCCGAGCTGGGCTTTGCCGCGAAGCCGCTGGCGCTCTACAGCGGCGCCTACCTGACCGGCCTGATCAACGGCCCCGACCCGACCCTGATCGCCGCCTACACCCTGCCGACCATGCTGACCACCGGGCAGATCACCAGCTTCCCGGCCCTGATCGCCAGCTTGGCGACGCCGTGGCTAACCGGCGTCAACTACACCGGCGGCTCGACCCAGGGGCCGTTGCCGCAGCAATTCCGCGCCTCGCTCTACGCCCAAGGCTACAACGCCTATGCGCTGGCCGCACTCTCGCCATCTGGTCGATGAGGGGGCGCCCGGCGCCACCCAAGCCGAGGCCTGGATCAAGGCGCATGTCTACCAGCCGCTCGTCGCCAGCGGCTCGCTCGCCGCCGACCCGTCCTGGGCGATCGTGCCGCGCACCGATCACAACACCCTGCCGGCCCAGCCGATTGCGCCGCAGTAAGCCCGCCCGCTTCCCCAATCCGCGTTCGGGACACTAACGGTCCGATCGACACCCTCGGTTGCCAAGCATTTCTTGAATTGGCCGACCAGATTAATGCGCTTGGTGGTTACGATTGAGCTGACGGGATTGGGATTGTGCTCGCTCAGATCGGCGTCGATGGCGGTCTTAAGGTCGGTCGATGATCGAACGGGCCGCCACCGCGGATGCGCTGGCAGGTGATCTTGGAAAAGAAATTCTCGACCGCATCGAGCCAGGAGGCGGAGGTGGGCGTGAAATGGAAGTACCAGCGCGGTTGTCGGGCGAGCCAGGCCAGCATTCCCGCTTTCATGCTGTGTCCCGCTTGGTCAGCCGGCCATCTCCCGGTGGCGCAGGAAATGAAAGAACTCGACGCCTTCGCGCAGACGGCGGCGCATCATCTGCGGGCTTCGCACCATCTCGGCGACCAGGGAGGCGATCTTTTTGCGGCGAAAGTAAAAGCGCTTGTAGAACACGTCCAACGATTGGAAAATCTCGGTATGCGACAGATGCGGATAATGCAAGGGCGCGATCTGCACCCCGTGCTCGTCGATCAGTTCGGCATGATTCGTGTCGAGCCAGCCGTTCTCGACCGCCTCCCGGTGCAGGGCGGTGCCGGGATAGGGGGCCGCTAAGGACACCTGGATCGTGTGCGGGTTGATCTCGCCGGCAAAGCGAATGGTTTCTTCGATCGTCTCCCTGGTTTCGCCGGGCAGCCCCAAGATAAAGGTGCCGTGGATCGTGATCCCGAGCTCGTGGCAGTCTTTGGTGAAGCGGCGGGCGATGTCGATGCGCATCCCTTTTTTGATGTTGTTGAGGATTTGCTGATTGCCCAATTCGTAGCCGACCAGCAACAGCCGCAGCCCGTTGGCACGCAGGATTTCGAGGGTCGCGCGCGGCACGTTGGCTTTGGCGTTGCACGACCAGGTGACGCCGAGCCGGCCCAATTCGCGGGCGATCGCCTCGGCCCGCGGGCGGTCGTCGGTAAAGGTGTCGTCGTCGAAAAAGAATTCCTTGACCTGTGGAAACCAGGATTTCGCCTGGCGGATTTCCTCGACCACATGTGCAACGCTGCGAACCCGGTAGCGATGCCCGCCGACAGTCTGCGGCCACAGGCAAAAGCTGCACTTTGAGCGGCAGCCGCGCCCGGTATACAGCGAGATATAGGGGTGCTGCAGGTAGCCGATAAAATAATCCTCGATCCTGAGGTCGCGCTTGTAGACTTCGCTGACAAAGGGCAGCCGGTCCATGTCTTCGAGGATGGCACGGTCGCGGTTATGGCTGACGCCGCCGGCGTTGCGCCAGCTCAGCCCGTCGATCGCAGCAAAGCCGCGCCCTTCGGCTACTTCCTGGATCGTGAAGTCGAATTCCTCGCGGGCGACAAAATCGAGGGCGGTCGCTGCCTTCAGGCTCTCCTCCGGCTCGACCGCGACCTTGGCGCCGACCATGCCGATCTTCAATCGCGGGTTGGCGTCCTTTAATGCCTCGGCGACCTTGAGGTCGGAGGCAAAAGACGGGGTCGAGGTGTGCAGCACCGCAAGCTCATAGTCGCCGGCGAGCGGCACGATATCGGCAAGCTTGAGCCGCGCCGGCGGAGCGTCGATCAGGCGGCTGTCGGGAACCAGCGCTGCCGGCTGAGCGAGCCAAGTCGGATACCAGAACGAGCGGATCTCGCGGCGCGCCTGGTAGCGCGAGCCGGCGCCGCCATCGAACCCGTCAAATGACGGCGGGTGCAGGAACAGGGTCTTCATCATCGAACCTTGTCTCCGTCCACTGTCATGCGGCCGCTCGGCTCGACATGAAAATTCTGGTCCCGCCAGAACACCCGGCGCCCAAAGAAGCTGGCGACGAACACGGCAAACGACAAGGCGTCGCGAGCCGGCAGGAGCCACGCCCGGGGCGGCGGTAGGCCGAGCGCGGCGGCCGTCGCCTTGGCGCAGCCCCACCTCAACAGCGCGGTGATCGCGAGAAAGATGCACGAGGTCAAGCCAAATCCGGTGACAGCGGCGGCGAGCGCCGCAACGACCAGCGAATGGGTCACGATCGAGCCGGCATAGCCCAGCGGGGCCACCCCGCGCGTTGTGCGCGCCCAGCGCAGCTCGTGCCGCCACAGCGCCGCGAGCGACGGCTCGGTCACCCGGGCTTCGACCAGATAGCGCGACAGCACCACCTTGAGCCCCTCGGCCCGCACCGCCTCACCCAGGCGGTGATCGTCGGCGAGCTCGTCGCGAAACCGGGCAAAGCCGCCGACGCGGGCAAGAGTGGCCCGGCGCAGCGCGATTGTGGCGCCAAAACAGCCGCGGCCGACCCCCAGAGCCTCGTCGAGAACAGCGCCCGGCAGAAAGCCGAAATTGATGTAGAGCGCGCCCAGCTCCGACCAGAAGCCGCCGGTGGACACCCCCCGATAGAGGCAGGTGACCAGCCCGACGCGCGGATCGGCCAGCGGCGCGGTGATCGCGGCCAAATAGCCCGGATAGACCCGCATGTCGCTGTCGGCCAGCACCAAGAGGCCGTGCTGCGCCGCCGGCAGCATGTTTGCCAGGTTCGACACCTTGTGGTTGCTGCCGCGGATATGCCGGTCGATCACCAGCTCGACCTCGCCGCCGCGAAAGTCGCGAACCAGCGCCCGCGCGGCGTCGAGGGCGCCGTCCTGCGGGTCGTTGACGCCGAGCACGATCTGCCGCTCGGGGTAATCCTGCGCGGCAAACGAGCGCAGGTTCTCATAGAGGCCGGGCTCGCGGCCATGTAGCGGCTTCAGGATCGTGACCGCTGGCCGTGCTGCGGCAATCGGCTCCTGCCGGCGGGCGAAGCGGATGACCGCCAGCGTCGCCCCGACCAGATACAGCCAGCCCGGGAAGAGCAGCAGCGCGACAATCAGCGTTGGCGTCATGGCAAGCACGTCACACCTAGCCGCGATTGCGCGTGCAGGGCGAATGGAGTTGTGGCAGGGATGCCATGTTCACCCATATTCAAGCTGTCACAGGCTGGGCCTGCTGCAAGGAGGCGGAGCGAGATCATGCGGGTTGTGCTAGCTCAGCCGCGAGGCTTTTGCGCCGGGGTCGAACGGGCGATCGAGATTGTCGAACGGGCTCTCGACAAATACGGGCCGCCGATCTACGTGCGTCACGAGATTGTGCATAACCGACATGTTGTCGAGCGGCTGCGCGGCAAAGGCGCGCATTTCGTTGACGAGATCGACGAGGTGCCGCCCGGCAGCGTGACGATCTTCAGCGCCCATGGCGTTGCCAGCACCATCGAGGAGCGCGCCGCGGCGCGCGGGCTGCCGGTCATTGACGCGACCTGCCCGCTGGTCTCCAAGGTGCACATCGAAGGCCAGCGCTACGCCAACCAGGGCCGCGAAATCGTGCTGATCGGTCACGCCGGCCACCCGGAGATCGTCGGCACGATGGGGCGAATCGTCGGTCGCGTGCATCTGATCTCAACACCGCAGGAGGTCGCCCGGCTCCATGTCTCGGATCCGGACAAGCTTGCCTTTATCACCCAGACAACGCTCAGCGTCGATGATACGCGCGCGGTCATCGAGGCGCTGAAGGCGCGGTTCCCCTCAATCGTCGGCCCCGACACCAAGGACATCTGCTATGCCACGCAGAACCGGCAGCGCGCGGCGCGGGAACTCGCCCGGACCGTCGATGTTGTCCTGGTGGTCGGCGCGCCAAACAGCTCGAACTCGAATCGGCTGCGCGAGATCGCCGCGGAGAGCGGGGTCCCGAGCTATCTGATCGAAGACGCGGCGGCGCTCGACCGGCGCTGGGTCGAGGGTGCCGGCGCGGTCGGGATCACCGCCGGCGCGTCGGCCCCGGCCGAATTGGTCGAGGCGCTGATCGACCGCTTGCGCGAAATCTGCGAGATCGAGCTTGCTGTGCTGCCCGGCGTCACCGAGAACGTGCGCTTCCGGATGCCGCCGCAGCTCGCCGAAACCGCGGGCTGAGACCGGCGGCTCGACTGAATTTCTGACGCTGAATTTCCGACGAGGGGTTCCCGTGGCCATCCCATTGCGCCAAACACTTCGGGTCGGGGCCTATGTGCTCGGGCGCCACTTGCGCGGGGTCGAGCGCTATCCGCTGGTGCTGATGCTCGAGCCGCTGTTCCGCTGCAATCTTGCCTGTGCCGGCTGCGGCAAGATCGACTATCCCGATGCGATCCTCAATCAGCGGCTCAGCGTCGCCGAGTGCCTCGGCGCGGTCGATGAGTGCGGCGCGCCGATCGTCGTCCTCGCGGGCGGCGAGCCGCTGCTGCACCGCGAGATCGTGCAGATTGCCGAGGGCATCATCGCGCGCAAGAAATTCGTCTATCTGTGCACCAACGCGCTGCTGCTCGAAAAACGGATCGATCAATTCAAGCCCAACCCCTATTTCGCCTGGACCGTGCATCTCGACGGCGATCGCGAGGAGCACGATCGCTCGGTCTGCCAGGACGGGGTCTACGAGCGGGCGGTCGCCGCGATCGGCCAGGCGAAAGCGCGCGGCTTCCGCGTCAACATCAACGCCACCCTGTTCGACACCGCCGAGCCTGAACGGGTCGCCGAGTTCTTTGACAAGGTCAGCGAGATGGGCATCGACGGGATCACCGTATCGCCCGGCTATGCCTATGAGCGGGCCCCCGACCAGGAGCATTTCTTGAGCCGGCAGCGGACCAAGGAATTGTTCCGCGGCATCTTCGCCCGCCGCAACCGGCGCTGGTCGTTCAACCAATCGAGCCTGTTTCTCGATTTTCTCGCCGGCAACCAGACCTACCGCTGCACCCCTTGGGGCAACCCGACCCGCAATTTCTTTGGCTGGCAGCGCCCGTGCTACCTGCTCGGCGAGGGCTACGCCAAAAGCTTCAAGGAGCTGATGGAGGAGACCGACTGGGACGCCTACGGCACCGGCAATTACGAGAAATGCGCCCAGTGCATGGTGCATAGCGGGTACGAGGCGACCGCGGTCATGGATTCGGTGCGTCACCCGCTGAAAGCGGCGGCCGTGGCGATGCGGGGGGTGCGCACCGAGGGCAAGATGGCTCCGGAAATCCCGTTGGCTCGGCAGCGCCCGGCCGAATACGTGCTGTCCGGCCATGTCGCCGCGGCGATGGCCCGGCTAGACCATGATCGTATCGGATCGAAGCGCACCGCGCTCCGATCCGATACGTGAATCATGGTCTCACCCTTGGAATTGAGAGCAGGATTCACGCGTGAAATGGAAGCTCTGTTTCCATTTCATGCGATCCTGCTCTAGGCCGCAGCGACCAGCCCGTAGAGCGCGCGGGCCGGCCCGGCTAGCGCCGAGAGCGCGGTCCGGGTCTCGCGCGCGAGCCCGACCAGGGCCGCGAATTGGCGCGGCCGGCGCAGCACCGAGCCCAGCACCTGCGCCAGCTTTGGCGTTCCGTCCTCCGAGAGCGGGATCAGCGCCGCCGGCGGCAGCTCGCGCAAAGCACTGTCGGCGATCGTGCGGACCACAACAAAGGGGATGCCGGCGGAAGCGGCGATGCGGGCCACCACATCGCTTTCGAGATCGACGGCGAGCGCCCCGCTCTCGCTCCAGGCGCGGCGCTTTTCGGCAGTAGTGGCGAGGATCGCCGTGGCACCGAGCACCGGCCCGTCGAGCGCGCCGATACCGCGGGCCAGCTCGGCGACACGGCGGCGAAACGGCTCCTCGGCGCACCAGCGCCGGTCGCCGGCAACGACCTCGGTGGAGATCACCACATCGCCGGCGCGCAGGTTTGGCGCCAAGGCTCCGGCGATGCCAAAGCTGACGAGGCAATTCGCCCGCTGCACGGCGCTTTCGACTAGGGTGGCGGTGCGGCCGCGATGCCCGGCGCCGACCACCACCGAAAACCCGGCAGCGCGGGCAATCTTGGCCTCGGCGGCAAGCCCGGAGGTGCACAGCACCGTCGTCTGGAGCACAGCCATGCACAGGTCCCCTGCCGTTTTGTTGGCGGGGACGAACGCGCCCCTCACGCGCCGTCGCGCGGTCGCCCGGCTCCCTGCCACACGCACAACTACTCGATTTTCGCGCGCTCTACTATGGAAATCAGTACAGACAAAGCGCCAGCCCGAGACCACGCCGCCGCGGAGCACCTTAGCGTCAAATCCCGAGCCGTTGCTGGCCCAGGCTACTCTGGGTCAAGCGGCGATAGCGGGCCAGCGCCCACAGCGGGAAATAGGCGCGGTAGCCATGATAACGCAGGAAAAATACCCGAGGGAAGCCGACCGCGTTGAACCAAGGCTCGTCCCAGCTGCCGTTCCGGTCCTGGGCATCAATCAGAAAGGCAATGCCGCGAGCGACGGCCGGGTTTTCAACCTCGCCAGCCGCCATCAGGCCGAGCAATGCCCAGGCCGTCTGCGAGGGCGTGCTGTAGGGCGCCTCGCCAGGGGGCACCCCCGGCCAGTATGACTCTTCGCGCTCGCCCCAACCGCCATCCTCCCGCTGGCGATCGAGCAGCCAGCCGACGGCGCGACGGATTTCGGGGCTGCGCCGATCGACCCCGGCGGCATCGAGCGCGGCGAGAACCGACCACGTCCCGTAAATATAATTGGTGCCCCAGCGCCCGAACCAGCTGCCGTCGGCCTCCTGCTCGCGCCGCAGAAAAGCGACCGCGGTGGCGACCGTGGGATGGGCCGCGCCGCTGCCGGCCTGGGCCAAAAGGCCGAGGCAGCGGGCGCTGACATCGGCGGTCGGCGGATCGAGCAAGGCGCCGTGATCGGCAAACGGAATGTGGTTCAGGTAGTAATGCGTGTTGTCGGCGTCGAACGAGCCCCACCCGCCGTTGCGGCTCTGCATGCCGACAATCCATTCCTTCGCCCGCTCCACCGCCGGGCGGTAACGCACCCGATCGCAACGATCGAGCGCCAGCGCCACGACCGCGGTGTCATCGACATCCGGATAGCACGGGTTCTCGTATTGGAACGCCCAGCCGCCGGGTCGCAAATTTGGGCGGTTCATCGCCCAATCGCCGGCAGTCTCCAGCACCTGCTTTCCGGCGAGCCAATCGAGCGCGCGCCCGATCGCCGGCTCGACGCGGCGATCCTCGGTTTCGGCCAGCGCGTGGCAGGCGAGTGCGGTGTCCCAGACCGGCGACAGGCAAGGCTGGCAATAGCTGCCCTCTCCGTCGGGGACGAGCAGCTTGCCGATCGCGGCCGTCGCGGTTTCCCGTTCGGGGCAGTCGTGCGGGTAGCCCAGGCAATCGAACATCATCAAAGCATTGGCCATCGCCGGATAGATCCCGCCGAGACCGTCCTCGCCGTTGAGGCGTTCGGTCACAAAGGCCACCGCCTTGGCGATCGCCCGCCGCCGCGGCCTTTTTGGGAATAGCGGCTCGGTCGCTCGCAGCACCCGGTCGAGCATGCCGAAGGCTATCGCCAACGGCGAGGCGGTCGGCCCGGCGATCCAGTCGCGCACCGCCTCCGGCGGGTCGAGGAACAGCTCGCCGATCGTGATCCGCTGCGGGTTTCGCGCGCGCGGGCGCAGCGCCATCAGCACCAACAGCGGCACCAGCACGGCGCGCGACCAATAGGACACCTTGGCGATGTGAAATGGCGACCAGCGCGGCAGCAGCATGATCTCGACCGGCATCATCGGCACCGCGCGCCACGGCACTTCGCCGAATAGGGCTAGCAGGATGCGGGTGAAGACATTGCAGCGCCGCGCCCCGCCTTGCGCCAGGATCGCCGCGCGGGCCCGCGCCATATGCGGCGCCTCGGGCGAATCGCCGGCCGCCTTCAGCGCGAAATAGGCCTTGACCGAGCAGCTGATGTCGAGCGCCCCGCCATAAAACAACGGCCAGCCGCCGTCCTTGCCCTGCTTGGCGCGGATGAACCGCGCGATGCTTGCCTCAAGCTCGGGCTCGATGCGGTCGAGATAATGCTGGAGCAGGATGTACTCGGAAGGGATCGTCGCGTCGGCTTCGAGCTCGAAAACCCAATGGCCGTCGGATCGCTGCAAACCCGCGAGCGCAGCGGCGGCGCGGTTGATCGCAGCGTCGAGACGAGGCGCGCGGACACGATCGCTGGCGACCGGCGTCGCGGTTTCGATGGTCGAGTTGGGTGGAGGGTTCATCGCAGCGAATGGCGTCGTTCTTGCTCTTGGTCGCAGTTCATTGCGAGATGCGGGTCATTGCGAGATGGGGGCGGTCTGCGCCCGCTGCCGACGCGAGCGGTCGCCCGGCACGGTGCGCCGCGACCTGCCTTGCGGCGGCGAGGCCAGAGCCAATAGCCCCCTCGATCGTCGCCGGCAAGCCGGTATCGGTGTAGTCGCCGGCGAGCGCGAGATTTCGCCAATGGGTTGCGGTCTCAGGCCGGCGGCGCAGCTGCTCCGGGCTCGCCAGAAATGTTGCCCGCCGCTCTTTGACGATCCGCGCCGCAGGCGCCGGAGCCGCCGGCAGCCGATAGGCCAACGCCACGTCACGCCACAAGGTTTCGCGCAACTCGTCCGCCGGGCGATCGACGATCCGATCGGCGGCGCTGACCGTCACCGAGAGCACCTCGCGCTTGCGGAAGATCCACTCGGCCGTCCCTCCGATGATCCCGACGAACAGCGGCGAGCCTGGCGGCGGGGCACAGCGAAAATGGGCATTGACGATCGGCGAAAACGCGTCGGGCACGGTGAGCGCCGGAACCAGGCGGGCGGCGATCGTCGCTGGCACCGCCAGGACCACATGATCACGTTCCCCGAGGGTTACGGGTTGGGCATCGAAAGCGAGGCTCAACACAAGATCCGTGCCGAATTCCAGCGCACGCAGCCGCGCGCCAAACCGGATTTCGGCACCGAGCCCGCGCAAGGTCTCGAGCGCCGGATCGACAAAGGTCTCGGACAGCCCCTGGCATGGCACCAGCGGCCGGCATGCGGCGCCGCCGCGGGCGAGGGTCTCGGCCAGAACCTGCCAGAAGAGCCGCGCCGAGGCGCGCTCGGCGCCGGTGTTCAGTGCGGCGACCGCGAGCGGCTCCCACAGCCGATGAAACAGCTGGCGGCGAGGATCGAGCGCCTCGGCGACGGTCATCGAAGCGCCGGCGCGGCGCAGCGCCAATGGTTCGAAATAATCGGCGACGCGGCTGCCGGGGACCCGTCTCGCCCGCCGCAGGATCCACCACGGCACGGCGCCGCGGTTTGGCCGCAGCAGCCAGCGCTGCCCGCTCGCGGCGTCGAAGAACGCAAATGCCGCCTTGCGCGGACCCTCGATCGTGCCGAGCGCGCCGATCCGGGCGAGGTATCTGAGCGCGCGGCGGTTGCCGGCGAGCAGCAGATGGTTGCCATTGTCGATACGGCAGCCGAGCTCGACATCGAAATACGAGCGGCACCGGCCGCCGGCCTGGGCACTGGCCTCATAGAGCCGTACGCGATGCCCCGCCGCCGCCAGCTCGACCGCCGCCGCCAGCCCGGCAAGGCCGGCGCCGATCACATGCACCCGCCCGGTATCCGGCTTGCCGCTCATACCAGGCCGTGCCGCAGCACCAGCCAAACCTTGTGCGGCTTCGACAGGCTGATTCGGGCCGCCGGGTCGCGCCAGTCCCGGCGCAGCAATTCGCGCAGGGTCGCGCCATAGACCGCAGCCATCACCGCGGCCGGCCGCATCGCCCGGCGCCGGCATAATGTCATCGCCCGCGCACTGTTGCGAAAATGCCCTTGCGCGATCGCTGCGACCTCGCGACAGACACCCGGCAGCGCCGGATGCCGCAGCACCGCCATCGGCTCCGGGTCGCAGATCCCGTGCCGGACGAGAATTTCACGCGGGAGGTAAAGCCGGCCGCGGCGTGCGTCCTCGTCGAGATCGCGCAGAATATTTGTCAGCTGCAAGGCCCGGCCGAGTGCATCGGCGACGCTATGGGCGGCCTCGCTGGTATCGCCGAAAATATGCACTGAGAGATGGCCGACCGCGCTGGCGACCCGCGCGCAATAGAGGTCGAGCGTCGCCAGGTCGGGGGCACGAATGTCCTCGCGCGCATCCATTTCCATGCCGTCCACAACCGCAAGGAAATCTTCGCGGCGCAGGCGATAGCGTCGTGTCGGGTCTTGCAGGGCACGGGCGACCAGGTGGCGCGGCCGCCCGGCGTAGAGCGCCGCGATCTCGTCGCGCCAAGCCGCGAGTGCCGCGAGCTTGCGCGCCACCGGCCAGTCGCCGTCGGCGATGTCGTCCACCTCGCGGCACCAAGCGTAGACCGCGTACATGCCGTGGCGGCGGTCGCGCGGCAACAGCCGCATCGCCCAATAGAACGAGGTTCCGGCCGCCTCGACCCGATCCTGGATGGTTTGGCGCAGCGCCTCCTCGCCAAGCTCGTTCGGAACGGTCTCAAAGGCCGCCTCGCTCATCGCCGCCGACCCTTGGGTCCGATGCCTCGACCGACGCCGATCACAAAGGCGGCGATAAAATCCGCTTTGCCGAGCCCGACCCGCGCGGTCAGCGGATCGCCGCGGCGCAAGCGGCGCAGCAGCCGCGCCGCCAATTCGGTGATGACCGCGCACTCGCAACGCAGCCCCGGTGCGACGACCCCGCCCGGCAATGCGCGCGCCGCATCCACCAGCTGCGCGGTGCGGTCGAGCACAACGTCGAGCGCCCGGCGCAGGCCAGGGCTCGATGCCGAGGCCGCCAGCGCCTCGACCCCGATCCCGGCGGCGGCGAGGTCGGCGAGCGGCAGGTAGACCCGGTCAAGCCGGCGGTAGTCGAGGGCGCAATCCTGCAAATGGTTCAACACCTGCAAGGCCGAGCACAAGGCGTCCGAGGCGGGCCAGGTGTCGCGGCTCTCGCCATGCAGATCGAGCAGCTGGCGGCCGACCGGCGAGGCCGAGTAGCGGCAATATTCGATCAGCTCGCCCCAATCGCGATAGCGCAGCTTTTCGGCATCCTGGCGAAAGGCGCGCAGCAGTTCGTGGCAGTGCTGCGCCGTCACCCCGGTCGTCGCGAGGCTTTGACGCATTGCCGCGGCGGCCGGCGCATCCTCGCCGGGGGCGCCGTCGAGCACCGCCGCCATGCGGTCGAGCCGGCGAAGCTTTTCGCCGACGCCGAGCTGCGGATTGTCGGCGATGTCGTCAGCGTTGCGGGCAAAGCGATAAAAGGCGTGCACATGGGCGCGCAGGCTTGGCCGGATCAGCAGGGAGCCCACCGGAAAATTTTCGCCGCCGCGCCCCTTGCCCGACGGCGTCTCGACCGTGCCGCCTGGCCGCTCCGATTCCCCCGATCCTGATTGTGCCGGTGCCGCGATCATCTGAGGTATCCGTTGGCCTCGAACCAGCTAATCGCGTCGGTAATCGCCTCGGGCGCCGGCCTTGACCGGCAGCCCAACTCGCGCGCCGCTTTCGCCGCAGAAAAATACATCTTCTTTTTAGCGAGGCGAACCCCGTCGAGAGTAGTGAAGGGCTCCCGGCCGGTGACGCGAGCCACCAGCTCCGCCCCCGCCGCCGCCGCGAAGGCTACCGAATGCGGGACCCTGAAGCGCGGCGGCTGCCGCCCCACCGCGCGCGCGACTTCGGCCAGGATCGCGACCAACGCCATATTCTCGCCGCCAAGGATATAACGCTCGCCGATCCGCCCCGTCTCGGCCGCGGCGAGATGGCCGGCGGCGACGTCATCGACATGGACGATGTTGAGCCCGGTATCGACAAACCCCGGCATCCGGCCGCGCGCGGCTTCGAGGATCAGCCGCCCGGTCGGCGTCGGCTTCAGGTCGCGCGGACCCACCGGCGTCGAGGGGCTGACGATCACCGCCGGCAGACCGCGTTCGCCGACCAGCGCGCGCACCACCTCCTCGGCCCGGTATTTCGAGCGCTTGTAGGGGCCGATCATGTCTTCAAACCGGCTCGGTGTCTCCTCATCGGCGGAGCCGCCGGGGACGAGGCCGAGTGTGGCGACACTGCTGGTGTAGACGACCCGCTCGACCCCGGCCGCCAGCGCTGCGGTCATCAGCTCGCGGGTGCCCTCGACATTGGCGCGGAACATCGCTTCCGGGTCGGGAACCCACAACCGGTAATCGGCGGCGACGTGGAACAAGTAGCGGCAGCCGGCGACTGCCCTCTGCAGCGAGGGCGCGTCCTCCAGCGCACCGGGCGCGGTCTCGACCGAGAGGTCGGCGAGGTTGCGCCGATCGGCGCCGGGGCGCACCAGCACGCGGACCCTCTGGCCGGCCTCCAGCAATGCGCGCACGACTGCCGATCCGACAAACCCGGTCGCCCCGGTGACAAGGCACAAGCCTGGCGAGAGGGCCATGATTGCTATCCATCAGCCTGCCGGGCCTCCGGCGGAGGCCGCCCACAGTGTCAACGCTGCGAATCGGGCCGTTGCCGAACCAGCGCGCGCTGGCTGTCGCCCGGATCGGTCGGTGCGACCGCCGAGGTGATGGCCGGCGCGGCGGTCGGCGCACCGGCGGTGGCTTCGCGGGCTCGGGCGGCTTGCGCTTTGTCGGGCTCGCCCAGGACATCATAGGCATGGGCGAGGCGTGCCCACCCGGCCCCGTCGTTCGGGTTGCGCTCGAGCCGCTGGGCCAAGCGGTCGACCATGCCGCGGATCATCGCCTGCCGCTGTTCCGGCGACATCGACCGGGCGGCGGCAATCTCCTGCTCGCTCGGGCCGGGGTCTTGTGCGCTCGCGCCGACGCCCTGCGAGCTCGTGTCGAGGTTCCGCGAGCGCGGGCCGGGCGCCGAGGCGGCGGCGGCATCCGCTGCGCGACCATTGGGCGACAGCTCGGCGAGGCGGTCGGCGACGGCTTGGCGCCACGGTGCGTCGGCTGGCGCGGCGGCCAGCAGCGCCCGCAATTTCTGCGTGGCCCCGGCGGTGTCGCCGCGTTGCAGGGCCGCGTCGGCATCGTAATAGCGCGAGCGCGGATCGTCGGGCGCTTTGGCAAACTCGGCCTCGGCCGCCGGTGTCACCTGGCCCTGGGCGGCCAGCACCAGCACCTCGCCGAGCTCGGCATGGAGCCCGATATCGCCCGGCGCCAAGGCGATCGCATGGGCATAGGCCGAGCGCGCCTCGGGAAAGCGGCTCAGCGCCGCATAAGTGCGGGCGAGCAGGGTCCAGCCGCGCAGGTCGCCCGGCGCCTGCTGCAGATGCGCCTTGATGCGGGAGGCCGCGGCGGTGAGCTCGCCGGCGCCATGCGGCACCACGGCGTCGCTCGCGGCAGCGCCGGGATCGATCGCGGCAGGCATGCCGACCGCAACATAAAGGGCGATCGCCGCCACCGGCAGCAGGCCGGCGATGCCGATCGCAGCGCCTAGCCGCCATGAAGTCTCGGCGGCGCGGTCCGCCGCCGCCGGCGCGGTTTCGCGCTCGGCCGCGGCCAGCATGCGCCGGGTGGTTTCTGCGCGTGCCGCCGTAGCCTGTTCCGGCGGCAGCCGGCCTTGCGCCAGCTCCGCATCGATGGCGGTGAGCTGGCGCCGATAGAGCGCCGTGACCGGCTCCTCGTCCTGCGCGCGCGGCCGCGGCGGCCGGATCAATGGCCGCAGCAAAATGGCCAGCGCCGTCAAGGTCAACAGGGCGGCGAGGGTCCAAAACCAGATCATGGCCAACACCAGATCATGGCCAGACACCAGATCATGCCTGGTCGCCGAGCAATGCCGCAGCGCGGGCGCGCTCGTCGCCGCTCAGATCGGTGATCTCCGGCTCGAGCCGCCGCCACCGCGCGCGCAGCAGCAGCACGCCGCCCGCGCCCAGCACGATCAGCGGCGGCGCCAGCCACAGCAGCCAGGTCACCGGCTCGAACGGGGGATCGAGCAGCACGAAGATGCCGTAGCGCGCGACGATATAGTCGAGGACCTGCTGATTGCTGTCGCCCTCGACCAGGCGCTTGCGCACCAGCACGCGCAGATCGTGGGCGAGGTCGGCGTCGGACTGCTCGATCGACTCGTTCTGGCAGACCAGGCAGCGCAGTTCGGCGCCGATCGCCTCGGCCCGCGCCTCGATCGCCGGGTTGGCGAGCCGCTCGGAGGGTTCGAGCGCCCAGGCCCCCGGCACCCCGGCCGACGCCCCGAGCAACGCCACCACCGCGACCAGCAGCGCCGCGGCAACGAAGAGCCGCCGGATCATCCCGGCTCTGCCGGCCGGGGACCGACCGTCGGGGCCGCACGCGGCGCCGGCAGGCGCATCCGCACGCGCCGGTCGCTCAGCGAAACCAGCCCGCCCAGTGCCGCCAGCGCCGCGCCGAACCAGACCCATGGCACCAGCGGGTTGTAGTAGGCGCGCAACACCCAGCCGCCTTTGCCGTCCGGATCGCCGAGCGCCAGATAGAGATCGCCAAAGCCGTTGGTGGTGATCGAGGTGTGGGTCGTCCAGGTCTGCGCCAGCGGATACCAGCGGCGCTCCGGGTATACGGCAAAGGGCGTCGCTGCCCGGCCGGTCGACGACGATCTCGGCGCGCTGCGCCTGGTAGTTCTCAACGTTGCCCTCGCTGACCCCGATAAAGTGCAAGGTGCGGCCGGCGATGGCGACCTCGCTGCCGGCATGCACGGTCTCGATCCGCTCGCTGCGCCATGCAATCGACACGGTGATCCCGGCGATCAGCACGCCGACGCCGAAATGGGCGAGCGCATAACCAAAAGTGCCGCGCGGCAAATGGCGCAGCCGGCGCAGTGCCGCGCCAGCCGGCAACTTGCCGAGCCCAATCCGGTCGGCGAGATCGGCAAGGACGCCAAGCATGGCCCAGCTCGCCAGCGCAATCCCGACCAGCGCCGCAGGCGAGGCGTCGCGGTTGAAGAAGAGCACGATCAGCGGGGCGAGGACGGCGCCGACCAGCGCTGGCGCGAGGCGGCGCAATGCCGCACCGAGCCTGCCCTTGCGCCAGGCCAGCACCGGGCCGATCGCCATCGCGATGATGCCCGGGGCGACGATCGGCACAAAGGTCCGGTCGAAATAGGGCGGCCCGACCGACAATTTGACCCCGCTCCACACCTCGGCAAACAGCGGATAGAAGGTGCCGAGGAACACCGTCGCCATGCCCGCCGCGAGCAGCAGGTTGTTGAGCACGAGCGCGCCCTCGCGGCTGACCGGAGCGAACGGGCTGCCGGTCTCGAGGCCCGGCGCGCGCAACGCGTAGAGGATGAGCCCGCCGCCGATCACGATCGCGACCAGCACCAGGATAAAGACGCCGCGCGCCGGGTCGAGGGCAAAGGAATGGACCGAGGTCAGAACCCCGGAGCGCACCAGAAAGGTGCCGATCAGGCTCATGCCAAAGGTCATGATCGCCAACAGCACGGTCCAGCGCTGCAAGGTCTCGCGCTTTTCGACGACCGCGGCCGAGTGTAAGAGCGCGGTGCCCAACAGCCACGGCATGAAGGACGCGTTCTCGACCGGGTCCCAGGCCCACCAGCCGCCCCAGCCGAGCACGTAGTACGCCCACCAGCTGCCCATCGCGACGCCGATGGTCAGCCCGCACCAGGCAGTCAACGCCCAGGGCCGGACCCACCGCGCCCAGGCGGCGCCGACCCGGCCTTCGAGCAGCGCCGCGATCGCGAACGAATAGCAGATCGAAAAGCCGACATAGCCGAAATAAAGAAATGGCGGGTGAAAGGCGAGGCCCGGGTCCTGCAGCAGCGGGTTGAGGCCGCGGCCGTCGGCGGGGACCGGGAACAGCCGGGTGAACGGGTCCGAGGTGCCGAGGATAAAGGCCAGGGTGCCGAGGCCGAGCAGCCCTTGGATCGCCAGGGTGCGCGCCCGCAGGCTCGCCGGCAGCGAGCCGCCGAACAGCGCCACCAGCCCGCCGAACAAGGCGAGCATGAACACCCACAGCATCATCGAGCCTTCGTGGCTGCCCCACGCGCCGGTCACCTTGTAGAGCATCGGCTTTGACGAGGCTCGAATTCTCAAAGACGTTGAGCACCGAGAAATCGGAGACGATGTGGGCGTGGATGAAGATCGCAAAAGACAGCGCCACCAGGCCCAGCTGCAGCAGCGCCGCCGGCCGCGCCACATCCATCAGCGCCCGGCTCTTCGCCTGCGCGCCGACCAATGGCACCACCCCCTGCGCCGCCGCCACCAACAGCGCCAGGACCAGCGCAAAATGGCCTATCTCTACAAGCAACTCACCGCCCCTTAACTCCACGATCCAAGCTGGCCGATCCTCGCACAATCGGCATCTCGAGGCTATGTATTACCGCTGACGACGTATTACCGCTGACGACCTAGGTATTACGAGGCGAATGATGACCAAGCTCACGGCGAAGGGTCAGGTGACGATCCCCAAGCGGTTGCGCGATTATCTGGGGTTGAAGCCGGGCTCGGATATCTGGTTTGAGCTCGCCGAGGACGGGCGCGTGTTCCTCAAAACCGGCGGCGGCCCGCCACAGGACCGGTTTGCCCGCCTGCGCGGCAGCGCGAAGCTGGGCATGACCACCGATGAGATGATGCGGTTTCTGCGCGGCGACGACGACGAGTGATCCTGGTTGATACCAACGTGCTCGTGGATGTCACCGCCGACGATCCGATCTGGGCCGAATGGTCGCAGCAGCGATTGTTGCTTGCAGCCGCACGAGATCAGCTGGGGATCAACGACATCGTCTACGCAGAGTTGTCGGTCGGCTATCAACGCGCCGAGGATCTGGACGAGATGCCCGCCGAGGCGGGTATCGCCGTGGCACCAATGCCGCGCATGGCTTTGTTTCTAGCCGGCAAAGCGTTTCAACGGTATCGCCGCGCCGGCGGCGGCCGGACGGGGGTGCTCGCTGATTTCTTGATCGGCGCCCATGCAGTGATCTCTGATTCGCCGCTGATCACCCGTGATGCCCGGCGCTACCGCAGCTATTTTCCTGGAATTACGCTGATCGCGCCGAGCTAAACCGGCCTCCGCTCACCCGCCGCTGCCACGCTCAGCGAGCAGCATGCGGCCATAGGGCGCCATTGCGGCCTGGCGGCTCGCGGCATGGTGGGTCAGGATCGTCATCACATCGCGCCGGATCGCCCCCAGTTCGTCGCTGTCATAGACCCAGCGCGCGCCGTCCATCTCGCACAACCGATCAACCGCCCAGCCCACCTGGTGCTGCGCGAACACCATGTCGCGGCGCGCGCGCAATGCTTCGGCCTCGGTAATCCTGCGCCCCGACGACACTTCGGCGGTGCTGGTCTCGCGCCCGGTGTGCAGCAGCAATGTAGCAGTGTCGACCGCCGCCGCGGCCTCGCCGACCGCCATCTGCACGACCTCGGACTGGGCCACCCGGCTCACGCCGCGCGACACTCGGCCGGCGAGCTTGGCACAGGCGATGTCGAGGGCGCGGCGGCCGAGTGCTACCGCGACCGGTGGCAGCGAATAGGAGACGAGAAAGCCGCGCGGCGCGCGCAGCACCGGATAGTCGGGATGCACCAATGCCCCAGGCGGGGTCCCGGCAAACAAATCGGCGACCATCACCGAGCGGTGCTCGGGAATGAACACATCACGCAGCACCAGCGTCTTGCTGCCGGTGCCGGCGAGGCCGAGGGTGCGCCAGTCGTCGACGATCTCGATCTCGGCGAGCGGGGCCAAGAGATAGGCGATATGCCGCGGATCGCCCATCTCGCCGAGAAAGGCGCCGAGGATCGCCCATTGCGCATAATCGCAGCCGCTGGAAAACGGGAAGCGGCCGCTCAGCCGCCAGCCGCCCGGCACGCGCTTGGCGGCCGCGCGCGGCGCCAGCGAGGACGCGGCGACGGCTTGCGGATCGTCGCCCCAGACGTCGATCTGCGCCTGCTCGGGATACTGCGCGATGATCCACTGGTGCTCGGCCAGGACCGCGTACACCCAGGCCGACGACGCGCAGCCCCAGGTCAATTCCTCGACGATCCGCGAGAACAGGCTGAACCGGCCCTCGCATCCCGCCAAAGCGCCGCGGCTGCAGGATGCGCAGGATGCCGGCGGCGCGGTACTCGTCGATGGTCTCGGCCGGCAGTCGCCGCGCCGCGGCGGCGGCCGGCGCGCGCTCGGCAAGCCGCGGGATCAGCGCCCGCGCCCGCTCCAGCAAGGCGCGCTCCGCCGCCGGCGAGCGCGCTGTCATCGCCCGAACGGCAAGGAGCCGGCGGATCGTGGCCGGCCGCGGCGGAAGCAAATTCGGACGACATTACGCGCTGATGCCCCAGTCGATGGCGTTGCGCAGCAGCGTCATGAACCCCTCGGTCTGCCACGCCCCGCGAAAGGTGGGCGGCGTCGTATCCGCGGGGTCGGCGGGCCGGCCCGCCCGGATCGCCGGGTTGTGGCAATGGCCGAGCGCCAAATAGGTCACGCCGCCATCTGCCGACCGCGCGGGTATAGCCGAGCACGCGGGTCCGCCCGTCGGGCAGCAGCGAGGTATCCGACGGATAGAGCATCCCGATCGCGGGCGAAGCGCCGCTCGGCCCGTAATCGGCGGTCAAGAGGATTTGCGCCGAGCCCGGATCTTGCAGCTCGACAAAATACGGCTCGTCCTCGACCTCGAAGGATTTGCCGAGCCCTCGGGTCAGCGGGTGATCGGCGGCATTCACCTCGACCCGGATCTTGCAGATCGCCGGATGGGTCAAAAACCGGCAGCCGAGGAGCGCGTGATGCTCGGTCCTGACGGTGCGGCGCTGGCGCGTGCCCGGGACGCGCTCGGCGCGGCCGCCGCTGGTCCCATGCAAGCCCAGCCAATGCCCGCCCGCCTCCAGCCAATCTTCGAGGGCGCGGCACTGCGCCGGCGTCGGGATAGGGGCCGGCGACGTAGGTGATCAGAAGTTGGGCAGCGGGCAGCCACTTCTCGACATCGGCGAAGTCGTTGGCGACCGAGGCCGGAGCCTCGCGCTCGGCCAGCAGCCCCAACAGCCGCAGGCGGGCGTAGTCATGGTCGTGCCCGGCCATCGAGCCCGGCGGAAAACCGCCGGCAATCAGATGCGCGCGGCCGGACTTCTGCTCTGTCATCGGATCACCTCATTGACCTTTTTGGCGTTAGCACGCTCGAAAGCGCGAACCCAGCAGCAAGCGACCTCACGGCTCTCCTGGACCCCAGCGACGAGAAAGGGGCAACCTGACTGAATAAGCTCTAATGCCCCAATCGGGAAGTTGTGCATATCTTTAACACAGCCATCCCGGACGCAAGCCGGGACCCATTTCGGGCATGGGTACCGGCCTTCCAGGCTGTGTGAAAACCGTGCCGGCCATCCAGAATCGTCGTCTCCGCGAAAGCGGAGACCCAGGGCAACAGGCTGAAATCCCTGGATTCCCGCTTGCGCGGGAATGACGGGAAAGGGGTCCGAGGAAGGCGGACATGCAGTTTTCACACGGCCTGCTTCGCCGGTATGAGAAGAGAGAAGTTGCAGCGACTAGATCGCACGAATTTCTCGATCAGGACACTAGCGGCCACGCCGATCAGCCGCGGGCGACGTAGCCGTAGGCGGCGAGGCTCGGTGCCGGGCGATCGCCGAGATAGGCGGCCTTCATCCGGCCGAGCCCGTCTTCGTCCCATGGCGTCAGCTCTGCATGCTGCTGGAGCTTGTAGAAACGCAGCGCATTGGTGCCGAAGATCGCGTTTTTGATGGCGCCATCGGCCGCTCCGAGCGCGGCAAAGCCGTGCTTCTTGCGCATATCCTCGGGGATTTCGAGGCGGCGGAAGGCCTCGATCTGCCACTGCGGCGAGCCGTACCACACCGAGTCGGTGCCCCAGAACACGTGATCGTGGCCCAGCCCCTTGATCAGGGTGCCCATGAATGCGGCGCAAAAACGCGGGTTCGCCGTCGCCGACATCGCAAATGAGGTGCCGATATCGGCGTAGACGTTGCGGACCCCATGCTTTTCCGGGATCGCCGCCAGATCCGAGGCCCATTCGATATAACCGTCCTTCTCGAATCGGGCCAAAGCCGGGTCCGGCGATTCGGTGAACGGCCGCAGCGCCGAGTGATAGATCACAAAGTTGATCTGCGGCCAGTCCTTCGCCGCTTTTGGCAAATCGTCGACGGTCGCGTATTTCCACGCGCCGCCCGGGATCGCGGTCGCATAATCCGCGGGCAGCAGGCCCTTGTGGATGCACACAGTGGTGATCCCGGCCTTCACCGCCTTTTCGTAAAACGGGTAGACGACCTTTTCGTCGTCGAGCCGCCACGGGTATTTGGTCGTCTTGACATTGAGCGGATCGCCGATCGTGTAGCCCTTCCAGCTGTTCGGCTTGACCTCTGCGATGCAGCGATCGACCTCCTCCATCCAGCCCGGCTGCAGAGGCGTAATGACCGAATGGAACAGCAGCCGATTCGACCCGGCGATGCTGTTGACGGTGTCGGCCGCCTGCTTGATCTGGTCGTTGGTCAAGAACCATTCGGCTTTGTTGTCGAACGGCGCACCGCTCAACAGGCCGATCTTCATATCGCTGTCGAGATAGACCTCCTTCAAGAAATTATCGAATTTGAAACGATCGAGCGAGTCCCCATAAGCATCCTTCAACAGGCCCGGATCCCAATACTGGTCGGCATATTTGGCGAGCGCGAGAATATCCGGAACACTGTAGTCGTCGTTTACAAAATGCAGCTGGTCGTCGAGGATGAACTGGCCCTTTAGGCCCTGCGCCCGATGGGCCGCGGCTTCAGGCTCGGCCGCTTCGGCCGGCGATACCTCGAAGACCCTCCCGAACACGTCGTTCATCGCGATAAAGGCGGCAGCCATGCCGCAGCTGGTGCGCAGGAAATTACGGCGGCTGGTGCCGAGCTTTTTCGCGTTCGCCCCGGCCAGCTCCTTCAACCTCGCCTCGAACTGGCGCTGCTGCGGTGTCTGCGGCAATGGGTTGAACTCGCCGTTCGACACCATCCGTGTCGGCACCGGCGAGCGGAACGCCGCCGTCTCTGCCGGTTCAGTCGCGGCAAGCTCGCGTCTGCTCAAAAAAATACCCATCGTCCTCCTCCCTATGATTGAGTGTGACGGGCGTGTTTGGCCCCCCGTTTTGTAGGGTTCTTGCCTCGCCGATGCGACGATCGTCCCCTGACCGGTCATATGGGTCAAGTCCGCGGCTCAACTCATTTCCCGGTAAAGTGATTGGTGGCGGCGTGCAGACGGAATAGCCTCTCGCGCAGGGGCTGTGTGCGGAACGGCGCAAGGAACGTAGGCGATGGCGGCGGCGGATCGAGGGCCGGGCGGGCCGGCGGCGGAAACGGCCGAGGCGGCGCGGCTCACGCAGATCGGCAAGCGCGTCAAGTGGCGGCGCTGGGGGCCGTATCTGAGTGACCGGCAATGGGGCACGGTGCGCGAGGATTACAGCCCCTACGGCACCGCCTGGGAATATCTGCCGCACGACCATGCGCGCAGCCGCGCCTATCGCTGGGGCGAGGATGCGATCGGCGGCTTTGGCGACGACAAATTGCTGCTGTGCCTCGGCCTGGCGCTGTGGAACGGCCAGGACCCGATCCTCAAGGAACGGTTTTTCGGGCTGACCAATTCCGAGGGAAACCACGGCGAGGACGTCAAAGAGCTTTATTACTATTTGGACGGCACGCCGACCCATTCCTACATGCGTATGCTGTACAAGTATCCGCAGGCTGCCTTCCCCTACAGCCAGCTGGTTGAGGAAAACTGGCGGCGCGGCAAGGACATGCCCGAATTCGAGGTGATCGATACCGGGGTGTTTGCCGACAACCGCTATTTCGATGTCGAGATCGAATACGCCAAGGCCGACACCGACGACATCCTGATGCAGGTGACGGTGCACAATCGGGCGGGGGCGGAAACCACCTTGCACGTGCTGCCGCAGCTGTGGGCGCGCAACATCTGGTCGTGGCGGCCGGATTCGATGAAGCCGCGGATTCTGACGCGCGGCGGCGACTCGGTTTCGGTCGCTCACCCGCTGCTGCCGCCAATGCGCCTGCTCTGCGACGGCCAACCCGAATTTCTGTTTTGCGAGAACGAGACGAATGTCCGGCGGTTGTGGGGCACGGCGGCGCCGGGGCAGTATTTCAAGGACGGGATCAACGACTATATTGTCAACGGCGACTGCAGCGCGGTGAACCCGGCGCGGCTTGGCACTAAGCTCGCCGCACACTACCGCATTACCGTGCCGGGGGGCGGCGAGGCGCGCTTTCGCCTGCGGCTGATGCCCGACGGCGACGGGCCGGGCTTTGACGATTTCGATGAAATCCTCCGCCGGCGCCGCGCCGAAGCCGACGAATTTTACGACGCCTTGCAGCAGGGCATCGACGATCCCGATGCGCGGCTGGTGCAGCGCCAGGCTTTTGCCGGCATGCTGTGGACCAAGCAGTTTTATTACATCGACATCCCCGAATGGCTCGACGGCGATCCCTTGCAGCCCAAGCCGCCGAAGTCACGACTGCACGGCCGCAATTCCGACTGGCGCCACCTGAACAACGCCGACGTCATGTCGGTGCCGGACAAATGGGAATACCCGTGGTACGCGGCCTGGGACCTCGCCTTCCACTGCGTGACCCTGGCCCTGATCGATCCGGAATTCGCCAAGAGCCAGCTCGTCCTGTTGCGGCGTGAATGGTACATGGCGCCAAACGGCCAATTGCCCGCCTATGAATGGGCCTTTGGCGATGTCAACCCGCCGGTGCATGCCTGGGCGACATGGCGGGTTTACGAGATCGACCGCGAGCTCCACGGCGGCAAGGGTGACCGGAATTTTCTCGAGCGCGTGTTCCATAAGCTGTTGGTCAATTTCACCTGGTGGGTGAACCGCAAGGACGTTGAGGGGAGAAACATCTTTCAGGGCGGCTTTCTCGGCCTCGACAATATCGGCATCTTCGACCGCAGCGCGCCGTTGCCGACCGGCGGCACGATCAACCAGTCGGACGGCACCGCCTGGATGGCGATGTACGCGCTCAACATGATGCGCATCGCCATCGAGCTCGCCCTCGACGATCGGGTCTATGAGGACATCGCCACCAAATTCTTCGAGCATTTCCTCTATATCGCCGAGGCGATGACCAATATCGGCGGCGAGGGGATCGGCTTGTGGGACGACACCGACGAGTTCTACTACGACGTTCTGCACCTGCCTGACGGCGAGCGGATCCCGCTGCGGCTGCGCTCGATGGTCGGGCTGATCCCGCTGTTCGCGGTCGAGGTGCTGGATGCCTCGGTGTTCACCCGGCTGCCGAAATTCAGCGCGCGCGCCCATTGGTTTCTTGACCACCGCCCGCAGCTCGCACAGCTGGTTTCGCGCTGGCGCGACCCCAGCGCCGGCGAGCGGCACCTGTTATCGTTGCTGCGCGGCCACCGCATGAAGCGCCTCTTAAGCCGCATGCTCGACGAGACCGAGTTCCTGTCGGATCACGGCGTGCGCTCGCTGTCGAAGTTCCATGAGAAGAACCCTTACGTGTTCGAGCATGCCGGCAACCATATCAGCGTCGAATATTCCCCTGGCGAATGCGCCTCGAACGTGTTCGGCGGCAATTCGAACTGGCGCGGGCCGGTCTGGTTTCCGGTCAATTTTCTGTTGATCGAATCGCTGCTGCGGTTTCACAGCTATTACGGCGACGATTTCACGGTCGAATGCCCGGTCGGCTCCGGCATCTTGCTGCATCTGGGCGAGGTGGCGGCCGAATTGTCGCGCCGCCTGTGCCGGCTGTTCTTGCGCGATACGAAAGGGCGCCGGCCGGTCTTTGGCGATTCGCCGCTTGAGCAGAACGATCCGAGCTTCCGCAACCATCTGCTGTTCTACGAATTTTTTGACGGCGACACCGGCAAGGGGCTCGGCGCCTCGCACCAGACCGGCTGGACCGCCCTGGTGGCGCTCCTGCTGCGCACCTATCCGACCGCCCGCACCGCCGAGGTGGCGCCGCCGGTTTCGGCCGAGGCGGTTTTGCCCGAGCCGGTCGGCGCGCGGTAAGGCGTCGCTAGGGTGCCGCCGGACCCGCTCGCGCGGCTGGCGCCGATCCGCTTTGGCCGCGCGGTTTGCGGCGATCTGGCGCTCGCCGAGAGGCGCGAATGGTGGCTCGCCAACGGCCGCGGCGGCTATGCCGGCGGCACGATCGCGCAGACCCTGGCGCGGCGCTATCACGCGCTCTTGGTGGCGCCAATCGATCCGCCGCTCGGCCGGGTGCTGGTCCTCGCCAAGGCCGACGCGCATTTGCGCGACGATGCCGGCTGCCACCCGCTGTTTGCTAATCGATGGGCAAGTGGCGCGGTCGAGCCCCAAGGGCATCTGGCGCTCGAAAGCTTTCGCCTCGACGGCACGGTCCCGGTCTGGCGGTTCGCGTTTGGCGACCGGAGGGTGGAGCAGCGGATCTGGCTGGAGCCTGGCGCCGACACAGTCTATGTCGCCTGGCGGCTCGACGCGGATGCCGGCGAGGCGGCGCATCTGTCGGTGGTCTTGCTGGCCAACGGCCGAGACCATCACGGCAACACCTGGCCGCCCGGTTTCGCCCCGCGGATCGTCGCCGACCGGCAGACCTTGACCATCGCGGTCGCCGACCGCTTCACGTTGCGCATCGTTGCGAATGGCGGCTCGATCACCGCGCATAGCGACTGGTATCGGGACTTCGACCTGCCGGTCGAGCGCGAGCGCGGCCTCGACGCGCACGACGCGCACCTCCATGTCGGCGACCTCGATTTGCCGCTGCCGCCTGGGATTTGGCACGGCTTTGCCGCCAGCCTCGACCCCCGCGCCGCACCCGGCCTCGATGCCGCGCTCGACCTCGACGCCGCGCTAGGGCGCCGCCGCGCCCATGACCGCGGCGTGCTGCAACGCGCAATCGCCGCCGATCCGGTGTTCGCCAACGCGCCCAGCATGGGTCATGCGGCTGGTCCTCGCCACCGACCTCTACATTATCGCCCGCCCGTTGCCGGGGCTGCCCGAGGGATGCTCGGTCATCGCCGGCTATCCCTGGTTTGGCGATTGGGGCCGCGACACGATGATCTCGCTGCCCGGGCTGTGCCTGGCGACCGGCCGGTTCGACAATGCCCTGCTGATCCTCGAAACCTTCGCCCGCTTTGTCGATCGCGGCATGCTGCCGAACGTCTTCCCCGGCGCCGGGGCGGCGCCCGATTACAACACCGCCGACGCCAGTCTCTGGTACATCGAGGCGTGGCGCGCCTATCTCGACGCCACCGGCGACGAGGCGGCGTTGCACCGAGTCTTCCCGGTGCTGGCCGAGATCATCGACTGGCACATCAGGGGCACCCGCTACGGCATCGGGGTCGATCCTGCCGACGGGCTGCTGCATGCCGGCGAGGCGGGCGTGCAGCTGACCTGGATGGATGCCAAGGTCGGCGATTGGGTGGTCACCCCGCGCATCGGCAAGCCGGTCGAGATCAACGCGCTGTGGTACAACGCGCTCGCCGCGATGGCGGCGATGGCCGGGCGGATCGGCGCGCCCAACGAGCGCTACCGCGCCGCGGCAGCGAAGGCGCGAGAGGGCTTTGCCCGCTTCGCGCTGCCGGGCGGCGATGGCCTCTATGATGTGATTGACGGGCCGGACGGGCCGGACGCGAGCCTGCGCCCAAACCAGGTTTTCGCAGTCAGCCTGTGGGCGAGCCCGCTCGACCCGGAGATGCAGCGCGCAGTGGTGCGGCGCTGCGGCGCGCGCGCTCGTCACCTCGTACGGGCTGCGCTCCTTGGCTCCGGGTGAAGCGGCCTACTGCGCCCGCTATCACGGCACCGTGACCGAGCGCGACGGCGCCTATCACCAGGGCACGGTGTGGGCCTGGCTGCTCGGGCCCTGGGCATTGGCGCATTACCGCGTCCATGGCGATGCCGCGGCGGCACAGCGCTTCCTCGAGCCGATCGGCGACCATTTGGCCGATGCCGGGCTCGGCCAGGTCAGTGAGATCTTCGACGGCGATCCGCCGCACACGCCGCGCGGCTGTCCGGCGCAGGCCTGGTCGGTCGCCTGCGTGCTCGAAGCGTGGTGGCGTCTCGAACGGACAAAATCGGCGGCGCGCGATCCCGCCCCTCTCACGCTCTGTTGATCGCCCCTCACGGTCTGGTGACCGAACACCGCGAGGGCGCTGCGGTAGTCTCGCGCAATGACCAAGACCCTGGCTGCTTTTGCCTCGCTCGGCGTTCTACTCGGCCTCGTGGTCTTCGCGGCGCCGGCCGGCGCGGCGGCCGGGCCGCCGATCGTCGTCGAGTTGTTCACTTCCGAGGGCTGTTCGTCCTGCCCGCCGGCCGATGCCTTGCTCGCCGAGTTGGCGATCCGGCCAGATGTCCTGGCGTTGTCGTTTCACGTCGATTACTGGAACCGGCTAGGTTGGAAAGATCCCTATTCGAGCCCCGAGGCGACCGCGCGGCAGCAGCGCTATGCCCGGCTTCTCGGCCTCGATGGCGTCTACACGCCGCAGATCGTCGTCGATGGCCGATGGCAAGCGGTCGGCTCGGATCGCGCCGCGGTCGAAACCGTGCTCGCCAAGGCCCGGGAGGGGCGCGCGCCCGTGCGGATGACCCTCACTCTCGACCATGGCCAGGCGCGGGTCGGGCTCGGCGCCAGCGGCAACGCGGCGTCGGCCGCTATATGGCTGATCGGCTTTGACCGCCGCCGTGCCGATACGGTCGAACGCGGCGAAAACGCGGGCCGGACGCTGGCCCATGTCGATGTCGTCCGCGGCTTCGCCGAGGTCGGCCGTTTCACCGGGCACGCCGGCACGGTGACGGCGCCGGTGCCCTGGCGGTCAGACCGCATCGCCGCCATCTTGCAGGAACCGGACGGCCGGATTCTCGGCGCCGCTGTCGCCGATACGGGCCCGATCGCCAGCGCGCCCAACCCGCAGCCCTGAACTTACACCCGAATACCGCCGCGCGGCATTTCGCTGCGACATCGGCTGGCCGAGGGGCGGCGAGCGTGGCAAGCTGGTTGCCCGCCCTCACAGCCGAAAGCTCCACCCATGGAGATCGAACGCCTCGACCATCTGGTGCTGACCGTCGCCGATATCGGCCGCACCTGCGAGTTCTACACGCGGGTCTTGGGAATGGAGGTCATAACCTTTGGCGAGGGGCGCACCGCGGTCCGCTTCGGCCAGCAAAAAATCAACCTGCACCCGGCCGACAACATCCCCGGCCTGGTCGCCGACAAGCCGACCCCGGGCTCGGGCGATCTGTGCTTTATCACCGCAACGCCGCTCGCCGAGGTGACCGCGCACCTTCGCGAATGCGGGGTGTCGATCGTGGCCGGGCCGGGGCCGCGTGCCGGCGCCATCGGCACGATCCAGTCGGTCTACATCCGCGACCCCGACCAGAACCTGATCGAGATCTCGAATTACTGATCCCGCCGCACTCCAGGTTTACTCCGCCGCTGGGGCGGTGGCGGACGCGGGCTCGACAGGCGCCGCGGCCGGGTTGCCGCGGGCCAGCACAGCCTCGAGGGTGGCGTGGATATCGGCGAGCTTGACCGGGTGCTCGACCTTATGGCCGAACAAGTTCTTGACGTAGAACACGTCGACCACTTTTTCGCCGTAGGTCGAAATCTTGGCGCTCGAGACTTGCAGGCTGAGCCGGGTCAATTCGCGGGTCAGCTCGAACAACAGGCCCGGCCGGTCGCGGCCATTGACCTCGATCACCGTATGCGAGCCGCTCGCCTGGTTATCGACGAGAACGCGCGGCGCCACGGTAAACACCTGCGTCCGGCTCGGGAAAGCGGGCGGCCGGGCGAGCTCGCGATGCGGCTTCAGATCGCCGGTCAGCACATTCTCGAACACGACGGCGAGCCGGGCGAGCTTGTCCGGCCGGTCGAACGGCCGGCCGGCGAGGTCCTGCACCCAGAACGTGTCGAGCGCCATGCCGTTCGACATCGTCATGATCCGGGCATCGACGATATTGGCGCCGCTGACCGCCAGCGCGCCGGCGATGCGCGAGAACAGGCCCGGATGGTCGGCGGTATAGAGCGTGATCTCGGTCACCGCGCGCTGCCGATCGACCCGCTTTTCGACGGTCAAGCGGCGCGCCGCTGGCGTCCGCCTCGCGCATCAGCCGGGCATGCCGGGCATGGGTCTCGGCGATCGAAGGACAGCCAGTAGAACGGATAGCCGCTCTTGGCGAATGCCGCGAACTCGGCCTCGCTGAAATCGGGCAGCCGCTCGCGCGCCGCGTCCTGCGCCGCGGCGACCCGCGCATCCTGCGGCCTCGGCGGCGAGCCCGCCCGACATAAGCTCGACGGCGCGGTGGTAAAGCTCGCGCAGCAGCGCCGCCTTCCAGCCGTTCCACACCTGCGGCCCGACCGCGCGGATGTCGGCGATGGTCAGCAGCAGCAAGCAGCTTCAGCCGCTCGGGCGACTGCACCTGCTCCGACAAAATCGCCGATCGTCTGCGGATCGCCGATATCGCGCTTAAAGGCGGTGTCGCTCATCAATAGGTGCCAGCGCACCAGCCAGGCGACCGTCTCGGTCTCCTCGGCCGACAGCCCGAGCCGCGGCCCGAGCTTGACGGCGATGCGCTCGCCGAGCACCGAATGGTCGCCGCCGCGGCCCTTGGCGATGTCGTGCAGCAAGACAGCGACGTAGAGCGCGCGGCGCGAGACGATCGTCGGCGCCAACGCGCTCGCCAACGGCAGCTCGTCCTTGAGCAGCCCGGTCTCGATCTTGTGCAGGATGCCGATCGCGAACAGCGTGTGCTCGTCGACCGTGTAATGGTGGTACATGTCGTACTGCATCTGCGCGACGACCCGCCCGAAATCAGGGATGAAGCGGCCGAACACGCCGGCCTCGTTCATCCGCCGCAGCGCTGTTTCCGGGTCCTTGCGCGAGGTCAGTATCTCGAGGAACAGGCGGTTCGCGTTCGGGATCTTCGCGCAGCTCGGCGTCGATCAGCCGCAGCGACTGGCGTAGCCGCGGCGCAGGGCGCGCGGGTGAATGTCGAGCCCGCTCTGCTGCGCGACATGGAACAGGCGCAGCAGTGCCGATCGGGCTCGTTCTGGAAGAAATCCTCGGACGGGATGGTCAGCCGCTCGCCGTCGAGCACAAACCCATCGAGCCCGCGCCGGCCCACCCCCCAGCGCACCCAGGAAAGCCGGCGCTTGCGCTGCTGATCGGCTTCGAGGATCGCGCAGAAGATCCGGGTCAGGTCGCCGACATCCTTCGCGACCAGGAAATAGTGCTTCATGAAGCGCTCGACGCCGCGGCTGCCGGCGTGGTCGGTATAGCCCATGCGCCGCCCGATCTCGCTCTGCAGGTCGAAGGTCAGCCGCTCCTCGGCGCGGCCGGCGAGGAAATGCAGATGACAGCGCACCGTCCACAAAAAGCCCTGTGCGCGGGCAAAGCGCTGCGACTCCTCGGCCGACAGCACGCCGAGCTCGACCAGCTCGGGCGACGTCGTCGATGCGGTAGATGTATTTGGCGAGCCAGAACAGGGTATGCAGGTCGCGAGGCCGCCCTTGCCCTCCTTGACGTTCGGCTCGAGCTGGTAGCGGCTGTCGCCGACCCGACGGTGCCGCTCATCGCGCTCGGCGAGCTTGGCCTCGACGAACTCGGCCGCGGTGCCGCGCAGGATTTCACTGTCGAAGCGCGTTTTAAGCTCGGAGAACAGCGCCTCCTCGCCCCACAGATAGCGCGCTTCGAGCAAGCGCGGTGCGGATCGTCAGATCGGACTTCGCCTGGCGCAGGCACTCCTCGACCGAGCGCGTCGCGTGCCCGACCTTGAGCCCGAGGTCCCACAGCACATAGAGCAGCATACTCGATCACCTGCTCGGTGTGCGGCGTCTGCTTGTAGGGCAGCAGAAACAACAGATCGATGTCGGAATAGGGCGCCATCTCGCCGCGCCCGTAGCCGCCGACCGCGACCAACGCCAAACGCTCGCCCGAGGTCGGGTTGGCCAGCGGATAGACCTCGCAGGTGACCACATCGAACAGCGCGCGGATCAGCTGATCGATCAAAAAGCACTGCTCGCGCACCACCGCGGCGCCGTTGCCGGCGGCCTCGAAACGGCGGCGGATTTCGCTTCGCCCGGCATCGAGCGCCGCCCGCAGTGGCCCGACCAGCGGGGCGCGGTCGAGGCCCGCCGATTTGACCGAGCTAAGGGCAGCCTTCGACAATTCTTCGGCCAATGCCCGGCGGTCGATGACCTCGCGTTGCCGCGCGATGCTCCCCATGGCGCCCCTCCCCGGCCGTGCTTTGAACACGGCGGCGGCGGGCTTGGTTCCTGGTTCGGCGGGCTCGGCCGGCGGCGGCTGGGCGCGACGGCCGAGGGTGAGCCGCCTCCATTTGCGCAGCGCGCTCATTACAAATGACGTCCTGCGTCGACGGTGATGATCGATCCGGTGGTGTGGGTCAGATGGGTGATGCTGGCCATGACCGCAAGCGCCACGTCATGGGCCTCGATCGCCCGCTTGAGCGGCGTTGCCGCCGCCGCCTTGGCCATCATCTCCTCGGTGCGCCCGGGCACAAAGCCGGTATGAACCATCCCCGGTGCGACGATGACAACGCGGATCTCGGGGCCGAGCACCCGCGCCAGCGCCAGGCTCATCGTGTTGAGCGCCGCCTTGGACGCGCCGTAGATGATCGAGCTGCCGGTGCCGTGCTGCGCCGCGCCCGAGGAGATGTTGACGATGACCCCGTCGCCCGACTGGCGCAACAGCGGAACAAAGGCGCGGATCGTCGCGAACGGCCCGCGCACATTGGCGGTCAGCACCGCATCGATCAGATCGTCGTCGAGCGCTTCGAGGTCGTGGTGCGGCACCATCCGGGTAAAGCCGGCCGAATTAATCAGGATGTCGGCGCGGCCGAACTCGTCCTTGACCGCGGCCGCCACCTTGCGGATCTGGGCGGTGTCCTCGAGCGGCAGGTGCATCGGCTTGTGCCCGTTCCCGGGCAGCTCGGCGATCAGCGCCGCGGCGCGCTCGGCGCCCTTGTTGTAGCCGACCACGACCCGCGCCCCCGCCGCCGCCAAGAGCCGCACGCTCGCCGCACCGATGCCGCTCGAGCCGCCGCTCACCACCGCGACCTTGCCGGCGAGCGAAACGGCGTTTTCGGTGGTCATGGCGAGGCACTCCGGCGCTGGGCGACGATCTCGGCGAGCAGCCGGTTGAAGCGGTCGGCGGCTTCGTATTGCACCCAGTGGCCCGCACCTTCGATCACTTCGAAGCGGGCGTCGGGCTGGAACGAGCGCAGGACTTGCGCGCGCTCGTCGAGGTGCGGGTAAGCGGTGGCGTCGCGCCCGCCCCAGATGCCGTCGAGCCGGGCTGTGATCAGCGGCAGCGCTCGCGCCAAGGTGTCGGCGCGCGAGAAGCGCCGGCTTCTGACCCGGGCGCGCGGCGCGTTTTCAGACTGGAGATAGACCGCGAGCTCGTCGATCTTCGCCGGATCGGCGATCAACATGGCGCCGAGATTGTGCCGGTGAACCTCGAGCGCGTCCTCGGTCGAGGCGCCCGGCGGCACGCGCCGCAGATCGGTCGGCTGGCGCACCAGGCCAAGCCCGTTCGAGCCGACCACGGTAAAGGCGCGCACTCGCTCGCCGAGCCGGGCCACGACGTGGCCGCCCAGCACCCCGCCAAACGAGAAGCCGGCGATGTGCATGCGCTCGCTGCGGGGAAGCACGAGGTCGAGCCCATCGACGACGATGCGGGCCAGCCCCTCGGCGGTGTGCGGCTCGGGCGGCGTCGCCGACGCGCCGAGCCCCGGCAGATCGGGGGCGACCACGGTGAACCCGCGCGACAGCGGCAGCACGTTCCTGATCCAGTGCGTCCATGAGCCATAGCCGCCATGCAGCAGCACCAGCGGTGGCCCGCTGCCCCAGACGCGCCAGACCATGCCGCCGTCGCCGCACGGGGTCTCGACGCGCTCCGCTTCGGCGGCGATGCCGGCGACGTGAGCTTTGGTTTTTTCGCTGATCTCTGCCACCGATCGCCCCTGTCAGACGTTTCCCCAAGGCTGATAGCCGGTTTCGCGCCGCGAGCCTAGCCTTGCGTCGCCGATCGGAGCATTCCACCGGCGCCCGCCGGCCAAATGCGCAATTCGCTCTCCCCGACCGTAAGAGCGTCACTATATCACCCCGAGTAGGCGTCGCCGGAAACGGGCGGTGCCGCCGCCCCGTTCGGAGCCGATAATGCCGGAACGACAGCTGGAAGCCTTGATGTGGGCAAAAGCCTGCGAGGCGATGGAACGCGCCGAGCGCCTGCACCGTCAGTTCTTTCATCGAGGCCCCGCGACCCCCCACTGGGAGGCGCCGTGCGACATCTTCGAAACCGACGATGCGCTGACCATCTTGGTGGCCCTGCCCGGTGTCGACAGCGAGCACATCAGTGTGACGATGAGCGCGGGGGTGCTGGTGGTCAGCGGCGAGCGCCCGCTGCCGCGCGAGCTGGCGCGCGCCAGGATTCACCGGCTGGAGCTGCCGCACGGGCATTTCGAGCGGCGGATCGAATTGCCGCCGGCCCGCTTCGAGATTTCCGGCCGGCATCTCGCCAATGGCTGCCTGATGGTCCAATTGCACAAGCTGTGATGCGCAGACGCCCGCCGCGATCGCGACTTTGCCGAGGATTTTGCATATGCCCCTAGAAGAACATGAATTGCGCACGGCGGAGCCTGCGTCGCCGCCGCCATCGGGCGCCATCGAGAGCGCGCTGGCCGGAATCCCGGCGCTGCCGGCCGATGCGCTGATCCTGGTCCCGACCCGCAGCCTCGTCCTGTTCCCCGGCACCGTGCTGCCAGTCACCTTGGGGCGCCAGCGCTCGATCACCGCGGCGCAGGCCGCGATCCGGCTGAACCGGCCGATCGGCCTCGTCCTGCAGCGCGACCCGGCGACCGAGGACCCGATCCCGGTCGATCTTCACCGCATGGGCACCGAGGCCAACATCCTGCGCTACGTGACCAGCCCGGATGGGCAGCATCATGTGATCAGCCAGGGCGAGCGGCGCTTTCGCATTCGCGATTTTGTCGATGGCTACCCGTTTCTGGTGGCGCGGATCGAGCGCCTGGCCGAGCCCGAGGCCAGCAGCAAGGACATCGAGGCGCGCACGCTCAATTTGCGCAACCAGGCGATGGAGGTATTGCAGCTGCTGCCGCAGACCCCGGTCGAGCTGGTCAATGCGGTGCAATCGGCGACCTCGCCGGCCGCGCTCGCCGACCTGATCGCCGGGTTTATGGACATCACCCCGGCGGAAAAGCAGGAAATTCTCGAAACCGTCGATATCGAGAGCCGGCTGCAGCGGGTGTCGACGATGCTCGCCTACCGCACCGAGGTGCTGCGGCTGTCGCGCCAGATCAGCGAGCAGACCAAGGAAAAGATCGACGATCGCCAGCGCGAGTTCCTGCTGCGCGAGCAGATGAAGACGATCCAGAAGGAGCTGGGCGAGGGCGACGACGCCAAGAGCCAGGAAATCGCCGAGCTCGCGAAAAAGATCGCCGAAGCCAAGATGCCGGCCGAGGTCGAGGAGCACGCCAAGCGCGAGCTGGCCCGGCTCGAGCGGATGCCCGAACAGGCCGGCGAATATTCGATGGCGCGCACCTATCTCGAATGGCTGATCGAATTGCCGTGGTCGATCGAATCGGGCAAGCCGATCGACATCGCCGAGGCGCGCCGCACCCTCGATGCCGATCATTTCGGGCTCGCCAAGGTCAAGCGGCGGATTCTCGAAAACCTGGCGATCCATCAGCTCAATCCCGAGGGCCGCAGCCCGATCCTGTGCTTTGTCGGGCCGCCCGGTGTCGGCAAGACCTCGCTCGGGCAAAGCATCGCCCGCGCCACCGGCCGCAAATTCGTCCGCGTCAGCCTCGGCGGCACGCATGACGAAGCCGAGATCCGCGGCCACCGCCGCACCTATATCGGGGCGTTGCCGGGCAACATCATCCAGGGCATCCGCCGCGCCGGCGCGCGCGATTGCGTGATGATGCTCGACGAGATCGACAAGCTTGGCCGCGGCATCCAGGGCGACCCGGCCTCGGCCTTGCTCGAAGTGCTCGACCCCGAGCAGAACTCCACCTTTCGCGACAATTACCTGGGGGTGCCGTTCGACCTGTCGCGGGTCATGTTCATCACCACCGCCAATGTCCTCGACACCGTCCCCGGCCCGTTGCGCGACCGCATGGAGGTGATCGACCTGCCCGGCTATGTCGAGGACGAGAAGTTCGAGATTGCCCGGCGCTACCTGGTCGCCCGCCAGCTCAAGGCCAATGGCTTGACCGCCGAGCAGGCCGAAATCAGCGACGACGCGATCCACGCGATTATCCGCGACTACACCCGCGAGGCGGGCGTGCGCCAGCTCGAGCGCGAGATCGGCGCCGCCTTGCGCAGTGCGGCGATGCGGATCGCCGAAAAAACCGCGCAGCACGTGAGCATCGGGCCGGCCGATCTCGCCGAAATCCTCGGGCCGCCGCGCTTCGAGGGCGAGGTGGCGATGCGCACCAGCGTCCCCGGCGTGGCGACCGGCCTCGCCTGGACCCCGGTCGGCGGCGACATCCTGTTCATCGAGGCGGCGCGCAGCCCCGGCAACGGTCGGCTGATCCTGACCGGCCAATTGGGGGAGGTCATGCGCGAGAGCGCGCAGGCGGCGCTGACCCTGGTCAAGGCGAGGGCGGCGTCCTTGGGGCTCGACCCGGCGATGTTCGAGAAGAACGACATCCACATCCACGTGCCCGCGGGCGCCATCCCCAAGGACGGACCCTCGGCCGGGGTGGCGATGTACACCGCCCTGGTCTCGCTGTTGACCGAGCACACGGTGCGCAGCGACACCGCGATGACCGGTGAGATCAGCCTGCGCGGCCTCGTCCTGCCAGTCGGCGGCATCAAGGAAAAGGTCGTCGCTGCGGCCCGCGCCGGGCTCGCCACCGTCATTTTGCCGGCGCGCAACCGCAAGGACTACGACGACATCCCGGAAAGCGCCCGCAACAGCCTGCGCTTTTTGTGGGCCGAGCGCGCCGAGCAGGTCACCGAGGCGGCGCTCGAACACTAGGCTCGTTGCCACCACGGCGCCGGGAAGCTTGCCCTTAGGTCGTCGGCAGCTGATATAGTGAGGTGGGAGCCCGGAGGCGGACAGGCCTCTCGCCAACCCGGTCAGGTCCGGAAGGAAGCAGCCGTAACGAGTGCCGGCCTGGGTCGTTCACCCGGTCTCCCACCTCGACCCTGGTTTTCGAAGATGAGCGATCAAGCGGACGCCTATCGCGTTCTCGCCCGCAAATATCGGCCGCAAAGCTTCGCCGAGCTGATCGGGCAGCAGGCGATGGTGCGCACCCTCACCAACGCGATCGCCAGCGGCCGGGTGGCCCACGCCTTTATCCTGACCGGGGTGCGCGGGGTCGGCAAGACCACGACCGCGCGGATCATCGCCCGCGCCCTCAATTGCATCGGGACGGACGGCGCCGGCGGCCCGACGATCGAACCGTGCGGCGAGTGCGTGCATTGCCGCGACATCGCCGCGGACCGCCATGTCGATGTGATTGAGATGGACGCGGCCTCGCATGCCGGCGTTAGCGAAATCCGTGACCTGACCGATGGGGTGCGCTACCGGCCGGTGTCGGCGCGCGCCAAGGTCTACATCATCGACGAAGTCCACATGCTCTCAAAGCAGGCCTTCGACGCGCTGTTGAAGACGCTCGAAGAGCCGCCGCCGGCCACGGTCTTCGTGCTGGCCACCACCGAAATCCACAAGGTGCCGATAACCGTGCTGTCGCGCTGCCAGCGCTTTGCGCTGCGCCGGGTGCCGGTCGAGCTGCTGGTCGAGCACTACCGCCGGGTCGCCGAAGCCGAAATGGTCGAGGCCGAGCCCGAGGCGTTGGCGCTGATCGCGCGGGCCGCCGACGGCTCGGTGCGCGACGGCCTCTCCTTGCTCGACCAGGCGATCGCGCTCGCCGATGGCCGGGTCAGCCAGGCGGTGGTGCGCGACATGCTCGGCGTCGCCGATCGCGGCCAAGTCTTCGATCTGTTGGAGAGCGTGCTGCGCGGCGACGCGGCGGCGGCGCTGGCCCGGCTCGATCGGCTGCATGCGGAAGGCGCCGACCCGCTGTTGGTGCTGCAGGATTTGCTCGATCTTGGCCATTTTCTGACCCGGCTCAAGCTGGCGCCCGATGCCGGCAGCGGCGACCCGCTCGCCGAAGGCGACCGCGAGCGCGCCCGGCCGCTGGCCGACGCGCTGACGATGCCGGCGCTCACCCGCGCTGTGGCAGATGCTGCTGAAGGGGCTGGGCGAAGTGCAGATCGCACCCTCGCCGATCCAGGCGGCGCAGATGGTGCTGGTGCGCCTCGCCTATGTCGCCGACCTGCCGGCCCCGGCCGAGCTCGTCCGCGCGCTGACGAGCGGCGCCGGGAGCGGTGCAGTGGGCAACGGCGCCGGGTCCGCGGCAATGCCCCCGACGGTATTGGCGGCGCTGCCGCGACAGTCGCATTCGCTCGCGCCGAGCGCGCTGCCGCCGGCGCCGGTCGGCAATGCGCTGCGGGCGCCGGCCGAGGATGCCGAACCCGGTGCCGAGCCGGTCGCGAGCGCCCCCCCGGCGGTGCCCAGCCTCGATTATGAGCCGATGCCGCAAAGCTTTGCGGAAGTCCTGGCGCTGTTCGATCGGCGGCGCGAGGCGGTGCTGCGCTCGCAGCTTGCCTCGTATTGCCACCTGGTTCATTTCGAGCCGGGCCGGATCGAATTCCGCCCGGCCGACGGCGCACCGCGCGCTCTCGCCAACCAACTCGGCCAGCTGCTCGGCGAGTGGACCGGCGCGCGCTGGCTGATCGCGGTTTCCGAGGCCGCCGGCGAGCCCACCCTGTTGCAGCAGGGGGAGAGCCGCGACCGCGAGCTGCGGAACGAGGTGACCGGCCACCCGTTGGTTCAGGCGGTGCTGGAAACGTTTCCGGGGGCGACGATCGCCGCGATCCGCGAACGCTTTGCCCCAGCAGCCGAGGCCGAAGCTGCCGAGAGCGAAAAAGGCGAGGGCGACGAACCGGACACCGAAGAGGATTTGCCATGAAAAACATCGGCCAGCTGATGAAGCAGGCGCAGGCGATGCAGGACAAGATGGCCGAGATGCAGGCCCAGCTCGAAGCCCTCGAAATGACCGGTGTCGCCGGCGGCGGCATGGTCGAGCTGACCCTGAACGGCAAGAGCGATGTGAAACGGGTAAAGATCGACAAATCGCTGCTCGACCCGGCCGAGGTCGAGGTATTGGAAGACCTGATCGTCGCCGCCTTCACCGACGCCCGCCACAAGGTCTCCGCCCATGCCGAAGAGGAGATGCAAAAGCTGACCGGCGGGCTGTCCCTGCCCGGAATGAAGCGGTTGCCGTATTCTGACTCGCCCGCTGGGAGGGGGGGAACTCGCTCAGCCTTTCCGGTTCCAGTACTCGTTATCGCGGTGTCCGAGCTCGAAACCCTGATCCAGCTGCTCGCCAAATTGCCGGGGCTGGGACCCCGCTCGGCGCGGCGCGCGGCGCTTCACTTGATCAAGCGGCGCGACAGCCTGCTGACGCCGCTGGCTTTGGCGTTAGCGAGGGCGGCGGAGGCGATCCGGCCGTGCCCAGTCTGCGGCAATCTCGATACGGTCGACCCGTGCGCGATCTGCCGCGACCCGGAGCGTGACGATGGCGCCATCTGCGTCGTCGAGGATTTGGCCGACCTCTGGGCGCTCGAGCGCACCGGCGCCTTTCGCGGGCGCTATCACGTGCTGGGCGGGACCCTGTCGGCGCTCGACGGCGTCGGCCCCGAGGATCTCTCGATCGACCGGCTGGTCGCCCGGCTGACACCAGGCCAGGAGCTGATCCTGGCGCTGAACGCGACGGTCGAAGGCCAGACCACCGCTCATTATCTCGCCGACCGCCTGGCCGGCACCGGCGTCAGGCTGTCGCGCCTCGCCCAAGGCGTGCCGATCGGCGGCGAGCTCGATTATCTCGACGATGGCACCCTGACCGCGGCGCTGAAAGCCCGGCGCGCGCTTTAAGGGCTCCTGCCGCTTAAGAGGGCAGTAGGCTCGACCGTCAAACCGGGCGGACGAGGACGTGACGCTTGCGGCCGGCGCTCAGCTTTATCGTGCCGTTTGGGCCGAGATCGTCGAGCCAGACGGCGCGGCTCTCGTTGTCTATGACGGCATCGTTGACGCGGGCGCCGCCGCCGCGGATCAGCCGCCGCGCCTCGCCGTTCGAGGCCGCGAGTCCGGCGCGGCTGAACAGTTCGAAGGCCGGCACGCCGCGTTCGCAGCACATCGCGCGGCACTCGCGACCGATGGCAGCGCTAGGACATCAGCGGCCGGCGCCGACCTGCCGCCGACATGAACACCTCGCGCGCGGTCTCGCGCCGCCGCCTCAGCCGCGTCGCGGCCGTGGCACAGCGCCGTCGCCTCGGTCGCCAGGACCTTCTTCGCGTCGTTGATCTCGCTGCCTTCGAGGGCTTCGAGCCGGGCGATCTCGGCCAGCGGCAATTCGGTGAAGAGGCGCAGAAAGCGGCCGACATCGGCGTCCTCGGTGTTGCGCCAGAATTGCCAGTACTCGTAAGCCGACAGCCGCTCGGCGTTGAGCCAAACGGCACCCTGTGCGGTCTTGCCCATCTTGTCGCCGGAAGCGGTCGTCAATCAGCGGCGTCGTCAGCCCGAACAGGGTCCGCGCGTCCATGCGCCGGCCCAATTCGACGCCGCCGACGATGTTGCCCCATTGGTCGGAGCCGCCGATCTGCAGCTTCGCAGCCGAACCGGCGGGCCAGCTCGACAAAATCGTAGGCCTGCAGGATCGGGTAGTTGAATTCGAGAAACGAGAGCGGCTGCTCGCGCTCGAGCCGCAGGCGGACGCTGTCCTGGGTCAGCATGCGGTTGACCGAGAAATGCCGGCCGACATCGCGCAGCAGCGGGATGTAGCGCAATTCGTCGAGCCAATCGGCGTTGTTGACCATCACCGCATCGGTCGGGCCGTCGCCGAACTCGAGGAACTTGGTGAACACCTGGCGGATGCCGGCCATGTTGCGGGCGATCTGCGGCGTCGTCGAGCAATGGCCGCGCCGCGTCGCGGAACGAAGGATCGCCGATCCGGGTGGTGCCGCCGCCCATCAGCACGATCGGCCGATGCCCGCTTTTCTGTAAAAGGCGCAGCAGCATGATCGACACCAGGCTGCCGACATGCAGACTGTCGGCGGTGCAGTCATAGCCGACATAGGCGGTGACGGCGGCCCGTCGCAGAGCCGCGCCGTCGAGCGCCTCGAGGTCGGTGCATTGATGGACAAAGCCGCGTTCGATCGCGGTGGCGAGAAAGGGCGAGCGGGGGGGCGACATGGCGCCGTCATCTAGCACAGGCGTGGCCGCCGGGCCACAACGCTCCCGCCCTGACCCTCCGCGGGCTGCGGGGGAGGGAGGGGAAGGGCTGCGCCGGGCGCTCGGGCTGATGAGCGGCACCTCGCTCGACGGCATCGATGTGGCGGTGCTCGAAACCGACGGCCGCGCGCACGTCCTGCCCGGGCCGTCGCTGACGATCCCCTACCCGGCCGATTTCCGCGAAAGGCTGCGCGGCGTGCTGGGCGGGATCGGCCCGCTCGCGGCGGTCGAAGCCGAGCTGACCCGGCTCCATGCCGAGGCGGTCGAGCGCGTTCCTCGCGCGTTATCACAGCAGCGGCCCGATCGAACTCGTCGGGTTTCATGGCCACACGATCCTGCATCGTCCGGCCGACCGCCGCACCTGGCAGATTGGGCGACGGCGCCGCACTGGCGCGCCGGCTCGGGATCGACGTCGTCGCCGATTTCCGCGCGGCCGATGTCGCCGCCGGCGGCGAGGGCGCGCCGCTTGGCGCCGCTGTTCCATGCCGCGCTCGCCGCGATGCTGCCCAAGCCGCTCTGCGTGCTCAATCTCGGCGGCGTCGCCAACTGTGACCTGGATCGGCCCAGCGGGGATCGGCCCAGCGGGGATCGGAGAAGGAGAGAATATCCTGGCCTTCGACACCGGCCCGGGCAATGCGCTGATCGACGATTGGGTGCGCCGTCATACCGGCGCGGCAGCCGATATCGGCGGCGCGCTGGCCGGCGCCGGTCAGCCCTCCGAAAGGCATATCGCCCGGTTTTTGCAGCGGCCATATTTCGCCCGAACGCCGCCGAAATCGCTCGACCGCGATGATTTCCGCGACGCCATGCCGGACGGTCTCGCGGTCGAGGACGGGGCCGCGACCCTGACCGAAATGACCGCCGCCGCGGTCGCCGCCGGCGCCCGCCACTTTCCGGAACCGGCCCGCGACTGGCTCGTTTGCGGCGGCGGCCGGCACAACCCGGCGCTGATGGCGGCGCTGGCCCGGCGCCTCGGCGCAGCCGGTATGGCCGGTCGAGGCGGTCGGCTGGACGGCGACGCGCTCGAGGCGCAGGCCTTCGCCTATCTCGCGGTCCGCTCGCTTGCCGGCCTTCCGCTCAGCCTGCCTTCCACCACCGGGGTTCCCCGTCCCACGACCGGCGGCCGGCTGTTTCCCGGCCGCTGAGCGCGGCGGCGGTGCGGGCCTGCGGCAGCAGCGCCCCTCCTCCTACAGCGCACCTGGAAATCTAAACAGCGATTTATCGATAATGGCTTATGCGCTTTTGCTGCTGGTGCCGCTGTCGCTCGCCCTCGGCTACCTGTTCGATGCGTCGCCGCTGCTGGTTTTCGTCACCAGCGGCGGCGCCATCGCGGTCCTCGCCGACTGGCTGCGTCGCGCCACCGAGCAGCTTGCGGAGCGCGCCGGCAGCACGATCGGCGGCCTGCTCAATGTCAGCTTTGGCAACGCCTCCGAGCTGGTGCTGGCGCTCTTCGTCCTCTTCCACGGGCAGATCCGGGTCGTCCAGGCGCAGATCACCGGCTCGATCATCGGCACCACCCTGTTGTTCCTCGGCATCTCGGTCCTGGTCGGCGGCATCGGGCGAATCCGGCAGACCTTCGGGCAGGCCAATATTGGCCGCCTGTCGACACTGCTGTTTCTGGTCGTCGTCGCCATTTTGCTGCCGGCGGTGTTCAACGACGCCGAGCACGCCATTGCCCACGGGGCCGACATCTCCCGGATCGACGAGCATTTGAGCCTCGCGGTCTCGCTCGTGCTGTTATTCCTTTACGCGGCCAACCTCCTCTATACTCTTGTCACTCACCACGACATGTTCGCCGGGGAGGCGCCCGGTGGCGGGGCGACATGGAGCCTCGCGCGGGCGATCGCGATCATGGTCGGGGCCACTGTCGCGATCGCGGTCGAATCCGAGCTCGTCGCCGGCGCGCTCCGGGCGACCGCAAACGAGCTCGGCCTGTCCCCGGTGTTCATGGGCGTTGTCGTTTTGGCGCTGGTCGGCACCGCGTCCGACCTGTTTGCCGCCGTCGCGTTCGCCCGTCAGGACAAGATGGACATCGTCTTTGGCCTGTGCATCGGCTCGGCGATCCAGATCGCGCTTGTCGTCGCACCCGTCCTGGTGCTGGCGTCGTGGCTTCTCGGCCGCCCGATGAACCTCGTTTTCGGCAGCCCTCTCGATCTGTTCGCGATCGCCAGCACGGCGTTCATTGTCCGCGTCATCGCCGCCGACGGCGAGACCACCTGGTTCGAGGGCCTGCTGCTGGCAGGCGTCTATGTCCTGTTTGCGCTCGCCTACTATTTCGAGACCCCCGCCTGACCTCCTTTCGCCCGGTCGCAACCGAGGGCAGCCGGCGCCGCCCTCGGCCGGGCGGCCGGCTACTGTGCCGGCACCAGCTCGGGGGTGCGGGTCTTGGCAAAGGCCGGCATGACCTCCTTGCCAAACCGTTCGAGCTGCTCGAGGCAGACCGATTTGGGCACGCCGACGCTGAGGCTGACCGACACCCGGTCGAGGCCCGGATACCGTTTCTCCAGCGCCTTCAGATGATCGATGATCTGCTGCGGCGACCCGCATAAGACGCCGCCGGCGGCGATCGCGTCCTCGATGCGCGGCAATTTGGCCTGCGGCGCGCGCTTGGGGTCGCGCATGATCACGATCTGCTCGTCGGAGAGCGCCCGCACCAGCCGCAACTCGCCAAACATCTTCATGTTTTCTTCGTAGAACTTGCCGGCCTCGCGGATGCCCTGTTCACGGTTGTCGGCGATGTAGAAGTGGAACCCGAAAGCGAGCCGCTCGCCCAATTCCAGCTGCTTGCCGATGCGCGCATGCGCCTCTTGCCAGGCCAGCACCACCTTGTGCATCGCCCCGCCCTCGGCCGAGCCGCCGCCGATCAGCCCTTGGATGCCGTGCTTGGCCATAAAATTGAGCGCCCGCTCGGTGCCGCCCTGCACCGGCTGCCAGCATTCGACCGGCAGACGCAATGGCCGCGGCACCAGGGTCAGCTCTTCGAGGGTGTAGCCGCGATAGGGCACCTGCGCCGGCAAGGTGTAATGCTTGCCCTTATGTGCGAACGACTCGTTGTTGAAAGCTTTGAAGATGATCTCGACCTGCTCCTCGAACAATTCGCGGTTGGCCGGCTGGTCGAGCAATGGCGAACCGAAGGTCTCGACCTCGCGCGTATGATAGCCGCGCCCAACGCCAAAGGTGATGCGCCCGCCACTGAGGATGTCAGCGGTGGCGTAGTCCTCGGCCAGCCGCAGCGGGTGCCACATCGGGCAGATGTTGAAGCCGCAGCCGATGCGCAGCTGCTTGGTCAGATGCGCCAGGTGCAGCGCCGTCATCAAGACGTTCGGGATGCACTCGTAGCCTTCGTGCTGGAAATGATGCTCGGCCATCCAAAAGGTGTCGTAGCCGAGCCGATCCATCAGCTGCGCCATCGCCTGCGCCTTGCCAAAGACGCTGGCGAGATGCTCGTTGGGATAGCGGCGGTCGTTGACCGGGATGCCGCCATAGCCGACATTTTCGATATCGACGTGTCCGGCGAACAGACTGTCGAACTTTGTAATCATGCGATGACCTCCACGAGAACCGCCGATCGACTTTCGGCCGATTGTACGCTGTGGGTCGGGTCTGGCAACCCGCACGCCCGTTGCGGTGGGTGGCGAGCGGCGCGGTCTCGATTGTGTCGGGCAGGACGCGGCGCTAGGGTCATGGGCCAAAGCTGCGGCCTCGGCCACTCTCACCGGCAGAACAGATGCGCCCTTCGGCTGTCTTATCGATGATTGCAGCCACGCTGGCGATCGCCGCCCCGGCCTTGGCGCAGCAGGCGGCCGGGCCGGCCAGCGCCGAGCGGCGCGACATCGGCCGGCTCGAAACCCGCATCCAGCGATACGATCAGGCGCTGGGCGTCATCGCCCAGTTCGCCCGCCCGCTCGGGGCCGAGGTCGAATGCAACGGCATCTGCTATTTCCCAAGCAGCACCCAGCCAACGTCATGGCGCTGCGCGCCGAAAGCAAGATGCGATCTGCACTGCGACGTCAACCCGCCGGTCGGCGGCTGCGACTGAGCGAGCGCGCGTTGCGCCGGCAGCCGATTGACCGATGCAGATTGACTGATACGGTGATCGCAACGCAGCGTTCACCCAGGGGCGGCGCGGCCGACCTCGGCCAGAGCCGGCGCGTGCTCCTGCCTGGCAATCCTCGATCAGGGCGGCGCGCAGCGCAGGGTCATCGAGGCGATCCCGGCGGCGACATTGAGACCTGTCGTGCCCTCGATGCTGACCGGTTGCAGCGCGAACGAATTCGCCGAGCCGCCGACCAGGACATTCGCCCCGAGCCCGACGCCGATTGTGGCATTGGCCGCGGCGCCGTTATAGGTGCCGGCCAGCGCGCACGGCGTTGGCGTCGCGGTCGGCGCCACCACCGACCACACCAGCACCCCGCCATGGATGTAGCCGATGTCCACCCCGAACTTGTTGATCGAGCCGATGTAATGCTCGTAGCGGCGCGATGTTGGCGCAAAGTTGCAACTCAGCGAGCGCGACGAGCCAAAGATAAAGCCGACGCCGCTCGACACGTTGCAGGTCAGCACCCCGACCCGGACGCCCGCGGCTTGTGCCCGCGGCGCCAGCACTATGCCGCCGGTAATCAGGCCAAGCACGCTGATCGCCATCGCGAGTTTTCTGAGCATTCCAAAAACCTCCTCATTATCAACGGGGTCGGCATCAACGGGGTCGGCTGAGAGCGGGGACCGCACCCGGGGGCGCGATGCCTGAACGCCGGCGATAAAGCTTGGTTCCAAGGTCCTGCCGCCAGGATTTCATGGCGCGGATTTTTGTCGCCGGCGCCGCGCCGATTGCGGCGCCGCCGGCGGTACCGAGCTTTGGCGGTGACTGGCGTTGCCTGAAACCGAGATCGCGCGGGGGTGGCGGCGCCAGCCGTTTCGGCGCTCGCTGCGCCGACGCCCAGCGGGCCGCAGCGACGCCCGGCGAGTGTGAGGGTGCCGGGTGCGGTCACGGCCGCAAAACCCTTGCCGGCAAGAAAGCCATCGAGCAAAATTAAGCACTCGCCTCCCGGTCGATTTTTTGGAACAATCAGGCTCCGCGGTCTCGATCGGGCCGCGCACCGATTCGGACAGGAAACCGGACTTGATCAGAGACAGGAATTTCCGTCAGCCGCGCCGCCGCGACTTCGACGATGATGGGTACGATCCGCACCTGCGGGACTTCGGCGGCGCGCCGCGCTTTACTCCACCACGGGGGTTCGAAACGCCGTCTGGGCCACCGGTCCGCGCCGTCGTCAAATGGTTCAAGCCCGAACGGGGGTTCGGGTTTGTCGAATTGTCCGACGGCTCGGGCGACGCCTTTCTCCATGCGAGCGTCCTCGAGCGCAACGGCATCGCCGCGGTGCAGCCGGGCGAGACGCTCGAGCTCCGCGTGTCGCCGGGCCAGAAGGGGCCGCAGGTGACCGAGGTGCTCAGCGTCGACACCAGCACCGCGACGCCGGCCTCGGCGCGGCGATCGGCGTTCCCCAGCGCCGGCCGTCCGTCCTACGAGCCGACCGGCGCTTCGGTCGAGGAGACCGGCACGGTGAAGTGGTTCAATGCCCAGAAAGGCTTTGGCTTCATCGTCCGCGAGGGCGGCGGCAAGGACGCCTTTGTCCACGCCTCGGTGCTCGAGCGCTCCGGGATCGGCACCCTCAACGAAGGCCAACGCGTGCTGGTCGACATCGCCGAAGGCCGCAAGGGGCCGGAAGCGGTCAGGGTGCGCCTCGCCTAGCTCGCGGCGGTCGCGCCAACAGCCCTGACGCCGACGGCCCTGACGCCCTGGGGGGAGCGATGGATTTCGGCGCGGCGATGTTCTTCACCGGCTATTCGATGGGCCCGGGCGAATTCGCCCAGGCCCTCGAAGCGCGCGGCTTTGAATTGGTCTGGGCGCCCGAGCACTCGCACATCCCGAGCGCGCGGGCGACGCCGTTCCCGCAAGGCGGCGCGTTGCCAAAGAAATATTACGATGCGATGGACCCGTTCGTCACCCTGACCGCGGCGGCGGTGGTGACGACCCGGTTGAAGATCGGCACCGGCGTCTGCCTGGTGGCCCAGCGCGACCCGATCCAGACCGCAAAGCTGGTCGCCTCGATCGACCAGGATCTCGGGCGGGCGGTTTCTGTTCGGGATCGGCGGCGGCTGGAACGCCGAAGAGATGGCCGATCATGGCACGGTCTTCAAATCCCGCTTCAAGCTGATGCGCGAGCGGGTCGCGGCGATGCGGGCGATCTGGACCGAGGCCGAGCCCGAATATCATGGCGAGCTGGTCGATTTTCCAAAAATGCGGACCTGGCCCAAGCCGGTGCAGCAGCCGCACCCGCCGGTCATCGTCGGCGGCGCTTTCCCGCACGCGGCCCGGCGCGCGCTCGCCTATGGCGACGGCTGGGTCCCGCATGCCGGCCGCCCGCAATACGCCGACGTGACCGATTTCCTGCCGCAGTTCCAGCAGATGGCGGCGGCAGCCGGGCGCGATCCTCGACCAAGTGCCGGTGACGGTTTTCGGGGTCGCCGAGGATCTGGACCGGCTAAAACTCTACCGCGACCGCGGCATCGCCCGCGCCGTGGTCAGCCTGCCCTCGGCCAAGGCCGACGAAATCCTGCCGCTGCTCGACCGCTGGGCCGACCTGATCCGCCGCGCCGCATAAGGTCGAGGAAAACCAAAGTAGGGCGGATAAGCGTAGCGCAATCCACCGACCGTGCTTGACGGTGGTCCGTGGCGGATGTCCGGCCAGATGAGTTCTTCTGCGATCGAGAGCGTAACCTTGGCAGCCGTGCCGGCAGCCCAAAAGGCGCACGATTGCCAATCTTTTACAGCTCTATCTCTATGCTTTTCCTGCCAGCTCGCTGCGGACGCGGCGGAACCGGCCATCAGGCGACGTCGCGGCGGACAGCCGCTTTGCGTACGATTGGCTGGGATTCCTATTGGCATGAGGACGGCCGGCCCCCGTCCACGCATCCACGCCGACGGCCGCCTTGCGGGCTTTGCGTTGATAAATCGGTGGTCGGCGCTCGACCGACCGCTCGACCATTCAGTGGCCGAGTTTTTCGTGCTGCGGAAATCATCGCCGGCTCAGGGTCGGCTCGGCGAGCCGCAACGGCGCTGTTTCGCCGCTTTAGCGGCAAGTGGGAGGTGCCGGTGGCATGGTACAACCACCCGGCTCTCCTATTCCGGCGCGCGACGGTTCGGGCGGTGGCCGACGGACCGGTGGAGGAGATGCGCCGGCGATGGCCGGCGCTGGGCCGGAAGCGGTGCTGCGTTTCGACAAGCGTCCTGGGTGAGCGGCGCCGGGTCTGGCGCTGCTTCGCGCGCTGGGCTGCCCCTCACCCCGACCCTCTCCCCGCACGCGGGGCGAGGGAGAAAACCGAGTTCAGGCGGCGTTGCGGTCGAGGAGCTCGATGTGGACGTTTTGCGGGCCGCGCAGAAAGGCGATGCGCACGCCGGGGCGGATCGTCTTTGGCTCGACGGTGAATTCGGCGCCTTTCTGCTTCAGCTCGGCGACGACCGCATCGATGCCCTCGACCCGCAGCCCGATATGCTCGAGGCCGAGATGCGGCGGCTGCGGCGGCTCGGCGACCGCGTTCTCCTCTGGGACCTGGGCGATGAACACCGCGACGCCGCCGAGGTTGAGGTCGAGGCGCGGCCTGCCGTCGGACTGCACCGAGCGGATGATCTCGGCCCCAAACATGCGCTCGTACCAGCGCGCGGTCGCCTCCGCATCGGGGCTGCGCAGATGGATGTGGTCGTAGGTGAAGGCGGTCATCGCGGCTCTCCCTTGCTGGTGACGCAACTTTAGGCCGGCCTTGCCCCCGCCGCCAGCCCGATCGCGCGACCGGCATGCGCGACGGTCACGGCGAATTGCACCCACAATCCCGCCGCTGTTGGTAAGGTGGAAAGACATGATCCGATAGAGTGGGCGGATGAGGGAGAAAGCCGAGGACGGCGTTGCCGGCGGCGCGCGGCAGACCGGCGCCGAATGGCGCGGCGGGGCGACCCGCGCCCGCCGCTCATCCCTCCCATCCACGGGCCGCTATCCCGACAGCATCGAGTGCCGCTCGTCCTGGGCCGCCGCCCTGGTCGCGACAGCGATCCTGACGATTTCCTATGGCGGCCCGCTGGTGCTGGTGGTCGGGCTGAAGCCGGTCACCGCATCGCTCGGCACCGACCGCTCGGTCGTGGCATTGGCCGCGGCGATGGTCTGGGTCGGCACCGGGCTCGGCGGCATCGTGATGGGCTGGGTCGCCGACCGGGTCGGGGTCCGGGCGACCGTGATCTTCGGCGCGGTGATGACCGCACTCGGCCTCGCGCTGTCGGCTGCGGGCCAGGTATGGACGCTCTATCTCGGCAATCTGGTGCTGGTCGGGTTTCTCGGCGGCGGGGCGCTTTACGCGCCGCTGCTGATCCTGGTCAGCCGCTGGTTCGACCGGCGGCGCGGTCAGGCGATCGCCTTGATGTCGTCCGGGCAATACATCGCCGGCGTGCTGTGGCCCTCGGTCCTCGAACGCGGCCTCGCGCAATTCGGCTGGCAGGCGACGATGCTCGGCTTTGCCGCGGTCGTGGCGGCAACGATCGTGCCGATGGCGCTGTTTCTGCGCCCGTCGCCGGCACCCCGCCAGTTTGCCGCGACGGCGACCGGCGGCCGTCATCGCGCCCGGGTGCTGGGCTTGCCGGCGAATGTCGTGCAGCTGTTGCTCGGCGTGGCGTCCTTCCTGTGCTGCGTGCCGATGGCGATGCCGGCAGGGCATCTGGTGGCGCTGTGCAGCGATCTCGGCTTCCCGGCGGCGCAGGGTGCGGCGATGCTGTCGGTGCTGCTCGGCTGCGCCTTTCTAAGCCGCGTGTTCTGGGGGTGGCTCGCCGACCGGATCGGCGGGCTTGGCACCGTGCTGGTGTGCTCGGCCTGCCAGGCATTGGCGATCGCGGCCTTCAGCGTGACCCAGAGCGAGGTCGGGCTGTTTACCGTGTCGGCCGCCTACGGCCTCGGTTTCAGCGGGCTGATCCCGGCCTATATTGTGGCGATCCGCGAGCACTTCCCATCTTCCGAGGCGTCGTGGCGGCTGCCGTTGCAGCTGTTCACCGGCATGTCTGGCATGGCTTTTGGCAGCTGGTTCGCCGGCGCGCTCTACGACAGCTTTGGCTTTTACGCCCCGGCCTTCGCCGCCGGCGCCTTGTTCAACCTGGCAAACCTCGCAGTAATCGGCTTCCTTGTGCTGCGCCAAGCGCGCGGCCCGCGCCTGATCGCGCCACAGTCGGCATAGCTCGCGCTCTCTCCCCGCTCGCGGGGAGAGAGCCGAGGTGAGGGGCCAGCCGAGGTCAGGCGGCGGTTTTTTCGAGCTTGTGCAGGACGCGGATGCGTTTGGGCTGCGGCTCTTTCGAAAACCGCGACCAGCTGCGCCCCGACAGTTCGCCGACATAGATGTTGCCGCGCCGGTCGACAGCGATGCCGTGCGGCGAGGTGAACTGCCCCGGGGCGAGCCCGGCATGCATCTTGCCGAGGCGGGCCTGGACCTCGCCCTTTGACGAATGGATGCTGACCCGCGGGCCGATATTCGGCCAATCGCGGTTAATCTCGCCGGAAGGGCCGCCCTCGCCGATGTAGATCAGCGGGTCGCGGCCGGCGGCCATGCACATGCCGTTTGGCCGGTGCAAATTGTTCCACTGGGTCTCGAACCGGCCGTTGCCGCCGTCGAACACCTGCACCCGATGGTTTTCGCGGTCGGCGACATAAAGCCAGCCATCGGGGTCGCAGCAGATGTTGTGCGGCACGTTGAACTGGCCAGGATCGGTGCCGGGCTCGCCCCACGACATGATCAGCTTGCCGTCCGGCGTGTATTTGTGGATGCGGGCGTTGCCGTAGCCGTCGGAGACGTAAAGCTCGCCCTTTGGCGAGATTGCGGTGTGAGTGCAGCGGTGAAACGGCTCGCCGCTCATATAGGGCTTGGGCTCGCCGGCAACACCCAGGGTCATCAGGATCCGGCCGTCGAGGGTGCAGTGCCGCACCGTGTGGTCGCCATCATCGGTCAGCCAGATCGTGTCGTCCGGCGCCATATGGACGCCGTGCGCGCGGGTGAAGACACCCTCGCCCCAGCTGCGAATAAAATTGCCTTGCGCATCGAACACCGCGACCGGGTGCTCGCCGCGATTGAAGGCATAGACCCGGTCCTGGGCATCGACGCCGACCGCCGCGACATCGCCAAGGGTGATCTCGTCCGGCACCTTCGCCCAATCCTCACGAACGATGAACGTGTACCTGCCGCCGCCAAGCTCCACCGCCATGCGCCCTCTCCCCGCTCGCTGGTCTTTATCCAAAGCCGATCATATCTCGCCAAACGCCGATCCGGCGAGAGGCGCACGCCGCATTTCTCTAGCGACTTCGGGACGCCTCTCGTACGATGCGCGCCTCAGAAGACTCGTCCGAACCCTGCGGAGGAGCGAGAGGAGCGCGCGATGCCCGTAACGCAAGAAAAACTGATCTCCGGCGATAACCATATCGACCTGACCTACCTGCCGCCCGATCTTTGGTCTTCGGCAGCGCCCAACAAATGGAAGCTCTCCGCGCCGCGCGTCGAGGAGATGGATGACGGGCTGCACTGGTTTGTCGAGGCCCAGGACAAGGGGATGTGGAACGGCATCGGCCCCGGGTTCCTGCCCTACCAGAAGGGGATGTTCGGTCACATCGACGAGATGAAGGAGGCCGGCTTCGAGTGGAGCTCCAGGCCGGGCGCCAAGCCGCGGCCAACGACGCCGGAGTTGCGCCTCGCCGACCTCGATCGCGACGGCCAGGATGCCGAGATCATCTATGGCTGCCTGATGATCAACGACCTGATCGCCGACGGGCCGCTGCGCGCCTGGGCCGACCAGACCTATAACAACTGGGCCGCCGATTTCGCCAAGCGCGCCGACCCCAACCGCGTCTACCCGCTGGCAATCATCCCCAACACCGACCCGGCCGAGGCGGCGGCCGAGGTGCGGCGCTGCGCCAAATTGGGGCTGCGCGGCGGCGATCTCGCCTTCAAGCGGATGACCCCGCCGCTCTACACCGACATGTGGTTCCCGCTATGGGAGGCCGCGGCCGAGTGCCGCTTCCCGATCTCGTTCCACTCGACCGGGTTCAAGGCATTGCGCGCGCCCGACAACCCCGAGCAGGAGCAGAAATACCTGACCCAGTGGCGGCTGGTGCGCTCGGCCCTGTTCCAGCTCGACACGATGGAGGTGCTGGTGTCGCTATTGGCGTCGGGGGCCTGCGAAAAATACCCGGACTTTAACTTTGTCCTCGGCGAGTCGGGGGTGACCTGGCTGCCCTATGTGTTCGACCGGCTCGACACCGAATATAACGACCGGGCGCGGGACCTCAACTTCAAGCTGAAGCCGAGCGACTATTTCCGCCGCCAAGGCTATGTGACCTATCAGCAGGATCAGTTCCTCGAGCCGATCATCCCGCTGATCGGCGAGGACAACATCATCTGGGGAGCCGACTACCCGCACCCCGACTGCATCTGGCCGGGCTCGCGCGCCACCCTCGACCGCAACATGGCGGCGATCTCGCCCGCGGTGCGGCGCAAGATCACCAGCGAAAACGTGACCCGTCTCTACCAGCTCCATCAGTAATCAGCCGGGAGTAATCGCCCGGCAACGCGAAACGCGCACGGGCGGCGTCATGACGCCGCCCGCTCCAGCGCGCCGCGCCCGCCGCAAAGCTCGCGCCGAGCTAGGCCGCCGTCGAGATCCAGAAATCGGCGATCACGGCGCAGCCCGGCGCCGGCATCGGGGTCGGCGTCTGCACGCAGACGAACGGATGCGGCTGGTTTGGGCGGCGCGCCGCCCAGGCCGCCGCAATCCCGGCGAACGCGGCGACGTCATCGACGAAATATTGCGCGCGCAATAGCCTGGCCATCGCCGTGCCGGCGGCTCGGCAGAGCGCCTCGGCGTAGCCGTAGACCGCATTGGCCTGGGTGTACCCGGCATGCGCCAGCCCGGCAAAGCCAGGCGACACATCGATCCCGGCGATCCGGCCGTCTCGTTCGATCGCCATCAGCCCGGACGGCAGCAGGAATTCGCCGACCTTCAGGCACGGCCCCTGCGCCGCCATCGCCGGAATGTCGGCCGCGACGACCTCTTTCCGGCGAGTCGCGGTGTTGGTCAGTGCAATCAGGTTGATCTCGATGATCCCGCCGGTCGTGGCGAAGGATTTGGTCGGCGCCACCGTCACCGCGCACGGGATGTCGGCATAGTGCTGGTTCCATACATCGAGACAGTCCGGAGCGTCGGCGATGTCGGCGAGGTAGATCTGCGCCTTCACCGAGCGCTCGAGCGACGACCCGGCCGCCTCGAGCGCCGGCTTCAGCTTTTCAAGGATCAAAAACTCGGTCTGCCGGCGGATCGGGATGCCGGCCCAGGCCGAATATTCCGGGACGACGGCGCGCGGGTCGAGGCCGGCGCCGGGGCTGTGCGCCATCTGCCCGGCGACAAAGACAAAATCGTTGCAGACGACCGCCGGCACAAAGCCCGAGCTCGGCGCCGAGGCGACGCCGGGCGGATAAACCTTGCGGATTTCGTATCCCGGCTCCGGCATGACCGCGATCAGCGAGGTCGAGATCGTCGATCGGGCATCAAAGCAGCGCTCCATGACCACTGACGTGCTCGGGGGAATGTAGTCGCCGAAGGCGGCGTGGCGGGACAGGTGGTAGGCGGCGACCGCCCGCGGGTTCGGGTAGTACTGGTCGAGCCGGATGCTGTGCGCCAAATCGGTGCCGAGCTCGCCGAGCACCCGGCGCATCCGCTGCAGGATGAAATCGGCTTCCCGCCGGCTCGGGTGATGGCGGCCATAAGCGGGAAATCCGGGCGGCCCCAAGACCGCATCGTCTATCAGGCCGGTGCGCCAGTCATACGCCTCGTGCCCGGTCAGGAACACCCACGGCCCGGCCTTGACCGCATAGGCATACGAAACCGGCGTTCCGAGCAGGTTTTCAACCGAGTTGACGTGCCATTCGTTCATAAGGCGTCGGCTCCGTGCAGTGCTGCCCGTCCGGCGGCGAGGATCGTCCGCGCCGTTTCCGATCCGCTCGCCAGCGCCGCTTCGACCGTGCCCATATCCGGGCCGGCATAAAGCGCCTCGCCGGAAAAGAATATGGCGCCGCCGTCCGGGGTGGTCAGGACCGCCTGCGCTGCCCGGGTTTTGGGTGTGGCATAGGAATAGGCGCCGCGGGCGAACGGGTCGTTGCCCCAGTTGATCGCGCGCGAGGCGACCAGATCACTGCCGACGCGGTCTGGCAGGCAGCTCGAAGATCTCGGCGAGCGAGGCCACCCCCATCTCGACCAGATCGGGCGCGGTCAGTGACGACACCCTGTCGGCCTTGGGTCCCGCGAACCATCCGGTCAGCACCGGAGACCCTGCCGGATGCTGGGTCCACCAGGTCGGAACCGTTGCGTCGGATGTGAGGAACGACAGGTCGGCGAGATCGCGCCCATGATGATCGGCCCACCATTTCGCGGCGAAGCGCAGCAGAATCTTGACGACGTTGCCGAACCCGATATCGGCAGCGGCCGCCGCCCGCTCGCGCGCCGCCGATGGCAGCGCGATTTCCGACAGCAGCGGGAGCGGCACGGCGAGGATCGCGGCATCGGCCTCGAAGATCGGCCCGTCGCGGCAGCGTGCGGCGATCCCACCGCTTCTCTTCTCGATCGCCGTCACCGCGGCGCCGAGATGGAGTGCTGCGCCGTGCCTGCGGCATTCGCAGAGGAGATATTCGACGAGCGCGCCGTATCCTTCCGCGATCCGCCCGTGCTGCCCCTCGTCCCGGGCCATCCATTCGTCGCGGATCGCAAAGGTGCTGGCGCGGCGCGGGTCGGCGGCGTCGTAGCCTTCGACCATCCGCGTGATTGCCCGCCGCAGCTCGGCGTATTGCCGACCGGCAAAATGCGTCTCCAGGAATTCGGCGATCGGCAGATCGGCTTTCACCTGCCGCAAGGCCTGGTAAAACCGGCCGGCATCCGACAGCGAGGATTGGTCGGGCAGCAGCGCACCGCTGCGGGTGCTCCAGCGTGTGCCTGCGTGCGGCGACAGCGACAGCCGCGCCTCGCGCATCAAGGCGCGCGTCACCGGCGCTGCACCATGGACGAACTCGGCGCCGCCCTCCGCCGCATAGCCAAATTCTTCCGCCGGCAAGGGATAGATGCGCCCGCCGCATCGGTCTCGCGCCTCGAGGATCGTCACCCTCCTGCCCGCGCGGGCAAGCTCGCGGGCAGTCATCAGCCCCGCCGCGCCGGCGCCGACGATCAGAAAATGCGCCGGATGTGAAAGGGCCATCGATCACCGCGTACCAGAGCACCAGCCCGCATGACCGGGAGCGGCGCCATCCTGAGCGATCGGCCCCTTAGATAGGGTGGCCGCTGGCGTGCGAAGAGTTGACCGTAAAAGACCATCCGTCGGGGCCGGCGAGGTCGAACGAGTCGTGGATGCGGCCGCGCCGGACCGGCGATGGCGACAACCCCTTTTCGGCGAAGCCGCGGTGGGCTGCGTCGATGTCGTCGACCATCAGGTCGAACGGCGCGGCGCTCCCCGGTTGAGGCGGCTCCACAGCCTGTCTGACGACGACATGCGTGCCGCCGCGCAGCTCGAGCACCGCGAGCTCGCTTCTGGTCACGATCGGGCGCAGACCGACCGTCTCAAGCCAGCGCGCCGCAGCGCCGACATCGAGGACATCGAGGCGCACATGGCCAACCGCAACAGGCGGCCGTTGATCGGTGGTGTCGGGCATGGTTGTTTCCTCCCTCGCTATCATTACGCCGCCATTCTCTGTCGCGCGGCGCCTTTTATCAACGCCGCGGCCTTTTCGGCGATCATGATGGTCGGGGCGTTGGTGTTGGTCGAGGTCACCGCCGGCATCACCGAGGCGTCGATGACCCGCAAGCCGTCGAGCCCGTGCACGCGCAGCGCGTCATCGACCACCGCCATCCCATGCGTTCCCATCATGCAGGTGCAGCTGGCGTGATAGCAGGTGCCGCCGTTCTTCCGCGCGTAATCGAGCAATTCGTCGTCGCCCTGGACTTGCATGCCCGGCAGGCTCTCTTCCCGGACAAACTTTTGCAGCGCGGGCGCGGCAAAAATCCGCCGCGCCAATTTTAGGCCGCCGATAATCGCGCGCCGGTCGCTTTCCTCCGATAAATAGCGCGGGTTGATCGCCGGCGCCTCGCCCGGCCGGTTCGATTTGGCCTCGACATAGCCGCGCGACAATGGCCGCATCTGCCAAGCGCCGGCGGAGAGGCCGGGCTTCTCCTCCAGTTCGCCGATCTGGCCGTTCTTGAAGCTGCCCGGCGCGAAGGTGCATTGCACATCGGGGGTCGCCGATTCCTCGAGCACCTTGACCGACGCGGCGACGATCGACGGGCTGTAGGTCAGCATGCCCTTGCCGGTCAACAACCAGCGCACGACCTCGCCGGCGAGCGGCAGGCCGCGCGAGCGCTCGTTGGCGGTCTGGGCGCCGACGATCGGATAGGAGACGCGCGCCACGTAATGGTCCTGCATGTTGCGGCCGACGCCGCGCAATTCGTGCACGACCGGCACGCCGATCTTCGCGAGATGCTCGGGATCGCCGACACCCGATAGTTGCAGGATGTGCGGCGAGCCGATGGCGCCGGCCGACAGGATCACCTCACGCCCGGCGTCGGCGCGCTCGATCGCACCGCCTGGTCCGCCGCGCGAGAATTCGACGCCGACCGCGCGCTTGCCATCGAAGACGACACGGTGGACCAGGGCCTTGGTGACGAGCTGCAGGTTGGGCCGCTTCAGCGCCGGGCGCAGATAGGTGCGCGCGGTCGAGGCGCGGCGACGGCCGCCGCGGGTCTGCTGGCACCAGCCGATGCAATCCGTGTGGCCGGGCGGCAAGTCGTTGAGATCATTTCGGTATTCGAGTCCGATCTCGCGGCCTGCCTCGATCACGGTGGCGCAGATCGGCGGCCGGTCGGTTCCTGAGGTATAAAGCGGCCCGTCCTTGCCGCGCACCTCGCTGCCCTCGCCCTCCCAGCGCTCCGCTTTGCGGAAATAGGGGAGGCAGTCGTCCCATGACCAGCCGCGATTGCCGAGCTGCGCCCAGTGATCGTAATCCTCTGGCTGGCCGCGGATGTAGATCAAGCCGTTGATCGAGGAGGAGCCGCCGATCACGCGGCCGCGGGTGTAGACGATGGCGCGGCCCCCCGTGCCTGGGTCGGGCTCGGCGCGAAACTTCCAGGTCAGGGTGTCGTGGTCGAGCATCTTGAAAAAGCCGGCCGGGACGTGGATCAGCGGGTTCCAGTCGCGCCCGCCCGCCTCGATCAGCAATACCTTGGTGCCGGGGTCCTCGGTCAGCCGGTTGGCCAAGACGCAGCCGGCCGAGCCCGCCCCGATGATGACGTAATCCGCCTGCATGCCGCGCCCCTCTCCGAACCTATTGTTTGGCCCGCACCGCTATTTGATGGCCCACTGCCCTCATTCCGCGGCTTGGGCGACGGCGCCGTTTGGGCGGCGCCAAGTGGCGAGGTCGGCCCAGCTGTCGGCTTCCATGAACTCGGCCCAGCGGCGGTAGAGGTTGCGCATCGGCTCCTCGCTCGATTGCGCCTGGGTGATGTCGATGACCCGGCCCGGGATAGGCAAGCCGTCCCATTCGAAATTCTCGACCGAGGTGCCGAGCCCCATCGCGTAGCAATAGGGATGGCGCCGGGCGATCACCCCGCGGCTCGCCTGGTGGGCATAGTTCCAATTCTCCATGTCGTCCTGCTCGGTCATGCCGGCCGGACCCGAATAGCGGATGTAGTAGTCGCGCAGGAAATCCTTGACCTCCTGCGGGGCCTCGCGATCGACCAGGAACCAGCGCCACACCTCGGTCTGGTGCGCGCCGCGCGGGTGCCACACCGCGATCGTGCGCGGCTGGCGCGGCAGCAGCGCGACATTCGGAAAGATTTCACCCGGCGCCCCCATCAGCCGGGCCTCCTCGCCGCAGGTGCGCCGCCGCTCTTCTTCGCAATAGCGGAAATATTCGGAGACGACCGGCGAATGCTGGTAGGTCGCGGGCGGCGGCCGGTCCTTTGGCAGCGCGTAGACGATCGTCTGGTGGCCGCGATCGGGGATCGCGACATGCAATTTGCGGCCGACCAGCAATTCGGACATGTCGCGGCGGCCGGCGCCCGACGGGCCGATGCCGGCAAGATCGACCGAGCGGTGGCTGATGTTGTGATAGCTGTCGCCGCTGAAATTTTCCGCCGGAAATTTCCAATTGCACGGGATCAGCCATTTCTGGATGCCGCCCAGCACCTCGGCCTGGCCCGCGCGCCCGTCGCGGCCGTCGAGGATCAGGTCGAGATAGCGCGCAAACCCGCCGAGATATTCGGTGAAGGGTGGGGCGGCGGGGTCCCAGGTGGCCCACACCGAGCCTTTGTAATTGCACAATTGCGCGACCTCGACGAGGCCCCATTGCGAGCGGTCGAGCTTCGAGTGGTAGGCCTCGCGGAAATAAGGGACGCCGGCGAGCTTTCCGTCGGTGCCGTAGCTCCAGCCGTGATAGGGGCAGGTGAAGACCGGCGTGTTACCCTCATCATAGCGGCACACCTTCATGCCGCGATGCCGGCAGGAATTGAGGAACACATGGATCTGCCCGGCGCGGTCGCGGCACAGGATCACAGATTCCTCGCCCATGCCGGAGACGAAGAAATCGCCCGGATTTGGGAATCTGGCTCTCATGCCCGACAAACAGCCAAGCGCGGGCGAACAGCCGCTCCTGCTCCTGCGCATAGATCTCGTCGCTGACAAAAATCTCGCGGCTGATCTGGCCCCGCCCCAAATCGACGAGACCCGGCCGATACCCTTGCATCCGCGGCGATGCCATATCTCGCCTCCTTCCGGTTTTATTCACCAGTGAGACAGTGAGGACATGAGGTTAGAAGGTCGCGTTTGGGAAATCGCGCAATCTCACCCATCAACGTCGCCCCCGCGGAAGCGGGTGCCCAGAGCCTGCCCCTGGCTTGAACAGGGGGTAACGGCGGAGCGCTGCGGTACCGGGTTCCCGCTTTCGCGGGAATGACGACGAAGTATTTGACAACACCCCAGACGCTCTAAGCTTGACCGTCTCACTGCCTCATTGTTCGCATTCAAAAGAAGAAGGTCAGGTTTTTGCTCATCAGCACGTTCTGGTCGAGGATGATCTTACGCCGGGCGATCTGCCAGCCGTTGGCGACGCGGCGCAGCCGGTCCTCGCGCTTGCCGACCAGGATGTCGGTCTCGGTCTCGACCCTGTTGCGGTAGATCAGAAACCGGCACTTGGTTGCGACCTCGGCCGGCTCGGCGACCGACGGCGTCGCTTCGACCAGCTGCACGTTCGAGACGATGTGGGTGATGCGCGACACCGGCTCCTCGGCCCAATGAATGCCGGTCAGGATCTGTTTGACCCGGCGCTCCAATGTCTCGCGGCCTTCGTCGAACCAGTTGATGTCGTGGTCGGCGCGGGTGAACTCGCGCTCGTGCTCGCCGACTTTGACATTGCGCCGCATCGGCATCCAGTAGCGGATGTCGGCGGCGATCAGCGCCAGCCAGTCCTCGTAGCGCCGCTCGTCGAGCAATTCCGCCTCGCGATAGAGGAAATCCTCGATCTCCGCTTTCAGCAGCAGGCGGGCGAGTTGCTCGGATTGGCCGCGCATGCGTCCCTCTCAGCCCACTCGTTTCGTCACCCCCGCGAAAGCGGGGGGCCAGGGCCTCTGCTCCGGGCTTAGTCGCGAGAGTTCGGATTCCCGCTTTCGCGGGAATGACGGAGTAAGGGGCAAAACAGAGCCTGATCGCAGATCGGTGATCGGATCCTATTGCGCGGCGACCGGCTGCGGCGCCGCCGCCTGCGGCCGGTTAAACGCCTCGTCATTGTCCCACGGGCCGGGGAAGCGGCCGTTGCCGGTCTTCTCGCGGGTGAACACGTGGTAGTCGACCGGCCATTCGGCGCGCGGCATCTCGTAGAACACCTCGACGCCGTTGCCGTCGGGGTCGCGCATATAGATGCCGAGCGAGATGCCGTGATCGGAAATGCGCTCGATCGGCTGCCCCTTTTCCTTGCACCGGTGATAGAATTCTTTCAGATCGTCGAGCGATTCGAGCCGCCAGGCCATATGATTGAGTCCGACCTGGCCCTTCTCCTGCAATGGCGCGTCCGGCCCCAATTGCATCAACGCCACCTCGTGCGACTGCTCGGTGTCGGCCGACATGAAGGCGGCCCAGCCCGGCCGGTACTCGTAGGTGTGCAGCCCGAGCAGATCCTCGTACCATTGCTTCGAGCGGTCGGCGTCGCGCACATAGAGGTTGACGTGCTGCAGATACATCGGCTTGTTCATTGGTCTCTCCGTTACAAACGATCGTCGTCGCGCCCGAGAAAATCGAGCACGCGGTCCATGACTTCCTGCTTCGGGTAGATCGTGGCGATGGCGCGCGCCCGCGTCAATGGGTCGCTGGCGAAGAACCGCTCGTACAACACCTGGCGGCTGCCAAAGGCGCTGCCGGCGATATCCCAGGCCAGCCGGAACAATTTGACCCGGTCCCGTGCCGCAATCGTGTCGGTGGCGAGATATTGCTCGATCGCAGGCTTCAACGGCCCTTTGAAGTCGGCCTCGCTCGGGGTCAGCAGAAAGCTGCTCGAGCCCAGCAATTGCAGGATTTCGATCATCCGCGGATAGGCGGTCATAAACAGATTGCGCGGGCTCTCGGCCATCAACAGGTCCGGGGTCATCACCCCCCACTCGTCGAGCTTGGCGTCGGCCTCAGCGGCGCGCATGCAGGCGCGGGTCAGCTGGGTCGTCAGCATCAACTCGCCAATCCGCTCCTCGACATGCGGCAGGTGCCCGTTGCCCAACGCCTGGGTCATCAGCAGCGCGGTGCCCAGCACGAACTCGCATTTGGCGAGGTTCTTGGCCGCCCCCTGATGCGCCGAATGCGCCGAGGAGTGGGTCATGTTGGCGGTGGCGTTGAGCCGCTCGACATCGCCCAAGAGAAACACCCGCTCCCACGGCACCAGCACGTCGTCGAAAAAGACGATGCAATCCATCTCCTCAAAGCGCGAGCCCAACGGCTGGTCGAAATGCGAGCGGCCCTGGTCGAAGCTGTCGCGGCACAGGAATTTGAGCCCCTTGGCGCCGCACGGGATGGCAAAGCTCAGCGCGAACGGGCTGTGGCTCTCGGTGTGCCGGCCCATGCGCGGCGAATAGACGCCGATCTCGTCGGCGAGCGGGCCGAGGGTCGCCAGGATGCGCGCGCCGCGCACGATGATCCCGGCATCGGTCTCGCGCACCACCTCGAGCGCCGTCCCCTCCTGCAGGTTGAACACGCCCGAGACGGTGCGGCTGCGCTGCAGATTGATCAGCGAGTGGGTCAAGGTCAGGTCGTTTTCGCGGATGTATTCATAGTAGCGGCGCATGTTGTCGCCGTATTCCGGCTTGCCCTCGGCAAAGAATTCGGCCGCACCGGCCCAGGCGGAATAGGTCACGTTCATAAAGTCGGGCGAGCGGCCCATCATCCCGCAAGTGCTGCGCGCCCAGTTCAGCATCATCGCGCGGCGGCGCTCCAAATCTTCACGGGTGCGCGGGATGATAAAGGAGAGCCCGACCCGCTCGCCGGAGCTCGGCGAGACATAGGTCATCTCGTCGCGCAGTTTGGGGTCGCACTGCATGTCGTAGAGCGCGGCGATGGCGCCGGCTCCGCCCCTGAGCCCCGGGTGGGTGGTGACGTCGCGCACCCGCTCGCCGCCGAGCCAAACCTCCCGCTCCTGCTCGCGCAAGCCCGCGAGGTATTGCTTTCCGCTACGCGCTCCCATCACAGGCCTCTCCCAGTCGGCCGAGAAGTCGGAAAGGTACGACAGGGATCAACGAAAGGCCAGCGCCCGCGCACCCTCATCCTCGGGCGTTGGCGGCACGCAGATCGACAGGGCCGCGCGGCTGTTGCACGATGCCCCGCCAATTAACGCCGATCGGAAGGAAACCCGAAGATGCCCGAAACGCCGACCTTTGGCCGCTATGCCGAGATCCCCTATGAGCAGATGACGCCGGAGCAGCAGGACGGCTACCGCTCGCTGCTCGAGACCCGCGGCGCGCTCGGCGGGCCGAACAAGATTTTGGTGCACAACCCCAAGCTGGCGAAAGTGGCGGGGCCGTTCGGCGCGCATTTCCGCACCGGCTATTCGCTCTCCGAGCGCGAGCGCGAGATTGCGGTCAACATCATCAACAGCAAGTGGCGCTCCGCCTACCCGACCGCCGCCCATGAACGGGCGGGCAAGGCGGCCGGGCTGCCGGCCGACCAGGTCGAGGCGCTGCTGTCGGGCCTGCCGACCTCGTTCTCCGACAAACGCGAGCAGATCGTCTATGAGATGGCCACCTGCCTTGCCAATTCGCGCTGGGTGGCGAAAGGCCTCTACGACCGTGCGGTCGAGGCGCTCGGCCATGTCGGCATTACCGACGTCATCTGTTTGATGGGCCACTACACCAGCGTCTCGATGATCCTCGCTTTCTACGACGTCCCCGCCGGCGCCGAAGGCATCGCGCGCTGAGTTGACCCGCCGATCGGACCGATCGACAGCGGCGCGCCGCTGTCGCAGGATGCGCTGCACTGTTATCCAAGGGGGAAGGAAACCCGAAAAATGCCCGAGACGCCGACCTTTGGCCGCTATGCCGAGATCCCCTATGACCAGATGACGCCGGAGCAGCAGGAGGGCTACCGCTCGCTGATCGAGGCGCGCGGCCGGCTGCCCGGCCCGAACAAAATCTATGTGCACAACCCGAAGCTGGTGAAGGTGATGGGGCCGCTCGGCGCCTATTTCCGCACCGGCTATTCGCTCTCCGAGCGCGAGCGCGAGATCGCCGTCGTCATCATCAACAGCAAATGGCACTCGGCCTACCCGACCAATGCGCATGAGCGGGCCGGCAAGGCGGCCGGGCTGCCGGCCGACAAGGTCGAGGCGCTGCTCTCGGGCCTGCCGACCTCGTTCGACGACACGCGCGAGCAGGTCATTTACGAGATGGCCACATGCCTTGCCAATTCGCGCTGGGTGTCAAAGGGGCTCTTCGACCGCGCGGTCGAGGCATTGGGCCACGAAGGCATCACCGACGTGATCTGCCTGATCGGCTTCTACACGAGCGTGTCGATGACCCTCGCCTTCTACGACGTGCCGGCCGGCGCCGAAGGCCTGGCGCGCTGAGCGCCGCGAATTCCTATCCCGGTTCCGCGACGAGGAACCGTAGGGTGGGTGGAGCAACGCGAAACCCACCGTTTCCGACCGATTAGTGGGTTGCGCTTCGCTTAACCCACCCTACGACCCGCCCGGTTCCGGTTGTGCTGCGAGGGGCTTGGGCCGCGTCAGCGCGGCGTCGAGCTCCTCGATCGATGCGGTGAAGGTCTTCCACTGGTTGGTGGTGAGCGATTGTTGCTGATCGAGCAGCTCCAGCATGACGCCCCTCCCTGCAGCGCTTCCCCGATGGCGACGCGTTTGGGGAGCAGCCGATCCTTTGGCGATTTATGGCCGACGGTAGCGCCCGTCGCTACCGCCGGCAATGGGCATCGGCTGACCCCTATCGGCCGGGAAACGATATCGCGTAGCATGCGGGCACCGAATTGAACGAGGGGACCGCCATGCTGATCGTCGATGCACAGGTTCACATCTGGTCGGCCGGGCCGCCGACCAATCCGTCTCACCGCCAGGTCAATTCCTACACGGCCGAGGAATGCATTCGCGATATGGATGCGGCTGGGGTCAACGCCTGCCTGCTGCACCCGCCGGGGTGGGACCCGAATTCAGGGAGGATTTCCGAGGAGGCCGCGGCCAAATACCCGAACCGGTTTGGCATCCTCGGCAATTTCCCGCTCGACAAGCCGGAGAGCCGCTCCCTGATCGATGGCTGGAAGAGCCGGCCCGGCATGCTCGGGCTGCGCTATGCCTTCACCCAGCCGCACCAGGCCAGCTGGATGACCGACGGCACGATGGATTGGCTGTGGCCGGCGGCGGAAAAGGCCGGCATTCCGATTGCGCTGATGGCCTCGAACTACCTGCCGCAGGTCGGCCAGATCGCCGAGCGGCATCCGCGGCTAAAGCTGCTGATCGACCATTATGCCCGGGTGCGCGACGGCAAGGACGACGCGGCGCACGGCAATCAGCCGGCGTTGCTGGCGCTCGCCAAACATCCCAATATCGCGGTCAAATGCACCGGCGCGCCGGGTAATTCGAGTGAGCCTTACCCCTATCGCAACATCCACAAATACACGCAGCAGATCGTCGAGGCGTTCGGCCCCGAGCGCAGCTTCTGGGGCACCGACATCACCCGCATGCCATGCCCGTGGAAGCAATGCGTGACGATGTTCACCGAGGAGATGCCGTGGCTCAAGGGCCGCGACCTCGATCTCGTCATGGGCCGCGCGCTGTGCGACTGGCTCGGCTGGAACCTGCCGGGTTGAGCCTGGGCGAGGTTGAGCGTCAGCCGGCGCGCGCCGTCAGCGCCACACTCAGCATCGCCTGGCGGCACAGCGTGGCGGCGGGGAGGCCCGTCGTCTTCATGCCGATTTCGGCTTGGGCGAGGTGGTCGAGCGCGATGCGCAGCCTCACTTCGCTCCACCGCCCGAGCTGGCGTTTGACACTGTCCTGGTGCTTGAAAAAGATCGGCGGGCGGGCGTTGCGCAGCGCCTCGTCGATCGTCGTTCCACCAGCAGCGCGGGCGGCGAGCGCGTGCAGCCGGTGCAGGTGGCGCAACAGCGCGCGGACCACCCCGACCGGCGTCTCGCCCTCTTGAAAGACCCGGTCGAGCACCCGGTCGAGCAGCACCATATCGCCCTCGGCCGCCGCCATCACCGCGTCGTCGAGCTCGAGCGCGGCGCTGTCGCCAACCGATTGGCGCGCGTCTTCGAGCTCGACCCGCCCGCCGTCGCCGGCATAGAGCGCCAGCTTGTCAAGCTCCGAGCGGGTCAACAGCCGGTCGCCGCCGAGATGCTCGACCAGATATTGCGTGGCGTCGCGGCTCGCGGTGACGCGGTGCGCGGCCAGGCTGTCGCGGATTACCGCGGCGCGGTCGCGCAGATTATCGGGGTAGCAGCCGATCGCAGCGGCGCGGGGCGAGCTTTCAAAGGCTCGCCGCAAAGCCGAGGACGCCGCCAGCTCGCCCGCCTCGGCAATGATCAAGGCGCCGTCTGGCGTTACCTCTGGCATCGCATCGAGAACGCCCGCAAAGAGCCGCGACAGCCCGTCGGCGCCGCCGCCGCGCACTCGCACCACCCGGCGCCCGCCGGTGAGGCTCAGCTGCGCCGCCTCGTCGGCGAGCCGGGCCGGATCCGCGGCGAGGGTGGCGCCGGTCAGTTCGGCGACGCGGAACGGATCACTCAGATCCGGGCAGACGGTGCGGGCCAGCATGTCGGCCCGCTCGCGCACCAGACCCGCATCCGGGCCGTAAAGCAGCACGGCACCAATCTCGGGAGCGGGGTGCTGAAGAAAGGCGCCGACCCGCGCCGGAGCGAGCTTTACCATCCCTCAACCCCGCTTTGCGCCGTTTTCGGCGACATGGTGCTGCATGAACAAGTTGAGCCGGGTCACGATCTCCTGGTTCAGCTCGGCGACGCTGCGCACCGCGGCATCGTTCTGGCCGACCACGGTCGAATACTGGTTGGGATTGAGCGCGAACGAATTCTGCACGTGAGCGGTGTTGGCCAGCAGGACCGCCCCGCTGTGCAGATCCAAGAGATGGTAGTTGGCGATCACATCGAGCCGGGCCAAGGTCGCGGTGCCCTGCGATTGAAGCCCGAGGTCCGACAGCACTACGGACAGGGTCGTCTGCAGGCGATAGCGCGCCACGGTCGGCGCGCCGCTCGGATTGAGCGAGTTGCGCAACGCCATCTCGAGGTCCTGCCCGATCCGCTCGGGGATCGGATCGACGCGGATCGCGCGCAGATCGGCGCTCGCCGGTGCGCTCTGCGGGTCGGCATAGAGCGGCTGCCAGCCGCAACCCGGCAGATTGAGGGCGAGAACGGCGCCCAATGCGAGAAAGGCACGGCGCGCCGCCATCTCAGGCGACGATGCTAATGACCCGGTTGGGCACGACGATCACCTTGCGCGGCGGACGGCCAGCGAGCCAGCGCGCCACCTGCGGTAGTTCTAGAGCAGCGCTCTCGACGTCGCTCTGCGGCGCGTCGGGCGGCAATTCGAGCGTGCCGCGCAGTTTGCCATTGACCTGGACTGCGATCGTCACCTGCTCGTCGCGGACGAGATCGGGATCGGCCGATGGCCAATGCTGTTCAGCGAGCAGCCCGGCGCCGCCGAGCGTCTCCCACATCTCCTCCGCCAGATGCGGCATCATCGGCCCTAAGAGCCGCGCCACGGTCTCGAGCCCCTCGCGCAGCACCGCGCCCGCCCCCGGCTCCGCATCAAGGGTTTCCACCGGCAACTCCTCGATCGCATTGGTCAATTCACGGATGCGGGCGACCGCGCGGTTGAAGCGGAACTTGTCGAGATCATCGGTGACCGCGGCGATCGACTGGTGGATCGTGCGGCGCAGCGTCACGAGCGACGGCGAGAGCCCGGCCGGGACCGGCGTTCCCGGCGGCGGCAGCGCCACCGGCGGCTCGCTCGCCAGCCGCCACAAGCGGTTGACGTAGCGCCAGATCCCTTCGATCCCGGTCTCGGTCCATTCGAGGTCGCGCTCGGGCGGGCTGTCCGACAACAAATAGAGCCGGGCGGTGTCAGCGCCATAGGTGTCGACGATGGCGTCGAGGCCGACCACGTTCTTTTTCGACTTCGACATCTTTTCGGTGCGGCCGACGATGACGGGTCGGTCCTCGCCGTCAACGAACCCGCCCGCCGCGGCGGGCTCCACCTCCTCGGGGAACAGCCACTCGCCGCTGTCGCTGCGATAGGTCTGATGGCACACCATCCCCTGGGTGAACAGCCCGGCGAACGGCTCGTCTAGATCGAGGTAGCCGCATTTTTTAAGCGCTCGGGTGAAGAACCGCGAATAGAGCAGGTGCAGCACCGCATGCTCGACGCCGCCGATATACTGATCGACCGGCATCCAGTAATCGACCGCCGCCCGGTCGAACGCATTCGGCGCGCGCGCCGAGCAGAAGCGCAGGAAATACCACGACGACTCGAAGAACGTATCGAGCGTGTCGGTCTCGCGCTCCGCCGCACCGCCGCAGCGCGGACAGGCCACCTGCTTCCAGCTCGGGTGGTGAGCAAGCGGGTTGCCCGGCACGGCAAAGCTGACATCCTCGGGCAAGGTCACCGGCAGCTCGCTCTGCGGCACCGGCACGATGCCGCAATCCGGGCAATGGATGACCGGGATCGGGCAGCCCCAATAGCGTTGCCGCGACACCCCCCAGTCGCGCAGCCGATAGGCGATCGTGCGCTCGCCGCGGCCCAGCGCCTCGAGCCGCTCGCCGGCAACGCGCTTGGCCTCGGCCACCGCCAGCCCGTCGAGAAAATCGGAATTGAATGCGGTGCCGTCCTCGACATAAGCCTCATCGCCGACCGTGAACCGCGCCGGGTCGGCGCCCGGCGGCAGCACCACCGGGATCACCGGCAGCCCGTATTTGCGGGCAAACTCGAGGTCGCGCTGATCATGCGCCGGGCAGCCAAAGATCGCGCCGGTGCCGTATTCCATCAGCACAAAATTGGCGACCCAGACCGGCACCCGCCGGTTGGCGTCGAACGGATGCATCGCTTCGAGCCCGGTCACATAGCCGCGTTTCTCGGCCGTCTCGATCGTCGCCTCGCTGGTGCCCATGCGGTTGCATTCGGCGATGAAGGCGGCAAGGCCCAGGTCGCTCTCGGCCAGGCGCTGGGCCAGCGGATGGTTTGGCGACAACGCGACAAACGAGGCGCCGAACAAGGTGTCCTGCCGCGTCGTGAACACTTCGATCGGCTCCTCCTGTCCGACCACATCAAACAAGACGCGCGCACCCTCCGAGCGGCCGATCCAGTTCTCCTGCATCAGCCGCACCCGCTCGGGCCAGCGGTCGAGACCGCCGATCGCGCCGAGCAATTCCTCGGTAAACGCGGTGATGCGCAGAAACCATTGCGACAGGAGCCGCTTTTCGACGATCGCGCCGGACCGCCAGCCGCGGCCGTCGATGACCTGCTCGTTGGCGAGGACGGTATTTTCGACCGGGTCCCAATTGACCCAGGATTCCTTGCGGTAGGCGAGCCCGGCCGCGAGGAAATCGAGAAACATCTTCTGTTCGTGCCGGTAATACTCCGGGTCGCAGGTGGCGATCTCGCGCGACCAGTCATAGGCGAAGCCCATGCGCTCGAGCTGGGCGCGCATCGTCGCGATGTTGTGGCCGGTCCACACCGCGGGGTGGGTGTTCTCGGCGATCGCCGCGTTCTCGGCCGGCAGGCCAAAGGCGTCCCAGCCCATCGGGTGCAGCACGTTGAACCCTTGCGCGCGCCGATAGCGGGCAACCAGGTCGCCCATCGTGTAGTTGCGGACATGGCCGACATGCAGCTTGCCCGACGGATAGGGGAACATCTCAAGCACGTAATATTTCGGCCGGCCCGGCTCGGCGGCGACCTCGAACAGCCGCCGCTCGCGCCAAACTTGCTGCCATTTTGTTTCGGTTTCTCGAAAATTGTATCGGGGCATCGTCCGAGCAAATCTCCGCGAGCGCCGCCGGACCCAGATGGCCGGCGCCGGCATCCGCCTTCAGGGCTGGGCCGGATGTTTAGATCAAAGCGGCATCTTTAGATAGGGATCGTGCGGCGCGGCGGCAGGGCGCGGCAATCGGCGGCGGCCAAATCGGGAGCGCTCGCCGCACCCGATCGGGAACTTGCCTCGGCGCTCACTCGGAGGCGTATTCTTTCATCCAGGCTCGCTTCAGCTGCCCCGCCCGCCGCAGGATCGTGTTTTCGAGATCATCCTCGACCTCGCGCGCGATCGTGGTCGAAACCCACTGCCCGGTCGGCGAGAGCTGCTGACGATCGACGGTGACCGCGACCGTATCGGATCTGAGCTCGCGAGACAGCACGAAGACGGTGATCCGGAAGCGCTCGTTTGGTTTATTCTGCGGGGAATACCAGTTGGTAACGAGCATGCCGGTCAGCGGGTCCTCCGAGCTGAACTTGACAAAATTCAGCGTGTCGAGCGCCGCTTGCCAGGCGATGGGGCTGACCGTGCTGCCGGTCTGCGGCCCCGGCTCGCGCTCCGAGGGCTTTTTGGCAAGGCCGAGCACGGTCCAGATCGTCGCGTCGGTGTCCATCGGGTCGTCCGCGGCGGCGGTCTGCGATCTGTGGGCGCCGGGCGCCGCAGCGGCTGCGCCCGCCTTTCCGCTCGGCGGGTTCGCGGCGCACCCGGTCAAGATCCCGGCTAAGATCAACGAAAGACTTGCGGCAAAGGCGGCCGACAGGCGGTAATGGGCAGCAGGCATCCGGCGATCCCCCGTGACAACGCTGCTCGCAGCCGGAGCGGGCAGTGCCATTTTGTGCCAGGAATGGAGCTGATATGGAAGGGGTTATCGCAGCCAACCTCGCCGCTGTCAGCGGCCGGATCGAGGCCGCGGCGCGCGCCGCCGGGCGGCCGGGCAACAGTGTGGCGCTGGTCGCGGTCAGCAAAACCCATCCGGCCGCGGCGGTGCGCGAGGCGCTCCAGTCCGGGCACCGCAGCTTTGGCGAGAATCGGGTGCAGGAGGCGGAGGCCAAATATCCGGCGCTGCGGGAGGAATTTCCCGACTTGGCGCTGCACCTGATTGGGCCGCTGCAGACCAACAAGGTCAGGGACGCGGTGGCCCTGTTCGATGTGATCGAGAGCGTCGACCGGCCCCGGCTCGCCGAGGCGCTGGCTCGCGAGATGGACCGCAGCGGGCGCCGCCCGCCCTGCCTGATCGAGGTCAACACCGGCGAGGAGGCGCAGAAATCGGGGGTCCTGCCGCAAGCCGCCGACGATTTCGTCGTCGAGTGCCGCGACCGGCTCGGGCTGCCGATCAACGGGCTGATGTGCGTGCCCCCGCTCGATGACAACCCGGCGCCCCATTTCGCCCTGCTGCGCGAGATCGCCCGGCGCACCGGGCTCGACCTTCTCAGCATGGGGATGAGCGCCGATTTCGAGACCGCGATCCGCTTTGGCGCCACCCACGTGCGGGTCGGCACCGCGATCTTCGGCGCCCGCGGCACAGCGGGAACATAGGAGCCGCCGATGCGCGTGTTCACGACAGTGCCGCAGGAAAATCTGCGTGAGGTCGCATCGGCGGCGCGCGCGGTCGAGGCCGAAGGCTATGACGGCGTCGTCGCGATGGAGAACAAGCACGACCCGTTCCTGGCGCTGGCGATCGCCGGCGCCGCGACCCGCCGGATCGAATTGCATACCGGGGTGGCGATCGCCTTTGCCCGCACGCCGATGGCCGTGGCCAATGTCGGCTGGGATCTTGCCGGCGCGACCGGCGGCCGCTTTGTCGTCGGCTTGGGCTCGCAGGTCCGGGCGCATAACGAGCGCCGCTTTTCGGTGCCGTGGACGCCGCCGGCCCCGCGCATGCGCGAATATGTGCAGGTGCTGCGGGCAATCTGGCATTGCTGGAAGACCGGCGACCAGCCGGGTTTCGAGGGCGAGCACTACCGTTTCACGTTGATGACGCCGAACTTTGCCCCCGAGCCGATCGACGCACCGCCGCCGGCGGTGATGATCGCCGCGGTCGGCCCGGCGATGCTCAGGGTCGCCGCCGAGGAATGCGACGGGGTCAAATTGCACGGCTTCTGCACCCGCAAATATCTGACCGACGCGATCCTGCCGCGCATCACGGCCGGGCTGGCCACGGCCAAGCGCCACCGCGAGAACTACGAAATCTCCGGCGGCGGGTTTCTCGCCACCGGCCCGGATGACGCGAGCGTCGCCCGCCGCTTCGAATGGGTGCGCCAGCGGGTCGCGTTTTACGGCTCGACCCCGGCCTATTACCCGGTGCTGGCGGTGCATGGGCTCGAGGACCTTGGCCACAAGCTCAACGCGCTGACGCGGCAAGGGAGGTGGGCCGAGTTGGCGCGGGAAGTCCCCGACGATGTCGTCCACCTGTTCGCCGCGGTCGGGCGCCACGACCAGATCGTCGCGGCGATCGGCGAGCGCTTTGGCGGCCTCGTCGATGCGCTGACCCTGCGCGGCGACGGGACCGGCGAGGTGCCGCCGGACCTCGTGCAGGACATTCGCCGCCTGCCTCACGAGTTCCGGGAGTTCAGGGCTGGCTGATCGGCAGCGGCACGGCTCGGCGCGATCGTGTCGCCGGTGATCAGCCGGGCGCCGCGGCCATAGGTCAGCCACGCCCAGACCCAGTTCAGGAACACCGACAGCCGGTTGCGAAAGCCGATCAGGAAAAAGATGTGGACGACGCCCCACAGCACCCAGGCAATCCAGCCGGTCAGCCTGACCCGGCCGAAATTCGCGATTGCCGAAGAGCGCCCGATCGTCGCCAGTTCGCCTTTGTTGCGGTAGCGGAACGGGGGCGTCTCGACGCCGGCGATCCGGCCGGCGATCACTCGTGCAACGTACCGCCCCTGTTGCTCGGCGACCGCGGCCAGCCCTGGCAATGGGCGGCCCTGCGGCCCCGCGGCGAGGGCGGCATCGCCGATGACGAAAATCTCGGGGTGCCCCGGAACCGACAAATCGGCCGCGACCGCTACCCGCCCGCCTCTTGCGGCGGCGATTCCGAGCCACTGGGCCACCGGCGTCGCCACCACCCCGGCGCACCACAGCACATTCGCCGCCTCAATGTACTGGCCGTTGGCAGTGACCCCGTTTGCGCCGATCGCCTCGATCGGGGTCCCGGTCAACACCTCGACGCCCATGTGCTCGAGCGAGCGTCGGGCAAATTCGGCGAGCTGGCTGGGGAACTCAGAGAGGACGCGCGGCCCGGCCTCGACCAGGATGATCCGGGCGGTGCCAGGATCGATATGCCGGAAATCGCGCGACAGCGTGGCGCGCGCGAGCTCGGCCAAGGCCCCGGCCAGCTCGACCCCGGTCGGCCCGGCGCCGACCAGCACAAACGTCAGCAGGCGCCGGCGCGCCGCCTCGTCGCTGGCAGTTTCGGCCTCCTCGAAGGCGAGCAGGATGCGGCGGCGCACCAGGGTCGCGTCGTCGAGCGATTTGAGCGCGGGCGCCAGAAGCGGCCAATCGGCATGCCCGAAATAGTTGTAGCGCGACCCGGTTGCGACGATCAGATAGTCGAAGCCATGCGCCTCGCCAAGCCGGGTGCGGACGCACCGCGCCGCGAGGTCGATGCCGGTTGCCTCATCGAGCAGCACCCGGGTATTGCGCTGGTCGCGCAGGATCGCGCGGATCGGCATCGCGATATCGGTTTCGGACAGCGCCGCGGTCGCGACCTGATACAGCAGTGGCTGGAACAGGTGATAATTGTGGCGGTCGATCACGGTCACATCGACCGGCGCCCGCGCCAGCCCGTGCGCCGCGGCGAGCCCGCCAAAGCCGGCGCCGACGATGACCACTCGCGCGCGCCGGCCGGTTGCGGAGGAGGGCGCCATGCGCGATCGGCCTCACCCGCCTTCGGCGAAATCGGGGAACAAGGTCATGCCGCCATCGACGAACAGGGTCGCGCCGACGACATAGTCTGATTCGTCGGAAGCGAGCCACACCACCGCTCGCGCGACATCCTCGGGCTCGCCGATCCGCCGATACGGGATCAGGGTCATCAGCTGTCGGTAGGCTTCGGGGGTGCTCCACGCCGCGGTGTTGATCGGCGTGCGCACCGCACCCGGAGCAATGCCGTTGACCCGGATACGCTGCGGCGCCACCTCCTGCGCCAAGGTCTCCATCATCATCTTCACGCCGCCCTTGGAGGCGGCATAATTGGCGTGGCCGGCCCACGGGATCATCTGATGCACCGAACTGATGCAGATGATCTTGCCGGCGGCCTTTGACACCGACGGCACGACGCCGCGGCGCAGGAATTCGCGCACCGCCTCTCGGGCGCACAGAAACTGGCCGGTCAGGTTGACCCCGATCACCCCTTCCCATTGCGCCAGGCTCATCGTGTGAAACGGCGCGTCGCGCTGCAGGCCGGCATTGTTGACCAGGATGTCGACGGTGCCGAATTCGGCCACCGCGCGGCGGAACATCTGCGCCACCTCCTCTTCGCGCGAGACGTCCGCCTGGTGCGCGACGGCCCGCGCGCCCGACCGGCCGATCTCCTCGACCACCTTCTCGGCCCGGTCGGCGCCGGTCACGTAATTGACCACGACATCGGCGCCGGCGCGGCCGAGGGCGATCGCCGCCGCTTCGCCGATGCCGGAATTGGCGCCGGTCACCAGGGCCTTCTGGCCGGCGAGAAGTTTTGCTGAGCGATCGGTCACGGGCATTCTCCAGCTGTTGCGAGAGGGCGGTTTGCGACCCGGCCGCGCGAGGCTGAGCGACGAGTGCGCCGAGTTCGAGACGCTCGAACGCTCCCCGTTAGCAACCGCGAGCCGCCACCAAGCGCGGTGCCGCAATAATCGGTGCGGCCCTCATGCCGCCGCCGACCCCGAAAAAGCAACCCTCGACAACACCGCGGTCTGGTCGCTTTTTCACTAAACGCCGGCAAGAGCCGCATCTCTCATTGCGATCACGGCCAGGCTGTCTTAGACGGCCTCCCGTGCCTGCACCCCTATGGTTGCAACGCGTACAGGATTTTTCGGTTTCCGCGAAAATAAACCTTGCCAAATGGATCACGTTTTGTTCTAGTAATGGGACGACGCGTCGTTAGGAGATTTCGATGAAACGATGGACGCTTGCCGCCGCTGCCGCAGCCGTTCTGGCGGCCGGGCTATGGCACTTGCCTGCGATCGCGCAACGGCCCGCGACACCGCCACCCGCAGCGCCCGCCGCCGCCCCGGCAACCGCCCCGGCAGCCGCCGCTGCCGCTCAGCCCGGAAAGGCGCCGGTCGCTGAGGCCTCGGCCCCGCCCGAATTGATCACCTTCGAGGAATACCGGGATTTCCGCTTACGCTATATCGATCAGAGCCGCGACCGTCTTGCTCGGGAATTGACAGCCAGCGATCTCTCCGCGACGCAAAAGGCGAGCCTCGAACGGCGCAAAGCCTATTATGACCGCCAGGCAACCATGCCGGCGACCGAGCGTGACGCATTGTTCCGCACCCGCTTCGACCTGATCGACACCGATCACGACGGGACGCTCGACAGCGCCGAGCGAGCGGCATGGCGCGTCAAGCAGCGGGCGCATTATCGCGAGTTGGCGACCGAGCGGGCCGAGCCGTCAGCCGCTCGGCACTAATCGCCGCCGGCGTCGGGCCGCACCGGCGACCCGCGCACCCGGCTGGCCCGCCGCTCGGTCGCCTCTGCCGGATCAGCGGGTCGCCTCGAGGGCCACGCCGGCCAAATGCCCGCGATCAGCTGCAGCCGGCTGGCGACCCGCGTAGCGAACCATGTCGATCCGGATCGATCGCTCGGCTGAGCAGGCTATCGGTAAATCTGGCCGTCCTTGGCGAGCGCGTGCTAGGTTGCTCGGGCAAGGGACACCGCTCGATCGAATAAAAGGAGAACACCATGGCGCAATCGCAACCTTCGTCCGCTCGCGAGCAGGTTCGCCACGTCGTGCCAAAACTGATCGACCTCAGCGAAAAAGTCCTGTTCGGCGACGTGTGGGAACGCTCGCAGCTCTCGAAGCGCGACCGCAGCCTGATCACCTGCGCAACCCTGATCGCGCTTGGCCGCGAAAAGCAGCTCGTCGGCCATCTGCAGCGCGCGCTCGACAACGGCGTTACCAAGGAGGAAATCGGCGAAATTATTACTCACCTCGCCTTTTACGCGGGCTGGCCGGCGGCGATGACCGCGGCATTGGTCGCCAAGGATGTATTGAAATAGTGGGCGCGCACTGGAAGGCGCGTGGGAGGGCGAGATGAAGATCGGATTTATCGGCCTGGGCATGATGGGGTCGGGGATGGCCGCCAACCTGCAAAAGGCCGGGCACGAGCTGGTCGTTCACGATTTGCGCCGCGCTGCGGCCGAGCCCTGCCTCGCCGCCGGTGCGACCTGGGCGGAGACGCCGCGCGCCGTCGCCGAAGCCGCGGAAATCGTCTTTACCTCGCTGCCGGGGCCGCCCGAGGTGGAGGCCGTGGCGCTCGGCGACAACGGCATTCTGAGCGGGATGGGCCGCGGCAAAGCCTATTTCGACCTGTCGACCAATTCGCCGACGATGGTGCGCAAGATCAACGCCGCTTTTGCCGAGCGCGACGTCTATATGCTCGACTCGCCGGTCAGCGGCGGGCCGCGTGGGGCGCGCACCGGCAAGCTCGCGCTGTGGGTCGGCGGCGACGAGCAGATCTTCAACCGCCACAAGCGCGTGCTCGATGCGATGGGCGACAAGGCGCGGTATGTCGGGCCGATCGGCGCCGGCTCGGTCGCCAAGCTGGTGCATAACGGCGCCGGCTACTGCATTCAGACGGCGCTCGCCGAAATGTTCACGGTCGGAGTCAAGGCCGGGGTCGAGCCGCTCGCTTTGTGGGAGGCGGTGCGTGATGGGGCCAGCGGCCGCCGGCGGACCTTCGATGGGCTGATCGACCAGTTTTTGCCGGGCCAATACGAGCCCGCGGCCTTTGCGCTGCGCCTGGCGCACAAGGATATGTCGCTCGCCACCCAGCTGGGGCGCGATTTCAACGTGCCGATGCGGGTTGCCAACCTGGCCCTGGCCGAGCTGTCCGAAGCGCTGAACCGCGGCTGGGGTCACCGCAACTCGCGCTCGCCGATGCTGCTGCAGGAAGAGCGCGCAGGGGTCGAGATCCGCGTTGATCCGACGCGTTTGGCCGAGGCGCTCAACCGCGACCCGCCGGCCAAGGACGATCCGAAGCACGGCTAGGGTGGCTGCTACGCAGCTAGCCGGCCATCGATGGAGCCATGCCCATGTTCGACCTCGACCAATTCATTGCCGACCTCCGTGCCGCGCTGGCCGAGCGCTCGCGACAGGCGGTAAAAGAGGTCGTGGCCCGCGCCGTTCGCGACCCTGCCTCCCTCCTTCACCAGATCGGCGAACCGGATCAGGCTGCGGTGCGGGTGCTGCATCACGCTCCCGACCTCACGGTCCTCAACGTGGTCTGGGCGCCCAAACAAGTCACGCTGCCCCACGATCATCGCATGTCGGCGGTTATCGGCATTTATGGCGGCCGGGAGGACAATACGTTCTGGCGGCGGGTTTCGAGCCCGGTGAAATTTCAGATCGAGCCCGCTGGCGGCGAAGCCCTGGGCGCCGGCGACGTCACCATTCTCGGCCGCGACATGGTCCATTCCGTGGTCAACCCGCTGGCGAAGATCAGCGGCGCCATTCACGTTTACGATGGTGCATTCCTGACCGCGCAGCGCAGCATGTGGGATCCGGAAACCCTGGTAGAAATGCCCTACGATATCAATGCCGTGGCAAGCGGAATGCCGTTGCAGGGCGCGCCTCAGCGCTAGCCTGGCCGGGTTGGCGCGCTGCACACCACGCCGGACACCGATCGGCGGCCGAGTGCACCTGGGGATGGACCCGGTCGCGTGTCTGCGCTAACCATGGCGGAATTGAACGGCCGCCGCCCAGGCGGCCTGCTTGAAAGGAAAGGGGAGCAAGGATGGCCTATGAAGGCATGATTGCCGAGACCATTTCGATCAGAGGCGACAAGAACGAGCCGATCTCGGCCTATGCCGCGCGGCCGTTAGGGCCAGGCCCATTCCCGGGCATGGTGCTGCTGCACCACGCGCCGGGCTGGGACGAGTGGTATCGCGAGGCGACCCGCAAGTTCGCGCATCACGGCTACGCGGCGATCAGCCCCAACCTTTATCACCGCGCCGGCGAAGGCAAAGCCGATGATGTCGCCGCCAAGGTGCGCGCCGAGGGCGGCGTTCCCGATGCCCAGGTCATCGGCGACACCGAGGGTTCGGTCGCTTGGCTGCGCGCCCAGCCCTGGATCAATGGCAAAGTCGGGGTGTTCGGGACCTGCTCGGGCGGCCGGCAGACCTTCCTCTATGCCTGCCACACCAAGAACATCGACGCCGCTTGCGAGCTGTGGGGCGGCCGGGTGGTGATGAGCCGGGAGGAGCTGAACCCGAAGCAGCCGACAGCACCAATCGAATTCACCAGCAAGCTGTCCTGCCCGCTGCTCGGCCTCTTTGGCAACGAGGACCGGGCGCCGACCCCGGAACAGGTCAACCAGCACGAGGCCGAGCTGAAAAAGCACGGCAAGCAATATGAGTTTCACCGTTACGACGGCGCCGGTCACGGCTTCTTCTATTACGACCGGCCGGCCTACCGCATCGAGCAGGCGGTGGATGGCTGGCAAAAGGTGTTCGCGTTTTTAGGCAAGCACCTGGCCGCATAACCGGCGTGACCCTTCGGTAAACCGCGATGTGCACCTCGATCGTCGAAATCGTCGGGGCGGCCGGCGCCGGCAAGACCGGTGACGGGTGGATCGATCTGACCCATTCGGTGGTGTCCTACGACCACCCGCACCATGCCCTGCTGGAAGAGGCCATCACCATCGATTTCGTCAACGCGGCGCTCGGGCCGGGCGCGCGCGTCGCGGTCGAGCTGACCTTGGAGTTGGCGAAGCAGCTGAGCGCCGCGCTCGCCCGCGCGATAGCGGCGGCAGAGATCGAGGAAAGCGCGCGTCCGCGGCCGCGTCGCTGACGGCGGCGCGATCGGCAAGCCGGCGTAACGGGGCCGGCCACTCGGCCGGAGGACAACGAGGCCGGCGCGCGGTTAAGCCTGGAGCAATCGCCCGCCGCTTTGAATGACCAACGGCGCCGGAGCAGGCAGAAGAGCCGAGCGGATCGCTGTGTGGTCGTCCGCCGGCAGATCGCGCTCGGATCGTCCGTTCTGCCTGCTCCCATTGTCCCCAGGGAGCCGCATAGCACCATTGCCGCCCGTAAGCGCGCTGGTTGCTTGAGCCTCTCCCCCGATGCTGGCATGGGTTTAATGGCGTAAGCGCGCCCAGGCCAGAGGATTGGGGGGAGCCAGATGCGGACGAGTGGATTGGGGGAGCCGGCATCGACCGCCGCCTCGACGCCGTGGATTCCGGCCGAATGGGATCGCGAGGCCGATGTCGTCGTGATCGGCGCGGGTGCCACCGGGCTGCCCGCCGCCATTGTCGCGCGCGAGGCCGGCTGCTTCGGTGATCGTGGTCGAGGCCGAAGCGGATATCGGCGGCCATGCCATTGCCAGCGGCGGCAATGTTCCGCTTGGCGGCGGGACCAGCGTGCAGCGGCAATACGGCATCGAGGATACTCCGGACCTGCTGTTCCGCGACCTGACCGACTGGTCGGTGGTCGGGCCCAACGGCTTCCCCGATTACCGCTACAACGACCGTGAAATCATTCGCGCTTTTGCCGACAACAGCGCTCCCGCTTTTGAGTGGCTGGTCGCCCACGGCGTCGTCTTTGTCGATAAGGCGCCGGATGCGCTGGGCGGCAACTCGGTCGGCAATTCGGTGCCGCGCGAAATGCACTGCGCGGTGATGGACTGGCCGACCGTGCAGACCGGTGCGCCGGCCGATCCAGCCGTGCAAAAGACCCGGTCCTCCGGCAATGGCCTGATGCGCCCGCTCGAAGTCGCAGCCAGGAGAGCGGGCGTGGAAATCCTGCTCGAGCACAAAATGACCCGGATCTACCGGCGCGCGCCGAGTTCCGGCCCAGTGCTCGGGGTCGCGGTCGATCACAACGGCGAGAACCTGACCATCCGCGCGCGCCAGGCGGTCATCATCGGCACCGGCGGCTCGACCGGCAACGTCAACTTTCGGCGCATGTTCGATCCGCGGCTGACCGAGGAATATTGCGGCCTCGCCGGCATGCCGTGGTCCGACCAGGACGCCAGCGGCGAGCTTGCGGCGATGGCGGTCGGCGCCGCACTGTGGGGTCTTTACAACCAGACCGGCGAGTTCGGCGCGAATGTGACCAAGCCGGGCTCGATCGGCTGTCAATACAACTACCGCAATCTCCAGTGGATGCCGGGCTGCCGCGTCTTCGATCGCGCCCGCGCGAGCGGGCTCCGGGTGGCGAACTGGCAGGATGTGATCCTGGTCAACATGCTGGGCCGGCGCTTTTACGACGAGACCGGCGGCCAGTACATCGCCAACAATTACAATTCGGTCGATCCCTATGTGCAGGGCAGCTGGCGCAATGCCAAGAGCGTCACATTCGAGCCCAGCAATTTTTTGAACGCGGCGCTCGCCGGGATCGACGACGGCCACAATGGCGGCGGCCCGATCTGGGCCATTTTCGACAGCGACGCGGTCGAACGCGAAGGATGGCGGCCAACCCCGCCGCATGTCGACATCGCTGCCGGCTTCTTTTTCGCCGCGAATAGATTGGCCGACCTCGCCGAGAAGATCGTGATGAAATATCAGCGCGTGCCGATGCCGCCGAGCAACCTCGAGGAAACCGTGACGCGCTATAATTCCTTTGTCGATGCTGGGCTCGACGAGGATTTCGCCAAGCCCAAGCCGATGTATAAAATCGCCAAACCGCCGTTCTATGCGGCCTGGGCGACGCCGGTCGTGCACGACACCCGCGCCGGGCTGCGCATCAATGCCAGGTGCGAAGTCATCGACATGAACGGCGCGGTCATCCCCGGCCTCTATTGCGGCGGCGAATCAGCCGGCGGCTTCAGCCAGCACGGCCTCGCCCGCGCCGCCTGCCAAGGCTACATCGCCGGCAACGCCGCCGCCGCAGCGCCACCTATCGATTGTGCTGGCTGATTGCGGCGGCAACCGCGCCCGTCAGCTCCGTTGGGCCCACGCGCGGGCGTTGTCGAGATCGGGCGCGTTGCTGGCCGACACCTCTCCAAGCCGCGACCCCTTGGTGACCGCGAGTGCCGCGACCGCGGCCTCGTTGTCCCGGATCTTCGCCATGATTGCTTCCTTGGCGCGGTCGAACACGCCGCGGTTGGTGGCGACAAAGTCCTGCGATTGGCGCAGCCCGGCGAGATAACCGTTGATCTGCGGCACCACATAGCGCGCCACCATGTCCCAACTGCGCATGGTATTTTCAGGATTGGCCCAATCGTGGACAAAGCCGACGACGGTGCCGAAGCCGCCGCTGATCTCGAGGACCGATTTGATCCGCTGCACCAGATCGTCCGGGGTCCCGATCGTCGCCGTGGCGCCGTCGGCGAAGGCGGTCTTGTCGAGCGCCTCGTCGGGGCTGGCGAACGGCTTAGCACCCGGCCGCTGCAAGGTGCCGACGATATACTCGTTGTGGTGGCGCAACAGGCCCTCGCGAGCTTCGGCGCACGCCTTTTCACGGGTCTCGGCGATGTGCCAGCTTAGCAGCACACGCCAGTCCTGGCGATTGACCGTGGTGCCGTGCTTCTTCGCGGCGGCTTCGGCAAAGCCCCATTGCGTCGGCAGGGCGTTGAGGCCTTCGCTCGACAGCGATCCGATCGAGATGACGCCGATCCCGTGCTTGCCTGCCAGGGTCATGCCCGACGGGCTGATCTGCGAGGCGACCGCGAACGGCATCTCCTGCTGCAGCGGCAGCAGCTGCAATTGCGCGTCCTGCAAAGTAAACCAATCGCTCTTCGCGGTCACCCGCTCGCCGTTGAACAGTCGCCGGATGACCGCGATCGCCTCGTCCTGGCGGTCGCGCTGCACCATCGGGTCGATCCCTAAGGTGTGCGCGTCGGAGGCGAGCGCGCCCGGTCCGGAACCGAAGATCGCCCGCCCGCCGGTCATCCAGTCGAGCTGGACCATGCGTTGCGCGACATTGAACGGGTGATGATAGGGCAGCGAGACGACGCCGGTGGCGAGCTTGATGCGCTTCGAGCGCTCGCCGGCCGCGGCCAGGAACATTTCGGGCGAGCCGATCATCTCCCAGCCGCTCGAATGATGCTCGCCGCACCAGAACTCGTCGTAGCCGAGCCGGTCGAGCTGCTCGACGAGGTCGAGATCGCGGCGGAACTGCAGCATCGGATGCTCGCCGACCGGATGATGCGGAGCGAGAAAAGCGCCAAATTTCAGTCGCGGCACAACTGCCTCCTTTAGAACGATGGTGATGCGGGCTGCTCGCGCCAGTAAGCGGCGGCGGCGACGGCAGCCAAATCAGATATCCTCGGCGCCGACCAGCACCGAGCCATCGGCCTCAGCCTGCCCGGCGTTCAGCTTCTGCGCGGCGCGCAGCTCGATCATCTGCCGATGCGCTTCAAATATTCGCAGCATGACCGCTTCGGAAAGATCGCCCGACTGGGCTGCCTGCTCCAGCGCGTCGATGGCGAGGATGCACGGTACGCGCTGATGACCCGGCTTGGCCAAAAAGAACGAAAACGCCTTAGCTTCCGCATCCCACGATGGCGGTCCCGGCTCCATGTGCCATCCTTCGGGCTCGGGCGGCATGTCGAAATCCTCCGCATGATTGCTCCGGTGGTTCTGGGGGGACGTCCTCACGGGTCAGGCGGCATCCACCGGCGCGCGCGCATAAAAGCGAACGGCATTGTCCCACAAGAGCTTGCGCTTTCGCGCCGGGTCCATCGCCCAATCGAGCACCAGCGAGACCGACTGGGGGAAGTGGCTTTCGCCGTGCGGATAGTCGGACGCGTACATCAGCACATGGTCGCCGACCAGATCGGCCACTGCGTTGGTCAGACTGGCGCCCTCCGGGATTTCGATGCTCTGAAAATAGCGCCCGCCGGTCACGTATTCGCTCGGATGGAGCGCCAGCTCGGGGAGTGCTGCCTTGATCGTCCGGGCGTGCTCGTCGAGCCGCGCCATCCAGAACGGCAGCCAGCCGTGCCCCGCCTCCAAGGTGCCGACCCGCAATGTCGGATAGCGGTCCATCACCCCGCTGCCGATCATCGCCGCCATATTGCGCATGCCGCACCACGGGTGCGCCGCCGAGCGCTGGAGCCACAGATTGTCCCAAGTGTCCTGCCCGCCCGGCGCATAGGGCGGCATGACCGTAAAGGTGTGCAGCACGACAGCAAGATCGAGATTGGCCGCTTCGGCATAGAGCGGCTCCAGTGAGGGGTGGTCGAGCGGCATGCCGGCCGGCGCATAGACCATCATCCCCCAGGCCCAGCGCGACCTCGCCCCAGCGGCGGATTTCATCCAGCGCACCCTCGATGTCGCGGGCGCCCGCCAGGATGACGCCGCCGAGCCGGTTCGGAAAGGCGCCGCAATAGTCGGCCATCCAATGGTGATAAGCGCGGTACATCGCCATTTCGAGCGCTATGTCGTCGCCGCAGGTCCAGGTGCCGAACCAGCCCGACGGCAAGGTCAGGTTCACGTCGACGCCCTCGTGATCCATGTCCTTGATGCGCTCGCCCGGATCGGCGTCGACCAGCGGCGAGGGCTCGCGCGTCCGCTTGCACGCCGGTGAAGCCCGCCATATACCCGTCCGGCGCGTCGTCGGCTTCGGCCATGCCAAGGCGGCGGCGATAGCGGCGCTGCCCCTTGGTGTAGGTTTCGCGCCCGTGGCGGTCGCGCGACTTGTGCGCCTCCCAACCGCGCAGACGGTCCTTTTCGGCCTCGCTCAGATAGCGCGGCGAGGATGCGCGCGTCGGGGCCGACATGGGTGTCGGAGTCGAAAATCCTAAAGCCGTCGCGGGCCATGCCGCGCTCCTCGTCAAATCGGCGTCAAAAGTTTAGCGGCGGCGGTCGCCCGACGAAAAGTACCGTTCCTCGAGCGCCTGCTGCTTGGCTCCGCCTTCGCCGTCGCTCCGGCACCTCGGGGGTGGGATAGGGTCGCTCCCGGCGGCTCTCGACAAAGGCGTCCCACGCCTTGACGCCGCCCGATTGGAACGCGGTCATAAAGTCCCACAGCGCCGCCCAGGTGACGTGGTGGGTGAACCCCGGATACCAGGCGATGGTGACGCCAAGCGCCAGATGCTCGTCGAGATCGAGATAACGCCCGAGCTTCCCCTTCATAAACGAAAACGGCCCCGTCACCTCCGCCCGCGCCGCCCGGATCTCGTCGACTGAGTGGGGCGATTCGAACTGCACCCAATCCACGCCGGCCTCCTCGCGATAGGCCCGCAGCCGGGCGATCGTGTCGGCCAATGTGCCGCCCACGGCGTCGCGCGCGTAGCACTGCGCCATGACCACGAAATTCGGGTCGAGCTCGTTCTTCATATCGACCGCGGCGCGGTAGCGGGCGATCGCCTGGTCGAGCGGCACCACCTCGACGCCGGCGCTCTGGGTCTTACGCTTGCCCTCGATCGGCTGGTCGTCGATGCGGATCCCGGCGATGCCGGCGCGGATGCATTCGCGCACCATTCGGCGCACCGCCATGATGCCGCCGTGCCCGGTGTCGCCGTCGATGATCACCGGGATCGACACGCTGTCGGCGATCCAGCCGGCGATCGTCACGCATTCGGTCATCGTCGCGGTGCCGACATCGGCGAGCCCGGTATAGGCGCCGACCACCCCGCCGGTGCCGACGAACAATGCCTCGCACCCGGCCTTCTCCATGATCCTTGCGTGCGCCGCGCTCGGCGGGTGCAGGACCGCCAGGACCTTGTCCCGGCGCCGGATCAGCTCCTGCAGATGCGCCGATTTCGATTGTGGTGTTGCGGCCATCACGCTCGCCTCAAAAATTTCGCCAGCATATCGCGCACAGAGGCACCGTGCCAAATCGGCCATCCAGCGGTCGGCTCATGCCGCCCGTGCGAACTGCGGCTTTCTCGTGGCACCGGCACGCTCTATCATCTCGCGCAACGAATAGGAGGATCCGCCAATGCCCGCCGATGCCGCCGCGCCGACCCAGCCAACCCGGTGGCCGAACTACCACGAGGGCGATTTCGTCGTCGCGAACTATGCGTTCCGCAGCGGCGAGGCCTTGCCCGAGCTGAGGCTGCACTACCGCACCCTTGGCACAGCCAAGCGCAACGGGGCGGGCAAGATCACGAACGGCGTGCTGCTGCTGCAGGGCAACACCGGCACCGGCGCCAACTGGCTGCGCCCGAGCCTCGCCGACGAGCTGTTTCTGCCCGGCCAGCCGCTCGACGCAACGGAATATTTCATGATCATGCCGGACGCGATCGGGCGGGGCGGATCGAGCAAGCCCTCCGACGGGCTCAAGGGAAAATTTCCGCATTACCGCTACCGCGACATGGTCGAGAGCGGCTATCGGCTGATCACCGAAGGGCTTGGCGTCGCTCATCTGCGCCTTGTCATCGGCAGCTCGATGGGCGGCATGCATGCCTGGATGTGGGCCGAGATGTATCCCGATCTGATGGACGGGGTGGTGCCGATCTCGTGCCAGCCGGTCGAGATCAGCGGCCGCAATTGGCTCGGCCGCCGCGCCCAGGCCGAGGCGATCCGCCACGACCCCGACTGGAACAACGGCTTCTACGAGACGAACCCGCGCCACTACATCTACGCTGCCGCCGGGAATTTCGGCACCGAAAGCCCGACCCGCATCCAGGAAATGGCGCCGACCCTCGCCGCTGCCAACGCGCTCTACGAGGGGCGCCTCGCCCAGGCCGCCAAGGGCGACGCCAACGACCAGCTCTGGGCGATCGAGGCGATCATGGACTACAACCCCGAGCCCGACCTCGACCGGATCGCGGCCAAGGTGATGCTGATCAACGACGCCGAGGATCACGCCAATCCGCCTGAGCTCGGCACTGTCGAGCGCGCGATGAAGCGGGTCCGCCACGGCCGCTATGTCCTGATCCCGGCCGGCCCGAACACTCACGGGCACTTCAGCCATTTCTACGCCGAGCTGTGGAAGCCCTATCTGATCGAGTTCATGAAGACCCTCGGCGCGCCGCTGCAGACGGCGGCCGAATAGGCGGGTCCAGCGGCCCGCGGGGGATCACCGATCATGGGCATGCTCGACGGGCGGGTGGCGCTGGTGACCGGCGGCAGCAAGGGGCTCGGTGCGGCGACCGCACGCCTGTTCGCGCAAGCGGGGGCGCGGGTCGTCGTCACCTTCGGCAGCGACGCCGCGGCGGCCGAGCGGCTGATCGCCAGCCTGCCCGGCGCCGGCCACCGGGCGAGCCGCACGCCGGCGCAGGATACGCCGCGCCATCGAGAGCCTCGCCGCCGCGATCGGCGCGACCGAGGGCCGGCTCGACATCCTCGTTAACAATGCCGGCAGCACGCGGGTGATCCCGCATGCCGATCTCGCCGCCCTCGACGACGAATTCTTCGATTTCGTGCTGGCGGTCAATCTGCGCGGCCCATTCGCGACGGTGCGCGCCTGCCAGCCATTGCTCAAGGCCAGCGGGCATGGCCTCATCGTCAATGTCGGCTCGGTGTCGGGCGTGCGCGGCGGCGGCAGCAACATCGCCTATGCCGCCGCCAAGGCCGGGCTGCACGTGATGACGATGTCGCTGGCGCGGGCATTGGCGCCCGAGATCCGGGTCGTTGCCGTCGCACCCAGCCTGATGGAGACGCCGATGACCCTGATGTGGACCCCGCAGCAGCGCGCCCAGCGGATCGCGAGCAACCCGCTAAAGCGGATCGCCGAGCCTGAGGAGGTGGCGGCGGTGATCCTCGGGCTCGCGACGACAATGAGCTTTGTCAACGGCGTGATCATCCCCGTCGACGGCGGCAGCCTGCTCTAAACGGCCCCCGGCAATCGCTATCTCGTAAGCCTAAGGAGCGAGCGTCGATGGATGTGACCGCGACGGCGACCGGACGGTTCCCTGAGGACCGGGTCGGCAATGTCTTGAAATGGGTCTTGCTGGCGATCGCGATCGGCAGCTTCGGGCTCTTTGCCTGGGCGACCGATGTGACCTATCGCCGGGCCCCGCCGCAACCGGATCGCTTTGTTGCCCCCGACGGTTCGGTGCTGATGACCGCGCATGATGTCGCGGACGGCAAGGCTGCGTTCCAGCGCGCCGATCTGATGGATTACGGCAGCATTTACGGCATGGGCTCGTATTTCGGCGAGGATTATACCGCCAAGTATCTGGTCCGCCTCGGCCAGTTGACCGAGGGCAACATCGCCCGAGCGCGGTTTGGCAAAGCGTTTGCGGCGCTCGGTGCGGATGATCGGGTGGCGGCGCAGGCGGCAATGCAACGGGAGCTAAAGGGTGTCGATCTGAGCGCCCGCGAGGCTGATCTCCCCGCCGCCCTCGCCGCCGCCGTCGCGAGCCTGAAGACCGAGATCGCGCAGCAGCTGCTGCACAGCGATTTCATCAGGGGCTGGACGCAAGCCTACAGCCTCGACCAGTCCGATGCCGCCAAGACCGCCGATTTCATCCTTTATTCGGCGCTGACCACGGTCGCGCACCGCCCGGGCTCCGAAATCTCCTGGACGCAGAACTGGCCTTACGAGCCGCTCGTCGGCAACACGCCGACGACGAGCACGTTCCAGTGGACCTGGATCAGCTTCTGCTTCACGTTTTTCTGCTTCGGCCTCGTGCTGTTCTTTTATCACCGCTATATCCGGGGCGCCGACGCCGGCACGATGGACCCTGTGCTGGTGCAGTTCCGCGCGTTGACCACCAGCCAGCGCAAGATCGGCAAGTATTTTGTTATCGTCGCCGCCATATTGTTGCTGCAGATCGCCGCCGGCGCCATTCTCGGCCATTACTACTCGGACCGGGTCAGCTTCTACGGGCTGCACTTCGACAACGTGCTGCCATTTAACTTCTGGCGCAGCATCCACATCCAGACGCCGCTCGTATGGATCGGGCTGTCCTGGATCGGCGCCGGGCTGTTTCTCGCCCCGGCGATCAGCGGCCGGGAAGCCCGTGGCCAGGGCGGGCTTGTCGATCTGTTGTTCTGGGCCACCGTGATCATCGTCGTCGGCGCGCTGGTCGGCGATTACCTCGGCATCATGAATTATATTTCCCACCTGTGGTTCTGGTTTGGCAATCAGGGGCTCTCCTACCTCGAGCTCGGACGGTTCTGGCAGATCGGCTTTTTTCTCGGCCTGGCATTCTGGAGTCTTCTCGTGCTGCGCGGGTTATGGCCGAGCTGGGACGCTTTCCGATCGGCGACCCGCCAATTCTGGACCGGGCGGATCCGCCTCGAGCACCTGATCTGGGCGGCCACCGCCAATGTCGCGGTGCTCTACGTCTTTGGCATGGTGCCGCCGTTCGCCGTCAACCCCTCCTTCACGATTACCGATTTCTGGCGCTGGTGGGTGGTTCATCTGTGGGTCGAGCAGTCCTTCGAATTCTTCGCCGCGGCAATCAGCGCCTACCTGCTGATGGGACTTGGGCTGGTGCCGCGCCAGCTCGCCGAACGCTCGGTCTACCTCGAGTTGATCCTGATCTTTCTCGGCGGGGTGATCGGCACCGGCCATCACCTCTACTGGGCAGGCGGCCCCGGCCTGTGGGTGCCGATGGGCAGCATGTTCTCGTTTATCGAAGTCCTGCCGCTGGTTTTGCTGATCCTCGACGCGATGCAGAACCACGACATCATCCATGGCCAGCGCCAGTTCCGCTATCGCCTCGCCTATACCTACATTCTCGGTTCGGCGTTTTGGAACTTTGTCGGCGCCGGCGTGTTCGGCGGCGGCACGTTGAACGCGCCGCTGGTCAATTACTACGAGCACGGCACGTTCCTGACCTTGAACCACGCCCACACCTCGCTGTTTGGCGCGTTCGGGCTGCTCGCGATCGGCCTGATTTATTTCTGTCTGCGCTATGCCGCGGCCGAACGCCGGTTCAGCGACAAGCTCGGCCTCGCGGCGTTCTGGCTCTACAACGCGGGGATGGTGCTGTGGATCGCGCTCAACTTCTTCCCGATCGGCTGGTCGCAGCTCGACGCGGTCTACGAGCACGGCCTCGCCTATGCGCGCAGCCTCGAATTCTACCAGACGACGGTGCTGTGGCAGTGGCTGCGTTTTGTCGGCGACGTGCCGTTCGCGATCGCCGCGCTGCTGATGGCCTTTGATTTCCTGGTCAAGCTCGGGCCGATGTTCCCCTTGCTGTCGGGGCGCATCGCGTCGCGCTACGGTGCGCGCGCGGCCGAGTGACGGCCGGAACGCCGCCGCGCCGCTCGGCGCCGCCGCTACTGCACTTGCAGCAGCTCGACATCGAACATCAGGGTGGCGTTGGGCGGGATCACACCGCCCGCGCCGCGCGCGCCATAGCCGAGCTCGGGCGGGATGATCAGGGTGCGCTCGCCGCCGACCTTCATGCCGGCGACGCCTTCGTCCCAGCCGGCGATCACCTGGTGCGCCCCGAGGGTGAATTGGAACGGTTGGCCGCGGTCGCGCGAGCTGTCGAACTTGGCGCCCTTGGCGCCGTTTTGATACAGCCAGCCGGTGTAATGAACCGAAACCTTGCTGCCAGGAGTGGCGGTGGCGCCAGTGCCGAGCTTGTTGTCGGTATATTTCAGTCCATCGGGCATCCGGGTCACCTGGCTTTGCGCCGCGACGGCATGGCCCAAGGGCGTACCGGCGACGATCATGGCGAGCGCCACGGCGGCGCCGGCGAGGCGGATCGGTATCATGGTTTCCAAGCCTCCGATAGGGGTGGCAAGCAGCGCGCGCCGCGCGATGTCGATCGGCGACGAACAGAGCACATGAAGACGCTTCATCTTGTAGATGAACACGCGTCATAAATCAGCAAGAGGAGTGAATAACCAGCGAGGGACGTAAAACAATTTATTTGGCCGGGAGATGTTGCTGCATTCTTTGTCAAGGCGTAGCATTGCTGGCGCAGCTGAGGAAGGCTGAACGGGCGGGTCACCAGGCCCCGATCCGAGCGGGCCCGCGGCGATGGCCCCGGGCTCGTGTGCGGCGGGGCAATGAGGAGAAAATATCATGGCGTATGATCTTTTGATCAAAAACGGGCGCGTCGTGGACGGCTCGGGCGAGCCGGCGTTTGCCGCCGATGTGGCGGTGCAGGACGGCAAGATCGTCGGGGTCGGCAAATATGCCGGCGCCGCCGCCAAGCGCACCATCGACGCGGCGGGGCGCGTCGTGGCGCCGGGGTTCATCGACCATCATACCCATTTCGACCCGCAGGCGGTCTGGGACCCCTATTGCGGCTCGTGGGTGCACAACGGCAACACCACTGTCATCGTCGGCCAGTGCGGGCAGGTCATCGCCCCGGTGCGGCCCGGCGACGCCGAGTGGTATCTCGAATTCTTCTCCGACGCCGAGCAGATTCCGCTGCCGGTGCTGAAGGCCGGGGTCGACGTGACCTGGGAATTGGTCGGCGACTATCTGAATGCGCTCGGCAAGAAGCGCGGCATCAACGTCGGCACCTTGGTCGGCCATTCGGGCGTCCGCCGCTATGTGATGGGCGAGGCGGCCTCCGAGCGCCAAGCGAATCCCGAGGAAATGGCGGCGATGCAGCGGCTGATCCGCGAGGCGATGCATGACGGGGCACTCGGCTTCTCGACCGCGCCGAAGGATCGCGGCGACCCGGCCGGGGTTGGCGACGACGAGGAGCGCTGGGCGCTGGCGAGCGTGCTCGGCGAACTCGGCACCGGTGTGTTCCAGGTCGCCGGCGGCGCCCCCGGCGGCACCAAGCAGACCCGGCAGGTCGCCCGCGAACTCGCGGCGCGGACCGGGCGGCCCTCGATCTACAACTTGATGTCGGATCCGATCGGCAACCCCGATGAATGGGTCGAGCACCTGAAATGGCTCGAGGACGGGTTCAAGAGCGGTGCCCGCTGCTACGGCTCGTGCCTGTCGACCGTCGCCGGCGCGATCTTCGATCTGCAGCGCGGTCTCAACGTCCCGCAGGACGAGGACATCACCCATCCCGAAGGCATCTTCCGCGGCATGCCGACCTGGGACAAGGTTATGGCCCTGCCCTATGAGGAGCGCATGCGCGCATTCCGCGACCCCGAACTGCGCAAGGCGATGTCGGCCGAGGCGGTCGAGGGCACGGTTGAGCAGCAAGGCGGCATGACCGATCGGCGCGGCCGCGCCCGCGGCCTGTTCAACCGGCGCTGGGACCTCGTCGAGGTGTTCATGACGACAAAGGGGCAGAACCGGCATCTCGAGGGCAAGAGCGTCGAGCAGATCGCTAAGGAACAGAACAAGGGCATCATGGACGCCTTTCTCGATCTGTCGCTCGATGAGGATTTGCAGACCTGCTTCCAGGCGATCGACCGCAACCATGATCCGAAGACGCAGAAGCACATCCTCGGGTCCCAGTTCACCGTGATCGGCACCAGCGACGGCGGCGGCCGGCCGCACACCGCCGACCGGCACGAGACCAGCACGAATCTGCTGAGTCATTGGGTGCGCGAAGAGCAGGTGATGACGCTCGAAGAGGCAGTCTATCGCTTGACCGGCAAGACCGCGCTGATGCACGACATTACCGATCGCGGCTTCATCGCCGCCGGCAAGGTCGCCGACATCACGATCTTCGATCCCGACACGATCGCACCCAAACCGCGCGAGCCGGTCGCGACATTGCCGGCGGGCGGGGTGCAGGTAAAGCGCGAGGCGGTCGGCGTCGACTATGTCGTGGTCAACGGCACTGTCCTGCTGGACAAGGGCGAACTGACCGACGCCTTGCCCGGCCAAATCGTCCGCGGCCCGCTCTACCAGGGTGCGCACGCGTAAGTCGCGAGCCGAAATTTGCCGAGCATGCCCGGACCCGCACCGGGCATGCCGGCGAGCCCCGGCAAGCGTTGCCGGCACTCAAGTATTGGGCGCATTTCCGCTGGATTGCATCTGAGCGCGCCGCCCATGCTGGGCGCCAGATCCGCGCATCCATCGCGGCCAGCGGTCGGCCGACCGCAGCAAACAGGGCGGATACCAGCCTGCTCCAAACCCACACCGAGCGCCGTCAAATCCCCTTGCCTAACCTGGGCCGTCCAGACATGACATCTTGAAGGCATTGTCATTGCGAGGAACGCAGCGACGAAGCAATCTCAAACCAGCCGTCCACCGCCAGCAGCGTCCATTTGGGTTCCAACGACGAGAGGGCGGCGAGTGAAATGGAGGGTCGGATGCCGGGTTCTGCTCGGGTGGCGCTGATCACGGGGTGCGGCAAGCCGGTCGGTATCGGCAACTCGACGGCGCGCGCCCTGGCTGCCGCCGGGGTGACGGTGGTGGTTTCCGACATCGTCGCGGCCGGGGTCGCCAACGAGCACAATGTCCAGGGCGACACCGATGCCTCCTGGGGCGGCGTCGACAGCCTGGTCGAAGAGCTTGCGCGCGGCGGGGCGACTGCATCCTCGACCTTGGGCGATGTCAGCGCCGAGGCCGATGCCGGGCGCATGGTCGAGGAGGTGCTGAGCCGCTATGGCCGGCTCGACATCCTGGTCAACAATGCCGGGGCGCCGCAGGGCGCCGACCGCAACGAGATCGAGGATGTGCCGGTCGAGGCCTGGGACCGCACGCTCGGCGTCAACGCCCGCGGCTGCTTTCTGATGTCGCGCGCCGCTGTCCCGGCGATGCGCAAGGCCGGCTGGGGCCGCATCGTCAGCGTGTCGTCAAAGGCCGCGTTCCGGCCCGGCCGCAACCGCGCCACCTACGCCGCCTCCAAGGCCGCGATCGTCGGCTTCACCAAATCGCTCGCCTTCGACCTCGCACCGGTCGGGATCACCGTCAACGCCGTCTGCCCCGGCCCGATCCGCACTTCGCGGGCGATCAGCACCAACCGGCGCGAATATGGCGACGACCTCGAAATCGGCTTTGCCGAGCGCGCGAAGGCGATCCCGGTCGGCCGCTTCGGCACCCCCGATGAGGTCGCCGCGATGATCGCCTTCCTCGCCTCCGACCAAGCCGCCTTTATCACCGGCCAGGCGATCGGCATTGACGGCGGCTGGTGAGGCTCAGCACATCCCGGCGCGGCGCAAATGGTCTAAAACAACTCGTCCTTGCTGCCACAATGTAAGGATTTTCCTTACGTCCACTCAAGCGCTAGCCGCCGGTCAGCTCGCGGCGGACGATGCGGGCGCCTTCGGCCAGGGCTTTGAGCTTGGCGAAGGCGATGTCGCGCGGCAGGTATTTCATGCCGCAATCGGGGGCCGGGATCAGCCGCTCGGCCGGCACATGCCGGAGCGCCGCGCGAATTCGGGCGGCGACGGTCTGGGCGGTTTCGGGCTGCGGGTCGCCCATGCTGATCACGCCAAAGATCACAGCCTTGTCGCCGAGATGGTCGAGATCGGCGAGATCGAGGTTGGGCTGCGCCGCCTCGATCGAGATCTGCGTTGCCGTCGCGCCGGCCAATTCGGATAGGAAAGAATAGCGGTTCGGCTTGTCGCGCGCGACATAGGCATAGCCAAAGCACAGATGCAGCGCGGTCGGGCCGGGGATGCCGTCGAGCGCCCGCTCGATCGCCGGCAAGGCCAGCCGCCGCGCTTCCTCGGGCCGCGCCTGCAGCCACGGCTCGTCGAGCTGGATCACATCGGCGCCGGCCGCTTTCAGGTCGCGCAGCTCGGCGTTGACCGCGGCGGCGTAATCCATGACCAGCTCTTCCTCGTCCCGGTAGAACTCATTCTTGGCCTGGCGCGACATCGTGAACGGGCCGGGCAGGGTGATCTTGATCGGGTGGTTGCTGTGGCGGCGCAGGAATTCGACGTCATGCACCTCGACCGGGCGCAGCCGGCGGACCGGGCCGGTGATGCGCGGCACCACGACGGTGCCGCTCGACCGGCCGCGCACTTCGGCCGGGTTGTCGAGATCGACCCCGGAGAGCGCTGTCGCAAAGCGGTTCGAATAGCTCTCGCGGCGGATCTCGCCGTCGGTGACGATGTCGATGCCGGCCTCCTCCATATCGCGGATCGCCAGCCGGGTCGCATCATCCTGCGCCGCTTCGAGCCATGGCGCCGGCACTCGCCACAGCTCCTTGGCGCGCACCCGCACCGGCGGCAAATGGGTCAGCCGCTCGCGGTCGATCAGCCAGTCGGGCTGTGGATAGCTGCCGACAACGGTGGTCGGGAGCAAGGTCTCAGTCATGGTCGGACGCCCATGGTTAGCGGCATTGTTTCTCCAGCGCTCCACAGAGGGCTTTTTAGGCTCGAACCGACACTCGCGTAACCCTGCCGGCGCGATGCACCCAGCCCCCCTCAGGCGCAGGTGCGGTCTAGCCGAGCGAGGCGATGATCTGCCGATACGCCGCCTCGGGAAACGCCTTCAAGGTCTTGGTGCGCACCGTCCCTTGCATCCCGAGCAGCAAGGTGAAGCGGGCCGCCACCGCATCGTCGGGCGCCTCATAGACGGCGATCAGATCGTAGTCGCCCATGGTCATGTACAGGCTCTTGAATTCGCCGCCCATATCGACCAGGGCTTTTTTGGCGGTATCAAGCCGGCGCGGCGATTCTTTGGCCCGTTGCGCGCCTTGGTCGGTCCAGTTGGCGAGCATGATATATGTCGGCACGGCGCACCTCCCAGCTTGGTCTATTTCGGCGAGCGCCCCGCCATCGCCTCGCCCTCTCGCGAGCGCGCATTATAGCACCGATTGCGCAACCAGCATGAAAGGCCGGAGCGATGGGCTCGCGGTTTCTTAGGCGGGCGGCTGCTTCTGCCCTCGGATTGGCCGTTCTGGTTCTCTTCGGGCCTGGGGGAACCGCGGCCAACCCCGGCCGAAGCTGGCAGGTTGTGCTGGCCGCAGGCGACGATGCCGAGCCGGTGTTCGACGACGCCACTAGCACCTTGGCCCAGCGCCTCGCCGCGGCAGGAGTGCCGACCGTCAACATCCACCGGCTGAGCGCCAGCCCCGCGCAGCTGCACGGGGGCGTCGAGCCGGCTACGCTCGGGAATTTGCTGCGGCGCATCGCCCGGTTGCCGGCCGGCCGCGGCGATCGCTGCTTTGTGTTCCTGACCTCGCATGGCGAGCGCGGCGCCGGGTTGTGGCTGGCGCGCTCCGATCGGGCGCTCACGCCCGACGAGCTCGCCGCCGCTCTTTCGCAAGGCTGCGCCGCGGTGCCGACCGTGGTTGTCGTTTCGGGCTGCTACACTGGGAGCTTTGCCGCCGGGGAAATGGCCAAGCCCAACCGGATCATCCTGACGGCGGCGCGACGTGACCGGCCGTCCTTTGGTTGCCAGGCTGGACGCACCTATACATTTTTTGACCAATGCCTGCTGGCAGCATTGCCCAGGGCGGCGAATTGGCAGCGTGTGTTCCGCGCGACAAAACGCTGCGTCAGCCGCGAGGAGCACGCGCTCGGCGAGCGGCCCTCGGAACCGCAAGCCTATTTTGGCCGGGCGGTGGCCGATCTGAGCGTCGGCTTTTGAGCGGGCCCGGCGCGCCGCTGCTCACCGCGACACCACGACCGGCACCTCACCCTGGCGCCGGGTGATCGTGACTGCGACCTCGTCGCCATGGCGTTGCAGTAAAAGATCGGCGGCGCCGCGACTGGCCTGCAGGCCGCGCACATGCAGCGTGTCGAGAAAATCCGGCAATACCGGGTGGTCGAGGCGAATCTCGCTGGCGCCGTCGGCAAAGCTCAGACCAAGGCTCGCCTGGACGAGTGCTAGAACCGTGGCGCTGGCCCAGGCCTGCGGGATGCAGGCGACCGGGTAGAGCGTCGGCGCGTTCAGCTTGCGCCACGGAAATCCGCAGAACAGCTCGGGCAGGCGACGCAGGTCCATGTACCCGGCCGCGTCGAACAAGCCCTTGAAAATCCGCAACACGCCGGATTTGAGCCCATAGCGGGCAAGCCCCATGGCGATCAGCGCATTGTCATGCGGCCACACCGAGCCGTTGTGATACGACATCGGGTTGTAGCGCGCCGCCGACACCGCGACCGTGCGCACCCCCCAACCGGAGAACGAGGCCATTCCGAGCAGGGTTTCGGCGACCCTGTGGGCCCGATCGACGCTGGCGATCCCGGTCAACAGCGTGTGCCCGGCGTTTGAGGCGACCACCCGGCAGGGCCGTTTGGCGCCGTCGAGGGCCAGCGCGTAGGTCGACAGCTCCTCGCACCAGAAGGCGTCCTCGAACTTGTCGCGCAGGGTTTCGGCCTGGCGAGCGAGTGCGATGGCGGTGCTCGGACGCCCGAGCGCCTGGGCCAAAGTCGCGGCATGCTGCTTGGCGGCGTAGACGTAGCCCTGCACCTCGCACAGCGCGACCGGACCCTCGGCCAGCCGCCCGTCCGCATGGAAGATCGCGTCCTGCAAGTCCTTCCACCCCTGGTTGACAAGACCCTTGGCGTTTCGCCGGTGGTATTCGACAAAGCCGTCACCATCGGGGTCGCCATAGCCGTCGCACCAGCGCAGCGCCGCCTCGACATTCGGCCACAAGACGCGCACCGTTTCGAGGTCGCCGGTGCGCTGGAAATACTCGCCCATCAACATCACGAACAGCGGCGTCGCATCGACGCTGCCGTAATAGCGCGAGAACGGCACCTCGCCGAGGCGCGCCATCTCGCCGTCGCGCATTTCGTGCAGGATCTTGCCGGGCTCGGCATCGTGCTCGGGATCGATCTCGGTCGCCTGGGTGGCGGCGAGAAAGTTCAGCACGCCCTTGGCAATCATCGGGTCGGCCCACAGCGAGAACAGCGCGGTGATGATGCCGTCGCGGCCAAAGGCGGTGCTGAACCACGGGATCCCGGCAAACGGGTAGGGGCCGTATTCGGTATCGGTGATCAGCATGTACAAATCGGCAACCGACCGCCGCGCCAATTCGTTGAACAGCGAGTTCGAGCTCTCGAGGCTGGCGGCGCGCCCGCTGGCCCCGCGCATGGCCCGCCTTGCGGTCCGCAGCGAGCTGTAAAAGCGGCGGCCGAGGCCGCCCTCCACGCCCTCGTCGTCGCAGGCGACGCACAGCACCGAACGCCGCGCCTCGCCAGGCTCGAGGGTGAAGGCGAAGCTCGCACCGGCGCCGTCAAGCTGGGTCGGAGCCGGATCAAAGCTCAGCGTGGTCACCCGCTCGACCCGGTCCAGCCCAGAATAGCGCAGCGCCACGGCGGCGTTCGAGCGCCGCTCGATCCATATCCGGCCGCGCCGCGAGCGCTGCTGCCCGCGCACCTCGAATATATCGGCGAAATCGGCGGCGAAACCGAGGCTCAAGGTCAGGTCGTGCGCGACCAGATCGAAATTGTGGATCAGCAGGCGTTCGTAGCAGCAGTTTTGCCAGATGTACTTGCGCCGGTTGACATGGATCAGCTCGCCGCGCAGCGCGACGCGCCCGGCCTGAAACAGGTCGGGGCTGGTCAAATCGACTGTCAGGACGACATTGTCTTCCTGGACATTCGAGCTCAGCAGCAGCAAAGGGGCGTTGTTGAGGCGCAGCTCGAGACGCGACAGGTGGCGCGTGTCGCGGTGATAGACACCCTCCGGGCTGCGCTCGGCCGCGACGATGTTGCCATGCGGGTCGAACACGGCAAACGTGTCGCCCTGCTTCAAGGTGCACGGCCGGGGTTCCTGAAACGGCGCCGACTCGATGTAAAAAGGCGAGGCGTCGCCGGCCCCCGAACGTGCTTGCCGCATTGCGCTGAAAACTATCGCGCGCTTCAGTCGGTTTCCGCGGGCGCGGCGGCCGTGTGCGGCCCCCGCTCAGCAGCGCCGCCGCGTCGCATTACCTCGGCGTAGAGATCGAGATAGTCGTGCGCCATGCGCTCCACCGTAAAGCGTTCCTCGAAACGGCGCCGGATCATTCCACGGTCGAGCGTCTTTGCCAATGGGATCGCCGCGACCGCCTCGTCGATGCTGTCGACGATGAACCCAGTGACGCCGGGCTCGATGATTTCCGGCACCGAGCCGCGCCGAAATGCGATCACCGGAGTGCCGTTGGCCATCGCCTCGATCATCGCCAGCCCGAATGGCTCGGGCCAGTCGATCGGAAATAAGAGGGCCATCGCATCGCCCAAAAAAGCCCCCTTTTCATCGTCGCCGATTTCGCCGATGAACTCGATCAGCGGATTATCGAGCAGCGGCTCGATCTCTGCCTTGTAATACTCGACATCGACCCTGTCGACCTTGGCCGCGATGGTCAGCGGCACCCCGGCGCGGCGGGCAATCTCGATCGCGAGGTCCGGCCGCTTTTCCGGGCTGATGCGGCCGATGAACGCAAGATACCCGCCGGCGCCGCGGCCGGGCGGGTAAAGCCCCGGCGGCAGCCCGTGGTAGACCGTGCCGTACCAATTTGCCCACGGCAACGGCGTGCGCTGCGCGTTCGAGATCGAAACCAGCGGCATCATCGAGAATTCGCGCATCAGTGGCGGCAAGTCCGGCAGATCGAGCCGCCCGTGCAACGTCGTCACGGTCTTGTGCCAGCGCGGGGCAAAGGTCGGGAATTGCAAAAAGTCGGCATGGAAATGGATGATGTCGAACTGATCGGCGCAGCATGCCACCCGGTTCATCAAAATCAGGTGGTAGAAGATCGGATCGTGGCATTGCGGGTTGAGGCGAAGCGCCGTCTCGCACGGCGATCGGAGAGCCGCGCTGGTGCGCGAATCGCCAGCGGCGAACAGGGTGACCTCGTGCCCCTGGCGCACCAACTCTTCGGTCAGCCACGAAACCACCCGCTCGGTCCCGCCATAAAGTTGCGGCGGGCAGCTCTCGTACAACGGCGAAACCTGCGCGATCCTCATCTGTCGAGGCCCTCGATCGATGGTTGCTGTCGTTCCACAATGGCCACCGGGCAGCAGGTATTCCTTCAGCTGCGCGCCGGCACCGTCGGCGACCGCAACGCAAACTCTGGAGATATTCAGAAGTTCCGAGCCAGGCGGCGCGCGAAGTCTTGAAGGGCAGGGCCACATCAAGCGCGCACCAGGCGCTGCCTGACGCCATCTTGCGGCTGATGGCTGAAATCAAGGCCGGACCAAAGATCAGCCGGCGGCGGCGAGTTCGCCTTGCCCTGCCGATGTGATCAATTGCCGCGCTTTTGGCTTTGCCGCGAACGGGCAAGCGTCGCTGGCGCGCATCGAACCAGTCGATCGAGGCGCCCTTGGTTCTTCCGGCCGGACCGTGCTCGGTATCGGCCGCCGACGATTGAATTATCCGGCCCGATCGCCCCGCCGCCGGAGCCTATTTCTGGTCGGCAGAGAGGCGATCGATGCGTTGCGTCTTTTGCTCTATTGCGACGGGGTCAGCTGGCCGCGAATTTCGCCGGCCGGGTGCTGCGCGGTGTGAATATTGACGTAATCGTCGCCGGCTTCGAGGCTCGACACCTGCGCCGCGGTCAACACCTTCGACCCTTTGATCGGGCTGGCAAGAGTGCCGGTGAACGGGACCACCACCGGGGCATTTTTCCCCGGTGCTGCCGGGCCGTGGATATGCGCCGCCTTGGCCGGGCCGCTGAGGCCCGAATAGGTCACATCCCAGCTCAGCCTTCTGGTGGCGGTGTTGAGCGTCGCCATCGCCGTGCCGGTCCCGGCGCTGGTCGTCGGCGGCACCTCGCTGGCGCCGTTGAGGGTCGCTTTGAAGGTCCGCGTCGCCGCCTGCCCGGCGGCCGAGACCATGACGCAGGCGCCCATTGCAAGAATGATCAGCCGAAGATGACGCACATTGCCCTCCCGTCAGAGTAATCCGGCCCGCACAGTATTGAACTGAGGGCCACAGGAGAAGTCGAAATCGGCAGCGTGCCGGCCGACCAGCCGGCCCGCGTGTTCACGAGCCCGTGAAGCCGGAGCCTGTAGCGGCTGTCGAAGCGGTGCCGGCGGCGAGCGCGGCCTCAGAGGGTTTGCCCCCGGCCGCGATGGCGGCAACAGGCGCAGCATCGGCAGCGGGCTGCTGCCAAGCCAGCTCCGGCCAGCGCGCCGCATTGGTTAAGTTAACCACGAATATTGAATTTTTAACCCTCAATTGTATAGAAATATAGCCCTACAAACCGTAAACGTCTGCGATCAGGCCGGTCAAGACCTGTGTCAAGAATGCTTGAGCTTATAAAAGGATTCTGGTTATGAGCGCTCTGCGCAAGTCACTGATGCTCGCGGTTTTGACCGTGGCGGCGGGATATGCGGTCCAGGCTCGCGCGGAAATCTTTCTGTCGGCGACCGACGGAGTCAACACGGTTTCGGCAAACGATGCGCTGACCCCCGGGATCGCCAAGTATGAAGGGGCCATCGGCAACTTCACCACCAGCATCGATCTCGGCACCGGGTTCCCGGCAATCGGTCAGCTGTCCGACCCGGCGGTCGACCTGACCTCGCTCGATCTGACCACCGGAACGGCGGGCGGCACGTTGACGGTGTCGCTGAGCGAAACCGGTTTTACGACCACCAGCGACATCAGGCAATTCCTCAGCGACATCACCGGCGTCTACACCAACAGCAACGCGACGATGAGCACCTATTTCGACCCGACGAACACGGCCTTCGGCACCGGGACGTTGCTGTCGAGCGGATTGCTCGACAACCAGTCGGATACCGTCTCGGTGCCGCCGATCGCCGGCCCCTACTCGTTGACCGAGATCGTGACGGTGGCCGCGGGCCCGAACAGCCTGGCCAGCATCGACGCCGCGATCATCGACACGCCCGAGCCCGGCTCGCTGCCGCTGCTCGGCGCCGGTCTGCTGATGCTGGCGGCGCTGGCGCTGCGCCGCACCTTGAGCCGAGACCGCCGCCCGGCCGCCTCGCTAACCCAGGCTTGCTAGGCTGACGGCGCCGCCGCATCGGGTCGCAGGTCGGCCTCCGCGCGCAGCCAATTGCGGAACGCACGCACTTTGGGCCGCTCGAGCGCACCCGGCGCGGTGACGATGTAATAGGAAAACTGGTCCGGCAGCGAGAGCGAGAACAGCCGCACCAGCCGCCCGGCGGCGATGTCGGCAGCGGCGATCGTGCTGTAGGCCAGCACCACGCCGTGGCCGGCGATCGCCGCGTCGAGCGCCAAATGCATGTTGTTGAAGCTGAGCCCTGCGGTCGCCGCAACATCCTTGGCCCCGGCGGCTTTGAGCCACATCGGCCAGGTCGGCACCAGCGGGTCGCGCTCGATCGCCTGATCGTGGATCAGCGCATGATGACGCAGATCATCGGGGGTGCGCAGCGGCGGGCCGGACGCCAGCAGCCGCGGGCTGCATGCCGGGAACACCTCGTTGGTGAATAGCTGTTCGACCTCGAGCCCGGGGTAATGCCCGGTGCCGTAGCGGATCGCGATGTCGAAATCCCCCTTGGTCAGATCGACGACCTCGTCGGTGGCGGAAATCCGCACATCGACTTCGGGGCACTGCTCTTGAAAGCGGTGCAGGCGCAGCACCAGCCATTTGGCGGCGAAGGAGGGCGAGGCGGTCACCGTCAAGGTGCCGGTGTCGTTATGCGCGCGCAGCCGCCTGACCGCGGCCTCGATCCCGGCAAAGCCCTCCGATAGGCCGGGCAGCAGCACCTGCGCCGAGGCGGTCAGCGCGACCGAGCGGTTAAGGCGGTGAAACAGCCGGACGCCCAAATCCTGCTCCAGCGCATGGATTTGATGGCTGATCGCCGCGGGGGTGACGAACAACTCTTCGGCGGCCTTGCTAAAGCTCATGTGACGCGCCGCGGCCTCGAACGCCCGCAGCGCCCCGAGCGGCGGCAGATGGTTGTTCATTGCGGATGAGAAATCCTAACCCGTCGCTGAAAAACTCTCGTTTGCGAACTCGCGTCGCATTGGTCATTTTAAGGGGCGAGCGAGTTGCCGGGCAACATGTCGGAACGTTCGCCGGGTTTAGGAGAGGTCACATGACCCCCAACCAGTTCGAACCCGGAGGGCGGGAGTGATGCGACCAGAGGGTTTCAACCGCGGCCGGAAAGGCGCACACTCGAGTAGCTTTGACGCGTGCCGGCTTTCCGCTTAGTCGAGCTTCAAGGAGGACCGAACCATGAGCAATTTTGCCGACCTGCCCTATGTCGAGGGCGAGCTGAACTACCTGGCGCCGATGGCCGAGCGCCCGCGCTATTACGCATACGAGACCGGCCCCGAGCACCGCTCGAACATGGCGCATGAGGCGCATCGGGTGCGCATTCGTGACATGCGGCCGGTCGCCTCGGAGATCGCGCTCGACCGTCAGGGCTTCGCGCTGGTCGAGCAGCACACCGCGGTGCGCGACTTCTGGGACGATGACGAGGTGCGCCGGGTCTATTACCCGGAGGCCGAGCGCTTTATCGCCGAGCGGACCGGCGCCAGCCGCGTCTTCATCTTTGACCACTTGCAGCGCCGCCGCGTGCCGGGGCTGACCGACCGTTCGGCGGGCGGGCCGCGCCAGCCGGCGACCCGCGTCCATGTCGACCACACCGACCGCTCGGGACCGCAACGCGTCCGCGACCTGTTGCCCGATGAGGCCGAGGAATTGCTGAAGGGCCGGGTCCAGGTGATCAATCTGTGGCGGCCGATCCGCGGCCCATTGCAGGACGCGCCGCTCGCGGTGTGCGACGCGCGCACCGTCGACCCGAAGGACCTGGTGCCGTCCGACCTGGTCTATCGTGAGCGGGTCGGCGAGACCTATTCGGTGACGTGGAACCCGGCGCACGAATGGTACTACGTTCCCGAAATGAAGCGCGAGCAGGCGCTCATGCTCAAGATCGCCGACACCAAGACCGACGGGCGCGCCCGCTTTATGCCGCACACCTCCTTCACCGACCCGACGACGCCGCCCGACGCCTTCCCGCGCGAAAGCATCGAGTTGCGCACCCTCGTCTTCCACCCCAACTGACGCTTCGCCCTGCAGCCCCCGGTTCGGCGCACCCCGCCGGGCCGGGGGGCATGACCGGGCACGGTTTTTCTTTGCGAATGCGCTGATACGATCTGCGTCAGACCAGCTTTGCGGGCGCGGACGTATGTCCGCGCTCACAATTTGAAGAAGGCGGTTTCGCGCGCACCTTGCATCACGATGTCAAAGCGGTAGGTCGGCGGGTTGCTGCCCTCGCGGCGGGTGGCGATCAGGGTCCGGCGGCGCGCCGGATCATCGATAGAGGCCAGCACCGGGTCGGCGTCATTGGTGGGCTCGCCGGCAAGATAGATGCGGGTGTAAAGCGGCTTCAGGAGGCCGCGGGCGAAGAGGGCGACTGCGATATGCGGCGCCTGTAAGGCGTTGCCGCGGCCGGGCACCGGCCCGGGCCGGATCGTCGCAACGTGAAAGCCGCCATCGGCGTCGGTCGACACCCGGCCAAACCCGCGAAAATTTGGATCGAGCGGCGTGTCCGTCCTGGTGTCGTCGGGATGGGCGTAGCGGCCGGCGGCATTGGCCTGCCATAATTCGAGGCAGGCGTCGGCAACCGGAGCGCCGTCGCCATCAGTTACCCGCCCCTCGATGACGATCCGCTCGCCTTGCGGGTTGTCCTGGGTCATATCGGCCCATTGCGGCCGGTCGAGCGCCAAATGGAAAAACGGGCCGACCGTCTGCGAGGGGGTGGCGACCAGCTTGTGCGCCATCTCAACCCTCCTCGAGCGGCGTCGCCGAGCGGCCGCGCAAGACGATGTCGAAACGGTAGCCGAGCGCCCATTCGGCCTCGCTGAGGTTCGGGTCGTAGGCCGAAATCAGCCGCTCGCGCGCCGCCCGGTCGGGGGTCCCAAGAAAAATCGGGTCGTAGGCCAGCAGCGGGTCGCCCGGGAAATACATCTGGGTGATCAGCCTGGTGACAAAAGCCGGGCCGAACACGCCAAAATGGATATGCGCCGGGCGCCACGAATTGTTGGTGTTGCGCCACGGATAGGCGCCGGGCTTGATCGTCAGAAAGCGGTATGCGCCTCGTTCGTCGGTCACCACCTGACCCACCCCGTCGAAATTCGGGTCTAGCGGCGCGTCGTGCTGGTCCACTGGGTGGCGATAGCGGCCAGCGGCGTTGCATTGCCATAGCTCGACCAGGGTCCCCGGCACCGGCCGCGCATCCTCGTCAAGCACGCGCCCGGCGACGATGATCCGCTCGCCGAGCGGTGCACCGGCGTGCCCGCGGGTCAGGTCGGTCGCGTCCGGCCCGGCCCAGCCGCCGGCAAAAACCGGGCCGGTGATTTCGGTCAGGGTGTGGTCGAGCGGGATCGGCGCATGTTGCGGCGCGCGCTTGACGGTGCTGGCGTAATCGGGATGCAGATAGGGCGGCTGCGCGCCCTCGGGCACCGGCGCAAACGGCCGGATCGGGTCGGTCATCGGGTCATCCTCATGCAACCTGGGTAGCCTGCGCGCGCCGCCGGCACCCGGTCAAGGGCCGGCCTGAAGCTCCTCGGCGGCCATGATTTTGCCACGGCGTCGCCGTCGGCGCGGCCGTCGCACCGGGGATGAAAGCCACGGCTGACCCGTTATAAATACCGATTCAGGTTTCGCCGGTATAAAGCCAAGGAGGTAGAATATGGCCGTGGTGAAATCAAGACGATGGGTCGGGCGCCTTGCCGCGGTCACCATCGCCGCCTCCGGATTAGCGGCCTTAACACTGCCAGCGGCGCCAGCCGAAGCGCGGGTATTCGTCAGCGTCGGAGTGCCCGGGGTGTGGGGCTATTATCCGGGTCCACGCTACTATCCCTATCCAAGCTATTACGCCTACCGACCCTACCCGTATTATTACGGCTACCCGTATGCCTACCCGGCAGGCGTCTATTTTGGCCGCCCGTTTTACCATCGCTGGCACCCCTACTGGCACGGTCGATGGCACGCGCGCTGGCATCGCCGCTGGCGCTGAGCGCCTGCGGGCGGGGTGATGGCCGTCGGCGGATGGGGGCATGGCATGGCTTAGCCGCGGCACGCGGATCCTGTGCACAGATGGTCGAGGCGGACGACGAGCGGCAGAAAAAACACCCGGACGCGCAGCGACAGCGGCAGCAGCCGCGGATCATCCGACAGGGTCAGCGCGACCGGGCGCGGCGCGTCGTCGGGATCGCCGTCGTCGCTTGATTCGCCCTTGAACCCGGCGATCGGCCGCAAGCTCAGCTCGACCCGCAGCACGCCGTCGTCCCGGCCCCGCTTTGGCAGAACCCGCCCGACGACGTCGAAGCGGCGGGCGCCGTCATAGACCGGGATCGAGAAGTCGCGATTAGCCAGCCCGGCGGCGACCGCCTCGCGCAGGCGCTCGACCGCGGTCATCGGGTCGACCGCATCGCGGCGGAACCGCTCGTCGAGCGGCGGCTTATGGCTGGTGTCGCCCGGACCGCGTTCGGCGACGGTGGTGGTGCCTCGATCGACGAAGCGCATGCTGATGCGGCTGTCATGCCGTTTGCGCAAATCATAAAGGGCGTCGTATCGCGACGGGTCGGCCGGTCGGCCCTGAGCAAGGCTGCCGTCGGCCTGCGCGCTTCCGCGAAAATGCGTGACCAGGCGCGGCAGCCCCTCGGTCTGAATCTCGATCCGGTCGCTGTATGAGCCGCCGCGGTCATCGAGCTTCAACCGAATCTCGCCGGCGGGTAGACCGGCCCAGTACGCGTGGTACACCGCCACGATCTCCTTGGCGCGAGCGGTGCCGCCGGCCATCAGCGCAAGCGCGATGACAAACCCGGAGGCTTGCAATGCCGCGAAGCTGGCGCGACAGCGCGGCGGTGTGCGGCCGTCGGGTGCGGACCCGCTTTTCACCCCGGCAGATAGCTCCACGCGACCCCGTCCCACAGAATCCGCTCGCCGCTCGGAAAGCGCAGCTCGATCGCACCGGTCTTCGACCGGGTTCGGCGAACTTCGCCCGCCGCCCCCAGCTGCTCGGCCTCCCAGCGGTCGGTGAGCGCCAGCCCGATCCGGCCGGGGCTCAGCCCGTCCCTTTGCAGCGCTATGGCATCCTCGAGAAGCTCGCGCACGGCATTCATGTCGTGACCTCGATCCGGTTCCCGGAGGCCCTACTATCCCGCGCCCGGTGGCGCTTGGCAAATCACGCCCGATGGCGATCTGTGGTCGGCGGCCGAACCGGCGTCACGGCCCGCGGCAGATGACGTTCAGCAGCGCTTGGCGGTTTTCGGCCGTGACAGCATGGAGCGCGCGTTCGAGTGCCGCGGGCAATGCCGCCGGATCCTCGACCCGCTCGCCATAGCCGCCGGCCGCGGCGCAGACCTGCTCGAAGGCCGGCAACTGATCGAGATCGATCAGCGGCGGCTTGTTGCTGCGCATCGCCTCGCCCTGCGGATACATCCCCATCGTCGCGCGCCGCACCGCCCCCCACATCGAATTGTTCATAATCACAAACAGCACCGGCAGATTGTGCGCCGCTGCGGCGTGGTGCAATGCCACCGGGTTGCCGAACAGGTGCGAGCCGTCGCCCAAGGTGGCGATGACCAGCCGGTCGGGGGCCGCGAGCTTGGCGCCCAGCGCCGCACCGCCGCCCCAGCCGAGCCCCGAGGCCGGGCTCGACCCGAAATAGGTGCCCGGCAGGTTTGACCCGCAATGCTCGGGCATCAAGGTGTATTCGTTGACCAGGATCGCATCTTCAGGCTTGGCGCGGGCGATGCAGGCGCTGGCCCAGGCCATGCTGATCGGGCGCAGGCTGGCCGAGCTTTCGCGGGTCTTTTGCCATCCCGCGAGCAATGCTTTGCGGCGCTCGCCGATCCGGTGTCGCCGCTCTTCGACGGCGGTGCCGGCGGCGTGCCGGTCAAGCGCCGCAGCGAGCGCCGGCAATGCCGCGCCTGCCGCGCTGGTCACCGAGAGATCGCCGGCAAACCCGCGGATCGGATAGCGCTGGAACAGCGGATCGACACCCAGATGGACGATTTTGCAATGCGGCCGCGGCGCCTTCAGGCTCGGGACCCAAGGCACGTCGCATTCGAGCACCAGGATCGCATCGGCATCGTCGAGATAGGGGCCGGCGTCATAGCCGAGATGGCAGGGATGATCGGCCGGCAGCGACAGATGACGCGGCCGGTGCTGCACCACCGGGATCGCAAAGCGCTGGGCGAGGGCGGCCAGGGCGGCGACCGCCGCCGGGTCGCGACCGGCGCTGGCGGTGATGATCAGCGGGTGTTCCGCCGCGGCGAGGATGCGCGCCGCCTCGTCGATCGCACCCTGGTCCGGGCCGGGCGGCGAGGCCGCGACCCGGCGCGCCGGCATGTCATAGGCAAAGCCCGGCAGCGGCGCCGCCAAGACCTCGCGCGGCAATGACAGATAAACCGGCCCGCGCGGCTCGCTGGCGGCGAGAGCAAGGGCGCGGTCGATCACGGTTTCGAGCTGCTGGCCGTTCCGGAGCTCATAGTCCCATTTGACGATCTCGCGCACCATCCCGGCCTGGTCGAACATCTCCTGCGCCCAGTGGATGTAGACGTCGCGGGCACCCGGCATTCCTTCTTCGGTCAACGGCGAGCGGCCGGCGGTGAACAGCATCGGCACATTCTCGCGCGCGGCGTTGAACGCGGCGCACACCCCGTTGGCGGTGCCGACGCTGACATGCACCATGACCGCCGGGACCCGGCCGGTCGCCATCGCCCAGCCATGGGCCATCGACAATGCCAGGTTTTCGTGGGTGGCAAGGACCGGCTTGGGAACCGGCGTCCCGGTCCGCGCCGCCTTGGCGAAGGCTTCGACCAGCGGCGCGAAATCGGTGCCGGCATTGGCGAACAGGTACTCGACCCCGCGCGCGGCGAGCAGCGCCAGATAAGCCTCGGCAACGCTGTCGACCATCAGTTCCTTGCGCGCCATCCGATTGCCTCCTGCAAAAAGCCGACCCGATCGCTACGGCATCCACCGGGGAGCATAGCCCGTCGGGCAGCGGCAATGCACGGCCGCCGGAACCCTCCGCCGATATCCAACGAACCCGCCGGGCCGAGCTGCAACCACGAGCCTTGTATCGGTCGTCTTCCCGTGCTGCGCTCCGGGCGTCATTCCTTTTGGAGCAGGCCCATGAATTCAGCCCTCCCGCGGATCGCCGTGATCGGCACCGGCGGCACGATCTCGTCGCTCGGCGCCTCCAGCCTTGACGTGCTCGATTATCCCGATTTCGGGCAGAAGCTCTCGGCCGAGGCGCTGATCGACCGATTTGCCGAGACGCGGCTCGTCGCCGACCCGATGCCGGTGACCTTTCGCCAGGTCGGCAGCACCGATATCGGCCCCAGGGACTGGATTGAGCTGCGGGCGCTGATCCACCAGACCGCGCGCGACGACCCGGCGATTTCCGGTTTTGTCATCCCGCACGGCACCGCGACGCTCGAGGAGACCGGGTTCTTCCTGAACCTGACCTTGGCGGTTACCCAGCCGGTGGTGCTGGTCGGCGCGCAGCGGCCGGCGAGCGCGCTCGGCACCGACGCCGGGATGAATTTGGTCAACGCCTTGCGCGTCGCCGGCTCGCCGCAGGCGCATGGCAAGGGGGTGCTGGTCGTGCTTGAACGACGAGATCCACGCGGCGCGCGACGTGGTCAAGACCTCGACCTACCGGGTGCAGACCTTCCGCTCGCTCGATTTTGGCGCGCTCGGGCATTGCGACGGCGACGGCGTGCATTTCTACCGCACGCCATTGGGCGCCCATATGCCCGAGGGTCCGTTCGCGGCACTCGACTTGGCCTTGCCATTGCCGCGGGTCGAGATCGTCTATTCCTACGCCGGCGCCGACGGAGCGCTGGTTGATGCCGCGGTCGCCGCCGGGGCGGGCGGCCTCATTTCGGCCGGGTTCGCGCCGGGCAGCCCGACCCCCGAGCAGCGCGGCGCGTTTGATCGCGCGGCCAGGGCCGGGATCGTCGTCGTCCAATGCAGCCGCGCCTTTTCCGGCCGGGTCGCCCCGCGCCGCCGGCTGCGCGAGAGCGGCATCGTCGCCGGCGAGGATTTCAGCCCGCAAAAAGCCCGCATCCTGTTGATGCTGGCGTTGTGCAAAACCACCGAGCGTCGGCGAGATCCAGCAGCTGTTCCAGAGCTGCTGACCGCGCCGGCCCGATCGGATCCTCAATACTGACCCCTTGGCTCGAGGCCAAAGGCGTGCTGGCCGTACATCGTGCCGACTGCGTCCCAATTGAGGCTGACATGGCGGGCGACGGCGTTGACGTCGCGCCAGGCGCGCTGGATCGGGTTCGAGAGCAACAGACCGGCGCCGCCGGTGGACGCATTCAGCGCTTCAACGGCTTGCAGCGCGAGCCTTGTCGCAAAAGCCTGGTCGCGGCGGGCGCGGAGGCGGTCGGCAACGGTGATGTCCTCGCCGGCGTGCAATGTCGCCATCGCGCGGCGCAAGTTGGTTAGCAGGATTAGCTCGGCGGCATCGACCGCGGCCGCGGCTTCGGCATAGCGCAATTGCACCGTGGCGAATTCGGCCATCGCCAGGCCGCCGCCGGCAAGCGCGCCGCGGGTCCGGCGCCCCTCTGTCATCTCCAGATAGTCGGCCAGCGCCCCCTTGGCGGCGCCGACCGCGGTCGAGGCCAGCATCGTCGCCCCGAGCACCAAGAGCGGCAGCCGATAAAGCGGGTTGGGATGATGCCGCGCGCCGGGGGTCTGGCCCGAGCGGGTGTCGGCGAACCGCAGCACGCGATGCGCCGGCACAAAGGCGTCACGGACAATGATGTTTTTGCTGCCGGTGCCGCACAGGCCATAGACAAACCAGTTGTCCTCGATTTCGACATCGCCGACCGGCAGCAGAAAAAACGCGCCGTCGGCCGGCGGGCTGCCGTTTGGCGCGGCGGCATCCGACGATTTGATCAAGGCGCCAAGCCGGATCCAGCTCGCATGATCGACCCCGCTGGCAAACGACCATTTGCCGTTCAGCACATAGCCGCCCTCGGCCGGGACCGCGGCGCCGGTCGGGGCAAAGCAGGCGCAGGTGAACGGGTCGGCCCCGGCGCCCCACAATTCGCGCTGTGCGGCGATCGGGTAATGGCCAAACGAGATGCCGTTCGACAGCGCGCCGTTGACCGCCCAGCCGGTCGAGGCGCAGGCGGCCGAGATCGCCAACGAAATCTCGAGCGCCACCACGGGGTCGTATTCGAACCCGCCGAACTCCTTTGGCCTGGTCGTGCGCAACAGTTCCGCGTCGCGGATCGCGGCGATGATGCGCGGGGAAATCGTGCGGCTGCGCTCGGTCTCCTCGGCGAGCGCGCGGATCTCGGGGACCAGCGCGCGGGCGCGAGCGACCAGCTCCTCGGGCGCCGGGGGCGATGCGCCATCGCGGATTGCAGCGCTGGTCATGGGCTCTCCGTTGCAAGCACCTGATAGCGAGCGAAGATGCGCCCATGGCAAAGCCGCGACAACGCGAAACAGCGGCCGCCCGTGCGCTCGGGCTCGCACCAAGGCTCCAAGCACGCTACGATCCCGTCTACGTAGGCGAGCCCGCGCAAAACCGATTGTGCGCCGGGCTAGTCGGGTCCAGGTCGGCAATGTGATCGGAAGATGAGGTGCGGATGGCCACGCTAGACGAGATCGTTGCGGCGGCGGCGAAGGTGTTTCGGACCAAGGGCTATCACGCCGCCACGGTGCGCGACATCGCCGAGGAGGTCGGTATCCTGAAGGGCAGCCTCTACCACCATTTCGAGAGCAAGGAGGCGCTGCTCTACCTCGTGGTCAAAGAGCCGATCGCGCAGATGTTTCACACGATCTCGGCGATCGCCGACGATGACCTGACCGCGACGGAAAAGCTCCGCCGGGCGATTTTGGCGCATCTCGAAGCCTTCGACCGGCATTACCCGCATCTATTCGTCTACCTGCGCGAGCGCGAGTCGGTAAAGCGGCGGTTTCGCGAGATGATCGGCTTCTCGCCAAAGGATTATGAGCGCTGCTGGCAGCAGATATTGCGTGAAGGTGTCGCGAGTGGGGAATTTCGCACCGGCCTCGACCTCGAGGTGACCTCGTACGGGCTCCTGGGGATGCTGAACTGGGCTTATAAATGGTACGATCCGCAGGGCCGCTTGAGCATCCATGAGGTGGCCGAGCAATTCACGTCCTTGGCGCTCGGCGGTCTCGCCGCCGCGACGGCGGTCGGCGCCGACCCCGGGCTTGGTGCGACCCCAGGCGGCTTGGCGCTGCCGTACGTCGCCGGCCGGCGCGGCTTTGACAAGACCGGATCAGACGGGTAGCCTGTCGCGACCAAACGCTTGTTTGGTCGTTGTCACTCTCGGGTCAGTTTCTCTCCACAGTTTGATAGGAAGGGGTCATGCGCAACCAATATAACGTTATCGACGCCGACGGTCACATTCTCGAGCCGCTCGATCTGTGGGACCAATACATCGAGCCGAAATTCCGCGACCGCGCCCCCCGCCTTGTCAAAGGCGAGAACGGCAAGGAGCGGCTCGTCATGGACGAGACGCCGGTCGGCGACGGCAATCGCGGCATCGGCCGGATTGGCGCCGTCGGCGCGCGCCAGGGCGTCGTTGCCGCCGACACGATGGAATACAAGGACGGCAAGCCCGGCGGGTTCGACCCGCATGCGCGCATCCCCGACATGGATGCCGACGGCATCGACGCGGCCTTTTTGTATCCGAGCCTTGGGCTGTTTTCGGGCGCGATCCACGACCCCGAGCTCGCCGCCGCGGTGTGCCGCGCCTACAACCGCTGGCTCGCCGATTACTGCAAGCCGTACCCCGACCGGCTGTTCGGCGTCGCGATGCTGCCCTTGCAATCGGTCGAGCTGGCGATCGACGAGATGCGTTTCGCCAAAAAGGAGCTGGGCTTCCACGGCGGCTTTATCCGGCCCAACCCGTACAGCGACAAGATGATCCACGAGGCGCGCTACGAGCCGTTCTGGGCCGCGGCCGAAGATCTCGATTTCGCGATCGGCTTTCACGAGGGGGCGTCTAGCGGCATGCCGACCGTCGGCGTCGACCGGTTCGACGGCCGTGGCGCCCGCCACATCATCAGCCATACGATGGAGATGATGCTGGCCGCGATGAGCGTGATCTGGGGCGGCATCGCCGACCGCCATCCGAAATTGCGCGTCGGCTTTCTCGAATCGGGCGGCGGCTGGATCGCCCCGTGGCTCGATCGGATGGACCGCCATTTCGACGACCAGGGGTTCAACGATTCCGGCCTCACGATGCGGCCGAGCGAAATCTTCCAGCGCAATTGCTGGATCTCGTTCGAGCCGGTCGAGGGCAGCATCAAGGTCTTGGCTGACTATATCGGGCCACACAAGATCCTGTGGGCGACCGACTATCCGCACCCGGACGGCTTTTTCCCCGGCGCGCCAAAGATGATCGAAGAGCGCATGCAGGGCTTGTCGGCGCAGACCAAGCACCAGATCATGGCCGGCGGCGCGATGGGCTTTTACGGTCTGAACTGAGGACGGGCTGAATTGAGGCGGGGAGGGCAGCGCCGGGTTTGGGCCTCGGCGCTGCCCGACCGTCTTCTGCGGTGACAATGCGTCGGGAGGGGAAATCATGTCGGTCAGGCTGGTGGTGACGATCAGCGCGGCGCCGGGCAAGGGCGCCGAATTGGCGCAGGCATACAAGGGGCGCTGCGCCGAGGTCATGAAGGAACCGGGCTGCGAGCAGTTCGAGGTGTTTCAAAGCGTTGTCAACCCCGACAAGCTGGCGCTGCTCGAGCGCTGGTCCGACCAGGCCGCGCTCGAGGTCCATGCCAAGGTCAACACCACGCGCCCGCCACTGCCCTCGGGGTTGCGGGCGGGCCAAGGCGAGCGCGAGGATTACGAGTATAACCGCACCCGCTGAGCCGCGATTGCCGCGGCGCAAACCGGGAGGGGCCGATGAAAAAAATCGAGATCGCCGATTACGGCGCGCCGGAAGCGGTCGCCCATTGCGTCGAGGCGCCGGATGTCGGGGCTCCGGGGCCAGGCGAGATCGTCTTTGACGTGCTGGCCTTTCCGATCAACCCGGCGGACATCTCGTTCTGCCGCGGCAACTACCGGCTGCGCCCGCCCTTGCCGGCCACGCCCGGCGCCGAATGCGTCGGCCGGGTCGCGGTGGTCGGCGCCGGGGTCGAGGATATCCGGCCGGGCGACCTCGTGATCCACATGCAGCGCGAAAATTGGGTGCAGCGCCGGCGGCTTCCGGCCGCGGACGCAATCGCGCTGCCCGCCGGGCTCGATCTGGCGCAGGCGGCGATGCTGCGCATCAACCCGGCGACCGCATTGCTGCTGCTCGAAGACCATGTCGCGCTGCAGCCCGGCGACTGGGTCATTCAAGACGTCGCCAATTCAGCGGTCGGCCGCCATCTGATCGTGCTGGCAAAGGCCAAAGGCGTGCGCACGGTCAACGTGGTGCGCCGCGACGATGTGGCCCCGGAGCTGATGGCGCTCGGCGCCGACATTGTGCTGGTCGATGGCCCCGATCTGGCCGAGCGGGCATATCGCGCCGTCGGTGGCGCGCCGATCCGGCTCGGCATCGATGCGGTCTCGGGCGAAGCGTGCAAGCGCATCGCCGACAGCGTTGCCGATGCCGGCGTGGTAGTCAGCTACGGCTCGATGAGCGGCGCCGATCTGGTGATCAGCCGCGCGGCCGTGGGTAGGCGCGTCAGCCTCAAGGGCTTTGGGCTCAGCGACGGCATCGAGCGGCGCACGCCGGCCCAGGTGCGCGCGCTCTACGCCGATCTCGCCGCCAGGCTGCGCGACGGCGTGCTGAAGGCGCCGATCGAAGCCACCTACCCGATCGACGATATCAGAGAGGCCCTCGTCCACGCTCAGCGCGGCGGCCGGCATGGCAAGGTGCTGGTCCTGCCCAACGGCCCGCTCTGATCGGTTCGAGGGTCACATCAAGCCGACAAAGACCCCGATCGAGGTGCCTTCGGACTTTTGCTCGAACGCCACGTCACGGGCTGACGCTCTATCGCGCATTCGTAAGCGGCGGATAGCGTCTGGTGCATCGTTGCAGCCGCCCACGAGAGCGATATCGTCCGCTGCACCGTGATCGCTACTTATCTGAACGCCCAGCTCAGCCGATCGACGTTTGTCGCCGACAATTAGTCGCTCGGGCCGTGATCCCGCTCAAGCCGCTCGAGAAAACCTTGGAAATACTCCCACAGCTCGGCGGCAACATCCCTGGCTGCGAGAGGTCGCCCCGGCCCCGCCTTGACCATTTCCTGCTGCTGACGCGAGGTTTCGCAGGCGAGCAAGGCGGCGGCAATTTTGTTTCCTTCTGACATGGCTTTCTCCTTTCGACAATGCGGGCGCTCGCCAGCTATGCTTGCGCAAGTTCCTCGAAGGCTAACCCCCAATTTGGAGTTCGTCGCGCGAAAAGCCGGCGCAGGGTTAAATCATCAATCCGTTAATCACGGTTTGGCCTCGCTGCTGATACCGGCTGTGGCTTCGACCTGGGGGCGCTCATTGGATTGCGCAACCTGTGCTAGGGCCAGCTCGAGCCACGGCTCGCGAACCAGGCCGTGCCTGACCCAAGGCGCCCCGCCCGGATCGCTTGCTTCGTAGAGCGCTGGCGCGAGTTCTTCGACCCAGCGCTGCGCATCTTGTCGGACTATCTGTAACCCTAATGTTGGCACCAGGCATGTAAACGGATCATTATTCAATGACTTTTTATTGCCAAGCTTCGGCGCGCCCGTGGCTGCCCGGCCGATGCATCGATCGCCTCGCGATGCCAAGCGCTGCTCGAGCGATTGACGCGGGCCGCACGTTGGCGCAAATCCGGCGATGGGGGGCAATAGCTCGACAATAATCATATAAAAAATAAAGACCCATTGCAAATTCCGGATTAATTCCTACTTAAGAAACAGCGTCAAACCCATATTGACGCTCCAACGATCTTTCTAAAAAATCCAGGGCTGGCGGCCGGCAGTCGGCTGCACACTCCGATCCAAGGAGAGTTGATGACATTTCGTGCACGCAGGATCGCGTGCAGACCTGAAAGGCCGCTCGAAGAAAGCCTCGACCAATGCCGAGCGCAGGCATGGGCGAAGCGGCTCTCTGAGGCGGGCATTGTCGGCGGGCGAGCGCCGCCGGCTTTTTAGGGCCGAGGAACGGCGATGCGCACCGGTTTGGTGCATGGGATTTCCTCTAGGGCTAGGGAGCGGCGATGGATACCGGCACGATGAGACACCTGCGGATTGCCGCCGAAAGCGGTGAGGCCGAGGCGCAGTTCAATCTCGGCGTCTTCTGCGACCGCCGCTTCGACGATAACGGGTACGCCGTCGAAGGCGACCGAGTGGCGGCGATCAAGTGGCTGCTGGCAGCTGCCGAGCAAGGTCTGCCGCGCGCTCAGAAGAGGCTTGCCGAGCTCTATGCCGCTGGCCCCAATGCGTCGGGGAACTATGTAAACGCGTGTGCCTGGTTCCTGCTGGCGTCCGCGACTTCGCTCGGCATCCACCGCGAGCAAGCGCGATCCGGGTACCAGCGGGTCGCCGCCCGGCTGACCGAGGCGCAGCGCACCAGAGCGAAAGGCCTGGCGCGTCTCTGGCGGGCGCGGGCTCCCGAGAAAATCCCACAGCCGGGCGAAGGGCAAGCGCAATGAGAGCCTGGTTTGTTCCCCCTCTGGTTGTTCCCGTTTTTGTCGTTCTGATGGTCATGGCGTTTGCTGCCTACAACGCACTCTAACGCTCGAAATTTGCACAGGAGCACGGTGATGGGCATTTCGATAAACAGCAAGATCAGCGGTTTCAGAAAATGGGCGGAAGCCCATCAGCCAGCAAAGCTCGACAACGCTCGTAATGAGAGCGCCGTCGGGATGGCTGCGGATGACCTGCTGGGCGAGAAAACACTCGACCGGCAACCGCACCGGCCATGGCTCGTTCCGGGAATGGGCAAGCTCTAGCCGCGGAACCGGGCGAGCGGAACCGGGCGAAAAGGGCAGCGTCGGTATCGCGGCGCCCTGTCGCCTCGGCCGCTGCCGGAGCGCTGGTGTATCTGACACGGGCGCCAAAAACGAATCCAACGGAAGAGTAGCCGATGCAAGTGTTTGTACGAGACAATGATGTTAATTCGGCGCTGCGGGTATTGAAGAAAAAGATGCAGCGCGAAGGGGTTTTCCGCGAGATGAAACGGCGGCGGGCCTACGAGAAGCCATCGGAACGCCGCGCCCGCGAGGCAGCCGAGGCAATCCGCCGACACCGCAAGGCGATGCGCAAGCGTATGGAGCGGGAAGGATATTAACGAGGGCGGGAACTTGGCTGCCATGCCTTAATTATGGCTCGCGGTGCAGGCCTGACGCCTGGCGGCTGGTCCGGTGGCGCGCCGCGGACTGGCAGGTCAAGTCGATCGGCTGCCGTATCGCCCGCGACCCCGAGAGCCGATCTCGCAGTAGCGGCGCGCTGTAGCAACCCGGGAAATGGCGGCGCATGAAAGCCGCCGAACAAGCACATTGTGCGATCGTACAAAGAAGCGTCTGATAGAGGCTCAGGTGGAGAGGATAATTGGCCGGAAATTTCATTGCTGAAATTCCCTACCAATAGGCATATTGACAGATGCTCATGCAGAAGTTGACGTGCCCTGCTCTGCGATCTTCTGAACCGATAAAGTCCATATGCGGCTTCGGACAGTCTGCTGCCTTCTGAGCGTGCTCGCGCTCAGCGCATCGGGGTGTCAGCCGAACGCCCCGTTCCGCGATCAGGCGAACGCGTGCGTGGCGCAATCGAACGGCGCCGGCGGGGGCTGCGGCGCCTCCTCGCTCGAAGAAGATCGGCTGCAGAACTATCCCGGCCGATCGTTCCTGCTCGGCTTTGTCGAGGTCGACGATCAGGGAAGACCGTATATCCGCGATCAGATCCCGGCGCTTTTCAACCGAATCGAACAGGAGGCCAGGTATCAGGACCTGTCGATCGTCATCTTCGTCCATGGCTGGAAGCACAACGATGCGCCGAGCGATACCAACGTCCTCGCGTTTCGCCATCTCCTGCAGCAGATGGCGGTCATGGAATTGCAACGGGCCCCGATTTACTGGCCGGCGCGAAAGGTGGTCGGGATCTATATCGGGTGGCGCGGGCTTTCGGCCGACGCTGGAGAAATCTCGGAAGACCTGACCTTTTGGACGCGCATGGCCGCCGCCCATCGCGTCGCCGAGGGGGCGGTGCGCGAGGTTCTGGCGAGAGCGAAGGCGTTGCGCGATGCGGTCGATGCGGCCTCCTGGCCCGGCCATCAGGATCACCGCAACACTCGGTTGGTCACGATCGGGCACAGCTTTGGCGGGCTGATTGTCTATACCGCCCTCTCGCAATATTTTATCGACCGGGCGGTTCAGACCGAGATGGCGCCATTTGCCCGATCCTTGGCGTCCGCGCCGGCGCCGGCCAGTCAAGCAGAGAGCGGCGAGATCGCCGGATATGGCGATCTCTTGGTCCTCGTTAACCCGGCGATCGAGGCGATGCGGTTTGAGCCGATCCGCGAGTTGATAGAGAATCGCCGCGGCCCGGAGGGCTTCGCGCCGAACCAGAACCCGGTGTTCGTCGAGGTGACCTCGGACGCCGATTGGGCAACCGGCATCGCCTTTCCCGCCGGCCGCCTCGTCAACACGACGTTCGAGAGCTTTACCAGCGATGGCGAGCGGCGCGAGGCGATGTCGTCCCTCGGCCATTATCCGCCGTTCTGGACCCATCGCCTGAAGGGCCCGATGGCGCAGGCGGACCAGGACCCGCAGCCGCCGCCTATCGATGTCGACCAGGAATGCGTGGACTTCAAGCGATTTAATACCGAGGAACGCGTCCACGGCTATCTGAAGCCCGGCTGGCAGCGTCGGTACCGGACCGGCGCGGTGCTGACCGCGAATTCAAAATTCGACCCCAACGACCCATTCTGGATTGTTGCCACCGACCAATCGATGATCGAGGGCCACAGCGATATCGAGGAGCCGATTTTTGTCGATTTCATCCGCCAGCTCTATGACGATCTCGTTCGTCTCAAAGAAAATGTGCCCTGCCGAACCCCGCCTAACCTCGATAAGCGCCGGGCAGGGCAGTGACGGCCGGGCCGTGCTGCTCGCTGGTTCGTCAATTTTTTTGGAAGGACTGAGAAAAATGGTCGACTTGCCGACCCTGAACCGCTTTCTCGACGAAGCCCGGGAACTCTTGCCGGCCGCGGTCGCGTTGCGCCGGCGCATTCATGCCAAGCCCGAGCTCGGGCTCGATCTGCCGCTGACCACCGAGGCGGTGCTCGACGGGTTGCGCGGCCTCGATGTCGAGATCGTTCGCGGGAAGTCGACATCCGGTCTGGTGGTTTCGTTGGGCGGGACCCAGCCTGGCTCGCAGAGCGGCCGCACGATCCTGTTGCGCGGCGACATGGACGCCTTGCCGATGCCGGAGGAGACCGGGCTCGATTTCGCCAGCGAGATCCCCGGCCGCATGCATGCCTGCGGCCATGATTCTGCACACCGCGATGCTGGTGCAGGCAGTTCACCTGCTGCATCGCCATCGCGACGAGCTGCCCGGCACCGTCAAATTCATGTTCCAGCCGGGCGAGGAGGGGCATGCCGGCGCCCGGCACATGATCGAGGATGGCCTGCTCGACACCGATCCCAAGCCCGACGCCGCCTTTGCGCTGCACATCTTTCCCAACTTCAAGGCCGGCGCGATCGCCGGCAGGCCGGGCCCGCTGTTGGCCGCGGTCGATACCTGGACGATCCGGGTCAAGGGGCGCGGCGGCCACGCCTCGATGCCGCATTTGGCGGTCGACCCGGTGCCGGTGGCCTGCGAGATCGGGGTGGCGCTCCACGCGATGGTCACCCGCCGAACCAATGTCTTCGATCCGATCGTCTTGACCTGCGGCAAGATCGCCGGCGGCACCGCCAGCAACATCATCCCGGAGACGGTGGAGATGCTCGGCACCCTGCGGACAACCTCCGAGGCCGCGCGCGAGACCGCGCATCAGGGCATCCGGCGGATTGCGACGAATATCGCCGCGGCGCATCTCTGCGAGGCCCAGGTCGAAATCAGGCGCGGCTATCCGGTGACGGTCAACGATCCGGGGTTTGTCGATTTTGCGCGCGGCGTCGCGACCGAGCTGGTCGGCCCGGACAACTACATCAACCTGCCGGCGCCCTTCATGGGAGCCGAGGATTTCTCCTACGTGCTGCAGCGGATGCCGGGCTGCATGATGTTCCTCGGCGTCTTGCCGGCGGGGCGCGAGGACCACGATCATGTCGCGTCGTGTCATTCCAACCGCATGATCCTCAACGAAGATGCGATGGCGGTCGGGATCGCGATGCACGCCGCGATCGCCCACCGATTTCTGACGGAGCGCCCGCCGGGCTGATAACCGGTGCGGGCCGGCTGACCCACGACCGGCACGGCCGCGCCCGCCGGAATGACCGCTGTTGCGTGGTGTTCGGGGACCGGCCCTCACCCATCCGGAGAGGGCTCGGGGCGGTCAGAGATGGCGGCCGCGCAGGTCGTTGTTGGTGTGATGGTCGCCGGCGAGCCAGCGGGCGAGCTCGCTGTGCGCGTCGGCGCGGCGCACGGCATCGATCTCGGCCACGTCGTCGGGGTCCTGGGTGAACTCGACGATCAGCCCGTCCGGCGAGGCGACATAGATCGATTTGCAATACCCGTGATTGGTCTCGCGGTATTTCTCACCGGCCGCATCGAGCCGCTGCTTCAGCTCCTCGTAGGTCTGCGGCTCCGCTTTGAAGGCGATGTGGCCGTAGCGGCCGATCTTGGCCGGCTTCTCGGCCTGGGTCATCGCGTAGAGCTCGGGGTCGGCGAACTGGAAGAAGGCCAGCGCGCCGCCATCCGCCATCGCGAAAAAGGTGTGGCAGAACTCGACCTCGCGCTGCAATTCGGCGCTGAAATTCTTCTCGCACCAGGTCGCCGCCAGCGGGATGCCGAGCAGATCCTCAAAGAACCGGCGGTTCGCCTCGTGGTCCTTGACCACAAAGGCATTGTGGTGCAGTCGCGAGGGCAGCCGAGACAACAGCTTCTTCCCGGCCGACCGCGTCGCAGCCTCGATCGTATCCATCGCCATCCTCCCTGATCCAGCCGACCCGAGAATAGCACGAAAATCCTGGCCGCTCGACCGTCGGCATCGCGCCGCATCGCGCGCAGCGCTGGATTGCACGGCGTGAGGCGGGCGGGGCCACGCGATCGGTGGCGCCGGCGTCCGAGATGCGGCATGCTTGCGCCATGGTCATCCACCAAAGGGGAAGCTCGTGAGAGTTAGCGCAATGATCCGTCTGAGCCCCGATGCCGGCTCTCACACCGGGCTGATGGGCCGAATGGCCGATTATGCCCGCCGCATCGAGGCGAGCGGGTTTCCGGGGATCTGGGTCGGCGATTCGATGGGCCGCGGCCGGCCGACCCTCGATCCGCTGACGGCGCTCGCGGCGCTCGCGGCCGTGACCCAGCGCGTCGAGCTGGGCATTGGGGTGTTGCAGGTGTCGCTGCGCCACCCGGTCGAGCTCGCCCACCGGGTGCAGTCAGTCCAGGCCTTGGCCGGCGGAAGGCTGCGCCTCGGCGTCGGCAGCGGCTCGACGCGGGCCGATTTCGAATTGCTCGGCCTCGATTACGACCACCGCTTCCGCACTTTGCGCAATTCGCTGGCGACCATGCACCAGGTGTGGCGCGGCGAACCCGTCAATGGCGGGACCTTGTCGCCGTGGCCCGGCTGCGAGGGCGGGCCACCGATCCTGATGGGCGCCTGGCGCAGCCCGCGCTGGATCACCTATGCCGCCAAGGAATGCCAGGGCTGGACGCCCTCCGGCCGGTTCAGCAGCTGGGACGATCTCGAATTCGGCATGCGCATCTACCGCGAGGCCGGCGGCACCAACGCCGTCTTGGCCAATGTCGGCGTCGATCTCGCCAACCGGCCCGAATCCGCCGAGCTCGCCGCGGCCAGCGATGTTCATCTGGTCTGTCCGCCGGACGAGGCGCGCCGCCGGTTGAAGCGGATGGAGCAGCTGGGCTTCGACGAGGTGCTGCTGGTCTCCCATTATGGCAATCTCGCAGAGATCGAACGGGTGCGCGATTTCCTCTAGGGGCGATGGCAAGGCTAGGCGCGAGCGCAAACCTCGGTCCAAACAGCAAGCAAGCGCGGTGGCGCCGGCCAGCGAGGCGATCGCCAAGCGTTGACCCCGGCGCCGCGGCGACGTTGCTGAGCCGGCCGCGGTTGGGTAAGGTCGGCCGGTGCGGACATCGATCATCAGACATCTTTTTGCCGCGCTCGGGATCTTCGCGCTGGCGCTGGCTGCCGCAGCCCCGGCGCCCGCCGCGCCAATGACAGCCGCGGCGGGCGCAATGCATCGCGCCTGTCCGCTCTGCCCACCCAATTCGGCCGGAGATCACGCCATCCCGAAAATGCCGGTCTGCGGCATCCCGGCCTGCCTTGGAGCGATGATCTTGGCTGCATCGCCGCGTCTCGCGGCAACGCAGTTGCTGGCGAACAGCGAGTACCCGGTCCCCGCTCGCACATCCCTGCCGGGCAGCCCGCCGAGGACCGAACCGCCGCCCCCGCGAACGCTCCTTACCCACTGAATCGCGGTCCGCGCCGGCCGCGGAATTTTTCGCGACGCAAGCCCTACAGGCGACACCGTCGCGACAGCTCCGACCGAGCACCCGCCGTTTGGCGGCTCGCGCAGGCGCGCCGCAAAAATCCGCCGTGAAAAGAGCAGAGCCACGGGCTTTCGCGCGCCCAAATGCGCCGGTTTGCGCCATGCCAGGTCGGAGAAAGAGGAACAACATGCAACGCCGCTCGTTGATCCAAACCATTTCAATTGCCGTCACCGCTGCTGCCGGTCGATTTCTCGCCCCTAGTCCGTCGCGCGCCGCCGCTGCCGCGCTTGGCGCAACGCCGTCCAGCAATGGCATGGGCGGGATGGGCGAGATGATGGGGCGCGGCAATATGATGGGGCCGATGCGCACCGGGATGGAGCTGTTCATGCGCCACGCCCAGATCCGCCGCACCGTGACCGAGCTGCCGAACGGCATCCATGCCGTCACCGAATCCGATGATCCGCAGACCGCTTCCCTGATCCAGGCGCATGTCGGTGAGATGTATCGGCGGCTCGATCAGAACCGCGCCTTCCCTTATCCGATGAGCCGCAGCGTCCCGGCGATGTTCGCGCACAGCGCGCTCTATCAGCGACGGCTCGAAACGACCCCGAAAGGCATTGCCGTGACCGAGACCGCCGAGGATCAAGCGATGGTCGCGGTCATCCGCCAGCACGCAAAAGAGATCAGCGGCTTCGTCCGCGAGGGCATGCCGGCAATGATGCGCGGCATGATGCAGTAACGCGTCCGGCGCCGCCGCGGCCGGTCAAATGATCCGGCGCTGGCGCAGTGCCGCTATGATAGCCTCGGCCGAGTCCTCTGGCGTGGCCTCGAGCGTCGTCAGGTGCAGCTCGGGGGCTTCCGGCGCCTCATAGGGCGAGTCGAGGCCGGTGAAGTGCTCGATCCGGCCGGCCTTGGCCTTGGCATACAGCCCCTTGGGGTCGCGCCGGATGCATTCATCGAGCGGGGCATCGACGAAGATCTCGAGAAAGGGGGTGGGCGCGGCCAGCTCGCGCACCATGTTGCGCTCGGCGCGGAACGGCGAGATGAACGAGCAGATCACGATCAGCCCAGCTTCCGCCATCAGCTTGGCGACCTCGCCGACGCGCCGGATGTTTTCGACCCGGTCGGCGTCGGTAAAGCCAAGATCGCGGTTGAGCCCGTGGCGCACATTGTCGCCGTCGAGCAGCATCGTGTGATGGCCGCGCGCCAAGAGCTTTCTTTCGACCAGATCGGCGATCGTCGATTTCCCGGCGCCGGACAACCCGGTCAGCCACAGCACCGCCGGCACCTGCTCCTTCAGCGCCGCGCGCTCGACCCGGCCGATCGTCAGCGCTTGCCAATGGATGTTGCTGGCGCGGCGCAAACCAAAGGCGATCATCCCGGCCCCGGCGGTCTCGTTGGTGAAGCGGTCGATCAGGATAAAGGCGCCGGTGTCGCGGTTGACTTGGTAAGGATCGAACGCGATCGGCGCCGCGGTCGACAAGTTGCAGACCCCGATCTCGTTGGCGCCGAGGCTCTTGTCGGCGAGATGCGCCATGGTCTCGATGTCGATGCGATGCTTCAGCGCGGTGACGGTCGCCGGCACGGTCCGGGCGCCGATCTTTAAGAGGTAGGAGCGGCCGGGGACCAGTGGCTGCTCGCTCATCCAGATCACCTGGGCGGCGAACTGGTCGACGCATTCGGGCGGGTCGCGCGGGTCGGCCAACAGATCGCCTCGGGCGATGTCGATCTCGTCGGTTAGGGTCAGCGTCACCGCGTCGCCCTCGCCGGCGCGGGCGAGCGGGCCGTCAAAGGTCACGATCTCCTTGACCCGGGTCGATCGGCCGGTGCCGGCGACCAGGACCGCGTCGCCGGGTGCCACCGAGCCAGCGGCCACCGTCCCGGAAAAGCCGCGAAACCCGGGGTTCGGGCGGTTGACCCACTGCACCGGAAAGCGAAACGGGCGGCCGCCGCCAGCTTGCGCCGGCTCGACCGTTTCCAAATGCTCGATCAGGGTCGGCCCCTGATACCACGGCGTGCGGTCCGAGCGCCGGGTGACATTGTCGCCCGACAGCGCCGAGAGCGGGATGGCCTGGAGCACCGCGTCGCCAAGCCCGGCGGCGAAACCCGAAAACGCGGCGACGATCTCGTCAAAGCGGCGCTCGTCAAAGCCGACCAAATCCATTTTGTTGACCGCCAGCACCAGGCGCCGGATGCCGAGCAGCGAGCAGATGACGGCGTGCCGCTTGGTCTGCGGCAGAACGCCGTGGCGCGCATCGACCAGGATCAGGGCGAGGTCGCAGGTCGAGGCGCCGGTCGCCATGTTGCGCGTGTATTGCTCGTGCCCAGGGGTGTCGGCGACGACAAAGGCGCGCGCAGGGGTCGCGAAAAAGCGGTAGGCGACATCGATCGTGATGCGCTGCTGGCGCTCGTCCTCGAGCCCGTCCAGCAGCAGCGAGAAATCGATCGCGTCGCCGGTGGTGCCGAACCGCCGCAACTCGCGTTCGAGCGCCGCCAGCTGGTCGTCGAGGATCAGCGCGCAATCGTGCAGCAGCCGGCCGATCAAGGTCGATTTGCCGTCATCGACCGAGCCGCAGGTCAGAAAGCGCAGCAGGTCGCGGTCGCGCATCCCGCGGCTTGCCGCGCAAGGTTCCGCCATCAGAAATATCCCTCGCGCTTTTTGCGCTCCATCGCCGCGTCCTGGTCGCCGTCGATCAGCCGGCCCTGCCGCTCGGAGCCTCGCGAGTCGCGCAATTCGGCGAGGATTTCGGCCGGGCTTGCCGCCGCCAATTCGATCGCCCCAGTCAGCGGGTAGCAGCCCAAGGTGCGAAACCGCACGCGGCGCAGTTCGGGCGCTTCGCCCGGCCGCAGCGGCAGGCGGTCGTCATCGACCATGATCCAGGCGCCGCTGCGCTCCACCACCGGCCGCAGCGCGGCGAAATACAACGGCACCACTGGTATTTCCTCGGCGGCGATGTAATCCCACACATCGCGCTCGGTCCAGTTCGACAATGGAAAGACGCGCATGGTCTCGCGCCCGGAAAGGCGCGTGTTGTAGAGCCGCCATAATTCGGGGCGCTGGCTTTTCGGGTTCCAGTGATGGTTGGCGCCGCGCAGCGAGAAGACGCGCTCCTTGGCCCGGCTTTTTTCCTCGTCGCGCCGCGCGCCGCCCAAAGCGCCATCAAAGCTGTGGCGATCGAGCGCCTGCTTCAGCGCCTCGGTTTTCATCACCTGGGTGTGCAACGCCGAGCCCGAGGTGATCGGGTTGATGCCGCGCTGCACCCCCTCTTCGTTGGTGTGGACGATCAGCTCGATGCCGAGGCGGCGCGCGGTCGCGTCGCGAAACGCAATCATCTCGCGGAATTTCCACCGCGTATCGATGTGGAGCAGCGGGAACGGCGGCCGGCCGGGAAAGAACGCCTTGCGCGCCAAGTGCAGCATGACGCTCGAATCCTTGCCGATCGAATAGAGCATGACCGGGCGGCGGAACTCGGCCGCGACCTCGCGCATGATCCCGATCGCTTCGGCTTCGAGGCGGCGCAGATGCGCCGGGCGTGGATGCGGCGGCGGAACTGGTTCGGCCATGGCGGACATGTTCGTTTCTTACCCGGAGATGATGCCGGGCATTCTTACGCGAACCTGATGCTGAGCATCCCCAGGCGAAATCGCTGCGGCAGATTTCAATCTGCCGGCAATGCCGGCGGAACGCGGTAGCGAGGCAGCGCTCAGTGCAACCGTGGCGCCTTTAGAAAACGGGTGCGGTCGGCAGAGAGGACGCGCACCGTCAGAGTTTCGCTGTCCCGCGCCACCTGCAGCTGGACTTCGCTGCCGGCCGGGCCGCCGGCCCACACCTTGCGCCAAAAGCCGGCGAGGCTCGCGACCGAGTCCTCGCGCACGGCGAGGATGCGGTCGCCGGGCCGCAACCCGGCAGCGCTGGCCGGGCCGCGCTCGGCCAGACCGGCGACAACGATCGCATCCTCCACCTCGGCGGCATAGAGCCCGAGCCATGGGCGCACCGGCCGGTTTGGGCGCCCATAAGTCAGCATGTCGTCGAGGATCGGCGGCAACAGGTCGATCGGCACGACCATGTTGACATCACGGCGCAGCTCGCGGCCGCTCGAATGCTGGACATGCAGCGAGCCGATGCCGATCAATCGGCCATCGGCGCCGATCAGCGCAGCACCTCCCCAAAACGGGTGCGCCGGGGCGGTGAAGATCGCGTGGTCGAGCACGTATTCCCAATAACCGGCGAATTCCTGGCGAGCAACTACCCGCGCTGCGATGGCATGGCGCCGTCCGCCTTCAGCCGCCATGATCGCGCGGTCGCCGGCGCCGACCCGCAGGCCGGCGCCGAGCTCAAGCGGCGCCACATTGAGCCGGCCGAGCGCCTGAACCAGCCCGAACCCGGTCTCCTGGTCATAAGCCAAAACATGGCCCGGCACGGCGCCGCCATTGGCCGAGGTCAGCCAGATCGTTTCCGCTTCGGTCACCAGATAGCCGATCGTCAGAACAAGACCGTCGTCGCGGATCAAAACCCCGCTGCCGGCGCGCTCGGTGCCAAGCGTCCCCGCGGTAAACGCGTCCTCCGGCACCGTTGCGCGCAAGCCCAAGACGGCGCCAAGCGCGCGGTCGAGGTCAAAGCTGCAATCGTCGGGCTTTGGCTGGATTTCGCCCGGGACTTCCCAATCTGCGTTTCGCGGCATCGAAGCGGCTCATCAGTGGCTGCTGGCTTATCTTACCCTGGAAAGAGTGCGCCGCGCACGCGCTGTTGTCAAAACCGCGGCTTTTGCGGGCCGCAGTGGGCATTACGGCTGGGCATTACGGCGGTCCGCCCGTCGCCGCCCGGCGGCTTGACAAGATCAGGCCTCGCAACTATCTAGGCAGCACTCTCAGCCGGCGAGTGCTAACCGGCGGAGTGCCAGTTGCTTAATCGAGATCGGGGTCGAGGAGGGTTGCATGAAATTTCGTCCGCTGCACGACCGTGTGGTGATCCGGCGCGTCGAGGAGGAAGAGAAGAGCAAGGGCGGCATCATCATTCCGGACACGGCGAAGGAAAAGCCGATGGAAGGCCAGGTGGTGGCGGCCGGACCGGGCGCGCGCGGCGAGGACGGCAAGATCCAGCCGATGGATGTGAAGGCGGGTGACCGCGTGCTGTTCGGCAAATGGTCGGGCACTGAGGTCAAGCTCGACGGCGAAGAGCTGATCATCATGAAAGAATCCGACATCATGGGCGTGATCGCCTGAGGAGATCGAAGAAATGGCAGCCAAGGACGTCAGATTTCATGCCGACGCGCGCGAACGGATGCTGCGCGGCGTCGATATCCTCGCCAACGCGGTCAAGGTGACGTTGGGTCCGAAGGGCCGCAATGTGGTGCTCGACAAATCTTTCGGGGCGCCGCGGATCACCAAGGACGGTGTAACCGTCGCCAAGGAGATCGAGCTCTCCGACAAATTTGAGAACATGGGCGCGCAGATGGTGCGCGAGGTCGCGGCGAAGACCAGCGACCAGGCCGGCGACGGCACCACCACCGCGACCATCCTGGCGCAGGCGATCGTGCGCGAGGGGGCCAAGGCGGTGGCCGCCGGCATGAACCCGATGGACCTGAAGCGCGGCGTCGATATGGCGGTCGAAGCGGTCGTCGAAGACATCAAAAAGCGCTCGAAAAAGATCTCGACCAACGAGGAGATCGCCCAGGTCGGCACGATCTCGGCCAATGGCGAGCGCGAGATCGGCGAGATGATCGCGCAGGCGATGCAGAAGGTCGGCAACGAAGGGGTGATCACCGTCGAAGAAGCAAAATCGCTCGAGACCGAGCTCGACGTGGTCGAGGGCATGCAGTTCGACCGCGGCTATCTGTCGCCCTATTTTGTGACCAACGCCGAGAAAATGGTGGCCGAGCTCGAAAACCCATACATCCTGCTGCATGAGAAGAAGCTGTCCGGGCTGCAGGCGATGCTGCCGGTGCTCGAATCGGTGGTGCAGAGCGCCAGGCCGCTCTTGATCGTCTCCGAGGATGTCGAGGGCGAGGCGCTGGCCACCCTGGTCGTCAACAAATTGCGCGGCGGCTTGAAGGTGGCGGCGGTCAAGGCGCCGGGCTTTGGCGACCGGCGCAAGGCGATGCTCGAGGACATCGCGATCCTGACTGGCGGCCAGGTGATCAGCGAGGACCTCGGCATCAAGCTCGAAAACGTCACCCTCGACATGCTGGGCCAGGCCAAGCGGGTGCGGATCGAGAAAGAGAACACCACGGTGATCGACGGCTCCGGCGCCAAGGCGGACATCGAAGGCCGGATCGGCCAGATCCGCCAGCAGATCGAGGAAACCACCTCTGATTACGACCGCGAGAAATTGCAGGAGCGGCTGGCCAAGCTCGCCGGCGGCGTCGCGGTGATCCGGGTCGGCGGCTCGACCGAGATCGAGGTCAAGGAGCGCAAGGACCGGGTCGACGACGCGATGCATGCGACCCGCGCCGCGGTCGAGGAAGGGGTCGTCGCCGGCGGCGGCGCCGCCCTCCTCTATGCCGCCCGCGCGCTCGACAGCCTGAAGCCGGCGAACCCCGATCAGAAGGTCGGGATCGACATCGTCAAAAAGGCGATCCTCTATCCGGCGCGGCAAATCGCCGAGAATTCGGGCACCGACGGCTCGATCATCGTCGGCAAATTGCTCGACAGCAATGACCCGAATTACGGCTACGATGCGCAGAAGGGCGAGTTCACCGACATGATCCGGGCCGGCATCATCGACCCGACCAAGGTCGTGCGCCACGCGCTGCAGGACGCGGCCTCGGTCGCCGGCCTCCTGATCACCACCGAGGCGATGGTCGCCGAGCGGCCCGAGCCCAAGGGACCGCCGGCGATGCCGCCCGGCGGCGGCATGGGCGGCATGGGCGGCATGGATTTCTAGCCCAGCCCGCTGCAACAACAATCGCCCGCCCGCGGGAAACCGCTGGCGGGCGTTTTTTCAGGCTCGCCGCTCGCCAACAAATTCGGCGAGCTTGATGCCGTGATCGGCTGCGATCATCTCCGCGGCCTTCTCGCCGATCATGATCGTCGCCGCGTTAGTGTTGCCGCCAATCACAGCGGGCATGACGCTGGCATCCGCCACGCGCAACTTGCCGATACCCAGCACCCGCAGCCGCGGATCGACGACGCTGCCGATCCGGCAGGTCGAGGTCGGGTGATAGACGGTCAGCGAGAAATGCAGCGCGAAATCCTCCAAGAGCGCATTGCTCGGCTCGGTGCCTTCCCGGTAACCGTGCTTTTCCGCCAGAAACGGCGGCACCATCACCGGCCCGAGTTTGCGATTACCTGGCCAACGCGCGGCAATTTCCATGGCGCGGCGGATCGCCGCCACCATGACCTCGACGTCGTGCGGGTCGTCGTAATAGTTCATCCGGATCGCTGGCTGCGCCGCCGGATCGGCGCTGTCGAGGACGATTTCGCCGCGGCTGCGCGGCAGGACCGGGTTGGCGAGGAGAACGAGGTTTTCGGCATCGGGCGCCAGGCGCTGCGCCGGATCGTCAAAGCACCGCGCGGTGTCTATGTTCATGATCATCCGCTGGAACTCGTCGTTGCCGGCGGTGAGGAAACAGATGATCTCGGTATCGTGGCGATCGAGGTCGCTAAGACCGCTCGAACAGAACACCACAGCATCGGCCAGCGACGACGCGCCCAGCCCGCGTCCGGTTTTCTGCCATTCACCGAGCCGCTTTTCCGCCTGCTGCTTTAGCGCCAGGAGCTCGGGCGACAGGTTGGCGTCATTCGCGGGATCGGCCGGCAACGGCCCGCCCGGAGCACGCAGCGCGTCGGGGCCCATGGCCAGCGCCACCTCGTTCATCGACACTCCGATCCCGGGCGCCGGGTAGAACAACGGACACATCGTGTGGTCCTGCAGGTGCTTGCCAACATGCGGCGCCTCGACCCGGCAGGGAATTCCATGGGGTTCGAGTTCCTGGCGCGGCCCGATCCCGGACAGCAGCAGCAGGTGCGGCGAGCCGATCGCACCGGCGGAGAGGATCACCTCCTTGCCGGCGTGCACTGTTATGGTCTCGCCAGCGGCGGTGCGATATTCGACGCCAGTGGCGACGCTCCCGCTGCCAGTGCCGCCGAGGATCACGCGCGTGACCTGCGCCCCGGTAACGATCGTCAAGTTGGGCCTCTGCTCCGGCGCGCCGGCGAGAAACGCCTGATAGGTGCTCGACCGCCGGCCGTCCCGCATCGTGTATTGGGTCAGCGACACGACGCCGGCGGGGTTGCCGCGGTCGCGGCCGTTGTAGTCGCCCTTCGGAATGCCGGCGGCGACCGCCGCATCTACAAATTGCCGGGCGGCCGGCAGGATCGGCTCGCGCACCGAGACGCCGAGCGGCCCCGCGGTGCTGTGGGCGGCGCCATCGACCACGATGTCGGGACTGGGCGCCAGGCCCTCGCTCTTGAGGAAATAGGGCAGCACATCGGCGTAGCTCCACCCGGCGGCGCCTCCTTCCGCCCAGGCGTCAAAGTCGCCCGGATTGCCGCGCACATACATCATATAGTTAATCCCAGACGATCCGCCCAACATCTTGCCGCGCGGCACCGGCACGCGCCGCCTGTTGAGCCCGAGCCCGGCCTTCCCCGGGTCGGCGGTGTACATCCAGTCGGTGGCCGGATTGAGCTGCATCGCCGGTGGTGCGATCGGCAGGGCAGAGATTTCGGGGGGCCGTTCGCCGGCCTCGATCAGCGCCACGCGGCACGATGTATCTTCGGAGAGGCGCGAGGCGATCACCGCGCCCGCCGATCCGCCGCCGACGACAATAAAGTCGAACTCCTGGGACATTGCGTTCCTCCCGTTCTGGCCGGCTAAACTCCGTCGGTTCTGTCCAGCCTTCTGTTTCGCCGGAGTATGCGCAAGCTGCCGGCTTGCGGCAACGGACCAGCTGCTCCCCACCCGGCCGCCCCGAATTGCTGCGGCGGCGGCGCCGCGGCTGATCAGACACCGAGATGGCGGTGCAGGATTTCGGGCCGGCCGCGCACCGCCTGCACCGTCAGCTCCTCGACCATGTGGCCGTTGTTGAGGATGTAGATGCGGTCGGCGAGCGCCATCGCGGCGGAAATGTTCTGCTCCACAACCACCAATGTCCGACCGGAGGCGGCCAGCGCGCGGCAAGTCTCGAGCAAGTCGCGCACGATGATCGGCGCCAGCCCCTCGAACGGCTCGTCGAGCAAGATCAGCTGCGGGTCGCGGATCAGCGCGCGCGCGATCGCCAGCATCTGCTGCTCGCCGCCCGAAAGGTGGGTCCCGCGGCTGCGGCGGCGGTCCTTGAGACGGGGAAAGGTGTCCCAGATCCTTTCCAGCGGCCAGCGCGACGGCGCGGTGAGCCCGGCCAGCCGCAAATTCTCCTCGACGCTCAGGCTGCCGAAGATGCGCCGCTCCTCCGGGACCAGCTGCAGCCCGAGGGCGGCGATCGCATGCGGCGGCCAACCGCATATATCCCTGCCGTCGAACACGATCCGGCCGGAGCGCGGCGACACCGCGCCGACCAGGCTTTTCAAGGTTGTGCTTTTGCCGGACCCGTTGCGGCCGAGCAGCGCCACCACCTCGTGATGCCCGACCCGCAGCGACACGTCGAACAGGATATGGCTGTCCCCATAATAGCTGTTGATGCGCTCGACCTCGAGCAGCGCGCTCACGCCGCCTTGACCCCGCCGAGATAGGCTTCCTGCACCAGGCTGTTGCGCTGGATCTCGTCGGGCGTGCCTTCGGCCAGCAGCGCCCCTTCGTGCAGCACAGTGATGCGCTCGGCCAATTCGAACATCGCGTCCATATCGTGCTCGACCACCACCAGGGTGCGCCCGCGCCGGATGTTTTTCAGCAATTGCACCGTCTCCGCGCGTTCGCCCGGGCTCATGCCGGCGAGCGGCTCGTCCAGCAGCAGCAGCGACGGCGAGGCGGCGAGCGCCAGCCCGATCTCGAGCCGCCGCTTCTCGCCGTAAGCCAGCGCGGCGACCGGCAATTCCGCCCGCGCCTCCAGCCCGACCAGCGAGAGCGTGCTGTCCGCCTGCATCGCGAGCCCGCCGACGCGATCGAGCCGCCGCAGCAGATCGAGGCGAAATCGGCCGCGCCGCTCGGCCAACGCGGCGATCACGATGTTTTCGCGCACCGTCATTCGGGTGAACAGCTGGTTGATCTGATAGCTCTTGGTCAGCCCAAGCTGGCACACCCGGGCCACATCGAGACCGGTGATGTCGCGGCCCTCGAAGATGATCCGACCGGAGGTCGGCGCCAGCTCGCAGGTCAGCATCTTGAAAAATGTGCTCTTGCCGGCGCCGTTGGGGCCGATAATGCCGCGCAGTTCACCCGGTTCGACGGCAAAGTCGATATCGCGATTGGCGACCAGCCCGTCAAACGCCTTGGTCAGTCCGCGGGCCTCCAGCGCCGGACCCGGCGGCCGCGGCTGCCGGCGGCGGGTCGGCCCGATGCTGGCTAGCGCCGGCGCCGCCGCACCGGGCGCCGCCGCTCGCGCGGCCGCCGGCCGGCGGTGCGCGGTGAGCTGCGCGATCAAATCCTGCATGCCGCCGATCAGGCCGCGCCGCAAAAAGCAGACCAGCAGCACGAAAACCACACCAAGCACGAGCTTCCAAGCGCTGCCGAGCCCGACCACAGCCTGCAGGAAGTCGCGCAGGTAAAGCCAGACGGCCGCCCCGAGCAGCGGGCCGAACAGGGTGCCGACGCCGCCGATCGCGGTCTGCATGACGAGCTGGCCGGAGGTGTCGAAGGTGAAGGCATCGGGCGGCATAAACCCTTGCACCACGCCGAGGAGGCCGCCGGCGAAACCGGCATAGGCGGCGCCGACGACAAACGCGGTCAGCTTGTAGAGACCGACGGCGTGACCAACGGCGCGGGCCCGCAGCGGGTTGTCGCGGATCGCGGTCAGCACCGCTCCGACCGGCGAGCGCACGATGCGCAGCGCGATCACGATGCCGATGAAGTAGCAGGCTGCGACAAAGCCGTACATCGACCAGCCGTTGCCGACATGGTAGGCGAAGTTGCCGAGCGCAAGCCGCGGGGTCGGCACCCCGGGCAGCCCGTTCTCGCCGCCGGTCCACGCCGAAAGCGGCGAGTTCTCGATGAAAAAGAACATCTCGGCGATCGCGACCGTAATCATCGCGAAATAGATGCCGGTGCGGCGCAATGCGACCACCCCGACCACAATCCCGGCGAGCGCCGCGCCGATCGCGCCGATGATCAGCGCCAACAGCACGCTCGCAGTCAAATTGTTGGTCAGCAGATAGGCGGCGACAAACCCGCCGGTGCCATAAAACGCCGACTGGCCGAACGACAGCAGCCCGGTATACCCGTAAAGAATGTCGAAGCCGATCCCGAACAGGCCCCATACCAGGATCTGGTTGACCGTGTTCGGCGCAAATCCAAGACGCGGCAGCACAAACGGCGCGACGGCGAGACCGAGCGCCGTCAATGCCTCAATCAGCAGCGGGCGGCGGCGCAGCATCCGGCGGCCTCGCTCACTCGCGGTCCTGCGTGCCGAAGAGGCCCTGCGGCCGCAGCATCAGCACCAATGTCATCACCGCGAACAGCATGACCTCGGAATATGCCGGATCAACCATCGAGGTCAGGCTGAGAATCTCGCCGGAGATCAGCCCGCCGAGGATCGCACCCGGAAACGAGCCGATCCCGCCGATGACGACGACGACAAAGGTCTCGACCAGGATCGAGTCGCCCATGTCGGGGGTCAGCGACACCACCGGGGCGTTGACGATGCCGGCAAACCCGGCGGCCATCGCGCCGATGCCGAACACCACCATGAACACGCGATAGACGTTGATGCCGAGCATGCCGACCATGCCCGAATCCTCGATCCCGGCGCGCACGATCATGCCGAGCCGGGTGCGGTAGAGGACGACGTACAACACGCCAAGTGCGACCGCCGCAATCGCCAGCACGACGATGCGATAGGTCGGATAAATCAGAAAGCCGATCGGAGTGACGCCGATCGCCCAGGATGGCGGCGGCACCGTCTTCGACAAGCTGCCAAAGCCGAGCCGGACCAGCTCGACGATGACGATGCCGACGCCAAAGGTTACGAGCAGCTGGTCTTCGGCCGGGCGGCTGTAGAAATGGCGGATCACGACAAATTCGAGAAGCCCGCCGACGACAACCAAAAACAGCGCGCCGGCGAGTATGGCGAGCGCGAACGAGCCGGTGGCCTGGAACGCGACGTATCCCGCATAGCCGCCGAGCATGAACATCGCGCCGTGCGCCAGGTTCAAGACGCCGAGCGTGCCGTAGATGATCGTCAGCCCCGAGCTGATCAGCGCCAACAGCGCGCCCGAGGCCAGCCCGTTGAACAGCTGCGAGACGAAATTAGGCCAGGTGATCATCTGGATCGGCGCCGTGCGTCCTTCGAGACGCCCGCAGCACGGGCTCCTCAGGATGAGGAGGTATCGCAAATGCCATGACCAATGGTCCTCATCCTGAGGAGGCGCGGAGCGCCGTCTCGAAGGACGCGCCGTGCTGTTGCAGCCGCACCCTCAGGTGTAGGCGCCGAGCTGGCAGCCGAACGCGTCGGGCTTCTGCATCAGCGGCGCGCCGGGGACCACTTCCAGGACCTCCCAGTAATCGTCCTTGCTCTTCATCGCCTCGGGGGCCTTGCCGCGCACGATGATGACCGGGCGGACAAGCTGATGGTCGGCGGCGCGCCAATACACATCGCCCACCGTCGAGTCGATATGCCTGCCGGCCTCGTAGGCCTTGATCACGTCGGGCGGATAGAACGTGCCGGCGTGCTCGCACGCATCGGCCCACATCGCGAACTGCATGTAGGCGTTGTTGGCGCCCCATTCCGGCTTGTACCCGTATTTCTTGTCGAACGCCGCGACAAACATCTTGGCGACCGGATAGCGGTCTTCGAGCGTCCACCAGAAATCAGTGGCGGCATAGACTCCCGCGGTGATCTTTGGCCCGACCTCCTTGGCGATGAACGGGGTCTGGTAGGGGATAATCAGTTTCATCTTGTTGAAGATGCCGAACTGCTCCGCCTGCTGGGTCGACAACACGGCGTCGTGCCCCCAATTGATGTTGAGCAGGTAATCCGCGCCGGAATTGGCGACATTCAGCAGGTACGAGCTGTAATCGGGCGCGCCCAGCGGTGCGACCTGGTTGGTGGCCGTGGTCCAGCCGCCGTGCTTGTTCAGATAGTCCTCCACCGAGTGCTGAACCGTGTGGCCGTAGGTATAGTCGGGCGTCAGATAGGCGGCCTTCTTGTCCTTGCCGAACTGCTTGAGCAACAGCGGGCCAATCGCGGCGGCCGCGGTCTGGCCGTAGAAGGATTGGCGGAAGCCGTAGCGCACGCAATCCTTGCCGGTGGTGTCGTTGGAGCCGGAAACTCCGGCGACATAGAGCACCTTTTCGCGCTGCGCCAATTTGTTCAACGCCACCGCGACCGCGCTCGAGGTCGAGCCGGTCATCAGGATCGCCTTGTTGTCGGCGATAAAGCGCGATTGCGCCTGCACCGCGGTGTTGGGCTTGGCCTCGGAATCGGCGACGCCGTATTTGACTTCCTTGCCCAGCACGCCTTTCGTGGTTTTTGGCGAAATCTTCTTGATCAGCGGGTCGCCGTTGTTGATGTGCTCGACCGCGAGCTTGTACCCCTTCAGCTCGTCTTCGCCGGAATCGGCATAGGTCCCGGTCAAGGGCACGGTAATGCCGATAAACACCGAAGAGCCCTGCGATCCAGCCGGCCAGGTGCCGAGCGCAGGGCGGCTCTCAGCCGCGCGGGCCAAGCGGCCCGACAGGGCGGTGCCGGCGAGCAGGCCCGCGCCGGCCCGCAAAATCGCGCGGCGGCTGAATCCCTGACCGATAACGCGTGTCCATGAGCGTCTCCCTGCTCCTCCCGGCGATTGTTCGCAACCCAACGCCGGCGCGGATCTGCCCACGCCGCCATTGCGCGATTTATGCGCGCGGCGTTCCGCGCCGCTGCGGCACCCCTGCGCACCTTAACTTCCCGCTTAAACACGAGCAGTCCCGACCCTAATTTGCCGCCGGGCGGCTGGCAAGCCGCGATCGGCTCCGATCTCGGTGTTGTGATGTCTGCCACCGCCGGCTCGCGGCGTTTGGCGCAACCCTCCTCTGCGCCGGCCGGCGCAGCAGAAGGGCCGATCGACGCCGCGCGTTCTTGCCAGCGGGCGGCGCTCCACCCATACTGATGATCATGCGGCGCCTGGAGCTTGATCCCGTCTTTGAGGCCGCGGCCGAAACGCCAGTTCGGGTGTGCGACCACCCCGAATGCGCGGCCGGCGGCGATTTCCGCGCGCCCAAGTCGCGGCTCGACTTGCATGATTACTACTGGTTCTGTCTCGATCACGTGCGCGCCTACAATGCGGCGTGGAACTATTATGCCGGGATGAGCGACAGCGAGATCGAGGCCGAAATCCGCAGCGATACGGTATGGCAGCGGCCGACCTGGCGCCTCGGCGACCGGCATGTGCCGGGCTGGGCGGCGCGGGTTCGCGATCCGTTCGACCTTTATCCAAGCGGCGGCGCCCAAACCGGCCAGCGCAGCGGGCGCGAGCGCGACCGGCCGGCCCGCGAGGCGGCGCGCCGCGCGCTGTCGGCGCAGGAGCAGGCGCTTGCGGTGTTCGAGATCGAGCCGCCCTTCACCCCGGTGCGGCTCAAGGCGCGGTACAAGGCGCTGGTCAAGCTGCACCATCCCGATGCCCATGGCGGCGACAAGGCAGCCGAAGAAAAGCTCAAAATCATCAATCAGGCCTATGCCACGCTGAAAGCCGGCTATTTCGGTTGAACCATAGGCTCCAATCGCTCAAATTCCCTCCGCCCCACTGCCAGGACGCAAGAAAATAATGCCATCCGTTCAGCCAACGGCGCCTGCCGACGCGTTTCCGCTCGAAAAGCCCGACATCACCATTTCGGTCCGCCAGACCTTCGGGATCAACAGCGACCTTCAGGTTCCGGCGTTCAGCCAGGCAAGCGAGCACGTCCCCGATTTTGACGACGCCTATCGCTTCGACCATGACACGACACTGGCGATCCTCGCCGGCTTCGCCTTTAACCGACGGGTCATGATCCAGGGCTATCACGGCACCGGCAAATCTACCCATGTCGAGCAGGTGGCGGCCCGGCTCAACTGGCCCTGCATCCGTGTCAACCTCGACAGCCACATCAGCCGCATCGATCTGGTCGGCAAGGATGCGATCGTGCTGCGCGACAACAAGCAGGTGACCGAGTTCCGCGAGGGCCTCCTGCCCTGGGCATTGCAGCATCCGGTGGCGTTGTGCTTTGACGAGTACGATGCCGGCCGCCCCGATGTGATGTTCGTGATCCAGCGGGTGCTCGAGGTCGAGGGCAAGCTGACCCTCTTGGACCAGAACCGGGTGATCCGTCCACATCCGAACTTCCGCCTGTTCTCCACTGCGAACACGGTCGGCCTCGGCGACACCACCGGCCTCTATCACGGGACCCAGCAGATCAACCAGGGCCAGATGGACCGCTGGAACATTGTCGCCACCCTGAACTATCTGCCGCATGACGCCGAGGTTGAGATCGTGCTGGCCAAGGTGCCGACCTACGACAACGAGGAAGGAAGGCGCACGATCAGCGCGATGGTGGCGCTCGCCGACCTCACGCGCGCCGGGTTTATCAATGGCGACATCTCGACCGTGATGTCGCCGCGCACGGTCATGACCTGGGCCGAGAATGCGGCAATCTTCGGCGATCTGTCGTTCGGCTTCCGGCTGACCTTTCTCAACAAATGCGACGAGATGGAGCGCCCGGCGGTGGCCGAATACTACCAGCGCTGCTTCGGCACCGAACTCGCCGAGACCGGCGTCAACGCCACATTGATGTAGGCCTCCGTGCGGATGGGGCTCGTTTATCCGACAATTTATCGTCACCCCCGCGCAAGCGGGGGCCCAGGGCCGGTGACTGAAGCCCCTGGGTTCCCGCTTCCGCGGGAATGACGGACTGGGTGCAGATGGCGCAGGAATTCTCCCCGACCGAAATCTTCAAACGCGCGACCGCGGCGACCCTGCGGGCGATCGCCGAGCGCGACGATTTGACCGTCGGCTTTGGGCCGGAGGCGGCCGGGCTCAGCGGCACCAGGGTGCGGCTGCCCAACCCGCCGCGCGATCTGCCGCCCGAAGAGGCGGCGCAATTGCGCGGCGCCGCCGACAGCCTGGCCTTGCGGCTGCGCTATCACGACGACGCGGTGCACAGCCGCCGCGTCCCCGGCAGCCCATTGGCGCGCGCCGTCTTCGAGGCGGTCGAGCAGGCGCGGATCGAGGCGTTGGGCTCGCGCCGCATGGTCGGGGTCTCCGCCAACCTCGCCGCAGTGCTCGACGAGCAGTATCGCCGCCAGGGGTTCGAGCGCATCACCGAGCGCACCGAGAGCACGATGGCCGAGGCGGTGCGCCTCTTGACCCGCCAGGCCCTGACCCATGAGCCGCCGCCGCCCTCGGCCCGCCGCGTCGTCGATCTGTGGCGGCCGTGGCTGGAGGCGCGCATCGCCAAGGATCTGGGCGAGCTCGACCGCGCCATCCTCGATCAGGACGGTTATGCGCGCGCGACCCGCCGCATGCTGCAGGACCTCGACATCGATCTCGGCGAGGCCGAGGATTCCTCGGAGAGCGACGAGCAGCAGGACGGCGAGGAAGGCGACAGCGACAACCAGAGCGAAGGCGAGGGCGCAACCACCGGCGCGCAGCCCTCGCCCGACGGCGCGCCGGCCGATGGCGAGGCCGATGATGCGCAGGACGCCGCCGAAGAGGGCGACGGCGAGATGATGCCGGGGGCGAGCGACGACGATCCCGGCCGGCCGGGGCGCCCCGGCACGATGCCGCGCGGGCGCGCCGACGACACCGCGGTCTACCGCGCCTTCAGCACGTTGTCCGACGAGGTCGTCGAGGCCGACGAGCTGTGCGACCCCGACGAGTTGTCGCGGCTGCGCCAGCTGCTCGACCAGCAGCTCTCGCATTTGCAGAGCGTCATCGCGCGCCTCGCCAACCGGCTGCAGCGCAAGCTCCTCGCCAAGCAGACCCGCGCCTGGGAGTTTGACCTCGACGAGGGGCTGCTCGATGCGGCCCGGCTGTCGCGGGTGGTCGCCAATCCGATCCTGCCGCTTGCCTACAAGCGCGAGCGCGAGATGGATTTCCGCGACACGGTCGTGAGCCTGTTGATCGACAATTCGGGCTCGATGCGCGGGCGGCCGATCACGGTCGCAGCGATGAGCGCCGACATCCTGGCGCGCACCCTCGAGCGCTGCGCGGTCAAGGTAGAGATCCTCGGCTTTACCACCCGCGCGTGGAAGGGCGGCCAGTCACGCGAGCGCTGGATCGCCGCCGGCAAGCCGCCAAACCCGGGCCGGCTCAACGACCTGCGGCACATCGTCTACAAGCCGGCCGACGCGCCCTGGCGCCGCGCCCGGCGCAGTCTTGGGCTGATGCTGCGCGAAGGCATCCTTAAGGAAAACATCGACGGCGAGGCGCTCGCCTGGGCGCACAACCGGCTGCGCGAGCGCACCGAGCAGCGCCGCATCCTGATGGTGATCTCCGACGGCGCCCCGGTCGATGATTCGACCCTATCGGTCAACCCCGGCAACTATCTCGAAAAGCACCTGCGCGAGGTGATCCGCGACATCGAGAAACTGGGCGAGGTCGAGCTCACCGCGATCGGCATCGGCCACGATGTGACCCGCTACTACCGCCGCGCCGTAACCATCGTCGATGCCGAGCAGCTGGGCGGCGTCATGCTCGAACGACTGGCCGAGCTGTTCGAAGAGGAGGGCGGCGACAAGACCCGCGTCAAAAGCCGCCACCGCCGCGCCGCTTAAAGGGCGGAGCGATGCCTCCTTGTCGGGTAGGTCAGCCGAAGGCGTAACCTGCCACGAACTCGTCGGTCTCGCTCCGCTCAACCTAACCTGCGCCTACTATCCACTCTGTTCAGCCGGCGGTTCGCGACCGTAAACGGTCTCTGCGACGCCCCACCGCGGCCAGACCCAGCAATCCGGCTCCCAACAGCACGAACGAGGCGGGCTCGGGGGCGGATACGGCAGCGGTGCCGCACGGGCTTGATGCTGCGATCTGCGATAATGTCCAGCGCGGTGTTATAGATGCACACGTCCGTCGATTTTGCCCTCGAAGTAACCGCACATTCGCGTCGGTATAGGGCGCGATGCCGCCGGGACTGACATCTACACCGATCGCCAGATCGGTCCCGGCGACGGCGGTATTCGAAATGAAGTTGGTGTTGGAAGCGACCAGCACGCCGTCGACATACATGTCGGTGCCCGAGCTGTCGGTGGTGACTGCGAAGTTATGCCACGTTCCGCTCGGATCGATCGGATCGAAATAGTCACAGATCGTTCACGCTGCAATGCGAGGTCACGTAGTAATCGGCAGCGTGACCGCCGTTCAAACCCACAAAGAACGAGGTCCCGCACACCCCTCCGCCATAGCCCAGAAAAACCGGCTCGGTCGCAACTGTGGTCGCGTCAAACCAGAGGATGACGGTTCGCGCACCAGTCGGGAGGCCGCTGCCCGAAGCTTTTATAAAGTCGTCGGTTCCGTCGAAAGCATAAGCACTGTTCGTATTGCCAAAGCGGTCCGTTGTCAGCGTGGCGCCAAACACGGTGCCGTTGTCGCCATTCCCGCTTTCATCATTGGCGTTGCCGTTAAACGGATAGTAAGCAACAAGCGAAGCAAAGGAGGCGTTGGCGAAACCGAAACAGAGCAAGGCGACAAACGCGGCGCAGGCTAGTTTGTACCCCCCCCCCCGCTTCAGGAGCGGCATGCTGGGCGTCTATTCATGGTATCTCCTCCACTGCACCTTTTTTACGGTTCGTAGTTTACAAAAGATTTGTTAACACATATGCATAGGTTTGTCAACTAGGAATTGAATCCATGGCAAGAAAATGGCCGGACCTGCTTCGCACACGCTCGATAGCGCTGCGCGGCCAAGGTCGAGGTCCTCGGCTTCACCACCCTGGGGACGACCTGTCAGCCGGCGGACTACAGTTTCTTTCGCGAGATCTCGACGGATCCGGCGGTTAGCGGCCGGTAAATTTGGGGGTGCGCTTTTCGCGGAAGGCGGCGACGCCCTCGGCGTTGTCGGCGGTCATGTGCAGCTGCGGCTGGACCAGGCTCTCGAGGTCGAGGTATTCGTCGAGGCTGGGGCCGACCGCGGCATGAAACAGCTTTTTCGCCAGGCCGAGGGCAAAGGTCGGCGCCTCGGCGAGGTCGGCGGCGAGCGCCTCGGTCCGGGCCGTCAGCTGGTCGTCCTCGACGACATGATTGACAAGACCCAGGGCCAGCGCCTCTTCGGCCTCGACAAATCGGGCCGAAAACACCAGCTCCTTCGCTTTCGCCATGCCAAGCCGCCGGCTTAGAAACCAGATCGCGCCGCCGTCCGGGGCGAGCCCGATGCGTCGGAAGATCTGCGAAAACCGTGCGGTCTTCGACGCCACTACCAGATCGCAGGCGAGCGCTATGCTCCAGCCGATGCCGACCGCCGGGCCGCGGACCGCGGCGACAACCGGCTTTTCGATCGCGTGCAGCGCACGAATAAAGGTATGGCCGCCCTGCTGCAGCCGCTGCCGCCCGCCCCGCAGATCATGGGTTTGCCCGGCCATGCGATCGACATCGGCGCCCGAGCAGAACCCGCGCCCCGCCCCGGTCACGACCACCACCCGGACGCTGTCGTCGTAGCGCAGCCGGGCAAAATGCTCGCACAGGCTCTGGCGCATCTCGGCATCGAGCGCGTTCAATTTCTCCGGGCGGTTCAGCACAATTTTGGCGACCGCGCCCTCGACGGTCAGATCAACCGGCATTCCGCGCACCCCCGATCAAGTTCGGCAGAGCAAGCAGTTTCGCGCGCCGGCGCCCAACCCGCAACGCCATCGGGCGGTTATTTCTCGGCGCGGGCGGCGTCTGGCACAGGTTTTGCCGCTCGAGGGCGGCGCGGGCGAGGGGTTGCGGCAGCGGTGCGAGTAGCTTTCAGCCGCGCCAGCCGACGCGCGCCCAGTTCGGCTTCGACCGCCGGCAGCAAAACCGTCGCCTCGGATTGTTGGGTCGGCGTTCCGCTGTGCTGCAGGCGTTTGGCGTTGGTGCGCAGATTTCCGAGCGCGTCGTCCGACATCTCCGGCAGCTTGGTCATCAGGTCCATGATAGCTTTCCTGGGCGCCCAGACCGGCCGCCCGCGACAAGACCGCGCCCGTTAACCCAGGCGACGCGCGAATTTCGCCTCGAAAAGGCCGATTCCCGCGCCAATCTGCACAAATTAGGGCAGCAAATCGGCATCGACCCCAGGATATTAATGCCAATATAGTGATGCGGTGCCGCATCGACCAGGAGGGAGCACGCGATGACCGCGATCAGCCGGACCGAGAGCCGCCGCAGCGAGGGCAGCAAACCGCGCCTGGTGGGGATCAACCACATCGCGCTCGAAGTCGGCGACATCGAGCAAGCGCTGGCCTTTTACGGCCGCATCTTCGATTTCACTCTGCGTGCGAAACGGCCCGGCAATGCCTTTATCGAGCTCGGCGACCAGTTCATCAATTTGATCGAGAGCGGCGCCGAGCACCACGACCATCGCCGCCATTTTGGGCTCGTCGTCGACGACCGCTCGCGGGTGCGCGCGCTGGTCGAGGAGGCCGGCGGCGAGCTGCTGCCGGGTCCTTTTCTCGATTTTCTCGATCCGTGGGGCAACCGGTTCGAGATCGTCGAGTATGCCGACATTCAGTTCACCAAAGCGCCGCATGTGATGCGCGCAATGGGCCTCGATGGCGGCAAGACCGAAAAGGCGCAGCGCGAGCTCGCCGACAAGGGCATGGCGCCCTGATGGTGCGATGCCGATGGATGTCGCGAAGATCGCGGCCGGCCGCGCGCCGCCGCACGACCTCAATGTGATCATCGAAATCGCGCAGGGCGGCGAACCGGTCAAATACGAGCTCGACAAGGAATCCGGGGCGCTCGTGGTCGACCGCTTCCTGCACACCGCGATGTTTTACCCCGGCAATTACGGGTTTGTGCCGCACAGCTTGGCCGAGGATGGCGACCCGATTGACGTGCTGATCGTGGGCGCGGTGCCGGTGGTGCCGGGTGCCGTCGTGCGCTGCCGGCCGGTCGGTGCGCTATTGATGGAGGATGAGCACGGGCCGGACGAGAAGATCATCGCGGTGCCAGTTGACTCCCTGCACCCCTATTACGGTGGGGTCCGCTCCTACCGCGATCTGCCGCCGGTGCTGTGCGCCCAGATCGCCCACTTTTTCCGCCACTATAAGGACCTCGAACCCGGCAAATGGGTCAATATCAATGGCTGGGCCGAGGTGGCCGAGGCCGAGGCGCTGATCACCCAGGCGATCAGCCGCGCCCAAAGCTGACCCGCCCCGGGCGACGCGGCCATACCCGCTGCCGCGTTTACGCCGCCTGCCGATGAGCCTCAGCGCTAACCGGCGACCGCGCTGCCGATCAGCTTGCCGAGGCCAAATGTCACACCCGCGGCGGCGATGCCGACCGCCAGCTGCCGCGCTCCCGAAAACGCGATCCCGCGCCCGGTAAACAGCGCCGTGCCGGCGCCGATCATGATCAGGGCGACGCAGCTTGCCGCGAGGCTGGCGATCATCGCCGCCGGCCCGGTCAAGGCAAAATACGGCGCCACCGGAAAGATCGCGCCCAGCGCAAACAACAAAAACGACGTGCCGCCCGCCGCCCAGGCCGAGCCGCCGAGTTCGTCGGGGTCGATCCCCAGCTCTTCGCGCACGAGCGTATCGAGGGCGGTCTTTTTATTGCCGATCAGTTGCTGCGCCAGCGTTTTCGCCAGCTCTTCGGGCAAGCCTTTGGCTTGGTAGATCAGCGCCAGCTCCTCCTGCTCCTCCTCGGGAACCTGCTCCAGCTCGGCGGCTTCGGTGTCGATCTGGCGCTGCGCGGCTTCGCGCGCGGTGTTGACCGACAGCCATTCGCCGAGCGCCATCGAGCAGGCCCCGGCCAGGAGGCCGCTGAGGCCGGTCACGAGGATCGTGCGGGCGGCCAGATTGGCGCCGGCGACACCGGCGACCAGGCTCAGATTGGAGACGAGCCCGTCATTGGCGCCGAGCACCGCGGCGCGCAGCGCGTTGCCACCCATCCCGCGGTGCCGGCCTTCGAGGCGGGCGAGAGTGGGGCCGCTGAAGCCCGTTGGCGAGGGCGAGGCCAGCGCCGAGATGATCCGGGCGTGCGAACGCTCGGCCGCCGGCAGCCCGCCGGCGACGGCTTCCGGCTGCGCGGTGTAAGCGCCGCTGTCCATCTGCTCGAGGGTGTTGACCGTGGGCAGCACAAAAGCCGGGCCAAAGCGGCGCGCCAGCCATTCGAGCGCGCGGGTGCGAAAGCCTGGCCGCAGTTGCGGCACATGCTCGCCCAGCGCGGCGATCTTTCGCTTCCAAAACTCGCCATGCGCGGCTTCGACCGCAGCCAGGCGGGCATAGATTTGGGCCAGCTCCGGGTTCTTTTCGGCTTTGGAGAGCGCCGCATAGAGTGCGGCGCTGTCGACCTCGCCCTGCAAATTGGCGGTGTAGCGGTCTCGCGATTCGTGCTCGGGCATGCCACTCTCCCCCGTTCGATTGCAACGCTGTCTCAGCCGATTGCTGCGGACGGCAGACCGGTCGAGGCGTAGAACCGCGCCGCCGTCGGTCAGATCGCGGCGAAATGACGGCGGGCGACGACGCCGGCCAAAATCACGAGCACGACGAGCAGAATCACGAAGGTGACCATCGCCCAGCTGCGCACAGACCAGCCGCGCCGGCGCGCATCGGACTGCGCCACCGACGGCAGCGGCGGGCGAGGCGGCACTTCAAGCCTCAGATCCTCCGCCGGAGGCGACACGGGCTCGCCTGAGGGGGCAAGCCCGGGCGGGGCGGTTTCAGCGGCGGCCCGCCCGATCACTGGTGCCGCCTGGTGCCAGGCATGTCCGCAATTGGCGCAGCGCACGGCGCGCCCGCCCGGCCAGCCAAGCTCGCGCTGATCGACGCGATAGCGGGTGGCGCAGGCGGGGCAGGTCAGGATCATCGGGTGCGGCCGCGCGCGAACGGCCGAGGCTTCAGCCCGTTCCGGCCGGGTCAGGCTGCCGCCGGCGGCCTGCTCTGGCGCCCCAGCCGGCGCAGGTGATGATCGGCGTCGCCGAACATCAGGTCAATCATCGTGGCCCGCTTGAAGTAATGGCCGACCTTGTACTCCATCGTCATGCCTATGCCGCCATGCAGCTGGATCGCCTGCTGCCCGACCAGCCGGCCGGAGCGGCCGATCTGCACCTTTGCCGCCGATAGCGCCTGGCGCCGCTCGTCGGCGTTTTCCTCGGCGGCCATCATCGTCGCAAACATCGCCATGCTGCGCGCCTGCTCCAGCGCCACCAGCATGTCGACGGCGCGGTGCTGCAGCACCTGAAAGCTGCCGATCTCGCGGCCGAACTGGCGGCGCGTCTTCAAGTAATCGACGGTCAGCTCATGCATGACCGCCATGGCGCCCACCGCCTCGGCGCAGAGCGCCGCGATCCCCTCGTCCACGACCCGCTCGATCAGCGGCAATGCGGCGCCGGGCTCGCCCAGCACCGCCTCCGGGCCAACCCGGACCCGGGCAAGGGCGATCTCCGCCGCACGCAGCCCATCCTGCGTCGGGTAGCCACGACGCGACACGCCGGCCGCCTTGGCATCGACGAGGAAAGCGCCGATGCCATCGCGGTCGCGCCGCTCGCCGCCGGTGCGCGCGGTGACGATCACCTGGTCGGCGCTGTCGCCGTGCAGCACTACGCCCTTTTCACCGTCGATCACCCAGCCGGCGCCGTCGCGGGTTGCTCGGGTCGCAATATCGGCGAGGTTGTAGCGCGACTGGCGCTCGGTGTGGGCAAAAGCCAAGGTCAGGGTGCCGTCGGCGATCTTGGGGATCAGCGCCGCGCATTGCTCGGCAGTGCCGCCATGGCGCAGAAACCCGCCGCCGAGAACCACAGTCGCAAAGAACGGCTCCAGCGCCAGGGCGCGACCAAACGCCTGCATCGCCAGCATAGTCTCGACCGGCCCGCCGCCGGAGCCGCCATATTGCTCGGCAAAGGGCAGGCCGAGCAGCCCGAGCCCGGCATATTGCGCCCACAGCTCGCGGCTCCAGCCCTCGGCGCTCCGGCCATAGGCCTGCCGCTGCTCAAAGGAATAGCGGTCGGCGATCAGCCGATCGAGGCTTTCCTCGATCAGCCGCTGCTCTTCGCTCAGATCAAAGTCCATCGCTTAAAGTCCCGTCCGGCTTGCCGCCGACTGCCCCTCACCCTCCCGCTGACGCGGGTCCCTCCCTCTCCCCGCTATGCGGGGCGAGGGTACCGCCCCGCTTGCTCCCTCGCCCCGCTTGCGGGGAGAGGGCAGGGGTGAGGGGCCTTTGATTTGAAAAGGCCTTCGGTCTTCCGACCCATCGCTCACAGCCCCAATATCGCCTTGGCGACGATGTTTTTCTGGATTTCGTTAGTGCCGCCGTAGATCGAGGTCTTGCGCCAGTTGAAATAGGTGGGTGCGATCGGGCCGGCCCATTCGGGGCCGATCGGCGGCTCGTTCCAGCGCTCGTCATCCTCGTGCCCGGGCTGATAGGGGAGCGCATAGGGCCCGACCACTTCGAGCAGCAACTCGGTTGTCGCCTGCTGGATTTCCGAGCCCTTGATCTTGAGGATCGAGGAGGCCGGGTCGGGCTTGTTGTCGGTGCGGCGGCGCTCGGCGGCGACCACCCGCAGCTGGGTCATTTCGAGCGCCTTCAATTCGACCTCGACCGCGGCGAGCTTTTCGCAAAAGCGCTCGTCCTCGATCAGCGGCGTGTCGCCATCGCGCTCCAACGCCGCCAATTCCTTGATCCGGCGGATGCGCTCCTTTGACAGGCCGACCCGGGCGATGCCGGTGCGCTCGCGGCCGAGCAGGTATTTGGCGTAGTCCCAGCCCTTGTTCTCCTGGCCGACCAGGTTCTCGGCCGGCACCCTGACGTCATCGAAGAACACCTCGTTGACCTCGTGCCCGCCCTCGATCGTGATGATCGGGCGCACCGTGATCCCCGGCGTCTTCATGTCGATCAGCAGAAACGAAATCCCCTCCTGCTTTTTGACCTGCGGGTCGGTGCGCACCAGGCAGAAGATCCAATCGGCGTGCTGCGCCAAGGTCGTCCAGGTCTTTTGCCCGTTGACGATGTAGTAGTCGCCCTCGCGCTTGGCCGCGGTCCTGAGCGAGGCGAGGTCGGAGCCGGCGCCCGGCTCGGAAAAGCCCTGGCACCACCAATCGTCAAGATTGGCGATCCGCGGCAGAAACCGCTGTTTCTGCGCGTCCGAGCCAAAGGCGATCATGACCGGCCCGACCATGGTCACGCCAAAGCCCAAGGGCTGCGGCGCCGGGGTCAATTGCAGCTCTTCCTGGAAGATATATTGCTGGACCGGTGACCAACCGGTGCCGCCCCATTGGACCGGCCAATTGGCGACCGCCCAGCCCTTTTGGTTCAGAATACGCTGCCAAGTGACGATGTCGTCCTTGGCGAGCCTCCTGCCCTCGACCATCTTGGTTCGGATCGAAGAGGGCAGGTTCGCATGGAAGAAGGCGCGGACCTCGTCGCGAAAGGCGAGTTCTTCGGGCGTGAAACGCAGATCCATGACGGTCAGCCTCCCCTTCTTTTCAACATGCCGCCCCCGCGAAACCGAGGCTGAGGGCCGGAATGGTCAAAACTTGTCGGCTTCCCGGCGAAAGCCGGGACCCATGCCGCCGCGATTCCGAGCTTCTCAAGCAGTTGCACCGCCTTGCCAACAATGACCCGGCTTGTGCCGCGGAGGAATGGACCCCGGCCTTTTGCCGGGGTGGCGAATAAAGCTGGCAAGGTCATCGTCTTGATCACGATGCAAACCCGCGGCCCTCGGCGGCGAGGCGCGACAGCAGCGGTGCCGGGCGCAGGGTGTTGTCGCCAGAGCGCTCGGCATAGCGCGCCAGCTGGTCGCGCACACGTCCGAGCCCGAGTTGGTCGGCGTAATACATCGGGCCGCCGCGCCAGACCGGCCAGCCATAGCCGTAGACCCAGATCACATCGATATCGCCGGGGCGCGCGGCAATGCCCTCATCGAGGATGCGGGCACCCTCGTTGATCATCGGGAAGACGGTGCGCTCGATAATCTCCTCCGCACCGATCGGGCGGCGGGCGATGCCGAGGCGGGCCGAAGCATCGAGAATGATCCGCTCGACCTCGGCATCGGGGATCGGCGCGCGCGAGCCCTTTTCATATCGGAAATAGCCCTTGCCGGTCTTCTGGCCAAAACGCCCCGCTTCGCACAGCGCATCTTCGAGCACCGCCACCTCGCCGCGCGATTTGCGGATCAGCCAGCCGACATCGAGCCCGGCCAGATCCATCATCGCAAACGGCCCCATCGGCAATCCGAACCCGACCAGCGCCGCCTCGACCTGTTGCGGCGAGGCGCCTTCGAGCAGCAGCCTTTCGGCCTCGACCGAGCGCCGCGCCAGCATCCGGTTGCCGACAAAGCCATAGCAGACCCCGACCACCGCCGGCACCTTGCCGAGCCGGCGGGCGAGCGCCAGCGCCGTGGCGACAGCGTCGGGCGCGCTCTCGGCGCCGCGGACGATCTCCAGCAGCCGCATGACATTGGCCGGGCTGAAGAAATGGGTCCCGACCACGTCCTGCGGGCGGCGCGTCGCGCGGGCGATCGCATCCACATCAAGGGTAGAGGTGTTGGTGGCGAGCAATGCGCCCGGCTTTGCCGCCCGGTCGAGCTCGGCGAACACCCGCTGTTTGAGGTCCATCTCCTCGAACACCGCCTCGATCACGACATCGGCTTCACCGGCCGCATCGACGCCAACGGCGCCGGCGATCAGGGCCATGCGGCGATCCATCTCCTCGGCGGCGAGCCCGCCGCGTGCGACGGTCGCGCGGTAATTGGCGGCGATCCGGTCGCGGCCCTTCTGCAGCAGGTCCGGGCCGGTTTCGATCAGGGTCACCGGAATGCCGGCATTGGCAAAGCACATGGCGATCCCGCCGCCCATCGTGCCGGCGCCGATGACCGCCGCGCGCGCGATTGGCCGCGGCTTGGTCTCCGCCGGAATGCCCGGCACCTTCGCCGCCTCGCGCTCGGCGAAAAAGACGTGGCGCTGGGCCTTCGACTGGTCGCCGGCGACGAGCTGTTGAAACAGCTCGCTCTCGCGCCGCAACCCTTCGTCGAACGGCAGGACGATGGCGTTGCGCACGGCCTCGACACAGGCGGCAGGCGCCTCGCGGCCACGCAGCCGCTGGGTCAAGGTCGCTGCGGCATCGGCGAAGCCCTCGGCGATCAGCTTGTCGTCGCGGTCGCGGACGAGGCGCAATGGCCGGCGATCGGCCACGGCGCGACGGGCGAATGCGGTGGCGCCGGCGATCAGGTCGCCATCGACGATCTCGTCGACGATCCCGTCGTCCATGGCTTCGGCCGCGCCGATCGGCTCGCCGGTGACGATCATTCGCAATGCCTTTTCCGGGCCGATCAGACGCGGCAGGCGTTGGGTCCCGCCCGCACCCGGCAAGAGGCCGAGCTTGACCTCGGGCAACCCGACCCGCGCGCTCGCCACGGCAACCCGGAAATGGCAGGCGAGCGCCAGCTCGAAGCCGCCGCCGAGCGCGGTGCCGTGGATTGCCGCGATCACCGGCTTTGGCATTTGCTCGATTTGGGCGATCACCTCGCCGAGGCTCGGCGGCTGCGGCGGCTTGCCGAACTCGCTGATGTCGGCGCCGGCGAAAAAGGTGCGCCCGGCGCAGGCGATCACCACCGCCCGCAGCAAAGCGTCGTCGCGCGCCTGGCGCAGCGCCGCAGCGAGCCCGGCGCGGACCTCGTGCTTCAGCGCGTTGACCGGCGGGTTGTCGACGACAACCACCGCGACGCCGCCCTCGCGGCGCAGATCGACACTCGCATTGATGTTGCCCATATCCGGGCTCCGCCTTTGCCTTTCGATTGAGATTAGACCCGTGCGCTCTTTGTAAGAAGGGGCAGAACTCAACCGCTTGCCGGTGCCGCCCCACCGCCGAGCGCGCCAAGAATGCGTTCGACGGCGGCCTGCGGGTCGGGGGCGCGCATGACCTCGCCCATCACGGCGACCCCGTGTGCGCCGGCGGCTCGGCACAGCGCGGCGTTCGCGGCGGTGATGCCGCCCAGCGCCACAACCGGCCCGCCCGCCTGCGCGATGATGGCGGCGAGGCCGTCGAGCCCGAGCGCCGGCCCGTAGCCGGGCTTGCTGACGGTCAGGAAAACCGGGCTCGCCGTCACATAATCGGCGCCGGCGGCCAGGAGCGAGGCGGCCTCGGCCGCGGCATGCGCCGAGGCGCCGATCAGTGCGCCGGGAAGCCGCGCGCGGGCCGCCTGCGGGTCGCCGCCGCTCGGCAGATGCACGCCGGCAGCATCTGTCGCCTCTGCCGCCTCGACATCCTGATGAACCATCACCGCCGCGTCAAAGCGGTGGCCGAGCCCGACCAGTGCGGCGAGCAGGTCGCGGCGCTCTAGGGGCGGCAGGTCCTTCTCGCGCAGGCTGAACCAGCGGCAGCCCCCGGCAAAGGCGGCTTCCGCCACCTCCAGCAGGGACCGCTTCGCCTGGCTGCGATCGGAGATCACCAGCAGCGGCGGGTCCGGCAGGTGCATCGCCATGCCTCAGGAATGCGGCGGGCCGAGCAGCAGCTCGGCCGAAATCGTGACCCGGACCGCCGCTTCGCCGGGCTCGGCCACCGGGGCCGGCATCGCCGTCGCCATCATGGCAAAGCGCGGCATCGGCGGCTCCGCGGTTGCGGCGTTGCCGACGCGCAGGTCACGGTAGCGCAGCACCGAGAGGTGCATCCGGCCGGCGATCGCGGCGGCGCGATGGTCGAGCCCGGCCAATGCCGCGGCGGTCAAAGCCTCTTCCGCCCCGCGCACGGTCACGGGCGACACCTGGTAATCGAGCGACGACATCAGCAGCCCGTCTGATTGCAGCGCACCCGCGAGCTTGAGCACCGCATCGGCGGCCTTGCCGGTCAGGATCAAGGACTGGCTGGCGCGCCACTGCGACGGGCCATGCTGCGGCTGCTCCTGATTGACCGTGTAAGCGCCGGTTTCGACCTCGACCCCCGGCGCCTGATGCGCGCGCGCCAGAGCCGCCGCCATGCGCCGGTTAATCGTCGCCTGCAAGGGGAGCGGGTCGGCGCCGGTTTCCTCAACCCTCAGCTCGACGCGCAACAGGTCGCGCACGACTTTGCGTTCGGCGGTCTGGGTCAGATGCAGGATAGTCGGCTGCTCGCCCGTGCTTTGCGCGAGCGCCGGGGCCGGCAGACCGACCGAGCAGCCGATCAGCAGCAGCAACCCCGCTCGGGCGGCGCTCCTCACCGGCACCGCCCAAATGGAATGTCCGCAACAAATCGGCCGAGGCCTCGGGTCGGCGGCATCTGCGATCCTCCGCTTTTGCCCGGCTCGGGGTGTAACGAGCCTCGCGCCGATTATGGACGGCCGCGCCCGCTGCGGCTACGGCTCAGGGCACTTGCGGCCGTTCCGGGTTTGGGCGATGAAGACCGATGGCTTCGATCGCGCCGCGGCAAGGGCTGCAAGCGCTCGTCACCCGCCCCCGCGAAGAAGCGGCGGCGCTGGCGGCGGCGCTCGCGGCGCGCGGCATCGCGGCGGTGATCGAGCCGCTCATCGAGATAGGCTTTCGCGACGAGGGGATGCCCGATCTCGCCGGGGTGCAGGCGGTGCTGTGCACCAGCGCCAATGGGGTGCGGGCCTTGGCGCGGGCGACCGTAGAGCGGGATTTGCCGCTGCTTGCGGTCGGCAACGCCACCGGCGCGCGGGCCTGCGCCGCGGGTTTTATCTCGGTCGCGAGCGCCGGCGGCGATGCTGCGGATCTGGTCCGGCTGGCCTCGCAGAACTTGCGCCCGCAAGACGGGCGGCTGCTGCACATATCGGGCGACACGGTCGCTGGCGACCTTGCCGCGGGCTTGCACGCGCATGGCTTTGCGGTTGATCGCCTGGTCCTCTACGACGCGAGGCCGGTCTCTGCCCTGAGCCTCGGGGCCACGCAAGCGCTGGCCTCGGGCGCGATCGATTTCGCCCTGTTTTTTTCGCCGCGCACCGCCGCGATCTTTGTGGGTCTTGCGACCGATGCCGGTCTCGGTCACAGCTGCAGCGCGCTCACAGCTGTCTCGATCAGCGCGGCCGCCGACGCGGCCCTCGCCGAGCTGCCCTGGCGGCAGCGGCGGATTGCGCCGAGGCCCAACCAGGCGGCGCTGCTCGAAGCACTCGACCGGCTGCTCGCCGAAGCGCCGCGGGTGCGAGGCGACGAGAGGCGATGATCGGGCGCCGCAGAGAACCGCCGGAGGATCGCCCTCTGCCAGCCGGTCCGGCGGCATCCGCGCCGGAGGAGGGTGCGCCGCAGACGCTATCCGCGGACCCGCCGCTGCGGAGGCGGACCGGCAGCGCCCGACAGATCGCGGCGTCGCTGGCGGCTTTGCTAGTTATCGTCATTGCCGGCGTCCTCCTCTCGCCGTTCTGGGCGCCGACTGTAATGCTGCTGCTGCCGTGGAGCGCAAAGACGGCCGTCACGCACGAGGACGTCGCCGCTCTGGGCGCGCGGGTGACCGCGCTCGAAGAGCGTCCGGCTCCGCCTGCGGTCGATGTTGGCCCGCTGAAATCGGCGCAGAGCGTATTGGCGCACCGGCTCGACCGGCTGGAGGCGACGAGCGGCGGGCTGCGCCAGGACCAGGCGGCAGCTGCCGCGGCAAAGCAGGCGGTGGCGCAGCTCGCGCAGCGGCTCGATGCGAGCGAGGCGCAATCGGCCTCGCGGGCCACAGCAGAGGCCGCCGACATCGCCAAACTGCAGCAGCAACTGTCACGGCTGGGCGGCGCTGCCAGCGATCGGGGCACCCGGCTCGCCGCGCTGGAGCGCCAGGTGCAGGCGCAAGGCAGCGCCGATCGGAGCGGCACAACGCTGGCGCTGGCGCTGCTGCAACTGCGCGAGGCGGTCGAGCAAGCTCGGCCTTTCACAGCGGAATACAACGTCTTCAAAATGCTGGCGCGCAACGATCCGAAGCTCGTCGCGGCGGCCCAGCCGCTGGCCAAAGCCGCTCCCGACGGGGTCGCCAGCCGCGCCGAGTTGCGCCGTCGGCTTGCCGCGCTCTCAGTGCAAATCTCCACGGCCGCCCGGCCCTCCGCGAGATCCTCGACCTGGTGGGGGGAGGCGCTCGACCGGGCGCGGCGCCTGGTCACGATCCGGCGCATCGATACAGTCGCAAAAACCGGGCCCGAGGCGGCATTAGGCGCCGCGCAACAGGCGCTCGCCCGCGGCGATCTCGCCGCCGCGGTCGCCGCCCTGAACGGGTTGACCGGGGCCGACGCCGAGGCGGCGCGACCGTGGCTCGCTGCGGCGCGCGCGCGGATGACAGCCAAAGCGGCGCTGTCGCATCTGCAAGAGCTGCTCGTTGCCCGGCTCGGCCCCGAGCCGGCACTCCCACCGGCACCCCCGCCGGCCACCGGCGCCGCGCCGACGCCCCCGCCGGCGACAGCTCCGGCGCCGAGCGAGGCCGCCCCGCCGCATTCACCGGCAGCGCCGCGGGCCCCGTCCTGATGCGGCTGATCGGTGCATTCGTCGCGATCGCCATCCTGGTCGCCGCCGCGGTCTTCGCCGCCTCTTACCCGGGCCATGTCGAGATCGTGTGGCAGGGCTGGCAGATCGACACCTCGGTCGGCGTGCTGGTCGCCGCGGCGATCCTCGCAGCGCTCGCCGCGGCGCTGTTATTGCGGCTGCTGTCACTGATCCTCGGCGGCCCGAGGGCCTTGCTGCAGCGCCGCCGAGAGCGGCGGCGGCGCGCCGGGTACCAGGCGCTGACGCGCGGCATGGTGGCGGTCGCCGCCGGCGATCCGCAGGAGGCGCGGCGCCATGCCCGCCGAGCCGAGGCGCTGCTCGCCGAGCCGCCTTTGACCCTGCTGCTGTCGGCGCAGGCGGCGCAGATCGGCGGCGACGAGACGGCAGCGAAACGGTTCTTTACCCTGATGCTCGACCGGCCCGAGACCGAATTGCTCGGGCTGCGCGGCCTCTTCAATCAAGCATTGCGCGACGGCGACCGCGGTGCGGCGCGGCGACTTGCCGAGCGCGCAGCTGCACTGCGCCCCGACACCGGCTGGGCGGTGCAGAGCCTGTTCGATCTCGAAACGCGCGAGGGGCGCTGGCAATCGGCGCGCGACACCCTGGGGAAGGCGGTGAAGAGCGGGAGGATCGCAGCCGAGCCCGCCCGGCATCATCGCGGGGTCATCGAGCATGAGCTGAGCCGCCTCGCCGTGGCCGCGGGCGACCGCGAGCGGGGCTTGGCGTTAGCGGCGCAGGCGCAGAGCCTGGCGCCTGATCTTGCGACGCCGGCGGCGCATCACGCACGCTTGCTGCTGCAAGAGGGACGGGCGGGGCGCGCGGCAAGGGCGGTCGAACGTGCCTGGCGCAGCGCCCCGCATCCCGAGCTTGCCGAGGTTTATCGAGAAATATGGGGTACGGAAAACCCGCTGCCCCGGGTCGCGCATTTTGAGCGGCTGGCCGCGCAGAACCCGGGCGCGCGCGAAACTCATTTAGTGCTGGCCGATGCAGCCCTGGCGGCGCAGCTGTGGGGTGAGGCTCGCCGCCACCTCGAACAAGCACTGCGGTTGCCCCCGACCTCTGCGGCGCCGCTTCCGGCAGGCCTGGCGGTCGAGGCCTCGCCGGGCCAAGGCGACAGCCCGGGTGGCGAATTGGCCAACGCGACCCCGCGCCTCTGCCGGATGATGGCGCGGCTCGAAGAAGCCGAGCACGGCGATGTTGCGCGCGTCCGCGAATGGCTCGACCGGGCCGACCGGAGCCTGCCCGATCCGCGCTATGTCTGCGCCAGCTGTGGCGGCGACAGTCTCGAGTGGAGCGCGCTGTGCCCGCGCTGCGGCGCATTCGACGCGCTCGCCTGGCGAACACCTGGCTGGGCCGGGCAATATCGCGCCCTGGCCGGTGCCGCCGAGGGCCGGCCCGAGGCTGCCCCGATCGCCGCAGGGCCAAACGAGCTGCCGCGTGCCAGCTCGAATGGCTCCCTTCTTGGATTTGCCCAAGCGGCTTGGCGCAAACGCCGCAACGCGCTATGAGTGCCGAGCCCGCCCCGGTAGCTCAGCGGTAGAGCACCCGCTTCGTAAGCGGTAGGTCGTCAGTTCGAATCCGACCCGGGGCACCATTTGCTGGCCCGCGCTCAGGTGTCGCCCGAGCCAGGGCGGTCGAGCAACGGCAGTTGCGCGATTTCCGTCGGCTCCGCGTAAAGCAGCGACCCGTCTTGGAGGAGCTGGGCACCGGGGGTAAGGGTTGCCGGCTCGATCTTGTTCTGGCCCATGATATGGGCGACCCTGATCCCCTCGGCCAACAGGTAATCGGCGATGATCCGGCGGTGGCAGCGCCACCATACCGCCTCAGCGCACATGATCGCGCAACGATGGTCGCGCGACAGGCCGATCAGCTCATCGAGCCCGGCGCGGAACGGGGCGGTCGCGGCATAGTCTGCGTAATTGCGAAAGGCGAGATTGCGCCACAGCGTATTGGGCGAGGGCAGCCCGTCCTTGCGCCGGCCGCGCAGCCCGCCGAGCGCCGGCAAGTGGCGGTAGACGATCCCGTCCGGCGCGAGCGCCGCCGGCAGCGCATCGGCGTTGAACTGCGGGTTCGTGCGCGAGCGCGGCACCGAGCGGACATCGGCCAAAAGGTTGATCGCGGCTTCGCCGAGCAGCTCGGCAAGCTCTGCGACGGTGCGCGTCGAGTGGCCGATCGTCCAGATCGTGCATTGCGCCATGGCCTGTCTCTCGCTGATCCGCACCGGGCAAACTGCTGTGATCACATAGGGTTCGCGACGAAGGTTGCAATTGTCTCGGCCATGCCCAAGATCGCCGCCAGGGAGGACCCGAGGATGGACCAACGTTCGATTGAGAAACACCTGCGCCGTTGGCATCGCCGCGATAAGGCGGGCGCCGATCAGGTGACCGGTGATTCGGATAAGGAAAAAATGCCGGGGCGGCGTGTGCACAGCCCCACTACCGGCAGCGGTCTGCCGGTCGAGAGCCAGATCCGCAAGGTGTGGGACCCGCGGCACGGCGGCGGCCTGCCGGTTTTTCTGTGGTTTGCCGGGGCATGCGATTGAGTCGAATGGCGCCCTTTGCCGCCGCGAGGCGTATCGCGCGGGCCAGCCGATCAAAGCATTAACGCCGATCGCGACTACCCTCGGCGTGTGGCGCCGCCGGGAGCATCCGGGCGTTCGCGTTGCCAACTTTGCGGATCACGGCGAGCATTCTGGGGCTGAGCTGCGGATGTGCGACGCGCCAGGCGGCCGGGCCCGACCGACGGTAGCGGATCCGGTTAGGGCCAAACCGGCAGCAGGAGGGAACACAATGAGCGATGCAGAGATCGGCGCGCTGCGGGCAAAGCTGGCGCTGAGGCCGCGTTCCGACGACTACCGGCAGCGGCGCCGGGACATTGACGCACGCGGCCGCGAATATCGGCTTGCGCCCGATATTGGGGTTGAGCCGGTGACCGCGAACGGGGTCGGTGCGGAGTGGACCGCGACGCCGAAGGATGCGCGCGACGCCGCCCTTCTTTACCTGCATGGCGGCGGCTATGTGATCGGCTCGCTCGACAGCCACCGCCATTTGGCCGCCGAGGCCGGCCGGGCCGCCGGCATCGCGGCGCTGGCGCTCGATTATCGCCTAGCGCCCGAGCATCCGTTCCCGGCCGCGGTCGATGACGCGCTGGCGGGATATCGGTTTCTGCTGGCCCGCGGCATCAAGCCCGGTCGGATCGCGATTGCCGGCGACAGCGCCGGCGGCGGGCTGGTGATCGCGGTGATGCTGGCGATCCGCGACGCCGGCTTGGCGCAGCCGGGCTGCGGCTGGTGCATTTCGCCCTGGGTCGACATGGAGGCGGTCGGCGAGTTGATGTCGAGCCGGGCCGCCGCCGATCCGACCGTGCAGAAGGCCGGCCTGCTCGACATGGCGCGGCTCTACCTGAACGGCGCCGACCCGCGCTCGCCGCTGGCCGCGCCGATCTATGCCGACCTTTCCGGCCTTTCACCGCTGTTGATCCAGGTCGGCGCCTGCGAGACCCTGCTCGACGACGCGCTGCGGCTGGCCCGGACCGCCGGTGCGGCCGATGTGCGGGTCGATCTCCAGATCTGGCCCGAGATGATCCATGTCTGGCACCTGTTTCATCCCGAGCTCGCCGCAGGCAAGCGGGCGATCGCAGCCGGCGGCGCGTTTGTCCGAACGATGCTCGTATAGCCGTCGGTTAGTGTGGGTAACCCGAAATTCGAGCGACACATTCCACACCGGCGCAGCAGGCCGTGTGAAAACTGCATGTCCGCCTTCCTCGGACCCCTTTCCCGTCATTCCCGCGCAAGCGGGAATCCAGGGATTTCAGCCTGTTGCCCTGGGTCTCCGCTTTCGCGGGGACGACGATTCTGGATGGCCGGCACGGTTTTCACACAGCCTGGCAGGCCGGTGCCCATGCCCGGCATGGTCCCGGCTTCCGCCGGGATGACCAAAAGAGTGAGCACGACGGTCCGACAATTTTCGCGACAGGGCGCTAGCTGCCGAACTGGAAGATGTTGGCCGGCTCCTCGGTCCAGCTCCGCTCGCGGTAAAGCCGGCCGGTCATCGCCTCGACATAGGGCGCGGCGGCGCAGACCATTTCGAGCTGCCGCTCGGTCAGGGTCAGCCCGGCGGCGCGGCAGGCGATCGCGGCCCGGTCGCGGGTGGCGGCGTCGATATCGGCCGGCTGCGGGTCGGGGACCGGCGGCAATTCGGTCGAGAATTCGATGTTGGGATCGAGCTGGGGCCGGCGCTGGCGCCATGGCGTGGCCAGCTCATAGGCGTGCGCCGCCCGCAGCACCGTCGCCTCGTCGAACGGCCGGCCGACGATCTGCATCGACAATGGCAGGCCGCCGCTGCTGAAGCCGATGCATTGCGCCAAAGCCGGGCCGGCGGTGACGTTGAACGGCGTCGTCAACGACGGTCGCCGCCAGAATTGGATCGTCCGCCAGGCATCGAGACGCGGCGCCGGGCCGCCGGCGGTCGCTGTCACCAGCACGTCGAACTTGTCGTAGACCGGCGCCATCTCGGCCAGGATTCGTCGCCGCTCGCGCTGCGCCTGCACATAGTCGCGCCCGCCGATCAGCACCGCCGGCAAGACGCGGCCGAGAAAATCCTCGCCGAAATCCCGCGCGCGGGTGCGCAAAGCGTGCTCATGCACGGCCAGTAATTCGCTTTCGGCGATCGTGACCTTGACGTCGTAATAATCCTGCGCTGGGCGCAGCCGCACCTCGCCGAGACTGGCTCCGAGCCCGCGGAATACCTCGAAAGCTGCCTCCAGCGCCATGCCGACCTCGCTCGTCACCGGGCAGTCGTCTTCGTGCAGATGGCGCACGACGCCGATGCGCAGCCCCTTGATGTCGCCGGTCAATGCCGCACCATAGCTCGGCACCGAGTGCCGCGCGCTCGCCGGATCCAGTGGGTCGTGGCCGGCGATCGCCTGCAAGCAGGATCGCGCAATCCTCGACGGTCCAGGTCATCGGCCCGGCATGGTCGAAGCTGTACGAATTGGCGTAGACCCCGCGGCGGCTGACCAGCCCGTAGGTCGGCTTCAGCCCGACGATCCCGCACAATGCCGCCGGGCCGCGGATCGAGCCGCCGGTGTCGGAGCCGAGCGCCGCCGGGACGAACCCGGCCGCGACCGCCGCTCCCGACCCGCTCGACGAGCCGCCGGTGAAATGGTCGCGGTGCCACGGGTTGCGCGCCGGCGGCCAGGGCAGGTCGAAGCTCGGGCCGCCATGGGCGAACTCATGGGTGGCGAGCTTGCCGGTCAAAATCGCGCCGGCGTCGTAGAGCTTGCGCACCGTTGTCGCATCGGCGGCAGGCACGGTGCCGATACAGGTTTTGGAATGCCCGGTGGTGCGGATGCCGGCGGTCGCATAGATGTCCTTGAGGCCGAACGGAATGCCGTGCATCGGCCCGCGATAGCCGCCGGTCGTGATCTCCCGCTCGGCGGCGCGAGCCTGGTCGAGGGCGCGATCAAAGGTCGGCAGCAGATAGGCGTCGAGCTGCGGATCGAGCGCTTCTGCCCGGCGGACCAGCGCCTCGGTCAGCTCGACCGGCGACAATTCCTTCCGTTCGATCCGCCGCGCAGCCTCGGCGATGGTCATGAAAGCCAGTTCGGTCGCTGGTGCCGGCATGTCGTCGGGCATCGCGAGATCTCCTTCAAGATCGTGCAGTTCAGCCCGGAGCGGCGACCGAGAGCCGCCCGACCACCTTGTGCCGCTCGATCAGCCGGGCAACGAGTCCCGATTTTTTGGCCTCTTCGACAAACTCGCGCAGAAACGCCGCCCCGGCCGCGTTGCCCTTCGCCGTGCCGACCGCTTGCTGCACCGCGGTGAACTGGCCGTCGAGAATGCGTGAGCCGGGCCGCGCCTGCTGCACGTCGATCAGCCCCGGCCGCAACCCGGCATAGGCGTCGAGCTTCTCGCCGTCGAAGGCGGCGAGCGCCGCCTGGGCAGTGTCGAACTGCAAGAGCTCGCCCCTTTTGTAATTGTTTTCGAGCCACAGGCCGTAGGCGCTGCGCGCCGTTACTGCGACCCGGCGACCCGGCTGGTCGACCTCGCCGATCGAGCGGATCGGCGAGCCCGGCGGCACCAGATAGGTCGCCTCGATTTCGCAATAAGCAGCGGTAAAGTTGATAACGGCGGCGCGCTGCGGCTCGGCGCCGATCAGCCCGATGTCCCACACGCCGGTCCCAGCCGCGTCGGCGATCTCGCCCGGCCGCGCATAAGGAATGTATTTGACCGGCACGCCGAGCCGCTCGGCGATTGCCGCCGCCATATCGGGCGAAACGCCGGTCGGATCGCCCGATGGGGTCTTGCCGGTGACCAAGAGGAAATTCCCCATGTTGATCGCGGCGCGCAGCACGCCGGTGGGCGCGAGCTCGGAGACGGCTTTGTCAGGCATGGCGGCGGGTCCGGGAATGGTGAGCGGATGCGGCGTATCCTGAATGATCGGCTCCGCCTAAGCACGCGAAATTCGGCGGCGCCTCAGTCGGAGCGCAGAGCCGAGACGATCCACCACAGGCCGAGAACGGCGATCACCAACAAAACGGTCTCCGACGTGGCGGAGAGTGCCGGGCTTGGTGGCGCTGCTGAATTTTCTGACGATGGTGCGTTGATCACGTAGGCGCAGGTCCAATAAACGAACCATAACAGCGCCAGCACGCTACCGAGCCGCAGGCAGCTTTGGCGAAGATTGACCCAGCTGAATACAGCCCGGCCGCGCCATCTCATGGCCCGAGCTTGCGCCGTGCTGCGGCGGTGACCGTCTGCCTGACCTTGCCGAGCTCGGCCCAGGGGTCCGATTTCAGCGCCGCGAGCCGGCCGGGAACCGTGGCGACGGTGAACCCCTCGGGACGCACGCCGCTCTCGACCTCTTCCCAAAACACCGGCGTGGCCACTGGCGCCCCTGGCCGGGCGCGGGTCGAGTAGGCGCCGATCGCGGTGGCGCCGCGGCCGTTGCGCAGATAGTCGATGTAGATGCGCCCCTGCCGCGCCCGCTTCGACTGGTTGGTGGTGTAGCGCTGCGGGTTGCGGCCCGCGATCTGCTCGGCGACCGCTTTGGTGAAGGCTTTGATCGTCTCCCAATCGAGCTTTGGGGTCAGCGGCACCACGACGTGCAGCCCTTTGCCGCCGGTGGTCTTGGCAAAGCTGCGCAGGCCCATGCCGGCGAGCGCCTCGCGCACTTCGAGTGCCGCGGCGGTGACCTGCGACCATGGCAGGCCGACATCGGGGTCGAGATCAAAGGTGATCAGGTCGGGGGTCTCGAGTTTCTTGACGGTCGAGCCCCAGGGGTGGATTTCAAGGACGCCGATCTGCACCAGCGCCACCAGTCCGGCCAGATCCTCGACCGCGAGGTGGGTTTCGCCATCGATTTCGATGCGCCGCACCGCGTCCGGCACGCTGGCGCCGGCGTGCTTTTGAAAGAATTGCTCGCCGCCCTGACCATTCGGGCAGCGTACCAGGCTCAGCGGCCGATGCCCCAGATGCGGCAACGCCCAGCCGCAGATCTCGGCATAGTACCGTGCCAGATCGAGCTTGGTGATGCCCTCGCCGGGATAGAGGACGCGCTCGGCGTGGGTCACCCGCACCCCCGCGAATTCGCTGCTGCCGTCGCGGGCGACATGCACCGCCGCCGGCTTCTCCGCCGTAATACGATCGGCCGTCGCCGCCGCCGGTTTTGCCGCCACCGCTCGATCGGCCGAAGCGGCCGGCGGATCGGCATCGCGCACGATCTCCTCCGGGCTCTTATCTTCGCGCAATCCGACAAAGCTTGCGTGCCGCAGGAGTTCGTCGGCGGTCCAGCCGGCATAGCGCACCTCGGCCACCAGCGCCGGCTCGGTCCAGTGCACCCCCTTTAACGAGACGCCTTTCGGCAATGCCTCGACCGGAGCGGCGGCGCGTGCAAGCTCGTCGAGCCGTGCCCGCAGCGCGGCCAATTGGGCGTCGCCAAACCCGCTGCCGACCCGCCCGGCATAGTGCAACCCGCCGTGCCCGTCGTAATAGCCGAGCAGCAGCGCGCCCAGGCCCTGCCGGGTGCCAGCCGGGTCAGTGAAGCCGATCACGACGAACTCGTCGCGATTTGCGCATTTGACCTTGAGCCAGCTGTCGCTGCGGCCGGGCTGATAGGGGCGGTCGCGCCGCTTTGAGACGATCCCCTCCAGCTCGTAGCCGCAGGCGTGGTGAAAAAATTCAGGGCCGTGCCCAACCTGATGGTCGCTGTAGCGCAGGATGCCCGCGGAATGCGCGGGAATAATGTCGGCCAGCACCGCCTTGCGGTCTTCAAGCGCTGCCCCCGTCAAATCGTAGCCGTCGAGGTGGAGCAGATCAAAGGCGTAGAACACCAATTCGTCGGTGCGCCCGGTGGCGATCGCGTCCTGCAGCCGGCCGAAATCGCTGGTGCCGTCGGCCTCAAGATGGACCAGCTCGCCGTCGATCAGCGCCGTTTCGACCGAAAGCCCGCCAAACCTCTCGGCCAGCGCCGGGAATTTCTGGGTCCAGTCGAGGCCGTTGCGGGTCAGCAGATGCGCGCCTCCCCCGCTGATCCGGGCGATCAGGCGGTAACCATCATGCTTGATCTCGTGAAACCATTGCGGCCCGTCGGGCGCCGCCTCCGCGGGGGTCGCCAATTGCGGCCGCGGGGTCGCCGGCAGGCGGCCTTTTTTTGCGCCGGGGACGCGCGCCGGATCGGCGTGCTCGCGCCGCTCGCCAGCCGCTGCGGTCGGCTGTTCGCCGTTCGGCCCCCAGACCCGATCGCGGTCGGCCGCGATCTCGTCGAGCCCACGACCGGTGGCGACGCTGAGCGGGTTGTCGGCGACGACCGCATCGCCGCTCTGCGGTATCGCCGCTTCGTCGCGCTCCTTGATCAGGAGCCAGTTTTCGTGGCGCTCGGCCGCGGCCTTGCCGCCCATCCGCACCAGCACCCATCTTCCGTGCAATTTCTCGCCATCGAGGGTGAATTTGAGGTTGCCCTTGGCGTAGGCCGCTTCCGGGTCCGGATCGAGCGGCGTCCAGGTGCCGCGGTCCCACAGCAGCACCGAGCCGCCGCCGTACTCGCCCTCGGGAATGACGCCCTCGAACCCGCCATATTCGAGCGGGTGGTCCTCGACATGCACGGCAAGGCGCTTTTCCGCGGGGTCGAGGCTCGGCCCCTTTGGCACCGCCCAGCTCTTCAGCACGCCATCGAGCTCGAGCCGGAAATCGTAGTGCAGCCGGCGCGCCGCGTGCTTCTGGATCACAAAGGACAGCGGCCGGGATGCGGCTGCGAGCACCGCGCCCCCGGCCGGCTCGGGCGTCTTGTGAAAATCGCGTTTGCGGCGGTATTCGGTCAGCGCCATGGTCGCCGATCACCTCGTCAAAATGTCGTCCCTGCGCGGGCGCCGGTCGCTTGATGTTGCGGCCCGGCGCATAATGTGGTTCGTAAACGCTGCTGCATAGGAGATCGGCATGCCGCGCGCGAGCTGGAGCGGGTTTTTGCGTCTTTCTCTCGTCACCTGCCCGGTCTATCTGAGCCCGGCGACGACCGAGTTGAAGCGAATTCGGTTCAATCAGCTCAATGCGGAGACCGGAAACCGGGTTTCGCAGCGGCTGGTCGAACTCGAAGACCGGCGAAGAGCTGAGCCGCGACCAGATCGCCAAGGGCTACGAGTTCGACCGCGGCCGCTATGTCACGATCACCGACGAGGAACTGAAGGACCTGCAGATCGAGTCGTCGAAGATTATCGATCTCGACCGGTTTGTTAGCCGCGACCAGGTCGATCCGCTCTATCTCGACGCGCCTTATTACGTCTATCCCGATGGCGAGATCGCGACCGAGACCTTCCGGGTGATCGGCGAGGCGATGGCCCGCACCGACAAGGTCGGGCTCGGCCGCATCACCTTGTCGAGCCGAGAGCGGCTGGTGCTGGTCGAGCCGCGCGGCGCCGGGCTCGTCATGTCGACCTTGCGCGCCAGCGACGAGGTGCGCGCGGCGGAATTCGCCGGCAAGGCCGAAGGCGAGGTCGATCCCGAGCTGGTGGCACTCGCCGAGACCATCATCGAGCGCAAATCGGGCGCGTTCGAGCCGGCGAGCTTTCGCGATCGCTACCAGGACGCGTTACGCGCCCTGGTTGAAAGCAAGCTTAAAGGCGAGATGATCGGCGCGCCCTCGGAGATCGCCGAACCGCCAAAGGTGATCAACCTGATGGACGCGCTCAAGCGCAGCCTGGCGCGCGAAGCAGCACCGGCAGCGGCACAGGCCGCCGCCGCAGCGCCAAAGCGCGGCAAGGCGCCCAGCGACCGGCGCCAGCCCTCGCTGCTGCTGCCGGTCTCGGGCGGACGCGCCGCTACCGAGGAGGCCACGGCCCAGCCGGCCGCTCCGGCCGCCTCGCGACGCCGCAAGCCGCGCGAGGAAGCCCCGGCCGAACCGGCCGCGGAAGCCGCACCGCGGCGGCGCCGGAAGGCGTGACGATTGGTCAATCGCAAATATCGAGAAGAGCCGTCGCCACTGCGTCGACATTGAACTTCCCGCGCTTCAGGTCGTGGCCGGCGCCGTCGACCGGGATGATCTCTGTCCGTGCGGGGATCAGCGATACCGCCGCCCGCAACTCCTCGGTCGAGCCGAACGGATCGGCGGTCCCTTGCACAAACATCGCCGGGATGCTCAGACGAGCAAAGTGCTCGGTGCGCAAGCGGTCGGGTTTTCCGGGTGGGTGTAGAGGATAGGAGAGCAGCAACAAGGCCGCCGCAATCTCCGGCTGGTCGGCTGCAAGCAAGGTGGCTTGGCGCCCGCCATAGGATTGGCCGCCGAGATAGATCCGTCCCGAGACGATCGCGCGCAATGCGGCGACCGCGAGCCGCAGCCCCTCCCGGTCAGCCGCCGCAGTCGAGGGCGAAGGCGGCCCCGCAGGCCGACGCTGGCGAAACGGCAGGTCGCAGCGCAATACCCGCACGCCGCGGGCGCTGAACGCGTCGGCGACCGCGATCAACAGCGGCGCGCCGCAATTGCCGCCGGCGCCGTGGGTCAGCACCAACCCCTGCCCGCCGGCAACGTCCGGCCGATGCAGAAAGCCGCGGATACCGGGTTCTTTGAATGGGATTGCCTCGACCACATTATCTCCGCGGTCAGAAGTTTTCGAGGTTCAGCACCTCGCTGTCGTAGTCGTAAGCAAAAATCTCGGCGTGGCGGCCCCAATTGATCACGGTGTCGAGCACGCGTTCGGCCTCTTCCTCCGAGAGATGATCTTCAAGCTCGCGCAGAAACCGCGCTGCCGGAGCGCGGTGGCCTGGGCGCTCGTCGAGCACCCGCCGGATGTGCGCAGCCAGCGGCACGTGCTTTAGGACGGCATCGGCAAAAAGCTGCTTGCGGGTCAGCATGTCGGCTTCGGCATAGGCGCGGCCGAGTGGCGTCAGCTCGATGTCGCCGCCGCTGACATGGGCAAAGCCGAGGAGTTGCAAGGTCTCGATCAGCGGAAACAGCTCGTCCATGACGAGGTGCTCCTCGTCGGCCAGATGCGGCAGATCGGCGCGACCGTGATAGGGCGCCTCGGTCAGGCTGTCGATCAGCCCCGAAAGCTGCTGCACGGCGGCGTCGGGCAGGCGGTAGCCGATGCCGATCGGCTCGGGCTTGGCGCCGCGCCGGCCATCGCGGCCGGTCTCGGTCAGGAGAGTGTAGACCTGATCGACGATCTGGCGGAACCCGGCTCCCGGCGCGGCGCGCGGCCGCGGCTGGGCGATCGGAATGTCGGCGCGGATATGGCCGGGATCGCTGGCGAAGATCAGGATGCGGTCGGCGATTTCGACCGCTTCCTCGATATTGTGCGAGACCAGCACGATCCCCTTGGTCGGGATGCGGCGGTCGTCCCAGAGGTCGAGCAGATCGCCGCGCAGGGTTTCCGCGGTCAAGACGTCGAGCGAGGAGAACGGCTCGTCGAGCAGCAGAATGTCGGGGTTGACGACCAGCGCCCGGGCAAAGCCGACGCGCTGCCGCATGCCGCCCGACAGCTCCTTCGGATAGGCGTTCTCAAAGCCGTCGAGCCCGATCAGGTCGATCGCATCGACCGCGCGCCGGCGCCGCTCGGCCGCCGCGACGCCCTGCGCCTCGAGGCCAAGCTCGACATTGCCGAGCACGGTCAGCCATGGGAACAGCGCGTAGCTCTGGAACACCATGGCGATCCCGTGGACCGGCTCGACCACCGGCTTCCCGCGATATTCGACGACGCCGTCGCTCGGCGGCACGAGCCCGGCGAGGATACGCAAAAAGGTCGATTTGCCGGAGCCGGATTTGCCGAGGATCGCGACGATCTCGCCTTCGCGCAGGGTGAAATCCAGATGATCGAGGACCAGCCGGTCATGATGGTCGGGCATCTGATAGGTCTTGCACACGCCGCCGGCGCGCAGCAGAGGAGCGGGCATCGCTACTTCCGATCAGAGATCGACTCTGACATAGGCAGAGGCGGGGGCGTCAATCGAGCCGCAGCCGCTCGGCGGCGACATCGTAAAGCCGGCGCCACAACAGCCGATTGAAGGCCAGCACATAGAGGCACAAGACGCCGATCCCGAGTGCCACGCGCGCGCTGTCGCCGGCGGCCGTGGTCCGCGCGATATAGGCGCCGATCCCGGTGGCGGTCAGCGTGGTGCTGCCCCATTGCACGATCTCGGCGACGATGCTCGCGTTCCACGATCCGCCGGCCGCAGTGACCGCACCGGTCACATAGGCGGGAAAGATCGCCGGCAGCATCACCCGCCGCCACCACAACAGGCGCGTGACCCCCAAATTCTGTGCGGCACGCCGCAGCTCGGCCGGAAGTGCCGCCGTGCCGCCGATGACATTGAACAGAATGTACCATTGGGTCCCGAGGATCATCAGCGGGCTCAGCCAGATTTGTGGGTTTAGATCGAAGCGCAGGATCAGCACCACCGCCACCGGAAAAAACAAATTCGCCGGGAAGGCGGCGAGAAACTGGACGATCGGCTGAACCCGGTCGGCAAGCCGCGGGCGCAGGCCGATCGCGACGCCGATCGGGACCCACACCAGCGAGGCGAGCACGATCAGCACCAGCACCCGCACCGCCGTGATCAAGCCGAGCACGAACACCCGGCCGATCTCGGCCACGCCGACATGGGCGTGGATGAAGACCGCGATCCAGGCCGCCGCGGCTACGGCGAGCGCGAGGATGGCCAGGTCGAACAGCCGCTCGACCATTAGCCGCGGCCGCGACCGCGGCTGTGAGGGCGCCGCCCCCGGGTGCAGCCGCGAGAGCCCGGCGATCGCGCTGTCGATGCTGCGGTTGATACGCAACAGCCCGTCCTGGACCAGCCCGAACAGGCGCGCGCGCTGCAGCATCAGCAAAAACCACGGCCGCACATTCTCTTCGTCCGGGGCGGTCTCGGGCTGGAATTTGCGCGACCAGGCGAGCAGCGGCCGGAACAGCAGCTGGTCGTAGAGCAGGATCACGACAAACATGACAAGAACGGCCCAGCCGATCGCGGCCAAGCTCTTCCGCTCGATCGCGACCGCGATATAAGAGCCGATGCCGGGCAACAGGATGGTGTGGCCGGCGACGGTGATCGCTTCCGAGGCGACCACAAAAAACCAGCCGCCGGAGACCGACATCATCATGTTCCACACCAAGGACGGGATCGCGTGCGGCACTTCGAGCCGCCAGAACCGCCGCCACGGCGACAGATGGTACATGCGTGCGGCCTCGATCAGCTCGGCCGGCACGGTGCGCAGGGACTGGTAGACGCTGAACGTCATGTTCCAGGCCTGCGAGGTAAAGATCGCGAAGATCGCGGCGCACTCGACGCCGAGCAGCCGCCCGGGGAAGAGGGCGATGAACCCGGTCACGGTAATCGACAAAAACCCGAGGATCGGCACCGATTGAAGGACGTCGAGCAGCGGGATCAGGATCTTCTCGGCTCGCCGGCTTTTGGCGGCCAGCGCGGCATAGGCAAGGCTGAAGATCAGCGAGGCGACCAGCGCCCAGGCCATGCGCAACACGGTGCGCAGCGCATATTGCGGCAGCTCCCAGGGGCTGAGGCTGATCGCCAGCGGCTGGCCCAGGTGATAGTGCTGGCTCATCGCCAAGCCGCCCCAGGCGAGCAGCGCCAGCAGGCCCAGCACCAGCGGCAACGCGACCAGGTCCCAGGTGTTGGGGCGCAGCCGCAACGGCCAGGCGAGGAGGGGCAGTCCCCAGCGCTGTTCCATGCCCCCTCTGGCGCTTGGTTGGCGGTCGCGGCAACATTTACTCGTAACCCAAGGCGCTGCCGCGGCGAAGCGTTAATTCGCGCCGGGTCGGGGGCGGCCGGCACGCGCCGAGGGTTGGCCCGCCGCGCTTGCCCGCTACGGCAAATTCTTATGTAAAGTCGCGCTGCTTATCTATAGTCGCTCTGCCTAAACCCAGGAGGCGGCGCTGGCCATTCTTGCTCTCGATCGTTTGCGCGCGGCGCCGCTCGAGCGCGACCCGTTCGAGTTCGTCGTGGTCGAAGAGTTTGTTGACGGCGACGCGTTGCCGGCGCTAGTCGCCGATTTTCCGAAAATCCGCCGGGCCGGCAGCTATCCGGTCGAAAGCATTGAGTGCGGGCCGGCGTTCCGCGGCCTCGTCGCGGCGCTGACCGGGCCCGACCTCGCCCGCGCCGTGGCCGACAAGTTTGCGGTCGATCTTGGCGGCCGGCCGACCCTGCTGACGGCGCGCGGCTTCGGCGACGCCAAGGACGGGCGCGTCCATACCGATTCCGCCACCAAGATCATCACCCTGCTGCTCTATATGAACCCGGTCTGGGACTTCGCGGAAGGGCGGCTGCGGCTGTTGCGCGGACCCGGCGACCTTGACGATTACGCTCGCGAGGTGGCGCCGCTGGCCGGGACCATGCTGGCCTTCCGGCGCAGCGAGCGCTCCTTTCACGCGCACCGGCCATATATCGGCCCGCGCCGCAGCTTGCAGCTCAATTGGGTGACCGATCAGGGCGTCGTCCGGCGCGAGCTGCGCCGGCATCGCTGGTCGGCGTGGCTGAAGGGGCTCGGCCCGTCTCGCACGGCGTCGTGATCATTCTGACGTAGCTCGGCGGCGCCCCGAGCAAGGTTTCGCGCCCAGGACGCCGCGCCGCTATATTTTTGGGCCAGAGGGCGCGGCAGCGCACTCGCCGGCGGGGGTCGGGATTCTGGGTGCGGCTCGACCGGCGCAGGGGCAATCGGCGCGCCGCGCTTAGTCTGAACATTCTGCTCGACCAGCCTCCGTACCGTGCGCGTCGGTCCGATTGACTCGGATCCTCCGCTGCGCGCCATGAGAACTGACCGACGGCGGGGTTGACCAGCGTCCCTCGACCGGTGCTCTCGCGCAAGCGGATAGCCCGATTCGGGTGCTCTTAGGCGCCTTTCAACGCCGCTAATGTCCCGTTAAACCTTCTCTTAAAAACCGTGTTTGCAGTATCTTGGATGCAATATGTGATAATTTAGACACGCTGGGACGAAAACACCACGACGAGCCCCCAGCGCGCTTGATCGAGCCCGACCTTTCAATATCATCGCGCGAGACACGAACGGGTTTTCTCGTCCGGCTACGCGCAACTTCTGATTTCCCGGGGGAAGCAATGATTAAGAAGTGGAGCATCGGCAGCATGGCGGCGATCGGCGGGGCGACCGCGACGGCCGTGCTGCTGGCGGGTCTTCCAACCGCGCGCGCGGACGAGCTGTCCGACTTGCGCGCCAACCAGCAGCTGCTCGAGCAGCGCATCGACCAGCTGGCGCAAGCCCAGGCGCAAGGCGGCCCGCCATCGCATCTGGGCGCGCCCGGCGCTACCGGGCCCACTGCTTACGGCAGCGCGCCGGTTCCGGGTGCGACAATGGTCGGCGGCAGCTTTCCGCGCTCGTTTCTGATCCCGGGCACCGACACCTCGATCCGGGTCGGCGGGTTTGTCGACGAGACGCTCGACTACTGGCTGCAGAACGGCCCGCCGAATGGGGTCCAGTCGACGACGGTCGGGGTCAACGGCAATCTGACGACGATGCCGCTCGACATCCATGGGCAGACCGTCCCCGGATATCCGACCGCCGGCAACAAGGTGCCGGTGGCGACCGGGCATTCGCGCGGCAACGGCATCTTTGCGCAAAGCCCGCGTGAATCGCGGCTCAATATCGAGACCCGGACGCCAACTGCTTACGGCGAGGCGCGCACCTTTATCGAATTCGACTTCGCCGGCACCAACGGCTTCAGCTCAACCGGAAGCGGTCAGACCGCGGTCTCGGACAATCTGGTGCCGCGCTTGCGCTATGCCTACGCCACCTTGGGCGGCTTCCTCGCCGGCCAAGCGAATTCGAACTTCTCCGATTCCGACGCCAACCCCGAAACCCTCGATTTCGGCGGCCCCGTCGGCGAAGCCGGCGTGGTCCGCATCCCGCAGGTCCGCTACACCTATGCCGGCCCCTATGGCAGCGCCTGGTCGGCCTCGATCGAAGCGCCGGAAACCGATGTGCTGACCCCGGCTGGCAAGGTGTCGTCCGACGGCAGCGCCCAAGTGTCGAATGCGACCAGCGGCGGCAACGTCTTTGCCAGCAACGGCGGCAGCGTGTTCTGCACGGCGAACGGCCTCGCGGTCACCAACGTCACCGGGTGCACCCTGTCCGGCGACCCGGCCCTCAGCAAAGCGCCCGACATCACCTTCGCCTCGTATTGGGCGCAGCCCTGGGGGCATACCGATTTCAGGCTGGTCGGCCGCGACCTGACGATCAAGGACGGCAAATACGTCGACCAGAGCTTTTTCGGCTATGGCGGCGGCGTGTCAGGCGATGTCAGGCCCGGCTGGTTTGGCTGGGGCAAGGATGATTTTCAGTGGCAGGTCACCCTTGGCAGCGGCATCGGGCGCTATCTGAACGACAGCACCGACGCCGGGCTGGCGACCAACTACCTGGTGACCCCGAGCAGCGTCGCCGCTGCCGGCAACGTGCTTGTCAAGCCGATCTTCGAAGTGGGCGGCACGGTCGGGTACCAGCATTGGTGGCTGCCGAACCTGCGCTCGAACGTGGCTTACGGCTATGCCCAATATGCGGTGCCCTCGCAATTGATCGGCCCGGTCGAATCGACGGTCGCCAACAAGCAGCTGCAGACCGCGCATGTGAACCTGATCTGGAGCCCGGTCGCGTTCATCGACACCGGCATCGAATATATGTGGGGCCAGCGTGAGGTCGCCGCCAATATCCGCGGCACCGAGCAGACCCTGATCGGCAAGTTCCGCGTCAAGTTCTAACAAAAAATCAAACGCCAATCCTGCGGCCCGCCGGCTCTGCCGGCGGGCTTTTTTTGTCAGCATCGCGGCCGAACCGGGTATGCGGCGGCAACACTGAGGTGATCAGCGGGGTGACGGGTGCCGAGCGGGGTTCCGTTGGGGTAGCGTCCCGCGATTGGCGTGGCGACGGTGGGCGTTTCGCGAGTTTGGGCCTAGATTGGCGCTGTCGGCAGGGGTTGGCTCAAGGGGGAGCTGTGGTGAAACGCGGACGCCGGGTCGCGGCGTTGCTGGCGACGCTGACCGCGGCGATCTTCGCGGGCGAAGCGGCGGCGGCCCGGCAAGCGGTCGAGGCCGAGCACGGCATGGTGGTCGCCTCACAGCATATCGCCTCCGCGGTGGGGGCAGGCATCCTTGCCGCCGGCGGCAATGCGGTCGATGCGGCGGTCGCGGTCGGCTATGCGCTCGCGGTCGTCGAGCCCTGCTGCGGCAACATCGGCGGCGGCGGGTTTATGACGGTCCACCTCGCCGACGGCCGAGAGACCTTTATCAATTTCCGCGAGACTGCGCCGCGGGCGGCGACCGCCGGCATGTATCTCGACCGCGCCGGCAAGCCGATACCCGAACTGAGCCGCTACGGCTGGCGCGCCGTCGGCGTGCCGGGGACGGTGATGGGGCTCGACCGGGCGCTGCGCGAATATGGCAGCCTGCCGCGCGCGGCAGTGATGGCGCCGGCGATCGCGCTGGCGCGCGACGGCTTTGTGCTGAGCCCTGATGATGCCGCGCTGCTCGACGCCAAGGCCGGTCGATTTGCTCAAGATCCGGCTGCAGCCAAGATTTTCCTGCGGCCCGATGGCGGCCGGTTGCGGCCGGGCGACCGCCTCGTGCAAAAGGACTTGGCGCACACACTGGCGGCGATTGCCGAGAATGGCCCGGCCGCGTTTTACACAGGCCGCATCCCGGCTGCTGTCGAGCGGGCGAGCCGCGCCGGTGGCGGCATTCTGACCGCAGGGGATTTTGGCGATTACCGGGCGACCGAGGGGCCGCCGCTCTCCTGCTCCTATCGGGGCTACATGATCGTGTCGACGCCGCCGCCGAGCTCGGGCGGAGCGACAATCTGCGAAATTCTCGACGTCCTCGAAGGCTACGACATGAAGGCGCTGGGCTTTCGCTCGGCGCGCTCGGTGGCACTGATGGTCGAGGCGATGCGCCGCGGCTACACCGACCGCAACACCTTTCTGGGCGACCCGGATTTTGTCGCGAACCCGCTCGACCGGCTGTTGTCCAAAGGTTACGCGGCCGGCATCCGGGCGGCGATTACCGCCGGGAGCACGCGCCCCGACGCTGTCGCCCCCGCGCCGACCGAGCAGGCGGAGACGACCAGCTTCTCGGTGGCCGACGGCGACGGCAACGCGGTTGCCGTGACCTACACGATCAACGGCTATTTCGGCGCCGCGGTGATCGCGCCCGGCACCGGCTTTTTTTTGAACAACGAGATGGACGACTTTACCGCCAAGCCCGGCGCGCCAAACCTGTACGGTCTCGTGCAAGGTGCGGCCAACGCGATCGCGCCGGGCAAGCGGCCGCTGTCGTCGATGGCGCCGACACTGCTCGAGAAGGACGGCCGGGTGTTTCTCGTTCTCGGCAGCCCCGGCGGGTCGCGCATCATCACGATCGTGCTCGAAACCATCATGAACGTGATCGATTACGGCATGGCGCCGCAGCAGGCCGTCGACGCGCCGCGGTTTCACTTCCAGGGGCTGCCGAACAAGTTGTTCTATGAGCGTTCCGGTCTTGCGCCGGACACGGTCGCAAGGCTCGGCCATATCGGCTACAAGCTCGTCGCGCAGAAGCCCTGGGGGGCAACCGAACTGATCGAGCTTTGGAATGGCCGGTTATGGGGAGCCAGCGACAGCCGCCGGCCTGATGGCGCCGCAGTCGGATATTAAGTCGCGCGCTTATGGACATTGCCCTTGCCGTCGCGCATGCGGGGCCAGAGCCGGCCATCCGTCCGGGCCTCCCCCGCGCGGCGGGGGAGGAAATGGGGGATGACGCCGCGGGGCGTGTCAGCGCAGCGGCGAGAAGGCGGCTGGGACGACCAGCATGTTTTCTTGCCGGATCATCATGTTGGGGCCGCCGCCGGAGGGGGGCGGCCAGATGCCCTTGGCGCGCGCTTCCTCGCGGATGCGGAAGCGGTCGGCGGCGTCCTTGTAGGCCCAGATGTGGCACCATTTGTTGAGCCCGCCGAGCTCGGTGTACCAGGCGCCGACCAGCGGCGACAGCTCGCTGCGCCGGGCGATGTGGCCGCTCCACCGGTCGATCACGCCCGGGATCCCGCCCGGTTTGAAGGTATAGATGCGGATTTCGTAAAGGCCGCCCAGTTGGCGCGGCTCGAGCGCCGGCGAGAACGGTGCCGGCAGATAGATGTCGCTGTGCTGCTCGACGACGAATTCGCGCACATTGGGCGGCCAGCCCTGGGTCTTGGTCGCCTGCTCGCGCAGCCGGGTCCGCGCCGCTAAGTCTTCGTACGGCCAGACGTGGATCACCCGGTTCAGTGGGCCGACTTCGGTGTGCCAAAAGGCCGCGAGCGGGGAAACCTTGGCCCGCGCCGGCAATGCCTGCCCAAAGCGCTCTTCAAAGCCGGCAACCGTTCCCGGCTGCAACGTGTAGGTGCGCATCTCGATGATCATCGGGTGTCCTCCGTAGCGAGGGTCAGCGGGCGGACGCTAGCCCTCGGCGCCCCCAAGTCAAGCGGGATCGGCCCACCCGACAACAGCGCGTCGCCCGGCTCGACGGCGCCGCCCATCAGATAAACCAGGTATTCGACCGCGGCGCGCTCGCCTTGGAACGGGATCGTTTCGGCGGTGATGCTGTTGGCGACAGTCGCGTTGTCGAACATGTTAGGATAGGCGACCTTGTGGGCGCATTGCGGGCTCGAATGCCGGCACCACAGGCGCACATCATTGACATAGCTGGTGTCGTTTTCGAGCGCCTCGACCATGCTGACGTCGTAGGGGCTGATGCACCAGTAATTCCGTGGCGAGAGCTCCAGGGTCACCCCGGGAATGATCGGTCCTTGAAAGCACATCTCGCCAGTTGCCGAGACAAAAAACCCGTCATTTGGCGCGATATACCTGACGCCGTCATCGACGTACTTGATGGTCTGGAGATATCCGGGCTGCCCCGGCAATGGCGGGCGCCGCTCAAAGGCGAGCGAGTTGAGCGGCGGCGCCGCCCACGGCACGCAGGCCGCCAGGCTCGCGATCATCCCGAAAACCAGAACGCCCAACCCCGACAACGCTCGCATATGGCCTGTCCCGTGATCGTCGCCCCGCCCGGCGCTCAGCCGATAAATTAGCCGAGGCCGGGTGTTTGCAACCGCAGATCATATCGCGCGGCGCCGGCTGTGGCCAAAGATTTGCCTTCTCGCGCCCGCCGGCGGTAATACGGTCACAAATCGTCTACCGCGCAGGGAGGGATCGATGCCGGTCATTGCCGAGGTGCGCCATTATCAGGACGAGCTGACGGCGATCCGCCGCGACATTCACGCTCATCCGGAGCTCGCTTTTGCCGAGCGGCGCACGGCCGACCTGGTCGCGAATAAGCTCGCCGAGTTCGGCTGCGAGGTGCATCGCGGGCTCGCCGGCACCGGGGTGGTCGGCACGGTCCGGCGCGGCAACTCGCCGGCTGCGGTCGGGCTGCGCGCCGATATGGACGCGTTGCCGATCCACGAGCTGAACGATTTCGCGCACCGCTCGACCGATGAGGGGAAGATGCATGCGTGCGGCCATGACGGTCACACGACGATGCTGCTTGGCGCCGCCCGCTATCTTGCGAGCACCCGCAATTTCGACGGCACCGTGCACCTGATCTTTCAGCCGGCCGAAGAGGGGGGCGGCGGCGGGCGGGTCATGGTCGAGGAAGGGCTGTTCGACAAATTCCCGTGCGACGCGGTGTTTGCCCTGCACAACAAGCCCGGGATCGAGGTCGGGCAGATCGCGGCCAAGCCGGGGCCGCTGCTCGCCGCCTCCGACCGTTGGGATATCCGGATCACCGGGCACGGAACCCACGCCGCGCACCCGCAATTCGGCATCGACCCGTTTGTGGTCGGCGCCGAGATCGTGCTCGCCTTGCAGACGATCGCCAGCCGCAGCGTCGATCCGCTCGAACTCGGCGGTGGTCAGCGTCGGTTTTATGAAAGGCGGATCGGCCTACAACGCAATCCCCGACACCCTGCATATCGGCGGCACCGCGCGCAGCTTCCGCCCGCAGGTGCAGGATCTGATCGAGCGGCGCATCGGCGAGATCGCCCGCGGCGTCGCCGCCGCGCACGGGGCCGCCGCCGAATTCGATTATCGCCGCTCCTACCCGCCGACGATCAACCACCCGGCCGAGACCGAGTTCGCCGCCCAGGTTGCGGCCGAAATCTGCGGCGCCGAGGCGGTGCTGCGCGACATAGCCCCATCGATGGGCGGCGAGGATTTCTCGTTTATGCTGAACGCGCGGCCGGGAGCGATGCTGTGGCTCGGCAACGGCCCCGGCGAGGGCGACTGCTTCCTGCACAATTCGCACTATGATTTCAACGACGACGCCCTGCCGGTCGGCGTCAGCTTTCTGGCGCGGCTGGCCGAGCGGTTTCTCGAAAAGGCGGCGCGCTGAGCGCGGCTGCGATTGCATCCGGCGCGGCGCTCGCCGCCTTGCCCGCTCTTACGATTCGGGCTAAGACGCGGGCCGTCCCGCGCCCGCACCCGGCGCCCGCAAAAGACGAGGCATTCCCGATGGCACGCAACAAGATCGCGCTCATTGGCGCCGGACAGGTCGGCGGCACCATCGCACTGCTTGCCGGGCTCAAGGAGCTGGGCGACATCGTCCTCTTCGACATCGTCGAAGGCGTGCCGCAAGGCAAGGCGCTCGATATCGTTCAGGGCTCGACGATCGAGGGCTACGACGCGGTCATCAAGGGCAGCAACAGCTACGCCGACATCGCCGGCGCCGACATCGTGATCGTCACCGCCGGCATCGCGCGCAAGCCCGGGATGAGCCGCGACGATCTGATCGGCACCAACGCCAAGGTGATCTCGACCGTCGGCCAGGCGATCAAGCGGCACTGCCCGGCGGCCTTTGTGATCACCATCACCAATCCGCTCGACGTCATGGTGTGGGTCATGCGCGAGGCCTGCGGGCTGCCGCCGGAGCGGGTCGTCGGCATGGCCGGGGTGCTCGACAGCGCTCGCTTTCGCTATTTCCTCGCCGAGGAGCTCGGCGTCTCGGTCGAGGACGTCAGCGCCTTTGTGCTCGGCGGGCATGGCGACATGATGGTGCCATTGGTGCGCTATTCGACAGTCGCCGGCATCCCCTTGCCCGATCTGGTGAAGATGGGCTGGACCACGCAGGAACGCCTGAACCAGATTGTCCAGCGCACCCGCGACGGTGGCGCCGAGATCGTCAGCCTGCTGAAGACGGGGTCGGCGTTTTATGCGCCGGCGAGCTCGGCGATCGCAATGGCCGCGGCCTATCTACACGATAAGAAGCGGGTGCTGCCCTGCGCGGCACTGCTGCAAGGCCAATACGGGGTCAAGGACCTCTATGTCGGCGTGCCGGCGGTGATCGGCGCCGGCGGCGTCGAGCGCATTGTCGAGATCGAGCTCAACCGTGAGGAGCAGGCCGCCTTCGCCAAATCGGCCGCCGGCGTGCGCGAGCTGATCGAGGTCGTCAAATCGATGAAGGTTCTGGGCTGATTCGAGTGGCTGGGCTGATCCGATGAACATCCACGAATACCAGGCCAAGGAGCTGCTGGCCAAATTCGGCGTCACGGTGCCGCGCGGTGCGGTCGCCTATACTGCGGCCGAGGCGGTTGCCGCGGCGCGCCGGCTCGGCGGGCCGGTGTGGGTGGTCAAGGCGCAGATCCATGCCGGCGGCCGCGGCAAGGCCGGCGGGGTCAAGCTGGTGCGCTCCGAGGATGAGGTCGCCGCGGCGGCCACCGCATTGCTCGGCAAGAATCTCGTGACCCACCAGACCGGCCCGGCCGGCCGCGAGGTCAAGCGCGTCTATGTCGAGGAAGGCTGCGACATCGCCCGCGAGCTTTATCTCGGCCTGTTGATCGACCGCGAAACCGGTCGGGTCACGCTGATCGGCTCGACCGAGGGCGGGGTCGAGATCGAGGAGGTGGCCGAGCATTCGCCCGACAAGATCCTCAAGGTGGCGATCGACCCGGCGAGCGGGATCGGGCCGTTCCATGCGCGCGAGATCGCCTTTGGCTTGGGGCTCGAAGGCCGGCAGGTCGGCGTCGCGGTCGATTTCGTGACCGCCCTCTATCGCGCCTTCACCGAGCTTGACGCCTCGATCGCCGAGATCAACCCCTTGGTCGTGACCGGCTCGGGCGAGCTGGTGGCGCTCGACGCCAAGCTCGGCTTTGACGACAACGCGCTCTTTCGCCACCCCGAGATCGCCGCCCTGCGCGACGAGGACGAGGAGGACCCGAGCGAGGTCGAGGCCGGCAAGCACGCGCTCAACTACATCAAGCTCGACGGCAATATCGGCTGCATGGTCAACGGCGCCGGCCTCGCCATGGCGACGATGGACATCATCAAGCTCCATGGCGGCAGCCCGGCCAATTTTCTCGATGTCGGTGGCGGGGCGACGCGCGAGCGGGTCGGCACCGCGTTCAAGCTGATCCTCTCCGACCCCAATGTCGAAGGCATCCTGGTCAACATCTTTGGCGGGATCATGCGCTGCGACGTGATCGCCGAGGGCGTCGTCGCCGCGGCGCGCGAGGTCAACCTGCACGTGCCGCTGGTGGTGCGCCTCGAAGGCACCAATGTCGATCTCGGCAAAAAGATCATGCAGCAATCGGGGCTGCCGATCCTCGCCGCCGAAAACCTCGCCGACGCCGCGCAAAAGATCGTGACCGCGGTCAAGGAGGCGCGCTGATGTCGATCCTGGTCAATGCATCGACCAAGGTGTTGTGCCAGGGGTTCACCGGGGCGCAGGGCACGTTTCATTCGGAGCAGGCGATCGCCTATGGCACCAAGATGGTCGGCGGGGTGACGCCGGGGAAAGGCGGGACCCGCCACCTCGACCTGCCGGTGTTCAACACGGTGCACGAGGCGCGCGCCCGGACCGGGTGCGACGCCAGCGTCATCTATGTGCCGCCGCCCTTTGCCGCCGACGCGATCCTCGAAGCCGCCGACGCCGGCATCCCGCTCGTCGCCTGCATCACCGAGGGCATCCCGGTGCTCGACATGGTTCGCGTCAAGCGCAGCCTCGCCGGCGGCAAGACCCGGCTGATCGGGCCGAACTGCCCGGGCGTGATCACCCCCGACGAGTGCAAGATCGGCATCATGCCGGGCCACATCCATCGCCGTGGCCCGATCGGCATCGTCTCGCGCTCCGGCACCCTGACCTATGAGGCGGTGGCGCAGACGACCGCAGTCGGGCTCGGCCAATCGACCTGCGTCGGCATCGGCGGCGACCCGGTCAACGGCACGAACTTTGTCGAGATCCTCGAAATGCTGCTGGCCGACGACGAGACCCAGGCGATCGTCATGATCGGCGAGATCGGCGGCACCGCCGAAGAAGACGGCGCGGCGTTCCTCAAATCCGCGCGGACGAAAAAGCCGGTGGTCGGCTTCATCGCCGGCAGCACCGCGCCGCCGGGCCGACGCATGGGCCATGCCGGCGCCATCATCGCCGGCGGCAAAGGCGGCGCCGAGGACAAGATCGAAGCGCTCCAAAGCGCCGGCGTCACCGTCACCCGCTCGCCAGCCGAGATCGGCACCACAATGCGCGACGTGCTGCGGGGCTGACCCTTCTCCTCCTCGTGCGGTCGGTACACACCAGCTCCCTTTGGCCTGTGCTGCTCTGCTTGCTTGTGCGCGTGTCATGCCTTGCGAGTTGGTTTGGCATCGGCGATTGCTTCAGCCCGCCGAAGATGGGTTTGACGCCGATTTGGGGAACGCCTAAATCCAAGGCGAGGAGCAAGGAGTGATGGCACAGCGGGCCGAAGTGATCGAGACCACGGTGGGCGACGTTGCCGCCGGCTGGCGCGCCTCGGCCTTGATCCGCACTATCGCGTAACTGTCGCGATCCAGCCCGACGAACTGATCCCTGGCCGTCGCGAGGCGCGCCTGCGGGTCGTCGCGGCCGGACTGACCGATGAGGACATCGACCGGCTGATCAAGCAGGCGCAACACGAGGCCGAGCCGCCCGCCGGATGAGGGTTGACGTTGTTCATGCCTAGCCAATATTCCCGTAGCGGGCGCAATCTCACAGAGCAGAATGATTGAGGAGAAAATCACCCGGATTCCTCGCCCACCGTCCGGGCCAGCGAGACGACATCTTGCCTGAAGGAGGACATGAGCGTTTTGACCGCTAGCGTGCTTCGTTTGGAGCGCGATGCGGCACGCAGGGACGGGCGGGACGAGGACATGCTCGCTGCAAATGCGCGCCATGGTGCGGCAGCACCAGCGCTTTAGCGAACGCCTGCGCGCTCTTGAAGAGGAGAGACCGTGACCCCGGTCGGACCGAGATGAGCCCGTTGGGGCCCGTTGTCTTCTTGGTGCTCTGAGTGTAGCAGCCATGCCGACCTCATTGTCAGCGGCGACGCCGACCTGCTCACTCTCAATCCGTTCCGCGGCATTCCGATTGTCACGCCTGCCGCCTTCATGCGCGAGGCAAAGCGGTAATGCGGGCGCATTCCCGACTCGCCTCCCTATATGGTGGTATGGCGAACGCGCCTTAGCGGCGCGAGGCGGGGTCTCTGGCCGTTCGCCGGTATGCCAAGTTGGGAAAAGCATCCAGAGTGACCGATGGCTGATATCGACGGCACGAGTTTTCTAACCGGCGGCAATGCCGGGTTCATCGCCGATCTCTATGCGCGCTTTCTTGAAAATCCCGGCGCGGTCGACGAAAGCTGGCGGCGGTTTTTCGCCGAGATCGGCGAGGATGCATCGGCGGCGTTGGCCGAGCTGCGCGGGCCGCCCTGGGCCAAGCCTCACGCCGCAAGCTTCAACGGCGCCGCTGGCGCAGCACTCGATCCCGAGGCGCTGCGCCATGCCACCACCAACTCGATCCGCGCGTTGCAACTGATCCGGTCCTATCGCGTGCGCGGCCATCTTGAAGCCGATCTCGACCCGCTCGGCCTCGACCAGCGCGGCCCCTATCCCGAGCTCGACTAGCGCAGCTACGGCTTTGCCGAAGCCGACCTCGACCGCGAGATTTTCATCAACGGCATGTTCGGCCGCGAGCGCGCGACCTTGCGCGAGATCGTCACCATCCTGCGCCAGACCTATTGTGGCACGATCGGCGTCGAATACATGCACATCCAGGTCCCGGCCGAGCGCATCTGGATCCAGCAGAAATTCGAGACGCCGCGCCCGGCGGCGCTGTCGGCGGCGGACAAAAAGAAAATCCTCGAGGTTCTGACGGTCGCCGAAACCTTCGAGCGGTTTCTCGACCGCCGCTACACCGGCACCAAGCGGTTCGGCATCGAGGGCGGCGAATCCTTGATGCCGGCGCTGGAGGCGATCCTGCGCCAGGGGGCAGCACTCGGCGTGCGCGAGCTCGTGATCGGCATGCCGCATCGCGGGCGGCTCAACGTCTTGGCCAATTTTGTCGGCAAGCCGTTCGCCGCGATCGTTTCCGAATTCCAGGGCAACTCGACCCATCCCGAGCACGTCCACGGCTCGGGCGATGTCAAATACCACCTCGGCACCTCGGCCGACCGCGAGGTCGGCGGCAAGACCGTCCACCTGTCATTGGCGGCCAACCCGTCGCATCTGGAAGCGGTCAACCCGGTCGTGCTCGGCAAGGTGCGGGCCAAGCAGCAGCAGTGCCACGACGGCGAGCGCAACGAGGTCGCCGGCATCCTGATGCATGGCGACGCCGCCTTTGCCGGCCAGGGCCTGGTCGCCGAATTGCTCGAACTGTCCGAGCTGACCGGCTTCTGCACCGGCGGCACGATCCATGTCATCGTCAACAACCAGATCGGCTTTACCACGGCCCCGTCCGCGGCGCGGTCGAGCCCCTACCCGTCGGATGTCGCCAAGGGCGTGCAGGCGCCGATCTTTCACGTCAACGGCGACGATCCCGAGGCGGTGGTCGAGGTGGCCCGCATCGCCGCCGAATACCGCCGCGAATTCCACAAGGACGTCGTGATCGACCTGTTCTGCTATCGCCGCCACGGCCACAACGAGGGCGACGAGCCGGCCTTCACCCAGCCGATGATGTACCGCACGATCGCCCGCCATCCGACCACCCGGCAGCTCTATGCCGAGCGGCTGGTCGACGAGGGCGTCGTCGCCGCAGGCGAGCCGGAAGCGATGGCGGCGCGGTTTGTCGCCACGCTCGAAACCGAGTTCGCCGCGGCCAAAAGCTATCGCCCGAACAAGGCCGACTGGCTCGAAGGCGCCTGGGCCGGGCTCGAGCCCGCGCCGCATGGCGATTGCGGCTGCGACACCGGGGTCGAACCCGCCCTGCTGCGCGAGCTGGGCCGCGGGCTGGTCAGCGTCCCCGACGGTTTTCGCCTCAACCCCAAGATCGCCCGTCAGCTCGACGCCAAGCGCAGGGCGATCGAAACTGGCGAGGGCATCGACTGGGCAACGGCAGAGGCATTGGCGATCGCCTCCTTATGCGCCGAGGGTACGCATGTGCGCATGTCCGGCCAGGACAGCGGGCGCGGCACCTTTTCGCACCGCCACGCGATCCTGGTCGATCAGGAGACCGAGGCACGCTGGGTTCCAATCAACCACGTCCGCGCCGGGCAGGCGCCGTTCGAGATCATCGACAGCCCATTGTCCGAGGCGGCGGTGGTCGGCTTCGAATACGGCTACAGCCTGGCCGACCCGTCAACCCTGGTCTTGTGGGAAGCGCAGTTCGGCGACTTCGCCAATGGCGCCCAGGTGATCATCGACCAGTTCTTGAGCGCCGGCGAGGCCAAGTGGCTGCGCATGAGCGGGCTCGTGCTGCTGTTGCCGCATGGTTATGAGGGGCAGGGGCCGGAGCATTCCTCGGCGCGCATCGAACGCTATCTGCAGCTCTGCGCCGAAGACAATATCCAAGTGTGCAACCTGACCAGCGCCGCCAATTACTTCCATGCGCTGCGCCGCCAGGTCAGGCGCAATTTCAGAAAGCCGCTGATCGTTTTCACCCCGAAATCGTTGCTGCGCGCCAAGGAGGTGATGTCGCGCTTCGACGAGATGGGGCCGGGCGGCGGCTTTCGCCGGGTGATCACGGAAACCGGCCCGATCGGGGCCGACGACGCGGTGCGCCGCGTCGTCTTGTGCAGCGGCAAGGTGTATTTCGATTTGGCAAAGGCGCGCGCCGAGAGCGGCGACGAGCGGGTGGCGCTGGTCCGGGTCGAGCAGCTCTACCCGTTCCCGGCAGAGCCGCTCGCCAAGGCGTTGGCGCGCTGGCGCCACGCCGAGATCGTCTGGTGCCAGGAGGAGCCGCAGAACATGGGTGCGTGGAACTTTGTCGACCGCCGTATCGAAGCGGTGCTGTCCGGGCTCGACGTCGCGGCGAAGCGGCCCCGCTTTGTCGGCCGCGCCGAAGCCGCCTCGCCGGCCACCGGCCTCTTCAAGCGTCATGTCGAGCAGCAGGCGCGGCTCGTCGCCGCGGCGCTCGCCGCCTGATAACGGTCAGTCGAAATGCCGAAAATCCAAAGGCCGGGCTGGCCCAATTGGGAACGCGGGCGTCCCGCCCGCATGCGGGCCCCCCGCCTTCGCAGGGGCAGGCTCGGCCCGCGATCCGCCGCACGCTGATGGCGACCGAAATCCGGGTGCCGAGCCTCGGCGAGTTGGTGACCGAGGCGACCGTCGCAAAATGGCTGAAGCGGCCGGGTGAGGCGGTCGCGCTTGACGAACCGGTGGTCGAGCTCGAAACCGACAAGGTGACGCTCGAAGTGTCGGCGCCGGCGGCCGGAACGCTCGCGGAAATCCTCGCAGAGGAGGGCGCCAATCTGCCGGTCGGCGCGGTGCTCGGCCGGATCGCCGAAGGCGCTGCGGCGGCAGCCCTCACCCACCCGGCCGTTCCGGCCGGGTCCACCCTCTCCCGCATTGCGGGAGAGGGTGCCGCGCGCAGAGAGGCGGGTGAGGGCGGTTCCGCTGCTGCTGTCCTCGAGCGCTCGGGGCCGGCGGCGCGCAAGCTGATCGAGGAGAATGGGCTCGACGCCGCGCGGATCGCCCCGACCGGCCCCGGCCACCGCATCACTAAGGCGGATGTGATCGAGGCGCTGGCGCGACCCGCGCCGATGCCTCCCGCCACGTCGCCGCCGCCTTCGGCTTCAATCTCGCCGCCGCCCTCCGCGCCGACGCCAGCACCGATGCCGGCCCCGGAATTAGCCGAGCGCGAGGTCCGGGTGCGCATGACGCGGCTGCGCCGGCGGGTCGCCGAGCGGCTGAAGGCGGCGCAGAACGCGGCGGCGATGCTGACCACCTTCAACGAGATCGACATGACTGAGGCAATCGCTTGGCGCGAGCGCTGGCGCGAGGCCTTTGAGAAAAAGCACGGGGTGCGGCTGGGGTTTATGTCGATCTTTGTCAAGGCGGCGATCGCAGCACTGAAAGAGATCCCTGGGGTCAACGCCGAGATCGACGGCGAGGACATCATCTACAAGAACCATTACGATATCGGGGTCGCGGTCGGCACCGAGCATGGCCTGGTCGTGCCGGTCGTGCGCGACGCCGACCGGATCAGTTTTGCCGACATCGAAAAGACGATCGCCGCACTTGGCCGCAAGGCGCGCGACGGCAAATTGTCGATCGATGATTTGTCGGGCGGCACCTTTACGATCTCGAATGGCGGCGTCTATGGCTCGCTGTTATCGACGCCGATCTTGAACCCGCCGCAATCCGGCATCCTCGGCATGCATAAGATCGAGCGCCGGCCGGTCGCGATTGGCGACAAGATCGAAATTCGGCCGATGATGTATGTCGCGCTCTCCTACGACCACCGCATCGTCGACGGCCGCGAGGCGGTCGGCTTTCTGGTGCGGATCAAGGAATTGGTCGAGGATCCGGCGCGCCTATTGCTCGACCTCTGAAGTGCTGCTCTTCACGCAGGAGGAAACGACATGCTGCCGACCCCGGGCTTTCACCATATCCACCTGAACTCGCTCGATCCCGACCAGGCGATCGGCTTCTATACCCGCCAATTTCCGACCACGACAAAGGCCAGCTGGGGCGGATTTCCGGCGCTCAAATCACCCAACGATGTGCTGGTGCTGTTCACCAAGGTCGCGACGCCGCCGTCAGGCGAGCCGCAGAGTGCCATTTGGCATTTCGGCTGGCACGTCACCGACGCCCGCCGCTGCCTCGATACCTACAAAGCCCGGCCCGAAGTCGAATTGCTGCCGCTCTACACGAGCGATGAAGGCGGCTCGGTGCTGATCAGCAGCGACACCTGGCCGAGCATCGGCAATGTGCTCGGCCTGACCAGGGCGCAGATCGCCGAAGCCAAGGCAAAGGGCATCAAGCCCGCGGGGGGCGGCGGCTTTTCCTATATGCGCGGCCCCAACTCGGCACTGGTCGAATATGCCGGCAACCATCCGGCCGAGCGTTTCAATCATGTGCATCTGTACCAGGAGGACCCGATCGCCGCGCTCGAATGGTATCAGGTGCATTTGAACGCGCCGCTGCGGCCGGGCTACGCGCCGACGCCGGCCGGCGCGACCGGCGGCAAAGTGGGGCGCGGTCCGGACCGCACCTGGCCGGCCTTAAACCGCGAAGGAATGTTCCGCACCCCGCGCGCCGGCGTCGAATTCGGCGACGTGTCGATGATGTGGTACGCGAACCAGGGAGACCAGCCATTGGCCAGCTCGCGTGGGCAATTGCAGGACCATATCGCGCTCAAGGTCGCCGATCTCAATGCCTGGGCCGACAAGCTCAGCGGCGAAGGCGTCACCTTTCTCGAACCGATCCATCCGCTCGGCGACACCCGCGCCCTGATGATCGAAGGCCCGAGCCGCGAAGCAATCGAGCTGGTCGAGGTCAAATAAGCCGCGTCAATAACTCGGGGCGGCAGAGACGGCTCAGCCGGTCGGCAGCAGCAGGGAAGCGGCCCGCGCCCGGATCTCGTCGGGCAGCGGCGCCGGGCGGCGCGCGTCGAGATCGAGCTGCACGCCGAACTGGCCGAGCCGGGCGAATTCGGCGCCGCTGCGCGGATCGGTCATGCGGTGCATAAAGCGGATCGACGAGCCGCCGAGATGGGCGATCCCGGTCTCGACCAGATACGGGTCGCCGAGCCGGGGCGCGCCGGCGACATAAAGCGCCAGCTCGAAGGTCGAAAAGCCGCGCCGCTGCGCCTGCATATAGGCGCCGCTGATGCCGATCGCCGCCGAAGCCTGCAGCAGCGCGTCGGTGAACCGGTGGACAAAGGCGCACAGAGAAAACCGCCCGTGCTCGTCGAGATCCGCTGGCCGCACCCGCCCGCGGGCGCTCGGGATCGCCCCCGCCATCGAGGTGGGTTCGGGCCGCTGCTCGGTCGCGGGTCCCGGCCATATCACGAGCTGCCGCGCGATCGCGTCCCGCCGCTCCCTCGGCAGGTGGCCAGGCGCCAGCTCCCATAATTCCTCGATCCAGGTCACGGTCTCGCCGCTCGCCGAATCGATAAAGCGATGCCCAAGCCGCAAGGCCGGGTCGAGGCCGAGTGGAGCGCTGTCGAGATGGAAGCTGTCGCCGGGGCGAAGCTCACGGACGAAGCGCAGGTTGAACTGGCGTGCGAACCCGCCCGTTCGCAGCAGGTCGCCGACGCCGAGCGCCTCGGCGAGGCTCGCCGAGGCCTGATCGATGCGGTCGAGATAATAGGCGATCGTGAAATGCTCGGTGATATCGCACTCCCACGGCGCCACCGTGCCGCGACAGGTCTCGATCCAATTCGCCATCTCAAGCTTCCGAAATGATGCTGCGGTCCGGAATCAAATAGCACGCATAGTCCGTGATCGGCGCAGCCACGATCTTGTGCTGGGGGCGATCAGCCTGTCCCACCAACTGGCCCGGCGGCGGTTTCCCCACCGTGGGCTTGCTGAACTATTCCGCGATGTCGCCCGTTCTCCATCCGCCGGTGCGACGTCGCCGGCGAGAGCCCGACGCCCGCGACAAAACGCGTAACAGCATCGCGGCCGCCATAAGGCCGCGCTGCGTAGGCGTGTTGCGGTTTTCGAGAGACGCAGGCACAGGAATCGCCATGGCCGCTTCGACCAAACCCCAAATCCGCGAAGGCCTCCCGCACCCGCTCGGCGCTACCTGGGACGGCGAGGGAGTCAATTTCGCGCTGTTCTCGGCGCACGCAAGCTGCGTCGAAGTGTGTTTGTTCGACGACAGCGGCGCGCGCGAAATCGCGCGGATCGAATTGCCCGAATACACCGACGAAATCTGGCACGGCTATCTGCCCGGAATCGGTCCGGGGACGATCTATGGCTACCGCGTGCACGGCCCCTACGAGCCCGACAGCGGCCATCGCTTCAACCCAAACAAGCTGCTGCTCGACCCCTATGCCCGTGGCCATTTCGGCGATCTCGAATGGCACCCGGCGGTGTTCGGCTATCAGATGGAAACCGGCGACGACACCACCTTCGACGAGCGCGACAGCGCGCCGTTTATGCCGAAATGCGTCGTCGTCGACCCCAATTTCGACTGGCAGGGCGAGCCCGCCCGCCGCGCCGTGCCGTGGGACCACACGATCCTCTACGAGCTGCACCTGCGCGGCTATACGAAGCTCCATCCCGGATTGCCGCAGGAGTGGCGCGGCACCTACAAAGGCTTATCGGGCGAGGTCATCGAGCACATCCGCGCGTTGGGGGTGACCTCGGTCGAGCTGTTGCCGATCCACACCTTCATCAACGACAGCCAGCTGCTCGATAAAGGGCTGACCAATTACTGGGGCTACAATTCAATCGGCTTTTTCGCGCCCGACCCACGCTATGCCCACGAACGCGAGCAGACCTTGCGCGAATTTAAGGAGATGGTGGCGCGCCTGCACGAGGCCGGGCTCGAGGTGATCCTCGACGTCGTCTACAACCACACCGCCGAAGGCAACGAGCGCGGCCCGACCCTGTCGTTCAAGGGCATCGACAACGCCTCGTATTATCGGCTGCTGCCGGACGAGCCGCGCTACTACATCAACGACACCGGCACCGGCAACACTCTCAACCTCAGCCATATGCGGGTGATCCAGATGGTCGCCGACAGCCTGCGCTATTGGGCGGGCGAAACTCATGTCGACGGCTTCCGCTTCGATCTCGGCACGATTCTGGCGCGCGAGCCCGATGGCTTCGACCATCAGAGCGGGTTTCTCAAGGCATGCTGCCAGGACCCGGAATTGCGCACCGTCAAGCTGATCGCCGAGCCATGGGATTGCGGGCCGGGCGGCTATCAGGTCGGCGGCTTCCCGCCGGGCTGGGCCGAGTGGAACGACAAGTTCCGCGATGTCGCGCGCGATTTCTGGCGCGGCGAGGCGCCGGCGAGCGCGATTGCGCCGCGGCTCTGCGCCTCGGCCGATCTGTTCAATCACCGCGGCCGCAAGCCCTCGGCCTGCGTCAACTTTGTCACCGCCCATGACGGCTTCACGCTCAATGACTTGGTCTCCTACAACGACAAGCACAATGAGGCGAATGGCGAGGACAACCGCGACGGCAGCTCGGACAACCGCTCCTGGAACTGCGGCGCCGAGGGGCCGAGCGAGGACCCGGAAATAAACGCGCTGCGCACCCGCCAGATGCGCAACATCCTCGGCACCCTCTTATTGTCGCAAGGGACGCCGATGCTGCTTGCCGGCGACGAGTTCGCCCGCACCCAGAACGGCAACAACAACGCCTATTGCCAGGACAATGAGATCAGCTGGGTCAATTGGGACATCGCCCCGCCGGGCAAGTCGCTGATCCGCTTTTTGCAGCGGTTGACTGCGCTGCGCCACAAATACCCGATCCTGCGCCGCGCCCGGTTTTTGACCGGCGCCTACAACGAGGAGCTCGGCGTCAAGGACGTGACCTGGGTCAACGCCTCTGGCGCCGAGATGAAGCCCGAGGATTGGGACGATATGAGCATGGAATGCTTTGGCATGCTGATGGACGGCCGCGCCCAGCCGACCGGCATCCGCCGGCGCGGCGCGGACGCGACCTTGCTGATGGTGCTGAACGCCTATCACGACCTGGTCGAGTTCACCCTGCCCGAGACCGCCGGCGGCTCGCGCTGGTCGCTCCTGATCGACACCAACCTCGCTGAGGAGGCCGAGCTCGGCAACTTCGCGACCGGCGAAGCCTACGGCGCCACCGGCCGCTCCTTGCTGCTGTTCGCCCTCGACCCCGAAGCCGCCGCGACCAGCCGCTGACGAACCTGCCGGCATAAGAGCGTGTTAAGAAATCTCTCTCTCAGCCCATCAATTCGTCACCCCGGCGCAGGCCGGGCCCATTGGTCCACGGCACGGACCGGTAGTTGTTGGGTTAGGCATCGCAACTGCTTGAAAAGCTCGGAGTTGCGGAAGCGTGGGTCCCGGCCTTGCGCCTCGTGGGGGAAGGCAACTCCATGGCGATTTCTTCACACGCTCAAATGAGGGTGCGAGCGACGCGGAAGCTGCTGGGGCGCTTGTGGGAACGGGAAAGGCGGCTATAGTCCGCCGCCCCTTTTCTCGCCCAGGTAGCTCTCCCGCATGACAGAAGCCCCAATCGATGTCGTCGGCATCGGCAACGCGATTGTCGATGTGATCGCCCGAGCCGACGAGGCGTTTCTTGAGCGGGAGGGGCTGGTCAAGGGGACGATGGCGCTGATCGACGCCGCGCGCGCCGAGGCGCTCTACCGGATCATGGGGCCGGGCATCGAGGCGTCCGGCGGGTCGGCCGGCAATACCATGGCCGGGTTCGCTTCGCTCGGCGGCAGCGGCGCCTATATCGGCAAGGTGCGCGACGACCTGTTGGGCGAGGTCTACCGCCACGATCTGACAGCGCAGGGGGTGCGCTTCGACACGCCCGCCGCGACCAGCGGCCCCGGCACCGCACGCTGCCTGATCCTGGTCACCGCGGACGGGCAGCGCACCCTCAACACTTATCTGGGCGCCTGCGTCGGGCTCGGGCCGGATGACATCGACCCCGACATCGTCGCCGCGGCGCAGGTCACATATCTCGAAGGCTATCTGTTCGACCCGCCGCAGGCGCAGCAGGCGTTCCGCAAGGCCGCCCAAATTGCCCACGCCGCCGGACGCAAGGTGGCCCTGTCGCTGTCCGACCCATTTTGCGTCGAGCGTCACCGCGCGGCGTTCCGCGACCTGGTGGACGGCCATGTCGATATCCTGTTCGCTAACGAGGTCGAGATCTGCTCGCTCTACGAGACCGCGGATTTCATCGCCGCCGCCGCGGCGGTGCGCGGCCATGTCGCAATCGCCGCGCTGACCCGCAGCGCGCTCGGCAGCGTGATCCTGGCCGCTGGCGCCGAGCATGTGGTCGCGGCGGCGCCGGTCGCCCGCGTCGTCGATACGACTGGGGCTGGCGATCTTTATGCCAGCGGCTTTCTCTATGGCTTGACCCACGGCCACCCGCTCCCCATCTGCGGTGAGCTCGGCGGATTGTGCGCCGCCGAAATCATCAGCCATGTCGGCGCCCGCCCCGAGCGCAATCTGGCAGAGCTTGCCGCCGAAACCGGGCGCGTCCGACTGCCGCTGTAGGCTGTGGCTGCAGATTTGCTGCAGAAGCAGCGAGAAACGGCAAACCGCTGCCCTAATCCGCGCCCTCCGGGGCGCGGCCGTGTGTTGGAAGTCATGGATATCCGCAACATCGCCATCATCGCCCATGTCGACCACGGCAAGACCACCCTGGTCGATGCTATGCTGCGCCAATCGGGCGCCTTTCGCGCCAATCAGCAGGTGGCCGAGCGGGCGCTCGATTCGAACGAGCTCGAACGCGAGCGCGGCATCACGATCCTGGCGAAATGCACCTCGGTGGTGTGGCGCGGCGTGCGCATCAACATCGTGGATACCCCGGGCCATGCCGATTTCGGCGGCGAGGTCGAGCGCATCCTCAACATGGTTGATGGCGTCCTCGTCCTGGTAGACGCGGCCGAAGGGCCGATGCCGCAGACCAAGTTCGTGCTCGGCAAGGCGCTGCGCCAGGGGCTGCGCCCGATCGTCGTGATCAACAAGATCGACCGCCCCGACGCCCGCGCCGGCGCGGTCCATAACGAGATCTTCGACCTGTTCGCAGCACTCGACGCGAGCGAGCCGCAGCTCGACTTCCCGACCGTGTTCGCCTCGGGCCGCAACGGCTGGGCGGTGACCGACCCCGAGGCGCCGCGGCGCGACCTCGCGCCGCTGTTTGAGCTGATCCTGGCGCATGTGCCGGCGCCTAAGGCCGACCCGGACGCACCCTTCTCGATGCTGGCGACGACCCTCGACTATGACCCCTATCTCGGCCGCGTCTTGACCGGGCTCATTCATTCGGGGGTGGCGCGGCTCAACATGCCGGTCAAGGCCTTGGCCCGCGACGGGCGGGTCATCGAGCAGGCGCGGCTGACCAAGCTACAGGCGTTTCGCGGGCTCGACCGCCGCCCGATCGAGGAGGCGCAAGCGGGCGACATCATCGCCGTCGCCGGGCTCACCTTGACCACGGTCGCCGACACGATCTGCGCGCCTGAAGTCTGCGAGCCGCTGCCGGCCGACCCGATCGACCCGCCGACCCTGGCGATGACCTTTTCGGTCAACGACAGCCCGCTCGCCGGGCGCGAGGGCTCAAAGGTGACCTCGCGCATGATCGGCGAGCGCCTCTCCCGCGAAGCCGAGGGCAATGTCGCGATCGAGGTCACCCAAAGCGGGCAGAAGGAAGCGTTCGAAGTCGCCGGGCGCGGCGAACTGCAGCTCGGGGTGTTGATCGAGACGATGCGGCGCGAAGGCTACGAGATGTCGATCTCGCGCCCGCGCGTGTTGTTCACGACGGATCCGGTGACCGGCCGCAGGCTGGAGCCGGTCGAGGAAGTCGTGGTCGATGTCGATGAGGAGTTCGCCGGCATCGTCGTCGACAAGATGAGCCGTCGCAAGGCCGAGATGCAGCAAATGCGCCCCTCGGGCGGCGGCAAGCTGCGCCTCTCCTTTCTCGGGCCGACGCGCGGGCTGATCGGCTATCAGGGCGAGTTTCTGACCGACACGCGCGGCACCGGGGTGATGAGCCGGCTGTTTCATGGCTACGCCCCGCATAAGGGCCCGATCGAAGGCCGGCGCAACGGCGTTCTGGTATCGACCGCCAACGGCGTGGCCGTCGCCTATGCGCTGTGGAACCTCGAAGACCGCGGGCCGATGTTCATCGAGCCGGGCGCGCAGATTTATGAGGGCATGATCGTCGGCGCCCACACCCGCGGCAACGACCTCGACGTCAACCCGGCCAAGGGCAAGCAGCTGACCAACATCCGCACCACGTCCAAGGACGAGGCGGTGCGGCTGACCCCGCCCGTGGCGATGAGCCTCGAGCAGGCGATTGCCTATGTCGGCGACGACGAATTGGTCGAAGTCACCCCGAAATCGCTGCGCCTCAGAAAGCGGCTGCTCGACCCCAACGCGCGCAAGCGCGCCGCCCGCGCCGCCGCCGCCTAGCCGAACGCTAAGGTGGAAAAGTGTGATCGTTACCGACAGATCCCACCATTTCGGTCACACCGGCGACGGCCGGTGCCTATGGCAGACATGGGTCCCGGCTTGCGCCGGGATGGAAAAATTCAGGGAGGGACCAAATTAGAATTCGGTGGTTGCACGCGCGATTTCCTATCAAGAGTGAGCGTTATGGCATGATTGGCGGCCGCTCATCAAAGAACAACAGAAGGTGTGGCCCGTTGTAGCAAGCTGATCTCAGGTCGCGGTGTCGATCCGGCGCGCGATCCACTGATTGAGGCTGATGCCTTCGGCCTGGGCGCGCAGCGCCGCGCGGCGGTGGGCCTCCGGGCTTACCCGGAGCAGGATCTTGCCGCTATGCGGCCGGTCCGGCGCCTCGCGGCGATCGGCGCAGAAGGCAAGATAGTCGTCGATGCTGTCGCGGAAAGCCTGCTCGACTTCGTCGAAGGTCGCGCCTTCGAAGGTGATTACGTCGCGAAGCCCAACGACGCGGCCGAGGAAGACTCCCTCATCGGGCTCGACCGTGCCAAAATATCCTTTGTATTCGAGCATCGGCGTCACTCCTCTTCCGGCTTCACCCCGCCGCTCGCGATGGCCCGCACCAACCCGCTCGCGGATCGCGGTTGGATTCTCTCAGCAGCGTCACTATAGTCGATGCTGCTTCCCGAGAATGCGGGCGAAGCGCCCCGGCCCCGCTGCATTGGTTGCGGATGGCACTATCGGGACAACAACAAGCACAACGGATCGAGATCGGATGAGCAGCAAGCGCGAGGAACCCAAGTACAAGATCAACCGCCGGCTCGGCGTTAATCTGTGGGGGCGGCCAAAAAGCCCGCTCAACCGCCGCGAATACGGCCCGGGCCAGCACGGCCAGCGGCGCAAAAAACCGTCCGATTTCGGGACCCAGCTCGCCGCCAAGCAGAAGCTGAAGGGCTATTACGCCAATCTCGGCGAGCGTCAGTTCCGACGGCTCTACGAAGAGGCGGTGCGCCGCCGCGGCGACACCGGCGACAATCTGGTCGAGCTGCTGGAGCGCCGGCTCGACGCCGTCGTCTACCGCATGAAGCTGGTGCCGACCCCGTTCGCCGCGCGCCAACTCGTCAATCATGGGCATGTCCGGGTCAACAGCCGGCGGGTGACCATCCCGTCCTACACGGTGCGCGACGGCGACGAGATCGAGCTCGGCGCCAAGGCCAAGGCTATGGCGCTGGTGCTTGAAGCCTCGCGATCGGGCGAGCGCGACGTCCCCGACTATATTGAGATCGACCACGATCGCATGAAAGGCCGCTTTATCCGCGCGCCCAAGCCGGCGGACGTGCCCTACCCGGTATCGATGGAGCCAAATCTCGTCGTCGAGTTCTATTCGCGCTGACACTCGCGAGCATGCCGGCGAGCCGGGTCGATCTACCGGCCCAAGGCGCGTCTTGCAAGCCGCTGTTCCGGCCGCAGGCTGCGCCCGTCAGCGGCGGCCCACAGTGCGGGCGATCTCATCTCCTGCTGCCGGCGCCCGGGACGCGCGCCGCCATCGAACGGGCCGCGATGGAACGCGCCGCTATCGAACGGGGCAGTGGCGATGCTGATTGTGCCGATCACGGTCGTCCTTCTGCTGATCCTGCTCAACGGCTTTTTCGCGATGGCCGAGATTGCGCTGGTCTCGTCCAGGACGGCACGGCTGAAGACGCTCGCCGACGCCGGCAATCTCGGCGCTCCGGCGGCGCTCGAGCTCAAATCCGACCCGTCGCGGCTGTTGTCCACGGTGCAGATCGGCATCACCGTGATCGCGGTGCTGTCTGGCACCTTCGGCCAGGCCACCCTGGGCGAACGCCTGCAATCGGTGCTGGCGAGCCAGTCCGGCCTGATCGGGCGCTACGCGCACGCGATCAGCATGGCGATCGTGGTTCTGGCGATCGCCTATCTGTCGCTGATCATCGGCGAGCTGGTGCCAAAGCGGGTAGCACTGGCCCACCCCGAGCGCATCGCCGCGGCTTTGGCGCGGCTGATGCGGGCGCTGGCCCGGTTTGGCGCGCCGATCGAATGGTTTTTAAGCACCTCGACCGACCTGGTGCTGCAGCTCTTGCCGTTGCGCCGCGAAGCGACCGCGCCGGTGACCGATGAAGAGATCAGCTTCATGCTGCGCGAGGGTGCGGCGACCGGGCATATTCCGCAGGCCGAGACCGAGATTGTCGAGATGGCGCTGCGGCTCGGTGACCGCCGGATCAGCGCGGTGATGACCCCGCGCACCCAGATCGAGTGGCTCGATCTCGACGATCCGGAGGCGGAGAACCGGGCCAAGCTGCGCGGCAGCGCTCATTCCCGCTTTCCGGTGGTGCAGGGCGGCTCGCAGCAGGTGGTCGGCATCGTCCGGGCCAAGGATCTGCTCGCCGCCTGCTTGGTGGGCCAGCCCTTTGACGTGCGCGCCGCGATGCGCGCGCCGCTTTACCTGCCGAACACGGTCACCGTGCTGCGCGCTCTCGAAGTGTTCAAGAGCTCGGGCGAGCCGATGGCGCTGGTCGTCGATGAATACGGCGATCTCGAAGGGCTCGTCGCCCTCAATGACATGCTCGAAGCGTTGGTCGGCGACATCGATGCCGACCGGCAGGTCGTGCGCCGCGACGACGGCACCTTTCTAATCGACGGCATGCTTGGGCTCGACGAGCTGAAACAAGTGCTCGGGCTCTCGCATCTGTCGGGCGAGGATGCCGATTTCCACACCCTCGGCGGCTATCTGATGGCCCGCTTCAACCGGGTGCCGATGGTCGCCGACCGCATCACCGCCAACGGCTACCAGTTCGAGGTGGTCGAGATGGACGGCCGCCGGGTCCACCGGGTGCTGGTCTCGCCGGCCGCCGTCAAGGGGCGGCGGTGATGCCAGCCGGCCTCGGCGGGGCTATATTTCACAGCATGAGCGCGCGGCTTGGATTGAAGGGGCGCAGGGCGCGGCAACCGCTATGACCGGTGTCGCATTCGATACGCTGAAGCTCGCCCGTCGGCTGCGCGAGAAGGCCGGAATCACGCCCGAGCATGCCGAGGAGGCGTCGGAGGCTCTCGCCGAGGCGGTCGGCGGCGCCGAGCTCGCGACCAAGGCCGATTTGCGCGAGCTTGAGCAGCGGATGACCATCAAGTTCGGTAGCATGCTGATCGTGGCCGTCGGCATCATTATCGCAGCGCTTCGCTTTTTCCCGGCGGCGCATCCTTGAGCAAGGCTCGCGCCTGGCCGGCGCTCACGGCGTTGTGGGACCAGGCTTCGTTCTGGCGGGCGCTCACGGGCGGGCTCGCCGTAGGGGTGCTCGCTCTTCTGGTCGCGGCGCTGGTCGCGCGCCCCCCGCCCGATTTCTCCGAGCGGCCGGTCATTGCCGTGCTGCGCGATCGGGGAGAGCACCCGCTCTGGGCGATCCGGCTGGCGCGGACCGACCACCAGATCGCCGTCGACAGCCTGACGCCGCCGCCGGTGCCGGCGGGCCATGCCTATCAGCTCTGGCTCAAGCCCCCGGGCGGCGGCACGCTGCGTCCGCTGGGGCTCTTGCCGCAATCGGGGCGCAAGGTGATTGCCGAGACGCCGGCCAACAGCCGCTTGCTGTCCGGCCGCGGCGAAGTCGTCGTTACCCTCGAGGCCAAAGGCGGCTCGCGGCAGCCCGGGCCGAGTGGGCCGGCGCTGTTCCGCGGTAGGATCAATCTTCTGAACCGAAATGCGAGCGGCGACGTCCCAGAATAAAAAGCGCGGCGTTTAACCTTTCTTGAGGGCGCTGCGGTCAGCTTCACGCGGGTGTTGGTGAAACCGACCGGTCGCGGCGATTGGAACAGCTTGGTCAATATCGGCTCGACCGGCGAAGCGGCCAGCCCTATAGTGAATTGGCCGAAGGCGGGGATCGTAAAACGTGCGGCAGAACCACAACACCCCCTCGGTTGCCGTGGTCATGGGCGTCGCGGGCGCCGGCAAGACGACGGTCGGGAAGCGCCTGGCCGAACGGCTCGGCTGGGAATTCGCCGAGGGGGATCGGTTTCACCCGCCGGAGAACGTGGCCAAGATGCAAAGCGGGCATCCGTTGACCGACGACGACCGGGCTCCGTGGCTTGCCGCGATCGCCGCGGCGATCGATGCTTGGCGAGCGCGCCACGCATGCGGCGTCGTCACGTGCTCGGCGCTGAAGCGGGATTACCGCCGCCGGATAATTGGCGACCGATCGGGCGTTCGGCTGGTCTATCTCGACGGGTCGCGCGAGCTGATCGCCGAACGCCTCGCCGCCCGACGCGGGCATTTCATGCCGCCGACCCTGCTCGACAGCCAATTCGGCGCGCTCGAACCGCCCGGGCCGGACGAAAACCCCATCATCGTCGCGATTGATCAGCCGGTCGGGCGGATCGTCGAGCGAATCGCCGCGGTTCTGCGGCCGCCGTCGGGACGGGTTGGATGACTACGTTAACCGGGTTGATGTTGATCGAGAGAGCATGTTGATGGAGAGAGCATGATGGCGCCCTCGGGATCGATCGACGAGCTCTGCGTCAACACCATCAGGACCCTGTGCATCGACGCGGTGCAGCAGGCCAATTCCGGCCATCCCGGGACGCCGATGGCGATGGCGCCTGTCGTCTACACCTTGTGGCAGCAATTTCTGCGCTTCGACCCGGCCGACCCGATCTGGCCCAACCGCGACCGCTTTGTTCTTTCTTCGGGGCACGCCTCGACCCTCTTATATTCGCTACTGCATCTGACCGGGGTGACCTCGGTCGACGAGAAGTACGAGCGGCTCGGCACGCCGTCGGTCGCGCTCGAAGATCTGAAGCATTTTCGCCAGCTCGGCAGCAAATGCCCAGGTCACCCCGAATACCATCTGACGTCGGGGGTCGAGACCACAACCGGGCCGCTCGGCCAGGGCATCGCCAACAGCGTCGGCATGGCGATCGCCGCCGATTGGCTCGCGAAATATTTCAACCGGCCGGGCTTCACGATCTTCGATTATGACGTCTTCGCGCTGTGCGGCGACGGCTGCATGATGGAGGGGGTCGGCAGCGAGGCGGCCTCGCTCGCCGGGCACCTGCGGCTCGGCAATCTCTGCTGGATCTACGACAGCAACCACATCACAATCGAAGGCCATACGGCTCTCGCCTTTTCCGAGGATGTCGCCGCCCGTTTTCTCGGCTATGGCTGGCAGGTGCAGCGGGTCAGCGACGCCAACGACCGCGAGCGGATCGCCGACGCCATCGCCGATGCCAAGCGCACCGACGACCGCCCCACCCTGATCATCGTCGAAAGCCATATCGGCTATGGCGCGCCGCATAAGCAGGACACCTCGGCGGCGCATGGCGAACCCTTGGGCGAGGACGAGGTGCGCGCGACAAAGCGCCGCTATGGCTGGCCCGAGGACGCGAAATTCCTGGTGCCCGACGGCGTCTACCAGCATTTCGCCGACAATTTCGGCGCCCGCGGCAAAGAGCTGCGCGCCCAATGGCTAGCCATGTTCGAGCGCTACCGCGCCGAGCACCCCGACCTCGCCCGCGCCTGCGACGAGATGCAGCGCCGCGACCTGCCCGAGGGTTGGGGCCGCGACATCCCTATCTTCCCGGCCGACCCCAAGGGCATCGCCAGCCGCGACTCCTCGGCCCACGTGCTGAACGCGATCGCCCCGCGCGTTCCGTGGCTCCTCGGCGGCGCCGCCGATCTCGCCCCCTCGACCAAGACCCGGCTGACCTTTGCCGATGCCGGCGATTTCGAGGCCGATCAATTCGGCGGCCGAAATTTTCACTTCGGCATCCGCGAGCACGCAATGGGCTCGATCTGCAACGGCATGGCGGTCTCGAAATTGCGCCCCTACGGCTCCGGCTTTCTGATCTTTTCCGATTACATGAAAGCGCCGATCCGGTTGAGCGCGCTGATGGAATTGCCGGTCGTCTACATCTTCACCCATGATTCGATCGGGGTTGGCGAGGACGGCCCGACACATCAGCCGGTCGAGCAGGTGGTCGGGCTGCGCGGCATCCCCGGGCTCATTGTGCTGCGCCCGGCCGATGCCAACGAGGTTGCCGAGGCGTGGCGGGTCGTCCTGGCGCTAAAACACGAGCCGGCCTGCCTGATCCTCAGCCGGCAGAACTTGCCGACTTTCGACCGCAGCCGCTATGCCGCGGCGAGCGGGCTCAGGCGCGGCGCCTATGTGCTCGCCGATGCCGGCGGCGGCCCGCCCGAGCTGATCCTGATCGCCACCGGCAGCGAGGTGGCGCTGTGCGTCGACGTCTACGAAAAGCTCGCGGCCGAGGGCGTCCGGGCGCGGGTGGTTAGCATGCCGTCCTGGGAATTGTTCGAGCAACAGGACGAGGCCTATCGCGCCCAGGTGCTGCCGCCGGCAGTGACCCGCCGGGTCGCGGTCGAGCAGGCCTCGACCCTCGGCTGGGAGCGCTATGCCGGGTTGCGCGGCACGATCATCGGCATGAAGACCTTTGGCGCTTCGGCGCCGCTCAAAGAGCTTCTCGTCAAATTCGGGTTTACCCCCGAGCACGTCTATGCAGCTGCCACAGCGCAGCTCGCCCGCAAGGAGTAACGGCGATGGCCAATCCGCTGAAAACGCTGAACGAATACGGGCAGTCGGTGTGGCTCGACTTTGTCAGCCGCGAGCTGCTGAAGAGCGGCGGGCTGACAAAGCTGATCGCCGAGGACGGGCTGCGGGGGGTCACCTCAAACCCGTCGATCTTTGAGAAGGCGATCGGCCACGGCGACGATTACGACGAGCTGATCGCCGCCGCGCAAAAAAACGGCGACCTCGATCCCGGCGCCTTGTTCGAGGAGCTCGCCATCCGCGACATCCAGGAAGGCGCAGACGCGCTGCGTCCGGTCTATCACCAGACCCAGGGCCGCGACGGGTTTATCAGCCTCGAAGTCTCGCCCTATCTGGCGATGAAGACGCATGAGACGATCGAGGAGGCGCGGCGGCTGTGGCGCGAGGTCGGGCGCGAGAATTTGATGGTCAAGGTGCCGGGCACCAAGGCCGGGCTGCCGGCGATCCGCACCTTGATCGGCGAGGGCATCAACATCAATGTGACCCTCTTATTCTCGCAGCAGGTCTATGCTGAGGTCGCTGAAGCTTACATCGCCGGGCTCGAGGCTTTTGCCCGGAAGGGCGGCGACCCGCACAAAGTGGCGAGTGTGGCGAGCTTTTTCGTCAGCCGCATCGACACCTTGGTTGACGAGGCGCTCGACAAGCGCATCGCCGCGACCGCGGACCAGGCGGAGAAGGGGCGGCTCGAACGGCTCAAGGGCAAGGTCGCGATCGCCAACGCCAAGCTCGCCTATCAGCACTATAAAAAGCTCAATGCCGGAGAGCGCTGGCAGCGGCTGGCGCAGCAGGGGGCGCAGACGCAGCGCCTCCTATGGGCCAGCACCGGCACCAAGAACAAGGCGTATAGCGATGTGCTCTATGTCGATGAGCTGATCGGGGCCGACACGGTCAACACCATGCCGCCGGCGACGATGGACGCCTTCCGCGACCACGGCCGGCCGCGCGCGAGCCTCGAGGAGGACATCGCGGGCGCGGCGGCGGTGATGGCCGCATTGCCCGCCGCCGGCATTTCGATCGAGGCGGTCACCGCTAAGCTCGTCGAGGACGGCGTGCGCCAGTTCGCCGACGCCGCCGACCAGCTCTATGCCGCGGTCCAGAAAAAGCGCCGCGCGGTGCTCGGCCCTAAGCTCGACGCGATGAGCTGGAAGCTCCCGGCAGCCCTCGACAAGGAGGTCCAGGATACCCTTGAGGAGTGGCGGCGCGAGGGCAAGGTGCGGCGGCTGTGGGCCGGCGACGCCTCGCTGTGGACCGAAACCGACGAGGCGAAATGGACCGGCTGGCTCGGCGTGGTCGATCTCCAGCTGGCCGCGGTGCCGCACCTCCAGGATTTCGCCGCGAACGTCAAAGGTGCGGGTTTTCGCTACGTTCTGCTGCTCGGCATGGGTGGGTCGAGCCTCGGCCCCGAGGTGTTTGCCAAGACTTTTGAGGCAAAGCCGGGGTTTCCGGCATTGCACGTGCTCGATTCGACTGATCCAGCACAGATCCGCCGGTTCGACAGCCTGATCGACCCGGCGCGCACCTTGTTCGTCGTATCAAGCAAGTCGGGGAGCACCCTCGAACCCAACATCTTCAAGCAGTATTTCTTCGAGTGCGCGAAGGCCGCGGTCGGCGCCGAAGAAGCCCCGCGGCGCTTCATCGCGATCACCGATCCGGGCTCCTCGCTCGAAAAAATGGCGCGCAACGAGGGCTTCCGCGCCGTCTTTCATGGCCTGCCGAGCATCGGCGGGCGCTACTCGGTGTTGTCGAATTTCGGTATGGTGCCGGCGGCAGCGATCGGCATCGACCCGCGCGCCTTTCTCGAAAGTGCCGCCGAGATGGTGCGCTCCTGCGCGCCGAGCGCGCCGCCGGTCGAAAACCCCGGCGTCATTCTCGGCGCGATCCTCGGCGTCTGTCAGCGCCGCGGCCGCGACAAGGTAACGATTATTGCCTCGAGGGGAATCGCCGATTTTGGCGCCTGGCTCGAACAATTGTTGGCCGAGTCGACCGGCAAGCTCGGCAAGGGGATCGTGCCGGTCGATGCCGAGCCGCTCGGTGCGCCGGCCGTCTACGGCAACGACCGGGTCTTCGCCCATCTGCGGCTCGCCGCTGACGAGGACGCCGAGCAGGAGAGGGCGCTCGCGGCGCTAGAAGCGGCCGGGCATCCGGTGGTGCGGATCGTCGTTACCGATCCGATGCAGCTTGGCCAAGAATTCTTCCGCTGGGAAATGGCGACCGCGGTCGCCGGCTCGATCATCGGCATCAACCCGTTCGACCAGCCCGATGTCGAGGCGAGCAAGGTCAAGACCCGCGATCTGACCGCCGCCTATGAGAAGACCGGGTCGCTGCCACAGGAAAAGCCGTTCTTCGCTGATGCCGGGTTCCAGCTCTACGCCGACCCGAAGAACGAGGCCGCGTTGGCGCCGGCGGCGACCAGCCTGACCGCGGCGCTGAAAGCTCATTTTGCCCGCATCGAGGCCGGCGATTATGTGGCGCTCCTCGCCTATATCGAGCGCAACCCGACCCATATCGAAACCATGCAGCGGCTGCGGCGGAACATCCGCGACCGCACCCGGGCGGCGACCTGTCTCGGTTTTGGCCCGCGCTTTCTGCACTCGACCGGACAAGCCTACAAGGGCGGCCCGAACAGCGGCGTCTTTCTGCAGATCACCTGCGACGATGCGCAGGATCTGCCGGTGCCGGGCCAGAAATACACCTTTGGCGTGGTCAAGGCGGCGCAGGCGCGTGGCGATTTCGAGGTCCTGGCCGAGCGCGGCCGGCGCGCCTTGCGTGTGCACATTAAAGGCGCTCTCGATGCCGGTCTCGACGCCCTCGGGCGCGCCATCGACGAGGCCCTGTCGTAAGCCCCGAGACCCTTAGCCGCCAAAGCAACGCAACCGCAGGAGGTTTCACATGCAACTCGGAATGATCGGGCTCGGCCGCATGGGCGGCAACATCGTGCGCCGGCTGATGAAGAACGGCCATAGCTGCGTCGTCTACGACAAGAGCGCCGACACGGTGCGCGAATTCGCCGGCGAGGGCGCCAAGCCCAGCCGAGACATCGCCGAGTTTGTCAAGCAGCTGGAGGCGCCGCGCGCGGTCTGGGTAATGCTGCCGGCCGGCCATATCACCGACGAGACCATCATCGAGCTCGCCGGCCTGCTCGCTAAAGGCGACATCGTCATCGACGGCGGCAATTCGTTTTATCAGGACGACATTCGCCACGCCGACATGCTCAAGCCCAAGGGCATTCACTTTGTCGATGTCGGCACCAGCGGCGGCGTGTGGGGCTTCGAGCGCGGCTATTGCATGATGATCGGCGGCGACAAAGGAGTGGTCGATCATCTCGACCCAATTTTGAAGACGCTCGCCCCCGGCCGAGGCGACGATCGAGCGGACCCCAGGCCGCAAAGGCCTCGATCCGCGGGCCGAGGAGGGCTATCTGCATTGCGGGCCGGTCGGCGCCGGCCACTTTGTCAAGATGGTGCATAACGGGATCGAATACGGGGTCATGCAAGCCTATGCCGAAGGCTTTGACATCCTGCGCAACGTCAACATTCCGGCGGTGCCGGAAAACCGGCGCTATCAGCTCGACCTTCCCGACATCGCCGAAGTGTGGCGGCGTGGCAGCGTGATCGCGTCGTGGCTGCTCGATCTGACCGCGATCGCGCTGGCAAAAGACCCCGAGCTCTCCAGATTCACTGGGCAGGTGGCCGATTCGGGCGAAGGCCGCTGGACCATCCAGGCGGCGATCGAGGAGGCGGTGCCGGCCGAAGTGTTGTCTTCGGCGCTCTACACCCGCTTCCGCTCGCGCCAGGACCACACCTTCGCCGAGCGCATCCTCTCGGCGATGCGCAACGAGTTTGGCGGCCATCAGGAGCCGGGAACGATCGTGAAGGACTGAACCCATGGATGCTCGGGTCGAGGCGACGGGACAGAGCGCGGCGCGGCGGGCCCCCAAGGCGCCGCCCTGCACGATGGTGATTTTTGGCGCCGGCGGCGATCTGACCAAGCGCCTCTTAATGCCGGCGCTCTACAATCTCGCCAAGGATAAGCTCTTATCGGACAACTTTGCCATCGTCGCCGCCGATCGCACACCCAAGCCCGCCGACGCCTTTCGCGACTATCTGGCCGACGGTGTGCGCAGCTTTGTCTCGGACACAGCCTCCGGCGGCGAAACCGAGCCGTTTGACGCCAAGACCTGGGACTTTATCGCCGGCTGCATTACCCATTTCGCCGGTGACTTCACTGCGCCCGACACCTATAGCCGCCTCGCCAAGCTCCTCGACGAAATCGAAACTAAGAGCAAGACCGGCGGCAATGTGCTGTTCTATCTCGCCGTGGCCGAGCAATTGTTCGGCACGATCGTCGAGCGGCTGGGTGGCGCTGGGCTCGCCCAGGAAAAAGACGGCAGGTGGCGCCGGGTCATCATTGAAAAGCCGTTTGGCAGCGACCTGTCCACCGCCCGTGCGCTCAACGCCCGCATCCTCAAGGTCCTGGAGGAGCCGCAGATCTTTCGAATGGACCACTTCCTCGGCAAGGAGACGGTGCAGAACATCATGGCGCTGCGCTTCTCGAACGCGATTTTCGAGCCCTTGTGGAACCGCGACCATATCGACCACGTGCAGATCACCGCAGCCGAAACCGTCGGCGTCGAGCGCCGCGCCAATTTTTACGAGGTGACCGGCGCGCTGCGCGACATGGTGCCGAACCATGTGTTCCAGCTGCTGAGCCTGACCGCGATGGAGTCGCCGAACTCGTTTGCCGCCGACGCGGTGCGCAACGAGAAGACCAAGGTCCTCGAAGCGGTGCAGCCGCTCGACGACGAGGCGGTGCGGCGCAACGTCGTGCGCGGCCAATATGCGGCGGGGGCGATTAACGGCGCCCCGGTGCAAGGCTATCGCGAGGAGCCCGGGGTCAATCCCAACAGCATGACCGAAACCTATGTCGCCCTGCGCCTCGGCATCGAGAACTGGCGCTGGGCCGGCGTGCCATTTTACCTGCGCACTGGCAAAAGGCTGACCCGGCGGACCACCGAAATCGCAATCCATTTCAAGCAGGCGCCATTTGCGCTGTTCCGCGACACGCCGGTCGATATTCTCGCCCACAACGTGCTGATCCTGCAGATCCAGCCCGACGAGGGCATTTCCTTGCAGTTCGGGGCGAAGATGCCGGGGCCGCGGATCGAGCTCGGCAAGGTCCGGATGGATTTCCGCTATAAGGATTATTTCCACACCGAGCCCAGCACCGGCTATGAAACCCTGGTCTATGACTGCATGATCGGCGAGGCGATCCTGTTCAACCGGGCCGACGGCGTCGAGGCCGGATGGGCGGTGGTGCAGCCGATCCTTGACCTGTGGGCCGCGGACAAGACAGTGCCGCTCGAAACCTACGCGGCCGGCAGCGCCGGGCCCGACAGCGCCGAAAATCTGTTGTGGCGCAGCGGCCGGCAGTGGCGGCCGCTCGCTCCATAGCCCCGCGCTCGACAACAAATGGCTCCGCTTTGACCATGGCCCGACCGGTTATTGTCGCCCCCTCGATCCTGTCGGCCGATTTCGGCCGCCTCGCCGAGGAGGTGGAGGCCGCCGACCATGCCGGCGGCGACTGGATTCATGTCGATGTGATGGACGGGCGGTTTGTCCCGAACATCACGATCGGCCCGGTGGTCGTCGCCGCGGTGCGCAAAGCGACGGCAAAGCCGGTCGATGTGCACCTGATGATCGTCGAACCCGAACACTACCTCGATGATTTCGCCAAGGCCGGCGCCGACCATCTGCTGGTCCATTGCGAACCCAGCGCGACGATCCACCTGCATCGCACCCTCTCGCATATCCGTGGTCTCGGAAAGGTCGCGGGGGTAGTGCTGAACCCGGCGACGCCGCTATCGCAGATCGAATACGTGCTGCATCTGTGCGGCGTGGTGCTGATCATGACGGTCAACCCCGGTTTTGGCGGTCAGGAGTTTTTGCCTGAGATGTTGCCCAAAATCGCCGAGTTGCGGCGACTGTGCGACGCGCGCGGGCTCGACCCGGTGATCGAGGTCGATGGCGGGTTGAGCGGCGACAATGCCTGGCGCGTGCGCGAGGCCGGGGCGAACGCGATCGTCGCCGGCTCGGCGGTGTTCCATGCGCCTGATTATGCCCGCGCGATCGCCGCGATCCGCAACTCCGGCCAAAGCTGTTCGTGAGGAATACCGATGCCGCCGAGCCAAACCCGCATCGAGGCCGTCGAAGATTTGGAGGAGCTGGCGCACCGCGCTGCGCGCTGGATCGCCGATCTGGCCGCGAGCAGCAAGGGCCGGTTCGCGATCTGCCTGTCGGGCGGCTCGACCCCGCGCCGCCTTTATCAGTTGCTGGCCGCCGCGCCCTATCGCGAGGCGATGCCGTGGGACCGGGTGCATTGGTTTTGGGGCGACGAGCGGTTTGTCGCGTGGGACCACCCGGACAGCAATTATCGGATGGCGCGCGAGGCGCTGTTGGCGCATGTCCCGGCGCCGCCGCAGAATATTCACGGCATCGAAACGAGCGGCGCGCCGGCGGCGGCAGCACGCGCTTATGAAGGCGTGCTCAAATCCTATTACGGCGCCGAAACGCTCGACCCGGCGCGCCCGCTGTTTGACGTCGAATTGCTGGGCCTGGGTCCGGACGGCCACACCGCCTCGCTGATGCCGGGAACAAAGGTCCTCGACGAGCGCCAGCGCTGGGTCGCCGAGGTGGTCGGCGCCAGGCCGGAGGTGCGCATCACCTTGACCTATCCGCCGCTTGCCAGCAGCCGGCACACGGCGTTTCTGGTCGCGGGCGCAGACAAGCGAGACGCCCTGGCGCGGGTGCTGGCTGGCGACCTGGAGCTTCCCGCGGCGCGATTGCGACCGCTGGGCGAGCTGATCTGGTTCGCTGACGCGGCGGCAAAACCCGATCGATGACGATCGAGCGCGATCGGCTCAAGCGCGCGGCGGCGCTGCGCGCGATCGAAGAGGTCGAGGACGGGATGATCCTCGGCCTCGGCACCGGGTCGACTGCGGCCTTTGTCGTCGAGGGGCTGGCCGCCCGGGTCGCCCGAGGGCTGCGGATCGTCGGGGTTCCGACTTCCGAGCGCACTGCCGCGCAGGCGCGCCGGCTCGGCATCCCGATTGCGACCTTCGCCGAATATCAGAAGCTCGACTTGACGATCGACGGCGCCGACGAGGTCGAGCTCGGCACGCTCAACCTGATCAAGGGCCTGGGCGGCGCATTGCTGCGCGAAAAGATCGTAGCCGCGGCAAGCCGACGGCTGGTCGTCGTCGTCGATCAGGAAAAGCTGGTCGAACAGCTCGGCCAGCACACCCCGGTCCCGGTCGAGGTGACTCAATTTGGCTGGCAGGCAACAGCGGCGGCGCTGGCGCTATTGGGCTGCGCGCCCGAACGGCGCTACGCGGCCGGCGAGCAGCCTTACCTGACCGATGGCGGCAATTACATCCTCGACTGCCGGTTCGGCCCGATCCGCGATCCGGCCTCGCTTGAGGCGCGCATTGCGATGACCGTCGGCGCCGTGGACAGTGGGCTGTTTGTCGGGCGCAGCTCGATCGTCATCGTCGCCTCGGCCACCGGCGTTGAGGTCTTGATCCCACCCTCGTCCTGCTCCCCAGGGAACCCGGCATGAGAAACATCTCGCTCGTCGTCTCGGATGTCGACGGCACTCTCGTCACCACCGAGAAGACGCTGACGCCGCGCGCCATCGCCGCCGTCGCCCAATTGCATCGGCGCGGCATTCGCTTCTCGATCTGCAGCAGCCGCCCGCCATTTGGCCAGCGCATGCTGATCGGGCCGCTGCAGCTCGCTTTGCCGTTCGGCGGCTACAACGGCGGCTCGATCGTCAACCCCGATCTCACCCCGGTAGAGCAGAAATTGCTGATGCGCGATGCGGCGGCCGATGCGATCGCGATGCTCGAGGAGCACGGCATCACCAGCATCTGGGTGTTCACCGGCGATGCGTGGCTGATCCGCGACCGGGCCGGCGATCACGTCGATCTCGAACTCCGCACCATCCAGACGTCGCCGACCGTAGTCCCCTCCTTTGACGGGCATCTCGAGGCGGTGTCGAAGATCGTCGGGGCAAGCAAGAGCCCACGACCGAGTTGCGAGCGCGGTGGCGGCCGGACAAGCCGCCTTGCGCGACCGCGCCACGGTTTTGCGCTCGCAGCCCTATTACTGCGATATCACCCCGCCGGGCATCGACAAGGGGCGGCTCGTCGATCTGTTGGCCGGCCGGCTCGCAGTGCCGCGCGACGAGATCGCCGTGCTCGGCGATATGGGCAACGACGTTGAGATGTTCCGCCGCGCCGGCTTCCCGATTGCGATGGGGAACGCCAGCCCAGAGGTTAAAGCGCTCGCCAAGGAAACCACGCTCTCGAATGACGAGGACGGGTTTGCCGTCGCGATCGAACGCCACATCCTCGGCGGCTGACGGAAGCCGCCCGGCTCGCGGCTTCCGTCAAAATTGCCTCGGGATCAGCGGCCGTAGTTGCTGCCGTACGGGTGCGGAGCAGTCGACGAGCCGTACATCGCAGGTGCGTAGCGATTGAAGCTCGCCATGCAGTTCTGGTGCAGTTGCGGATCGGTGATCGGGCCGCATTCCTTGCGCATCCGCGCATGGCGGAACGCCGCGCTGCTTTCCAGCATGCGAGTGTAGTGATGGCTCTGGATCACGTTCTGCCGCGCCGACCAGTTGCCCGAGCGCTCCACCCCGTTGCTTTGCGGGCCGTTGGTCACCAGTTGGTTCCCGCCCGCCCAGGAGGACGAACCGTTGCCCTGGTAGGCTTGCGGCGTGTAGTTCCCGGAAGTCGAGCCATAGCCGCTCCGCGACCAATCGGCGGTGCTCTGCGGTGACTGCTGCATCTGGTAGGTCGAGCTGCTGTTTGGGTTCGCCGTTTGCGCCATGGCGCCCGGCGCGGTCGCCAATGCGGTTAGACAAGCGGTGGCAAAGGCCATGCTCGTCGCACTCTTTAACAACATGATCGTCGCCTCCTTTGTGGTCATGCCGCTCAAACGGAACCCGTGCCGCAATCGTTCCGCGCGCATCGCTGTGACAAAATGCAGGCTCGCGGCATGCCAAACCCCCGACCGGCGCCCATCAGAGGGGCGGCTCGGCCAGCCCGCGGCGACGGCAGGCGGCGATCAGCGTGTTGCGCAACAGGCAGGCGATGGTCATCGGCCCGACCCCGCCCGGAACTGGGGTGATCGCGCCGGCCGTTGGCAAAACGGCCGCGAAATCGACATCGCCGACCAGCCGGCTGCCGCCATCCGGCGCTGCGATCGGGCTGATCCCGGCATCGATGACGATGGCGCCAGGCTTGACCCAGTCGGGTCCGACCATCAGGGGTTGCCCGGTCGCGGCCACCAGGATGTCGGCACGGCGCGCGATCGAGACCGCATCGCGCGTTTTCGAATGGACCGTCGTGACCGTGCAGTCGGCCGCCAGCAGCAACGCCGCCATCGGCTTGCCCACGATGTTCGAGCGCCCGAGAACGACGGCCTCAGCGCCGGCAAGATCCTGGCGCACCGTGCGCAACAGCCTCAGAATGCCTTGTGGGGTGCACGGCGCGAGGCCGGGCAGCCCGGCCCACAGCCGGCCGACATTGGTCGGATGAAACCCGTCGACATCCTTTGCCGGATCGAGTGTCGCGATCACCCGGTGGACGTCGATTCTAGCCGGCAACGGCAGCTGCACCAGAATCCCGTCGATCCGCTCGTCGCGATTGAGCGCGCCGATTTCGGCGATCAGCATCGTTTCGGTGGTGTCGCCGGGCAGTCGCCGCTCGAACGAGGCGAGCCCGGCGGCGGCGCAGGCGCCCGCCTTGGCGCGGACATAGCTGCGGCTTGCCGGGTCGTCGCCAACCAGGATCGCGCCGAGGCCTGGGGTTAGGCGATGTCTCGCAGTGAGCTGCGCCGCAGCGTCGGCGACGCGCTGACGCAACCCGGCAGCAATCGCCTTGCCGTCGATGATCCGCGCATTCGCCACCCCGCTCTCCCCCATAGCCCGACCGAACCTGCGCAAAATTTATACCGGGTTCGGCCGGCAACGCCGACAATATCCGGGGCCGGCAATACCGAGGAGCGGCGATCCGGTCGGCCCGGCGCGACATGTGGCAAAAGGAGAACGCGGATGACGATGCGGCAAAGAATGCGGCGGCTGATCGAGCGCGACGGCTATGCGATGGTGCCCGGCGCCTATGACACCCTGACCGCGCGGCTGGTCGAGCAGGCCGGGTTCGAGGCGGTCTATCTCACCGGCGGCGGCTATTCGCGGGCGAACGGCTATCCCGATCTCGGTCTGCTGACCCTGTCCGAAAACGTCCGTTTTATCGGGCTGACGGTCGAGGCGGTCGGGATCCCGGTCGTCGCCGACGCCGATACCGGCTACGGCAACGCGATCAACGTGATCCGCACGGTCCGGGAATATGAGAAATCGGGGGTCGCCGCCTTTCATCTCGAGGACCAGGCGTCGCCGAAAAAATGCGGCCACTACGAGGGCAAGGAGATCATCCCGGTCGGGGAGATGGTTGGGAAGATCAAGGCTGCGGTCGATACCAGGCAAGACCCCGATCTGATCGTCATCGCCCGCTCCGACGCGCGCGCGGTCGAGGGGCTCGACGCGGCGATCGAGCGGGTCAACGCCTATCTCGAAGCCGGCGCCGATGTCGGTTTTGTCGAGGCGCCGCAAAACCTTGCGGAATTGCGCATTGTGGCGCGGCAGGTCGCCGGGCCGGCGCTGGTCAACGTGTTCGAGGGCGGCAAGACCCCGATGGTTCCGGCGCGCGAGCTCGAGGCGATGGGCTTTCGCCTTGGCATCTACCCCTCGCAGACCCATCGAGCCGCGATCCGCGCGGCGCAGAGGGTGCTGGCAGTGCTGCAGGAGGACGGCGACACGACCCGCATCGAGGCCGATCTCGCCACTTTTCAGGAGCGCGAAGATGCGGTCGGCACGGACCGCTGGCGCGCGCTTGAACAAAAATACCTGCGGATCGATGCGCAATGAAGGTCCGCGCGGCGTGGTCCCATCATCGCCAGCGAATGTGCTAAGCTGCGCCGCGCGCAAATCAGGGGTGTCTGTCCCGCATGCAAAACGGTGCAGCAAATGCGGCCCTGTCGCCCTCGCGCCCGGCGCCACGGAATGAGCGCGGCGCATCGCTGGCGATCCGGCTGAGCGCGGTCATCGTCACCGCGACAGCCGCCGAGCCGCGCATGCTGAGCGTGCAGCCGGGGCCGGAGGCGGTCGAGGCGTTGCCCTCGGGCCCTTTGGAGATCGAGCACCGCACTCTCGAGGTTGGGCTGCGGGCCTGGGTCGAGCGGCAGACGAGGCAAAGGCTCGGCTATGTCGAGCAGCTTTACACGTTTGGCGACCGCGACCGGGTCGAAAGCGAGCATGCGCATCCGGCCCGGGCCTTGACCGTCGCCTATCTGGCCCTGGTGCGCGAGGCGCGGACCGGGAATGGGGCGGAGGCAGAGTGGCACAGCTGGTATCGCTATTTCCCCTGGGAAGACTGGCGCGCCGGCAAGCCGGCGGCGCTCACACCGCTTGAGGAACGGCTCGGCCTATGGGCCAGTGAGGCCATCGGCGAGGCCGAGCGCCGGCTGCGCCTTGAGCGGCTGGGTCTCGCCTTTGCTGCATCCTGGAACGAGGAGCTGGTGCTCGACCGTTATGAGCTGCTCTATGAGGCGGGTCTGATCCCGGAGGCTTGGCGCAGTCTCGACCGGGTGCTCGCGCCGGCCGACGGCCCGGTTTTCGGGGTGCCGATGGCCGCCGATCATCGCCGGATACTGGCCACGGCAATGGGCCGGCTGCGCGGCAAGATCAAATACCGCCCGGTCGTGTTCGAGCTGATGCCGCCATCCTTCACCTTGCTGCAATTGCAGCGCACAGTCGAGGCATTGTCGGGGGTGCGGCTGCACAAGCAGAATTTTCGCCGGCTGGTCGAGCAGCAGGGTCTCGTGGAGGAGACCGGCGGGATCAGCGCCGAGACCGGCGGCCGACCGGCGCGGCTGGTGCGCTTCCGGCGCGAGGTTCTGCTCGAACGGCCGACGCCGGGGCTGCGGCTGCGCCCGGGTCGCCGCGCACCGGGTGCTTGACGCCACGACGGCAATCCGCGTTGACGGCCAGCGCTCGGTCTTCTACGTCGCAGGCGAGGCCTGAAATTTGCCGCGATCACAAATACCCTATAAGTTCGCGATAAGCCTACTGTCTCGCCTGATCCAGATGCGCTGAGCAGGGGAAGAATTAACCATGAAAAGCGCAGATAATGCGATTGCGGCGCCCACAGTCGAGGCCGATCGGGCGAGCACTGCCGCGACCCATGACCGGCCACGGGCCGTCGAGCACTTCCGCATCAGCGAAGATTTCCCGGCGATGCGGGCCGAGGTCGAACGGCAGCGGCAAGAACTCGAGCGCTGCCGCGCCACGATCGGCGAATTGAGGCAATGCGCGGCCAGTGCCGCGGCGGCGAGCACGGCCCAGGCCGATCTGCTCGCCGAGATGAGCCACGAGCTGCGCACCCCCCTCAACGCGATCATCGGCTTTTCCGAAATCATGCGCTCGGAAGCGTTTGGGCCGGTCGGCCACCCGAGCTATCGCAACTACCTCGACGACATCATCTTTTGCGGGCGGCACCTGCTCGGCATCGTCGACGATGCGCTCGATCTCGCCCGGCACGATTCGGGCCAGGTGGCATTGAAGGAGGAGCCGGTTGCGCTCGACGCGGTCATCGACGAGGCGATCCGCCTGATTGTGCCAATGGCGCAGCGGGCCGGGGTGACGCTCGCCGGGCTGCCGGCCACAACCCGGCTGCCGCGCCTTTGCTGCGATCCCCGGCGGGTGCGACAAATCCTGCTGAACGTGCTGTCCAACGCGGTCAAGTTTACCGAACCGGGCGGGCGGGTCGAGATCGCGGTCGAGCTCACGGATGGTCTCGCGGTTGTGATCACCGATAGCGGCATTGGCATCGATCCTGACAACGTCCCGATCGCTCTTGCCCGGTTCGGGCAGATTGCCGCGAACGGGTCGCGGCACCCCGACGGGGCCGGGTTAGGCCTGACCCTGGCGAAGGCTTTGGCCGAGCAGCATGGCGCCACCCTCGACTTGCACAGCACACTACAGACCGGCACTGTCGTGCGCATCTCGTTCCCGGCCGGCCGAATTGCGGCGGGAGACCCGGATCGTCGCGCTGCGGAGTGGCCGTCCGGCTGATGCCGCCGCCCTACCCGCGCGCCGCGGTTTCGGGCAAGGTTTTCTGCCGGCGGTAGCTCAGCGCTTCGGCCAGGTGGCGCCGGCCGACGATCGCCGCACCTTCGAGGTCAGCCAAGGTGCGGGCGACACGCAGCACCCGGTGATAGCCGCGCGCCGACAGCCGCAGGCGCTCCGCTGCCCTAACCAACAGCGCGCGGCCGTCAGGATCGGGTGCCGCCACTTCGTCGAGCAAGGCGCCGTCGGCCTCGGCATTGGTGCTGATCCGCCGCTCCTGCGGCACATCGGCGTAGCGCGCCGTCTGGCGCTGGCGCGCTGCCGCAACCCGCCGGGCGACCGCGGCGCTGTCCTCGCCGGGGGGCGGCAGGCCGAGATCGGCGGGCGACACCGCCGGCACATCGATATGCAGATCGATGCGGTCGAGCAGCGGCCCCGACAGCCGGCCCTGGTATTCCTCGGCGCAGCGCGGCGCACGGCCGCAAGCCTGTTCGGCAAAATGCCCGCAGCGGCACGGGTTCATCGCCGCGATCAGCTGAAACCGCGCCGGATAAGTAACGTGCCCGTTGGCCCGGGCGATGCTGACCCGGCCGGTTTCGAGCGGCTGGCGCAAGGCTTCGAGCGCGGCGCGGTTGAACTCCGGCAATTCGTCGAGAAACAATACACCCTGGTGAGCGAGCGAGATCTCTCCGGGCCGCGCCCGCATGCCGCCGCCGACCAAGGCGGGGAGCGAGGCCGAATGATGCGGCTCGCGGAATGGCCGCTCGCGTGACAACCCGGTGCTGCGCAGCCCGCCCGCGACCGATTGGATCATGCCGAGCTCGAGCGCTTGGGCGGGTTCGAGCGGCGGCAATAGGCTCGGCAGGCGCGCCGCCAGCATCGATTTGCCCGACCCCGGTGGGCCGACCATCAACAGATTGTGACCGCCGGCAGCGGCGATCTCGATTGCTCGCTTGGCGCTTTCCTGGCCTTTTACATCCTTGAGGTCGAGCCCGGCGGCGGACGAGACGGCCAATCGCGCCTCGGGCGGCGGCAGCAGCTGGGTCCCTTTGAAATGGTTGACGATTGCCAAGAGGCTGGGGGCGGCAACGATCTCGATCTCGCCGGCCCAGGCCGCCTCGCCGCCGCAAGCTGCCGGGCAGATGATGCCGCACTCGCGGCCGGCGGCCGCCAGGCCCGCGAGCAAAACCCCGGCGACGCTGGTCACCGAGCCATCGAGCGACAGCTCGCCGAGCGCCATGTAGGAGACCAGCTCGTCGGCTGGCAACGCCTCCATCGCCACCAGCAGCGCCAATGCGATCGGCAGGTCGAAATGGCTGCCTTCCTTCAACACATCGGCCGGGGCGAGATTGACTGTGATGTGCTTTGGCGGCAGCCCCAGCCCGAGCGAGTTCAGCGCCGAGCGCACCCGTTCGCGCGATTCGGCGACCGCCTTGTCCGGCAGGCCGACCACGGTAAAGGCCGGCAGCCCGGAGGTGATCGTCACCTGGGCTTCGACCTCGATGACCTCGATCCCGCTGAACGCCACTGTCCGAACCTGCGCGGCCATGTGCTTGCCCGCCTCTTAACTTTAAGTCGAATGTACGTGGGAGCTGGCTGCGGCGCCAGCACCGCAGCGGCCGAGATCGGCGCGATCCTTGTGCGCGGCCGATGAGAAAGGTTAACCTCCGGCCAACCCCAGGGCCCGAATGCCCGCGAACCTGATGCAAGGGGGTTTCTGTCATGCCCACGAACCAGACTTGGTCGCTCCCGTGGGAGCGGCGCGTGCTGAGCATCCTGCGCTTTGTCGCTGGCCTCTGCTTTTTCGAGCATGGCCTCTCAAAGCTGTTTGGCTTTCCGCCAGTCGCCAACTTCGCGCACCTGCATGTGGCCTCGCTGCTCGGGGTCCAGGGCTTCATCGAGTTGATCGGCGGCGCGCTCGTCTGTGTCGGGTTGTTCACCCGACCGGCCGCCTTCATCCTGGCCGGCGACATGGCGGTCGCCTATTTTATGGTGCACCTCAAGAGGGGCCCGTTCCCGGAGCTCAACGGGGGTGACGCGGCAATCCTCTACTGCTTCATCTTCTTCTATCTGTTTGTCGCAGGCGGCGGGGCCTGGAGCCTCGATCGGCTGTTCGCGCCGCGAACGGCCCGGCTCTCAGCCGACCAGGGTCTGAGCGCCTCGAGGCCAGCATCCCGGCGACAAAGCGGTCGAGGTCGCCGCCGGGAAACAGGTGGCCCTCGATGCCGGCGGCAATGGCGGCGGCGCAATCGATGTCTTTGTCGCCGATCAGAAAGCTTCTCGCCGGGTCCGCCGGCCAACAGCGCAACAGGTCGGTGATCATTCCCGGTGCAGGCTTGCGCCAGTCGCTCTGCCGCCGGTACTCCGCGATCATGGCCTCGGGGTGGAATGGGCAGTAGCGGATGTCGTCGAAATGGGCCCCGCTCGCAGCGAGCTCGGCGGCAAGACCGGCATGCAATCCCTGAACATCCGTCTCGGAGTAAAAGCCGCGCGCGACCCCGGACTGGTTGGTCACGACAAAGACAAACAGCCCGGCATCGTTGAGCCGCTTGACCGCCGCCGCGGCGCCCTCGATCCAGCGAAAACGCGCCCGTGTTCCGACATGGCCGTCATCGTGGTTCAAGACCCCGTCGCGGTCTAGAAAAGCGGCCGGCCGCCGGCGCCGGTGCGGGATCTGATGCTGCGCATCGGCGTAAGATTGCGGGACGCCGATGTCGATGAAATAGCCGTCAAATCGCACCCCGCGCAACAGCCCATCCGCGGCCAGTCGCGGGAACGCATCGGTTTCGAGCGAGCAGCACGGCGCCAGACGGTCGAGCAACGCTCGCCGGCACAGATAAACGCCGCCATTGACAAGCCCCGGGCCTGGGCATTGCGGGCGCGCGCCAAACCGGGCGACCCGGCCCCGCTCGATCTCTACCGTGCCATAGCGGGAGGCGTCGGCCAGCCCTCTGACTGCGATCGCGGCGATCGCCAACGGCTCCGCTTCCAGCTCGGCGGCCAACGCCAACAAGTTGATGTCAAACCATGAATCGCCGTTGAGCAACAAGAAATTGGGATCGAGACGATCGCGTGCATGCCACACAGCACCACCGGTCCCGGCGCGTTCCGGCTCGACCGAGACCTCGATCTCGATCCCGAACCGCGCCTTGATCGGCGTCTTGTTCGCATATTCGACGATCCGGTCGGCGGCGAACCCGGCGAGCAGCAGGATTTGCCTGACGCCGTGGCGGCCGAGCTCGAACAGCAGCACATCGAGAAACGGCTGGCCGGCGACCGGCAGCAGCGGTTTTGGCGTCTGCGCCGTCAGCCCGCCGAGCCGGGTCCCCAGCCCGCCGCACAGGATCGCCGCCTGCCGGATCATCGAAGGGCGGCGCGGTCAGCGCGGCAGCGGGAACAAGCGAGCTTCGACCAGGCCGCAGATAATATGCCCGGCGATGATGTGGATCTGCTGGATCAGCGGCGTCGCATCGGATGGTGCGTGCAAACAAAGATCGCAACGCCCGGCCATTTCCCCGCCGGTCCGGCCAGTCAGGCCGACGACCGCGAGACCCTTGTCGCGGGCGGCGTCGATCCCGCGCAAGATGTTCGGCGAGCGCCCCGAGGTCGAGATCGCCATGAACACGTCGCCAGCCGCGCCGAGCCCGAGGATTTGGCGCTCGAAAATCCGCTCGTAGCCATAATCATTGCCGATCGCGGTCAAGACGGAGCTGTCGGTGGTCAAGGCCAAGGCTGCGGTCGGAGCGCGATCGTAGTTGAGCCGCGACAGGAATTCGCCGGCGATGTGCTGCGCGTCGCCGGCGCTGCCGCCATTGCCGGCGAGCAAGAGCTTGCGGCCGCTGCCGAGCGCACCGGCAGTCAGCTCGACGATCGCATCGATGGTGTTGCAAAACACCGGGTCGTCGATCGCGGCCTGGACCGCATCGCGCGATTGCATCAAGTAGCTGACGATCGGGTTCATCGGCGCACCTGCCAGGCCTCACAACCGCGCTCGGCAAATTTGACCGGCCCGGCGATGCCGCCCGCGGCGTTCAGCGCTTCGAGCAGGGCCATTCGGTTCTCGGGTTCGACGATGAACATCACAAAGCCGCCGCCGCCGGCGCCCGACACCTTGCCAGCGAGCGCGCCATTGGCAAGGGCAATATCGTGCAGCGCATCGATGCGCTCGGTGGTAATGCCGGAAGCGGTCATTTGCTGCGCGCGCCATGAATTATCGAGGATGCGGGCGATGGCGCGGACATCGTCCGCGAGCAGCGCGTTCTTCATCTTGATCGCGTCCGCTTTCAACTCGTCCAGCGCGGCGAGCGCACGAATGCCGTGATCCATCATCCCGGCGATTTGCCGATCGATGATCTCGGACGCGTTGCGCGAACTCCCGCAAAAGCAGATGACGAGCGAGGATTCGAATTCGCTGCGGGCGCTGTCGGAGACTCGCAGCGGATTGACGATGACCCGATCGTTGGCCAAAAATTCGATGAAGTTGGTGCCGCCAAAGGCCGCCGCGTACTGGTCCTGCTTGCCGCCGGCGAGATCGAGATCAAGGCGCTCGACCTCGAACGCCAAATGCGCCACGTCATATTGTCCAAGCGGTGCGGCAAAAAGCGCGCGAAAGGCATCGACCAAGGCGACAACCAGCGCCGAGGACGAGCCGAGGCCCGAGCCCAGCGGCGCGTCGACAGTGGTGGTGATCGTCGCCGCGATCGGCTGTCCGCCATTATGGTCGCGCACCATGCGCTCATAGACGCCGCGATGCAGCAGCAGCCGCGCCTGGGGCAGCTCGGGCGCGGTCTCCAGCGTCTCCTCCCAGTTCAGCTCCTTGGCGCGGAACACCACCTTGCCATCGTCGCGCGGGCTGATGAAAGCGTAGGCAAACCGGTCGATTGCCGTGTTGAGCACAGCGCCGCCGAATTCGTCGCAATAGGGCGAGAGATCGGTGCCGCCACCGGCGAGGCCAAGCCGCAATGGGGCCCGGGCCCGAATGGTCGTGCGCAAATCCGAAATCACGGCCGAACTCCTCAAATGTGTCGCGGCGTCGCGAACCCTCATCGGACGAGAAATCTAATGGGACCCCATCCGGTAAACTGTAATAAAGAGCGAACATCGGATATATGACGACAGCAGCAGCGTAGCATTGGCTACGCAGCGCTGTCCAGTTGTGGAGGCGAGGTCCATCCGGGATGCCCATTTTGAGCGGCAGCCTGCGGCCCGATTGCGATCAACTCGGCGCCCGCGCCGGGCGCGACCCGGCGGCGGGCTGATCGAGGGCAATGAGCGATGCGGATTTTCTTTATTTGCCAGAGGGTTCCGTTCCCGCCCGACCGTGGCGACAAGATCCCGACCTTCAACGAAATCCGCCACCTTTCGAAGGCGCATGAGGTACATGTCTTCTGCCTTGGCGACGGCGCGCGCGACCTCGACAACCTCCCCGGGCTGCGGGCCTGGGCAACGAGCGTCACCGCGGTTCCAGTCAGCCCGACCACGGGCCGGCTGCGCGCGCTTAAGGCGCTCGTCGACGGGCGGCCGCTGTCGGTCGCCGCGTTTGACGAAGCAGCGCTGCATCGAGCGATCATTCAGAAATATGAGGAGCTTCCGCCCGATCTGATCATCGTTTTCAGCGGCAATGTCGCCCAATACGCCGAGCACTTCCCTGGCGTACCGCGGATTATCCAGTTCCACGACCTCGATTTGTTGAAATGGGCACAATTCGCCGCGAAGACACCAATACCCGTGAGGTGGATTTATCAGATCGAGGCAGATCGGCTGCTCGCCTATGAACGCCGCATTGCGCGCCGCTTTTCTTATGCGCTGGTGTGCACCGAGGGCGAGAAAAGCGATTTCGAACGCCTTTTCCCCGGGGTTGGGGTCTCGCTGATCGGCAACGGGGTGGATCTCGACTATTTTCGCTCGTCGAGCGGCGCGAAGCTGCCCGGATCAATCATCTTTACTGGAGTGATGGATTACTTGCCCAATGTCGATGCGGTCACTTGGTTCTGTCACGAGATCTTACCGGCAGTGCAGGCGCAAATCCCGGAGGCCAGCTTCACCATCTGCGGCAATCGCCCGAGCGCCGCCGTGCGGCGCTTGGCGAGACGCCGTGCCGTCACCGTAACCGGCTGGGTTCCGGATACCCGGCCATACCTCGACCGGGCGGAAGTTTTCGTCGCTCCGCTGCGCATCGCGCGCGGGGTGCAGAACAAGGTGCTCGAGGCGCTGGCGATGGGGCTGCCCTGCGTCGCCTCCACCGCGGCTTGGACCGGCATCTCGATTGCCAAGGGAGAAGGCATTGTGGTGAGCGATGATCCCCACGAATTTGCCGCGCAGGTCGTCCGCCTGCTGCGCGATCAGGGCTTGCGCAACGAGATGGCGCACAAGGCGCGCATCGCGGCGGAAACCGAATATCGTTGGGAAGAGCAGCTGGCGGCCCTCGATCAGGTGGTCGTCGATGTCACGGCATGGCCGCCGCGGCGGCGCGCGATCGCAGCGGAACCCGGTTGACCAATGTGGCGAGCGGGTTCGGGTAGGTTTGGCAGCGCCCGGTTGCCGAGACGATCTCGCCCGGCGCCGCCGGCAGCGACTTCTCGACTTGCAGCTGATAGGGTGTGGCGCAGATCTGCTCCGCGAGCAGCAGGGCGGCCTGTGGATTGTAATTGTTGAACTCGGCAAATTCGGGCGGGATGGTCCCGACCGGCTGCTGCGCGCTGACCCCGAACGCGTCCTTGACCGGAATATAGGGGGTGCAGCCGGCAACAAGCAGCGCTGTGAGCGCAAGGGCGGGCAAGCTTCGCATGGCGGGTCCGTCGCTGATGGCCGGGGCGAGTGTGCCGGGCGAATACACCGGGCGCAACCATCGTGCAAGGCTCGCACTTCACGGCCGGGCCGGGCCGCGCTGCCATTCTTCGCGAACCAGTGGGTCCGGCTCTGTGGCCATGCGGTCGGCCCGCTCCGCCGCGTAGAGCGAGGACGGGGCCAGCCGCGAGAACGCCCAGACTGCGGCGGCGCGGACCAGCGCTGCGTCGTCGTCGAGGCAGCGCCGCGCCGCGGCGACGCCCCGCCCGTCGCCCGGCTCCGCATTGCCGATCGCGATCAGCACGTTGCGCAGAAACCGGTCGCGGCCGATGCGTTTGACCGGCGAACCGGCGAACAACCGGCGAAAGGCGGCGTCGTCGAGTGACGCGAGCTCGGCGAGACGGGGCGATGTCAGCTCGGCGCGCGGCAGAAAATCGGGCTCATGCGCCGCTTGCGCGAATTTGTTCCACGGACAGACAGCGAGGCAATCGTCGCAGCCATAGATGCGGTTGCCGATCGCCGGCCGCAGCTCGACCGGGATCATCCCCTTGTGCTCGATTGTCAGGTACGAGATGCAGCGTCGCGCGTCGAGCCGATGGGGTGCGGGAAACGCCGCGGTCGGGCAGGCGTCGAGACACCGCCGGCAGGAGCCGCAGCGATCGGCCGCGGCGGCGTCGGGTTCGAGCGCCAGGCTCAGGTAAATCTCGCCGAGAAACAGCCATGAGCCGAATTGTCGCGAGACGAGATTGGTGTGCTTGCCCTGCCAGCCGAGCCCGGCCTGCTGCGCCAGCGGCTTTTCCATGACCGGTGCCGTGTCGACAAAAAGCTTGAGCGCGCCGGGCCATTGCCCATCGATCCAGCGGGCGAGCAACTTCAGCCGCCGCTTTAATGTGTCATGATAGTCGCGCCCGCGCGCATAGACCGAGACGGCGCCGCGATCGGGCATGCCCGCCGTCGCCAGCGGATCGTCATCGGGGGCGTAATTGACGCCAAGCACAACCACGGTGCGAGCGTCCGGCCACAGCTCCCGCGGGTCACCGCGCCGCGCGGCAGTGCCGGCGAGCCAGCCCATATCGCCGTGATAGCCGCGGGCGATGAACTCGTGGAGGCCATCACGCGCCGCCGCATCGAGATGCGCCGCGGCAAAGCCCACCGCATCGAATCCTTCGGTCAGCGCGCGGTCGCGGATCGCCTCGCGGATCGGATCCGCCATTTCCGGGTCAACCGCGGCCGCGATAGGGCGCCACGCCTGGGTCGGGGAGCCAGAGGCCGGCGGGCGGCTCGCCGGTCTGGTAGAACACATCGATCGGGATGCCGCCGCGCGGATACCAATAGCCGGCGATGCGCAGCCAGCGCGGGGCGAGCGTTGCGACGAGCCGCCGGGCGATACCGAGTGTGCAATCCTCGTGGAACGCGGCGTGGTTGCGGAACGCGCCAAGATAGAGCTTTAGCGATTTGCTCTCCAGGATTGCCGCCTCGGGTGCGTAATCGAGGACCAGATGGGCGAAATCGGGCTGGCCGGTGACCGGGCACAGCGAGGTGAATTCGGGGCAGGTGAAGCGTACCACATAAGCGAGGCCGGGGTGCGGGTTCGGCACGGTTTCCAGCACCGCGTCCCCCGGCGATTGCGGCAGCTTGGTCGCTCGCCCGAGCTGGGTCAGTGCAAATGCGTCGGTCATGCGCCGTCCATCTGCTGCGATCCGGTCTGCGCCTCGCCAAACGCGGCGGCAAAATCCGCCAAGGCGCCCTGTTCTATTGCCGTCCTCATCCCGGCCATCAGGTCGGCATAGTAACGTAGATTATGCGCGGTCAGCAGCATGGCCCCGAGGATCTCGCCGCAGCGGGCGAGATGGTGCAGATAGGCGCGGCTGTAGCCGGTGCAAGCCGGGCAGCGGCATTCCGGGTCGAGCGGCGTCGGATCGTCGGCGTGGCGCGCGTTGCGCAGGTTTAGCACCCCGCGGCGGGTGAACGCCTGCGCGGTCCGCCCGGAGCGCGTCGGCAGCACGCAATCGAACATGTCGATGCCGCGCGTCACCGCACCGACCAGATCGGCGGGCTTGCCAACCCCCATCAGGTAGCGCGGCCGATCCGCCGGCAATGCCGGCACGGTCGCGTCGAGGATTTCGAGCATGATCTGCCGACCCTCGCCGACCGCAAGCCCGCCGACCGCGTACCCGTCAAAGCCGATCTCGATCAACCTTGCCGCCGCGCTCAGGCGCAGACCGGGATGGACCCCGCCTTGCACGATGCCGAAGATGCCGTGGCCGGGCCTCCCGATAAACGCGCGACGCGATCGCTCGGCCCAGCGCAAGGTCAATTCCATCGAGGCTTCGACCGCCTCGCGGGGCGGCGGGTAGGGGGTGCATTCGTCGAGCGCCATCGTCACATCGGCGCCGAGGAGATGCTGGATCGCGACCGAACGCTCCGGGGTTAAGAGATACCGACTGCCGTCGAGATGCGAGCAAAAGGCGACGCCGTCCTCGGCGATGGTGCGCAGCTTGGCCAAGGACATAACCTGAAAGCCGCCGGAATCGGTCAGGATCGCGTGCGGCCAGTTCATAAAACGGTGCAAGCCGCCGAGTGCGGCGATGCGCTCGGCGCCAGGCCGCAGCATCAGGTGATAGGTGTTTCCGAGGATGATCTGCGCGCCGGTGGCGGCCACCCCCTCGGGGGTCATCGCCTTGACCGTGGCCGCGGTGCCGACCGGCATAAAGGCCGGAGTGTCGATCACCCCATGCGCGGTCGAGACCTTCCCGCGCCGCGCCGTGCCATCGCGCGCCAGCAGGTCAAAGCCGATGCTCACCGGGCATAATCCTTGGGTTCCGCATCACTTCGACACCGCCATTCCGGTTCGACAATTGGTGATTGAGCAACAAATCGCCGCTGTCCTGCTTCAGCAGCAAATCAGCAGGAAAATTCTCCGGCCGGTTGTGGGGGTGATGTCGCAGGCGGGGGCGATTTGCATGCTGTCGTCCGACCATACTTCCATGAAGCCACTCGGGACCATGTCATATAATGATGGCGAGATTAGCGGGCCCGCTCCCGCGGCTTCTACGCGCAGCCGCCGATCCTAGTTTTCATCGGGCGGCCGGAATGGCTGTCGCGCGCAGATCGGCTGCGGTACTCTTAGGGCTCGGCGACCGGGGCGGGCGCATCGGATAGATTATGAAAACCTTGTTTCTCGGCGCGTTTGCCGCCTCGCAGGCGGCGCGGATCGCCGGATACATCGAGACCGATGTGGCCGTCGACATCCTCGCCGACGACACCGCACGCACCCGGGTGGCGGTGGCGCTGGCCGAGGCGGAGATCGTGCTGACCGGGGCATGGTCGGCCGGGTCGCCTCCGGCGCCGCGCCTGCGGCTGCTGCAGGTGCCGCTCGCCGGCACCGATGCGATCGAGGTCGCGGCCTTGCCCAGCGGCGTCACCTTGTGCAACGCCTATGGCCACGAGCCGGCGCTTGGCGAGTTCGCGATCATGGCGATGCTGGCCTGGCGGCATCGCTTTCCGGAAATTGCGACCTCGTTTCAGGCTGGCTCGTGGCGGTGGAGCCCGCTTGCCGGCGGCCCATTGCGCGGCGAGATCGCCGGGCAGACGGTCGGGATCATCGGGCTCGGCCATATCGGGCATGAGGTCGCGTGGCGCGCCGCCGCGCTTGGCTGTCGGGTGCTCGCCGCCAACCGCACCCCGCGCGAGCCCTCGTCCGCGGTCCAACTGGTCTATCCGCTCTCCGACCTCAACCGCATGCTGAGCGAATGCGACGTGGTCGTGCTGAGCTGCGCCTTGGCGCCGCAAACCCACGGGCTGATCGACCGGGGCCGGCTCGCGGCTATGAAACCCCACGCGTTTCTGATCAATCTGGCGCGCGGCCCGATCGCCGATGAAGAGGCGCTTTATCAGGCGCTGCGCGACGGCAAGATCGGTGGTGCCGCGCTCGACACCTGGTGGCGCTATCCGAGCGCTGCGGAGCCGGAGCCGCGCCCGTCGCGCCACCCGTTCCACGAATTGCCCAATGTCGTGATGACGCCGCATTGCTCGCCCTGGACCGAGGGGACCGTGGAGCGGCGCTCGCGCGATGTCGCCCGCAACATCGACCGCTTCGTGCGCGGCGAGCCGCTTAAGAATGTCGTCGCAGTGACCTGAGGGGGAGCGCCGATGACCGATGAGACCGCCTTTTTGCCGGCGACGCGCCTCTTGGCGCTCTACCGTGAGAAAAAATTGTCGCCGGTCGAGGTGCTGGCCGAAACCCTAGCCCGGCTCGAACGCTATGAGGGCGCGGTCAACGCTTTTGTGCTGTACGACCCGGAAGCGGCGATGACCTCGGCGCGCGCCTCGGAGGCGCGCTGGCAGAGGGGCGCGCCGCAGGGGTTGCTCGACGGGGTTCCGGTCGCGATCAAGGACACGGTGCTGACCCGCGGCTGGCCGCGCCTGGTCGGCTCGCGCACGATCGACCCGAACCAGCCCTGGGACGAGGACTCGCCGGTGACCGCAAAGCTGCGCGCGCAGGGCGCGGTGCTGTTCGGCAAGACCACGACCCCGGAATTCGGCTGGAAGCCGCTGACCGACTCGCCCTTAAGTGGAATCACCCGCAACCCGTGGAACCTCGAGCGCACGCCGGGCGGCAGCAGCGGCGGCAGCGCGGTGGCGTTGCTGACCGGTGTGTGCCCGCTGGCGGTCGGCACCGACGCCGGCGGCTCGATCCGCATCCCGGCCGCGTTCTGCGGCGTCTTCGGGCTGAAGCCGACCTTTGGCTTGGTCTCGGTCTATCCCCCATCGGCCTTTGGCGATGTCGCCCATATCGGGCCGATGGCGCGCCATGTCGCCGACGCTGCGCTGATGCTCGACGCGGTCAAGGGCCCGGATTCGCGCGACTGGGGGAGCCTGCCCGATGACGGCATCGACTACCGCCTGCGGGTGCATGAGGGGGCCATAAGGGGCAGGCGCATTGCGCTGTCGCCGACCCTGGGCCTGGCCGAGCCGGAGCCCGCGGTCCGCGCCGCGGTCGAGCGCGCCGCCGAGGTTTTCCGCAGCCTTGGTGCGGTGGTCGAGCCGGCCGACCCGTTCCCGCAATCGCCGCGCGGGATTTTCGAGCCGCTGGCGCTGGCTGCGTTCTGGGCCCTGCTGCGCGGCTTGCCGGCGGATGCGCCGGCGGTGATGGATCCGGGCCTCGTGGCGCTGTGCCGCCGCGGCGAGAAGGTGACGCAGGAGCAGTATGTCGAGGCGATCGCGCGGCGTGCCGCGCTCGGCCAGGCGGTGCGGCTGTTTTTCGACCGCTACGATTTGCTGCTGTCGCCGACGATGCCGATCCCGGCGGCTTATGCCGAGCCGCGCGAGGACGATTTGCCAAACCCAAACAACTATCCGCGCTGGATGCCCTATACCGCGCCGTTCAACCTGACCAAGAACCCCTCGGCATCGATCCCGTGCGGGATGGCCGATGGCTTGCCGATCGGGCTGCAGGTGACCGGACCTCTTTATCGCGATCTCGCGGTGCTGCAGGCCTGCCGAGCCTATGAGGAGGCCGTCGGGGCGGCATGGCCCGGCGCGTCGCTCGCCGCCCGCCTTGCCGCGATCGCCTCTGGCGCCGATGCCGGGGTCGAAGCCAAGCGGTGGCCGCGGCATCGATCGTAGATTTCACCGATGCGCGAATTTCCGCGGTTGCATCGCGGCACCGCCGCAGCATATTCGCCATGACCAGAATGACGAGAGGTTGCGATGGCCAACAAGGAGCAGAAGCGGTCGGGCCGGGAGGCCAAAAAGCCCAAGCAGAAAAAGAAGGGCGCCGACAAACGGCCCGCCGGCCAGCCGCAGGCGACCAAGCCCTGATCCTGCGATTGCGCTAGGCCGGCGAGGCTTCCGCATACGTGAAGCGGTGCGGTTGTGCGCCGTTACCGAGCTGACGCGCGCCGCCAAGTCATGGGGCTGAACGAGCCTTTGTCGTTGCTACGCCGCCGGTCGCTGGGATATGGCCGCAGACTTGGCCGGCGCCGCGGTGCCTTTCGCGTCCTCCCGCTCCGAGTTGGTCCGCAGCGGAGCGCTTGGTCACTGCCGCAGCAGCATCCGCCCGAGATCGCGCCCGCCGAACAGGTGCACGTGGAAATGCGGCACCTCCTGGTGACCGTCGGGGCCGCTGTTGGCGATGATGCGATGGCCGGTTTCGGCGATGCCTCGCTCGCTGGCGATCTGCCCCAAGGCGCGGAACAGCGCCGAATGCTCGGCCGCGCTGGCCTTCGCGGCAAAATCGTCGAGCGATACATATTCGCCCTTGGGGATCACCAGTATATGGGTCGGGGTCAGCGGGTTGATGTCGTGAAAGGCTAGGACGTGCTCGTCCTCGTAGACCTTGCTGCACGGGATCTCGCCGCGCAGGATACGGGCGAAAACGTTGTTGCGATCGTACGGCATCGTTCCCCTCTCGGAGCCGGTTCGAAATCAGCAGCCGTCCAGAACCAGTTTAACATTCCTTCGGCGAAAAAAACGCCTGAGGGAGCCCGCCGCGAACGGCTCGGCCGGCTTTTCGTCACCGGCAAGATCGGAGGGCAGGTCGCGGCGACCGCGGGTTCGCAGCCGGTTTTTGGGGCGTGACCAGGGGACGCAAGAGCCGGGAGCGCACTGGGAAGAACTGCCGAGAGGAGGCCCTCGTGAACGCCGATTTCGATCCGGACCGGTTTTTTCGGACCCTGGTCCATCAGATGCCGGACGCGGTAATCTACGCCGACGGCAAAGGGGTGATCCGGTTCTGGAACGCCGGCGCCGAACGGATCTTTGGCTTCGGCGCGGCGGAGGCGTTGGGCAAGCCGCTCGACATCATCATCCCCGAGAGCCTGCGCGCCCGTCACTGGGCGGGCTTCGACCAGACCATGCGGACCGGCAGGAGCCGCTTTGGCGCCGGCGACGTTCTCGCGGTTCCGGCCTCGCGCAAGGACGGCGCGCGCATCTCGATCGAGTTCACGGTCGTTCCGTTTCGCGACGAGGCGGGCCGGATGCTCGGCATCGGCGCGGTCCTGCGCGACGTGACCACGCGCTTCGAGGAGATGAGGTCGCTGCGCCGGCAGCTCGCGGCCGGCGGCCGCGGCGCTGATCAGGCATCGGAGGGCCAGGCCAAGCCGCAACCCGGCCATGACGCCGTGATGAACCTTGCGCCTGCGTCTGAGTCAATAGCGGCCGAACGGGATCCCGAATTTCTTTTCTAGTCCCGAACGGCCGGACATCGTCATCCCGAGCCGGAATTTCATCCGGGGGCTGCGACAGCCGCTCGCGCGATGGCGGCGCGGGCGAGCGCGTCGGCGCGCTCGTTTTCGGGGTGGCCGGCATGGCCGCGCACCCATTCCCAAGCAACCTCGTGGCGGGCGGCGGCGGCGTCGAGGCGCTGCCACAGATCGATGTTCTTGACCGGCTTCTTGTCGGCGGTGCGCCAGCCGCGCGCCTTCCAGGCATGGATCCACTTGGTGATGCCGTCGCGCAAATACTGGCTGTCGCTGTAGAGTCGCACCCGGCAGGGCCGCTTCAGAGATTCGAGTCCCTCGATCGCCGCCATCATTTCCATGCGGTTGTTGGTGCTGTCGGGCGCGAACCCGGAAAGCTCCTTCTCGGTGCCGCGATAGCGCAGGATCGCGGCCCATCCGCCGGGGCCGGGATTGCCGCTGCACGCGCCGTCGGTGAAGATCTCGACCGCGGCCGCCCCGGCCCCGCCGCTCCCCCGATCGCGAGGCTCAGGCATCGAGACCGTAATCGCGCGGGCTCGTGACGCTGCGGTGAAAGCGCAGCCGGCGCAGAAACTCTATCGGGTCCTTGGGCCGGACCAGCGCCGCCGGCGGCTGGTTGAGCCAGTCGTAGAGGCGCGTCAACAAAAAGCGCAGCGCGCTGCCGCGGGCGAGCAGCGGCAACGCCGCCAATTCGGCGCGCGCCAAAGGCCGCTCCCGCCGATAACCATCGAGCAGCAGCCGCGCCTTGGTCACGTTGAGGCTGCCATCGGCTTCAAAGCACCAAGCGTTGAGGCACACCGCCAAATCATAGGCAAGAAAATCGGTGCAGGCGAAATAGAAATCGATCAGCCCCGAGACCTCGCGGTCGCGAAAGAACACGTTGTCCGGAAACAGATCGGCATGGATCACGCCGATCGGCAAGTCGCCCGGCCAGACCGCTTCGAGCTGCGCCAGTTCAGTCTCGATCTCGAAGGCGAGCCCGGGCTGGACCTCGCCGGCACGGCTGCCGCAGGCCTCGAACAGCCGGCGCCAGCTGGAGACCGACAGGTCGTTGGCGCGGGTCATGGCAAAATTGGCGCCGGCGCTGTGCAAACCCGCCAACGCGCGGCCGAGGCCGGCGCAATGGAAGGTCTGGATACGGCGCGGCCACATCCCGGCGAGAAACGTCACCATCGCCGCCGGGCGGCCGCACAATTCGCGCAGCGCTGCCCCGTCATGCCCGCGCAACGGGGTCGGGCAGGCAACGCCGCGATGCGCCAGATGGTCCATCAGCGCGATAAAAAACGGCAAGTCGGCGCGCGCCACCCGCTTTTCGTAAAGGGTCAGGATAAAGTTGCCGCGCTCGGTCGTGACCAGGAAGTTCGAGTTCTCGACCCCTTCGGCGATGCCCTTGCACGACAGCACCTCGCCGATGTCGTAGAGGGCGACGAAGCCCCGCAGCTCGTCGTCGGCGACGTCGGTATAGACGGCCATCGGCGGTTCACCGCTCCCGGTTTCAGCCCGGCTTGTGCGACGGGCGAGCCTCGAATACAGTCCCGGCGCCGTTCAAGCGCCGCCGCAGCGCGCAGAAACCGGCGGCGACGATGGTGGGGGAAAACATTGGCCGAACCGATCCCAGCGCAAAAAGAGCCCTACGGCATCACTGTCGAGGCCGGCAAGCGGTATTTCTGGTGCGCCTGCGGGCGCAGCGGCAAGCAGCCGTTCTGCGACGGCTCGCATCAGGGCACCGGGCTCACCCCGGTGCCGTTCACCGCCACGGCCGACGAAGAAGTGTGGCTGTGCGGCTGCAAGCAGACCGGGGGCAAGCCGTTCTGCGACGGGACCCATAGCGGGCTGTGAGCCGGGTCCGGGCCGCGCAGGCCGCGGCAGTTTTGGGCCTGCTCGCCCTGTCCGGCTGCGGCGGGCTCCCCTCGCCATTCGCCTCGAAGCCGGCCGCACCCTGTCCGAGCGCGGTCATCCTGCGGCCGCTGGCCGACACTGCCGTGTTTGGCGCAGCCGCTCAGCGCATCCCGCAAAATGTCGCCTTTTACGGGCTGTTGAGCGAAGTCGACCGGACCTGCGAGTACACCCCAGATGCAGTGCATATGGCGCTCGACGTGATCGTCGTCGGCCAGCGCGGGCCGGCGGCCAAGGGCGATGCGGTGGATTTTGACTATTTTGTCGCGGTCACCGGGCCCGACCGCACAATCCTCAGCAAAAAGCCGTTTGCCGTCCATATCGCGTTCGACCCCAACCAGATCCGCGCCGGCGTCACCGACCATATCGAGGAGACGATCCCGCTCGCCGGGCATAAGGGGACCGACCTCACCGTCGTCCTCGGCTTTCAACAGAGCCCCGACGTCGTTGATTTCTACAAGCATTTCCGTGGCCGCTGAGTATCCGGTCAGGGCGCGCCAGGCTCGCGCTCGCGCATCAGCCGGGCGATGCCGAGCCCATCGGCCCCGCCCCGCGCCTCCAGCGCGGCGGCGATAAGCGGTCGATCGGCGGCCGGCCGGTTCTGGCTGAGCTTGTATTTGCCTTCGAGCCGGGTGACGGCGATGTCGAGGCCGATGATCCCCTTGATCATCCCGGCAATATAGGCGGCGGGCTGGTCCTCGATCCGCCACGGCGCCGCGCTTCCGGCCTCGTGCCGGGCCGAGAGCTTGTGCAGAAAGCGGCGCAGCCATTCGTCATCCTTGACCAGGTGCAGCGCGCCATAGGCGTGGACATCGACATAATTCCAGGTCGGCACCGCCGGCCCGCTCGCGTACCAGCTGGGCGAGACATAGGCGTGCGGGCCGCTGAAGATCGCCAGTGCCTCGCCGCCAAGGGCGAGCTCGGCAACCTGCGGATTGGCGCGGGCGAGGTGGCCCTCGAGATGCAGCTCCTCGCCCCCGGAGGCCGCCCTTCTCCGCTCGACCAGAAACGGGATGTGGCTGGCCACCAGCCCCGCCGGGCCATGACTGACGAGGAGGCCAAAATCGTAGCGCTTGATATGCGCGATCAGCACTTCGGGCCGCGCCTCGGTAAAAACGGGCGGCAGATAGACCATTGCAGCCTCTTGGTTTGCGCTCAGACCAGGTGATCTACCACAATCGAGGCCAGCAGCGCCGCTCCGGTCAGGAACAAGATGAGCCCCGAGCCGCGGCTGACCCAGGCGAGGTGGCGCGGCTCGATCGCACGGCGAAACATCCCGACGCCCGAGCTCAGCGCCAGCCACCACACGAACGACCCGATCCAGACCCCGAGCACCAGCAGCGCCGCGCCCAGTAGCGCCGCGCGCGCACCGCCCAGACCCAGGGCGTCGAAAATCCCCAAGAACACCAGGATCGTCACCGGGTTGGTGATGCTTAAGGCAAAGGCCGAGGCAAAATCGCGGAGCAGGGTTTCCGGGTCCGATTCCTCGGCGATCTTGTCGTGCGGCTCGGACAGCAGAGCGGCGCCGCCGGCATACAGCAGATAAAGGCCGCCGCCCGCGCGCAGCCAGGTTTGGTAGCCGAGCAGCCAGTCGGCAACAAAGGTCAGGCCAAAGGCGGCGACAACGCCAAACAGCGCATCGGCGGATGCCGCTCCCATCCCAGACACCAGCCCTGACAGGCGGCCCTCGAATATCGTCCGGCGCAGGCACAAAATACCGACCGGGCCGACCGGAACGGCGATCACGGCACCGACCACGATGCCCTTCAGAAAAAACAGCAAAAGCATCGGCGGCTGTCCTGGCCGAAACCGGGTTCACTCTCCGCGAACGGACATTAGCGCGCAACCCGAAATGCGGCGGCTGTCGCGCGGCGGGGTTCGCGCTATGCTGACCGACGAACGCGATCCGCTTGCCAGGGAAGCTGCCGATGCCCGACCCCGAGAACGCTCATCGCTTCGAGTTTGCGTCGATCGACGGCAAAAATCTGCCGCTCGACGCCTGGCGCGGCCGCCCGGTGCTGGTCGTCAACACCGCGTCATATTGCGGGTACACGCCGCAATATCGCGGGCTCGAAGATTTGTGGCGGCGCTACCGCGACCGCGGCCTTGTCGTGCTCGGCGTGCCGTCGAACGATTTCGGCCAGCAGGAGCCGGGGAGCGCGGCCGAGATCCAGAAATTCTGCGAGACCAATTATGCGGTCGATTTCCCGCTGGCGCAGAAATGCCGGGTGCTCGGCAGCGGGGCCCACCCGTTCTATCGGTGGATCGCCGACAGCCTGGGCGAAGCCGGCACGCCGCGCTGGAATTTCCACAAATTCCTGATCGCGCCCGATGGCGAACTGGCCGGGGCCTGGCCCTCGCAGGTCGCCCCGACCGACCCGCGCATCACCGGCGAAATCGACCGTTTTCTATCCGGAAGCTAATTGGGCGGACAAGGCGGGTTGAAGCTCGACGATTTGCGTCAGCCCTCCGGCTCCGGCGCAGCGGCCTCGCGCGCGAAGAGGATCGTCACGCGCACGCCCCGCCCGACACTCGAATTCGACCTTGAGCCTCGCCTTCGCATTCTCCTGCAACGACCGGACGATCAGGGCGCTGAGCTTACCGGGCTTGGGCCACTCCGCGCCGCTAGGAAGGCCGACGCCGTCATCGGCGATAACGACGCGGCAGCCGCCGTCCTCGGCAAGGCTGTGCACCGTGATCGTGCCCCCGTCGCGGCCGTTGAACGCATGCTTGAGCGCGTTGGTCAGCAGTTCGTTGACAACGAGCCCGACTGGCATCGCGACGTTCACGGAAACCGGATAAGTATCGAGCTTGAGATCCAGCCGGACGCCCTCTATCCCGTGCGAGAGCATGACCGCGGACGCGATCTGGCTCAGATAGATGCCGAGATCAACCTCGCTGCCCTGCCCGGCATCCTCCGATAACGACTGATAGAGGAGCTGCACCGATTCGATGCGCCCTGCGAGCCGATCGAAGCGTGAGGTGGCCGGTCCTCCCGATGTGTTGCGCGCTTCCAGTCGAATGAGCGCCGTGATCATCTGCAAGTTGTTTTTGACGCGGTGTTGGATCTCCCGGAGCAAGGTGTCTTTCTCGCGAAGCCTCTGATCGAGCTCCTGGCGCTGTGCCGTTTCGTGCGCGCTGACGTCCACCAGCGCCACCAGCCGGAAGGCGGGCGTTCCGTCATCGTCCTCGATGACGTTGGAGTAGGCGTCGACGATCGCGGGATCGCCGGCCGCGCGTTCGATGCGAAACGTCCCGACGAAATCGCTCGCTTGAACGACTGCCTCGCCCAGCCTGCGCTGCCCATTCTCGCCGTCGCCGCCCAGAACGCTCCACGACCTCCCCTCAACATCGGCGGCCCCTTGCCCAGAAAGCTTCTCAAACTCCGGGTTGGCATAGACGATGCGCTCGCGGTCTTTGATCTCCGAGACCAGGATAGCGATTGGGATCTGATCTAAAAAGCGTCGGAACTGCTCGCTTTCGAGCGCGTCGGCCAGATCCGGCGTGGCAAGCAACTCCCCCACCTGCCCCGCTCTATCGTCGTTCGCCGTCATGTCGAGGGTCGCAATCCTCTTCGAAGAGCCCTGAATGCGCATGGCGCGGAACCGCCGCTAAAGCGGTCCACACCCGTATATTCGCCCGCGATATCTTTTTATTTTGGACGCCATGATAGACGATCTGTCGCCGCGCGGCAATCGGGTGTGCCAGCGGTCCCGGAGCCATCGCCGGCCTGCGGCGGGGCGTGCGCGCTGCGGTCAGGCGTTGGCGGTCTCGCTGCGAGCATTGGGAGCAATACGCGGTGCCGCTGGGTCTGGAAGCTCTGCGGCGCTGGCGAGGGTCCGGACCGCCAGCATCTCTCGCCGGCCGCGTATCTCGACCTCGTGGCGGGCAGCGGCCCACAGGTCGAGCCCGGCGCGCCGCACGACCTCCTCCGACGCCACCAGCTCGACGCCATATTCCTTGCTCAGCTCTTGCAGCCGGCTGGCGGTGTTGACGGCGTCGCCGATCGCGGTGATCGCGGTGGCGCCGCCATAGCCCATCTCGCCGATGATGATCGGCCCGACATGGATGCCGATGCCGATGCGCAGCGGCTCTTCGATCTCGGCCTGCAACGAGGCGTTAAGCTCGCCCATCCGAAGGGATATCAGCCGGGCCGCGGCCAGCGCCTCGCGGCAGCCCGCCGGCGCGCTGCTCTCGATGCCGAACAGCGCCATGACGCCGTCGCCGAGGAATTTGTCGACGCGGCCGCCGGCGCTCTCGACCGCGCGGCCGACCGCGGCGAAATAGCGGTTGAGGATGAACACCACGTCATAGGGGAGCCGACCCTCGGACAAGCCCGTAAAGCCGCGGATGTCGGCGAACAGGATCGCAATCTCGCGCTCGCTGCCCTGGGCGAGATCGACCCGGCGGCGCCCGTCCGCGGCATAGGCGAAGGGCGGCAGCAAGGGTGTCACCTCAACCGCCCCTCTGGGCCGCAATTGGCAGGCGAGGCGCACATTGGGGGTCGCCCCGATGCGCCGCAGAATCCGCCGCTCGGATTCGCCCGGCGGATCGAGGCTGCCGATTTCCGCGCGCACCCGCACCCGGCAGGTCGAGCAGCGCCCGCGGCCGCCGCAGACATGGGCGTGCGGAATGCCGGCGATCCGGCTCGCCTCGAGCACGCTGGTGCCGAGAACCACGTCTATGAGGCGGCCATCGGGATAGGCGACCCGAACGAGCCCCCGGCGGCGGCGCCACCACAAGCGCGCCAGCCGCGCCAGCAGCACCGCGGCGACCGTGCCGGCGAAGAACCAGCCAAGCAAGGTGCCGATCAGTTCGAGCTGGTGCGCCGCCGTGAGTGATGGCAGCCGCATATGAGCAAAGGCCGCCCGGGTCCAGGCCGGGTCGGCCGCCAGCGCCGCGACCTGCCGCCCGGCCTCGATCACGCCGAGCAGCGAAAGCACCGGGAGCAGGACGGCGGCGACCAACGCGGCCGGCTGCACCCGCTCGTACCACGGCCTGACCCGGAGCCAATAATGCAGGCCGATCATCGCGTGACCCCAAGCGACCACCAAGGTCAGCATCTGCAGCATGCCGCGCTCGGGCGTATGAACAAAATAGGCCCACAGCAAATAGGTGTAGTGATTGGTGTCGGTGCCAAAGAAATCGTAGGCAACGCGGTTGCCGACAACATGGCGGGCGAGCAGGATCGGGATAGCGAAGCCGAGCCCGATCTGGGCCAATTCGCCCGGGCGCAGCCGCAACGTGCGCCGCTCCCACAGGGCCCACAAGGCCAGGCTGTAATGCACCAGAAAGGCGCCATAGAGCAGCGCCTGCGCCGGCGGGTTCGACCAAAATAGAAAAACGTAGGCCAGCACCTCTTCCATCGCCGGCAGCGAGACGAGGCCGAGCGCGTGGTTCGACAGATGCATCGTCACATAGGCGAGCATCACCACGCCCGAAAAAAGCCGCACTCGGCGGATCATTGATCGCCCCGGAGGGGGTGGCGCCCGATTGCCAGCTCCATTGCCGGCGCGCGGCTATTCGACCGCGAGACGGCGGATCGCATTGCTGCGCGCTTGCGCCGCACTGCGCGCACCGGCGGAGGATGGCAAAACGGCACCGTCATGCGGGGGCCTCGCCTATGCTGGAGATCCGTCATCTGGTCAAACATTTCGGCTCGCTGATCGCGGTTGATGACGTTTCGTTCAATGTGCCGCGGGGCGAAGTCTTGGGCTTTCTCGGCCCGAACGGGGCCGGCAAGTCGACGACGATGAAGATGATCACCGGCTTTGTCGCGCCCACCGCCGGCACCGCGACCGTCTGCGGCCACGACATCGCCCGTGAGCCGATCGCGGCGAAGCGCGCTATCGGCTACTTGCCCGAGGGCGCGCCGGCCTATCCCGACATGACGCCCGCCGAGTTTCTCGGCTTTATCGCTCATATCCGCGGCTTTGCCGGGCGCGAGGCGCAGCTCCGCATCGGCCGGGTGGTCGAGATGATCCATATCGCCGAGGTGCTGCATCAGCCGATCGACACGCTCTCGAAGGGCTATCGGCGCCGCGTCGGGGTGGCGCAGGCATTGCTGCACGACCCGCAGGTGCTGATCCTCGACGAGCCGACCGACGGGCTCGACCCCAACCAGAAGTACGAGATGCGCAAGATCATCACGGCGATGCGGCCGGAGAAGGCGATCATCATCTCGACCCACCTGCTCGAGGAGGTCGAGGCGGTGTGCAGCCGGGCGATCATCATTGCCCAAGGCCGCGTGCTCGCCGACGCGACCCCGGCCGAGCTGGCGCGGCGCTCGCGCCACCACAATTCGGTGCGCCTTGTCGTCGCGCGGCGCCGACCCGGCGCAAATCCGGGCCGAGCTCTCGCGGCTGCCGGCGGTCGCCGCGGTCGAGGCGATCGAGGACAGCGAGGGCGCGGCGTTGCTCGCCGTTCCGCGGGGCGGCGAGGACATCGCCGCCGACATCGCCGACCTGGCCCGCGCCCATCGCTGGCAGATCACGCTGCTGCGGGTCGAGCACGGCCGGCTCGACGACGTCTTTCGCGAGATCACCATGGCGCGGGCGGCGCCGGCCCCGCTCGCCGAAGCGGCCTGACCCGCCATGCGCAACATCCGCACCATCTTTCGCCGCGAGCTCGCGAGCTATTTCGCCACCCCGCTGGCTTACGTGTTCATCGTCATTTTTCTGGTCATGGCGGGGGTGCTGACCTTTTTCGTCGGCGATTTCTTTCAGCGCGGGCAAGCCGACCTGCAGCCCTTTTTTGCGTTTCATCCGTGGCTCTACCTGGTCCTGATCCCGGCACTGTCGATGCGGCTATGGGCCGAAGAGCGCAAGAGCGGCACGATCGAGCTGTTCCTCACTCTGCCGATCCGCATGACCGAGGCAGTCATCGGAAAATTCCTCGCCGCCTGGTGCTTTGCCGGGATCGCGCTGGCCCTGACCTTTCCGTTCTGGATCACCGTCAACCTGCTCGGCCACCCCGATAACGGGGTGATCCTGGCGAGCTATATCGGCAGCTGGCTGATGGCCGGCGCCTTGCTCGCAATCGGCGCTTGCGTGTCGGCGATGACCAAGAACCAAGTCATCGCTTTTGTCGTCACCGCGGCAATCGCCTTTGTCTTTACCGTCGCCGGCTCGCCGGTCGTGCTCGGGCTGGTCCAGGGCTGGGCGCCGCAATGGCTGATCGGCGGCATCGCCGGTGCCAGCTTTCTCGATCATTTCAGCGCCATCACCCGCGGCGTGCTCGATGTGCGCGACGTCGCCTATTTCGTGTCGATCATGATCGCCTTCCTGTTCGCCAACGCGATCCTGGTCGATCTTGAAAAGGCCGAGTGAGATGAACTCGACGGCCCGCTCTCCCGGCCTGTTCGGCTCGCGCCGCGCGGTCGCGGTCGCCGCCCTGGTGTGCATCGCGCTGATGCTGGTCGCGGTCAACATCATCATCGGCCGCTGGTTTACGGCGCGGCTCGACCTGACCGCCGAGCACCTCTACACCTTGTCGCCCGGCACCTTGCGCACCCTGGCGCAGATCGACGAGCCGATCACCCTGCGTTTTTATTATTCGACCCGACTCGGCGACCAGGTCCCGGCCTATGGCGTCTATGCGCAGCGGGTGCATGAGCTGCTCGACCAGTACGTCGCCGCGGCGCACGGCAAGCTGCGTCTCGAAGTCTATAATCCGCAGCCCTATTCGGCGGTCGAAGACCAGGCGGTGGCATTCGGCCTGCAGGCGGTGCCGCTCGACAGCGAGGGCGACCAGGTTTATTTCGGCCTCGCCGGCACCAACTCGACCGACGATCAGCAGACGATCGCGTTCTTTTCACCCGACCGGCAGCGCTTTCTCGAATACGACCTGACCAAGCTGGTCCACAGCCTGGCCTTTCCAAAAAAGCCGGTGGTCGGGCTGATCAGCAGTCTGCCGCTCAACGGCAACATGATGGCGATGATGCGGGGCCAGCCGAGCCAGCCGATGGCCGTCATCCAGCAATTGCAGCAGCTCGACAAGGTCGAGCCGCTCGGCGCTGACCTCGCGGCGATCCCCGCCGATGTCGATGTGCTGATGCTGGTGCACCCGCAACATCTCCAGCCAAAGACCTTGTTCGCGATCGACCAGTTTGTGCTGAAGGGCGGCAAGGCGCTGGTTTTTGTCGATCCGCATTCCGAACTGCAGGCCTCGCAGCCGAGCCAGCTGAACCCGTCGGGCGCGTCCACCGCCAGCAACCTGGCGCGGCTGTTCAAGGCCTGGGGCTTGCAGATGTCGCCCAAATTCGTCGCCGGCGACCGCCGCGATGCGCAGCAGGTCAGCGTGCCGGTGCCCGGGCACGGCGACGAGCCGCTCGACTATGTCGCCTGGCTCGACCTGCACGCCGCGAACCTCAATCGCAGCGACATGATCACCGCCGACCTCAGCCACATCGACCTCGCATCAGCCGGCATCATCGAGAAGCTGCCGGGGGCCAAGACCAAGATCGAGCCGTTGATCTGGACCTCGCGCGATTCGGACAAAATCCCGGTCGAAAAGCTTGACGGCATGCCCGATGTCGCCGGCCTGCTTGCCGGTTTCCAGCCGACCGGCAAGCGCTACATCCTCGCCGCTCACGTGACTGGCATGGCCGACAGCGCCTTTCCCGGCGGCCCGCCAAAACCCGCGGCAACGGCCGGAGCGGCCAAGCAGAGCGTGGCGAAGCCGCCCGCGGCCCATTGGCTCAAGCAATCGGCGCACCCGATCAATGTCGTCGTCGTTGCCGACACTGACATGCTCGACGACCGGCTCTGGGTGCAGAATCAGAATTTCTTTGGCCAGCCGATCATCGTGCCGATCGCCAACAATGGCGATTTCGTCGCCAATGCGATCGACGTCTTGGCCGGTGGCGAGGATCTGGTCGGGCTGCGCAGCCGCGGCACCGCTTCCCGCCCATTCGTGGTTGTCGATCATATCCAGCGCGAAGCCCAGGCGCGCTATAGCGCCGAGGAGCACGCGCTGCAGGCCAAGCTCAAAAGCACCGAAGCAAAGCTCGCCGACCTGACCGGGAAAAGCGAGGCCGACACGCCGGCCACCCTCTCGCCCGAGCAGGAGAAGGCGGTCGAGCAGTTCCGCGCCGATATGCTGCAAACCCGCCGTCAGCTGCGCGATGTGCAGGCGGCGCTGCGCCGCAACATCGAGGGGCTGAAGGAAGAGCTCGAATTTTTCAACATCGCGCTGATCCCGATCATCGTTGCGGTGGTCGCGATGATCGTTGGGGCGGTGCGCGTCAAACGCCGCCGCCGGCGCACGCTCGAAGCATGAGCGGCGCCGGTTTCGCGACTGCCGAGGGGGCGTTATGCAGAGACGCAGCCTGATCCCGCTCGCCGCGGCAACCGCGGTCCTGGTCGCGGTCGCTGGGGCGGCGCTGGCCACCGGCAGGCAAGCGGTCAGCCGTGCCGGGGCGGACCAGCCGGCGCAGCCGGGCTTGGCGAGCAAGCTCGGAGAGGTCGCGTCGGTCGCGGTCGAGCGCAACGGGCTCGACCTGACCTTTGTGCGCGACGGCAACAACTGGCTGGTGGCGCAAAAGGGCGACTATCCCGCAGCTTCCGGGAAAATCCGCCGCATCGTGCTGGCCTTGGCCGATATGACCCTGGTCGAGCCGAAAACCCGCGAGCCCGCTCTCTACCCGCGCCTCGAGGTTGAGGGCCCGGGCAAGGGCAAATCGACGCTCGTCACGGTCGAGGACAAATCCAAGACGGTGCTGGCCCGGCTGATCGTCGGCAAGCAGAGCTACGACCGGCTCGGCGAAGGCAATAACGGGGTCTATGTCAGAAAGCCCGGCGACCCGCAATCCTGGCTGGCGCGCGGCTCGCTCGATTTCTCCGACGAGACGGCGAACTGGCTCGACCGGCGGATCGTCGACATTCCCGACAAACGCATCGCCAAGGTCAGCCTGACCCAACCCGACGGGTCGACCCTGGTCCTCGGCCGCGCTGCGCCGGACGCGAAATTCGCGGTCGTGGGGGCGCCCTCCAACGCCAAATACAAGGACGACACCGCGCTCGGCGAGCCGGCGATGGCGCTCGAAACCCTCGACCTCAATGATGTCGAGCCGGCGACGAAGCTCCCGGCGCCGGATAAAGGGGTGACCGCCGCGTCCTATACAAGCTTTGACGGGCTGACGGTCAGCCTCAAGCTGTTCCAGCACGACAACAAGAACTGGATCGCGCTCGCCGCCAGCGGCGCCGGCAAGGCCGCCGCCGAAGCGAAGACCATCGACAGCCGGGTTGAGCGCTGGGTTTACGCGATCCCGTCCTACAAGGCGAAAATGATGGAGACCAAGCTCGCCGATCTGATCGCGCCGCCAAAAGGCTCCTGACCCCTATCGGCGCAGGCCAGCTTCCGCGTGGACCCGACGCAAACAGGTAGCGCGCCGTGGTGCCGGCGGCTTAGATTTCGCCAATCGCAATCGATCAAGGGGAGACGGGTCATGGCTATTAGCGCAGAACTGCTGACCGGCGCGCTCGCCGGCATCGCTTTTGTCGGCTGCAACATGATGCGCGCGCGGCCGGCGCACGCGGCCCAAAGCCAGCCCCGGCAAGGATCGGCGCAGCCGGGAAGGCGACGCGAGGTCGTGGTCAACGGCAAGCGGGTCAAGACCGTCGATATCCATGCCCATACTGTCGTCCCCGAGGCGGCGGCAGTGATCAACCACCCGCTCGAGGCGCCGGGGCTCCTATGGTCCAACGTTTCCGACCGCATCGCCGAGATGGACGCCGAGGGGGTCGATGTCGAGGCGCTCAGCATCAACCCGTTCTGGTACCGGGCCGAACGCGACGCCGCGGCCGAGCTGATCCGGATCCAGAACGAAAAGCTCGCCGAATTCTGCGCCGCGACCCCGGACCGGTTTGTCGCCTTTGCCACGGTCGCGTTGCAGCACCCGCAACTCGCGGTCGAGCAGCTCGAGCACGCGGTCAAGAATTTGGGGCTGCGCGGGCTCTCGATCGGCGGCAGCGTCGCCGGGCAGGAACTGGCCGACCCGAAATTCCACCCGGTCTGGGCCAAGGCCGAGGAGCTCGGCATCCTGATCTTCCTGCACCCGCTCGGCACCCGCGAGCTGGAGCCGAGCGGCCGGCTCAAGGGCAGCGGGCTCCTGACCAACACGATCGGCAACCCGCTCGAAACCACGATCGCGCTGTCGCACCTGATCTTTGAGGGCACGCTCGACCGCTACCCGGGCTTGAAGATCTGCGCCGCGCATGGCGGCGGCTTTCTGCCGTCCTACGCCGCGCGCTCTGACGCGGTGATCGACCACCTTCCCGGATCGGGTCGGTCCATTGCCCAAGAAAAAGCCAACCCAATACCTGAAGGATGGCCAGCTCTTTTTCGACACGATCATGTTCACCGGCGAGGGCATGCGCCACCTGATCGCCGAATCGGGTGTCGGCCAGGTCATCCTCGGCACCGACTACCCATTCCCGTGGAACAAGGTGCCGGTCGACCACATCATGTCGATCCCGGGCTTGAGCGACGCCGACAAGATCGCGATCCTCGGCGGCACCGCCCAGAAGCTGCTCGGCATCAACTGAGTGCCGCCCTTGGCCTTGGCTCCCTTCGGGTCAAGGCTGAGGGGGGTCGCGACCTGCGGGCTCGGCAGCCTACAGCTCCCCAATTACCGACGAGCCAAATGCCGCGACCGAGCGCCTGCCTATGGGACGAAATTGCTTATCGTCACTGTGCGATCAGCGCCGACGATGGCGGTAACACTCGCGGTGACCGTAAAATTTGTGGGTCGCGCCGGGTCCTGAGTGTGATTGTGCACGGCATTGAGCAGCCAACCACCCGCGTTATCAAGGATCCAGTTATTGACCGCGTTTCGTGCCGCAACCTGTCCTGTTTGGGTGTACGCAGCAGCGGCCAGCTGACCCGCGGCAGCCGCGCTCCAGTTAGTTGTTATCATTGTGTTTTTCCTCTCCGATCTAGTAGATGCTGGCCTTAATCTCAGCTCGCCGGCGCCAGCTTGACCGTTTTATCGTCGCCCGAGATGCCGATGATTTTGTAATTTCCGCGGAACGGCTTGCCGGCCGCGACTGCGCTGACCGTGACGGTTTTTTGCAGGTAATTTAGGGCCTGTTTGTAACCGACTTTCCACGTCGCTCCAGTAACGGTTAGAGGCGCGGCGGGCGGCGGTGCAATCTCCCCCGACGGCGCGCTGGCGAGCACGGTGTTGGCAACGCTTATGGTTACGTTCTCGATCGTGGCGGCGGCACAAGCCATCGGCACGAGCATGCCTGCGGCAATGATCAGATACGCCGCGGGCTGGAAGCGATTAAGATGCAGCATCTGCGAGCTCCTCGACTGTTGTGTTGCTCAACCACGATTGGCGCAGCTCCGCTAGCCGCCTCGAAATCCGCTCGACGACGGGATCGGCAAGGCAGCTGTTTTGCGTTCGGCGGCCGTTCGCGAACTCAGCGATGATTCCCCCGATCGATATCATATTCCCACGGCAGAACCGAGGTAGGCAATCAGCGCGCGGCTAAATCTTCCAAATTGTCGGAAATTGTTAGAAAATAGGGCTCGGTTAAAGCACAACGGGCAAGCGGGAGCTGCCTGGTTGCGCGCCCCACTCGGCCGCGGGACGTCGAAGCATGGGCGCGCTCGCCCACAGCACCTTTTTGTTCGAGGGGTTCCAGCGCGAGCAGACGCTGAACGTCGGGCTGCACCGCGCCGGGTTTTGCCGATGCATAAACACCACTCGTTGCACCGTGTCGCTCGAGAGTATCTAACTTGGCACGCTGGCGACGAGACGCATTCCTCGGCCTGATGCAGCAGCAAGCGGGGAGAAGCACATGCAGGCGGATTACGTGATTGTCGGCGCCGGCTCGGCCGGGTGCGTCTTGGCCAACCGGTTGAGCGAAGACCCCGGAACGCGCGTCCTCCTGATCGAGGCCGGCGGGCGCGACCGCAACCCGCTGATCCATATCCCGGCCGGCTATATGAAATTGCTCGACCACCCGACCATCACCTGGGGCTACAAGGCCGAGCCCGACCCCGGCACCAACGGGCGCGCCATCCCCTATCCGCGCGGGCGGGTGCTGGGCGGCTCCTCGTCGATTAACGGCATGATCTATGTGCGCGGCCAGCCCGAGGATTTCGACCATTGGGGCCAGCTCGGCAACCGCGGCTGGTCGTGGGACGACGTGCTGCCCTATTTCAAAAAGGCCGAGAGCTGGGAGCGCGGCGAGGACGCGTTCCACGGGCATGGCGGGCCGCTGTTGACCTCGCACGCTTCGGACAAGCCGGTGCTGTGCCACACGATGATCGAGGCCGGGCGAGAGATCGGCCTCGCCTACCACGAGGACGTCAACCATCTGCCGCCCGGCGCCGGCGACAATATCGGCTGGGTCCAGCAGACCCGCCGCGGCCGGCGTCGGCAGAGTGCGGCGCGCACCTATCTTCGGGCGGCGAAAAGGCGGCCCAATCTGCAGATCGTCACCGGCGCGCAGGTGCATCGCGTGCTGCTCGACGGCGCTCGCGCCACCGGGATCGAATTCGCCCGCAACGGCTCGGCCGACGCGATCGAGCGGGCTGACGCGGCGCGCGAAGTGATCTTGTCCGCCGGCGCCATCGGCTCGCCGCACATTCTGCAATTGTCGGGAATCGGCGATCCCGATCATCTCGGCCGCGTCGGCATCCCGGTGCGGCATGCGCTGCCGGGGGTCGGCCGGAATTTCCAGGACCATTACATCGCCCGCGTCGCCTGCGCGGTCGCCGGCGCCCAGACCTTGAACGAGAAGTCGCGTGGCCTGCCTTTGGCCGGCGAGGTCATGCGCTACCTGTTCGCCGGCACCGGCATGCTGACCTATGCCTCGTCATTGGTGTGCGCCTCGGTCAAGGTTTTGGAGGAATCGGCCACCCCCGATGTCCAATGCCTGTTCTCGCCGGGCAGCTTCGCGCCGGGGCCGGTGCGCCGGCTCGACGACACGCCCGGCATGACGATCGGGATGTGGCAGATGCGCCCGCTTGTCGCGCGGCTATGTCGAAGCGAAATCGCCCAACCCAGCCGAGCCGCCGGCGATCAACCCGCGCTATCTCTCTGAGGACACCGACCGGCGCTGCGTCGTCGGCGGGCTCAAGCTGGCGCGCCGGCTGTTCGCCGCGCCGGCGATCAGAAAATACGTCGTTGCCGAGACCCTGCCCGGCAAGGACGTTCAGAGCGACGACGAGCTGCTCGACTATGCCCGACAATACGGCTCGACCGTGTTTCACGCGACCTGCAGCTGCAAGATGGGCAGCGACCAGATGGCCGTCGTCGACGATCATCTGCGCGTGCATGGCCTGAACGGGCTGCGCGTGATCGACGCCTCGGTGATGCCGGCGGTGACCTCGACCAACACCAATGCGCCGACCATCATGATCGCCGAAAAGGGGGCAGCGATGATCCGCCAGGACGCTGGCCGCTGACGCCGCCCGCACGCAGCCGTCGAGCGAGCTTTGCTACCTGTGCTCGTACCTGTGCTCGTGAGACTGTGTCTCGCCCGCACCGGCGCCCGGTGGATCTCGCGCGCCAAGCCGCCGGTTCAGCTGCTCGATCGCGGCCTGGTCGAGCTGGAGCCCGACCCATCCATAGCCGGGATGAAGAACAGCGAGATCGATCCCGGTCCCATCCGGCTGCACCCACCACCGCCCGGCGGTCGCGACATTGATCGTGGTTCCCGGCGCCGGGTCGCCGACCGGCCGCGGCGGCTGCATTGCGGCGCGCAGCTGCGCCAGCACGTCGATCATCTTGTCGACCTCGGCGGCGTTGAGGGTCAGGGTCGCCGTCGGCGTGGTCGGAAATTTTGCGGTGACCGCCGTTTTCTGCTGGTTCAACGTCCATGCCGGCTCCGCTGTGGCCTGCGCCGCAGAACCGGACTGCCGAGCGCCTGCGATAAGGAGGGCGAGCGCCATCGCCGTCGCCGCGCCGATCGTGGAACGTTGCATTATGATCTCCCCGCAATCTGCGATATCGGCCCATCTTTGGGTTGGGCATATATTCTACGCGATTGACCGCGCGGCCTATCCGCAGAAATCGTCGCCGTGTCTGCGCCACCCTGCCGCCGCCGCCGAGCTTGGATCAATCCACGCGGCAGCTAATGATTGGACCAAACGGGTGAATCCCAGTGATTGACGGCTGAATCGAGATTGCTTCGTCGCTCCGCTCCTCGCAATGACAAAGTCTTTGAAGTGTCATTGCGAGCGCAGCGAAGCAATCTCGGGCGGCGCCCCAGGTATCAAGCGTCAGGTCCATACCACTAGCTGCGCCATTCGAGGGTGCGCGGCTTCAGCGGGTTGGCGAAGGGGCGGCCCTCGTCGCGGGCGCGGCGGTATTCGCGCTTGAGCCGGTAGTACCATTTCGCCTGGGTGTCGGCGTCGTCGATCAGCATCAGCGGCGAGCCGAACCGCAGACCCTCGCGCTGGCGCTCCATAATCGCGCGGTCCTGGTGTAGAAAGGCGCGCACATAAGGCCGCAGCAGCGGCTTCAGCGCGCCGAGTGAGCGCGAGGTCCAGTAGATGCAGTGGTTGATCTCGGTCGTCTCGGCGTCGATCGGGGTCAGTGCAGTCAGGTTGCCGACCAGGTGCCGGCCGGCGCGGATGTTTTCGATCCTGACACTCGGCAGGCGAAAGACGATCTCGGTTTCGGGAGCGCCGCCGAGCAGCCGGTAAGCGCGCGAATTCGCCGAGGGCCGGTGCCGGCTCATCGTAAAGCCCCAGGGCGAGGGCGCAAACGCCTTGGCCTTGGCGTGGATCGAATGGCGCGAGCGCCACCACCACGCGCGGTGGACAAAGGGTCCGTGCGCCGGGTCCATCAGCCCAACCACGGCATGGTCGATCGCGGCGGCAAACGCGACCGTTTCGACCAGCCGCGGCGCCGAATCATCGAACCCATCGACTAGCGGAATCTCGGGCGCGGCGCTAGGGTCGCCGCCGAAATAGACCCAGATGTTGCCTTGCACCTCCAGCACCGGGTAGCGGCGCACCTGCACGCGGCCCGGGGTGAAGGCCTGCCCCGGCGTCAGCGCCGGGATCGCGGTGCAGCGCCCGCCGGTGTCGAAGCGCCAGCCGTGATAGCAGCACTCAACCTCGCGACCATCAAAGCTGCCGGCGCTGAGCCGCATGCCGCGATGCGGGCACAAATCGCGCAGCGCAAATGGCGCGCCGGCGGCGTCGCGGCCGATCAGCAGCGGCTCGCCGAGCATGATCTTGGCCACCATCGCCCGCGGCCGCAGCCGCCGCCCGGCGACCGCGTAGTACCACGCCTCCCGCAACGGCGCGGCGCTGTCCTCCAACCTGTCGCTCCCGAAAATTCCTGTTGCCGCGGCAAAGCGCCAAGGTGACAGTCGCGTTTCCGCATCGGGCAGGCAAGGGTGAAGGCGGCGATGACGGCGATGACGGCGATGCCCAGGGCGACCGAGGATGCCCCGCTGCTGCTCGAAGCATGCGAGAGCGGGGTGCTGCGGCTGACGATGAACCGGCCGCAGGCGCGCAATGCGCTGTCGGCCGCGCTGATGGAGGCGATGATCGCGGCGCTCGGCCGCGCCGCCACCGATAACCGAGTGCGGGTCGTGGTCATTGCGGGGGCCGGCCCCGCGTTTTGCGCCGGCCATGATCTGCGCGAGATCCGCGCCGACCGCCGGCGCGAGACCTATGAGCGGCTGTTTGCGCAATGCAGCCAATTGATGCTGGCGATCGTCCATCTGCCAAAGCCGGTCATCGCCGAGGTGCACGGCGTCGCCACGGCAGCCGGCTGCCAGCTGGTCGCCAGCTGCGATCTGGCGGTTGCCGCCGAAGCTGCCCGCTTTGCGACCCCCGGGGTCAATATTGGGCTGTTCTGCTCGACGCCGATGGTCGCGTTAAGCCGTGCGGTCGGGCGCAAGGCGGCGATGGAAATGCTGCTGACCGGCGAGCTGATCGACGCCGCGCGGGCGCGCGAGATCGGGCTGGTCAACCGCGTCGTGCCGGGCGGCGAGTTGCGCGCCGCGGCCGATGCGCTCGCCCGCGAGATCGCCGGCAAATCCGCGTTCACCTTGGCGATCGGCAAGGAGGCGTTCTACCGTCAGGCCGAGCTCGACCTTGCCGCCGCCTACCGCTACGCCGCCGAGGTGATGACGACCAACATGCTGGCCGCCGACGCCGGCGAGGGCATCGACGCCTTTCTCGCCAAGCGCGCGCCCCAATGGCAGGACCGCTGAGAGCGTGTGGGCAATTGACGAGTAGCTGGTGTGCCACCGCTTTCGAGTGAAGAAATCGTGCTCTCAAACCAGGTCATTCCGGGTTTGCGAGCTGCGCCCGCGCCCGGTACGGCGGCGTTTGGGATATCTTCACACCCTCCTGCGCCGGGATGACGATTGCGTCAAATGCTACACATTGCGCTGGCAGAACAGCTCGCGCAGGCGGGTCTTCATGATCTTGCCGGTGGCGGTGTGCGGCATCTCGTCGATATAGGCGACCTGGTCGGGCAGCATCCATTTCGGGAATTGCCGGGCGAGGAGTTCGATCAGCGCCTCGCGTTCGGGCCGTCGGCCGGGGCGCGGCATCACCACCAGCAGCGGCCGCTCGCCCCAATGCTGATCGGGGACGGCGATGACCGCGGCCTCGGCCACGTCGGCATGCGCGACCGCGGCGTTTTCGAGATCGATCGAGCTGATCCATTCGCCGCCCGATTTGATCACGTCCTTCCTTCGGTCGGTGATCTGCAGGTAGCCGTCGGGGTCGATCACCGCCATGTCGCCGGTGTGAAACCAGCCGTCGGGCTCGACCGCGGCGGCGGTCGCCGGCTGGTCGGCGAAATAGCCGCTGACGATCCACGGGCCGCGCACCAACAGCTCGCCCATCGATTTGCCGTCATAGGGTTGGGCTTGGCCGGCGTCGTCGACGAGCTTCATCTCGACGCCGAAGATCGGCCGACCCTGCTTTGCCTTTAGGGTGAGCTCGGCCTGCGGGTCGAGGCTGCGATGCTTGCCCTTTAACGCCGCGACAGTGCCGAGCGGGCTCATCTCGGTCATTCCCCAGGCATGCACCAAGTCGATGCCGCGCCGCGCGTATGCCTCGATCAGCGACGGCGGCACCGCCGACCCGCCCGAAAACAGCCGGCGCAACGTCGAGCACTGCAGCCCGTTGGCGGTCAGATAAGCGTCGAAGCCAAGCCACACGGTCGGCACGCCGAGGCCATAGGTGACGCCTTCCGCCTCGAACAGCTCGTAGAGGCTCGCGCCGTCGGCCCGCGGGCCCGGCAGCACCAGCTTTGCCCCGTTCATCGGCGCCGCAAACGGAATTCCCCAGCCGCAAACATGAAACAGCGGCACCACCGGACAGACGACCTCGCGCGCCGACAGCGACATCGTGTCGGGCAACGAGATGGCGAAGGCGTGCAGCACCGTCGAGCGATGGCTGTAAAGGGCGCCCTTGGGATTGCCGGTGGTGCCCGAGGTGTAGCACAGCGCGGCGGCGCTGCGCTCGTCGAATTCGGGCCAGGCGAAATCGTCGTCCTCGGCCGCGATCAGGCTCTCATATGAGGGAAGCAACGGCAGCTCAGTCTCGACCGCCGCATTCGCCTCGGTCAACGGCACGATCCGGCAATCGGCCGGGAGGCGCGGGGCCAGGCGTTCGATCAATGGCAGGAATGTCGCATCGACAAACAGCAGCCGGTCGGCGGCATGGTTCACGATGTAGACGATCTGATCGTCGAACAGGCGCGGGTTGATGGTGTGGCAGACGGCGCCGATGCCGGAGATCGCGTAATATAATTCGAAATGGCGAAATGTGCTCCAGGCCAGAGTTGCGACCCGGTCGCCGGGCTCGATGCCGAGCCGCAATAAGGCGCGGGCGAGTTGCTTTGTGCGCTTCTCCGCTTCGGCGTAAGTGTAACGGTGGATCGGGCCCTCGGCGGTGCGCGAGACGACCTCGACATCGCCGTGATAGGTCGCGGCGTGAGTCATGATCGCCGATACCAGGAGCGGCCGCTCCGACATCAGTCCCAGCATCGCTTCCTCCCGCATTGCCAGGCGATTCGCCGTTTGACCGACTTGGTATGGCAAATTCCGTCCGGGGTAAATGGCCGATGGGATTGCGTCAAACCCGGCGCCAAGATCCTGTTCAGATCTTCGGCCCGTAAAAACGGAATCGACCAAAGCCCAGGATCGTCACCGCCGCGATAGAGCGTGTGAAGAAATCACTCTCAGCTCATCAATTCGTCTCCCCGGCGCAGGCCGGGGCCCATCGGCCCACGGCACGGACCGGTAGTTGTTGGGTCAGGCATCGCAACCGCTTGAAAAGCTCGGAGTTGCCGAAGCGTGGATCCCGGCCGGAGCCTGTCCTCGGGCCGACCGCAGGTCGGACCCGTGGGCCGGGAAGGCGACCCCATGGAGGTTTCTTCACACGCGCGAAAGCGGGAGTCCAGAGCCTGCCCCCCTGTTCGGGCCAGGGGCAGGCTCTGGCGTGAACAAGGGGCAGCCCGCCGAGTCCTTGACCCCCTGTCCAGGCCAGAGCCTGCCCCTGGCACGAACAGGGGGGCAAGCTCTGGGTTCCCGCTTTCGCGGGAATGACGAGTAGGGCCGATTTCTCACTCGGGAAGATTGCGGATTGCCATTAAGCGGCATGGACGCGCCGGGCGCGGGTCACTATATCCGCTCCGTTCCGTTTGTGTTTTAGTTGAGCCATGCACGACATCAGGTGGATCCGCGAGCATCCGGCGGAATTCGATCGCGGCCTCGCCCGCCGCGGCTTGGAGCCGCAAGCCGAGCGGATGCTGGCGCTCGATCGCAACTGGCGCGCCGCGGAGACCGATGCACAGGAGGCACAGGCTCGCCTCAACCGCATCACTCGCGAGATTGGCGCCGCCAAGAAGCGCGGGGAGGATGCAACAACTCTTCTGGCGGAAGCCGCCGAGCTGAAATTTCGTGCGGACCTTCGCCCGGGTGAGGCGGCGGCGCGGAGGGTCGAACTCGACCAGCTCCTCGAAACCTTGCCGAACCTGCCGGTCGAGGATGTCCCGGACGGCGCCGACGAGACCGCGAATGTGCTGGTGCGGCGGGTCGGCGAGCTGCCGCGGTTTAATTTTGAGGCCCGCTCGCACGAAGCGATCGGCGAATGGCTCGGGATGATGGATTTCGCGCGCGCCGGCAAATTGTCGGGCTCGCGGTTTGTCGTGCTGCGGCAGGATTTGGCGCGGCTGGAGCGGGCGCTCGCCCAATTCATGCTCGACCTGCATACGAGCGAGTTCGGCTACGAGGAAGTCTCGCCGCCGGTGCTGGTGCGCGACGAGGCGATGTTCGGCACCGGGCAGCTCCCCAAATTCGCCGAAGATTTGTTCCGCACCACCGAGGGGCTGTGGCTGATCCCGACCGCCGAGGTGCCGCTGACCAACCTCGTCGCCGACGAAATCCTCGACGAAAGCGCGCTGCCGCTGCGCTTTACCGCATGGACGCCGAGCTTCCGCTCGGAGGCCGGGGCGGCCGGCAAGGACACCCGCGGCATGATCCGCCAGCACCAGTTCTACAAGGTCGAGCTGGTCTCGGTGACGACACCCGAGCAGTCGGCGGCCGAGCACGAGCGCATGACCCAATGCGCCGAGGAGGTGCTGAAGCGGCTCGGCCTCGCCTATCGGGTCATGCTGCTGTCGTCCGGCGACATGGGGTTTGCGGCGCAAAAGACTTATGACATCGAGGTGTGGCTGCCGGGGCAGGGGGCCTATCGCGAGATTTCGAGCTGCTCCAATTGCGGCGCATTCCAGGCGCAGCGGATGAAGGCGCGCTATCGCCCGGCCGAGGGCCGGGGCACGCGGCCGGTGCACACGCTGAACGGCTCGGGCCTGGCGGTGGGCCGCACGCTGATCGCGATATTGGAAAACTTCCAGCGCGAGGACGGCACGGTGGCGATCCCGCCGGCGCTGCGGCCCTATATGGGCGGGCAAGAAGCCATCGAGCGGCATGGCTGAGCCCGCCCCCGATCCGGGGCAGGCGCAGCGCCGGCTGCGGCTCTTAATGGAGCTGCGCCGTGCCGGCATCGCCGATCCGCGGGTGCTGGGGGCCATCGAGAAGACGCCGCGCGAGCGGTTTGTGCCGCCATCCTTTGCCGACCAGGCTTATGAGAATGTGGCACTGCCGATCGATGACGGGCAGACGATCAGCCAGCCCTATGTGGTGGCGTTGATGACCGAAGCGCTGATGGCCGGCGACCGGCACAAGGTGATCGAGATCGGCACCGGCTCGGGCTATCAGGCGGCGATCCTGGCGCGGCTGTGCCGGCGCGTGTTTACGATCGAACGCCATCGCGAATTGCTGGCGGCGGCCGAGCGCCGCCTCGAGGCGCTGGGTCTGCGCAACATCGTCTATCGCTTGGGCGACGGGGCCAAGGGCTGGCCCGAGCAGCTGCCCTACGACCGGGTCATCGTCACCGCGGCGGCGCCCGAGCTGCCGGCGGCATTGGTCGACGGGCTGGCGCCCGGCGGGGTGCTGGTGGCGCCGGTCGGTAATGATCGGCGCGAGCAGCAGTTGGTGCGGGTGCGCCGCAACGACGACGGATTCGCGACCGAAGATCTGGGGCTGGTGCGCTTTGTTCCGCTGGTCGAAGGGCTGCCGCGCTTGCCCGGCACAAAGGTTGACATGGGCCGGTCTTAGTACCACTCCGGCAGCGAGCGCCACCGCGGCTCAAGTGCCGCGGGCGGCGATGGGTTGGCACGGCGGGTGCGCCCGGGGGAACGATGGAAAACGGCAGTGTCGCACGGCGCGGTAGGGGGCTCGCGTCTACGGTTCTTCTCTCGACGTTGCTGTTGGCTGGGTCGCTGCTGGCCGGGTGCGGCCCGCGTTTTGGCGGCCCGGCCCCGGTGGTCACAGGCGGCGAGGCCGCTTCGGGCCAGCCTCCCTCGGAGGTCGTTGTCGCGCGCGGCCAGACCTTGTCTGGGATTGCCCACCGCTATCACGTGCCGATGCAGGCGATCGCCGAGGCGAACCATCTGGCGCCGCCCTACCGTATCCTCGCGGGCGCCACCCTGATCATCCCGGGCGGCATGGGTCCCGGTGCCGCTGCCGGGCCGCAGGTGGCGACGGCAACCGCGCTACCGGCGCCGCCGTTTCCAGAACCGCCGGTCGGGACGACGCCATTGCCACCGCCGCAACCCCAGGTGGCGAGCCGCGCGACGCCGCCCGAAATCGAGCAGGATCGGGCCGTCCCGCCCGATCGGCCCGCGTTTTCGGCGCCCCAGCCCGCGGCTCCGCCGCCGCCGCAACTTGCAAGCCGCCCAGCGCCCACTCAGCCCGTCGGCCGCCCGGTTCCGCTCGATCACCCGCCGAATTCCTCGGTGGTCGCAAGCCTGACGCCACCGGTCGGACCCACTCTGCCGACGCACCCCGAAGCGCCGCGCACGGCGCCGGCGGAACCCCCCGCGGCGCACCCGGCAGCCCCTCCGCGGGCTGCGACCGCGGCCGAGCCACCGCCCGCTACCCATCGCGGCGGCAGCTTTTTGTGGCCGGTGCGCGGTCATGTCCTGGAGAATTACGGGACCGGCCCGGACGGCACCCACAATGACGGGATCAACATCGCCGCGCCGCGCGGCGCGCCGGTGCAGGCGACCGACGCCGGCGTCGTCGCCTATGCCGGCAACGAGTTGCGCGGGTATGGCAACCTGATCCTGATCAAGCACCCGAACGGCTGGATCTCGGCTTACGCCCATTGCGACCTGATCCTGGTTAAGACCGGGCAGAAGGTAGCGCGCGGCCAAGTCATCGCCAGGGTCGGCTCGACCGGCAATGTCAGCGCGCCGCAGCTGCATTTCGAGCTGCGCCGCGGCAAGCAGCCGGTCAATCCGCGTGATTACCTCGCGCCGCAGCCGAGTGCCGCGACCAAGGCGGCGCAGAACGGCTGAGCGGTCTTTCCGACCTCTCAGGCCAGCGGCTTGCCGAGGCGGCCGGCGAGGTCCTGGATGAATTGCCAGGCGACCCGGCCCGAGCGCGCGCCGCGGGTGATTGCCCATTCGCCGGCCTCGGCATTGAGCTGCTCGCTCGGAAGAGCGAGCCCATAGCGCTCGGCATAGCCGCGCACGATCGCAAGGTAGGTCGCCTGATCGACATTGTGAAAGCCGAGCCACAAGCCGAACCGGTCGGACAGCGACACCTGCTCCTCGACCGCCTCGGCCGGGTTGACCGCCGTCGAACGCTCGTTGTCGATCATGTCGCGCGGCATCAGATGGCGGCGGTTCGAGGTGGCGTAGAGCACGACGTTCGCCGGTCGGCCCTCGATCCCGCCCTCGAGCACCGCCTTCAAGGATTTGAAGCTGGTGTCGTGCCGGTCGAAGGAAAGATCGTCGCAGAACAACAGGCACCGCCGCGCGCACGGCCGCACCAAGGACAGCAATCGCGGCAGGCTCGGAATGTCCTCGCGATGGATTTCGACGAGGGCGAGCACGTGCGGCTGTTCGGCATTGACCGCGGCGTGCGCGGCCTTGATCAGCGAGCTCTTGCCGGTGCCGCGCGCGCCCCACAGCAAGACATTGTTGGCCGGCAGCCCGGCGGCGAACCGCCTGGTGTTGTCGAGCAGGATGTCGCGCACCCGGTCGATCCCGCGCAACAGGCCGATCTCGACCCGGTTAACCTCGGCCACCGGTTCGAGCCAACAGCGCTCGGCATGCCAGACGAAGGCGTCGGCGACATCGAGATCGACCGGAGCCGCCGGGGGCGGAGCCAGCCGTTCGAGAGATTCGGCGATGCGTCGCAGCAGCGGCAGCAGATCGGGATCGGTCATCGTCGAGGATCGCGGCACCAGCGGGCGAAAAGGGCGCGGACGCTATCACAGCGCGTGCGGCCGGGGAAATGCGCGCAATATCCCGCCATTGCTCTTTAATCGGGCATCGCGTACCAATCCTGGCGCCGAGCGGCCGGCAATTTGCTCCGCTATGGGCAGGCTGGTCGGATGCGACCACGCGCCGCATGATCTCGAGGCTCGATGCCGATGCTGATTTCCACTGCTTATGCCCAAGGAACCGGCCTGCCGAGCCTGTCGGGCTTGTTCGACAACCAGAGCGCGATGATCCAGTTCCTGCCGCTGGTGCTGATCTTCGTAGTGTTTTATTTTCTGCTGATCCGCCCGCAGCAGCGCAAGGCCAAGGATCACCGGGCGACGCTCAACGCGCTGCGGCGCGGCGACCGCGTGGTGACCGGCGGCGGCATCATCGGCACGGTGGTGCGCGCCGACAGCCCTGAGGAGGTCACCGTCGACATCGCCGATGGGGTTAGGGTGCGGGTGAAACGCGGCACCATCTCTAGCGTGGAGGCCAGGACCGACCCGACGGCCGCGCGCGAAGCGGCCAGACAGAAGGATCAGGCGCGCGCCAAGGCGGAAACCAAGGATTGACCGTGGCAAGGCGGCGCACACCTGCGCGGTTTATCAGAATCGGATGGACGCGCCGCGCGTCAGCGGGCATCGTCGGCTGTTGGATCGCCACAAACGGAGCTTACAGTGCACGATCGAAGAGCAATTCTGGCTGCCTCGCTGGCGGTGCTGGCCTATCCGCTGCGCGCCGCCTTGGCGCAGCCGGCGAATCCGCCGGGCCCGCCGCCGCAACCAGCGGGGGCGGCACCACCGCCGGGCCCAGCAGCCGCACCGCCATCCGAAGCGGCGCCGGCGCCCGCCGCGGCACCGCCGGGGCCGCCGCCCTCGGCTGCGGCGCCTCCTCCGAGCGCCCCGCCGGCGCATCGGGCGCCGCATCACCGGCCGGCGATGCCGCCGCCGCGCCACGAGGTGCGGCCGCCGCATCCGCGGGGACACTACCACTGGCATTGGACAGCCGGGCACTGGCGCTGGAACGGCTATCGCTGGGTGTGGGTGTCGGGACGGTGGCGGCACTGAATTTCGGGTGCTCTGGGCGGCGCGCGCTGGCGTCGGGCCGCAGGCGGCCGCGACGCCTGACGCGGCGGAATTGACGGCATGCTGTATTTCGCCAACTGGAAGGTTCTGCTGATCTGCGCGATCTGCGCGCTGGGCGTCCTGCTCGCGGTGCCAAACCTGTTCAGCCCGGCGGCGTTGGACCGGCTGCCCGATTTTGTGCCGCACAAGCAGGTGTCGCTCGGCCTCGACCTGCGCGGCGGCTCCTACCTGCTGCTCGAGGTCGATGTCGCGGCGGCCGAGCGCGAGCGCCTGAACTCGATTATCGACAATGTCCGCAATGCATTGCTCGGCGCCAACATCGGCTATACCGGGCTCGCGGTCAAAGGCGATGCGATCGTGTTCAACATCCGCGATCCCGGGCGGATCGACGATGCGCAACAGGCGCTCGCCAAGATCGACCCGGACCTGACCGCCGCGATCCTGCCCAGCGGGGCCGGGACGGTGCGGTTCAGCGCGGCGGCGACCGAGACCCGGCGTAGCCTCGCCGTCAACCAGTCGATCGAGATCATCCGCCGCCGCATCGACGAGACCGGGATCAAGGAGCCGACCATCGAGCAGGAGGGGCAGGACCGGATTCTGGTCGAGCTGCCCGGCATCTCCGATCCCGAGCATGTCAAGTCGCTGTTGGGCCGCACCGCCAAGCTGACCTTTCAGCTGGTCGACACCGGCGTCTCGCTCGAAGACGCGCGCAGCGGCCATCTGCCGATCGGCGATCAGATCCTGCCCGCGGCGAGCGGCTCGCAGCGCCTCGGCCCCGACGCCTATGTCGTGCAGCGGCGGGTGATGGTCGGCGGCGGCATGCTGGTGGACGCTCAGCCCTCCTTTGAGGGCAACGAGCCGGTGGTCAGCTTCCGCTTTGACGCCGAGGGCGCCAAGCGGTTCGGCGACGCCACCCGCGACAATGTCGGCAAGCCGTTTGCGATCGTCCTCGACAACAAAGTGATCAGTGCGCCGGTCATCAAGGAGCCGATCCTCGGCGGCAGCGGCATCATTTCCGGCAGCTTCACGGTGCAGTCGGCGAGCGACCTCGCGCTGCTGCTGCGCGCGGGGGCGCTACCGGCGCCGATCACGATCCTCCAGGAGCGCACCGTCGGGCCGGGGCTCGGCGCCGATTCGATCCATGCCGGGGCGACCGCGTGTATCGTCGGGGTGGCATTGGTCGTCGTCTTTATGGTGCTGTTCTACGGATTGTTCGGCCTATTTGCCGATATCGCGCTGTTTTTCAATCTGTGCCTGATGCTGGGCAGCCTGTCGCTGCTCGGCGCCACCCTGACCCTGCCAGGCATCGCCGGCATCGCTCTGACGATGGGCATGGCGGTTGACGCCAACGTCCTGATCTACGAGCGCATCCGCGAGGAGGTGCGGGCCGGCCGGACCATCCTTTCGTCGCTCGACGCCGGGTTCAAGCGCGCCTTTGGCACGATCGTCGACAGCCACGTGACGACCTTGGTCGCCGGCGCGCTGATGTTCTGGCTCGGGCTCGGGCCCGGTGAAGGGCTTTGCCGTCACCCTCAGCATCGGGGTGCTGACGTCGCTGTTTTCCGCGATCCTGGTCACCCGGTTGGTGATCGTAACCTGGGTGCGACGGTGGAAGCCCAAGGTGATCCCGATCTGAGCCGGGAGTACAATCCAGTGAACGGGTGAGCCAACGGGGCTGTGCCGTCGCCAACCGAGACTTTTTGTAAGGCGCTCAACCTTGTTCAGACCGCTGATCGTCATCCGGCACACGCCGAAGATCGATTTTATGAGGTGGCATCCGCTCGGCTTTGCCTTTTCCGGGTTCTTGCTGCTGGCCTCGATCGTCCTGTTTTCGACCGTAGGGCTGAATTACGGGATCGATTTTGTCGGCGGAACGCAGATGCAGGTCCGGTCCACCACCGGCCCCGCCAATCTCGGCGAGATGCGGGCGAGGCTCGATGCGCTCCACATCGGCGACGTGTCGCTGCAAGGCTTTGGCCCGCCGACCGACGTCTTGATCCGCTTGCCGCGCCAGCCGGGCGGCGACGCCGCACAGGAGCGGGCGGTCGAGTTGGCGCGCAAGGCTCTGGGGCCGGGGGTCAACTATCGCGGGATCGAGGTGGTCGGCCCGACCGTCGGCGGCGAGCTGATCCGCGCCGGGGTGATCGCGACCATCCTCGCGCTGGTGGCGATCGGCATCTACATCGCCTTCCGCTTCGAATGGCAGTTCGGCATCGGCGGGATGATCTCGACCATGCACGACGTCATCACCACGGTCGGATTGTTCGCACTGTTTCACCTCGAATTCAACCTGACGACCCTGGCGGCGATCCTGACCGTCGCCGGCTATTCGGTGAATGACACCGTGGTGATCTACGACCGCATCCGCGAGTTGATGCGCAAGTACCGCACGATGCCGTTTCGCGATCTGATCAACCTGGCTTTGAACGAAACCCTGTCGCGCACGATCCTGACCGTCAGCACCGTGGCGCTGGCGGTGCTGTCGCTACTATTTCTCGGCGGTCAGGTGCTGCGCGGGTTCAGCATCGCGATGCTGTGGGGCGTCGTGATCGGCACCTACTCGTCGCTGTTTATCGCCGCGCCGATCCTCTACTACGTGCGGCCGAACCGCGCGGCAATCGCACGCGGCGGCGAAGCGGCCAAGGCTCCGGCCTCCCGGGCGCCCCGACGCGGCTGAACCTGGACCAGGATCGGGACCGGCGGCGGTGGATCCGACCCCGCAAATCACGCCCGGCCAACAGGTCGTCGAACGCTATGGGCCGAGCGGGTTTCGCATCAGCGGAGTGATCTGGCGCTGCCCGGTGCTGGTGTTTCCCGACCAGACCCTGCGCTGGGTAGCCACCGACGCCGCTGCGGTCGGCTGGGACAGCCTCTCGCCGGTCGTCGAGCATGGCGGCGTGCAAATCCTGCTGCTCGGTCTCGGCAAGACAATCGTGGGCGTTGCAGCCGGGCTGCGCGAAGCACTGCGCCAGGCTGGGATTGGGCTCGAGCCGATGGACACCGGCGCCGCCTGCCGCACCTATAATTTGCTGCTGGCCGAGGACCGCCGGGTCGCGGCGGCGCTGATCCCGCCAGTCTGAGGCTTCTCGGCCGGGGCTGACGGCGCGGCGTCCGGGCGTCGGGCGCTGCTCGGGAACTTCCGGCGGGCGCTTGGGGTTAGCCCCCAGACAGCAACAGCGAGTTGGGCACCCTTATGCGTGCACGTGTCTTCGCCGCCGCCGCGTTATCAGCCGCCCTGGCGCTAGCACCCGCTGCTTATGCGCAGCATTGGCACGGGGGCGGGCGTTATTACCATCACGGCGGCGGCGGTAACGGAGCCGCGGTCGGCGCGGCGATCGCCGGCGGGATCATCGGCCTCGGGGTCGGCGCCGCGATCGCCTCGAACGGGTACAACCGCTATTACGCGCCGCCGCCGCCGGTCTATTACGGGTACCCATCCTACGGCTACGCGCCGCCGCCGCCGGTTTATTACGGGTACGGCTACTGAGCGGCGCACAGGCGTCTCGGCCGACCGTCCAATCGTCCCCTTCCGGTCGGGCGCAATGTCGTCTGGCCGGCTGACAACTCAAAAGAGGAAACAGTCGATGAAAATGATCGGGTCGCGCTTTCTTGCCTCGGCGGCGGTGGCAGCATTGCTGGCATTGCCCGCGGCCGCCTTCGCCCAATCCGCCGCTCCGAGAACGTCAGAGCCGACTACCGCTCCCTCGGCGACGACGACCGCACCGTCAGCAGAGACCACCGCGCCCTCGGCTACCCAAACCGCGCCCAGCGCCAGCATCGAGCAGCGGGTCGAAGCGCATATCAAGCAGTTGCGCGCCCAGCTGCGCATCACCGCGGCCGAGCAGCCGCAATGGGAGCAGTTTGCTCAGGTCATGCGCCAGAACGCCCGCGACATGGACCAGGCCTTTATGCAGCGCGCCCAGCAGTATCCGTCGATGAACGCGGTGCAGAATATGCAATCCTACGAGCAGATTGCCGACGCGCACGCCCAGCATCTGCAAAAGCTCGTCCCGGCCTTTGAGAACCTGTATAACGCCATGCCCGAGCAGCAGAAGCGCGTCGCCGACCAGGTGTTCCGCGCGAACGCCGAGCAGCATCAGCAGAAGCGGATGCAAACCGGTCGTAACGGATAGTCTTCGCCCAGCGCTTGACCGCGGCGCCGAGCGTCATCGCGGCGAGCCCGGCGGGCGTTGTGTGCGAGACGCGCGGATTGCGCCCCATACATTGAGCGGGGTGGCGGGCATGGAGAGGTTGCGCACCCCGAGCGGCGCGAGCGCGTCGAGGATTGCGCTGATCACCACCGCCGGCGCCGGGGTGGTGCCGCCTTCGCCGCCAGCCTTGATGCCAAACGGGTTGGTCGGCGACAGCACCTCGACGATCCGGGTTGCAAAGGACGGCAGATTGTCCGAGCGCGGCATGCCGTAATCCAGGAACGAGCCGGATAAAGGCTGGCCCGAGGCCGGATCGACAGCACACTCCTCCCACATCGCCTGGCCCACTCCCTGCGCCGCGCCGCCATGAGTTTGGCCGTGCACGATCATGGGGTTGATGCACCGCCCGACATCATCGACGACGGAATAGCGGGTGATCTCGACCGCCCCGGTCTCGGGATCGACCTCGACCTCGCAGACGGCGCAGCCATTCGGAAACACCGGGTCGTGCATCTCGTTGTTGGTGATGACCGCGATCTCGCTATCGCCGCCGAGCCGCGCGCCCTCTCTCGCCAATTCGATAAAATCGAAGCTGCGGTTGTGCGGCGGCGCCGAAAACCGGCCCCCCGAAAAGCTGACTTCCGCGGCGCTCACCTCGAGCAGCCGGGCGGCCAGCGCCTTGCCCTTGGCGATCAGCTCGGGTGCGGCCATCGCGAACAATGTCGCCGAATGGCGCATCGAGCGGCCGGAATGCGAGCCGCCGCCGAGGCTGACGACATCGGTGTCGCCCATGATCACGTCGACACTCTCCACCGGCACCGAGAGCACCGCGCCGACCACCTGAGCAAAGCTCGTTTCGTGCCCCTGCCCGCTCGGCCCGGTGCCGATCACGACCTCGACCCGCCCGTTGGGGGTCACCGTGATCTCGCTGCGCTCGCGTGGCGCCCCAATCGAGGATTCGACGTAGTTTGCCAGACCCAGCCCGAGCAATCGGCCGCGCGCCTCGGCTTCCGCCCGCCGCGCCGCAAACCCGTCCCAATCGGCAATCCGCATCGCCAAATCCATGTTGGCCTCGTAGGTGCCGCTGTCGTAGCGGGCGCCGACCGCGTTGGCGTAGGGCATCGCCTGCGGCCCGACCAGGTTCATCCGGCGCAGGGCCACCCGGTCGATCCCGAGCCGGCGCGCCGCCTCGTCGACCAGCCGCTCAATCGCGTAGGTCACCTCCGGTCGGCCCGAGCTGCGATAGGCATTGGTCGGCATCGTGTTGGTGAAGACCGCGCGCGAGCGCAGCCGCGCCGCCGGAATGTCGTAGGAGCCGGTGACCAATGCCGAGCCCTTGCCGAGCGGCGACAGCGAGGCGCAGCGGGCCCCGACATTGCTGATGTTGTCGGCGCGCAAGCCGAGAAAGCGGCCGTCGGCGTTGAGCGCCAGCGCCACCCGCGTCAAGAGATCGCGGCCCTGGTAATCGGTAAGAAACACCTCCGAACGGGTCGAGGTGTATTTGACCGGGCGGCCACATTTGCGCGCCGCCCAAACCGCCAGCGCCGATTCGACATAGAGCCGGTTGCGCGTGCCGAAATTGCCGCCGACATCAAAGGACAGCACCCGCACCTGCTCGGGCGGGACGCCGAGCACGATGGCGAGCTCGGTCTTTTGCCGCACCGGGCCACCGCTGCCGGCCCAAAGGGTATAGCGGCCGGTCTTGCTGTCCCAATGGCCGAGTGCGGCACGCGGCTCGATCGGGACCCCGGTCACCCGGCCGATATGAAACTCCATCTCGACGACATGGTCGGCGTCGGCGAAAGCCCGGTCGGTCGCCGCGCCGTCGCCAAACCAGGTATCGACCAGGACATTGTCCGGCACCTCGTCCCACAGCGCCGGCGCGCCCGGCCGCAGCGCGTCTTGAATTTGCGCGAGCCACGGCAGCTCCTCGTATTCGACCGCGACCATCTCGGCCGCGTCCTGCGCCAGGGCCGCGGTTTCGCCGACGACCATTGCCACCGCTTCGCCGACATGGCGCACCCGATCGGCCGGCAGCAGCATCTGCGGGCCGATAAAGATCGGGCCGCCGCCGGGGCCGGTCAGCTTCATGTCGTGGCGGGTGGACGGCACCGGGCTGTGCGGGATCGGCTGAAGCGCGTCGGCGGCGCAATCCGCGCCGGTGAAGACGCCGAGCACCCCCGGCAGCGCCGCCGCCCCCCCGGTGTCGATCCGCACGATCCGGGCATGCGGGTGGGGTGAGCGCACAATCGCCGCGTAGGCCTGGCCGGCCATGGTGAAATCATCGCTGAACCGGCCCTGCCCGGTCAGGAGCCGCTGGTCTTCCTTGCGCCGCACCGGCTGCCCGATCGCGCCAAGGCTCGGCAGGTTTGCGATATCGATCACGTCGTTCAATGTCAGCCCCGATCATTGCTGGTGCGGCTCGGCGCCAGCATAGCCCGGCGCCGGCCCGAGTAGAATTCGCGTTCCCGGCCAACGGAAAAAGCCGGGCAATAGACCCGCCACGCCATGATCGCGGCGCCGGCCTGAAGGCCTCGGAACCTGCCCTCGCTCACGGATCAAGGCGTAAGATGGCGCGCGACAGCAAAACGGAAGGGCGACCCATGTCCGCAGAGTTTATCATCATCGGCCAGTCCGGCGGCGCCGGCGCGTTGCGCGCCTATCTCGCCATTCCCGAGGCGGGGCACGGGCCGGGGATCGTGCTGCTGCATACCGCCTTCGGCCTCGATCGCCACATGCGCGACATGGCCAATCTTTATGCCGAGGAAGGCTATGTGGTGCTCTGCCCCGATCTCTACTGGCGCAGCTTGCCGGGGTTGGAGCTCGGTCAAAACGAGGCGGACGGGCAGCGCGCGCTGGACCTCTCCCAGCAGCTCGACCAAGCCGCCGCTCTCGCCGATATTGCCAACACGGTAGCGGCGCTGCGCGACCGCAGCGAATGCACCGGCAAGATCGGCGCGATCGGGTTCGGCCTCGGCGGCGGTCTCGCCTTTCGTGCCGCCACGCAGCCGGGGATCGATTGTGCGGTCGCCTATTATGGCGTCGGCATCGAAGCGGCGCTTGATCTTGCTCCCGGGATCGCCTGCCCGATGATCCTGCATTTCGCCGAAAACGACGATTTCGTCTCGGCTTCGGCGGTTGCCCGCACAAGCGAGGCGTTCGCCGGCCGCCCCGACATCCAAATCCACACTTATCCGGGCGCGAGGCACGGCTTTGTTCGCCCGGACGGCGGCGATTTCGACAAGGCGGCGGCGGGCCTCGCCCATTCGCGCTCGATCGCACTGCTGCGCCGGACGCTCGGCCCCGACTACGACCTCGAAAAGCTGTGGGAGTCGCATACCCGCTACGAGTTCGAGACCCGCGATGTGGCGGCGACGATGGCGACGATGGTGGCCGAACCCTATGTCAACCACATCCCGGTGATGACCGGCGGCGTCGGGGCGCGCGACCTCGCCCGTTTCTACGCCAACCACTTCATCCCGAAATGCCCGAAGGACATCAAGATGGTGCCGATCTCGCGCACCATCGGCGCCGATCGTGTCGTCGACGAGATGCTGACCTCGTTCACCCATGATGTCGAGATCGACTGGATGCTGCCGGGCGTGCCGCCGACCGGGCGCCATGTCGAGGTGGCGATCGTCGCGATCGTCGGCTTTCGCGGCGACAAGCTCTATCACGAGCACATCTATTGGGACCAGGCGAGCGTTCTGGTCCAGATCGGGCTGCTCGACCCCAAGGGGCTGCCGGTCGCCGGCGCCGAGGCCGCACAAAAGCTGCTCGACGAAACCCGCCCCTCCAACACCTTAATGGCGCGCTGGGCCGACAGCGCACCGCCGCCTGCCTGACCGCGCGATTAAGGCCCCCCGCGATAGGTGGGGCTATCTAGTGCCGCGGCGTTGTGGATTGACTTGGGCGCCAGTTAGCCGAAATCGCCGAAATCGACAGTGACGACCTCGTAGGATTTGGCGCCGCGCGGGGTGGCGACCTCGACGCTGTCGCCCTTGCCCTTGCCGATCAGCGCGCGCGCCAACGGCGAGGTCACCGACAGCCGGCCGCGGCTGATGTCGGCCTCGTCCTCGCCGACGATCTGGAAGGTCTGCTCCTCGTCGCTTTCTTCGTCGGCGAGAGTGACCCGCGCGCCGAATTTGATCGCCGTGCCCGAGAGCTTGGAAAGATCGATGACCTCGGCGCGCGCGACCTTGTCCTCGAGCTCCATGACCCGGCCCTCGATAAAGCTCTGCCGGTCGCGGGCGGCGTGGTATTCGGCGTTCTCGGCAAGGTCGCCGTGCTCGCGCGCCTCGGCAATGGCGCGGATAATGGCCGGACGTTCGACGGATTTCAGCTGCTTCAGCTCCTCGCGGAGCCGATTATAGCCATCGGCCGTCATCGGAATCTTGTTCATCGAAGACGGTTTCGCATCCTGTTGTCGAATGCGGCGGGGGGCGCCGCCGCCACGGGGCAATCAAAAGTAAGATTGCAGCGATGCAACTTCAAGGCTCCCGGAACGCAGCGCCGCAATCGCCTGCACCGCGGCGCGGGCGCCGGCGACGGTCGTGTAGTAAGGGATCGCATAAGTGAGCGCCGTTCGCCTCAGGCTGAAGCTGTCGGCGATCGCCTGATTGCCCTCTGTGGTGTTGAACACCAGCTGGACCCCACCGTTCAGCATATGATCGACAACATGAGGCCGCCCGTCGCGCACTTTGTTGACCCGGCTCACCGGCAGCCCGGCGGCGCAGAGGGTGTCGGCGGTGCCCTGGGTGGCAAGCAGGGCAAACCCCATCTCGACCAGCCGCCGGCACGGCCCGACTAGCGCCGCCTTGTCGCGGTCGCGCACCGAGACGAAGACGCAGCCGTCCAGCGGCAGGCTGGTGCCGCTGGCGAGCTGCGATTTGGCAAAGGCGCGCCCGAAATCGGTGTCGATCCCCATCACCTCGCCGGTCGATTTCATCTCCGGGCCGAGGATCAGATCGACTCCGGGGAAGCGGGCAAACGGAAACACCGACTCCTTGACCGCGACATGGCGCGCCCTCTTCCCTGCGTTGCTCGGAAGCGCCCCCTCCCTTCTCTCGGCCGCAAGCGCCCCCTCACTTCTCTCGGCCGCGAGCGGGGGAGGGTTAGGGTGGGGGCCGCGCCCGACATGGCCCTCGCTTCTCTCCGCGCCAAGCGGGGGAAGGTTGGGCTGGGGGGCGCGCCCAAGCCGGCCGCGGCAATCGGCGAGACGCTCTCCGGCCATCAGCCGCGCCGCGATTTTGGCAATCGGGACCCCGGTCGCCTTGGCGACAAACGGGACCGTGCGCGAGGCCCGCGGATTGACCTCGAGGACATAGATGTCGCCGCCCTTGACCGCGAATTGCACATTCATCAGCCCGACCACCTCGAGCGCCCGGGCGAGCGCCACGGTCTGCCGCTCGATCTCCGCGATTGTCGCTGGTGTCAGGCTGTAGGGCGGCAGCGAGCAGGCGCTGTCGCCGGAATGGATGCCGGCCTCCTCGATATGCTCCATGATGCCGGCGATGGCGACGTCGCTGCCGTCGGCGACCGCGTCGACATCGACCTCGATCGCATCCTGCAGATAGCGGTCGATCAGCACCGGGCTGGCGCCCGAGGCGCTGACCGCATGGCGCATATAACGGCCGAGCCCGGCCGCGTCGTGCACGATCTCCATCGCCCGGCCGCCGAGCACATAGGACGGGCGAATCACCACCGGATAGCCGATGCGCAGCGCCACCGTCTCGGCCTCACCGGCCGAGCGCGCGGTGCCGTTTTCCGGCTGGCGCAGGCCCAGCCGGGTCAAAAGGCCCTGAAAGCGCCGCCGGTCCTCGGCCAGGTCGATCGCATCGGGCGAGGTGCCGAGGATCGGGATTCGCGCGCGCTCCAGGGCCGCCGCCAGCTTCAAGGGCGTCTGCCCGCCAAACTGCACGATGACGCCCAAGAGGCTGCCCCGGCGCTCCTCGACGCGGGCGATCTCAACCACATCCTCGGCGGTCAGCGGCTCGAAATAGAGCCGGTCGGAGGTGTCGTAATCGGTCGAGACAGTTTCCGGGTTGCAGTTGACCATGATCGTCTCGATGCCGGCCTCGCTGAGGCTGTAGGCGGCATGGACGCAGCAATAGTCAAATTCGATGCCTTGGCCGATGCGGTTGGGCCCGCCGCCAAGGATCATGATTTTTCGGCGCTCGCTCGGCTCGGCTTCGCATTCGGGCTCGCCCCGCCCATCGCCTTCATAGCAGGAGTAGAGATAGGGGGTCAGCGAGGCGAACTCGGCGGCACAGGTGTCGATGCGCTTATAGACCGGGCGCAGATCGAGGCGGCGTCTGCGGGCCGAGACCGTCTCCTCGTCGAGCCCTGCTATCCTCGCCAGGCGCGCATCGGAAAACCCCATCTGCTTCAGCCGTAAGAAGCCGGCGCGATTGTCGGGCAGCCCGGCCCGCCGCACCCGTTCCTCGGCTGCGACGATCTCGCCGACGCGCTCCAAAAACCACGGCTCAAAATGGCAGGCGGCGTGAATTTCGGCGGTCGAGAGCCCGTGCCGATACGCCTGGGCGATCAGCAGCAGCCGGTCGGGCGACGGCTTGGCCAGAGCCGCCTTGACCGCGTCCTTGCCGGCGCTCTCGATGCCGTCGATCGCGATTTCGTCAAAGCCAGTGAGACCGGTTTCCATCGACCTCAAGGCCTTTTGCACCGATTCGAGCCAACTGCGCCCGATCGCCATCGCCTCGCCGACCGATTTCATCGAGGTCGTCAGCAGCGGCTCGGCTCCGGGAAATTTCTCGAACGTAAACCGCGGCATCTTGGTGACGACATAGTCGATCGCCGGCTCGAACGAGGCCGGGGTGACGCCGGTGATGTCGTTCGCAAGCTCGTCGAGGGTGTAGCCGACGGCAAGCCGGGCCGCGACCTTGGCGATCGGAAAGCCGGTCGCCTTCGAGGCCAAGGCCGAGGAGCGCGACACCCGCGGGTTCATCTCGATGACCACCAGCCGGCCGTCGCGCGGGTTGACCGCGAACTGCACGTTGGAGCCGCCGGTGTCGACGCCGATCTCGCGCAACACCGCGATAGCGGCATTGCGCATCAGCTGGTATTCCTTGTCGGTCAGGGTCAGCGCCGGGGCGACGCACACCGAATCGCCGGTGTGGACGCCCATTGGGTCGATGTTCTCGATCGAGCAGACGATGATGCAGTTGTCGGCGCGGTCGCGCACCACCTCCATCTCGTATTCTTTCCAGCCGAGCACCGATTCCTCGATCAGCACCTCGCCGGCCGGCGACGCGCGCAGCCCGCCGCGCACGATGTCCTCGAATTCCTGGGCGTTGTAGGCAATTCCGCCGCCGGTGCCGCCGAGGGTGAAGGACGGCCGGATGATCGCCGGCAGCCCGATCTCGTCGAGTGCCGTGAAGGCCTCATCCAGCGAGCGCACTAGCCGGCTCGCCGGCGAGGCAAGGCCAATCCGGTCCATCGCCTGGCGGAACAATTGCCGGTCTTCTGCCTTGGCGATCGCCGCCTCGTTGGCGCCGATCAGTTCGACCCGGTAGCGCTCCAGGACGCCAGTGCGGGCAAGCGCCATCGCCATGTTGAGAGCGGTCTGCCCGCCCATCGTCGGCAACAGCGCATCCGGCCGTTCCAGGGCAATGATCTTCTCGACCATTTCCAGGGTGATCGGCTCGATATACGTCGCGTCGGCAAGCTCCGGGTCGGTCATGATCGTCGCTGGGTTCGAATTGACCAGCACGACCCGATAGCCCTCGGCCTTCAGCGCCTTGCATGCCTGCGCGCCCGAATAATCGAACTCGCAGGCCTGCCCGATCACGATCGGCCCCGCGCCGATGATCAGGATCGTCGCGATGTCGGTGCGTTTAGGCAAAGTCCCCGCCCCCTGCCCCGGCGGAAGTCAGAACTGATCCTCTTACGTCGATCCCGGCGCAGGCCGGGACCCATCGCGGTGCCGGATTCCGCATTTCCGGCGTACAGAAGCGCCGAGGCGAGGCTGGCAATATCCGGGACATGGGCAAATGGGTCCCGGCCTTCGCCGGGATGATAGGGTGAGGGGGGATGACAAGGTGAGGGGGGATGACAAGGTGAGGAGAGACTCGGCCGATCACGAATTATCCCTTCGTCGCCAGACAAAATCTGTCACTGAGATCCATTTTCAAATTTTTGGGTTTCCGGCGCGCGCGGCGAACCATCACGTTTGCGCCATAAGCTGGACGAAGCGTTCGAACAGGTAATGGCTGTCCTGCGGGCCGGGGCTCGCTTCGGGATGGTATTGCACCGAAAAGACCGGCTTGCCGAGGATGCGCATCCCTTCGTTGGTGTTGTCGAACAGCGATACGTGGGTCGCCTCGACACCGGCCGGCAGGCTCTGCGGGTCGACAATAAAGCCGTGATTTTGGCTGGTGATCTCGACCTTGCCGGTGGCGAGGTCCTTGACCGGGTGATTGGCGCCGCGGTGCCCTTGCGGCAGCCTCAGCGTCCGCCCGCCGAGCGCCAGCGCCATCAGCTGATGGCCGAGACAGATGCCGAAGATTGGGACGCCCGAAGCGATCAGCCGGCGCAGCACCGGCGCCGCATATTCGGCGGTCGCCGCCGGGTCGCCCGGCCCGTTCGACAAAAACACGCCGTCCGGGCGATGGCGCAGAACAGTCTCGGCGGAGGCGGTGGCCGGAACCACGGTCACCCGACAGCCGTGCTCCGCTAGCATCCGCAGAATATTGCGCTTGGTCCCGTAATCGATCGCCACGACGTGCCGGCGCGGCGCCGCTTGCCGGCCATAGCCGCAGCCCTGCCGCCACGCGGTCTCGGTCCATTCGTAGGTTTGCCGGCAGGTCACCTCCTTGGCCAGGTCCATGCCGTCGATGCCGGGCCACGCGCGCGCCGCGGCCTGCATCGCCGCCGGGTCGAGAACGCCCTCCGGGTTGTAGCCGATGGTCCCGTTTGGCGGCCCGCCGTCGCGGATGTGGCGGACCAGCCGCCGCGTGTCGATGCCCGAGACCCCGATCAGCCCGCGGGCTGCGAGCCAGGCGTCGAGCGAACCGGTCGCACGCCAGTTGGCCGGTGCGGTCACCCTGCTGCGGACAACCAATCCGCGCACCGCTGGAGTGGTGGCCTCGAGATCGTCGAGATTGGTTCCGACATTGCCGATATGCGGGAAAGTGAAGGCTATGATCTGGGCGGCATAAGAAGGATCGGTCAGAATCTCCTGGTAGCCGGTCATCGCAGTGTTGAAGCAGATTTCGCCGACTGCCGTCCCGCGCGCGCCAAACCCGTTGCCCCAAAACACCGTGCCGTCGCCAAGGACGAGCGCGGCGTTGCAGTCGGGCGGTTGCAGCGACGGGTCGCGCATTTTAGAGACAATCCGGTAGGCAAGCCGCATGCCGCCGGTTGTGGCCGCAGGGCAAACGACGGACTGCCGAGACATAGCCGTTCGGCGGGTCGCGGTCAACCCTCTCGCGGCGAAACCCTCCTCTTTCAAGCACTTAGGGTCGGACGCGCGGAATTGCCGCGAGCCGTCAAACACGCTAGGCTGCAATTTCCAGCAAACGAGGGCATGCCGATGCTGCGCCAGGCCTTTGCCGACCGGCTCAAAGGCGCGATGAAGGCGAGGGATGCGCGGACCCTCAGGGCGGTGCGGCTGATCCTGGCCGGGCTCAAGGAACGCGACGTCGCGGCACGCCCCGAGGGCAACAGCGACGGCATTGCCGAGCCCGAGATCGCGCGGATGCTGCAGGGCATGGTCAAGCAGCGGCGCGAATCGATCGCGCTCTACGAGCAGGGCAGCCGCGCCGATCTCGCCCAGCAGGAGCGCGACGAGATTGCGGTGATCGAGAGCTTTCTGCCGCGGCAGATGAGCGAAGACGACATCGAGGTGGCGGCTCGGGCGGCGATCGCCGCGACCGGCGCCGTTGGGCTGAAGGACATAGGCAAGGTGATGGCCTCGTTGCGCGAACGCCATGCCGGCGTCATTGACATGAGCCGCGCCGGCTCGGTCGTCAAAGGGCTGCTTGGGTGAGTGCTGGGTTGCGACATCGGCGACCGGGAAAACTCCCTCTCCTCCCGCTTGCGGGGGGAGAGGGCCGGGGTGAGGGGGGTGCCGCGGCACTCCAGCTGTCGCCAACAACCCTCACCCCCCCGCGGCTGACGCGGCGGGCCCCTCCCTCTCCCGCGACGCGGGAGAGGGGCTAGACCCGAATGGCGTTTCCGCCGGGCTTTCTCGACGAGTTGCGCGGGCGCGTTTCGTTGCCCGGGCTGGTCGGCCGCCAGGTCAAGCTCGCTCGGCGCGGGCGGGAATTTGCCGGGCTGTGCCCGTTCCATCACGAAAAGACGCCGTCCTTCTACGTCGTCGAGGACAAGAATTTTTTTCACTGCTTCGGCTGCGGCGCCCATGGCGACGCGATCGGTTTTGTCATGCGCGCCGACCATCTCGACTTCCTCGAAGCGGTCGAAAAATTGGCGGCCGAAGTCGGGCTCACGGTGCCGCAGGCGACACCCGAGGAGCGCCAACGGGCGCAGCGGCAAAAGACCTTGCTCGAAACCCTCGAAGCCGCCGCCGCCTTTTTCGAGGCTCAGCTGTGGGCTTCGGCCGGCAGTCGCGCGCGCGACTATCTGCAAGGCCGCGGGCTCGACGAGGACACGATCCGCCGCTTTCGCCTGGGCTGGGCGCCAAACGAGCGGCTGGCGCTGCGGCGCGCACTCGCCGGCGATTTCCCGGAGCCGCTGCTGCTCGAAGCCGGATTGCTGCACCGCCCCGAAGCGGGCGAGCCGTTCGACTATTTCCGAGGGCGAGTGCTGTTTCCGATCGGCGACCGCGCCGGCCGGGTGATCGCCTTTGGCGGCCGCGTTCTGGGGGGCGAACAGCCCAAATACCTGAATTCGCCCGACAGCCCGCTCTTTGAAAAGGGCCGCGTGCTCTATGGCTGGTCAGCGGCGCGCGCGGCCGGCCCGGACCACCGCGATGCGATCGTCGCCGAGGGCTACATGGACGTGATCGCGCTGCACCGCGCCGGGTTTACGTCGGCGGTGGCGCCGCTCGGCACCGCGCTCACGGAATTCCAGCTGCAGGAGCTGTGGCGCCTGGGGCCGGAGCCGATCCTGTGCTTCGACGGCGACGCCGCCGGCCACCGCGCCGCTGTGCGGGCGTTGCGGCGCGCCCTGCCATTGTTGCGGCCGGGCCACAGCTTGCGTTTTGCCAGGCTGCCCGCGGGCGAAGACCCGGATTTGCTGATCCGCACCGCCGGGCGCGCCGGTTTTGATCAGGTCCTTGCCGCGGCGCGGCCGCTGTCGGTGATGCTCTGGGAATTTGAGCGCGGGGCCGGCCCGGCGGATACCCCCGAACGCCGCGCCGATCTGGAGCGCCGGCTGAACGAAGACGTCGAGTTGATCGCCGACCGCACGGTGCACGCCGAATATCGCCGCTTTGTGCGCCAGCGGCTATACGAGACCGGCCGCACCGCGCGACCCGGTCCGCGCATTCCGGTCGCGCCGCGCCCGGCTTTTGTCAGCGACGGGCCGGCGCCGCCGCCGCGCTCGCCGGGAGGTGCGCAGCGCGAGCTCTTGTTCCGCATCCTGCTCCGCAACCCGGAGCTGATCGACGAGGTTGCCGAGGAGTTCGCCGCGCTGGCCATTCCCGAAGCGGCGCTTGACAAGCTGCGTCACGAGATTTTAGAGATCGAGGCTCTGCGGCCGGGGCTTGACGCTTCGGCGCTCCGGCAACACCTTCTGCTGAGTGGGTTTGCGGCGACCGTGGATGCGCTCCTCTCGCCTTCGGTCGATTCGGGCTTTCTGGTCCGGCGCTCGGACTCGCGTATGGCTCGCGACGAATGGGCCCATGTGATCGGAATGCTAATGGGAGGTCACCGGTCGGCTTTGACCGAAGCCAGCAATCACCTGATCGAGGATGTCTCGGCGGCGAGCTGGGATCGCTTTCTCGCGGCCCGGGACGAGATGTTGCGTGACGAGATGTTGCGGGACGCCCGGATTGATGATGATCCGGCCTGATCGGGGCGCGTAGCCGAGCGGAGAATTTTACCCGGGAGACCCGCATCGAGGGAATTTTGCGTTCGGCCGCGGCTCGGCCGGTGCGAAACCTGCTTAGGGATGGTGGAATGGCGAGCAAAGCGGCGAACACGGCTGAAGCAACGGAAACCCGCGAGGAGGCGGCCGAAGCGCCCTTGCTCGATATCGTCGCCGCGGCGATCAAAAAGATGCTGGCCCGCGGCCGAGAGCGCGGCTACGTGACCTATGACGATCTGAACGCGGCGTTGCCGCCCGATCAGGTGTCCTCAGAGCAGATCGAGGACACGATGACGATGCTGTCCGAGCTTGGCGTCAACGTTGTCGAGAGCGAGGAAAGCGAAGAGCCGGCGGCGGCCGAAGCCGCGGAGGCCGACGGCGAGGGCCGCGGCAATCTCGACGACGACGACATCGGCCGCACCGACGATCCGGTGCGCATGTATCTGCGCGAGATGGGATCGGTCGAATTGCTGTCGCGCGAAGGCGAGATCGCGATCGCCAAGCGCATCGAAGCCGGTCGGGAGATGATGATCGGCGGCATCTGCGAGAACCCGGCGACGATCCGCGCGATCATCGGCTGGCGCGATGCGCTGAACGACGGCAAGATGCTGCTGCGCGATATCATCGACCTCGACGCCACTTATGGCAGTGGCGGGTTTGAGCAGACCGCGCCCGAAGCGGCGCCCGAGGCCCAGGCTGCCGAGACCGAGACACCGGCTGACGGCGCCGTTGCCGATCCCGAGATCGCAGAAGTCGAGCCGGAGCTCGCCGCCGAAGACGGCGAGGGCGAGGAGAGCTCGATCTCGCTCGCCGCGATGGAAGCCCAATTGCGGCCCGGCGTGCTCGCCGCCTTCGACACCATCGCCGAAGCGCACAAAAAGCTGCACCGGCTGCAGGAGCAGCGGGTCAACGCCCTGCTCAAGGGCGAGCCCCTGCCGAAGATGACCGAGCGGCGTTACGAGAACCTCAAGACCAAGGTCATCGACGAGGTCAAGCGCATCCGGCTCAACAACGCCCGCATCGAACACCTGGTCGACCAGCTCTATGAGCTGAACCGTCGGCTCGTCGCCGATGAAGGGCGGCTGTTGCGGCTGGCCGAGAACGCTGGGGTCAAGCGCGCCGACTTCCTGCGCGAGTATTTTGGCAACGAGCTGGCTCGCGACTGGCTCGAGCGGGTGGCGGCGCTGCCCGCCCGCGGCTGGCCGCGGCTGATCGAAAAGCATCATGCCGAAGCCTCGCGGCTGCGCGCCCAGGTGGCGCAGGTCGCGGCCGAGACCAGGCTGCCGATCGCCGAGTTCCGTCGCATCGTGCAGACCGTGCAGCGCGGCGAGCGCGAAGCGGGCCGGGCCAAGAAGGAGATGGTCGAAGCCAATCTGCGGCTGGTCATCTCGATCGCCAAAAAATACACCAACCGCGGGCTGCAGTTTCTCGACCTGATCCAGGAAGGCAATATCGGGCTGATGAAGGCGGTCGACAAATTCGAGTATCGCCGCGGCTACAAGTTTTCGACCTATGCCACCTGGTGGATTCGCCAGGCGATCACCCGCTCGATCGCCGATCAGGCGCGCACGATCCGCATCCCGGTGCACATGATCGAGACGATCAACAAATTGGTGCGCACTTCGCGCCAGATGCTGCACGAGATCGGCCGCGAGCCGACCCCCGAGGAGCTTGCCGAAAAGCTGGCGATGCCGCTTGGAAAAGGTGCGTAAGGTCTTGAAGATCGCCAAGGAGCCGATCAGCCTCGAAACCCCGATCGGCGACGAGGAGGATTCGCATCTCGGCGACTTTATCGAGGACAAGAACGCGGTCTTGCCCTTGGATGCCGCGATTCAGGCCAATCTGCGCGAGACGACGACCCGCGTTCTGGCCTCGCTGACCGCACGCGAAGAGCGGGTGCTGCGCATGCGCTTTGGCATCGGCATGAACACCGACCACACCCTCGAAGAGGTCGGCCAGCAATTCTCGGTCACCCGCGAGCGCATCCGCCAAATCGAAGCCAAGGCCCTGCGCAAGCTGAAGCACCCGAGCCGCTCGCGCAAGCTGCGCAGCTTTCTGGATACTTGAAGTCCTACTTACCGAATTTTGCTTGCGTCCGTCCTCGTCATGGCCGGGCTCGACCCGGCCATCCACGCGCAACCGGCGAAGGCGTCTCCTTCGTGGATGCCCGGAATAGATCCGGGCATGACGGGTCAATAGGGGCCCGTAGTTCAGCTGGTCAGAACGCGCCGCTCATAACGGTGTAGTCGCAGGTTCGAATCCTGCCGGGCCTACCATTTCTTGCCTTCAAGGACATCGCTGCCTACTTGTCGGACCACGGCGAACCTCCGCGGTGCGCCGCTAACCCCAGAAAGCGTTGCCAATGAGTTCCTTCAAGGCGGCGGTTCTCGACAATCTGCGCCTGACACACGATGTTGTAACCGCCATACGCGGGATTGCCGAAGGCAAGGGCAGGCAAGATCTTTTCAAGCGACAGGCCCCTGAGGTGTTAGAGAACCTGCGGCAGGTTGCAATCATCGAAAGCACAGAATCGTCGAACCGCCTCGAAGGCATAACCTTGCCGCGCACAGCCATTGAGTTGCTCGTACGCCGGAATGAAGATCCGAGGCGCGACAACCGCTCAGAAGGCGAAATCGCCGGATATCGTAATGTGCTACGACTGATTCACGAGCGCCACGACTACATGCCATTAACATCGGGCCTCGTGCTTCAGCTCCATCGCGATCTCTTCCAGTTTGTCGGCGGTTCCAACGCCGGAGGCTGGAAATTGACAGACAATATGATTACCGAAACGCGACCCGATGGCTCTCGGTTCGTGCGCTTTACACCAACACCAGCCTGGCGGACACCGGATGCAATGGAGGAACTGCATCGATCATTCTCCGAGGCTGGCGATAGCGAGGTGGACCCTGTAATCCTAGTGGCTCTTTATGTACTTGATTTCCTTTGCATTCATCCCTTCCTGGACGGAAACGGCCGCATGGTGAGGCTGCTGACTGTCCTACTGCTTTATCGTGAAGAGTACGAGGTCGCTCGCTACATCTCTCTGGAACGTTTGATAGAGCAGACTAAGGAAAGCTATTACGACACGCTCTATCGTGCATCGCAAGGATGGCATGCGAGCGCCCACGATCCGATGCCATGGGTTGCATATTTTCTCGGTGTCGTGCGTGCGGCCTACGATGAGTTCGTCCGCAACGTCGGAGAGTTGCGGGATGGACGTGGGATGAAGACGCAACTTATTCTTCAGGCGCTGAGCCAGATGATCGGCGATTTTTCGGTCTCTGAATTGCACCAGCGCTGCCCGAGCGTCGGTTGGGATATGATGCGCCATGTTCTACGCGGCGAGCGTGATGCGGGTCGCCTCACAGCGGTGGGCCGGGGCCGCGGCGCGCGCTGGCGGAAGATTGAAGCGCCTCCCTCAGAGGAAACGGCGGAAGCAAGAGGGTAATAAGAAGCCCCAATTACCCCCTTTCCTCCGATATTACCCCCTTTCTCTGAACCTTAGGGCTCGGCCAATAGCCGATGCCGGTTACGAGGAGCTCAACCCTTCCGTGACCCCGACGATCCGGGCCGGCATCAAGACACCTGCGCGAGCTCGCGTGCTCGGGTGGATTGCGCGGCGGCGAGGTGGTCCTTGGCCAGCACGGTGTACACCGCGGGCAGCACAAAGAGGGTGAACAGCGTCCCGATCGACATGCCGGCGACGACGACGATGCCGATCGAAAACCGGCTCGACGCCCCGGCCCCGCTCGCTACCAAAAGCGGCACTAGCCCGACGACCATCGCCGCCGTGGTCATCAGGATCGGCCGCAGCCGCACGCGGGCGGCCTCAATGATCGCGCGGCGGCGGTCGAGCTTCTCGCTGACCTGCAGCTCATTGGCAAAGGCGACCATCAGGATGCCGTGCTTGCTGATCAGCCCGATCAGGGTGACCAGCCCGACCTGGGTATAGATGTTCATCGTCGCCAAGCCGAAGAACAATGGCATCATCGCCCCGCAGATCGACAGCGGCACGCTGACCAGGATGACCAGCGGATCGCGCAGGCTCTCGAACAGCGCCGCCAGCACTAGGAAGATGATGATCAGCGCGAAGACAAAGATGACCGCGAGCTGGTTGCCCTCGCGCACATAGAGCCTGGTGTCCGACAAGTAGTCGTGGCTGAAGCCGACCGGCAGCTGTTTTGCCTGGGCTTCGAGAAAATCGACCGCCTGGCCGGTCGTGACCCCCGGCATCGGCACCGCCTGAAAGGTTGCCGAATTGAGCTGGTTGTACTGGGTCAGCGCGTTGGGCTCGATGCCGGTCTTGAGGCTGACGAGATTGGACAGGGGCACCGGCTGACCCGCGGCGGATTTGACGTAGTAGCGGCTCAAGGTCCGCCCGTTCAGGCGGTCGGTGCGCGGCACCTGCGGGATCACCTGGTAGGAGCGGCCGTTCAGATTGAACCAGTTGACATAGTTCTCGCCGACCAAGAGCGCCAAGGTGTTGCCGATCGACTGCATCGTGACCCCGAGCTCGTTGGCCTTGGAGCGGTCGATATCGACGTGGATCACCGGCTGGTCGAAATCGAGATCGCTGTCGACGACGATGAACATGCCGCTTTTGCGCGCCGCGGCTTTGATCTTCTCCATTTGCTGGTAGATCGTCTGGTAGTCGGCCGGCGAATAGATCACCATCTGGATCGGCAACCCGCCGATCGTCGCCGGCAGCGGCGGCAGGTTGAAGACAAAGGCGCGCAGCCCTTCGACCGTGTTGACCTTTTGCTGGATCAGCGGCTTCAGCTGCTGCGCCGAGCGCGACCGCTCGCCCCACGGTTTTAAGATGACGCCGGCGATGCCTTGGTTTGGCCCAAACCGGCCGTTCAGGATAAACCGCAGGTAGGTTTCAGGGAACGAATCCAAAGCCTGGTCGAGCTTGTGATCGTAGGATTCGGCATAGTCCAGGTTGGAGTATTGCGGCGATTTGGTCAGCGCGAACAACACCCCCTGATCTTCTTCGGGTGCCAACTCGGCCTTGGTGTTCATGTACATAAAGACCAGGCTGGCCAGCACCGCGGCGCCAAACAATGCGGTGACCGGGCGGTAATCGAGCGAGCGCTCGAGGCGCCGGCCATACCAGCCGGCCAGGCGCGAAAAGCCGCGGTCGATCACCCGCACAAAGCGGCCATGCAGCATCTCGCGGGAGAGCAGCAGCGAGCACATCATCGGCGACAATGTCACCGCGACGATGCCGGAAATGATCACCGCACCGGCCAGGGTGAAGGCGAACTCGCGGAACAACGCGCCGGTGACCCCGCCGAGAAAACCGATCGGGGCATAGACCGCGGCCAAGGTCAGGGTCATCGAGATGACCGGGTTGGCAATCTCGCGGGCGCCGATCAAGGCTGCCTGAGCCGGGGTGCGGCCCTGCTCGATATGGCGGTAGACGTTTTCGACAACGACGATCGCGTCGTCGACCACGAGCCCGATCGCCAGCACCATCGCCAGCAAGGTTAGGAGGTTCAGGCTGAACCCCAAAGCCGACATGATGATCCCGGCGCCAACCAGCGACAGCGGTATGGTCACGATCGGGATCAGCACCGAGCGCAGGCTGCCGAGAAACAGGAAGATCACGGCGATGACGATCAGCACGGCCGAGCCGAGCGAGGACTCGACCTCGTCGATCGACGCCTGGATGAATTTGGTCGAGTCGTAGGCAACCTGCATGTGGACCGAGGGCGGCAGATTGCGCTCGATCTGCGGCATCAGCGCGCGCACCCCCTTGACCAGGGTCAGCGGATTGCCCGACGGGGTCGCCTGAATGCCGACAAACACGGCATGGCGGCCGTTCATCATCACGCTCGAGGTCCAGTTCTGGGCCGAGAGATCGACGGTGGCGATGTCGCTCATCCGCACCACAGCACCATTCTTGGCCTTGACGACCATGTTCTTGAACTGGGCGACATCGGTCAGCCCGGTGTTGGCGCTGACATTGGTGACGGTAAAGTAGCCCTTGGCCTGGCCCGGCGCCGATTGGTAGTTGTTGGCCTGGATCGCTGCGGCGACATCATTGGCCGAGATGCCGCGCGCCGCCATCCGCGCCGGATCGAGCCACAGCCGCATCGCAAAGGTCTGGCCGCCGAGAATATCGGCCGAGGCCACCCCGTCCACCGTGTCGAGCAGCGGCTGCACCACCCGGGTCAGGTAATCCGAGACTGCCGCGCTCGAGATTTGACTGCTGGAAAAGCCGATATACATGACCGCGGTGGTCTGCCCGGTCGCCTTGACGATGACCGGGTCCTGCGATCCGGTCGGCAGCAGGTATTTGACCTGCTGGACCTTGGCCATGACCTCGGTCAAAGCCTTGTCCGGATCGTAGTTGAGCTGGATGTAGGCGGTGATCGTGCTGGTCCCTTGGACCGAGGACGAGGTCAGGTAGTCGATGCCCTCGGCGGTCGCCACCGCCTGGGCGACCGGGGTCGTGATAAACCCCTGCATCAGATCGGGCGAGGCGCCGGGGTAGACCGTGGTGATCGTGATCGTCGTGTTGGACAGCTTGGGGTACTGCCGGATCGGCAGCCCCATCATCGCCCGCAGCCCGATCAGCAGGATCAACAGGCTGACGACCAGCGCCAGCACCGGCCGGCGGATAAAGATGTCGGTGAACGACATGGCCCGGCGGCGCCCCGAGATTGCCGTCAGTGCAGGCTCGGGTGCGCCGGGGGCTGCGGCGGCGGCGACCCGGTGACCGCAACCTGCGCCCCGTTTTGCACCTTGACCTGACCGGCGGCGACAATCTTGTCGCCGGGCTTCAGCCCGCTGAGGATCGCCACCTTGTCGCCCCAGCGCTCTCCGGTCGTGACCGGCGTGCGCACCGCCTTGAGCACCGGATGGCCTTTCGCGTCCTTGCCGTCCTGGCGGATCACATAGACGCTGTCGCCATAGAGCGTGTACTCGACCGCGGTCTCCGGCACGACGATCGTGTCGGGCTGCGGCGGCAGGACCACCGCGGCGTTGACGAACATCCCCGGCAGCAGCAAGTCGCCGGGGTTGGGCATAGTCGCCTGGACCTCGATCGTGCGCGTGTCGGGGCTCAGCTGCGGCTCGATCGTGGTGAGCTTGGCCGTGAAGTCGCGGCCGGGATAAGCGTCGGAGGTGACCCGGACCTGCTGGCCGACCGAGATTTCCGAGCGCTGCTGCGACGGCAGGGTGAAATTGACATAGAGCATCGACAGATCGGTCAAGGTCACGATCGGCGCGCCGGCGCTGAGATATTGCCCGAGATCGATCTGGCGCACGCCGAGCTGTCCGGAAAACGGCGCGCGGATCAGCTTTTGCGCGATGATCGCCTGGGTTTTTTGCACCAGCGCATTCATCTGGTCGAGCTGGCTCTGGTTCTGATCGACCGTCTCCTGTGGGGTGAACTGGCGTTTGACCAACTGCTTGGAGCGCGCCAGGGTGATCTCGGCAAGCCGCGCCTGCGCCTGGTAATTGGCGAGGTCCCCGCGGTCCGGTGCGTCGTTCAGCTGAACCAGCGGATCGCCGGCTTTGACCTGCTCCCCCGGTTGAAAGTAGATCTTCGTGACGCGCCCAGGCACCTCGGGATTGACTGTGACCTGATGGATAGCGACGAGCGAGCCGATGCCGGGGGCAAACCGCGGCACCGATTGAATGGCGGCAGTGACCGCGCTGATCTGCGCCGGCGGCGGCTTGTTGTGCGCGAAATATTCGGCGATCGCATGGGCGCGGAAGCGGTTGAATTCATAGAGCCCGCCGAGCACGATTGCGAGCAATAGCCCGACGATGATAAACCAGCGCACCAGCTTTGGCCGGGGCGGGGCGGCGCGGCCGTCTCCGCCGTGCTGGCGCCGCGCCTGATCCCCTGCAAGCGCCTGGCCCGGCGGCTGCATGACCTGATCACCGTCCATCGGCTGCTCCCGTAACGGGGGGTGCAAATTCGAGCGGGTGCTGCGCGCTGGCGGCGAGTGCCGCGGCGATTGCCGCCTCGGCCAGGCCGATGCCGCGCAAAATGAACCAAGTGGTCTCTTCGACCAGCGCCGCCATCGTCCCCTGGTAAGCGAGGCAGGCGCGCGCCGGCAACAGCACAAACGCGATCATCGCCGCGACATGATGGCCGAACCAGAAGCGGTTGGCCGAGGCGATCGGACCCGAGGCCATATCGCCGGCGGCGACGGCCGCTGCGATCGATGCGGCAAACAGCGGGTGAACCCGCTCGAAGATCGTGTCGAACAGCTCGCGCGCATATTCCCCGTCTTCGAGAAAGCTGTGCAGAACAAGGCGCAGCCGCAAGTCGCGCTCGATCCGCTCGGCCTCTCCCGCGAGCAGAAAATAGCGGACCATGTAATGGGTCATGCGCACCAGGGTCGCTGTCGACGGAGCGAGCGCCGCCAGCTTTTGCAGCGCCGGATCGCCCTCGCAGCCGAGCCGCAGGATCTCGCCGTAGAGGTGCTTTTTGCTCGGGAAATGCCGGAACAGCAGCCCCTCGGAGATGTTGGCCGCCTCGGCGAGCTCCTTGGTGGTGGTCCCGGCAAAGCCCTTGCGAGCGAACAGCGGCAGGGCTGCGGCGACGATCGCCTTGTGGCGCTCCTCGCTGTCCAATCGGATGGTGGCCATGGCGCGGCGCGAAGTAAGCGCTTACTTACCGGATGTCAAGCCGAGTCGCGGCAACGCTTCGGACGCGACGCTTTTCGATGTATAATCGCGACATCGGTGAGAGCGGCCAGTCGGCTCCCCGCCTCCCATTTCGAGCTTGAATACGAAGGATGACATGAATGTCTGACCGGAAAGCCGACTTCTTTGGGACTTTTCTCGAAAACCTGAAGCAGCCGGCGGCCCCCACCGCGGGCTCCGCGAACCCGGCTTCGCGCGGCTCTTCGCCCAATCTTGCTGGTGCAGAACCCGGTTTCGACCCGTTGAATGACGTGCTGAAAGCGTTGCGGCAGGGCGGCCGTTCGGCCAAAGACCTGATCCCGCTGGTCGGCAAGTCGGTATCACAATTTCTCGCCGTCAGCGACAAGCTGGTCGAGTTGGGCTGGGTGCGGATGGACGGCGATGTCTTGCAGCTGACCAATGAGGGCCGCAACATTGCCGATCTTCTGGGGTAGAAGGCAGCCGCCTCGAACGCCATCGGCCGTGCCCGCTCGGATTGCGGTCGCGCGCGCAGCCCAGGAAATCAGCTCCTATCGGCGACGGGCGTTTTTCCAGAATGTGGCGGTGCTGGCGGCAGGCGCCGCGAGCCTGGTCGCCATCGGCTTCTATCTTCCGAAGAGCTCAGGAGAGCCGTGGCGCACGATCGTCGATCTCGTTCTTGTCGCCGGATTTTCAGCGCTGGTCGCCTATGGCGAGCTGCTCTCCCGCTACCGCGACCGCGCCGGCGAGCTGATCGCCGCGCCACCAACCCCGATGTACCTGCTGGTCAACGTTGCCGCCGGGATCGCCGCGCTCTTGATTGTGCACGGCACCGGCGTCGTCGCTGCAACCAAAGCGCCGCGGCTTTACGAAATCTTGCTGGCCGGGTTCGGCGCTGTCACATTTTTTCGGACGTCTTTGTTTACCATGCGGGTCGGCGGGACCGATATCGGCGTGGGTCCGAGCGCCTTGCTGCAGTCGCTGCTCGCAGCGGCCGATCGCATGATCGATCGCGACCAGGCGCAGGCCCGCGCGAACGATGTCGCCGGTATCATGCGGAAAATCAGTTTCGACAAGGCGCGAGCCGCGTTGCCGAGCCTGTGCTTCACACTCGTCGAAAACCTGACGCCTGCGGAGCAGAAGGCGGCCGGTGATCAAATCCGTGGGCTGGCGAACTCGACCGAAATCAGCAAGGAAGCCAAGGCGATCATTCTCGGGGTTTATCTGATCCGGCAAGTCGGTGCCGACGTGCTCGCATTGGCGGTCCGCGCGCTCGGCGCCGAAATCGAAAAAGAGCCGTCGCCGGATCCGTGCTCAACGCCGGCGCAGTGAATCGGGGCGCGCTCGCCGAGATCAATCGGATCGGTCCGGCCCTAGCGTTGACGAGCGGGCCTCGAGGCCTCATCTGACCCTCCCGGCTCGTGCTCTCAAAACCGCGCGGAGTTTCTAGGATGGCGGCCTACCAGTACATTTATGTGATGAAGGGGCTCAGCAAGGCCTATCCCGGCGGGCGCGAGGTGTTGAAGGACATCTGGCTGTCGTTTCTGCCGGGCGCCAAGATCGGCGTGCTGGGCGCCAACGGCGCCGGCAAATCGACCCTATTGCGGATCATGGCCGGCGAGGAGCGCGAGTTTTCCGGCGAAGCCTGGGCGGCCGAAGGGGCGCGGATCGGCTATCTGCCGCAGGAGCCGTCGCTCGACCCGGCAAAGGACGTGTTCGGCAATGTCATCGAAGGGCTGGCGGCCACCAAGGCGCTGCTCGACCGGTTCGAGGCGGTCAGCGCGCGCTTTGCCGAGGAGCTCACGCCCGAAGACATGGAGGCGCTGATCGCCGAGCAGGGCGAATTGCAGGAAAAGATCGACCAGGCCGATGGCTGGGAGCTCGACCGCGCGGTCGAGATCGCGATGGACGCGCTGCGCTGCCCGCCGGGCGACGCCGATGTCGCCACGCTCTCCGGCGGCGAGCGGCGCCGGGTGGCGCTGTGCCGGCTGCTGCTGCAGCGCCCCGATCTGCTGCTGCTCGACGAGCCGACCAACCATCTCGACGCCGAGTCGGTTGCCTGGCTGCAGCGCTTTCTCGAAGACTACCCGGGCACCGTCGTCACCGTCACCCACGACCGCTACTTCCTCGACGAGGTGGCCGGCTGGATTCTCGAGCTCGACCGCGGCCGCGGCATCCCGTTCGAAGGCAATTATTCGAGCTGGCTCGAGCAAAAGCAGCAGCGCCTAGCCCTGGAGGGCCGGCAGGAGGCGGCGCGCCAGCGCACCCTCGAGCGCGAGCTCGACTGGGTGCGGCAGAGCCCGCGGGCGCGCCAGGCCAAGAGCAAGGCGCGGCTGCAGGCCTATGAATCCTTGGTCGCCGAGAGCCGGGAAAAGGCGCCCGAGACGGCACAGATCGTATTGCCGCCGGGGCCGCGGCTCGGCGATCTGGTGATCAGCGCCGAGCAGGTCGCCAAGGGCTTTGGCGAGCGCCTGCTGATCGAGGCGCTCGATTTCCGTCTGCCGCCGGGCGGGATCGTCGGCGTGATCGGCCCGAACGGCGCCGGCAAAACCACCTTGTTAAAGCTGGTCACCGGCCGCGACAGCGCCGACCGCGGCAGCTTTCGCATCGGCGACACGGTCAAGCTCGGCTATGTCGACCAGTCGCGCGACACCTTGGCGGCCACGGCCACTGTGTGGCAGGAGATCTCCGGCGGGCGCGACGAGATCGATCTCGGCCGCCGCAAGATCGCCAGCCGGGCCTATTGCGCGCTGTTCAACTTTCGCGGCCCCGACCAGCAGAAAAAGGTGGGGCAGCTCTCGGGCGGCGAGCGCAATCGCGTCCATCTCGCCAAGATGCTGAAGGAGGGCGCAAATGTGCTGCTGCTCGACGAGCCGACCAACGATCTCGATGTCGACACCCTGCGGGCGCTCGAAGAGGCGTTGCTCGATTTTGCCGGCTGTGCCGTGATCGTGACCCATGACCGCTGGTTTCTCGACCGAGTGGCGACCCACATCCTCGCGTTTGAGGGCGACAGCCAGGTCGTCTGGTTCGAGGGCAACTACGCCGATTACGAGGCCGACCGCCGCCGCCGCCTCGGCAGCGACGCCGATCAGCCGCACCGCATCCGCTACAAGCCGCTGGTGCGGGCCTGAGCGCCTAACAACGCGCCGCCATGGCTCCCGGCTTTCCGCCGGGAAGACGACGAGAAAAACACCGCGCTCAATCATCCGACAGTGCCAAAGCCCGGCTAGCGCAGACCGGCGCTCTCGGTCTTTTGCCGCAGCGCGGTGATCAGGCCCTCAACCTGGCCGCCATGGCGCTGGATCACCGAGGCGAACTCGGAGCGCTGGGTCACCGCCATGCTGACCCCCTCGACGATCACGTCGCTGATCTTGTAAGCGCCGTCATGCCGCGTCAGACGCCAATCGACCTCGGCCGGCGGCGCGCCGTTTGGGCGCACGATCTGGCTCGACACCAGCGATCCGTCGGGCACCGCGCGGCTGCCGGTCACCTTCAGGCTTTCGCCGCTGTATTCGGCCAGCCGGTTGCTGTAGGCCAGCACAATGTAATCGGCGAACAGCTTGACGAATTCCTGCTGCTGCTGCGGGGTGGCGACACGCCAGTAGCGGCCGAGGACAAACCGCGCGATCCCCGGGACGTCGAAATCCTCGCCGAACAACTGGCGAAACCGGGCCACCCTGGCGTTCGGGTTGACGTTTTTGCCGAGCACCTCGAGCGCCTGGTTGCCGAGGCTGGTGATCACCGCCGCCGGATCGGCAGCCGCGGCGGCCGGCCGCGCGGCAAGCATCATGGCCAGCAGGACAACGCAAGCCAGAATTACGCAGGACCTTCGTATCATCACCACGACACCTTGAAACCGTTTGGCGCAGCAGAGACAACGAGCCGAGCCTCGGCTGGGTTCACCGGCGCCGCCGGGGCGCCGTTCTCGGTAAACCCGGCGGGCGGCGGCAGGTTCTTGTTTTCGCCGCGGATCAGCGCTGCGCGGCGCTGCCGGTAAAGCGAGCGGATCGTCGCATAATAATCGAGCGATGTGCGCTCGATATCGGCCAGGGCATCGAGATAGCGCGAACGCTGATCGATGCCGCTGACCGCGCCCCGCGCAAACGGGATCCAATAGAGGGTGAATGGATTGCCGGTGACCAGCCGGTTCCAGGGGTCGCCAAACCCCTCGGCGATCTGGCCGCCGAGATCGCGCGGATCGGACGGGCCAAAAACCGGCAGCACCAGATAGGGTCCCGCCGGGATCCCCCACACGCCAAAGGTAATCCCAAGATCCTGCTCGTGATCGGGCATGCCCCAACGCCCGGCGACATCGACGAGACCGGCCATGCCGAGCGTCGAATTGAGCACAAATCGCACGACGGTGTTCTTCGCGCGGCCAAACTCGCCCTGCAGCGTGTCGTTGGCGAAGACCAGCGGCTCACCCAAATTGTTCAGAAAATCATGCACCGAGGTGCGCACCGGCGCCGGCAGAGCGGCGCGATAGGCCTTGGCGACCGGCACCAGCACGTGACGGTCGACCGCCTGGTTGAAGTCGAAAATCTTGCGGTTGGCGTTTTCGAACGGGTCGTGGAATTCGTCGCCGCCGCCGGCCGCCTGTTGCGGCGTCTGGGTAGCACAGCCCGTGGCCGCCAGCGCCAGCAGCAGCGAGCCCGAAACACCAAGACGGCGCAAGCGCCCAAGCGAGCCCGAAACGCTCAGACGTGAGGTCGGACGGTTGGCTAATCGGGTTCGCATCAGATCGGCTTTTCTCCTGAGACGCGAGATATTTGCGGGAAACCGACGGAACCGGCAAGAGGTTAGGGCGCCGCACCGGTCGAGGCGCATCGGGCCGTCCGGAGAATGCGCTTGCGGACATAAACATATCTGCATATCTTGCAGCATGCAATCGGGCGGGAAACCGGGGTGATGGAGCATTTGCTGGCGGCGCTGCGTGCGGTGGCCGAGCCGACCCGGCTGCGGCTCCTGGTGCTGTGCGCGCGCGGCGAGCTCACTGTCAGCGAGCTGACGCAGATCCTCGGGCAGAGCCAGCCGCGCGTCTCGCGCCACCTGAAGCTGTTGTGCGAGGCCGGGCTGCTCGACCGGTTTCGCGAGGGCAGCTGGGTGTTTTACCGCCTGAGCCAGGCGGGCCCGGCGAGTGCGGTGGCGCGCCATCTGGTGGAAGCGTGCGACGAGGGCGACCCAACGATTGCGCTCGACTTGCAGCGGCTGGGAGCGACCAAGCGCCAGCGCGCCGACCTCGCCAGCGCCTATTTCCGCGAGAACGCGGCGCGGTGGCACCACATCCGCTCGCTCTATGTCGACGAGGCCGAGGTCGAGGCGGCGCTGATCGAGATCATCGCCGCGGCCGACCCCCGCGATCTGCTCGACATCGGCACCGGGACCGGGCGCATGCTCGAGATTTTGGCGCCGCGGGTCGAGCATGCTCTCGGGATCGACCAATCGCGCGAGATGCTCTCGGTGGCGCGGGTCAATCTCGAGCGGGCCGGGCTCGAAAACGGGCGGGTTCGGCGCGGCGACATGTATCAGCTGGCGGTGCCCGACGCCTCCTTCGATGCGGTCGTGGTTCATCAGGTGCTGCACTACGCCGACCGGCCGGCGGCGGCGATCGCCGAGGCGGCGCGCGTGCTGCGGCCGGGTGGGGTTCTGGTGCTGGTCGATTTCGCGCCGCATGGCCTCGAATTTCTGCGCGAGGAGCACGCCCACCGCCGGCTTGGCTTTGCCGACCCCGAGATCGCCGAATGGTGCCGCGCCGCGGGCCTCGATCCGGCCCTCCCGCGAAGGTTGCCGGGCGACCCGCTGACCGTCGTGATCTGGACCGCGCAGCGCCGTGCCGCGACCGCGAATTCGCGGCAATTGGCGGATTTGCGCGAGGCAGCGCCGACCGCGCTCGGTTGAAGGGGATTTGCGCTGATGAGCGAGCATCGGGGCTCAGGACAGTCGCGCGGCCGGCTCGCCGCCGACCCGGTGATCGATTTCGACGCCGGTCCGCCGCGCGTCTCGTTCGAGTTTTTTCCGCCCAAGACGGTGGAGATGGAGGCGCGGCTGTGGGAGGTGATCAAGCGTCTGGAGCCGTTGGCGCCGCGCTTTGTTTCGGTGACCTACGGCGCCGGCGGCTCGACCCGCGAGCGCACCCATGCGACGGTCCGCCGCATCCGTCATGAAACCGGGCTCGAGCCGGCGGCGCATCTGACCTGCGTCGCCGCCGCGCGGGCCGAGATCGATGCCGTCGCTGATGATTACTGGCAGTCCGGGATCCGCCACATCGTGGCGTTGCGCGGCGATCCGCCGGCCGGCGGGCAAGCCTATGCCCCGCACCCCGACGGCTATGCCTATGCCGCCGATCTGGTCGCCGGGCTCAAAAGCATCGCCGATTTCGAGATCAGCGTCGCCGCCTACCCCGAGACCCACCCCGAAGCCGCCAGCGCCGAGCGCGATCTCGACAATTTGAAGCGCAAGCTCGATGCCGGCGCCAGCCGGGCGATCACCCAATATTTTTTCGATGTCGACCTCTATCTGCGGTTTCGCGACCGGGCCGCGACCGCTGGGATCGCGGTGCCGCTCGTGCCGGGCATCCTGCCGGTTACCAATTACGCCCAGGTTAAGAAGTTCAGCGCAGTGTGCGGAGCTTCGATCCCGGCCTGGATGGAAGCCCATTTCGACGGGCTCGACGGCGATCCCGACACCCGCCGCCTGGTCGCCACCTCGCTCGCCGCCGAGCAGTGCCGGCGGCTGCATGCCGAAGGAGTGCACGAATTCCACTTCTACACCCTGAACCGCGCCGATCTGATTGTCGCGATCTGCCATCTCCTGGGCGTGCGCGCACCGCGGCCGGCCGTGGCGGCGGCGTGATGGAGGGATCAGGCGTGCTTCCAAGCTTGTCGCCGACGGCCCCTCACCCTCCCGCTGCGCGGGTCCCTCCCTCTCCCCGCACGCGGGGAGAGGGCCAGGGTGAGGGGCTCTCCCAGCATACGGCAGGAGCGGCCAGCGCATGACCCATTTCCTCGACTATCTCGCCGACCGCGTGGTGCTGTGCGACGGTGCCATGGGGACCCAGGTGCAGGCGCGCAACCTCGACATCGAGCGCGATTTTCTGGGCCTGGAGAACTGCACCGAGATCGTTTGCGAGAGCCGCCCCGACCTGATCCGTGAAATTCATCGCGGCTATCTGGCGGCCGGCTGCGATGCGGTGCAGACCAACAGCTTTGGCGGCTCGCCGATCACCCTGGGCGAGTTCGGCATTGCCGACCGCGCCTTCGCGCTCAACCGCCGCGCCGCCGAAATTGCGCGCGAGGCCGTCGCCGAGTTCGCCAATGACGGGCGCACCCGGTTTGTGCTGGGCTCGGTTGGGCCGGGCACCCGGCTGCCCTCGCTCGGCCATGTCGGCTATCAGGAGCTCGAGGATGCGCTGACCATCCAGTGCGCCGGGCTGATCGATGGCGGGGTCGATGCGATCATCATCGAGACCTGCCAGGACCCGCTGCAGATCAAGGCGGCGGTCAACGGCGCCAAGCGCGCGCGCGGCGACGCCGGCAAAGACACCCCGATCCTGGTCCAGGTCACGATCGAGACCACCGGCTCGCTGCTGGTCGGCGCCGACATCGCCGCGGCCTCAACGATCGTCCATGCGCTCGACGTGCCGGTGATCGGGCTCAACTGTGCCACCGGCCCGCGCGAGATGGCCGAGCACGTCAAATGGCTTGGCGAAAGCTGGCCGGGATTTATTTCGGTGCAGCCGAATGCCGGGCTGCCCGAGCTGGTTGCCGGCCGCGCCCAATACCCACTTGGCGCCGACGAGCTGGCCCGATGGCTCGAGCGCTTTGTCGTCGAGGACGGGGTCAACATGATCGGCGGCTGCTGCGGCACCGATGTGCCGCACATCGCCGCCCTCGACGCGATGCTGCGCCGCATCGGCCGTGCCAATGGCGATCGGCGCCGGCGACCCGTGCCGCGCCGCCGCAGCCCGGTCTGGGCGCCTGCTGTCGCCTCGCTCTACAGCCAGGTCGCGCTGCGTCAGGAGAATGCGTGGCTGTCGATCGGCGAGCGCTGCAACGCCAACGGCTCGCGCAAATTCCGCCAGCAGCAGGAGCAAGGCGACTGGGACGGCTGCGTCGAGATGGGTCGCGAGCAGGTCAGGGAAGGCTCGCACACGCTCGATCTGTGCACCGCTTTTGTCGGCCGCGACGAGGTCGCCGACATGAGCCAGGCGGTGACCCGCATGCGCGGCGCCATCAACGCGCCGCTGGTCATCGACTCGACCGAATACCCGGTGCTCGAGGCGGCGCTGAAGCTTTACGGCGGCAAGCCAATCATCAACTCGATCAATTTCGAGGATGGCGAGGCGGCCGCCGACAAGCGGTTGCGGCTCGCGCGCCGCTTTGGCGCCGCGGTCATCGCCCTGACGATCGACGAGACCGGCATGGCCAAGGAGGCCGAGCACAAGCTCGCCCTCGCCCGCCGGCTCTACGATTTCGCCTGCAACAAGCACGGGCTGCCGCCCTCGGATCTGCTGTTTGATCCGCTGACCTTCACGATCTGCACCGGCAATGCCGACGACCGCAAGCTCGGCCTCAACACGTTGGAGGCGATCGAGGCGATCGCCCGGGCGATGCCAGAATGTCAGATCATCCTCGGCCTCTCCAACATCTCGTTCGGGCTCAACCCGCCGGCGCGGCAGATTCTGAACTCGGTCTTTCTCGACCACGCGCTGCGCCGCGGGCTGACCGGGGCCATCGTGCACTTCTCGCGGATCATGCCGCTGCACAAGATCCCGGCCGAGGAAGCGCGGATCGCCGAAGACCTGATTTTCGACCGGCGGCATGACGGCTATGACCCGCTGCATGCCTTTATCGGCTTGTTCGAGAACCGCGCCGCCGAAAAGAGCGAGCAGAAGGCGCGGCCCGAAAGGCTCGAAGACCGGCTGGCTCAGCGCATCGTCGACGGCGATCGCCAGGGCCTCGAAGCCGATCTCGACCAGGCGATGCAGAGCTGGAAGCCGCTCGACATTATCAACAACATCCTGCTCGACGGCATGAAAACCGTCGGCGAGCTATTTGGCGCCGGCAAGATGCAGCTGCCCTTCGTGCTGCAATCGGCCGAGACGATGAAAACCGCGGTGCGCTTTCTGGAGCCGCATATGGAGCGGGTCGCGGGCCAGGAAAAAGGCACGGTGGTGCTGGCGACGGTGCGCGGCGACGTTCACGACATCGGCAAGAACCTTGTCGACATCATCCTGACCAACAACGGCTACCGCGTCATCAATCTCGGCATCAAGCAGCCGATCGGCGCGATCCTCGAAGCCGCGACCCTGCACCAGGCCGATGCCGTCGGCATGTCGGGGCTGTTGGTCAAATCGACCGTGGTCATGCGCGAAAACCTCGAGGAGATGAGCCGGCAGGGGCTCGATGTGCCGGTCATGCTCGGGGGTGCTGCGCTGACCCGGCGCTATGTCGAGGAGGATTGCGTCAAGGCCTATGCGGCGGGCCGCGTCGCCTATGCGCGCGACGCCTTTGACGGGCTCGGGCTGATGGACAAGATCGTCACCGGCAAGTTCGACGCTCATCTGGGCGAGGTTCGGGCCAAGAGCGAAGGCCGGGCGGTCAAGCCGTCGCGCAAGCTCGGGCGCGCCGCCGACCCGCGTCCGATGCGCCCGCTCGACCTCGACGAGATCCGCCTGCGCCGGGCCGAGCTGACCCGCAACGTGCCGGTGCCGGAGCCACCCTTTTGGGGCGCGCGCACGATCGAGCGGATTTCGCCCAAAGCGGTCATGCCCTACCTCAACGAGCGCATGCTCTATCAATTCCAGTGGGGCTATCGCAAGGACGGCAAGAGCCTCTCCGAGTACCGCGAATGGGCCAGGGACGAGCTGCGCCCGGTGCTGCACCGCATCTTCGACATCGCGGTCCGCGAGCAGATCCTGCTGCCCCAAGCGGCCTACGGCTATTGGCGCTGCGCCGCCGAAGGCAACGACGTCATTCTGTTCGATACGGATGGGGCTGCCGAGCTGACCCGCTTCTCGTTTCCGCGCCAGAACAAGGAGGGGGGATTGTGCGTCGCCGATTTCTTCCGCGATATTGGCGATCGGCAGCGCGACGTGATCGGCTTGCAGGTGGTGACGATGGGCCGGCGCGCCTCGGAGGCGGCGCGCGAATGGTTCGCCGACAACCGGTATCAGGATTACTTGTATCTGCACGGCCTCTCGGTCGAGATGGCCGAGGCGCTGGCCGAATACCTGCACCGGCGCATTCGCGGCGAATTGGGCTTTGCCGCCGAGGAGGCCCGCGATGCCGAAGCAATGCTCGCCCAAGGCTATCGCGGCAGCCGCTATTCATTCGGCTATCCGGCCTGCCCCAACCTCGCCGACCAGAAGCAGCTCCTCCAATTGCTGCGCGCCGAGGAGATCGGCATCACCCTCTCCGAAGAAGACATGCTCGACCCCGAGCAATCGACCTCGGCGATCGTCCTCCACCACCCGCAGGCGAAATACTTTTCGGTGTGAGGCGACGGCGCGTCACGGTGCGCCAAGCAGCGGGACACGGCGCAGAAAACGGTAACCAGCAGCCCCCGACCGGAAGCTCGGCCTAACGCGCGTCAACCATTGGCCGGGTCAGCTTCGGCAACGATGAGCCGTATTCCCTCCGCGCGCGCCGCATCGAAGAGGGCTCTATCCAAGGTCGCGAGAGTTTGGCTTTCGCGTAGCGCCAGCTCGACATACGCCGCATCGTAGGCGGTCAGCCGATGGCGTCGAGCGAGCGCCAGAACCGCGGTTTCGTCGGGTGTCCGGTCCACTTTCACCGGGAGACAAGAAATATCTCGCAGAAAGCGCGCGGCACGCTGCTGCGTCAATAGTCCGCGCCGCTCCCCGATCACGAGCCCGTTCCAGATCTCGAACCACCACAGGCTCGGCACTATGGCGGTGTCAACGCGCAAGCCCTCGCGAGCTGCAGCCGCGCTTGGGTGAACTTCGTCAAACGCCCAGGCGAGGGCGATCGATGCGTCGGCCACAAAAGGCATCAATATTTGTGCCCCTCGTGGCGCAGCGAGAGCAGCTCTTCGACCGAGATGCGCCCGACTTCCTGACCCAATCGCTTCAAGTCGTCGATCGCGTCATTGATCTCCCGCTGCCGCCGGTGGAACTCGGGGACGATCCGTGCGATTGCTCGCCCATGCCGGGTGACGATAATTGTCTTGCCGCGCTCTACCTCATCGAGGAGCCGGGAAAGATGCGTCTTGGCCTCTGAGGCTTGAACTTCGCGCGCCATTGCAGTTTCCGATTGGTCGACTCGACTGGTCAATTTAGCTGGACACCCGGACGACATCAACCGAAAGCCAGCCTGGCACAGGTTTTTGGCCGGCGCTGGAAATGGCGTATCTAGGCTCGGCCCAATGGCAGCAGCGGCGCGCCTGTCGGGTTGCGCCGACGGCCGCGATGTGCTCCTCTGGGTCGTGTCGCAGGGGCGGGGCCTATTCAGCTGTCGAGGCCGACGGCCGTTACCGTGTGCTGTGCTGTTGCTGCTGTTGGCGGCTCCGGCCGCCTGCACCGCCGTCGGGCCGCCGCAGCCGCAGAATTGGTTTGTCGGGACCTGGGCCGATCCCGACAATGACACGATCACGATTCGCCAGGACACGGTGGTCCAGAACCAGCGCGATGGGCGGAGCCTCGCGCTCGACAGCAGCGCCTGCGACGGCGCCTTTAGCTTCACTTACGCCGCTTGGAGCCGACAAACGCTGACTGGCCTGCTGCCGCGCCAGCCCGGCCTCGGCAAGAGTTTATCCGATCTGCTGGTGGCGCCATCCTATCCGGTCGCCGTACTGCATTGCGGCCATGGCGACCAGACCTACGTGCTGCTCAATGATCGCCAGCTGGTGGCGATCTATCGCGACGGCGATATCGGAGCCGTCGAACGTCTGGCGCGGCGTTGATTTGTGTTATATTTAGGACACGAATTGACAAACGTGGGCTGAGGGGTGAAAGGGGTGACGCGGGCTGGGCGGCGGTTGTTCTATCCCGCGCTGATTAGCGTCGGGATTGGAATGCTTGCCTCCTGCGCCGAAATCCTGCCACCGCCCCCGCCGCGCACCGTAGCGGCCCTGCGCCCGCCGCCGCCGCTTGCGCCAATACCGCGGCGCCGGACCGCCTTTCCGGTGCCGGGTCGCAAGCCGGCCCCACCGCCGCGCAACGACACCGCGCCGATCGATACGGCGACCGCGGTAGCGATGGCTGAGCCCACTGCGCCTGAGCCAAGCCCGGCTGCGCCTAACCCCGCGCCTGCACCGGCGCCGCAGGCCAGCGCGCTGGTCGGGCTCGACGAGCCGGCAGCGGCGCACCTGCTCGGCACCGCGACCGAACAGTCTACCCAGCCCCCCGCGACGGTGTGGCGCTACCGCAATGCCACCTGCGAGCTCGACCTGTTCTTTTACCTCGATCTGCGCAGCGGCAAAATGCGGGCGTTGCACTATAAGTTCAAAGGCGACGCCGCCAATCCGGACGGCCAACAGGATTGCCTGCGATCTCTGGTCGTCGCCGGTCGGAGTGAGAGCCGATTTTAACCATGCCGCACCTGCTTCTCGTCGATGACGACGATCTGTTCCGTGAGTCGCTCGGCCTCAACCTGATCGATGAAGGCTATCAGGTCACCAGCTTCGATAATGGCCGCGACGCGCTCGCCTATCTCGAGGAGGGCGGCGGCGCCGACGCGATGCTGCTCGATTGGCGCATGCCGCAGCTGACTGGCATCGAGGTGCTGCGGCGCATGCGCGGGCGCGGGATCGCCCTTCCGGTGATCTTTCTGACCGCGCTGTCCGACGATATCTACGAAGAAGCGGCACTCGCCGGCGGTGCGGTCGATTTCATCGACAAGGCGCGCCGCCTGCCGATCCTGGTCAAGCGCTTGCAGCTGATCACCGAAGGCACTCGGCCGGCTGCCGAATTCGAGGCGCCGCGCCCGGACACCTTGCGGCTCGGACCGCTGGAGCTGCGCTTCGACACCAACCGCGCGCAGTGGGCCGGGCGCACGGTCGAATTGACGCTGACCGAGTTCAGGATTTTGGCGCTCCTCGCCGAAAACGCTGGCCATGACGTGGGTTACCGCGACATCTATGATCTCGTCCACGGCAAGGACTTCGTCGCCGGTCACGGGGCAGAGGGGTACCGTGCCAATGTCCGCACCTTCATCAAGCGTATCCGCAAGAAGTTCCGCGACAGTGACCCCGATTTCGACCTCATCCATAATTACGCCGGTTTTGGATACCGCTGGACCGCGCAGAGATAGGCCGCGGCGGGGTCTGCGCTGGGCTTGGTCGCTGTCGGTAAAGACCGGCTTGCTGGCGATCATCTTTCTGTTGGTGCCGGCCTTTCTGTACATCGAATTCAGCGCCGCTTACGAGGAGAGCCAAGAACTGCTGCTGCGCAGCGTGCGCGACGAAGGACGGGTGATCAGCCAATCGTTGCTGCCATTGCTGCGAACCGCCGATGTCAGCTCGCTGCCCGAGCTTGGACCCACCCTCGCCCGTTTTGCCGGCGAGGTGACGACGATCAAGCTGCTGCTGGCTCCGACTGGCGCCGGCGGCAGCTTTTACTATGTGGCGTCATGGCCCACCGTCGAGCCGGCCAATTTGCACGCTGAACGCGACATGCTGGCAAAACAGGGCGTGCTCGCGCGCCTTGCCCAAAACTGTCGCGGCGAAATGCCGTTCTCGCTGATCTATCATCGCCCGACCGGCGGCGCCGAGATCGTCACCGCGGTGACCCCGCTCCTGACCGCGGCGGGGTGCTGGGCGGTGGTTTCCTCGTTTTCGCAGGCGGCGTTCCCGGGCGCGCATTTCGGCCAGCCTTATTGGGCGACGCCGCCGGTGCGGATTGCCGCGGTGATCTATCTGGCGATGGCCGCGATCACCTTTTCGACCTTGTTCAGCGTGCGCGCCGGGCTGCGCCGCTTTGCCCGGCGAGCGCGGCGGATTCGCGAGCAAGGACCCGACGCCGGGTCGTTCGGCGCCCGCGCCGACGTGCCGGAACTGGCCGAGGTCGCCGCCGAATTCGACCGCATGGTCGAAGCGCTGCACCGTTCCGCCGCCGAAATCCGACAGACCGCGGAAGACAACGCTCACGCGTTCAAGACGCCGATCGCGGTGATCCGCCAGTCGCTCGAGCCGTTGCGGCGGGTTCTGCATGAGGACAACAACCGCGCCCAGCGGGCGATTGGCGTCGTCGAGCATGCGCTTGATCGGCTCGACGCGCTGGTCGCCTCGGCGCGCGAGCTCGACGAGGCCGCCGCCGACCTGATCGACGAGCCGCTGGTGCCGGTCGATCTCGGCCGGGTGATCGGCCGGATGGTCCAGACCCGATCGGCCCTTCTCGACGACCGCGACGTCGCCATCGTGCTGGCCAGCCGCGACCTGACGATCACTGCCGATTTGCTGCCCGGCCTCTATGTTCTCGGCAGCGAAGCGATGATCGAGACCGTGCTCGACAATCTGATCGACAACGCGGTGTCGTTCTCGCCGCCGGGCAGCGAGATCCTGGTGCATCTGACGCATGACGGCCGCTTTGCCCATCTGACCGTTTCCGATCACGGCCCCGGCGTGCCCGAACAGCAGATCGAGCGAATTTTCGAGCGGTATTATTCCGAGCGACGGGCCGATGCCGGCGGCGAGACGCCCGGCAGCTATTTCGGGATCGGGCTGTGGATCGCGCGGCGTAATGTCGAGGCGATGGGCGGCATAATCGCCGCCGAGAATCGCCGGCCGCGCGGTCTGACGGTCCACATCCGATTGCCGCTGGCCCCCGGCCGCGCCTGAGGAGGCGCCTTCAACAGTGGAACCGCGGCTCAAAACCGGGCTCTGGGTCAAGGCGCTGATCCGGCGCTGCGACCTCGCCGCGGTTGCCGCCGTGGTGGTCGCGCGCGGCGATGGGGATTCGGGCGCGGTGCTGATCAAGCTCAACGGCCGTAATGATGGCTGCTCGGTGCTGGCCCAGGCGCGCGGGCCGGATGGCGAGCTCTTATGGATGCGCGCCACCGGCGCTGCTGCGGTCACCGAAGCCGATGCCGATGCCTATATTTCGCGCCAGCGCCGGCGCGACCCGGATTTGTGGGTGGTCGAGCTCGAGAGCGGCTCGCCTGCAAACGTCCTTGACGGCCGGATCGTTTGAGCGGCGTTTGCGCCAGTCCGGGTCACGCAGCCAGAGCACAGGGGATGGGGTTCAGCATTCTGATCGTCGACGACGAGCCCGATGTGGCCGACCTGTTTCGTCAGCGCTTTCGGCGCGAGGCGCGCCGGGGCGAATACGTGCTGCACTTCGCCACATCGGGCGAGGAAGCGCTGCGCCGGCTCGACGAGATCGGCGCGGAGCTGATCGTGATCCTGTCCGACATCAACATGCCCGGGATGGACGGGCTGGTCCTGCTGGGCGAGATCAAGCGGCGCCGGCCCGCGCTGCCGGTGGTGATGGTGACGGCCTATGGCGACGAACGGCGCATGCGGCGGGCCGAGGAGCTTGGGGCTGCTGCTTTTCTCGCTAAGCCGGTCGATTTCGACGGGTTGAAGCGCCGCCTGGCCGAACTGGCGGCGCACCGTCCGGACGCTTGACCGTGTCGCCGCGGCGAGAGGAACAGGGGCTCGGCCGGGCGAGTTGCCTCGCCCGGAGGCGGCGTGCTGAATTGCGAGCAGCGAGGCGCGAGCAGATGCCGGCGTCAGAAAAGCGCAAGGGCTTGTCGGTGGCGGGCTTAGCACTGGTCGTCCTGCTCGCCGCCGGCGCGACGTCTCCCGTCGCCCGCGCCGCCGACGCGACGCACGACAAAGACGCCGTCATCGCGCAAAGCCTGGCCGAGATGCTGCGCGACGCGCGAACCGTCATCTCCAACAACGAAGACCTGATCAACAACCCGGAGATCGGCGACAAGCATCTCGGCGGCCAAAAGGTGTTGAGCGACGCCGAGGCGCTCTATCGCAAGGACACCGGCGCCGATCCCGCGGCGATCGACCCGGCCTCTTATCAGGGCCGACTGATGCGCGCGATGATGGATGCCATTGTCCAGGTGACCGATGAAAACCAGGTGACGATCAACGAGAAGGGGACCGGGTTTAAGGGCTTTATTCCGGCGGTCTACGGCCGTCTCGTCAGCGAGACCTTCAACGGCCTAGCGAAGGGCGAGGCCGAGATCAAGGTCACCGCGCCGGTCGACATCGTCCGCAACCGCAAGGCGCTGCCCGACGCCTGGGAGACGATGGTTATCAATACCAAGCTGCTCAACCCGGACTGGCCGCACGGCCAACCCTATTCGGCCACGGTCGCGGTTGACGGGAAAGAGGCTTATCGGTTCGCCGTTCCCGAATATTACACCGCGTCCTGCCTTGCCTGCCACGGGACGCCGAAGGGAGCGCTCGACATCACCGGCTATCCGAAGGAGGGGCGAAAGCTCGGCGACCTCGGCGGCGTCATGAGCATCACCCTGTTTCGCTGACGCGCCCGCATGGCAGCAGCCCAATGATGGCTCGCCTGACGATCCGGACCCGGCTGGTCGTGCTGTCGAGCGCGCTGCTGCTCGTGCTGATCGGCACCAATTCCTACTTGAATCATAAGCTCGCCGAAAATGCGGCGGGGATGGTCAAGGCGGCCGATCTGCTCGACGTGATCGAAGAGGCGAACCGCGCGCAAATCGCCTTTGGCGAGATGCGCTACTGGATGACCGACCTCGCGGTCAGCATGCTGATGCTGTCCGAGCATAACGCCACCGCGGCCCAGACCCGAATGGAGCGGGACCTCGATCGGCTGGCGCGGCACCGCCCGCGCGCGGTCGCAGCGGTGCGCCGGGAATTGGCGCAGTACCATCAGCTCGCGGATAAGGCTGTCGACGAATATACCAACGACCATCGGGTGATCGGCAATTCGCTGTTGGCGCAGGCGAGCGAGCACAGCGTCGAGGTCGACCGGCTGCTGTCGGCGATTGTCGCCGAGCAGACCCGCGAGGCGATCGCCGCGCGCGAGCACGTCGTCCGGGTCGCCAAGGCGGCTACCCGAGTGTCGCGCATCGTGGTCTCGATCGCAGTCCTGCTCGGCGCTCTGTTGACCGCTCTCGTGCTGCGCTCAATCGCGGTTCCGCTGCGCCGGCTGGTGCTGGCGATGCGCGGGCTCAATGCCGGCGATCTGAGCGTGGAGATCCCGGCCGCAGGGCCCGACGAGATTGGTGCTATGGCCCGCACCCTCGCCGCCTTTCGCGACACCCTCGATGAGCTGCATCGGACCTTGGCGCAGTTCGAGGCGCTGCGCGGGGTCGGCCGCGCGGTCGGCTCGACGCTCGATCTTGAAGCGGTGCTCGGGCTGATCGTCGCCCGCGCGGTGGAGTTCTCGCAGGCCCGTGCCGGAATGATTTATGAATATGACCCGTCGGCTCGCGAGTTCTGCTTTAGGATGAGCCATGGCCTCGAAGCCGAATTGACCGATCGGCTCAAGGCGCAGCCGATCCATTTTGGCGAAGGAGCGGTGGGGCTCGCGGCAGTCAGCACGAGCCCAGCGCAGATCCCCGATTTGCGCGACCCGCAGGGTATCGCCGTTCCGGTATTGGCAGAGATTCTGGCGCAGTTGGGCTACCGCTCGCTGCTCGCCGCACCCTTGATGCACGAAGAGACCATCCTCGGCGGGCTGATCGTGGTCCGCCGCGAGGTCGGCCGCTTTTCGGACGAGATCGTGCAGCTGGTTGAAGCTTTCGCCATCCAATCGGCGCTCGCGGTGCGCAACGCCAAATTGTTCGAGGAGCAGCGCCAGCGCGAACGCGACCTGCGCGCCGCCCACGACCAGCTCAAGGCGGCACAGGCAAATTTGATCCAGGCGGAAAAGATGGCCTCCCTGGGCCAGCTGACCGCCGGCATCGCCCATGAGATCAAAAACCCGCTCAATTTCGTCAACAATTTTGCCGAGCTGTCGCATGAGCTGCTCGACGAGCTGAAGGCAGCGATCGATGCACCCGCCGACCCACATAGCGCCGAGGATCGCGACGAGCTGATGGCCACGCTCGATGCCAATCTGGAAAAGATCGCCGAGCATGGCAGGCGGGCCGACGGCATCGTCAAGAGCATGCTGCTGCATTCGCGCGGCGACAGCGGCGAACGCCGGCAAAGCGACCTTAACGCGCTGGTCGAAGAGGCGCTCAACCTCGCGTTTCACGGCGCCCGCGCCCAGGACCAGAGCTTTAATGTGACCCTCGAGCGCGACCTCGACCCCGGGCTCGGCCCGCTCGAAACCGTGCCCCAGGACCTCACCCGGGTGTTTTTGAACCTGTTCGCCAACGCGTTCTACGCGGTCAACAAACGCCGGCGCGAGGGCGGCGACCCGGCCTTCGCCCCGGTGGTCAAGGTGACCAGCCGCCTCCGCGGCGAGATGGCCGAGGTGCGGGTGCGCGACAACGGCACCGGCATGCCCGTCGAGGTGCGCGACAAGGCGTTCACCCCGTTCTTTACCACCAAGCCGACCGGCGAGGGCACCGGGCTCGGGCTGTCGATCAGCTACGACATCGTGGTCCAGGAGCATGGCGGGATGATCGCCGTCGACAGCGAGCCCGGCCAATTCACCGAATTCACGATCCGCCTGCCGCGCCACCCGGCAGCCGCCGCTCCCGCCAGGACCGAGGCGTCGGCGTGAGCGAACCCGCCCCTCCCGCTACGCCGGTTCACCCCGACATAGAAATCATCGCGGCGTCGATCGGGTTTGAGCGCTTTTTACGAATGGAGGTGATTCGCTTCCGCCATCGGTTGTTCAGCGGCGAATGGAGCGGACCGTACACTCATGACGTGCTGCGGCGCGGCCAGGCGGTGGCGGTCGTGCTGTACGACCCCGATCAGGACCGGGTCGTGCTGGTCGAGCAGCTCCGGCTGCCGGCATTCTTGGCCGGAGCCACGCCCTGGCAGATCGAAATCGTCGCCGGGCTGGTCGGCGCCGGCGAGACGCCGGCACAGGTCGCGATCCGCGAGACTGGCGAGGAAGCCGGGCTCGCGCTCGAAGGCGAGCTGGTCGCGATCCAGCGCTATCTGCCCTCGCCGGGCGACTCCGACGAGAGCGTTCTGCTGTTCTGCGCCCGCGTCGATGCGACCGCGGCCGGCGGCGTGCACGGCCTGCCCGAGGAGGGCGAGGACATCTGCGTCGTGGTCAAGAGCGTCTCCGAAATTGAAGCGATGCTCGACGCCGGCACCATCGAAAACGGCCACACCCTGGTCGCCCTCTATTGGCTGTTGCGCCACCGCGAGCGCCTGCGCCGGTTGTGGGGCGCTCGATGACCGCCTCGCTTTGCGGGAAAACCTCATTGATCAGGGGTGATGCAGCAGCACGCCCAGTATGGCTATGGTCGCGGCGGCGTTGACGCCAATCGCCCAAGTCAGCACCGAAAACCGGGCGCGCATTTGCTCGCGCAACACCGTCACCTCGGAACGCAGCGCGCTGAGACCAGCATCGATCCGATTAACGCTCGGCGCCAACTCAGCGCGCCGGGACTTCGTAATCGGCCAGCTCCTCGGCGGCTTCTCGCGCCTGATCTTCGGAGGCGCCGGCGGCGCGCAATGCGTCGTAGGTTTTGGACAGCATCAGCGGCATTGTATCAGCCTTTCGGCAGCCGGGACCCGTGGCGTGGCTCCGCTTTGGCGAGAGGACCGGTCATGGCGACCCGAATTCCTTGAAGTGCTTCGAGAGCGCCAGACCTTGGCTCTGGTACGACGAGCCGATGGCGCGGCCATAGAGCTTGTCGGGGCGGGCGATCAGCCGCTCATACACGAGGCGCCCCAACACCTGGCCGTCCTCGATCAGAAACGGCACCTCGTGCGAGCGCACTTCGAGCACCGCGCGGCTGCCGGTGCCGCCGGTTTCCAAGGTGCCGAAGCCCGGATCGAAAAACCCGGCGAAATGCACCCGGAATTCGCCGACAAAGGTGTGGTAGGGCAGCATCTCGGCGGCATGGTCGGGCGGCACCACGACCGCCTCGCGCGAGGCCAGGATATAGAAATCGTGCGGGTCGAGCACGATCCCGCCGGCCGAGCCCGGCCCGCGATGGAGGTGGACCGGCTCCCAGAAATCGCGCGGGTCATAGTGGTGCAGCCGGTCCACGTCGATCAGGTCGGTGTGGCGGCGCGCCTTGTAGCCGACAATCCCACTCGCCCGGTCGCCGGCCACATCGACGGTGAAGGCGAGCCCGTCGCGGATCGCTTCGTGTGCGGGAGTTTCGCCGGGCGGGGTCCCGATCAGGCCGACCTCGTCGTGCAGCCGGCGCAGCGCGGTGTCGCCGAACGCCGGCGATCCGCGCCGAACGCGCAGCTGCACCAGGCTCGACCCGGCGCGCACCAGAATGCTGAACGAGCGCGGCGAGATTTCGGCGTAGAGCGGCCCCTTATAGCCCTCGCGCACCCGGTCGAACTCGCTGCCGTGATCGGTGATCACGCGGGCGAAGACATCGAGCCGGCCGATCGAGCTCTTCGGGTTGGCGAGCGCCGAGGTGCGCTTGCGCAGCGCCACATGCTCGAGCAGCGGGACGATGTAGACGCAGTCCTTTTCGAGGACCGCGCCCTGGGTCAGGTCGATCTGGTGCATCGATAACAGATCGAGCTTGTCGCGTACGCTGGCGCGCGCCCCCGGCAGAAAGCTCGCCCTGACCCGATAGGCGACTGCGCCGAGCCGCAGATCGATGCTCGCCGGCTGGATCTGCTCGTCGCCGATCGGCTCAGTCGGACAAGATCTCGCGCCCCGCCGCCACCGCCTCGCGCAGCATCTGCGAGGGTAGGAGGCCGGTGGTCAGGTCCCTTTGGCGCTCGGCATCGGCAGGCCCCGACGCGGCGAGCATGTCGGCTTCACGGGCTTCGGTCATCGTGGGAGGTCCGGTTCAACTCGGCCCATCCGTTCTATGCCAACAATCCGACGGCGCAAACAGCCGGGTGTTGCGTCGGCCAGGCTCGGGCATGATAGTCCGCGCTGAAGAGCGCAGCGGATGGAGAAAGGCATGCAGTTCCGCGACGGCTTTGTCGGCGCGATCGGCAACACGCCGCTGATCAAGTTGCGGCGGGCCTCGGAGGAAACCGGGTGCACGATCCTCGGCAAGGCCGAGTTCTTGAACCCGGGCGGCTCGGTCAAGGACCGCGCGGCGCTCTACATCATCAAGGACGCCGAAGAGCGCGGGCTGTTGCGGCCGGGCGGGGTCATCGTCGAGGGCACCGCCGGCAACACCGGCATCGGCTTGGCGCTGGTCGGCAACGCACGCGGCTACCGCACGGTCATCGTCATGCCAGAAACGCAGAGCCAGGAAAAAAAGGACATGCTGGCTTTGTGCGGCGCCGATCTGCGGCTGGTGCCGGCGGTGCCCTATGCCAACCCGATGCATTACGCGCGGTATTCGGGGCGGCTCGCCGAGGAGATCGCAGCGGCCGAGCCGAACGGCGCCATCTGGGCGAACCAGTTCGATAACCTCGCCAACCGCCGCGGTCACTACGAGACGACCGGCCCCGAAATCTGGGACGAGACCGAGGGCAAGGTCGATGGCTTTACCTGCTCGGTCGGCACCGGCGGGACGGTGTCGGGTGTCGGCATCGCGCTCAAAGAACGCAACCCCAAGATCCAGGATCTACCTGTCCGACTGCATGGGTTCGGGGATTTACAACTGGTATGCGCACGGCGAGTGGAAGCCGGAAGGCAGCTCGATCACCGAGGGCATCGGCAACAACCACGAAACCGGCAACCTCGAAGGGTTTGCGCCAGACGGGCAGTTTCAGATCACCGATGCCGAGATGCTGCCGATCCTGTTTGACCTGGTGCGCGAGGAGGGGCTGGTGCTCGGCGGCTCGACCGGGATCAACATCTGCGGCGCGATCCGCCTGGCGCGGCTCTTGGGCCCCGGCCACACGGTCGTGACCATCCTCGCCGATTCCGGCACCCGCTATCAGTCAAAATTGTTCAACCCGACTTTTCTGAGAGAGAAGAACCTCCCGGTGCCGGGGTGGCTCTAAGCAGCGATTTTCCTTCAACCCATCCCGGCGAAGGCCGGGACCCATTTCTTGGCCCGTTCGATGTCCTTCGTCTACCTGCTCGCCAGCAAACCCTATGGAACTCAGTATGTTGGGGTAACCTCGTACCTTGCCCAGCGGGTTTCGGAGCACAAAAGCAAGCTGGTGCAAGGTTTCACCGCAAAATACGGAGTCGATCGGCTGGTTGGTTTGAAATCCATGAGACGCATGATTCGGCGCTGCAGCGTGAAAAGCGGATCAAGGGATGGAAGCGCGACTGGAAGATAAACCTGATCGCGAGAGACAATCCGCATTGGCTCGACTTGTCGTATGATCTACCAGCTTGATCCGCAGGCTAGTGTGCTGGTCTGAATGGGTCCCGGCCTTCGCCGGGATGGAATAATTGGATGGGATTGGCCGGATGACCGAGCTTTTGTTTCGTGAGGATGGTTATCTGGGCAGCTGCGAGGCGCGGGTGGTGAGCGCTGGCGCGCGCGGCATCCGGCTCGAGCGCACGGTGTTTTACCCGACCGGCGGCGGCCAGCCCGGCGATACCGGCATGCTGCGGCTCGGTTCGGGCGAGACGGTCGCGATCGTCGATACCATCAAGGGCGAGGGGTCGGACGAGGTGGTCCATGTGCCGGCGCCGGGCGCGATATTGCCCGAGCCCGGGACCGAACTGACCGCGGAGATCGATTGGCCGCGGCGACATCGGCTGATGCGCATGCATACCTGCCTGCACCTTTTGTGCAGCATCGTCCCCGGCGCGGTCACCGGCGGTCAGGTCGCCGACGGGCGCGGCCGGCTCGATTTCGATGTGCCCGGGTCGAGCCTCGACAAGGCGGCGATCGAGGCCGGGCTCAACGCGCTGATCGGTGCTGGCCACCCGGTCGAGCCGCGCTGGATCAGCGACGAAGCGCTGGCCGCACAGCCCGATCTGGTCCGCACCATGTCGGTCAAGCCACCGACCGGGGCGGGCCAAGTGCGGCTGATCGAGATCGCCGGGGTCGATCTGCAGCCCTGTGGCGGGACCCACATCCGCAACACGGCCGAGATCGGCCCGGTGGTCGTCGCCAAAATCGAAAACAAGGGCCGGCAGAACCGCCGTATCATCATTGCCTTCGCCGACTAAAGAAGGGGGAGCCGCGCGATGCCCTTTGCCCACCCCGAAGCGCTGGTCGGCACCGAATGGCTCGCCGCCCACCTCCACGACCCGCATGTCCGGGTGCTCGAACTCGTCGTTCAAGCTGCCGGGCGTCAGTCCGACCGCGCGGGCGGACTACGATCGCGAGCACATCCCTGGCGCAGTGTTTTTCGATATCGACGACATCGCCGAGCCCGGCACCGCGCTGCCGCACATGATCCCCTCGGCTGACCTCTTCGCCCGGAAGATCGGCGCGCTCGGCATCGGCGACGGCGACCGGGTGGTGGTCTACGACAGCAACGGGCTCAACTCGGCCGGGCGGGCGTGGTGGATGCTGCGGCTGTTCGGCCATCGCGATGTGGCGCTGCTCGATGGCGGGCTGCCGAAATGGAAGGCGGAAGGACGGCCGCTCGACACCGCGGCTCCGGCCCCGGTGCCGCGACAGTTCACGGCGCGGCTCGATCGGGCGCTGGTCCGCGACAAGGCGGCCCTCCTCGCCAATCTGGCGACCGGGGGTGAGCAGGTCCTTGACGCGCGCGCCGCCGGTCGTTTCGACGGCACCACCCCGGAGAGCCGGCCCGGCCTGCGCAGCGGCCATATTCCGGGGAGCCGTAACCTTCCCTATGAGCAGGTCACCGACCCGGCAACGCATCAACTGCGCAACGCCGAAGAATTGACCCGGCTGTTCCAGATGGCCGGGGTCGCCCTCGACCGGCCGATCGTGACCAGCTGCGGCTCGGGCGTGACCGCCTGCGCGCTCGCCTTTGCCCTCTATCTGATCGGCCATCCCGGCGCCGCGGTTTACGACGGATCGTGGTCGGAATGGGGCCGTCCCGGCGACACCCCGGTCGAAACCGGCCCGGCAAAGGCGTGAGCCCGGTGCTGCACGACACCATCACCTATCTCGAAATGCTGGCGCGTCCGGTCGGAGGCCGCGCGCCGAACCCGGCGGGGAAGCTCGCGCTGATGCGGGCCGAGCACTGCACGGTTTCGTTCTACCGCTATATCTACGACGCGGTCGGCGAGCCCTGGCTGTGGTTCGAGCGCCGGCTTTACGGCGACACGGCATTGGCCCAGCTGATCGCCAAGCCGACCATTGAAATTTTCGTGCTCTATGTGGGCGGCGTGCCGGCCGGCTTTTTCGAGCTCGACACCGCCGAGCGCCGCGAAACCAAGCTGTGCTATTTTGGCCTGGTCCCCGATTTCATCGGCCACGGCTATGGCGCCTACATGCTGCAGGCGGCGATCGATCGGGCCTGGACCGCGCGGCCGATCGACCGCTTTTGGCTGCACACCTCGACCTACGATCATCCAAACGCGTTGCGCGTCTATCAGCGCGCCGGCTTTAGCGTCTACGCCCGCCGCCCGGCCTCGTTCGAGGATCCGCGGCTGCACGGCATCCTGCCGCGCACCCTCACCCATCGCCTGCTGCCCCCGCTCGACGGGAACTAGCGCGCCCGGTTGCAAATGGTGGTAAAAGCAACCGTCACCCGGAGGACGCGGTGTAATTCTCGAACCGAACCAGCCGCCCGCACGACTGTTGCAAAATTCCGCTGCGGCGCAGCCTCGCCGTAGGGTCCTCAGCTCAGGACACCTTCGCAAGGAGCCGATTAAGCCCCGAATGACGTCCAGCGCGGTGCGAGCCTTCACCGACCCCGACGATTACGCGGCGGCGATCCGCGCTTCGCGGGCCGAGCTGACCGTCATTGGGCGAGGGGTTTTCGCTGCGAAGCTCACCCAGGTCGATCTGGGCCGCCTATGGCTGCAGCGGTTCTCCGAAAGTTTGCCGCGGGTCGGGCACTGGGCCAATGTTTCCGGGCGCGCCATTTTTTCGTTCCGCACCCGGCCCGGGCCAAGCCTGCTCGCGAGCGGTTTGGAAATGGACCCACTCAACATTATCCGGCGCAGCCATGCCCAAGAATATTTACAGCATTCGTCCGGCTCCGCTTGCTTCGGCTCGATGTCGCTGCCGGTGGAAGAAATGGTTGCCGTTGGGGCAATGCTAGCCGGCGTCGATTTGGCGCCCCCGAGCGATCCGCTGACCCTGAAAGCCTCGCCTTCGGCGATGGCGAGGCTTTTGCGGCTGCACGCGGCGGCGGGGCGACTGGCGCAAACCGCCCCTGAAATCATCGCCAACAGCGAGGCGGCCCGCGGATTGGAGCAGGCCCTGGTTTTGGCCCTGCTGAGCTGCCTGCGCGGCGGCGAGGCCCAGCAGAATACGAGGGCCCAAGGTCGCCATACCGCGATCATGCGCCGGTTCCGTGCAGCCGTGGAAGCGCACGCGGATGAGCCGCTCTACCTTCCGGAATTGTGCGCGGCGATGGGGGTGTCGGCCGGGACTCTGCGGAATTGCTGTCAGGAGCAGCTGGGCATGGGCCCCAAGCAATTCCTGCTGTTGCGGCGCTTGCACTTGGCGAACCGGGCGCTGCGCGAGGCCGATCGAGCCGCTACCACGGTCACCGACATCGCCACCCGGTTCGGGTTCTGGGAATTGGGCCGGTTCGCTGTCCGCTACGGACAGTTGTTCGGCGAGCCGCCTTCCGCCACGTTGCGCAAACCGGACCAACGTCGCCAGGCCGCAGTCGGCGCCTTTCCGGAGCGATTTGTCGAAATTGCATAGCCGGCCACCTGCTTCGCCAGCACGGTGCGTCTACGCACTCCATAGCTGCCAATCAGGCGGCCTATGCGCGCGCATGATCAACTTTAGGATCGTCCGGCCGATGAACGAGACGGTCAAGCGGCATCGCGGCGGCATCGCGGCCAGGTTCATGGTTGCCCTGATGCCGGATTTAACGACTGCGGCCCAAGCGCGGCGGCAGCGGCGCGACGCCAAAGCCTTCAGCCATTTGCGGGATGTCGGCGCAATCAGGCGGCGGCAGGCAGAGGGGGCAGCGCGATGAGCGATGCCGAGCCACAGAAACTGAGCCTTCTGGCGAAACTGGCCGTTGCGCTCATCCTTGTGCTGATCGTCGCCGGCATCGTATGGCACGGCGTTTCGATCGCGATCTTCCGACGCATCTGGCACGACCTCGTCGCGCGGCCGGACGCGCCGATGAGGTTTCGCTTCATCCTGCAGCCGTTGATGGTGGCGATCGTTGCGATCCGCGATGGTCTCAAGGACGCGCGGACCGGCCGCTCACCCTATTTTTGGACCATGCTGGGCAACCCACGCGAGCGCGCCCAGCGGCTCAATGAGGGGCTGAACGCGACCGCCCGGGTCATCCTCCTCGGGCTCGTTATGGATGCGATCTACCAGGTCATTGTGCTGGGCCAGTTCTATCCGGCCGAGGCGGTCATCGTCGCACTGCTGTTTGCATTTATCCCGTACGTGATCATCCGCGGGCCGGCCGCGCGCATCGCCCGCCGCTGGCGCGGCGGCGTATCTCCGCATCGGGTCTCGTGAGGGCGCCGACACGATGTCAGATCCACGCAGCGCCTTAGGCGCCGGGAGGTTCGAAGTCAGAGCGACGGCGGACAGTCACTTCGGCTGGATCCGCACTCGCCTCAGCGTCGAGCGCACAATGATGTCTTGGCAGCGCACCGCCGTGGCGCTGATCGGCTTCGGTTTCGCCATCGTCCAGTATTTCGACCGCTTGCAGCAGATTCCCGGAACCCGCCCCGCCTATCTTCCAACCGCGCCGGAGTATCTGGGGCTCGCGCTGATTTCGTGCGGCATCCTGGCGCTCGTCATTTCGCTTTGGCAGTACTGGTGGACGGTGCGTTACCTGTGGGGCGGAACTTTCGCCCCAATCGCCGGAATGACAAAGGAGAGGATGCAATCGCCGGTCCTTGCGGTTGCCATTCTGCTGATCTGCATCGGCCTATTCGCCTTCTTCGCGGTACTGCTGCGCCTCACTTAGCCACGCCAAAGCGCGTCTAGCGAGATGAGCACTTTGAGGATTACTGGAAAAAAGAGAGGAGACTGAAATGGCCAAATCTAGCAAGCCGAACATCCTGATCCTCTGGGGCGACGATATCGGCTGGTGGAACATCAGCTACAACAACCGCGGCCAGATGGGCTATCGGACGCCAAACATCGACCGCATCGGCAATGAGGGTGCGGCCTTTACCGACTATTACGGTCAGCAAAGCTGCACCGCCGGGCGCGCGGCGTTCATCACCGGGCAGAACCCGATCCGCACCGGCCTGACCAAGGTGGGGATGCCTGGGGCCGATGTCGGTCTGCGGGCGGAAGACCCGACCATCGCCGACTTGCTGAAGCCGCTGGGCTACGCGACCGGCCAGTTCGGCAAGAACCATCTGGGCGACAAGGACGAGTTCCTGCCGACAATGCATGGCTTCGACGAGTTCTTCGGCAACCTCTACCACCTGAATGCGGAAGAAGAGCCCGAAGACTCGGATTATCCGAAGGACCCGGAGTTCAAAAAGCGGTTTGGGCCCAGAGGCGTATTGCACAGCTGGGCAGACGGCAAAGGCGGACAAAGGATAGAGGATACCGGCCCCCTTACCAAAAAACGCATGGAAACAATCGATGAAGAGGTGACCGAGCATGCGGCCGACTTCATCGACCGCTGCCACAAGGAGGGGAAGCCTTTTTTCCTCTGGTACAACACGACCGCGATGCATTTCAGGACCCATCGCGCCGAAAAGCACAAGGGCAAGAGCGGCCAGGGCGAATACAACGATGTCATGGTGGCGCATGACGAGAACATCGGCCGGATGCTGGCCAAGCTCGACGAGCTGGGCATCGCCGACGACACGATCGTCATGTACTCGACCGACAACGGGCCCCACTACAACAGCTGGCCCGATGGCGCGATCACCCCGTTCCGTAGCGAAAAGAACACCAATTGGGAGGGCGGCTGGCGGGTTCCGATCTTCGTGCGCTGGCCGGGCCAGATCAAGCCGGGGGTGGTGCTGAACGACATCGCTTCGCACCAGGACTGGCTGCCGACACTCCTCGCCGCCGCTGGAGAACCGGACATCGCGCAGAAGCTCCTCAATGGCCATCAGGCCGGTGAGAAGACCTTCAAAGTCCACATCGACGGCTACAATTTGCTGCCGTATTTGACCGGCGCGGCAAAAGAGAGCCCGAGGAAGTTCTTTTTCTACATCAGCGATGACGGCGACATCCTGGGGATTCGCATGGGTGACTGGAAGGTCGTGCTGATGGAGCAGCGCGCCAAGCAGCTGATGTGCTGGTTCGAGCCGTTCGTCAAATTGCGGGCGCCAAAGATGTTCAACCTGCGCCGCGATCCTTTCGAGCGGGCGGACGAAAACTCGAACACCTATTGGGACTGGGTGATCTCTCACGCCTACCTGCTTTACGAGATGCAGGGGCTCGTGGCCCAGCAGATCCAGGCCTTCATGCAATTCCCGCCGCGGCAGAAGCCGGCCGCCTTCAACCTCGACGAGGTGCTGCGCCACCTCCAGGAGGCGTCCGGCAGCAGCAACCGTTGATTTTTTTACTCTGGATGGACAGCGAAGCCATACTCGACAGCCCCGTTCGAGGTTTGCCGACGCTGGCGAGCGCGAGCTGCAGTCGCTGATCTCAAATACGGGGCAGAAGCTGCGGCATCTCAATCTCGCATACGCCGAGAGGGCAGCTAACTTACGCGGCATCACACGGGGAGACGAACATGGCGAACACACGGCTCGGGTATTTTCTCAACCCAAAGACGATTTTGCTGGTTCTTGGCGGCGCTCTTGCCGCGTGCGGGCAAATGAACGGCACCGGTATGTTTCAGCCTGGTCAAATCGTTGGCGGTGCCACCAAAGAGATCAGGGATGTGCAGCCGGTGACGGGATTTCTCCCGAACGCGTCGCTGCTCCAACCCGGCGGGTCCGGACAAGCGGCACTTGTCTACCGCAGCCCGACCGCCAATTTCTCGCAATACAACAAAGTGCTCCTCGATCCGGTCACGATCTGGACGGCGCCGGATTCCCAATTGAACAATGTCCCGCAGGACCAGCGCCAGGCGGCGGCCAACAGATTTTATTCCGACCTATACAATGCGCTGAGCGCGCATTGTCAAATGGTGCAGTCGCCATCGCCGGGCACGTTGCGCTTGCGCATCGCGCTGACCGACGCAACAACGCCCAACGCCACAGTCAATACGGTTGCAACTTATACGCCCTATGCCAGCACCGCCTACAGCCTGGCATCGCTCGCCTTCAACAATGGTGTAGGCTATTTCGCCGGCACCGCCGCGGCCGAAGGCTATGCGACGGATGCCACGAACGGGACGTTGCTATGGGAAGCCGTGGACAAGCGCGGCGGCACCACCGCGCTCGCCGAGAACACGCTCAATACCTGGCTCGATGTCGATCATGCCTTTGACGCTTGGTCGCAACAGCTCGCCGCCAGACTGCAAGAGCTTGGCGCGTGCCAAAGTTGAACCGGCCAAGGACGGCCATAATGGACGAAGCGCCGCGCAGCGCGCGCCAAGGGTCGCGTAGCTTCGTCCTCTCGGTGCTCGGGGGACTTGCGGTTGCACTGACCGCGGCGGGGGCTGATCCTGGTTCAGCCGTGGCTCAGGAGACACCGAGTCAGAGCGGGCCACAGGTAACCGTCACGCCCTATCTGTGGCTGGCGGGCATCAACTCGGCGATCAAGACGCCGCTGCCGCGCGTGCCCGAGGTCAATTCGGATGTCGGCGCCTTTCAGCTGCTCGGGCATCTGAACGGGGTGCCGTTTATGGGATCGGCCGAAATCCGCGATGGGCCCTTCAGCCTCTTTGGCGATGTGCTGCACGTCCCGGTCGGCACCAACATCACGACGCGCAACATCTTTTATCAGGGCGGCAGCGCGACGCTGACGGCCAACATGGGCACTGCGCTGTTTCTTTACCACGCGCTCGATCAGCCGGCTCAGGAGCTCGATGCGGGCGTCGGCTTTCGGTCTTGGGGCTTTACCAGCCGGCTGACCTTGAACGGGCGGCTATTGCCGACCGCCAATGTGTCGCGCAGCGCCGGCTGGGCAGATCCATTGATCGCCGCCCGCTATCACCGCGATTTCGGCAATGGGCTCGGGCTGACCGCTTATGGCGATGTCGGCGGCTTTGGCGTCGCTGCGCATGTCGATTGGCAAATCATCGGCACCCTCGATTACGCCCTCAAATCTTGGGCGACGCTCCGTTTGGGCTATCGCAGCCTCAATTTCAATTATCAAGCGGGCGGCGGCGATCTCGGCTTCAACGTGCACATGAAGGGGCCGATCCTCGCTGCCAACTTCCGTTTCTGACATCGATCTACCGGTGTTGCCGGCCCATGGTCGGCCCGCGGAGCATGCATGACCTATCCAGCAGACGCATTGACCCGGCCGGCGATCGGCATGAAACTGACACATTCGGATCAGAGCGGCACTAAGCCGCACCGGGTCGCGGGGAGCCTGCCATGAGTAATCTCGCCGAGCCGCCGGTTGTGGCGCAGGCCGTGGCGCGGCGCCGGCATCGCCGCGTGTCGGTGATCTGGATCATTCCGCTGGTGGCCGCCGCGATCGGCGGCTGGCTCGCCTGGGACACCTGGTCGAAGGAAGGGCCGACGATCACGGTCGCCTTCGACAGCGCCGAGGGGCTGCAGGCGGGGCAGTCGCAGCTGAAGTTCAAGGACATCGTCTTTGGCACGGTCAAGAGCCTCGGGCTTTCCCCCGACCACAATCATGTCGTGGTGACGATCGCCACGACCCGGCAGGCCGAGCCGCTCTTGACCCACAAGACCGTGTTCTGGGTGGTCAAGCCGCGTCTCTTTGCCGGCGCCATCTCCGGCCTCCAGACGCTGTTTTCGGGCAGCTATGTCGGCATGCTGCCGGGTGCGACGCAAGGCAAGGCGCAGCGCAAATTCACCGGGCGCGAGGACCCGCCGATCCTCCAGGCGCATGTCCCGGGCCGGATTTTTTACCTGAAGGCGAGGCGCCTCGGCTCGATCTCGCTCGGCTCGCCGATCTTTTATCGCGGTCTCGGGGTCGGCGAGGTGCTGGGCTGGGACATTGCTGACATGGCCGAGTACGTGACGATCCACGCCTTTGTCCGCGCGCCTTACGATACGTACGTCCACGACAATACGCGGTTCTGGAATGCCTCGGGGCTGTCGGTCAAGCTCGCCGGGACCGGGCTGAAAGTCGAGGTCGAGTTGCTGCGCGCGGTGCTGCTCGGCGGCATCGCCTTCGCCACCCCCGGTTCGGAGAAGCACATCACGCTGGCCAGCAACGAGGACCACGTGTTCCCGCTGTTTGCCGACGCGGACACCGCGGAAGCCGCCTCCTACACCACCAAAATCCAAGCAGTCTCATATTTTCCGGGCTCGGTCAGCGGGCTCGGGCCGGGCTCGCCGGTCACGGTTCACGGCCTTGCCGTCGGCCATGTCACCGATGTGCGGCTGGTCTACGACAAACAGAAGGACGCGGTGCTGGCGCCGGTGCGCTTTGAGGTCGAGCCCGAGCGCGTCGTCGGGGTTGGGGTCAGGGTGTTCAAGACCCCGGCCGAGGCGGTCGCGGCGCTGCTCCAAAAGGGATTGCGGGCGACCGTGCAGAGCTCCAGCCTGATCACCGGCCAGCAGCAGGTGGCGCTCGATTTCCTGCCCGACGCGCCGCCCGTCAAGCTGGCCAGCGAGGACGGCTACTTTGTGCTGCCGACCGCGCCGGGCGGCGGGTTTGCCGGATTGCAGGCCTCGGCCAACGATCTCTTGGACAAGGTCAATGCGATCCCGTTCGACCAGATCGGCAAGAACCTCGACGGCATATTAAGATCAGTCAACGACCTGGCCAGCGGCCCGCAGATGCGCGACGCGCTGAGCAAGCTCGCGGCGACGCTGGCCACCGCCGATGCATTCACCCAGAACCTCAACCGCGGCACCGCCCCAGCCTTCAAGCAATTGCCGCAAATGGCGGCCCAGCTGCAAAAGACCGTCAACAACGCCAACAGGCTCCTGGTGTCGCTCGACACCGGCTACGGCAACAACACCCGGTTCAACCGCGACATGGAGCGGCTGTTGGCGCAGACCAACGATGCGGTCGCCTCGATCCGGGCATTGGCCGACCTGTTGGCGCGCCATCCCGAGGCGCTGATCAAGGGGCGGCCCGGCGGAGGCGTCGAATGAACCGCATCCTGCGGCCCGCTTGCCTCGCGGCGCTGTTGGCCGCCGCACTCGCCGCCTGCTCGTCGGCCGACCCGATGCTCTACACCGTGGCGACCGCTGCCGGCCCGGTCCAGAGCGGCGGACCCCGGGTCGTGCTGTTGCAGCGGATCGCGACCGCGCGCTACCTCGAACGCTCGCAGATCGTCCGCTCGTCCGAAGGCTACCGGCTGGCGGTGATGGAGAACGATTGGTGGGGCGAGCCGCTCGGCGCGATGCTGAGCCGGGTGCTGATCGAGGAGCTGGGTCAGCGACTGCCGCGCAGCACCGTGATCGCCGACAATGGCGCGGTCTCGGCCGAACCCGATGCCACGGTCGAGCTGAACATCGAGCGGCTCGACGAGGACGCCGCCGGCAATGTCATCCTGCGAGCCCAGGCGGCGGTGCGCTTTGCCGGGCGCAGCCGGCCGACCCTGCGCAGCTTCCGCATCAGCGTGCCGCCGCCGGCGCCGGGTGTCTCGGGCGAGGTCGCGGCGATCAGCGCCGCCCTTGGCCGGCTCGCCGACGGCATAGCACCGCTGCTGACCGCCGGAGCGGCGGCCGGGTGAAGCGGCCGGAAAGCCATTCCTCGGGCCTGGCTCCCGGTGGGGCGCCGCTGGACACCCTGCCGCAGCTGCGCGAATGCCCGGGCTGCGGGCTGTTGCAGACGGTGCCGGCGCTCAGCCCCGGGATGAGCGCGCAATGCGCGCGTTGCCCGACGATCCTGCGCCGCGTCAGCGCCCATCGCCTCGATCACATCATCGCTCTGACCGCGGCGGCATTGGTGCTGCTGGTGGTGATGTGCACGAGCGCGTTGATGAGCGTCCAGACCCTCGGCATCCGCCACGTCGCCGATCTGTTTTCTGGGCCGCAGGAGCTGGTGCGCCAAGAGATGGCGCCGCTCGCAGCGGTGGTGCTGTTTGTGACCGTGCTGGCGCCGCTCGTCAGGCTCGTCGGCACCCTCTACGTGCTGGTCCGCGCCCATGAGCCGCACCCGCCGCGCCATCTGCGCCGCGTCTTCGCGCTCTGCGAGCGGTTGCGCCCGTGGTCGATGATCGACGTCTTTGTGCTCGGCGTGTTTGTCGCCTACGCCAAGCTCGGCGGGCTCGTCGAGATCGGGCTGCGCGCCGGCGTCTATGCGCTGTTTGCGCTGACCGTCGTCTTTGTCTGGGTCGATGCGGCGCTCGACCGAGAAAAGGTGTGGGAGCGGCTCGACCACGGGGACCGGCCCGATGCGATCCCCGGCCATGGCGCGGGCGCCGTTGGCTGCGAGACCTGCGGCCTGGTCAGCCTGCCGCAGCCCGAAGACCCGCGTTGCCCGCGCTGCTCGGGCATGTTGCACCCGCGCCGGCCAAACAGCGTGGCCCGCACCTGGGCATTGGTGATCGCCGCCGCGATCCTCTACATCCCGGCCAACTACTACCCGGTGCTGACCGTGGTGCAGCTCGGCGCGCGCATGCCGAGCACGATCCTCGGCGGCGTCGAGGAGCTGATCCAAACCCGCGAATACCCGCTCGCGGCCCTGGTTTTCTTCGCCAGCATCCTGGTGCCGGTGCTGAAGCTGGTCGGCCTCTCGGTCATGCTGACCGCAACCCAGACCGGGCATGTCGGCTGGCTGCGGGACCGCACCCGGCTGTATCACATCGTCCGCTTTATCGGCCGCTGGTCGATGATCGACATCTTTATGGAATCCCTGCTCGGCGCGCTCGTCACCTTTGGCGCGGCGATCACGATCCAGCCGGGGGTGGGCGCCTTGGCCTTTTGCGCGGTCGTGGTGCTGACCATGTTCGCCGCTGAAACCTTCGACCCCCGCCTGATGTGGGACGCCGCGGCGCGGCGAGCGCCCAGCTCCGCGACGGCCGAGGCAGCTGCCTCTGGTGCTATCGCCCATTGACAGCGCCCGGATTGCGACGCTATGGCGCGGGTGGACTAAATTTCGGATGCGCGATGGACGCTGCCAAGCGAGCAACCCCCTCCGCGGGCGCGGGGTCTGGCGGGGCTGATTGCCGGCGAGGCCGATGCGATCGAGCGCGGCCGCCGGTTGACCCCGGCGGTCCTGGAGGCGCTGCACGAGGCGCGGCTGTTTCGCATGCTCTACCCGCGCTCGGTCGGCGGCGACGAGGTCGAGCCCGGAGAGTATGTATTGGCGGTCGAGGAATTGGCGCGGGCCGACGGCTCGGTCGGCTGGTGCGCCTCGATCGCCAACAGCACCGGCCTGTTCGCCCCCTATCTCAGCCTCGAGGCCGCGCGCCGGGTCTTCGGCGACCCGCGCGCGACCTGCGCCTGGGGGCCGCCCAACGAGAGCCACGCAATCGCAGTGCCGGGCGGCTATCGCCTGACCGGGCGCTGGGATTTCGCCAGCGGCTGCCGCCACGCCAGCTGGATCGGAGCGCACGGCGCCGTGGTCGAGCCGGACGGCTCGTTGCGGCTCAACAATTTCGGCCGGCCGACGATCCGCACCTGGCTGTTTCCGGCCAAAGAGGCGACCCTGCTCGACAATTGGCGCCCGATCGGGCTGCGCGGCACGGCGTCCGAATCCTACACGGTCAAGGATTTGTTTGTGCCCGAGGAATTCACCGGCACCCGCGAGGACCCGACCCTGCGCCGCGAGCCGGGGCCGCTCTACGCCTTTCCGCAGCAGACCCTCTATTCGGTCGGGATCGCCAGCGTGGCGCTCGGCATCGCCCGCGGCATGCTCGACGCATTTATCGAGCTCGCCATGCGCAAGACCCCGCGCGGCAGCGGACGTCTTGGCGACAACGCGGTGATCCAGGCCGAGATCGCCCGCGGCGAGGCAAAGCTCGGCGCGGCCCGCGCCTATCTGGTCGCCACCTTGCGCGAGATCTACGAGGGTGCCGACGACATCGCCCCGATCGGCATACCCGACCGCGCCCGCGCCCGCCTCGCCGGCAGCCACGCGATTTCGAGCGCGCTCGCAGTCGCCGACCGGGCCTACAAGGCCGCCGGGGTCGACGCGATCTTCCCGGGCAGCCCGTTCGAGCGCCGCTTCCGCGACATCCACACCGTCTCCCAACAAATCCAGTCGCGCGACGCCCATTACGAGACCATCGGCCAAGTCCTGCTGGGCGACCCGCCAGAGGTGTTCCTGTAGCGAGCCTCGCCGGCCGCTGCACGATGGGCGCGGGCAGAGGCGGCACCTGTTCTCCTGTTTTTTGCAGGGAATTTACAGGCCGAAACCGCCGCGCGCACCCGGCCGCCGCCCCCCGGCGACGGCGACCCCTCTTGCGCCAATCGGGCCCCGTCGAGAGGGTGCAAACCCTCCACCAAAATCGCTCGCCTCGCTCACCCCGGAACGGCCCGCCTTCGCGCTGTTCCCGCTGTTGTCTGCAGCCAATCTGCAGCATCTTCATTCCCGGCGACCACGTCAGCCCCGGCTCCCAGGCTATGCTAACGGCGCCAGCTTACGGCGCGATTTTGTCAATTCTACCGTCGCCGTATCCGGCGATGGCAGAGCACCCGCCACGGCGCGGTTCACGATCCGCCGGCGAAGTCGGAAAAGCCCCATTATCCGCCGTTGCTGGAAAATCGCTGGCGGCTCGTCAGTTACGGCTGTCGGCTGCCGCATGCCTTCAGGTCACCGTTCCCTTCGCGGTAAATAGACTGTTCACGTGAGGCCGCTGCTAGTCGATTTAAGATCAAGCCTTATATCACTCCTTGCGCAATCTGGAACTCATGGTAACGTCATATCAGTAAGGGAGCTATCGATGTCATCCAATGTCGATGCGCTTGCCTCGCAATCCGCAGCGCTCAGCGGCCTCAGCCCCGATAGCTTCGACTTGCGTGGATTCATCGTTCCCATCCGGTGTCGATTTTCGTCCAAGAGATACATCAGGCAAAGGTGATTTGTGCCGATGAAGACCGTGTCAGTAAAATCGTTCACCGGCAGCGCCACAAGTCTCTCGAATATCGTTTCCATGCGTCCGCCAACATTGTCTTCTTGAGGAAAGTGTTCGTCATATTCTCCATAATAGCGCTGAATTATTTTAGGGTCATAGTCACTAAGTCCCTCGATTAGATTGACTGTAAAATCAGACATAAACTGTACTTCTTGCATACGGGCGATGTCATTGGCGCTGAAAATATTGGTGCTTCGCCAAAAAGGTAGTCGGGCAACTGCCTGATTAAGACAAAATTGTTTAAACTCGCCACTATATTGTGCGTTCAGCTTTTCCATCGGATTGAGCGTTTTGGCAACCGAATTGATGCGCCCGAAAATCTCTATCACATCTTGATCCGTCGCCCCAATGAGATAGCCGACGGAAAGAGGGGTTGATAAAAAAACTCGTTCGTTGCGATGAGCTAAGTTGAGAGTAGCGTACATAACCGCGATGCGCCGGATGCTTGCTCGCAAACTCATTCGCGCGATACGAAATTATCGTCCTAATCCGCTGTTGGCCGTCTACGACCTCCTTAAGGGACCGCTCATTCTCAACATCGATCTGTTGTCGAATGTAAATACTCGGCACGGGCTTTCGCTCGAAGATAGTGTTGATCAGATAAGCTTTTTGGGGAGATGACCACACCGCGCGGCGCTGATACCATGGGCTGATATCTAGAGCCTTAGAGTTATAGAATCGCAAGCAAATCCGATATGATCATTGACTTCGTAATCGACGCGTTCCATTGCCAGACAACCTCGTTGATCTCCGGTGCCAGCGCGAAGCCGGCACGAAATTAACCGGATCGTCACTCTGTCTCAACCGCGCAACGGCCCCGTATGCGATGTTAGCGGCGAGCGATGGCAAAGGCTTGCGCGATGTACGGTTTCGATTATCGGCGGGCGCTCAGTGGTCGGCTGTGGACCCTCGCCTCGCTGGCAGCCGGGCCAGCGCGCAACGGTACGCGGGTTCCAGAGGGTGCCGCAATTTTCGCGCGCCGGCGCAGCTGACCGTTGCCAACGGGCTCGCCCGGGGCTTGGTCTGACCTGACCGGGCCATCCACGCCTGTGTTCGTGCCCAATCTCCGTCGGCTTCGAAGGTGTGGATGCGCGGGACAAGTCCGGGCAAGGGCGCTTTAGATTGTGCCAACATTCGGTAAAGACGCTTTGGACTGCGGAGATTTCTGAACAAGTCCGGGCAAGGGTACTTAGATTGTGCCGACATTCGTGGAAGCCGTTTCAACGTTGCAGCAATTTCTAAACCGGACAGCCGTGGGCCTGGTTTGGGGTCTGCGTGGAGCGCCGTCGCGGCGGGAAGTCGAGGCTGGCGGCGCCGAGCAGACACAGGGCGGTCGGCGATCGCCGGCGGCAACAGAGCGGCGCGGCACGATTGGCGCAGCCCAGCCCCGCTTGGTTGGGGATTGTCGAGGGCGGCGGAGATACGCGATGCTGCGCCGGTTTGGCGCGGCCCCGGGGGAGATGCACGACGATGAACATCGACAAAGCCGTCAACATCGAAGACCTGCATCGGATGGCCAAGCGGCGGCTGCCGAAAATCGCGTTCGATTTTATCGAGGGCGGGCTCGAGGACGAGCGCGGCCTCGAAACCAACACCTCCGCCTTTCACAAGCACCAGCTGTTGCCGCGCTATCTGGTCGATGTGTCAAAGCGCGACCAGACCAAGACGATCTTTGGCCAGACCTTTTCGAGCCCGTTTGGGATTTCGCCGACCGGCGGGGCCGGGCTGTTCCGCTACCACGCCGATCTGATGCTGGCCGAGGCCGCGCGCGACGCGAACATCCCCTACATCATGTCGGGCGCCAGCAACGATTCGATCGAGACGGCGGCCAAGGTCGCGCCAAAAAACCATTGGTATCAGCTCTATGCCGCGCGCGAGCCGCAGATCAACGCCGATCTGATCAAGCGCACCGCCGACGCCGGGCTCGGCGCGCTGGTATTGACCGTCGACACGCCCGTGGGCTCGAAGCGCGAGCGCAACATCAGGAACGGCTTTGCCAATATCCGCGGCGGCCTGTTCCAGGCATTGAGCCTCAAGCCGTCGATCCTGGCCGAGGCGCTGACCCATCCCGGCTGGATCGTCGAATATCTGAAACGCGGCGGCGGCACGCCAATGCTGGGCAATTGGCAGCCCTATGCCCCGGCGGGCGTCGAGTGCCGAGGAGGTTTACAAGCACGCCTCCTCGGTGCGCCCGTTCAACGCGCAGACCTGGCGCGATCTGGAGACTTACCGCAAGCTGTTCCCGCGGGCGCTGGTGGTAAAGGGGATCATGAGCCCGGCCGACGCGCTGCGCTGCGTCGAAATCGGCTGCGACGGCATCCTGGTGTCGAACCATGGCGGGCGCCAGCTCGACCAGGCGCCGGGCTCGCTCGACGTATTGCCGGCGATCAAGCAGGCGGTCGGCGACAAGCTGACCCTGCTGCTCGACAGCGGGGTGCGGCGCGGCGCCGACATCCTGATCGCGTTGTGCCTCGGCGCCGATTTCTGCTTTATGGGGCGCCCGACCCTCTATGGCGCGGCCGCCGGCGGGTTGCCTGGGGTCAAAAAGGCGATCGACATCTTTGTCAACGAGATCGACCTGGTCATGGGCCAGATCGGCTGCCCGAGCCTTGACCAGCTCGGCCCGGATTTCCTGTGGCGCGAGGACTGGCCGCAAAACCGCTGAGCCAGCGCGGCTGTCATGACATGCCGGCGAAGCGAACAACCGCACAACTCCCGGCTGTAAAAACATCATAGCGGGGGAGAAACCATGAAATACGACGTCGTGATCGTTGGTGGGGGAGCGGCTGGATGTGTCTTGGCCAGCCGGTTGGCGGCCGACCCGCAGATATCGGTGCTATTGCTGGAGGCCGGGCCGGATTACGCCGACCCAGCCAATCTCCCGGACGACGTAAAATTCGGCCACACGCGTTTTGCCGAAGCCCCGGACTTACCACACAACTGGGCCTTGCGCGGCACGATCACCGAGGAGCAAGGGGCGATCCACGTGGCGCAAGGCAAGGTGATCGGCGGCGGGTCGTCGATCAACGGCCAGGCGATGCAACGGGGATTTCCCGAGGATTTCGACTCCTGGGCGGCTCTCGGCAACGACCAATGGTCGTATGACAAGGTCGTGCCGTATTTTCGCAAATCGGAGCGTGACCTCGACATCCAGGATAATTATTGCCATGGCTCGGACGGGCCGATGCCGGTCAGGCGCCGTCAAACGGGCCCCTGGCCCGCCCTTCAACAGGCGTTCCATGCGGCTTGCACAGAGGCCGGCTTCGGCACCACGAACGACAAGAACGGCCTGCACCCGGCCGGCCTCGGCGTGTCGCCGTCGAACAACATCGACGGCGTGCGAATGAGCACCGCCATGACGCATCTCAATCCGGTGCGCCACCACCTGAACCTGACGGTGCGGGGCCGGGTGTTCGCCCGCAAGATCGTGATCGAGGATGGCAGGGCCACCGGGGTCGAAGCCGAAAGCGGCGGGAAAGTGTTCAAGATTGATGCCGAGCGGGTGGTGCTGAGCTCCGGGGCGATCCGGTCGCCGCACCTGCTGATGCTCTCGGGCATCGGCCCCGCCGACCACCTGCGCCAATTTGGGATACCGACGGTTTATCATCTCCCCGGCGTGGGCCAGAACCTGATGAACCACCTCAGCGCCCAGGTGACCTTCAAGGTCAAAGACGGCATCTCGCTTGCCGCCCACCGCGATGCGGCGCACTTTTCGCTGCACTTCACGGCCCCAGGGTCGAGCGCGGTCAACGACATGGTGCTGAGGTCGAGCCCAGTCATCGACGAACGGGAGGAGCGCGTCCGCGGCATACGGACCAAATATCTGAGCGGTGACGTACCTCCCGAGCAGGCGGCGCGAATCTCATGCACGCTCGGATTGCCTGACGGTTCAGGATACGTCAGCTTGGCCTCGGCCGATCCCAAGGTGCAGCCGGCCTTCAACTATTGCTATCTCCAGCACCCAAACGACACTCGACGGGTGCGGGAAGGCTTGCGGCTGGCGGCAAGACTGTTGGATTCCGACGCGTATAAGGACGTGGTCGATCACCGGATCCATCCTACGGACGACATTCTGGCCGACGACGACGCTTTGGACCTGTGGATGCGCCAAACCGTCGGCACCGCCAGGCACGTGTCCGGGACCTGCAAGATGGGGCCCGATGCTGACCCTATGGCGGTGGTTGACCAACACTGCCGGGTCAAGGGGGTCCGAGGGTTGTGGGTGGCGGATGCATCGGTGATGCCGCGCATTCCCAGGTCAGGCGGCGCCCATGCGACGGTGATCATGATCGGCGAACGTGTCGTCGACTGGGTCGCGGCGGGTTAACCCCGCTCGACGTCTGAATATGGTCGCAAGCCCGGGCGTTTCGCAGGTGTCTCGACCGATGGCCAGAAGATGGCTATCTTCGGTTGATGAGCACGTACAGTGTCGCCGAAGCCAAGAACCAACTGTCGAAGCTGATCGATCGCGCCCTCCAAGGCGAGGGCGTCATCATCACCCGCCGCGGGGAGCCGGTCGTGGCGCTGAAGCCGGTAACCGCCGTCCCGGCAAGGCCACGGCGAGCAACTAACGCCGACATCGAATGGTTGCGCGCCCATCGCGCCCGCTTGCCACCATCAAAGATTGACGCCGCAACTTTTGTGCGCCAGATGCGCGATGAGGAGTGGGGGCGGTAACCTGCTATCTCGACACAAACATCCTGGTGGCGCTGCTCACTCCCGAACCCTTCAGCGGACGTGCCGACACCTTCATTCAAAACAATGCAGAGCCGCTGATCGTCAGCGATTTCGCAGTAGCCGAGTTTTCTTCCGCAGTTGCCCGGCGGGTGCGAATGCGCGAATTCACGATCGAGCAAGCCGGGATCGCCTTGGTCGGGCTCGACGAATGGGTTACCCGCGCGGCAGATCGGGCGGAGATCAGCGCGGGCGATGTCGCGCTTGCCACGACATACATCCGGCGTTTTGATCTGCCACTGCGCACGCCAGATGCACTTCACATCGCGATCGCCCAGCGCCTTGATGCGACGCTCGTTACCTTCGATCGCGGCATGGCCGTTGCCGCCGGCATGCTCGGCATGGCGGTTGCGACGCCTTGACGGGTTGTCGGCGGCACGCGAAACCAGCATTGTTGGCGTTATCTGGCACCTTTCAGCGGGAACCCGGGGCGATGAAGCTCGACCAAGCGATCAACATCGAAGACCTGCACCGGATCGCCAAGCGCAAATTGCCGAAAATTATCTTCGACTATGTCGAAGGGGGCGTCGAGGACGAGCTCGGCCTGGAGCGGAATCGCGCCGCGTTCCACAAGCACAAGCTGCTGCCGCGCTATCTCGTCGATGTGTCGGTGCGCGACCAGTCGGCAAGCGTGTTCGGCCATACCTATTCGAGCCCGTTCGGCATCTCGCCGACCGGCAGCGTCGCCCTCTATCAACGGCGTGGCGGCGAAATGTTGCTGGCGCAGACGGCGGCCCACGCCAATATCCCGTACATCATGTCAGGCGCCGCCAACTTCTCGATGGAAGAGGCGGTCAAGGTTGCGCCGAATAATCTTTGGTTCCAACTCTATGCCGCCAAAGACCCGAACCTGACCGATGCGCTGATCGGCCGGGCGCGCGATTGCGGGGTCGGCGCTCTGGTGCTGACCGTCGATGTGCCGGTCAATCCCAAGCGCGAGCGCAACTGGCGCAACGGCTTTGCCACCGTGCGCAACGGCGGGATCATGGAAGCCCTGAAGCTGAAGCCGTCGATCCTCTTAGAGGCGATGACCCATCCCGGCTGGGTCGCCGATTATGTCCGGCACGGCGGCGGCGCCGATCTTGGCCAACTGGGCGCCGCATGCCGGCAATGGTGCAACCAAGGCCGATGCGATCCGGCTCGGCCGCAGCCAGACGCCGGCCGCGGCGCAGACCTGGCGCGACCTCGAACGCTACCGCCGGCTGTTCCCGCGTCCGCTGGTGGTCAAGGGCATCCTGCACCCGGCCGATGCGGTCCGCGCCGCCGAGATCGGCGTTGATGGCATCATCGTCTCGAACCATGGCGGCCGCCAGCTCGACCAGGCGCCGGCCTCGCTCGACGCATTGCCGGCGATCAAGGCGGCGGTCGGCGACAAGGTGACCGTGATGCTCGACAGCGGCGTGCGGCGCGGCGCCGACATCCTGATCGCCCGCTGTCTTGGCGCGCAATTCGTCTTTTTCGGCCGGCCCACCCTCTATGGCGCGGTCGCCGGCGGCCTCGCCGGGGTCAAGAAGGCGGTCGATATCTTCCGCACCGAGATCGATTTGGTCATGGGACAGATCGGCTGCCCGAGCCTCGACCAGCTCGGCCCCGATTTCCTGTGGCGCGACGACTGGACCCAAAACCGCTGAGCGCCCAAAACCGCTGAGCGCAGCCGGCTTTGGCGGCCGGCCGCGTTTGCTCGGTGGTGGGTGCTCAGTCGCCGACAGGTCAGTTGCCGACGGACCGGCCTGCGGCGGCTGCGGTCGCGCCGGCCGCCGGCGCGCTGAGCTCGCGGTCGATATCGTCGATGGTGCGGCCGCTCGTCTCGAAGCCGATGAACCAGAACGCGGCGGCGCCGAGAACGTACCAAAATGCGAAGTAGAGGAAGCCCGGGACCAGCGCGTCGAGCGTCGCCGCCGGCTTGACGAAATTGTTCGAGCCGGCGATCAGCGCCAGCCCCAGCGGCCCGATGAACTTGCCGAGATTGCCGACCCCATAAACGAGACCCATGCCGCTGCCGCGCAGTCGCGCCGGCCACAATTCGCCCATATAGGGGCCGACGATCGAATAGTTGCCGCTGCCGAAAAAGCTCTGCAGCAGCAGCATCACGTAAAACATCGACACCCCGGCGATGTAAACGCTGTGCAGATAGCCGGCGAGCGCCATGAACACCGCCGCGAACAGGCAGGCCAAGACGCCGCCGCCGCGGCGCCCCATCGCATCGGACAGCCAGGAGCAGAAGAAGCGCCCGAGGATCGCCGAGATGCTGATCCACACGATGAGGCCCGAGGCGATCGCCGGGGTCACCTTCAGCACCATCACCAGCAACGTCACGACCCACAGAGCGAGACCGACGCCGCCGGTTTGGCTCAACCCGGTCAGGCAGCCGGCGATCAGGCTGCGCGGGTATTTGAACAGCTCGAGCCAGCGCGTGTGCTCGACCGCCGGGGCGACGGCCGGCAGATCGACGTCTTTCGGGTCGATCATCAAGACCCAGGCGAGCGACTTGCGGGCTTCGGCGACCCGCCCCTTGCGCATCAGCCAGTGCGGCGTCTCGGGGACCCAGATGCGGATCAGCAGCGCCAGCAATGCCGGCACCAGGCCGCACAGCACGAGCCCGCGCCAACCGATCGTCGGGGTCGCATAGCGCCCCAAGATCGCCCCCAGCAGAAAGCCGGCCGGCAGCATCGTCGTGGTCAGCCCGGTCAGCCAGCCGCGCTTGGTGGCCGGCAGGAATTCCTGCATCAGGGTGATGTCGACGCTGTAGACGCCGGTTGTCCCGATGCCGACAAAAAACCGGCAGATCACCAGAAAGAGCCAGCCGCGATCGGGGGTCAGCGCCATCGCCCCGGTGGCGAGCGCGACATTGAGGATCGTGGCGATAAACACCGTGCGCCGGCCGACCTTGTCGGCCATCCAGCCCCAGAAGATCGAGCCGATCGGCGCGCCGATGCCCGAGGCTAGGAGGATCAGCCCCGATTCGCCATAGGTCAGGTTCCAACCCTTGACGATGAACGCCAGAACAAAGCCGATCAGCAGAAAATCGAAGAAATCGAGCATGTCGCCGAGCGTCGCGGCGGTGGCGATCTTCCACTGGTTGATCGTCAGCTTATTCTGGTTCTCCAGCTGCTCGAGCATGCTCTCCCTCCCGGGGTTAAAACCGTCGCGCAGCAACGCTGCCGATCGGCCCGTTTCTTGGGGCAGCTTGTCGACCGGCGGGGCTTTGGCTGTTGCCCGCCGCCGATCGATCGGCCCAGATTTGCGCGGCGAAGGTAGCGGCAATCGCCCGGCGCTGGCAATCCCCGCGTGGCGCCTACGCCCTCGCCCTCTCCGCTCCCCCCGGCCGGTCAGTAGCTGCCGGCGCTGCAATATCGCCAGGTCGAGCCGTCGAGCCCATAGAGCAGCGCCAGGCGCTCGTTGCCGGCATGGGCGAGGACCACCTTGAACCGTTCCCCGGTGCAGGGCGAGGTTCCGGCGGCTTGCGGCTTTGGCAGCTGCTTGGCGACGGCGCAGCTGACCGCCCAATCGGGCAATGCGGCCGGTGCGGCGCCGAGCCGCTTGCCGTCGGCCAGCACAAAATAGTCGGTCGGCTGGCCTCCCTTGACCTCGGCGTGCAATGCCAAGCTGCCGTAGCGCGAGCGGTAAAAGCCGGCCTGCTGGTCGCCGTCGGGGGCGCCGGCGGCAACCGCGCGGAACGTCAGCGCACCGCAGGCGGGCGGCCCCTTTTGCGCCGGATGCTTGGTCGCGGCAAACGCGCTGACCGCGATCAGCCCGAGCGCCAGCCCGGCGCAGGCTGCAACCGTTGTCCTGATCACTCTCTTCTCCCCCGCTGGTGCAACACCAGCCTTATAGCGCCACCCGCGCGGCAACAGTAGACCCGGCCAGAGGGATTTCCCGCCTCGCCGCCGATCGGTCCAGGGCAGGCCCTGGCCCGAAGATTCGCCGATGGCGGCATCGTTCAGAACTTCTCAACCGCTTCGGCCAAGAATGCCGGTCGGGTTCGGGAGGTTCGGATGCGGCGCCGCGCCTGCGTCATCTGGATCGCGGTGATCGCGCTGTCGCTCATCGATTTGGTGCTGTGCCGGCGGTTGCAGCTGCATTTCACCGATTGGGGGCGGCTGCTCGCGGCCGGCGCGGTCGCCGCCAGCCTGGCACTCTATTACCGGCTCTCGGGGCGCAGCGCTCGGCTCGCCAATCTGGCGCAGTGGACCCTGCTCTGGGCCATCTTCTCCAACGCCGGGGAAGTGCTGACCTATATTGCCGCCGCCTGCGGCGGCCCGACCCACGACGCCGAGCTGGCCGCCATCGACAACGCACTCGGCTTTGACTGGGCCATCTGGTACCATTTCCTCGCCCGCCATGGCACGCTGCGCTTTGTCCTGTGGCTCGGCTATATGAGCCTGATGCCGCAGATTCTGATCTCGGTCATCTGGTTTTCGCTGCGCGACCTCGATTATTTCAACTACGAGCTACTGCTCAACAACATTGTCAGCCTGCTGATCGCCACCGCGCTATTTTTGCTGTTCCCGGCGCTCGGTCCATTGCAGGCCGGCGGCCAGCCGGGTCTCCCGGTGCTGCTCGCGTTGCGCGGCGGCGGGCCGTTGTCGTTCGACATCGCCCGGCTGCAAGGGCTGATCTCGTTCCCGTCCTATCACATGATATTGGCGATATTGCTGGTTTGGGCCCATCGCCGCTCGGCGTTGCTGATCCCGGTCGCATTGGTCAATGCGATCATGGTGGTGTCGATCCCGAGCTTTGGCCCGCATTACCTTATCGACCTGATCGCCGGCGCCATGGTCGCCGGGCTGGCGGTCACCGCGACCAGGGTCGCCGACCCGGCGCGCCGCCGCAGCGCCGCAGCCGAGGCGCTCTGAGCCGCGCGCGACAAAAAGCTGTCCCGACACCCGCGCTCGCCGGTACAATCGGGGGATGACGATCCGCCTGCTGCCGCCGGTCCTGGTCAATCGCATCGCCGCCGGCGAGGTGGTCGAGCGCCCGGCGGCGGCGGTCAAGGAATTGGTCGAGAATGCGATCGACGCCGCCGCCCGGCAGATCGAGGTGACCCTCCACGAGGGCGGGCAGGCGCTGATCATGGTCGGCGATGACGGCGATGGCATGAACGCGGACGAGCTTTTTCTCGCCGTCGAGCGCCACTGCACCTCAAAATTGCCCGACGACGAGCTGCTGCGGATTTGCATCGTCTGGGGTTTCGCGGCGAAGCGTTGCCGTCGATCGGCGCCGTCAGCCGGCTGCGCATCGTCTCGCGCCCGCGCGGAGCCGACAGCGGCTGGGCGATCGCCGTCGAAGCCGGAGTGAAATCCGCACCGGCCCCGGCCGCGGCGCCGCCGGGCACCAGGGTCGAAGTGCGCGATTTGTTTTTCGCCACCCCGGCGCGGCTCAAATTCCTCAAAACCGCGCGCACCGAGCGCGAGCTGGCGGTCGATGCGGTGCGGCGATTGGCGATGGCCTACCCGCAGATCGCCTTTACGGTCAGCGCCGAGGACCAGCGCGTGGCTTTGCGGCTGCCGGCGGCCGGCGACCGCCGGACCCGGCTGGCGGCCTTGCTGGGGCGCGACTTTGCCGAGAACTCGGTTGCAATCGCGGCCGAGCGCGGCGGCTATCGTCTCTCCGGCCTCGCCGGGCTGCCGACCCTGAACCGGGCCCTGCCGCGCGATCAGTACTTGGTCGTCAATGGCCGCCCGGTGCGCGACAAGCTCTTGGTCGGCGCGGTGCGCGGCGCCTACCAGGACCTGCTGGCGCGCGACCGCCACCCGATCGTGGCGTTGTTTCTCGACGGGCCGGAGGACGAGATCGATGTCAATGTCCACCCGGCCAAAGCCGAAATCCGATTTCGCGACGCGGGTTTGGTGCGCGGGCTGATCGTCGGCGCGCTCCGAAATGCACTCGCCGCCGCCGGGCATCGCGCCTCGAGCACCGTCGCCGCCGCCGCACTCGGCGCGTTTCGCCCGGGCGGCGCGGAGCCGGGCGGGGCCGCGGGTGACGGGGGCGGGCGGTATTTCGCCTTTCCGCCGCCGCTCCCGGCCCAGCCCCTCGGTTTTGCCGAGAGCGCCGAGGCGTTTCACTCTGCGGCCGCCGAGCCCGCCGGCGACCCCGCGGCGCCGGCTCCGCTCGGCATGGCGCGGGCGCAATTGCACGGCACCTATATCCTGGCCGAGACCGCGACCGGCATCGTGCTGGTCGATCAGCACGCGGCGCATGAGCGGCTGGTCCATGAGCGCCTCAAAAGCGACCTCGCCCGCCGCGGGGTCGCCCGCCAGACCCTGCTATTGCCCGAGATCGTCGAGCTTGGCGAGGCCGCAGCCGCGCGGCTTGCCGCCCGCGCCGCCGAGCTCGCCGAATTCGGCCTCCTGATCGAGGCCTTTGGCCCGGGGGCGGTCATCGTGCGCGAGGTGCCGGCCTTGTTGCCCGGGCTCGATGTCGGCGGGCTGGTGCGCGACCTCGCCGACGAGCTTGCCGAATGGGGCGATGCGCTCTCGTTAAAGGAGCAGATCGAGACCGTGTGCGGCACCCTGGCCTGTCACACCAGCGTGCGCGCCGGGCGGCGTCTGTCGCCCGCCGAGATGGACGCATTGCTGCGCCAGATGGAGGCGACCCCAAACAGCGGCCAATGCAATCACGGCCGCCCGACCTATGTGGCGCTCGACCTCGCTGCGATCGAGCGGCTGTTCGGCCGCCGCTGAGCGCGCCCGCGCCGCCCAGCACCTAGTGTTCAAACCCCGTCGGAAGATTCATTATAGTTTTCCTTTATTGCCTTCCCGGCGCAGGCCGGGACCCATTTCGGCCATGGGCACCGGCCTTCCAGGCTGTGTGAAAACCGTGCCGGCCATCCAGAATTCGTCGTCCCCGCGAAAGCGGAGATCCAGGGCAACAGGCTGAATCCCTGGATCCCCGCTTGCGCGGGAATGACGGAAAGGGTCCGAGGAAGGCGGACATGCAGTTTTCACACGGCCTGCTTCGCCGGTGTGACGAGATTTTTGGGAATTATCAGGTTGACGTACCGCACGGATCGGGTAAGATAGCCTCAGAGTTGAGAGGCGCATGATCATGGCCAGCAGCGAAATCGACCTTCGCGAATCCGATCTATCCACGATGACAACGCAGCCCGCGAGCATCTGGAAACGGTGTTGTGGCCGCAGGGTCCGGTTTGCCCGCGCTGCGGCGTCATGGGCGATCGGATCACCAAGATGGCCGGCAAGAGCCTGCGACCGGGCGTCTACAAGTGCAAAGACTGCCGCAAGCCGTTCTAGCGTGACGGTCGGAACCGTCATGGAGCGGTCGCATATCCCGCTGTCGCAAATGGGTTCTGGCGACGCGCCTGATGGCCGCGAGCAAGAAAGGGCTTTTCGGCGCATCGAACTGCATCGCATGCTCGATACCAGCTACGAAGCCGCGTGGTTTCTGTTTCATCGGCTCGCGCGAAGCGGCGGACGATACCGATGAACCGGCCCGCTTGGCGGCGCAAACAAGGTGGTCGAGACGGACGAAACTTATATCGGCGGCAAAGAGGCGCAACAAGCACGCCTGGAAGCGGCAAGGCGTCGGCGGCGGCCCGGCGGCAAGATGCCGGTCGTTTCGCTGGTCGAGCGCGACGGCGCGCACCAAGAGCTTTCACGTCGCCAACGTCACGGCGACGAACCTGCGGCCGATCATCGTCAAGCACGCGGAGTCGCAAGTCGCACCTGATGACCGACGGCAGCGCCGATCTATCCGTCGATCGGCGACGAATATGCCGGGCATTCCAGCGTCAATCACTCGGCTGAGGAATATGTGAAGCTCGGCGGCTTCGTGCACACCAACACGGTCGAGAGCCATTTCGCGCTGTTGAAGCGCGGCGTTTCGGCACGTTCCACAACATCAGCGAGGCGCACTTGCATCGCTATCTCGCCGAGTTCGATTTCCGCGCCAACACCCGCGACATGACGGATGCGGAACGGGCAGCCGCGCTGCTCGCCGGAGCCAAGGGCAAGCGGCTCCTGTATCGACAGCCTAACTGAGCCGCGAACGGCTAAGCAGCGCCTCCGCGCTTTCTTGCGCTGGCGCGCTTGCCGCCGTTCCGAGTAGCCTTCTTCCCCTTCGCGCGCCGCACCTGCTCTGCCAGCTCGGCGCGCGATTGGGGAGGCGTCTTCAGCAGCTTCAGCAGCAGCGCATCGCGACGCTGCGCAACCTGATCGTCGCCGCCTCCCTGATCGCTCATTCGGGGAGGATAGCATGGGGGACGATAAAGCGCCATTCAGCGAGGAATCACATTACGCCACCGTAGGCCGCGTCGCATCGTTATGGGCCCGTCTTGAATTGGATATAGATGTGTCTGCCATTACGTTGGCAATTACTTCCTTGTTGTCTGGGCTTTGCCTAACTTCACAGATATCTGGGGCACAACGTAAGTTAGACGCCTATATATCTTTGGCAGAACTACGATTTCGCGCCAATAACTCGCCGAGATGGCCGTCATTTAGGAAAGAACTAAACGCTTTTGCTAAGGATACGCAGTCACTTGCGGAACGCCAGAATCGATCGGTGCATGACCCTTGGTTTGTAGCAGAAAACGAAACTCGGCGCTTGGAGGCCACAGCAAGACGTAAATGCGGTTTATGCGAGTTTATGTGACCATAGAAGAGATGCAAAACTTGATATCTGATATTAAATCCCATTCACGGCGATTTATCGAACTGCGCGACCGCATTAAGATCGCAGTAGATACATTGACCTATACGCCGCAATAAGCATTTCACGCGCAATGTCGTCGTCAGCATCCCGCAGCCCAAGCCAACGAGCTCCGTATTCTGCCATCCCAGCCTCCACCATCTCCGGGGTGACCTCTATCTCGTCGGTTGAGTTGCTATCGCAAGGCGTGGTCATCTTAGGCGATCCCTGCCGCCCCATCCGGGGGCGACGGGGAAGCTCACGAAAATTGCCGGCCTGTCACGCACTTGCCCGAATAACAGCCCGAATTTGGTACGTCAACCTGAGAATTCCCAGATTTTTGGCGTCATCATTGATACGTCTTCGTCTGCCGAATCACGTGAATGCCTCTGAGCACTAGCCGCCAAAGGAGCCCCGATGAGCCCTCGCATCGCCCTGATCCACGCCGTCATGGTGGCGGTCGCACCGGTCGAGGCGGCGTTCCGCGAGCTGTGGCCGCAGGCCGAATGCGGCAATATTCTCGATGATTCGCTGAGCCTCGACCGCGAGCGCGATGGCGAGCTGACCGCGGCGATGCGGCGGCGGATCATGGCGCTGTCGGATTATGCGGCCGCGACCGGCGTTGCCGGCATCCTCTTCACCTGCTCGGCCTTTGGCGAGGCGATCGAGGCCGCCGCGTCGCGCGCGCCGATCCCGGTGCTTAAAGCCGAACGAGGCGATGTTCGAGGCAGCCCTCGCCACCGGAGGGCATATCGGCATGCTGGCGACGTTCGCGCCGAGCGTGCAATCGATGGAGCAGGAGTTCCGCGCGATGGCCGTGGCGCAAGGCTCGCCGGCGACGCTCGAGACCTATTGCGTTCCAGGGGCGATGGCGGCGCTGAAGTCGGGCGACGCGGCGACGCACGACCGGCTGATCGCCGCGGCGGCGTCGCGTTTTGCGCATTGCGAGGCGGTGCTGCTCGCCCATTTCTCGACCGCGCGCGCGGCGCCGACGGTGGCCGCGGTGCTCGACCAGCCGGTGCTGACCAGCCCCGGCAGCGCCGTCGCCAAGCTCAAAGCGATGATTGCCGGCGCTGATGCCCGCTGAGCGGCGCCCGCCGAGTCCCTGGGCGGCCCTCAGTCGTTGCCGTTGTAGATGTTGACCAATTCGCCATGCGCCCATTTGACCGAATCCTCGGGCGCCATACCCTGGACCGCCTTTGTGTACATATCGACGATGATGAATTTGGAGATGGCCTCGGCCGCCGCGCGGCCGGACGGCCCGGCATACCCGGCATAGCGCCCGCTCAGCGCCGCGGTGCGGTAGGGCGCCATCACCGGGTCGATCTTCCACAGCGGGTCCTGCTCCCACACCTTGGTGGCGCCGACCGAGAAGCCCTGCTGCGAGGTAAACCACTGCTCGTAAATCGGCTTCGACTGAAACCAGCGCAGAAAATCCTTGGCCGGCTTCTGGTTGGACGTGTAGGTCGGGATCAGGTTGGAAAACGGCACGTGGTAGCTGAACTGCCCGGCCGGCCCTTTCGGCAGCGGGGCGTGGAAAATGTCCTTGCACAACGGCGTGCCGGTCTCGGTCACATAGCTGTCGGGCTTGCTCTTGGCCAACAGATAGATCGAGGCGCCGTTGCTGGTCGAGCTGATCGTGTTCGACAGGAACGCCCGGTTGTTGCCGGCGTCGTCCCAGGAGAGCCCGCCCTCGTCAAAGCATTCCTTCCAGAACGGCACCGCGAACTTGACCGACTCGATGGTTTCCTTGCTGTTCAGCGCGACGGTCTTGCCGTCGGCCTCGACCTCCTTGCCGCCCCACGACCATAAATACGGGTACCAGAAGGCCGGGCCGTCGCCAAAGGCGTGGGCGAGGGTCTGGCCATAGGGCTGCTGCTTGGGCTTGAGCAATTTGCCGACGGCCCGGTATTCGTCCCAAGTCTGCGGGAACTTGTCCGGGCCGTGGCCGACCGCGTTGAACCAGGAGGTGCGGTTGGCCAGCAATACGCCGAGGATCGTATAGGGGACCGCGATCCATTTCTTGTCCTTGCGGTCATAGGCGACATCGCGTGCGGTTTCGTAATAGCCGCCCTGCGCCTTGCCGATCTCCTCGGCGACATCGCTGACATCGACGAGGCTGTTGGTATAGAGCTTGGCCCAGTTGTTGACCGCCATCAGGATGTCGGGGCCGGAGCGCGACTGGATTGCCGAGCTGATCCGCGCCTGGACGCCGTCGCCGTTGATGGTCTCGATCTCGAGCTTGATGCCGAGCGCCTTTTGGCACTCGTCGGTGATCTTGCCGCGCAGCAGCTGATCGGAGATCGGCACAAAATCGACGAATTTGAGCCAGTGCAGGGTCGTGCCCTGCGCATAGGCCGGCGCGCGGCCCGAAGCGAGGATCGCGGCGAGCCCGCCGCTGCCGGCGGCCAGCGCCCCCGCGCCGGACAGCCGCAACAAGCCGCGGCGACTGATATGCTGCATCATTCCTCCTTAGTGGTACGGGCCTAACAAATAACACTCCGATCGTCGCCCCCGCAAAAGCGGGGGTCCAGGGCCAACCGCACGTCGCTTACCCCCTGTTCAAGCCAGAGCTTGCCCCTGGCCTGAACAGGGGGGCAGGCTCTGGGTTCCCGCTTTCGCGGGAATGACGAATTTTTATTTGGCTTCCCTTTGCCAGAGGAACTCATAGCTGCACGAATTGCCCATCTGGCGAGCGCGGGCGTAGCCGTTGGCGCTGACGCTGCCGCTGACATTGGTCTCGACCGGGCGGTAGCCGCCGCCGCTGCTGGGCGCGGCCATCGATCCCATCGCCAGCTGCCCCTGTGGCCCGACCGTTCCGGTGAGCTGGTGGCCGGTGGCGGTGGTGTAGCTCGCCCGACCCTGACTGACGGTCAATGGCCCGGCGCTAAGCTCCGGGCATTGGAACAGCCGCCCACCCCGCGTCGTGTAGCTCTGATTGACTTTCGCCGAGGAGACGAACGCGTAGTCACCGTCGAATCGCGTGCTGGCGGCCGGCGGCGGCGTCTGCGCATTGGCGGCAACAAGCCAGCCAAAAGATCCGATCGCCGATAGCAAAGAAATGCTCTTTCTCATGCCGTCCCTCCCTTGCCCAAATGGCGCGAATGAGCGCCCGTATGCCGGCCGTGATTTCGGCCATGCCGATTATCCTATTCAGATCACCGCCTCGGAGGCGGCGTCGAAGAAATGCAGGCGTTCCGGGTTCAACGCCAGCCGCAGGCGGTCGCGCACGTTGACGCGGATATCGGGCTCGACCGAGGCGACCATCGTGTTGTTGCCGACCGCGACATCGAGCAGGATTTCCGAGCCGAGCTTCTCGATCACCTCGACCGCGGCGTCGAAAGCAAGATCGCTCGGGTCGGCGTCGGAGGCGACGTGCAGATCCTCGGGGCGGATGCCCATCGTCACCTGCTGCCCGGCGTAGCGGCCGAGGCGATCGGCGATCTGGCCCGGCACCTTGATGCGGATGCCGTCATCCTCGGCCCACAGCGCGCCGGCCGTGTCGCGCACGGCGACGGTGGCGAAATTCATCCCCGGCGAGCCCAAAAACCCGGCGACAAAGCGGTTGGCCGGCTCGTTGTAGAGCTCGAGCGGCTCGCCGACCTGCTGGACGAGACCATCCTTCATGACCACGACGCGGTCGCCCAAGGTCATCGCCTCGACCTGATCGTGGGTCACATAGATCGCCGTGGTGCCGAGCCGGTCGTGCAATTTCTTCAGCTCGACCCGCATCTGCACCCGCAATTTGGCGTCGAGGTTCGACAGCGGCTCGTCAAACAGGAACACCCGCGGATGGCGCACGATCGCGCGGCCGAGCGCCACGCGCTGGCGCTGACCGCCCGACAGCTGGCGCGGCTTGCGGGCGAGCAGCTGCTGGATGCCGAGGATTTCGGCGGCGTCCTGCACCCGCCGGGCGATGTCGGCGCGGTCGAGCTTCCGCATCTTGAGGCCAAAAGCCATGTTGTCGTAGACGCTCATATGCGGGTAGAGCGCGTAATTCTGGAACACCATCGCGATGTCGCGGTCCATCGGCGACAAATCGTTGATGATTTTGGCGTCGATCAGGATGCGGCCCGAGCTGATCGATTCGAGCCCGGCCACCATCCGCAACGTGGTGGTCTTGCCGCAGCCCGACGGGCCGACCAGGACCATGAACTCCTGGTCATGGATCGACAGGTTCACATCCTTGACGGCGTAGACTTCGTCGAAATTCTTGTTGAGGTTCTGGAGGACTACTTCGGCCATCGCTGTCTCATGCAGTCGTGCTATCCCTTGACCGAGCCGGTGACGCTGGCGACGTAATGCTCGACAAAGAACGAATAGACAAACGCCACCGGGATCGAGCCGAGCAACGCGCCAGCCATCAGCTCACCCCAATAGAACACGTCGCCGCGGATCAATTCGGAGGTGACGCCGACCGGCACCGTCTTTTCCCCGGGCGAGGACAAAAAGACCAGGGCATAGAGAAACTCGTTCCACGACAAGGTAAAGGCGAAAATCCCCGCCGACAGGATGCCCGGAATGGCGATCGGAAAGATGATGTAAAGCATCGCCTTCCAGCGCGCGGCGCCATCGATGCGGGCGCATTCCTCGAGCTCCTTGGGGATCGATTTGAAATAGCCCATCATCAGCCAGGTGCAGAACGGGATCAGAAAGGTCGGGTAGGTCAGGATCAAAGCCCAGGGCGAGTCGCCGAGGTGAAAATTGCGGATGATGTCGGCGAGCGGGATAAACAGCAATGTCTGCGGCACCAGATAGGTGATGAAGATCGCCGTCCCCAACAGCCCGGCAAAGCGAAACTTCAACCGGGACAGCGCATACCCGGCCAACAGGCCGCAGAACAGCGAGATCGCGGTCGCCGACAAGGCGATGATCATCGTGTTCATGAGCCAGGTGGTGAACAGGGTCTGGGTCAGCAGATCCTTGATGTGCGACAGGGTCGGATGCCAGGTCCAGAACGGGTTGTAATTGGCCGAGTTCCATGGCCGGTACAGCTCGCCGTCAGGCCGAATGGTGGTAATCACCATCCAATAGAACGGGAACAGCAGCAGCACGATAAAGCTGGTCAGCGGGACGTAAAAGAAGACCCAGCGCCGCCAGGTGGCCCCCTCGATCATGGCTTAGTGGGTCTCCACCCTGCGAATGTAAAAGAGCTGGGCGATGACGACCAGCAGCAGCACCGGAAAGACCGCGAGCGAGATCGTGGCGCCCTGGCTCAACAGGCCGGTGCCGATGCCGATTTGGTAGGCGTAGGTGGCGAACAGCTGGGTGGCGTTGGCCGGGCCGCCGCCGGTCAGCACATAGACCAGCTGAAAGTCGGCGAAGGTCTGGATCACCGAGAACAAGGTCACGACCAGGGTCACCGGCAGCAGCAGCGGCCAGGTGACGTGGCGAAAGCGCTGCCAGGCGCGGGCACCGTCGATCGCCGCCGCCTCGTGCAATTCGGGGCTGATGGTCTGCAATCCGGCCAGCAAGGTGATCGCGTAGAACGGCAATCCGCGCCAGATGTTGACAATGATCACCGAGACCAGCGCCAGATGCGGATCGCCGAGCCAATTGATCCGGCCGTGGATCAGCCCCAGGTGAAACAACATCCAGTTGATGACGCTGAAGGTAGGGTCGAACATCCACTTCCAGGCGAGGGTGGACAGCACGGTCGGCACGATAAACGGCAACAGGATAAACGCCCGAGTGATGGCTTTTCCCTTGAAGTGCTGGTTGAGCAGCACCGCCAGCCACAGGCCCAGCGCCAGCTTGAACACGGTGGCGACAAAGGTGTAGACGCAGGTGTTCCATACCGCGACGCGAAAGATGCTGTCGTTCCAGACATCCTTGAAATTTTGCAACCCGACGAAGTGGCCGGGGACGCCGACCCTGCTGTCGGTCACCGACAGCATAATGCCCTTGACAAACGGGTAGGCGATAAAAAGGCCGAGCAGCACGATTGTCGGCAGCAGCAGCAATATCGCCAGCCAGCGCTCGTCCTCGAGCAGCCGGGTGACCGGCCCGCGCCGGGGCGAGCCGACATAGGCCCGCGGCGCCGCGACGGTGGTAAAGGTCATGGCAAATTCTCCACGCCGGCCGAGTTCAAGTATAGACCTTGACCAGCTCGCCCTGCGCCCATTTGACCGCGTCCTCCGCTTTCATGCCCTGCACCGCCTTCGCATACATATCGACGATGATGTACTTGGTCACCGCCTCGGCCGCGGCGCGCCCGGGCGGGCCGGCATAGCCCGGCAGCCGGCCGGCGAGCGGCAGGTCGCGGAACGGCAATACCACCGGGTCTTTTTTCCAGACCGGGTCGTTCGCCCAATACTTGGTCGCGCCGTCGGTGTAGCCCTGCTGCGAGGTGAACCACTGCTCGAACACCGGCTTCGAGTGCACCCAGCGCAAAAAATCATTGGCCGGCTTCTGGTTTTTCGAATAGGCCATGACCAGGTCGGTGAACGGTCCGGGCAAGGTGTACTGGCCGCCCGGGCCCTTGGGCAGCCGCGTGTGAAAGATGTCCTTGTACATCGGCGTACCCTTCTCGGTCAGGTACGTCTCCGGTTTTTTCTTGGCCTCCAGATAAATCGAGGCGCCGTTGTTGGTGGAGCTGATCGTTCCTGAAAGAAAAGCGCGGTTGTTGCTCGAATCGTCCCAGGCGAGCCCGCCCGGGTCATAGCAATCGTTCCAGAAGCCTACCGCGAACTTGACCGATTTGAGGGTTTCCTTGCTGTCGAGGGCAACGGTCTTGCCGTCCTCTTCGACCTCCTTGCCGCCCCACGACCACAGATAGGGGTACCAGAACAACGGGGCGTCGCCAAAGGTGTGGCCGAGGGTCTGGCCGAACGGATGGCCGGCAGCTTTGAGCTTCTTGCCGGCGGCGCGGTATTCGTCCCAGTTCTGCGGGAACTTGTCGGGCCCGTGGCCGATCTCTGAAAACCACGAGGTCCGGTTGGTCAACAGCCCGCCGCCGATGCTCCACGGCACGCCGATCCATTTGTCGCCGACGGTGGCGACCGCCTTGGAGATGTTGTAGTAGCCGCCCTGGTCCTTGCCGATCGCCTCGGCGGTGGCGCTGACATCGGCGAGGCTGGCGGCATAGAGCTGCGGCCAGTTGTTGACCACCATGATGATGTCAGGGCCGCTGCCCGACGACACCGAGGAGGTCACGCGCGCCTGGATGTCGTTGGCGTTGACGAACTCGATTTTCAGGTTGAGGCCGAGCGCCTTTTGGCATTCCGGCACAATCTTGTCGCGCAGCAGCTGATCGGAGACCGGCACGTAATCGGACCAGCGCAGCCAGTGCAGCTCGGTCGTTTGCGCGTAGGCGGGCGCACGGCCGGAGGCGAGAATGCCGGTGAGGCCGCCGGCGCCCGCGGCGAGGGCCCCGGCCCCCGACAGCTGCAGCAGCCTGCGCCGATGGATCTGCGCCATTTCTCCCCCTCCAAGGCCTGTCGGCGAATTCCCCGATCTCTAAAGACAACCGGCGCATCGCACAAGCGCGATCGGGGCATTCCAGCTGGCCAGTGCACGCAGCATTCCCGCCTCGGTCGGAACATGGTTAAGTCAGCGGCGAGAACGGGGAGGGATGCCGAATGGCGCAGGGTCATGATACTGATTGTGGTTTGCGCGGCACGTCGCGCCGGCGGTTGCTGGCGGGGATGGCGGCGATCGGGGCGGGAGCATTTCTGCCCTTCGAAGTGTCGCGGGCGCAGGCGCCGCCGACAAAGGATCGCCTGATCGACATCCATCACCATTATTACCCGCCGGAGATCGTCAGCTTCTGGCAAGGCTATTTGACCCGGCACGGCGGCGGGGCCCTGTCGCCTCGCGTCGCCCATTGGAGGCCGCAGACCTCGCTCGATGAAATGGACCAGAACGGGGTAGCGGTGTCGGTGCTGTCGCTCGCCTCGATCCCCGGCGTGTGGTTCGGCCTCGATCCCGCGGGAATGCGCAAAATCGCCCGCATCTGCAACGACTACGCCGCCAAGATGGCGCAGGACCACCCCGGCCGCTATGCCCGGTTCGCGTGTCTGCCGATGCCCGATATCGACGGCTCCCTAAAGGAGATCGAATACGCTTTCGACACGTTAAAGGCCGACGGCATCAACCTGTCGACCAGCTTTGGCGACCGCTGGCCCGGCGACCCGCGCTACAAGCCGGTGTTCGAGGAGCTGAACCGGCGCAAGGCGGTTGTCTTCCTGCACCCCTATGCGCCCTTTTGCTGCGCCGGCATCAACGACGCGACCCCGGCCGGCGTGCTGGAAAACCCGTACGATACCGGGCGGGCGATCACCAGCCTCTTGTTCACCGGCACCCTGGCGCGGCTGCGCGACATCCGCTGGCTGTTTTGCCATGGTGGCGGCGTGATGCCGATGCTGGCCGGGCGGGTCGAATATTTTGCCGGTCAGCGCAAGGATTTGCAGGAGATCGCACCAAACGGCGTGCTCGCCGAATTGCAGCGCCTCAATTACGACACCGCCAACGCCGCCTGGCCGATTTCGCTCGCTGCGCTGCTGAAGATGGTGGCGCCCTCACAGGTGTTGTTCGGCACCGACTTTCCCTATGTGCCGACGGCAATTCAAAGCGCGGCGCTGGCCAAGGGCGGTCTTTCCGATGCTGCGTTGACGGCGATCCGCTCCGGCAACGCCACTCGGCTGATCCCGCGGCTCGGCGCGTGACCGGCTTGCCCCGGATGCGAGAGGTGCGTTAAGGAAGCGGCTTCGGCATGGAGCAAGGGATCGGGCGATGAGCGATACAACGGGAATCCATGTCCTCGGCATTTGCGGCAGCTTGCGCAAGGGCTCGTACAACATGGCCGCGCTGCGCACGGCGATCGAGCTGAAGCCGCCGGGCATGACGATCGAGGTCGCCGAGATCGGCACGATCCCGCTCTATAACGAGGATGTGCGCGCCCAGGGTTTTCCGCCGCCGGTCGAGACCCTGCGGCAGCAGATCAAGGCGGCCGACGCGCTCCTGTTTGTCACGCCGGAATATAATTACTCGATGCCCGGGGTGCTGAAGAACGCGATCGACTGGGCCTCGCGCCCGCCCGACCAGCCCTTCGCCGGCAAGCCGGTGGCGATCATGGGCGCCAGCGCCGGGATGGCCGGCACGGCGCGCGCGCAATACGATCTGCGCCGCAGCTGCGTTTTCCTCGACATGCACCCCTTAAACAAGCCCGAGGTGTTCATCGGCCAGGCCCAGACCAAGTTCGACGCCGCCGGCCGCTTTACCGACGAGGCCGGGCGCGGTTTTATCCGCGACCTGCTGGTCGCTCTCGAGCGGTGGACCCGCCAGCTCGGCGGCAAGCGCTGATCGACTGGCGTCCCGATATACGGCCATTCGGGTCGTTCCGGGGCGCGGGCGCAAAGCGCGCGAGCCCGGAACCTATGAACACGGACCTGTGATCCCTTGGGCGAGCCGGTGTTCATGGGTTCCGGGCCCGGCCGTATCGGCCGTCCCGGAATGACAATCGATCAAACAAAAATGGGAGGAGCGTCATGGAGCTCGATTTCACCGGCAAGATCGCGCTGATCACCGGGGCGGGGAACGGCATCGGCCGCGCCACGGCGCTGGGCTTTGCCAAAAGCGGCGCCAAGACCGTGCTGGTCGACCGCGACGCGGCGAGCGGCGAGGCGACCGCCGGGGTGATCCGCCAGCAAGGTGGCGAGGCTCGGTTTGTGCAGGCCGATGTCACCAAATCGGCCGAGGTCCAAGGCTATGTCAAGGCGGCGCTCGACGCCTATGGAGCGATCGACTGCTTTTTCAACAATGCCGGCATCGAAGGCAAATGGGCGCATACCGCCGAGCATGACGAGGACGCCTTCGACCAGGTCATTGCGGTCAACGTCAAGGGCGTGTTCCTCGGGCTGCGCCATGTATTGCCGGTCATGCTGCAGCAAAAGCGGGGCGCGATCGTCAACACCGCCTCGGTCGCCGGGCTGGTGGCGACACCGGGGATGCCGGCCTATGTCGCCTCCAAGCACGCGGTGATCGGGCTGACCAAGACCGCCGCCGGCGAGGTCGCGCGCCAGGGGGTGCGGGTCAACGCGGTCTGCCCCGGCCCGGTCGATACGCGGATGATCCACTCGCTCGAAGCCCAGCTCAATCCCTCCGACCCGGCGAGCGTCAGCCGCCGTTATCAGGCGGCGATCCCGATGGGCCGCTATGTCAGCGCGGACGAGATTGCCGCCACCGTCATGTTCCTGTGCTCCGACCTCGCCGCCGCGATCACCGGCGCGCAATACGTCGTCGATGGCGGGCGCACCGCGGTCGGCGGGGCGGTAACCCAGGCGATGCAGAGCTGATCACGGCTTGGGCCGGAGCCGAGTGGTGCGATACCAACGGGTGATCCCCATCCATTGCTCAATTGCCGCACCAACGCATTAATCTGGTCGGCGGGTTGACGAGACGCCGGGTAGTAAGCCAAGCGGTTCGATCGGACCGCGGGAGCGCGTCCAACGCCGGGTCGGTGCGCGCCGCTCTCGGCGGCATGTGCGGACACAAGCGAGCGGCTGCTGATGCCGCCGAGTGCAGCTGCGGTGGTCCCAGCGAGGATGCCGGTGAGATCGGTGCGTCATGGAAACGACACCGGGCCGCCAACCGGGTGTTCGGCGCAAAATGAGTAGTCGTCCTGACCGGCTTGGGTCACAAACGCGGTGTGCGGCGCGACCATCGTGCCTTCCAGGCCTTCCCCGAGCGGGCAATAGCAGCTGGCGACCGGGACGCCGTTCACGTAGCGCTCGTTGTTGCAGGCAAAGCTGAAGCAATTGGCCAGCTGGCTTCCCTGGTTGAACGCCTTGCTGCAGTAGAGCAGCGGCGCTTTCGCCGCGGGGCCGTTCGTCACCCAATGATTGATCGCCTGCGGGATTTCCTTTTTGACGGCGTAGAGCGACCACAGCTCGCCCTCGGCCGCAGGCTTGCACGAGCCCTTCATGTTGCCGCCGGCGACATCGGCGATCGCCTCGCCGGATTCGACCGGGCAGGTGCACTCGGCCTCCGGGTAGCGGGCGGTGCCGCCGCCGCTGACATTGACGGTGATCGACTTTCCGGTCGGTTTGCAGGTCGAGGCGGCGCACAGGGCGTAATAACCGCTGCAAATCCTGAAATCATGGGCCTGCGCCGCCGAGGCGCCCCGATCCGTCGCCGCGCCGGCTAAAATCATCGCAGCCACCCCAAGCGCAACCTGTGCAAACGCCGCCTTTATCGGCATGGCGCGCCTGGCTGTGCGCCCGGCTGCGACCGGCATTCGGCTGGTCGATCCGCCGGGCGGCCTCCCGCACGCATTTTTCATGGGCCCACCCTCATGATAAGGAGTTTTAGCGCTCATCGATCCGGAGATTGGGCTGAAAGCATTGAAATATCGTGAAGAGGGGGCGCGGCAATTTCGCGCCTGTCGCCATGATGGCGCCCGTGGCGAGGGGCTCGGGCACCGGCGAGGCGGATCGGGCCCACCGCTTCGATTTGCCGCGCGGGGCCCGGTGTCGCGCGCGTGCCGCGACGCCCCGCCGGCAAGGGCGAGCCCGCTGCGATCGGACCCGCCGCCGGGGCTCGACAGCCGGGCCATCGATGCGCAGAATGCTGCTATACTCTTGGGCGCGGGTCGTGGGCGCGGCCTTCCCGATCCTTCCCCTCCGCTGACGGCGAGGCATCTGTCGCGGACGGTTCGCGGTTCCGGCCTGTCGTGTGCAACATTGGAGGATGCATGAAATACGTTTGCGATGCTCCAGGCGGGAAAACCTGGTTTCGGATCGAGACCGAGGCCGAGGCGTCCAGCGAATCGGACACGATGCGCCATGCCGTCGAGAAGTTCTTTCGCAAGGAACAGGAAAAGGCGACGCAGACGTTCCAGCCGCTGTCAAAGGTGTATTTCGAGCAGGAGATCGGGCTGAAAGCGCACATCCAGCGCGAGATGCCGCTGTTCCTGACCTTGCGCGAGGATGACGGCAGCCCGCTTGCCACCGCCATGCTGCCGCCGGGGGGGCGCGACGACCGCACCTTCCGGCCGATCATCGTCGGCATGGCGAATGCCGACCCTTATGTCGAGCACGCCGAGGCGATCCGCGCGCTCGGCCAGCATTTTGGCATCGCGCTCGAGCGGGCGCGCTGCTACCCCTACCGTCGCGACTGACGCCAAGCGCCGGCCTGCCGGGCCGAGCGGGGCATCTCGCCCGCGGCCCGGGTCCCGGCGGGGCGCGCCCCGCCTCGCCGCTGACGCTCAGGCGTGCTGGATCTGCTTGCCGGCGCTGGTCCCGGCGATCTTGCCAAAGACCGAGCCCGATACCAGGCCAGTGCCGCCCGGATAGTTGAAATAGAACAGACCGCCGACCAACTCGCCGGCGGCGTAGAGGCCGGGGATCGGCCGTTGCGCGGTGTCGAGCACCTTGCCGTCGGTGTCGATGCGCAACCCGCCAAAGGTGAAGGTCAGGCCGCAGGTCGTGCAGTACGCCTCGAACGGCGGCTTCTCGATCGGCATCGCCCAATTGGTCTTGTCGATCGCCAGGCCCTTGGTGGTGCGCCCGTCCTTGACCGTTGGGTTATAGGGCGTATCGCGCTGCACCGCGGCATTGTATTCGCGGATGGTTTCGAAAAAGCGCGGCTTATCGACCGGGGCGTATTCAGCCATCTTGTCGGCCAGCGCCTCGACGGTGTCAGCCGTCACCTTTGTCACTTGGCGAATGCGGTATTCGTCGCGTTGCAGGTGCACAGTCTGCTGGTCGAAAATCTGCCAGGCAAACTGGTGCGGCTGCTCGAGGATCAGACGGCCGTATTTGGCATAGGTGTAGTTGCGGAAATCGGCGCCCTCGTCGCAGAACCGCACGCCGTCGGCGTTGACCATGATGGCGAACGGGTAGCTGTGCTTCTGGAAATTGTCGCCGACCGCCAGATCGCCGAATTCGGGCGCGTTATAGTCCCAGCCGACCGCGTGGCAGCCCGACCAGTTGCCATAGGGCATCGCCCCGATCTCGAGCGCCATGTTGATCCCGGCCCCGGTGTTGAAGCGGGTGCCGCGCACCTTGGCGAGGTCCCAGCCGGGCCCAAGATAGCGGGTGCGCATCTCGGCGTTGGCCTCGAACCCGCCGCAGGCGAGGACCACGGCCTTCGCCGCGATCCGGGTGGTCTTGCCCTCGACCCTGGCGACGATGCCGTGGACGCCGTCATCGTCGGCGATCAGCTTTTCGCCGCGCGCCTCGTAGGCAACTTGGATCTGGCGCTCCTCGGCGGCCTTGAACAGCCCTTCGACTAGCCCCGGCCCGCCGCCCCAGGCTTCGAGCGCCAGCCCGCCCCAAAAGACGAACTTGCCGTCGTGCTTGAAAGCCTGGCGCGAATACATCGGGGCAAAGCGGATGCCCTGGCTGCGCATCCACAGCAAAGTTTCCTGGCTCTTGGTGATCAGCAATTCGGCCATGTCGGGGTTGCTGCGGTAATCGGTCAGCCGGCCGAGATCGTCGTAATACTTGTCGGTGGTGTAGGTGCCAAAATCGCTGGTGGCGATTTCGGTTTCGGAGAGCTCGCACAGCTTCAAGAGGTCGTCGACGCCGTTGTAAACAAACCGCAAGGCCCCGGCCGTGTAGCGGCTGTTGCCGCCGCGCTCGTCAAACGGGGCGGCCTCGAGCACCAGCACCCGCGCCCCCTCGCCGCGCGCCGCCAGCGCCGCGCACATGCCGGCGTTGCCGGCGCCGACGACAACGACATCGAACTCGCCCGAAATCATCTCGTTCCCTCCGCTCGCGATCCTTGCGACAGGGAGTAGCGCGAGCCAGCCGCGCGAGGCAAGCGCGGCGCGCCGCCGCCAACGCCCAGGCAATGCGGCAGTGGGCCCGGAACGGCGGTCATCGGGCGGTCTGCCTGCGATGCCGATGCCGGTACCACACCGGGAGGAGGGCGAGCACGGCCAGTGCTATGATCGGCAGCAGCACGCTCGGGCGAAGCGCGATCCCGAGATCCGGCTGCGCCACCACATTGCCGAGCCCGTTGCCGAGCCCGGCATAGACGAAGGTCGCCGGAATGATGCCGAGGAAGGTCGCGCCCAGATAGGTCGGCAGGCTAATCCGGGCCAACGCTGGAACCAGGTTGACCAGCCAAAATGGAAACAGCGGGACCAGGCGCAGCACTAAGAGGTAATTGAACGCGTCGGCGCGAAACCCCGTTTCGAGCTTGCCGAAGAAGGGCCCGGCGCGCTGGGCTAGGCCGCCAAGGCCGGCGCGCGCCGCGACAAAGACCCCGGTCGCGCCCAGGGTGGCGCCGATGACCGCGAAGGTGCCGCCGAGCCAGGTCCCGAACAGAAAGCCGCCGACGACTGTCAACACCGCCCCGCCGGGAACTGACAGCGCCACCACCCCGGCATAGGCGGCGATATAGAGAAGGGCCGCGGGACAGCCCCAGCGGGCGACCAGACCGCACAGCCAGTCGCGGTTGTCGGCGAGTGCCGCAAACGTCAGATAACGGTGCCCGCCGGCAATCGCGAAGGCGAGGCCGGCGGCGACGAGCAGCCCCAGCGGCACCAGGCGGCGCGCGGAAATGCCAAATCGCGGCGGGAGGTCATCGGGCATGCGGGTCCGGCACAGCCAAGAAAGGCTGATGCTAGCGCTCCGGCGGCAGAAGGGCGGTCACCTTCCCGTGAAGCGGCGCAGGCCATCGCCGGGACGCCGCCGCGCGACAAGGAGCCCGGTGGGCCGTCTCGACGCACCCGGATACGCGCGGAGAGGGTTTATCCAATAATTGGTTAACTTATGAGATATTTATTGCAATGCAGAGCCAGATTTCGCACTATGCGGCTGCATCGTGATGTCTCCCCGATGGTCCTGCTGAGCGATGCGCGCAGCCCTGCCCTTACCTCCGGGTGCAGGGAATGGAACCCCGGTCGCGGCGACCGGGGTTTCGTTTGCTGCGGCGGCGTCGACCCGATCGGCGCGGCGCCACACGCGGCCGGCTTCGGCCAGCTGCCAAGCGGCGAGCGCCGGCAGCCCAATCGCGAGGTCGCGCCCTCGCTTTAGCAACGATAAGGCCAGCGCCGTCTCCGGGGTCAGGCCAAAGCTGGCGCCGAGCAGAACATAGGCGCCCTCCTGGACCCCGACCGCGTTCGGCACGGCAAAGGCGACGCTGCGGATCGCATAAACCAGGCTCTCGATCACCAGCACCGCGCCAAAATCAAGCGGCACGCCGATAAACCGCAAGGCCAACCAGATCTCGGCGGCGCTGGCCAGCCAGCAGATCAGGTGAAGGGCAAGGCTGGCCCCCAGCCGGGCGGGCCGGGCATAGATCTCGGCGATCGCGCTGTGCAGCGCTGAGGCTCCGGCTGCGGTCCGCTCGGCCCAGCCCTGGCCGAGCGCGCCGGCAAATCGGTCGAGCAGGCTAAAGCCGCGACGCTGTGCGAACACAAAGCCGGCGGCCAGAGCTGCGCCGATCGCGAGACCGGCCGCCACGGGGGCCGCAACCCGCGCCCCCGGATCGAGGTGCAACAGCCATGACAGCGCAATCGCGGTGTAGGCGATCTGGGCCAGGAACTCGAGGGTGACGTCGACGATTGTGCTCGCCGCGGCGGCGCTGCCGCAAACCCCGGCGACGACGATCGCTCGCGCGCCCGCGACATAGCCGCCGACCTGCGACAGCGGCAGCACCTCGGAAACGGAGTCGCGGACCAGCCGCGCCCAGATCGCCGGCCACGGGCGCGTCGCCGGCAACAGCGCCCACCAGGCGATGCCCATCACCGCGATCAGCACGGTTTGAATGAGGCAGATCGCGGCAAACCCGGCCCACCCGACCGCCAGCAGCGAGTGCCAGACCGCACCCGCCCCAAAATGGATGAGGAGCCCGCCGACGAGAGCGATCCCGATCGCCGCCGCCAGGAACGAAGCCGGCTTCATCGGCGATCAGCGCAAACCGCGCGCCCGAGCCCCGAGGCGCATCCCCGCCAGCGCGATCGCACCGAGCCGCGGCAACAAGCGCGGCTGCAATAGCTCGGGGTCGAAGGCTTTCATCCTCCGGGCATGCTCGGCACAACATTCCTCGACCAGGCCGCGCAGCGAAAACCCGTCAAGGAACACACTCGCCTCGGTCGCCGAGAAGTCCTTTCCGTCATTGACCGTCTGGCCGCGTCGGACGGTTCCCAGCAACCGGCTGATCGCCCGCCAATAATAGCGGGCCGCGATCGCCGAGCGCAGCCATTTGGGGCATCGCCCGCGGCGCGCCCGCTCCCAGGCCATCCAGTTGATGAAGAATACGATGTGGCGATTTTCCTCATGCATCAAGGTGTCAAAGATCGCGAACATCGGCTCGGGTAGAAAACCGGACCGCCGGGCGATCTGAAATACGCCAAAGCCGAGAAAGGCGTCGAGGCATTCGCCATAGCCGAAATCGGCGAACGCGCGGTAGAGATCGGCCCCCAGCGGCTCGAGCGGGCTTTCTTCGGCGGCGAGACCATACCGGCCGATCATCAGCCGCAACAGATCGGCATGGCGCGCCTCCTCAAACCCCTGCAGCGCTACCGCCTCGCGCACCAGCGGATCGGCGATCGTCGCCGCATAGGCATCGACGATGGCGCCGGCGCGCCGCTCGGTGTGCAGCACTTGCGGCCAGAACGGGATGGCGCGCAACCGCGCCAGCGCGGCCACGTCGAGATTGGGCCAGGCGAGGGCCTCGGGGTCGTATCGGTTGTGGCTCGCGATGAACTGAGCGCAAAACCGCTGCTTGTGCTCGTCCGAGCCGATCTTCATGGCGCGGCCGGGATTGGGCGCCGCCAGCGCATCAGGCGGTGGACGAGGCGCATCAGCCGCGGCACGGTGTTGGGCCGCAACAGCCGCGGATCATACCCGGAAAGGCGTCGGTCGTTCTCGGAAAGGCAGATCTCGATCAGCGCCGCCGGCGACAGATCAACGGCGCCGAGCGATTTGCCGCCGGTCAAGGTGAAGTTGTTGTCCTGCGGCGCCGACCCGGGCGCGCCACCGCCCGCAGCCTTGCCGCTGCCGACGCCGCGAACGATGCCGACCCGTTCCCAGACCAGGAAGGCCCAGACCGCGAGGATTTTGAGCAGGAACAGCGGACGGCCCCACCACGGCAAGCGCCGCCGGTGCCAGGCCACCCAGTTGACAAAGAACAGGATGTGGCGGCCTTCCTCCTGCATGACCGGCTCGAACGTGTCGACCAGAGCCGGCGGGAAAAAGCCGGAGCGCTTGGCCAACGCGAACAGGCCAAAGGCAAAAAAGCTGTCGATGCATTCGCTGAACCCGGTGACCATAAAGGCCCATTCGGGATCGCGCGGACGCACATAGGGCGGCTCGGGGGCGAGGCGGATGCCATAGGCCTCGACCAGGTTGGAGAGAACCTCTTTGTGCCGGCCCTCCTCGCGCCCGTCGAGCTCGATCGCCTGGCGCAGCAGTGGGTCGGCGATGGTCTCGCCATAGCTCAACACGCGCAGGCGGGCTTTGCCCTCGGTCTGCACTGCGATGTCCCAAATCGGCAGAGCGACCAGGCGATCGCGCGCCTCGCTGTCGAGCACCGGCCAATCGACGATCGATGGCTTATAGCGGTTGTGGGTATCAAGCAGCATCCGGCAAAATGCGGTCTTGTGCGCCTCGCTGCCCGGAACAATCGGCCCGGGTTGGGCTGCAGCCCAGGTCCGGGCGGCACGATCGGCAGCCTCCATCGTCGCGTTATCCAACATCGGCGCCAACATCGCTCCCCATTTCTGCCGTCATCGCCTAATCGCAGCCAGCGCTCAAAGCCGAACGCCCCACTGGCGCTCGCCATTCCCCAGAGCGGCGGGCTGGCGTTGACTTGGCCGACCGCCTCTTTTATATAGCCGCCTCCGCTCGAGAGAGATCCCGCAATCGGAGCCGGTGCCGTGAAGCGCACTTACCAGCCCAGCAACCTTGTTCGCAAGCGCCGCCATGGGTTCCGGGCGCGGATGGCCACCGCCGCCGGCCGACGCGTGCTTGCGGCGCGCCGGGCGAAGGGCCGCAAGCGATTGTCCGCCTGAGGCGCGACCCTTCGCCGCTCGCACCCGCCCGGCGGTGAATCGGTGGGCGGCAGGCTTGCAACGCTCAAGGTTCGGGCCGATTTCCTGCGCATCGCGGCGAACCGCAGCAAGGTGGTGACACCGGGCCTGATTTTGCAGGCGGCGCCGCGTCCGCCGGATCGGACCGGCGGCGGGGTGCGGGTCGGCTTCACCGCCAGCCGAAAGGTTGGCAACGCGGTGATCCGAAATCGGGCAAAGCGACGGCTGCGCGGGGTGGCGGCCGAGATCCTGGCGGATCACGCAAACCCCGATACCGACTATGTGCTGATCGCCCGATCGGGGACGGCCGAGCGGCCGTATTCGGCGCTTCTCGACGATCTCGCGGCGGCGCTGCGCCGGATCGGGCGGAGCACGGCGGGGCGCCGGTCACGCGCCGCGCAGGAGGATTGAGATGGAGCGGCAATACCGCCCAGACGTGGTGGGTGCAGACATCGTGGGTGCGGCCCTGAAAGCTGGCGTGCGCGCCTATCAGCTGCTTGTCTCGCCATTGCGGCCGCCTTGCTGCCGCTTTCTGCCGACCTGCTCGGATTATGCGATCGAAGCGATCGCCCGGCACGGCGCCTGGCGCGGCAGCGGTCTGGCGCTCTGGCGGCTGGCGCGTTGCCACCCGTGGGGCGGCAGCGGCTACGATCCGGTGCCGCCGCCGATCCCGCCACGATCGCCCAATTCTGCCGCCCAACCGGCTGCTTCGCGGCGCGCCGACGCCAACGCCTGAGCACCCGCCGGATCCGGTCCGAATGGAACAGCGCAACCTGCTGATTGCGATCGTCGTGTCGGTCGGGATTCTGATCGGCTTCCAATTTCTGTTTGAACGGCTGCATCCGCCGCCGGTGCCGCATGTGGCGACCACCTCCAGCAGCCAAACGACCGGTCCGGCTCCGGCCACTTCCAGGACCACGCCCGCCCCCGGCGTTACCGGGGCCGCGGCGCCGGCTACCGGCGCCCCCGGCGTCGTCACCGCCCGAGCGCCGCAAGCCCGCGCGGCCGCGATTGCCGCGCAGCCGCGGGTCAAGATCGACACGCCCCGGGTGCACGGCTCGATAGCACTGGTCGGCGCCCGGCTCGATGACCTGACCCTGGCCACCTATCACGAGACGGTCAACCCGAAGAGCCCCGATGTGGTCCTGCTGTCGCCGCCGGGAACCGCGAACCCCTATCTGGCCGAGTTCGGCTGGGTCGCGGAAAAGCCCGGCACGGTCAAGCTGCCCGGGCCGCAGACCCTGTGGAAAGCATCGGGCGGGCCGCTGACCCCGTCGCATCCGGTAACCTTGAGCTGGGACAACGGTGAGGGCCTGGTCTTTACCCGCACCATCAGCATCGACCAAAACTATATGTTCACGGTGCGCGAGGCGGTGCGCAACACCGGCAAGAGCCCGGTCACGCTGCTGCCCTACGCTCTGATCAGCCGCACCGGGACGCCGCAGGTTTCCAGTTCCTATTTGAGCTTCGAAGGGCTGATCGGCAATCTCGACGGCTCGATCCACGACATCAAATACAGCTCGCTCAAACCCGGCCAGCCGACCAGCTACGAGTTCCACCGGGGGCTGGTTCGGCTTTACCGACACCTATTGGCTCACCTCGCTAATTCCCCCGCAGCATGAGCCGATCAAGGCGCGATTCACGCTGAGCGACGAGCACGGGACCAAACGCTATCAGACCGATTATACCGGGCCGGCGACGACCGTGGCGCCCGACGGCAGCGCGACCGCTGCGACCCGGCTGTTCGCCGGCGCCAAAGAACTCAGCCTGCTCACGGCTTATGCAAATTCTGGCATTCCGCTGTTCGATTACGCGATCGATTTCGGTTGGTTCTGGTTTATCAGCAAGCCGATGTTCCAGGTCCTCGAAATCCTCTATAAGGTTTTTGACAATTTCGGGGTGTCGATCCTGGTGCTGACCTTGCTCGTCAGGATCCTGTTCTTCCCGCTCGCGAACAAGTCCTATCGTGCAATGAGCAAGATGAAGCTGCTGCAGCCCGAAATGCAGAAATTGCGCGAGCGCTTTCCCGATGACAAAGCCCGCCAGCAGCAGGAGATGATGGCGGTCTACAAGCGCGTCGGGGCGAACCCATTGGCCGGCTGCCTGCCGATCGTGGTCCAGATCCCGGTATTCTATGCGCTCTATCAGATCCTTTATGTCGCGATCGATCTGCGCCACGCGCCGTTTTTTGGCTGGATCCGCGATCTGTCGGCGCCGGACCCGACCTCGTTCGCCAATCTGTTCGGCCTCATCCCGTTCACCCCGCCCTCGTTCCTGGAGATCGGCGCCTGGCCGATCATCATGGGCGTGACCATGTTCCTGCAGCAAAAGCTGAACCCGCAACCGGTCGATGCGATGCAAGCGCGCATGTTTATGCTGCTGCCGATTGTCTTTACCTACATGCTGTCGCATTTCCCGGCCGGTCTGGTGATCTATTGGGCGTGGAGCAACACGCTCAGCATCGCCCAGCAATGGGTGATCATGCACCGCGCCGGGGCGGCCTGAGCGAGCGCGCTGGCGATGGCGGTGGACACGGCGGCCGATCTGTTTCCGCCGCGCGCCCTGGATCCCGAAATGGTCGCAGCCGGGCGGCGCCTGTTCGCCCACGAAGCCCGCTTCATCGCCGGCGCCGCCGAGCCTGCGGCGCTGCCGCCCGAGAGCTTGCCTGAAATCGCCTTTGCCGGCCGCTCCAATGTCGGCAAGTCGAGCCTGGTCAACGCGCTGACCGGGCGTCGGGTGCTGGCTCGGATTTCGAACACGCCCGGCCGCACCCGGCAGATCAATTTCTTCGACCTTGGCGGCGAGCTGATGCTGGTGGACCTGCCGGGCTACGGCTATGCCGAGGCGTCGAAAGCTGCGATCAAGCGTTGGACCGGTCTGGTGCGTCGCTATTTGCAGAGCCGGGCCGGGCTGCGGCGGGTCTGCCTGTTGATCGACGCCCGTCACGGCATCAAGGAGATCGACCGGCCGCTCTTGGACATGCTCGACCGCGCCGCGGTTTCCTACCAGGCCGTGCTGACCAAGACCGACAAGCTCGGCCCGCTGGCGCTCGCCGAGGTTGCCGAACGGGTCGCCGCCGAACTGGCTTCGCACACCGCGGCGCATCCCGAACTCCACCTGACCAGCGCCGAAGAGCGCCGCGGCATCGAGGCGTTGCGCGCCACCCTGGTCAGCTTTGCCCCGTCCGGCGCCGAGGCTGCCGGCGTCGGGGCTGCGGCCGCAGCGGCCGGCAAATAACCGAGCTAGAGTGAGGCGCGCGATGAACCCTACCTTCGACCCCCTGTCACGCGCGGCCGGCGCTGCCCTCGACCCCCGCGCCAAGGCCGCGGTGCTGGCCGAGGCGCTGCCCTATATGCGGCGCTATGCCGGCCATACCTTGGTCGTCAAATATGGCGGCCACGCGATGGGCGGCCAGGAAACGGGAGGGGGCGGCGATTCGTTCGCCCGCGACGTCGTGCTCTTAAAGCAGGTCGGCATCAACCCGATCGTTGTGCATGGCGGCGGGCCGCAGATCGGCCAGATGCTCGAACGCCTGGGCATCGAGAGCCGCTTTGTCGACGGGCTCAGGGTCACCGACCGCGAGACGATGGAAGTGGTCGAGATGGTCCTCGCCGGCACGATCAACAAAGGCTTGGTCGCGGCGATCAACGCAGAGGGCGGTTGTGCTATCGGGCTGACCGGCAAAGACGGCGGGCTGATCGAGGCGAAAAAGCTGCTGCGCAGCAAGGTTGAAGCCGGCGTCCGCATCGCGATCGATCTCGGCTTTGTCGGCGAGCCGCGACATGTGGCCGCCGGCGTGCTCGACACCTTCCGCCAATCGGACATCATCCCGGTCATCGCCCCGATCGGCGTCGGCGCCGCCGGCGAGACCTACAACATCAATGCCGACACGGTCGCGGGCGCGGTCGCCGCCGCGGTCAAGGCGACGCGGCTGTTGCTGCTGACCGATGTCGCCGGCGTGCTCGACGCCGACCAGCGGCTGGTCTCGGAGATCACGGCCAGCGCCGCGCGGCAAATGATCGCCGACGGGGTCATCCATGGCGGCATGATCCCCAAAGTCGAGACCTGCCTCGATGCGGTCGCCGGCGGCGCCGAGGCAGCGGTGATCCTCGACGGGCGGGTGCCGCACGCGATCCTGCTCGAGCTGTTCACCGATGCGTCGGGCGCCGGCACCCTGATCCGGGCCGGCTGAGGGTTCGCGCGATGCCCGCACTGCGCGGTTGCCCGCTCGACCGGATCGAGACCTGGATCTTCGATCTCGACAACACGCTCTACCCCGCCTCCTGCCGCCTCTTCGACCAGATCCACGCGCGGATGCAGAGCTTCATCGCATTGCGCCTCGGCCTGTCGCCGGAAGCGGCGCTCGTCCGCCAGAAGACCTATTTCCGCGAGCATGGGACGACGATGCGCGGGCTGATGATCGTCGATAGGATCGATCCGCACGAATTCATGGCCTATGTCCATGATGTCGATCTGGCCTGCGTGCCGGCCGATCCGGCGCTGGTCGCGGCGCTGGCGGCACTGCCCGGCCGCAAAATCGTCCACACCAACGGCTCGGTCGCCCATGCCGAGCGGCTGCTCGACCATCTCGGCATCGCCGGCGCGTTTTGCGGCATCGTCGATATCGCGATGGCCGGGTTCGACCCAAAGCCGGCGCTCGCCGGCTATCATGAGCTGCTGCGTCGCTACGAGGTTGTTCCGGAAACCGCGCTGATGGTCGAGGACATGGCCAAGAACCTGGTTCCGGCGGCCGCCCTCGGCATGACCACCGGCTGGGTGCGCGGCACGATCGACTGGGCCGCCGCCGGCGCCGAGGGCGACCACATCCACCATATCATCGACGATCTCGGCCGCTTCCTCACCGTCGCCGCTTCGCGAGAACCCGAGGCAAAGTCATGTCCGTCGCCGCCGCGATCCGCCGCAAGCTGACCGAGCGATTTGCCCCGAGCCGGCTCGACATCGTCGACGAGTCGCATCGTCACGCCGGGCACTCCGGCGCGCAGCCCGAGGGCGAGACGCATTTTGCGGTCAGCATTGTCTCCGCCGCCTTTGCCGGGCAGGGCCGAGTGGCGCGCCAACGTCTCGTGTACGAGGCACTTGCCGAGGAGTTGGCGACCCGCGTGCACGCGCTGTCGCTGACCACGTGGACCCCGGAGGAAGACCGCGGCTAGGGCGTCGCCGACCGGGGCTTATCAGCAATGGGCTCACATCAAAAAGAACGGGACGGCAGGCGCCGCGCGCGGTCGAGCAGAACGCCCCGCAGCACCACCGCATCGTTGTGCTGTTCGTCGCGAGCTCCGTAGACGAGCGTCAGCGGCCCCGCATTGGCCAGCCGCAGCAAGTCGTCGAGCCGCTCGGGAAGGCGGTCGAGCTCACTCGTGTAGCGCCGCTGGAACTCGTCCCACAGAGCGGGATCGTGGTGAAACCAACGCCGCAACTCGGTGCTTGGCGCGAGATCGCGAAACCAGTGATCGACAGCCGCCTTCGCTTTGGCCACTCCGCGCGGCCACAGACGGTCGATCAGCACGCGCGTGCCGTCGCTCGCGGTGGGCGGCTCGTAAGCCCGCTTGAGCCTGATGTCGAGTTGGGCCATCGCCATCGCCATAAAGAGCCTCCAAGACGAGCAACACCTGGCGGCTTCGCGCCGTTTCGCGCATTTGCGAACACCATGGCGGAGAGGCTTGGCAAGCTCTCGCCGCGCCGGGCGCCGGCGGCCGAGCTCAGCCGCGTGCAGATCCTCTATCAGGAACGCTACCGCGATTTCACGGTGAAGCATTTTCACGAGCAGCTGCAAAAGCGACACGACTACAAATTGGGTTACACGGTGACGCGGTTGAGCTTGCAACGGCCGGGCTGGTGGCGCCGCAGAAGCGGCGCGGCGGCACCCATCGCCAGAAGCGCGAGCGCCGGCCGCTTCCGGGCATGCTGCTGTTCCAGGACGGCTCGACCCATCGCTGGGTCGGCGCGCTCAACCGCGATCTCGATCTCGTCGTCACGCTCGACGATGCAACCGGCGCGATCTACTCGGCGATCCTGGTCGAGGAAGAGGGCACGATGTCGAGCTTTCAGGGGCTCGCCGAGACGATCGCCGGGCACGGCCTGTTTCGGGCCTTCTACACCGACCGCGGCTCGCATTACTTCTACACGCCCAAGGCCGGCGGCACGGTCGACAAGTCGAAGCCCACCCAGATCGGCCGGGCCTTGGCGCAGCTCGGCATCACCCACATCCCGTCCTACTCGCCCGAGGCGCGCGGCCGCATGGAGCGGGTCTTCGGCACGTTGCAGATGCGGCTGCCGCCCGAGCTGCGCCTAGCCGGGATCGTCACGCTCGAGGCCGCCAACCGCTACCTCGAGGAGGCGTTCGTGCCCGACTACAACGCCCGCTTCGCGGTGCCCGCCGCCGCGGAAGGCTCGGCCTTCATCCCCTATGCCGGCCGGCCGCTCGAGGACATCTTGTGCCTCCAGGAAAGCCGCCAGGTCGGCCGCGACAATTGCGTCCTGTGGAACGCGCTGCAAATCCCGCCGCAGCGCCATCGCCATCACTACGTCAAGTCCACCGTGCGCGTGCATCAATACCCCGGCGGCCGGCTCGCCCTCTTCCATGGGCCGAGCTGCCTGGCGCGGTTCGACCCAAACGGCAAGCCGATCGATGTCTCGCGGGCCGCTTAACTCCGCTCGGCGGTCCGGACCTGATGGATTTGTGGACAACGCTGCGCGTTGCCCACAACCCCACAGGCCCAGCAACCACAGCAGCGGACATATGATGCGCTATGATAGACTGACATCTTCACGCGCTACCGACATTCGCCAAGGTTTTTCACTGCGCCGCGACGCGCAATTCGTAGATTATAAAAAACTCGATCAGGATCGAGCGCTCGTGGACCAGGCGCGCGCTGAACCCGGCCCGGTCGATCAGACCAGCGAACAGACTGAGGTCGGTATCCGAGGAAACCATGACAAAGAGCCGCCCTGCGGGCTTCAAGCGCTGGCGCGATTGGTCGAACAAGGCGGCCACATCGCGATAGGCCGGGCCGGCATGCCAGCCGCGATCGGCAAGGTCGCGCGGCTCGCCGGCATGCTTGGGCGGGCTCGACAGGATCACGTCGAACAATGGGCGCGGGGCGAGCGCCGACAGCAAGTTGCAGCACAGGCCGCTGACGCACTGGCCAAGGCCGTTGTCGCGCGCGTTGTCGGCGGCGGCGAGCGCGGCATTTGGGTTTATGTCGGCGGCGATGACGTTCGCGGCGCCGGCGCGCGCCGCGGCCAGCGCGAGGATGCCCGATCCGGTGCCGACATCGAGGACGCGCTGGCCGCTCAGATCGAGATGGCTGATGAACTCGGCAAAGCACTCGCTGCTAAGAAAATAGCGCGGATGAAACACTGTCGGGCGCACCGTCAGCCGAAACCCGGCAACCCGCGTGACCCTGGTGCGCCGACGGCTCAGAACAAAATGATAGGCCAGGAAGTGAATGGAGCGGCGCAGCAGGCGGCGCACAGGGCCGTGCGGCCGCGCTCGGCGACCGAGAGCGTTTGCCGCCGGGCCGGCCGCGGTCGCGCCGATCGCGCCGACACGCGACATGTGAGACATATGATCGGCCATTGCATGCTCCTGGGGTGCCGGCCGGCTGATCAGTCCTCGGGCGGCGCCAGCGCGCGCCGGGCTCGATGTCGCGACTGGCCGCTGCGCATAAACAGGATTTGCAGCGAATGCCATAGCGAGCGGCCGTGCGCGGGCTGCACCCGAACGCCGCCCGGCTCGGTGCCGGGTGCGGTCAGCAATCCGCGCAGCTTGATCATCTCCCAGGCGAACGGGCTCCAATCGCGCCAGGCCTGCTGGGCGTCGCGCAGCAGCACCCCGCTGACCACCTCCGGCACGGCGCCGAAAATCTCGGGGATGCGGTCCGACATGCCGTCGTCGCGCAGAATGTTCCATTTCGACAGGCCGCCCATCACCGGAGAGCCGAGAGCATAGACCACGCGGCTGACCCAGGCCTCGCGAATGCAGTACGAGCACATCGCGCAGGGCTCGATGTTGGTATAGAGCGTATAGCGGCGCAGCTGCTCGCGACCGATCGATTTCTGCGCCTGCGAGAGGGCGATGATTTCGGCGTGACGGGTCACGTCGCCGTCGCGGTTGGTGCTGTTGATCCCTTCCGCCACGATGTGCCCGTTAAGCGCGATGACTGTGCCGAACGGATATTCGCCTTTGCTCGCGGCGAGGCGCGACAGCTCGATGCAGCGCGCCATCATCGCCTCGTCGGTTGCCTCGCGTGAGGTGTCCATCGCCGGAGCGCTGCATTTGTCGCGTCCGATCGGCCCGGGATCGGCTGACCCCGCGCGCATGGCAGATCCATGACATGCGGTTGCTCTGGTGCGGAAGGCCGCAGCCAGACGAAATCTAGCCGTCATACGCCGAGCTCGCCCCGCGCCGCTTCGGGATCGACGGGTGGGAAAATGGGGCGGATCGCGCCACGCTGCGGCCATTCGCGGTCGGCCACGCTGCGGCGATCGGGGGAATGCGCTCTGTAAAGCCGCTCGATGGAATCGTTCATTGCCCTGCGCTAACGTAGATTGCCGCGCCGGGTTCTCGCCTCACCCTAGAAATTTCCGTGGCAAGCGCGTTGCTTTGCGGTTGAGACGCCGGCGGCCGGGCCGAGCATCCCGGCACGTGGTTGACGAAGCCGAAGCCGCTCCTCGATTCGGGCTTGCGCGGCGATGACGGCGGGTGCGCTAATCGGGCCAGCAACAGAGGAGATCGAGATGAGCCAGGCGCTCGACGGCATTCGCGTCATCGACTTCACCCACGACCAGGCCGGGCCCTCCTGCACCCAGATGCTGGCCTGGCTCGGCGCCGACGTGATCAAGATCGAGCGGCCGCCGCATGGCGACCGCGCGCGCCGGCTGTGGAACATGGACAATCCGAGCCTCGACAGCTTTTTCTTTCTGCTGCTCAACAGCTCGAAGCGCAGCACCGTGCTCGATCTGAAGACCGAGGACGGCCGGGAGATCGCCCGCCGGCTGATCGCCAAATGCGACGTCGTCGCCGAAAATCTGGGGCCGGGCGTCATGGAGCGGCTCGGCCTCGGCTGGGAGGCGGTCCACGAGCTGAACCCGCGGGCGATCTTCGCCTCGGTCAAAGGCTTTGGCTCCTACGGCCCCTACAGCGGCTTCAAATGCTTTGAGCCGGTGGCGCAGGCGACCTCGGGGGCGATGAGCGTCACCGGCGAAGCGGATGGCCCGCCGCTGGTCAACGGCGCCAATATCGGTGATTCCGGCACCGGCATGCATCTGGCGATCGCGATCTTGGCGGCGCTGGTGCAGCGCGGCCGGACCGGGCGCGGCCAATTGGTCGAGGTGGCGATGCAGGAGGCGGTCTTAAACCTGACCAGGGTCAAGTACACCGGGACCTTGGCCACCGGCGAGCCGCTCGGCCGCACCGGCAACCGCTCGGCGACCGGCGGCTGGTCCGATCTGGTGCGCTGCGCCGGCGGCGGGTCGAACGAGTACGTCTATATGACCGTGCCGCCCGACAATCCCGAGATGTTCGCGGCCGCCGCCGAGGTCATCGGCCGACCCGAGCTCAAGACCGACGAGCGTTTTGCGACCGCGGCGGCGCGCGCCCGGCATGGCGCCGAGCTGACCGAGGCGATCGAGGGCTGGACCCGCGCGCGCGACAAGCACGAGGTCATGAAGGCTTTTGCCGAGCGGGGGATACCATGCGGCAAGGTGCTCGACACCGCCGAGGTGCTGGCCGATCCGCATTTGCGCGAGCGCGGCACGGTGTTCGACCTCGATCATCCGACCCGCGGCCGGTTCGCGATGGTCGGCTGCCCGCTGCGGCTGTCGAACTCGCCGGTTCAGGCTCGGCGCGCGCCGCTCAAAGGCGAGCACACCGAAGATGTGCTCGAGGCGCTGGCCGGCTACTCGCCCGACGAAATCCGCCAGCTGCGCGACCGCAACGTGATCTAATCGCCGGCGGCGCGGAGCGGTTGGCGCGCGCCTTCGAGCTGGTGGCGGATCAATCGGGTGTAGAGGCCGCCCTGGGCGATCAGCTCGGCGTGGCTGCCGGTCTCGATCAGGCGCCCATGGTCGAGCACCGCCAAGAGGTCCGCGTTGCGCACGGTTGAGAGCCGGTGGGCGATGACGATCGTGGTGCGGTCGCGCATCAAGGCGTCGAGCGCGCCCCTCACCTGCGCCTCGCTGACCGCGTCCAGATGCGAGGTCGCCTCGTCGAGCACCAGGGTCGGCGCATTTTTCAAAAAGGCGCGGGCGATCGCCACCCGCTGGCGCTGCCCGCCCGACAGCTGGACGCCGCGCTCGCCGACCGGGGTGTCGAGCCCCTCGGGCAGGCTCGCGACAAATTCGGCCAGCGCCGCCTGCTCAAGCGCGCGATGGATTGCTGCCTCGTCGGCCTCGGGCCGGGCCAGCGCCACATTGGCGCGCAGGGTGTCGTTGAACAGATAAGTGTCCTGCGACACCAAGGAGACCCTCCTGCGCAAATGGTCGAGCTCGAACTCGCGCAGATCGACCCCGTCGATTAGGATATGCCCGGCATTCGGGTCCCAGAAGCGCAGCAACAGATTGGCGATCGTGGTCTTGCCGGCGCCCGACGGGCCGACCAGCGCCAGGGTGGCGCCGGCCGGCACCTCGAGCCGGATGTCGCTGAGCGCCGCGCGCCGCGCGCCCGGGTAGGTGAAGCTCGCCCCCTCGAAGCAGATCGCCGAGCCACCCTTGGGCTCGGGCGGGCGCAGCGGGCCATCCACCACGCTCGGCGCCACGCGATGCACCGCGTGAAGCCGGCGGGTCGAGGCGATCGTGTCGGCGAGCTGGCGGCTGACTTGGGCGATCTCGGAGATCGGCAGAAACGAGGACAGCGCGATCAGGATCAGCAAGGGCAGCATGGTCGGCGCGAGATGATGCTCGGCGGCAAGCCGGGCGCCGACCACCGCGACCGCGAGCCCGCCAAGCCCGGTCACGGTTTCAAGCCGGGCGGTTTGCGCGGAAAGGTCGCGCAACAGCTCGAGCCGGATCTGCTGGTAGCCGCGCACGAGCTCCATAAAGCCGCGGCGGCGGCCGGCCACCGCCTGAAACGCAACGAGGTCGGCAAGGCCCTGGATCGTCTCGGTGACGTAGGCGCCCAATAATCCGAGCGCCTCGCGCGCCTCGCCGCCCAAGCGGTCGATCCGCGCCCGCGTCATCACCGGCGCCAATGCCGCGAACAGCACAAACGGCAACAGTGCCAGCGCCACCGGCCAGGCGGCCACCGCCAGCACGATCAGCACCGTCGCCGGCACCAACACCGCGACCAATGCCGGGGCCACCGTGTGGGCAAAGAAATATTCGACGGTCTCGACGTCCTGGCTGGCGAGCGCAATCAGGTCGCCCGAGCGGCGCCGCATCAGATAGGCCGGCGCCAGGGTGTCGAGCTTCTCGAACAGCGCGATCCGCATCTCCGCCAAGAGGCGATAGGCGATGTCGTGGGCGAGCCAGGATTCGAGCCAATGCAGGAGCCCGGCCAAGGGTGCTGCCAGGGCCAGCAGGATCAGCAGATAGCCGAACGGCGATCCGGTCTTGACCGCGGCCACGGCCAGTGCGCTGACCACGCCGACGCCGATAAAGGCGGCGACCCGGGTAATGCCGGCGCCGACGACGATCGCAAAACGCCGGCGCCACGGCTTGATGATCTCGACCAGAGTGCCGAGGGTTGCCGCCCAGCCGACCGAGGCGGCCTCGCCCGCGAGCTCAGAGGGCGCGGTCTCGGCCGCAGCTTCGATCTGCCGGCGCTCGCCGGCGGCGTCCGGCACGGCGCTGTCGTCGGCGAGCGCCACGTCGCCCTCGCGCTCCTCGGCCTGCGCCCCCATCAGCCGGCGGTAGGGCCCGTTGCGGCGGATCAGCTCGGCATGGCCGCCGGTTTCGACGACCCTGCCGTGGTCGAGCACCAGGATGCGGTCGGCGCCGATCACGCTCGAGAGCCGGTGCGCCAACACCAACGTCGTGCGCCCGGCGGCGAGCCGGTCGAGCGCCTGCTGGATCACCGCCTCGTTCTCGGTGTCGACCGAGGACAGCGCCTCGTCGAGGATCAAGATCGGCGCGTCGCGTAAGAGGGCGCGGGCGATCGCCAGCCGCTGGCGCTGGCCGCCCGACAGCAGGACCCCGCGCTCGCCGATGATGGTCTGCCAGCCCTGCGGCAGGGCGGCAATGAATTCGAGCGCATTGGCGTCGCGCGCCGCGGCGTCGAGCTCGGCCTGGTCGGCTTCGGGCCGGCCGAGCCGCAAATTCTCCTCGACTGTGCCGTGAAACAGGTAGGTGTCCTGGTGCACCACCGCGATCATCCGGCGCACCGCCTCGGGGTCGAGCGCCCTCAAATCGCGCCCGCCGATCAGCACCCGCCCTTGCTGCGGGTCAAAGAGGCGCAGCAGCAGCCGCGCGATCGAGGATTTGCCCGAGCCGCTCGGGCCGACGATGCCGATCTTCTCGCCGGCGCGGACGGCGAAGGAGAGCCCGTCATGCGCCGGTCCGCGCCCACCCGGATAGGCGAAATGCACCTCCTCGAACGCAATGGTTGGGAGCAGCGCGGCCGGCGTCGGCGCGAGCTCCGCCGGGTAGGGCGGCACCAGCGGCTCGGCGGCCAACAGCGCGTTGATGCCGGCGGCGGCCGACTGCCCGACCATCCCCTGATGCAGCACCATGCGCAAATCGCGCAACGGGCGGAACACCTCGGTCCCGGCCATCAGCACGATCAGCAACGCCTCGATGCTCATCAGCCCGTGCGACACGCGCCACACGCCGAGCGCCAGTGCGGCGGCGGCGCCGATTGCCACCCCGCAATCGGTGATGCCGCGGGTCATCACGCTGGTCGACAACACCCGCAATGTGCTGTCGCACAGTGCGCGCGCCTTCACCGCGAGCCGGCGGCCAAAGGCGCGGCTCTGGCCGAACGCCTTCAGGGTCGGCAACCCCTGCACGCCATCGAGAAACTCCGAGCCAAAGGCCTTCAATGCCTCTTGGCGCCCCTGGCTGGTGCGGCGCTCGATTTGCAAAAAGACGGTGGGCGCGATCAGGGTGACCAGTGCTGCGACCAGCATCACCGTCGCCACCGGCAAGTCCCAGAAAGCGATAAACGCGAAGATCGCGACCGGCGTCAGCACCGCAATCGAGAGCTGCGGCACATATTGGCCGAAAAAGCTCTGCAATTGCTCGACCCCGTCGACGATCGACAGCATCACCCCGCCGGTGCGCTCGCCGGCGAACCAGGCCGGCCCCAATGCGGCGATCTTGTCGTAGAGGCGGCCGCGCAATTCCTCCTGCACCCGCGTCGCGGTGCGGTGCGAGACCATCGCCCGGTGGTGCTCGATCGAGCCGCGCAGCAATACCGCGGCGGCGACGCCGAGCGCCGGGATCGCCACGGCGAGGAGCCCGGCGCCTTTGAAGACGTGCGCCAAGAGGATGCCGAGAAGCACAAAACGGGCGATGCCGACGACCGAGGCGAGGAGCCCCAAGGCGATCGCAAAGGCGATCCAGCCGCGCAGGCCGCGGGTCAGCTCCCACAAGCGTCGGTCGAAATACATCGGTGCTGCTCCCTCGCCTACAGGTGCGATTACCGGCAAATTCGCCCTGACGGGGGAAAGCCGGCATCAAACACACGCGACCTTAACGTTAGCGATACATCAGGATAGCGGCAATCGACAATCCCAAGAGCACATGATATGCTGATGTATCACCACGTCTCGCCGGGGACGGCAATGGATTGGGACGACATCCGGATCTTTCTCGCCGTCGCGCGTCACGGCTCGCTGCGCGCCGCGGGTCGCGCGCTGGGCCTCAGTCAACCCACGGTCGGGCGACGTCTCGCGGGATTCGAAGCGGTGTTCGGCGGGCCGGTCCTGTTCGACCGGCTGCCGGAAGGCTTGCGCATCAACGCCGCCGGCGAGGCGCTGCTGCCGGCGGCCGAACAGCTGGAGTTGGCGGCGCTGGCGCTCGAGCGGCGGCGCACCGCGGCCTCGCCCGTGTTGACCGGCACCGTCCGGGTCTCGGTCGGCGAATGGGCGGCAAGCTTTCTCGCCGGCTGTCTTGCGGACGATGCGGGTGCGGCGCTGCCTTCGGGGATCACCCTCGAACTTGTCGAGACGCAGCAAACCGCCAACCTGGCGCGCCGTGAAGCCGATCTCGCGCTGCGCCATCATCCGCCGCAAAGCGGCGACCTCTACATCACCAAGGCCGGCGTGTTCGCCTGCGCCGTCTATCGCCGGCGCGGCGCGCCGGCCGATGCCTGGGTCACCTATACCGAGGAGCAGGCGCATTATCCGACCGCGCGCTGGGTGCAGGAGCGGCTGCGCGAGACCGGCGGCGCGGTGGCGCTGCGCGCCTCGAACATGCCGATGCAGTCGGCCGCAATTCGCGCCGGCGCCGGCCGCGGCGTATTGCCCTGCTTTATCGGCGACCGCGACCCCCTGCTCGAACGGCTGAGCCCGCCGGTGCCCGAGATCGCTGCTGAATATTGGATCATCGTGCACCGCGATCGACGCCGCGCCGCCTGCGTCCGGGCGGTCATGGACTGGATCCGGCGGCTCTTCGAGCACCACCGCAAGGCGCTCGCCGGGGCCGCGCCGGCATCGGCTGCGGACGAACTGACCCTCGATCAGGGCCCCGCCGCCACCCATCTCAGCGCCGCCGAGTGACGGCGTTCGGCCGCGACCGCTCGGTCACGCGTTCTACTGGACGCCGGCGTGCCGTTCTGCTACTATACTCGCGCACCATTGACGGCGCCATCCCGCCACGGGCAGTGGACGTTATTAACGAAATTACAATCGGCGATGCAGCTCAGACTGTTCAGACATTTTGTCCCTGTCTCGGTCGTGCTGCTGGTGTCGTCGGACGCTCTGCTGATCACTGCCGCATTTTACCAGATGTTGTCTCAGTCGAACGGTAGCACTCCGCTGATCTTTGGTATGTCGAGCTTTCCCGCCCGGCTCGCCGCCGGCCTGTCGGTTGCCGCGGTGGCGGCGATGATCTCGGTCGGGCTTTATGGCCAGCAGAGCTTTGTCGATTTTCGCCTGCTGGTCAGCAAGTTCGCCGTCGCCTTTGTCCTGGTGCTGATGCTGGCGGCGGCTTCGACCGCGCTGTGGCCCACCGAACTGGGACAGCTGGCCAACCCTGGCAACCTGCCGCTGAAGGCGGGGCTGGTCTGGCTCGGCTGCATCCTCTTAACCCGCGCAACCTTTCTCTTGACGCTCGGCCGCGGCCTGTTGCGGCGGCGGATTGTCGTGCTTGGCAACGGGACCCAGGCGGCGCGGATCGGCGATCTGGTGGCGAGCGGCGACAACCCGCATTTTCTCCCGGTGTCGTTTTTACGGATGCCCGGCGAGCGCTCGTCGCTCGGCGCCGACACGCTCGACTGGGCCGCCGCCGAGCCTGACGCGCTCGCCGACCTCGGCGCACGGCTTGGCGCCAGCGAGGTCGTGGTCGCCGCCGACGACCGGCGCGGCTTGCCGGTGCGCCAGCTGCTGCACTGCAAGCTCGCCGGGATCCGGGTCACCGATTTTCTCGATTTCTGGGAGCGTGAGACGCGAACTGTCGATCTCGAGGCGCTGCGCCCGAGCTGGCTGTTCTATTCCGACGGCTTCCGCTGCGGGGTTATCGACGAGGTCTTGAAGCGCAGCTTCGATATTGCCGTCAGCTTGGCGCTGCTGGTCTTCTCGCTGCCGCTGCTGGTGCTGACCGCCTGCCTGATCAAGGCGGAAAGCCCAGGGCCGGTGCTCTATCGCCAGGAACGTGTCGGCTTGCGCGGCCGGGTGTTCACCATTTTCAAATTCCGCAGCATGCGCGCCGACGCCGAACTCGACGGCAACCCGCGATGGGCCGCCCGCCGCGACCCGCGCGTCACCCGGGTCGGTGCGGTGATCCGCAAGCTGCGCATCGACGAGCTGGCCCAGATCGTCAATGTGCTGCGCGGCGACATGAGCTTTGTCGGCCCACGGCCGGAGCGCCCGTTTTTTGTCGCCAATCTGGCCGGACTGATCCCCTACTATGCCGAGCGCCATTGGGTCCGGCCCGGCATCACCGGCTGGGCGCAGATCAATTATCCTTATGGCGCGTCCACCGAGGACGCGCGGCGCAAGCTGGCTTTTGACCTTTACTACGTGAAAAACCGGAGCATTTTTCTGGATTTCCTGATCCTGCTGCAGACGGCGCGCGTGATCTTTTGGAATCACGGCGCAAGATAGGACAACAAAGCTGGACCCCGCTGTCGTCGAAACCGTCTATTCGGGTTGTGCTCTAGCCTTCGTGCTGATCGTCGCCCTGATGGTGCTGCGCGGCCGGACCAGCGCCACCGGCTGGGCGATCATCGGCTGCTGCCTGGCCTCGGCGGTCTGGGCCACGGCCACCGATGCGGCGGCAATCCTGCCGGTCGGCGTCCCGCCGCTGCTCGACAGCATCAGGCTCTCCGCCTGGCTGTTGTTCGCCGTGACCTTGGTCACCGGGCACGGTGCCGCCGGCTCCAAGGTGGAGCGGCGCTATTTGGTGGCGGCGCTGGTGTTCTGCGCCCTTGCGATCGCAATCGACCTGCGCACCCTGGTCTTCGGCAGCGATATCTTGGGCGTCTACGCGCAGCTCCTGATGCGCGTCGGGTTTGGCGTGTTCGGGCTGCTGACCATCGAGAATTTGTGGCGCAACACCGAGCCGGGCCGCCGCTGGCAGGCTTGGCCGCTATGCCTCGGCCTTGGCTTCCTGTTTGCGTACGAGCTGTTCTTGTTCTCCGACGCATTCATCACCCGCGGCGCGGTCGATCCCGGCCTGGCGCTCGGGCGCGCGGTCGCCGCCGTCTTTATGGTGCCGCTCCTGGCGCTGGCGATGGCGCGCAATCGCCAGTGGCGGATCGATATCCACGTCTCGCGCCAGGTGGTGCTGCACACCGCGACCTTGCTGGCGAGCGGCTGTTTTCTGTTGGCCGTGGCGATCGTGGCGATGCTGCTGCGCCGCTTTGGCGGCGGTTGGGGGCTGGTGCTGCAGCTGGCAATGCTGTTTGGCAGCATTGTCGTGCTGGCCACTGTGCTGACTTCGGGGAGCTTGCGCCAACGCCTGAAGTTTCTGATCTCTCGGAATTTCTTCAGCCACCGCTACGATTATCGCGTCGAGTGGCTCAAATTCATCAATCTGGTGTCCGAGCCGCGGCAGAGCGACGGGCAGGGCGGCGGGCAGGGCGATGAGCTGCAAGTCAGGATCATCCGCGCTCTCGCTGAATTCGTCGCCAGCCCGGCTGGAATGCTGTGGTCGCTCCGTCCCGGCCTTGGCTATTGGCCGACCGCTTCATGGCCGGTGCGCCGCGAGCTTGGCGAGAAAGTGGCGGGCGAGGCGTCGTTTGTCGCGGGGTTCCGCGACGGCAGCTGGATCCAAGAGAGCGCGCGCGATGCCGCGGCCGAGGGCTGGCCGTTCGCCTCGCCGCGGGCCTGGCTCGCGGTTCCGCTGTCGCATCGCCGCGAGCTCGTCGGCTTTGTCGTGCTCGAACGCCCAAACCATATGGTCGGGCTCGACTGGGAGGCATTCGACCTGTTGCGCGCAGCCGGCCGCCAAGCCGCGAGCTATCTCGCCGAGGAGCGCTCGACCAAGGGACTGCGCGAGGCCGAGCTGTTGACCGAATACAGCAAGCGCTTTGCCTTTGTCGTGCATGACATCAAGAATTTGGCCAGCCAGCTCGGCTTAGTCGTGTCGAATGCGCGCCGCTACATCGACGACCCAGAGTTTCAGCGCGACATGCTGCAGACGGTGGAAGATTCGGTCGCCCGCATGAACCATCTGCTCAACCAGCTGAAATCGGACCCGGCGCGGCGGCCGACGGCGCTGCGCGACCCGGCCGCGATCGTGGCCGCGGTGGCCGCCGATTTTGCCGCGGGCTCGGTCGTCATCGATGGCGCCGGCGACAGCGGCGATCACGACAGCGGCGACCACGACAATGGCGATTACGACAATGGCGACCGGGTTGTGCCGATCGCGCCCGACCGGCTCCGCTCCGCGGTGACCCATTTGGTGCAAAACGCGCTCGACGCCTCGCCGCCCGGCGATGCCGTCGTGGTGTCGGCGCGCCGCCTCGGCGAGCGCTTTGTCGTCGATGTGACCGACCGCGGCGCTGGCATGGACGAGGCTTTTATTCGCGACGGGCTGTTTTTGCCGTTCCGCTCGACAAAATCGGGGGGCTATGGCATCGGCGCGTTCCAGACGCGCGAGCTGATCCGCGCCGCGGGCGGCGAGCTCGAAGTAATCTCGCGGCAAGGCGCCGGCACGACCATGCGCATCGTGCTGCCGCTGATCCGGCAGAGCGAGCCGCTGTCACCTTCGCCTGCGGGATGAAAGCATTGGCCGCTCCGATCAAACCGCTGCTGATCGTCGATGACGACATCGGGCTGTTGCGTCAGCTGCGTTGGGCCTTTTCCGAGCACAAGGTGCATCCGGCGGGCAACCGTCGCGAAGCAATCGAGGCCGTCAAAGAGTCGCGGATCCCGGTTGCCATCCTCGATCTCGGGCTGCCGCCCGATCCGGATGGAGCGTCGGAAGGTTTGGCGACACTGACCGAGATCCGCGAGCTTGCGCCCTCGACCAAGGTGATCATCGCCACCGGCAACGAGACGCGCGAGCACGCGCTGCGGGCCATCGCGCTTGGCGCCTATGATTTTTACCAAAAGCCGATCGACATCGATGTGCTGCGGATGATCGTCAGCCGTGCCGAGCAGATGTTCGATCTCGAGGCCGAGAACCGCCGGCTTACCGAGGCGGCGATGGCGTCGCCGATCGACGGCATCATCGGCAGCAGCCCCGAAATGCTGCGGGTATTGCGCAACATCGAAAAGCTGGCGCCAACCGACGTCACGGTCCTGCTGCTCGGCGAAAGCGGCACTGGCAAGGAGCTGCTCGCGCACGCGATCCATCGCCTCAGCCGCCGCGCCAGCGGCCCGTTTATCCCGATCAACTGCGCGGCGATCCCCGAAACACTGCTCGAAAGCGAGCTGTTCGGCCATGAAAAGGGCGCGTTCACCGGAGCTCTGCGGCAGACCATCGGGCGTATCGAGAGCGCGCATCGCGGCACGCTGTTTCTCGACGAGATTGGCGATGTGACATTGCCCATGCAGGTCAAGCTGCTGCGCTTTTTGCAGGACCAGATCGTCGAGCGGGTTGGCGGGCGAAAGCCGGTGCAGGTCGATGTGCGGATCGTCTGCGCGACCAACCAGGACCTGGACCGGATGATGGCCGAAGCCCGCTTCCGCGAGGATCTGTTCTACCGGCTTAACGAGGTGATCGTGCGGGTGCCGCCGCTGCGCGAGCGGGCGGCCGATATGGTTGCCCTCGCCAGCTTCTTTTTGCGTCGCTTTGCCGGCGAGTACGGGCGTGCGGCGCGCGGCCTCGATCCCTCGGCGCTCGCCGCGATCCGCGAATATTCGTGGCCCGGCAATGTGCGCGAGCTGGAAAACCGCATGAAGCGCGCCGTAGTGATGACCGACGGGCCGTTGGTTTCGGCCGGCGATCTCGACCTCACCGTCGGCGATCTCGACCTGGTGAACAGCGACGGCGCGGCGAAATCGCTCGATATCCGCTTGGCCCGGGCGCGCGCCGAGCGCGAGGTCATCCAGCTGGCCCTCGCCCAGGCCGGGTCGAACCTGTCGAAAGCCGCCAAGCTTCTCGGGATCAGCCGGCCTACGCTTTACGATCTGATGCAGCAGCACCAGCTTGGCCTCGAAGCGTGAGCGCCGGTTGGGGAGGGAAGGGGTTCGCAATGCCGCAGGGTCAATACCGCGTCTCTTGGCGATGCGCCGCTTCCGTCGCCGCCGGATTGATGCTCGCCCAGCCGGTCGCCGCTGCAACCGAGTCGGCCACCGTTAAAAATGCCGACCAGTATCTCGCCGCCGGCAAACTCTCGGCCGCCGAGATCGAGCTGCGCAACGCCGTTCGGCAATCGCCGCAAGACCCGCTGCTGCGCGCCAGGCTGGCGGCTGTGTTCCTCAAGCTCGGCGATCCGATTTCGGCCGAGCGCGAAGCGCGCGCCGCACGCGAGCGCAACGGGGCCGAGGCGGATTATCTGCCGGTTTTGACCGACGCGCTGTTGGCCGAGGGCAAATTCGCCGACCTCTCCGATCTGGTCAAGCCGGACAATCGGCCGGCCGCGCTGGAGAGCAAGGTGCGCACCGCGCTCGGCATCGCCGCGGCCGCCCTCCATGACCGCACCAAAGCCGAGACGCTGCTGCGCGACGCGATCCGGCTCGACCCGAATGCTGCGCCGCCCAAAATCACCTTGGCCCGCCTGCTGGCGGCCAGCAACCCCGGCGAAGCGAGCAAGCTTCTCGATCAGGCGCTGGCCGCCGATCCCCGCTCGGTCGAGGCGCTCCAGGTGATGGGCGAAATGGCTCGCGCCAAAGGCGATGTCAAAGGCGCGATGAGCCGCTTTGATGCGGCCCTCAAGATCGACCCGAACAGCGTCGCGGTGCGCCTGAGCCGGGCCAGCCTCAACATCGCCGAGGGCAGGTACGCAGCCGCGGACCAGGATCTCGACCCGGTCCTCAAGGCCGCCCCCAACAACTTCATGGCGAGCTACCTGCGCGCGCTCGAACGCGCCAAGCAGAAGCAATACGCCGCGGCCGACCAGATCTTCGACCACATCTCGCCGCTCTTTCCCAGGTTCGTGGCCGGTTATTATCTCCAGGGCGCGACCAAATTCGCGCTCGGCCGATATGCCGAGGCGGAGACCATCCTCGACAAATATCTCGCCCGGGCCCCGGACGACGCTAAGGCGGCGCGGCTCGCAGCGGTCGCGGCGCTGCGCCAGCGCGCGCCCTCCCGCGCCATCGGCTATCTCCAGCCGATCGTCGCCAAATCGCCGTCGGACGCGCAGACGCTGACCCTGCTCGGCAACGCCTATATGGCCGACGGCAAGCCCGAGCAGGCGCTCCAGCAATTCGACAAGGCGGCGGCGCTCGAGCCTGGAAACCAGGCGATCAAGACGCAGGTGGCGATCTCGCAGATCGGCGCCGGCCAGAGCAGCCGGGGCATATCCGGGCTCGAACGCGTGTTCGAGACGCCGTCAGGTGCGCCGGTCGCCGGACCGACGCTGGTGCTGACCCAGTTGCGCGCCGGGCAGGCCGACAAGGCCGCCACGGTCGCCCAATCGCTGATCAAGCGTGATCCGAACAATCCGCTTTACCAGACCTTGCTGGGAATGGTCAAAACCGCGCAGCACGATTACCCGGCGGCCGAGACCGCCTTCCATGCCGCCCTTGCCCGCCAGCCGGGCTTTGCTCCGGCGGTCCGCGATCTGGCCCAGCTCTATCTGGCAACCGGGCGGCCCGCGGACGCCGAAAAAATCTACACCGACCAGCTCGCCAAGACGCCCAAGGACGAGGCGGCGCTGCTCGGCATGGCCAATATCGCCATCGCCCAGAAGAAATGGCCCGAGGCGACCGATTACATCAATCGCGCGCGCGCCGCCGCGCCCAACGACACGGCGCCCGACCTCGCCCTGGTGCGGGCCTACGAGCTGCGGCAGGATTGGACCAACGCCACCGCCGTCGCCTCCGCGCTCAGCGCCCGATTTCCCTCCGATGTCGATGTCTTGGAAGCGCAAGCGCAGGCCCAGCTCGGAGCCGGCGACACCGATGGCGCGATCTCGAGCTATAAGCGGGCGCATGCGCTGGCGCCGGATTCGCTGCCGATCCTGTCGCGCTACCTGACTTTGCTCAATTCTGCAAAATTTTACCGCGAGGCCCGCGGCGTGTTGCAGGGCGCGATCGATCGCGACCCCAAAAACGCATCGCTGAAAGTCGACCTGGTGCGGGTGACAGCCGAGCTCGACGGCGTCGATGCCGGAGTTTCGTTGGCGAACGGCTTTGCCAAGGCCGATCCAACCAGCAATGCCTACGATCTGTCGGCGGCGCAGCTCTACGAAACCGCCGGACGATACGACGACGCCGCGGCTTTGCTCGAAAAGGCGGCGGCCGCGCGCCCGGCCGACGACACGCTCATCGTGGCGCTCGCCCAACTGTACATCCGCACCGGACATTTTGGCGCGGCCGAGGCGGCGCTGACGCGCCGGCTGGCAGCCGATCCGAAGGATGTCGCGGTGCGCTCGGTGCTTGGCCCGCTCTATCTGGCCACCGGCCGAATGGCCGACGCCAAAAAAATCTATGACGATCTGTTGGCGCAGTCGCCGAACAATGTGACCGGGCTGCTCGGCCTCGCGGACATCGCCATCGCCCAGAAGAGCTGGCCGCAAGCGGTGGCCGACATCACCCGCGCGCGCAGCGCCGCACCCAACGATCCTGCACCCGGGCTAAAGCTCGTCAACCTCTACGGCATGCGTAGGGATTGGAAGAATGCCACGGCGACCGCGGCCGAGCTCGCCGGCAAATTTCCTTCAAACCTCGATGTCCTCGATGCCCAGGCCCGCGCCCAGATCGGCGCCAGCGATCTGCCGGCGGCGATCGCGACGTATAAGCACGCCTATCAATTAGCGCCGAATTCTGCGCCGATCCTGGCGCGCTACATCTCGGCGCTGAGCGCCGCGAAGAACTACCTGGAGGCGCGAACCGTGCTGCAGGCGGCGCTCGATCGCGCGCCGCAAAACGCCAGCCTCAAGGGCGAGCTGATCCAGATCGAGGCAAAGATCGGCGGGCTCGATGCCGGGTTGGCAAAAGCGCGCGACTTCGCCAAGGCCGACCCGAAGAGCACGCTTTACGATCTGGCCTCGGCCGATCTGCTGGTAAACTCTGGCAAGAGCCAGGAGGCGGCGGCACTACTCGAAAAATCGCTCAAGGCCAAGCCCGCCGATGACGGGCTCACTGCCGCGCTCGCCCGCATCTACAACCAGACGGGCGATTCCGACCGGGCAGTGGCGCTGCTGAACGCGCGGCTTAAAGCCGCGCCCAACGATTTCGCGATCCGTGCGGCATTGGCGTCGCTGTACCTGCAGAACAAAAAAGACGACGCGGCGATCGCCGAATACAACAAGGTGTTGGCGGCCCGTCCCGACGATGCGGCATCGCTCAACAATCTCGCCTGGCTCTACCAACAGCAAGGCAATCTGGCAAAGGCCCGCCAGCTTGCGGAACGCGCGGTGGCCGCGGCGCCGAGCGCCGCGCAAATCGACGACACGCTCGGCTGGATCTTGTTGGCCCAAGGGGACACCGGCAAGGCGGTCACCTATCTGACCGCGGCCAATGTCTCCGCCCCCGCCGACCCGGCGATCCAATATCACTTGGCGGTCGCCCTCAATCGCGTCGGGCGGTCGAGCGATGCCGCGACGATGCTGGAAAAGCTGCTTGGCTCTGGCGCTTCCTTTAGCGACAAGGCGCAAGCCCAAAAGCTGCTGGCCGAGCTCAAGCATAGCTGAGTCGTGCCGCACTCGGCCTCGCCTCGCCGATTCAGCCCGGCTCGCCGATTCAGCCCGGCTCGCCAATTCAGAGTGTGGCGCACCGGATCTCGCAGGTTATTTCCTGCACGCCGTGGCACAGGACCCAATCAGCGCGTGCCTTTCAGCAGGCACATGCGACCGGATAGCGCCACGACGCCTATCCGCGGGCGCCGCATCGTGGCGGTGAGGGTCCGCCGCGACCGCTCTCTACCTGTCTTGCGAATTTCCGCGTCGGATGTCAGGAAGCGGTCCCGATCTCGGCCAGCAGCTTTTTCAGCTCTTCGGCAAAATGCGGATCGGCTTCGCGGCCGAGCGGGAGGTCGCTGCCGGCTGCGCGCTCGACGAGGAGCGGCCCAGGCGCCAATGTCGGCACGCGCTCCAACGCCGCGGTCAGCGCCACGATCGCGTTTTGCAGCCGCAACAGTCCAGCCGCATCCGGCACCTCGAACTCTGTCGCCGCCGGCGTGTGCCGCTTGCTGTCACGAACCGCAGCCTCGAGCCCTTCCATCGCGGATCGGGTGGCCGAAGCGAGCCCATCGGTGGTCGCCGACAAATGCTCGATTGCCTCGAGCAAGGCGCGGCGCCCATCTTCGAACACGCCGACCACCCGCTCAGGAATCTGCAAGGCCGCGGCCAACGCACCATCGTCCCGAGCCGGCCTGGCGCTGGGGCTAGCTTCGAGCAGCTCGACCGCGCGGCGCAGCAACGCGATTTCGACCGGCTCGGTCGGAAGCCGCGAGAGCAGCTCGACCACCGGCTCGACCGCGACATCGACCGCAAGCCGGCCGAGCAGCGCGAGCAAAATCAGCCCAACCAGGATCAGCGCCGCCGGGGCGGTCGGGATCGGTCCGAACCGGTCCGGCAGCGCCCCGTGCTGCTGGGCAAGGCCCAGCACCGCGGCGGCGGCAAGCACGATCGTCGCGCTGTAAAATTGGGTGCGCGCCGCCCACAGATGATAGAGCCGAGCCATCTCCCGCCGGGCCTCTTCCGGGCGAAACTGCCGGCGCACCACGATCATCCGATCCGCTCCGCCAAGACGCAGCGGCGAACCGGCGAGCCCCGGCGCCAACCGCCGCAGCCCGCTCGCCTCAAAGGCGGCAGTCCAATCGGGATGGCCCGGGCCGCGATGCGGCGGAATGCGGGCAAGGCGATGGCGCAGCAGCATGCAGCTGCCGACCAGGCTGGCCGCTGTCAGCAGGACCGCGCACAGCGCGTAGCCAGCCAGAATCGTCACGACCTGCAGCGGCATCAGCGCCATGACGCCTGGCACAATTCCCGAATGCGCGGTCAGCGACAGCCCGGGCAGAGCGGCGCCGGCCGCGGCGGCGATCGCGACAACTGCACTCGACAGTATGATCATCCATGGTTTCATTGCGTATCCTTGAATTCGCCCGGTCGGCTTCGCGCCTTTGCGCAAATCATTAATGAGCCCGCGAGCAATCCGCTCGGATTCGGCTAAATTCCTGCGGCTCAAACACCCAGCCGCGATTGGCAAAAATCCGTACCGTTTGCCGAAATGGTTAGCTAACCTGCGCCGACAGTCAGCATTCTTGCCGGATTCCGATTTGATGGCAACAAAAGCTTATTAAAAACTGTCGGACATTTGAGAGGTCGGTCGGGCGAGCGCGCTCCGCCATGCTCGATGTTCGCCGCCGCGGTCGTCTCTCGCGATGCGCCCTAAGGATGGATCACCGTCTCGGTCTGGCTGACGACGAAAGCGTCGCGCCGCTCGACAAAGTCGGCCACAACCTCGGCAAACGCCTCCGGGCGATCGGTGCTGATCGCGTGCCCGGCATCATAGACAAAGACCAAGTTAGAGCTCGGCATCAGCTCTTTGTAAAAGTGCCCCATCTCAGGCGGGATCACCCGATCGACCGTGCCGAACAGGACCAAGGTCGGGATCGCCAGGCTCCGCAGCTGGTTTTCGAGATCGGGGTCACGGTTGGGTCCGCGCAGCCGGCCGACCAGACGCCCGGTCTTCGCCCGCACGGCTGGGTCGGGCGCCGGGATCGTGCCGACCCGTTCGGGGTGGGCGTAAAGGCGACGCGCCATCTCTTCGGGCGACCCGGAGGGCGGCTCGGCGCCTTCCGGACGGATCGCCGCCGGCGCCTCCAGCACCAGGGCGCGCACCCGCTGCGGCTGCTGCAATGCCAGCCAAAGTGCAGCCTTGCCGCCAAACGAGGTGCCCATCAGGCTGAATTCGCCGAGCCCGAGCACTTCGATCGCCCGCGCCATCGTCGCCGCCATCTCCGGCATGTCCCGCGTGCGCATGTTCTCGGCCGAGGTTCCGAACCCCGGCATTTCGAACGCGATCACCCGGAACCGGCGGCGCAGCAGATCGTGCCCCGGCGTCAGCCGCAATCCGCCTGCGCCATGCAAATGCACCAGCGGCGGCCCGTCGCCGGCCTCCATATACCGGATGCGAAAGCCGTCCGCCTCGACATGGCCTTCGCTGAAGCCCGCTCCCGCCTGCACCACGATCGCCACCTTTCCGATTGAGCGCCCGTTGCTGTCAAACCTCGCGAATGCGCGGCAGCACCTTTTTGCCGAAGAGCTCGAGCGAGGCCATCAGCAATCCGGTGTCGCTGGCGCCCGGAGTTTGAAACAACAGATCGATGACACCCACCCCGGTTTCGCTGCCGCAGCGCGCGATCTGCTCGACGACAGCATCCGGGCCGCCGGCAAAGTTCGTCGGCAGCGTGCCGCCGACATTCGGGGCCCGCGCTTCCCCCGCGACGTTGCGCTGATCGAGCTCGATCAGCGCATCGCGCACGCCAGCCTGCAACGGAAACGGCGGCCGCACGCGCCGCTGCAGCATCCAGCATGCGCTCGGCTTCGGCGTCGGTCGCGGCGAAGAGAATATTCGCCCGATAGATGATCTGCTCCGGCGTCGGCTCCCAGCCGTGATGCGCGCACCGCTCGCGATAATAGCGCGTGACCCGGGCGACGACATCGAATGGCGCATAGGAGACGCCGAGGCCGAGATGATGGCGCGCGGCAAACTCGCACGATTCTCGGCTCGATCCGAGCGCATAGGTCGGCGGATGCGGCTGCCGCGTCGGACGCGGCCAGACCGAGACGGTGCGGAACTGGTAATGGCGGCCCTGCCAGCCAAAGGGCTGCGGCTCGGTCCACGCCTTCAGCACCAGCTCCATGGCTTCGGTGGTGCGCTCGCGCGCCTCGGTCGGGTTCAGGCCATAGCTCAAATACTCGCCGGTGGTCCCACGCAACATCCCGACCACCAGGCGGCCCGGCGCCAGATTGTCGAGCATCGCCAGGTTTTCGGCCACTTGCACCGGGTTGCTCTGCGAGACGATCGGGCCGAGCACGGCGATGGTTATCTTCGGCGAGGTCGCCATCACATGCGCGGCCGAGACAACGGGCGCCGGCGTCAAGCGATGCGGCGAATAATGATGCTCGGACAGGCTGACCCAGTCGAAGCCGAGCTCCTCGACGAACCGAACCCGCTCGATCATGCCGCGATAAGCCTGCGCCCCAGCTTTGCGGTCATAAGCGTCGGGCGGCATCGGCCAGGCCCGCGGCATGGTGCCCGGCGCATGATAGCGCGCGGTTTCGAAATAGGAGATTTTCATCGCGGCGACAGGCCCGCGCTCACAGGTCGCGAACGCGCGGCAGCACCTCTTTGCCAAACATCTCGAGCGAGCGCATCAGGCGGCCGGTGTCGCTGGCGCCGGGGTTCTGAAACGCCAAATCGAGCACGCCGACGCCAACCTCGTCGCGGCAGCGCCTGATCTGCTCGACGACGGTGTCCGGGCTGCCGAAGAAGGATGTCGGCAGCACGCCGCCGACATTCGCCGCCCGCGGCTGCCCGGCAACATTGCGCTGATCGAGCTTTAAGAGGGCGTCGCGCACCCCAGCCCGCATCGGGAACGGGGCGGTGCCGTGCCGCTGCTGCTCCAGCAGCTCCTCGGCTTCCGCGTCGGTCTCAGCCAGCACGATGTTCGCGCGATAGAGCATCTGCTCCGGCGTGGGTTGCCAGCCGCAGCGCGCGCATTCTTCGCGATAATAGCGCGTCGATTTCGCCACGACCTCGAACGGCGCAAACGAAACGCCGAGGCCGATATGGTGGCGTGCCGCGAACTCGCAGGATTCGCGGCTGGTGCCGAGCGAATAGGTCGGCGGCAATGGCTGCTGCAGTGGCCGCGGCCACACCGACACGGTACGGAACTGGTAATGGCGGCCCTGCCAGCCAAAGGGCTGCGGCTCGGTCCACGCCTTGAGGATCAGTTCCATCCCCTCGGTGGTGCGCTCGCGCGCCTCGGCCGGGTTCAGGCCAAAGGTCAGATATTCGTTGGTGGTCCCGCGCAGCAGCCCGACAACGAGTTGGCCCTGCGCGAAATTGTCGAGCATCGCCAGCTCCTCGGCGACCTGCACCGGGTTGCTCTGCGAGACGATCGGGCCAAGCACGGCGATCTTTATCTTTTTCGACCGGGCCGCCATGTAGGACGCCGACACCGCGGTGTTGGGCGTCAGGATGCGCGGCGAATAATGGTGCTCGCTGACGCTGATCCAGTCGAAGCCAAGCTCCTCGACCAGCAGCATCCGCTCGATCATGCCTTCGAAGGCCTGCGTCCCGGTCGCGGGATCATAGGCGGCGGGCGGCACCGGCCATTCGGCCGGCATGCCCGGCGGCACCTGGTAACGCGCGGTTTCAAAATAGGAGACTTGCATCGCTCGGCCCTCGACGCGGGAGACACGAAAGGGACGCTGCGCGAGCGGTATCCCGCACCGCGCACCCTGTCAATAGCAGCGCCGCAACCCATCTTGCCCGACCCTTCGCCAACCGCTCGCTGTAGATTGGAATGGCGACTCTAAAAAAAGATGCTGATGTTTTTGGCGAGCAATACGTTCTGGTCGAGGACGAGCTTGCGCCGGGCGATCTTCCAGCCGCCATCGGTCCGACGCAGCAGGTCGCGGCGGGCGCCGACGTAGAAATCCTGCTCGGTCTCCGACCGGCTCTTGTAAACGATGAAGTTGCAGCGGACCGCGATTTCCGCTGCCTCCGCCGGCGCCACTTCGATATTGGCGATAAAGTGCCGGGTGCGCGAGGGCGGGTCCTCGGCCCAGGCCATGCCGGTTTCAAGCCGTGCGACGCGGCCGGCCAATGTCGCCTTGGTCTCGTCGAGGACCGCCAGCGCGTCCTCGTCGGCGCTCTCGTCGTTCGGCAGGCGCGACGGATCGAGCACCGCGATCGCCTTGCTCGACAAGGGATAGCGGTTGGCGCGCGTCGCCATCGAATAGCGCAGCTCCTCGGTAAAGAGATCGAGCCATTCGCGAAACCGCCGCTCGTCGAGGAGCCGCGCCTCGCGGTAGAGGAATTGCTCGATTTCGCGGATGTCCCCCTCGCGAGCCGGTTGATCAGTCATCTGCGGCCTGCGCCTTGCCGGGTGCGAGCTCGGCCCAGCTGCCGCCCGCCATCAATTCGGCCCAGCGGCGGTAGAAGTGGCGGTGGTTGTTCTCGCTGATGCGCCCTTCGCTGGCCCAGCCGCCGAGCCCCGCATCAAAGCGGTCGTGCCCCATTCCCATCTGATAGTTCAGCGGCATTTGCCGCGAGACGACGCCGCGGCAGGTGCCGGTGCATTCCTGCCAATTGTCCATGTCGTCCTGCTCGAAGGTGCCGGACGGGCTAAAGCCGCGCACCGCGGCGAGCCGCACCTCCTCCTTGACCTCGGCCGGCGCCGCCTTGTCGCAGAACACCCAGGACCACACCTCGGTCTTGTCGGGCCCGCGCGGCTGCCACACGCGAAAGGTCCGCGAGGTGCTGCGCAATATCGAGAAGTGCGGGAACACGGTGCCGACGATCGGGCTGGCCAGCCTTGCGCGCGGCCCCAGGCGTTTTGCGACCTCGTCGCGGATCTCGCGCTCATAGGCTTGGATCGCCGGCACCGGCGGGTCGCCGACATCGTCGGGGCCGACGCAGATCAGCATATGCCCGTTGCCGGGCGACACCATGCTGCCCAGCGATTTCGGGTTGGCGGTGACGCCGCTGCTAAACGCGGTGGTGATCGCCGACAGATGGGTCCACTGCACGTGATAGGCGTCGCCGCCGAAATTCTCGGCCGGGAATTTCCAGTTGCACGGCATGATCCATTTATGCGTGGCCAGCACCTCGACCCCGCCCTCGCGCCGGTCGAAGAACACGTCGAGATACCACGCCATTTCGCCCAGGTATTCGCGCAACGGCGGCGCTTCTTTGTCGAAGGTAGCGAAGATCAGCCCCCTATGGCTGTCCAATTGCGCCACCGGCACCAGGCCCCACTGCGCCCGGTCGAGCTTGTCGTAATAAAAATCCTTCAAATGCGGCACGCCGGTCAGCGAGCCGTCGTTGCGATAGGTCCAGCCGTGATAGGCGCAGGTGAAGCTGGCGGCGTTGCCGCTGTCGGCGCGGCACAGGCGATTGCCGCGATGCCGGCAGACATTCAGAAAGGCGTTGATCTTGCCGCGGCTGTCGCGCACCACCAACACCGGGTCCTCGCCCATATAGGTCGTGTAGAAATCGCCCGGCTGCGCAAGCTGGCTTTCGTGGCAAAGGAACAGCCAGCAGCGGGCAAAGATCTGCCTCTGCTCCTGTTCATAGATTTCCGGCTCGATAAAGATGCGTCGGCTGACCAGCCCGTTGTCATCATCGACCAGCCCCCGCAGATCACTCGTCATCGCTGCCTCCTGAACTGCCCTTTGCCCTTATTTCCGGGGAGTTGGCCCCTCACCCCGGCCCGCGCCGCAGGCGTGGGAGGGTGAGGGGCTATCCTCGATGACGCTTGACATTAAAATCCTCACCGCGGCCGCGGCATGCGCAGGGTCGAGCCGGCGTCGACCGAGACGATGCTGCCGGTAACTCCGCGGGCATTGGCGCGCGAGGCCAGAAACACGTAGGCGCCGGCGAGATCGGCGGGCTCCATCGCCAAGTGCAGCGGGTTGCCGGCGGCGATCCGGTCGGCAGCACCAGGAATGGCGAATTGCGAGCGATCCTCGAGCTGCAGTGCCGCGACGCTGCGCAGATCGGTCATCGTGCCGCCGGGCGCGACCCCATTGACCCGCACGCTTGGGCCCAGCTCGACCGCCAATTGCCGCACAATTCCAACGACCGCATGCTTCGAGGCGGTATAGATCACCCCGCCGCCGGCCGAGGTGAACCCCGCCCCCGAGGCGGTAAAGATCATGCAGCCCTGCGTCTTGGTCAGCTCGGGCAGCGCCGCCTTGGCGCCGAGGATGCAGCCCTTGACATTGACCGCGAACAATTCGTCACAGGCCGCTTCCAGCCTCTCCTCCGGCATCTCGGAGAGCGGGATAAAGCCGTCGAGCAGCCCGGCATTGCCGACAAAAATGTCAAGCCGGCCAAAGGCGGCGACGGTCGCGGCGACCGCGCTCCGGTTGTCGTCGAGCCGCGCCACATCGCCGGCGATCGCCGCCACCTGGTCGCCGAATTCGCGCCGCAGCTCCTCGCCGCGTCCCGGCGCCCGGTCCATAACCGCGACCCGGGCCCCCTCCGCCACATAGCGTTCGACGACTGCGCGGCCGATCCCCGAGCCGCCGCCGGTAACCAGCGCCACCTGGCCGTCGAGCCAGCCCATCCTGCCCTCCTATCCCGGCATCGCCTGGCTTTGTCGGATTGGCCCGGCGGACCGAGCCTAGCCGCCGCCGACCGCCGCCATGCCTTCGCGCCATTATGCGCCCGATCCACGGCGCGTCCAGGCCCAAGGGGCGGCCACGCTCGGCCGACCGCTACATTGTTTGCAAGGGAGTGGCGCGCCCGAGAGGAGTTCGAACCCCTAACCCCCAGATCCGTAGTCTGGTGCTCTATCCAATTGAGCTACGGGCGCATGCGGCACAACGAGCCGCCGCAACAACTACCCGGCGGCATGGCAAAAGGCAAGCGCATCGGGGCTCGCAAACGGTGAGCGGCGGCGGCAGATAACGGGTAGATAATGGCGGACGCAGTATCGGCAAGTTGGAGCCCTTGAAGAGATGAACGCTGAGGCAGCTGTTCTCGACCGGATGGCCGGCGACGAGCCGGCGACCCGGCCCTCGGTGGCGCTGCTGCCGGGGCGCCACAAGCGCGCTGAGATGGGGCATCCGTGGATCTTCGCCAATGAGGTGCGGATGGACGAGGCGGCCCGCGCGCTCTCGCCGGGCACCCTCGTCACCCTGCGCCGCGCCGACGACAGCGCGCTCGGGGTGGCGATGTTCAACCCGCACTGCCTGTTGGCCGCGCGCCTGCTTGACCGGGACGCCGGCCGCCCGATCGATCGGCGGTTCCTCGCCCGGCGGCTCGAACGCGCGCTGCGGCTGCGCCAGCGCCTTTATGAGCCACCCTATTACCGCCTCGTCCATGCCGAGGTGGACGGGCTGCCGGGGCTGGTGGTCGACCGCTATGGCGCGGTCCTCGTCGTGCAGTCGAACGCCGCCGGGATGGCCCGGCTCGAGCCGCTCGTCGTCGAAGCGCTCGCAGCGCTGCTGCAGCCGCAGGCGATCGTGCTGCGCAACGACAGCCCGGTGCGCGTGCAGGAAGGGTTGCCGGCGGAGGTGCGGCTGGCCATGGGCGCGCTCGACGCACCGGTTCTCGTCCACGAAAGCACTGCCGTGTTTCCAATCGACCCGCTCGCCGGGCAGAAGACCGGCTGGTTTTTCGATCAGCGCGACAACCGGCTCTGGGTCGCCGGGCAGGCCCGCGGGGCGCGCCTGCTCGACCTTTATTGCTTCACCGGCGGGTTCGCAGTTCAGGCGGCGTATGCCGGCGCCGCGGCGGTGCTCGGCATCGACCGGTCCGAGCCGGCGCTCGCGCTGGCGGGCAAGGCGGCGGCGCTGAATGCGGTCGAGCACAATTGCAGCTTTCGCCGCGCCGAGGTGTTTGCCGAGGCCGCCCGGCTCGCCGCCGCCGGCGAGCGTTTCGACATTGTCGTCGCCGACCCGCCGGCCTTCGCCAAATCGCGTAAGGAGGTGCCGGCGGCACTGCGCGGGTATCGCAAGCTCGCCCGGCTCGCCGCATCGCTGACCGCCCGCGACGGCATCCTGTTTATCGCCTCGTGCTCATACAATGTCGGTGCGGCGGATTTCGCCGAGGCCGTGCGCCGCGGGCTCGCCGATGCCGGCCGCAGCTTCCGCATCCTGCGCAACGCCGGGGCCGGGGCCGACCACCCGGTCCATCCGGCCTTGCCCGAGAGCGCCTATCTCAAGGCGACGGTGCTGGCGCTCGACTGATCGCGGCGGCATGGTCGGCGCCGGCCGGCAGGGTCAGGCGAAAGGTGGTGCCGGCGCCGGTGCTGGCGACCAAAACCAGCTCGCCGGCATGCGCGCGCACCAATTCTCGGGCGATCGCCAGGCCGAGCCCGCTGCCGCCGGGGCGGGCCGACCCGAAAAACGGCCGGAACAGGTTCTCGCGCGCCTTGGGCGGCAGGCCGGGGCCGTCGTCGCCGACCTCGATCGCCACCGCGCCGTTCTCGCGCGTTGCCGTGAAGCGCAGCCGCTGCGCCCCGGCTTCGAGCGCATTGCGCGCCAGGTTCGACAGCACCCGGTAGAGCTGATCGCGGTCGGCCTCGATTTCGAGATCGGCCGGGATCGCACATTCGATCGCCGGATCATGCGCGGAAATCGCCAGGCCGGAACCCACCTCGCCGATCAGCGGGGCCAGGCGAAACCGGCTGCGCGCCAGGGGCGCCGCCCCTTCGCGCGAAAAATCGAGTGTGCGCGTGCATAATGCCGCGGCCCGGTCGATGGCGTCGAGCAGGCGCGGCAGGATGCGGCGCACCTCGGGAGCGGCGCTGGCGGTCAATCCGTCGGTGACCAGCCGGGCGGTGGCCAGAATGTTGCGCAAATCGTGATTGATCTTGGTCACCGCGGTGCCGAGCGCCGCGAGGCGAGCATGTTGGCCCAAGGCCCGGCGCACGGTCTCTTGCATGATCGCGAGCTCGCGCTCGGCGACCCCAATCTCGTCCTTGCGGCGGCTCGCCCTGATCATCCGCGCGGCGTCTTCGGGATCTTCACGAAATTCCACCATGCTCGCGGTCAGCCGGCGCATCGGCCGCACCAACAGCCATTGCAGGCTCAGATAGACGAGGGCTGCGGCAAACAGCGAGATCACGATCGACAATTCGAGGATGCGGATGCCGAAGCCCCACATCTCGGAGCGCAATGGCGCCTCGTCGAGCAGCACCTCGACGGTCTCGCCACTGCCGGTCGGCGACGGGCCGAGCACCCGTATCAGACGATTGCCGCCATGGACCAAGGCCATGAACGAGCCGCGAATGGCGCCGATCATGCTCGGGTGCCTCAGATCGATCGTCAGGTCCGGCTGTGGCGGCATCGCGCGGTCGAGCATCAGCACCATGCCGTTGGCGCGGTGCAGGATCACGCCGCGGGCGCCGACCCGGGCGAGCAGCCGGTCGACCAGGCTGCGGTCGAGACGCCCGGTCGGGCTCGCCTCGAGCGCCAAGGTCGCAAGCTCGCCCGAGGCGATGCGGTTCTCAAAATAGGTCATGCGAAAGCGCGCGACCGAGGGCACGAAGATCAGCACCTCGCCGACCATCACAAAAAAAACGGTCAGCACCAGAAGACGGGCCGACAGGCTCCGCAGCAGCACAGAAGATCGTCCGCTTCAGCCAAACCGCGCCAGAAAGCGCACGATGCGGCGGGTGCGCGGCGAAAACAATGCCGGTGTGTAAAAGCTGCCGGCGGCGCGCTTGCCGGCCTCGCCGCGGGTCGGATAAGGCACCACCAGATTGGCGAGCGCACCGATCTTGAGCTTCTGCGAGACCGCCAGGGCCCAGGGCAGGATCAGGTCGCCGGCGCCGGCGCCGAGGATCGACGCGCCGAGCACGCGGCCGTCGCGGCGGGTGACGATCTTGACCAGACCCACGCCGTCGCGCTCGGTCTGGGCGCGGTCGTTCTCGGCAAACGGCCAGCGCAGCACCCGCACGGCCCGGCCGGCGGCCCCCGCTGCCGCCTCGCTCAGGCCAACCTGGGCGAGCTCCGGGTCGGTGTAGGTGACCCACGGCAACGCCTGGTAATCGACCCGCGCCGGGAGGCGGAACAGCGCGTTCTTGATCACGACCCCGGCGTGATAGAGCGCCACATGGGTGAATTGCGGGCCGCCCGCGACATCGCCCATCGCAAAGGCGCGGCGGTTGGTGGTGCGCAGCCGCGCGTCAACCGTGACCCCTTGCGGGCCGGCGGCGATCCCGGCGGCGCCGAGATCGAGCGCATCAATGCTCGGGCGCCGGCCGGCGGCGACCAAGAGGTGCGATCCGACGACCCGCTCGCCGCCTTCGAGCGCCACCGCCACCCCCTCGGCGTCGCGCTCGACGCCGACGACCGGCACCCGCGGGCGCAGCGCGATGCCTTCGCCGGCGAGCCGTTCGCCGAGCAGCGCCACGAGCTCGGGATCGTCGCGCGGCAACAGCGGCCCCTGATCGAGCACGCTCACCCGCGCGCCCAGCCGCCGATGCGCCTGCGCCATCTCGATGCCGATCGGCCCGCCGCCGATCACAATCAGATGCTCGGGGAGCCGCCGGTTGGCGAAGACGGTCTCGTTGGTCAGATAGGGCACGTCGTCGAGCCCGCGGATCGGCGGAATGGCCGGGTGCGAGCCGGTCGCGATCACAAACCGCCGCGGCCGGATCAGGGCCTCGCCGGCCTGCACAGCGCGCGGTCCGGTGAACCGGGCCTCGGCCCGCAGCACGGTGACGCCGAGCCCTTCGAACCGCTCGACCGAGTCGTTGGGGGCAAGGCGAGCAATCACCTGTGCCACCTTGTCGGCGACCGCCGCGAAATCGATCCGGGGCGGCGCATAGGCGAGGCCGAATTGTGGCGCGCGCCGCCACATGGCGGCGAGCCGGGAAGCGGCGAGCAAGGACTTCGACGGCACGCAGCCGTAATTCAGGCAATCGCCGCCCATCAAGCCGCGCTCGACCAGCACCACGTTGGCGCCGAGCTGCGCCGCCGCGGCGGCCACCGCCAGCCCGCCCGCGCCGGCGCCGATGACGCACAGATCGGGGGTCAGATGGCTGGTCATATGGCCTCTTTGCTGCGCCGGTCTTTCACTCCAGGGCGGGAGGGGGCAAGGAGGCTCAGAGCAGGCGGCCCTGGTCGGCGGTCGGTTCGCGGGCGGCGGTGCGGAAGGTGGCGGCGGCGTCGATGCGCGGGATGCGCGGGCGGATGCCCTGGAACAATTCGGCCAAGGTGATGATCTGAATTTTTGGCACCGCCTCGAACGGCCCCTCGAAAAAGCCGGCGGCGATCGCCTCGCGCTCCATCGCTCGGGTCGGCAACGCCAAGGATATCAGCACGCCGACCGCGGCCTTCTCGCGCTCGACCACGGCGATCAGGTCGCGGACCATGCCGACCCCGACATTGTCGCCGCCCTTGACCGAGATCAGCGCCTTTTCGGTCTTGTCCTTGTCGCTGCGGAAAAAGAGGATGCCGTCGATCCCGCCATCGGCGCCCTTTTTCTTGCCGCCATAGGGCCGGGCATCGACCAACGACACCGCCCACCACTGAAACTGATACTTGTCGCGCCGGGCGAGGTCGACGGCGCTCTCCAGATCCTTTGGCGTGCCGTGCACGTCAAAGGCAACGCCGGGAAACGCGTCCTTCAGCCGCCGCTCGATCAGCGAGATCGCCAGATGGGTGACATCGATCCCGATCCACGCCCGCCCCAATTTCTGCGCCGCATGGATCGTCGTCCCGCACCCGCAAAACGGGTCGAGCACCAGATCACCTTCGTTTGAAGAAGCTCGAATGATGCGTTCCAGGAGCGCGAGAGGCTTTTGTGTCGGATAACCGAGGTTTTCGACCGAGCCAGAGTTCGGCGCGTCAATATCGGTCCAAACGTCTTGCAACGGTGACCCGCGCTCAGGATCTATTGGTCGTAGCACGCGGGGCATACCGTTCTTTGAATACACAATCCTACCTTGGGCGATAAGGCGATCACGTTCATCGGGTGAAAAGCGCCAATTGAACGTGTGCCCGTTCCATTCGTAGAGCGGTCCCCTACCACCTGGTGCTCGGCAGTTGTCCTTCCGATAGAATTTGCCGTCGCGATGAAGATAAAGGTCATGAGTTTTTGGACTGGAAGCATTACGAGATAAAAATTGCACATTGAAGACCCACTGAGAGGATTTAGCATAGAATAAGATCGTGTCATGCACAGCCCCGTAGCGACGGATAGTTTTGTCGTTATGCGCCCGCGCTCGGCGCCAAATGATTTCGTTGTGGATGTTGAATGCGCCAAAAATTCCGTCGAGCAAAATTTTCAGGTAATGGCTGGCGGTGGGGTCGCAATGCAGGTAGAGCGAGCCGGTCGGCTTTAGGACGCGGTGCAATTCGATCAGGCGGACCGCCATCATCGCCAGATAGGCCATCATGTCGTTCTCGCCGAGAAACGAGCGCATCGCGCGCAACAATTCGGCGGCCTGGGTGGCGGGGGACGCCAGCACCTCGGCAAAGGCGCGCTCGGCCTCCTCGCCCCAATGCCAAGTGTCCTCGAACGCCTCGATCTGCGCGTCGGCGGCCTTGCCGGCCGGGCTCTTGAACAGCACGTTGTAATTGGCCTGGCTGTTGAACGGCGGGTCGAGATAAACGAGATCGACGCTGCCATCGCCGATCTCGCGGCGCAGCACCTCGAGGTTGTCGCCGTAATAAAGCGCGTTCGCCATCCCCGCCCCTCCGCTCCCCGCTAGCAGGGTGCGAAAAACCCAGTTCTAGTCACTTGCCCATCCTTCGAGACGCTTCGCTCCTCAGGATGAGGTTCTTCATACCAAAGACCTCCCTCACCCTGAGGAGGCCCAAAGACCTGCCTCACCCTGAGGAGGCCCAAAGGGCCGTCTCGAAGGGTGCGTGGGTGAGAAAACCGCATTTTTCCGCAGCCTGCCAGTGGTGCGAGCCAGATTGATAGTTCCGGTTGCAGGCCCACATCGAGATTGCTTCGTCGCTCCGCTCCTCGCAATGACAAGGCCGTTGAGGTGTCATTGCGAGCGCAGCGAAGCAATCTCAATCGCCGTTACCAGCTGTCGTCACACTCTGCCGACTTGCCGGCGCGCGTGCCGCCGCGAGTTCTTCTAACCTATAGACGCTAACAACCGTGGATGGAGCCCGCAAAAAGCGGGCTAACGCAGGCGGGGGCCTGGGTCCATCCCCAGATATGCCCGGCCGCCGATCGGGTACCATTCGGGGGCGATCGTGACGGTCTGGCCGACCACCTGCAGGTCGCGCCAGCATTCGGCGAGGCGGCTCTCGCGCTTGAACGACGTGCTGCCGCCGTGCCGGTAGACCAAATCCATCGCCTCGCGCGCGCTGTCGGCGGCATAGACCGCGGCCAGCCGGCAGCGGGTCCGCTGCTCGAGGGTGGTCTCGTTGCCGGCGGCGACCGTAGCCCACAGCTCGGCGATCATCGCGCTGCGGTAGGCGCGCCCGGCGTTGAGGATCGCGTCGGCCCGGCCAATCGCGTCCTGGACCTGGGGATTGTCGCGCAATAGGCCGGTGCGGCCGCGCGGCGTCTTGGCGCCGGCGAGCTCGATCAGCGCATCGATGCCGGCCCGCGCGATGCCGGTGATCACCGCGCTGTGGTGCGGCCCGACCCAGCATTGCGACGGCAGGGCATAGCTGACCCCCGGCCAGCGCTGCCACTCATTGTCGAGCGGGGCGCGGGCGTGGGCCACCGTGCGCCGCTCCGGCAGAAATACGTCCTCGACCGTCCAGTCGAAGCTGCCGGTGCCGCGCAGCCCGGCCACGTCCCAGCTGCCGGGGACGATCTCGGCCTCCGCCCGCGCAAACACCCCGCGCCAAAAGAGCGGCGCGCCCTCGGGGCTGTGGCGCGGCCCGCCGCCATCGTCGAGCACCTGAAAGCTGCCCAGCATCCAGGCGCTTTCCCGACAGCCGCTGCCGAATTGCCAATGCCCGCTGACGCGGTAGCCGCCGGCGACCGGCACCGCCTGCCCGCCGCCCTGCACCGCGGTGCCGGCGATGATCGCGGGCCCGCCGCGCCCGTGGATTTCCTGCACGCCGTCGTCCGGCAACCCCAGGGTCACGAGCTGGCCGACGCCGTTGTTGGCCAGGTTCCAGCCGACCGAGCCGACGCCCTCGGCCAACAGCTCGACGACGCGCAGATAGGTCAGCGGGTCGGCCTCCAACCCGCCCAGCGCGCGCGGGATCACCAGCCGATAGCAGCCGGCGGCGCGCAGCTCTTCGACCAGGGCCGGCGGCAGGCGCTGCTCGCGCTCGATCTCGTCACGGTACTCGCGCAGCACCGGCCGCAGCGCAGCCGCTCGCCGCACCACGGGCTGTGCCTCGATGTCCGCGGGGAGGCGGGTCTCGCCGGCGATCATGTCCATCGGGCTTCTCCTGCTGCCGCTCGGCCCACCGAGCTTCGACGCCGGGGTCCTCTCGGGCGGCGTCTTAAGGGGCTCAAGGCAGCTTGCGGATTTCGGCGATGTCCTGCGCGAAGATCATCTCCTCGCTGCCGACGACCGAGGGGTCGGTCGGCGAGGACAGATAGCGCGCGAACACCCACACACCGTCCAACGGGTTGGAGACGATCTCGGCCACCGCACCATCGACCAGCACGATCTGCATGCCGGGGGCCAACAGGCGGGTGTTGACCAGCTCGCTCATTCGGCGGCCCGCACGATGCCGTGACCCGAGCACCGCCAGGTCGCGAGCTCGTCCCAGCTGTCGGCCTCCATAAACTCGGCCCAGCGCCGGTAGAGGTTGCGCAGATTGTGCTCGCTCGATTTCGCCTCGGTGATGTCCATGACCGTGCCGGGAATGCGCAGCCCCTGCCATTCGTAATTGTCGATCTCGTAGCCCTGCCCCTGCTCGTAGCTGTAGGGGTGGCGCCGCGCGATCGTGCCGCGGCTGGCGGCATGGGCGTAGTTCCAATTCTCCATGTCGTCCTGCTCGGTCATCCCGGCCGGGCCGGAATAGCGGATGTAATAGTCGCGCAGGAAATCCTTGACCTCCTGCGGCGCCGCCTTATCGACGAAGTACCAGCGCCAGCACTCGGTCTGGTGCGCGCCGCGCGGGTGCCACACCGCGATCGTGCGCGGCTGGCGCGGATGCAAGGCGATGTTGGGAAAGACTTCGCCGGGGCTGCCGATCACCCGGCCCCATTCGCCAAGCCGCCGGCGCCGCTCCTCTTCGCAATGCGTGAAATATTCGGAGACGATCGGCGAGTGCGCGTAGGCGGGCGGGGTCGGCTCGCCCTGCGGCATCACATAGACCCCGGTCTGGTGGCCGCGCTCGTACAGCGACACCTGCAGCCGGCGCGCCATCTCGCGCTCGCGCATGTCGCGCCGGCCGCTCCCCGACGGGCCGATGCCGGCCAGATCGACCGAGCGGTGGCTGATGTTGTGATAGCTGTCACCGCAGAAATTCTCGGCCGGGAACTTCCAGTTGCACGGGATCAGCCATTTCTGGATGCCGCCCAAGACCTCGATGCCGCCCTCGCCGCCGTCCCAGCTGTCCACGCTCAGATCGAGATAGCGCGCGAAATCGCCGAGATATTCGCTGAAGGACGGTGCCGCAGGGTCCCAGGTGGCCCAGATCGATCCTTTGTAGTTGCACAATTGCGCGACCTCGACCAAGCCCCATTGCGAGCGGTCGAGCTTGGAGTGGTAGGCCTCGCGGAAGTACGGGACCCCGACCAATTTGCCGTCGGTGCCGTAGCTCCAGCCGTGATAGGGGCAGGTGAAGACCGGCGTCGAGCCCTCGTCATAGCGGCACACCTTCATGCCGCGGTGCCGGCACGAATTGAGAAACACATGGACCGCGCCGGCGCGGTCGCGGCACAGGATCACGCTCTCCTCGCCCATCCCCGAAACGAAGAAGTCGCCCGGCTTTGGGATCTGGCTCTCATGCCCGACAAAGAGCCAGGCGCGGGCGAACAGCCGCTCCTGCTCCTGCGCATAGATCTCGTCGCTGACAAAAATCTCGCGGCTGACCTGCCCCCGGCTCAAATCGACGAGACCCGGCCGATATCCCGATGCCCGTGCGGTGGTCATGATCGCCCTCCTGTCTGCCGCGCCCTGTATGTTATTGCCGGAGCGCCGCCCGCACCAGCGCCCGCGCGCATTTGATGCGCAGCCGCAGAAGCCGCGGTTCTTCGAGAGCACCCGCACCGCCAGGAAAGCCGCATTGCCCCTCATTGCGGCGCTTCGTCGATGCCTTCCGGCAGCTATTGCTCAGACTCAGTCAGAAGATCCATCCACGGGATCTACCTTTATCATCTTCCCGGCGAAGGAGCGTGTGAAACAATTCCCAAAGCGCTTGCTGCCTCGACATCGTGGGTGCTTCGAGACGCACCTTCGGCGCTCCTCAGCATGAGGTATCCTATTGATAGCGATAAGAAAATACCTCATCCTGAGGAAGCCGCGAAGCGGCTGTCTCGAAGGGCCTGCCCTCGCGAAAGCGGGGGACGCACGGCGCCGGTCCCGCCCATCTTCAATTTGTTCACACGCTCCTTCGCCGGGAAGGCGACTTGATGGCGATTTCTTCACACGCTCGAAGGCCGGGACCCATCTCTGCCACGGGCACCGGCTTTTCAGGCCGTGTGAAAACTGCATGTCCGCCTTCCTCGGACCCCTTTCCCGTCATTCCCGCGCAAGCGGGAATCCGGGATTTCAGCCTGTTGCCCTGGGTCTCCGCTTTCGCGGGGACGACATTCTGGATGGCCAGCACGGTTTTTCACACAGCCTGTTTTGCCGGTGTGACGAGATTCTTGGCGTTTCGCCGCCATCTAATGAAGCCTATAAATGATTCTGAGCACTATTGGGCAAGCGGAGGAATAGCGGGGGCGGGTCGTTTGCGGCAATTTCCCTGGTTTTGCAACACGATCTCCAAGTCTTGAAGGTCGGTCAGCCCGTCGAGGTTGATGTCGGCCCAGCTGGAATACCCGCCTGACAGCTTTTGGAAGAAGCCCCATTGCGCAACGTCTCGGCGGTTAACCACCCCATCGAGATTGATGTCTTCGGGGCAATCCGGCTGCGATGCTCGCAGCGCCTTGAGCTGCGCCGTCAGTGCGACGTAGTTCTTTTTTTGCTCTGGACCGAGCGGGATGCCGGACGCCAACAGGTCGGTGCCAGCCTTGTCGAGCTTGAGTGCGGGAGGTTTCTTTTCGTTGATCTCATAGAACTCGGTGCTCGTCTTCGCCATGCAGGAATTAGCCGCCGAGTCATACCCTTGGTATTGGTTGATCACGAGCTTGTACTTATTATTGCGGATGGCTTCCGCCTCCAGCGGGTAGATGTCGGTGGCAATCGTCTGGTGGTGGTCCCGCTGCCAGACCGCCACCTGGCAGCACAGCTGCAAGCCTTGCGGCGGGATGCCCTTGGTGCTGGGGTCGGTAGCGCCGGCGCCCCACCACACCCCGTTGTTGTCCTCGCACACGCCCTTGGTCGGGGCGATTTGCGTGCAGGTGGTGGTGTTGTATACGCACGGCCCGTTGATTTCGCCGTTCGCGTGCAGGTTTGTGCCGATCTGGGTGAAGTTGGTCGTGCGGATGCTCGGCTGTTTTGGATTTTTTAGGTAGGGCAGCATGGATTGGGCGTCGACAATGCGTGGAACGCTCTTGTGCACATCGATGCCGGCCAGTTCGCCGAACAGCTGATAAAAGTCCACCAGGTTGACCATCGCCCCGACTTCGCGGCCCGGTTGGTTTACTCCCGGGCCGGCGACGATCCCCGGGACCCACACGCCGGTCTGATAGACGGTGGACTTTGCCCGGGTGGGATCAAACGGCGCCTTGACCACGCCGCCGCTGCTGCCATTGTCGGTGACCAGGATAACATAGCTATTGGTTTGCTTTGGGCGATAGACGAGATGGCCGTTTGCGCCGCCGGCCAGCCCGGTTTCGAGCAACAGCCGGCCGACCTCGGTGTCGAGCGCCTCTTCCATCTGGTCCGACAAAATTCGTTGGTCGGCCAAGTTGACGCAATCGAGATTGCTGGTGTCCGGTTCGCCCGCAGGCAGCGACTGACGCGGCGGCTGCATCAGCGGAGTGTGCGCCGAGGCGAACGTCACGGTCGCCATCCACGGCCGCCCCTTGGGCTGGCGGTTGATCCATGCGATCGCCGCGTCGATCTGCTCGGTGCCGCGGTAGGTGCGCGCCCGCAGATCCGTCGATGGCACCCTCTCGACCGACCCGTCTTCATGGTTGATCACCAGCGGCGACACGTAATGGCCGCTGAGCGTCGAAAAATCGATATAGCCCGGCGTCGGGTTAACGCATGAACGGTCCGGATCGAAGATGCCGCCGGCGTCGCGGCAGATGCGGCCCGGCGCCTCAGCACCTGATTTCGTGACCTCGCGGCACGTGTTGTTGCCGGCGTAGCAGGCGCCCTTGTCGGCGCCGCCATGGCGCGCATCCCGCACGAACCCGCATGACCAGGTGCCGGGCTTGGACACGCCGCCCGCGGTCGTGTCGATCGACGAAGGATCGCCGGTGTCGTCGAGCCAGCCGTCGAAGTAGTCAAAGCCCAGCGACTGCACCATGTGGTAGCCGTAAGGGTTGTTGCCCTGGATGCCCAGATGGTACTTGCCAAACAGCGCGCTCTGGTAGCCGCGCTGCTTCAGCAATTTGGGGACCGCCGCCTCGTTCGGGTTGACCATGAAATTGGCGAGATCATTGTTGCCGATGGCGGTCAGGACATTGGTGCGGAACGGGTAGCGTCCGGTAATAAAGGCGGCGCGCCCGTTGGAGCACGCCGGCATCGCCCAAACATTGTTGAATTTGATCCCCGCCGCCGCGATCGCGTTGATATTCGGCGTCCGGGCGAGCACCCCTTCGCCGTAGCCGAACAGCTGCCATTGGTCGATGCCGATATCGTCCGTCACAATAAAAAGAATATTGGGCAGCGGTTTATCCGCGGCCAGCACCGGCCCGGAAGCGACGCCGATGCCGACCAGCGCCAGCAATGCCGCCAAAGATCGCCGACAACGCCGGCCGTCCTGCTCGGCCGGCGGCGGGGCCACGATCCGCTCCCCAGGACTATTTCCCACCAAAGCGGACGCTTTTTTCGATCGCCTCATCAAATATTTATTGATCAGCACCGCCATCGTGACCCCCTTCTCGAACGACGCAGCGAAAGCCGACATGGCTGGTTGAGGTATCGACCGGCTCGGCGTGACGCGCGGCCGGGCGATAGCGGCGGCAGTAATTGGGCGCGCACAGATGCGAGCCGCCCTTCAATACTTTGCGCGGGATGCTGATTTCAGGCTGGCGGGGGTCATGGCTCGCCGCCTCGGGTCCGCCGCGCGGGTTTTGCGGGATACAGCAAGCCTTTAGCAGATCGGCCGGGTGCCTCGCGGAATACCAGTCGGCGGTCCATTCCCAGACATTGCCGATCATGTCGCAAAGGCCGTACCCGTTGGCCGGAAACGCGCCGACCGGCGAGGTGCGGGCAAAGCCGTCGAGCGCCAAATTGTGGCGCGGGAACGCCCCTTGCCAGGTATTGGCCATGTGCTTGCCGCCGGGGGTGAACTCGTCGCCCCAGGCGAATTCGGCGCCGGCGAGCCCGCCGCGCGCGGCAAATTCCCATTCGGCCTCGCTCGGCAGCTCCTTGCCGGCCCAATGCGCATAAGCGAGCGCGTCGCCAAAGCTGACATGCACCACCGGATGGCTGTCGAGCCCGCCGATATTGCTTTTGGGGCCATAGGGATGGCGCCAGTCGGCGCCCTTGAGGAAAACCCACCACTGGCTCCAGTCGCGCAGATCGACCGGGTGCGCCGGTGGAGTGAAGACGAGCGAGCCGGCGTAAATCATGTGCGGCAATGCGCCCGGATAATCCTTCGGGTCGGGTGGGATCTGGGCAAAGGTGACGTGGCCGGTCGCCCTGACAAACTCGCGGAATTGCCGATTGGTCACCGGATGCCGGTCGATCAGGAACGGATCGACGCTGACCCGGTGGGCCGGCGCCTCCTCCGGGTAATGATGGTCCGAGCCCATAAGGAATGTGCCGCCGGGGATGCGGACCATGTCGGAGTGTAGGATCGACATCCGCCTCAACCTAATAGAACAAAAGATGCTTCTGCAGGCAACCGTTTAACCAAATGGTCAGCACGCGACCTTTGTTATCGCGGTGATTGACCGCCGGCAGGGGCACGGCGCGGATCGTCGGCCTGGTAGGTTGCCGCGTTCTGCGCGGTCTGCGAACGCAGCTCGCAGCCGGCCATTGCCTCCAAGATGCGCGCGGCGATCGGAAAGCCATCCTGACCCCAGCCTTGGGCCTGCGCCCGGTGCAGCACATCGTGGGCGAGAAGCCCGAGATTGGCCGGCGCGCCGACCTCGCGCGCGAGCTCCCCGGCCAGATGCAGGTCCTTGGCGACAATGTCGAGCGTGCCGCCGGCGGTGAACGCGCCCGACAACACCGAGCGCGGGATGTTGTCGAAAGTGCGGCTGGCGCCGGCGCTGAACGGCACGATCTGCGCCAGGACGCCGGGATCGACCCCCGCCTTGGCGCCGATCAGCAGCCCTTCGAGCGCCGCGACAAAATTGGTGTAGCCAAGATATTGGGTGACGAGCTTAGCGATGCAGCCGGCCCCCGCCTCGCCGACATAGAAGATGTTGCGGGCGATCGCCTCGAACAGCGGCCGGCATCGCGCGAACACCGCGGCGTCGCCGCCGACCATGACGGTCATCCCCGGCGGCCGGCCGCTGACCGGCGCGTCGAGCATGTCGATGCCGCGCGCGCGGCACGCCGCGGCCACCCGCCGCGCGACCGAGGGCGCGTTGGTCGTCAGGTCGATATAGCCGGCGCCGGCGCGCAGCCCGGCGAGGATGCCGGTCGCCGGGTCGAGCACGGCCGGCTCCATCTGGTCCGGGCCCGGCAGCGAGGTAAACACGATTTCGCTCCGCTCGGCCACCGCGCGCGGGCTGGCGACCGCACCGGCGCCGCGCCCGGCCAGCGCCTGCGTCGCCTCGGCCCGGACATCGTAGACGGTCAACGAATGGCCGGCGTCGATCAGACAGCCGGCGATCGGCGTCCCCATCGTGCCGGTGCCGACAAACCCCAGCTGCATCGCCTCCCCCTTTCGCCGCGAACGGATAGGCTATCGCGCGGCTGAACTCGGCACAATCGCCGACTCATCGCAACCGGGTGCTTGATTGCGGCTTATCGCGGTCGCTTTGCCGGTCTCCGTCTTGCGTGGCGAATGTGCAGGATCCGTACCTCTTCGCCCGCGATCTCGTAGTAGATTTTGTAAGGGTGCCGTGACAGCGTCAGTTCTCGGATGTTCGGCTCGTCGGTTGCTGGCGTCATGTAGGGGAACCGGCCGAGCCACCCGACCTGGCGCTCGACTTGCGACTTCAACGATTGCGCGGCTGTTGGCGCTCGCCTCTCAAGATACTCGCAAATCTCTTCGAGGTCGGCGCGCGCACGAAGCGTGTAGCGAATCCTCATCCATTGCCGCGCCTGAAGAACCGGGCCATGTCCCCGTCGGGAACAAACTGGCCGCGCTCTGCTTGTGCGCGGCCCTCGTGGACCGCCGCTCGGGTTTCGTCGTCGAGATGCACGGGCTGCGTCCGCTTTGCGGCGACGGCCAGCAGAATCTCGGCCGCCTCGTCCTGATCGGCATCCGGCAGTTCACGGATTCTGTTGATCGCGACATCGAGCAGCTTCGTCATGGCAATATCCCGCAAGGCGGAGAGACCGCGGTAATGATATATGCTTCGCGCCTGGCGAAGCTACGAGTCCGGGCGCAGCTCGCCAACCTCAGGTATCCGCGGTTTCGCTCATAGTCCCCTTCGAACCGCCCCCTTATTATCGGATGCCTTTTTGCGGAGATTGGGATGCAATTCGGTTTCAACCTGCCGATCAGCGGCCCGATGTCCGAGCCGGAGATCGTGACCCGGATCGCGCAGGAGGGGGAGGCGCTCGGCTATGACTACCTGACCCTGACCGACCACATCCTGCTGCCCAACCTGAAGGCGCCCGGCTACCCCTATTCCGAGAGCGGCGAATTCTTCGGCGAGGGGCCGCAGCGGCGGCACGACCAGCTGACCGCGGCGGCCTATGTCGCGGCTAGGACAAAGCAGATCCGCCTGGTGCTGGCGGTCATGGTGGTGCCGTACCGGCCGGCGGTGCTCGCCGCCAAGATGCTGGCGACGATCGACGTCTTGTCGGGCGGGCGGCTTACCATCGGCATCGGCGCCGGCTGGCTCGAAAGCGAGTTCGACGCGGTGGCGGTCACGCCGTTTGCCGCGCGCGGCGCGGTCACCGACGAATACATCCGCGCGTTCCGCAGCTTGTGGACCGAGCAGGCGCCGCGCTTCGACGGGGACTGGGTCAGGTTCGACGGCGTCCTGTTTGAGCCGAAGCCGGTGCAGCGGCCGCACCCGCCGATCTGGGTCGGCGGCGAGAGCGGGCCCGCCCTGCGCCGCGCGGCACGGCTCGGCGACGCGTGGTATCCGATCGGCAGCAACAACCGGCACCTGCTCGACAGCCTGCCGCGCTATCGCGCTGGCGTGGCGCGGCTGCGCCGGTTTGCCGCCGAGGCCGGCCGCGACCCGGCGACGCTGGCACTGACCTACCGGATCAAGCGCTATGGCGAGGCGGTGCCGGACCGGGCTTCAGACGGCGAGCGCCGGCTCTTCGGCGGCAGCAGCGCCGACATCGCCGCCGACCTTCGGGCCTTGCGCGAGCTCGGGGTCGCCGCCGTCGACATCGATTTCGAGCGTCCCGACGCCGACGCTTCGCTCGCCGAGATGCGCCGCTTCAAGGACACGGTGCTGGCGCGCCTCTAGTGGTGCGATGCCAACGGATGGTTCCGATCCGTCGGCTGAATCGCACCACCAGCGCATTGATCTGGTGGGCCGATTCACGAAACGCTTGGGAACCAAGCGTTTCGATCGGACCACTAGGCTCGGACGCATTCAGATGGTACGGGAATGCGGTCGAGTTTGGCGAGGATCGCATCGGCGGATTGGTTCGAGAGGAAGGTTTTGGATTGGCGTTGTGGCTCGGCGGAATAGGCGTTGATGGCGGCCTGGAGGTCGACGATCGAGCGGAACACGCCGCGGCGAATGCATTGGCCGGTGATCTTGGAAAAGAAATTCTCGACCGCATTGAGCCATGAGGCGGAGGTGGGGGTGAAGCGGAAGGTCCAGCGCTTATGGCGCCCGAGCCCAGCCAACACCCCCGCTTTCGGGGGCAGGCTGTGGCGCTTGTAATCATGGGTCAGGGTCTGGCGTGGGTCGCGCAGCGCCCGGGCTTGATCGACAGCCCCGGCTGGGTGCGATGACGCGACGGACCACGTTCTTTTCAGGGGGTGTCATGGAGTTCTGGACAGAACCACAGATGGCGTCGATACGCAAAATGCTCAACCCGCGCTCGATTGCGATCGTCGGTGCCACGCCGCGGATGCAATATGGCGGGCGGTTTCTGGCGGCGGCGCTCAAGGCCAAAGACCGAGTGCGGGTTTATGCCGTGAACCCGCGTTATGACGAAATCATGGGGGTCCCGTCCTACCCGAGCGTGACGAGCCTGCCGGAGGCCCCGGATGTGGTGGGGATCGTGGTGCCCTGGGACCAGGTGCTAGATGTCCTGGAGGAGAGCCACCGCAAGGGGGCGGGATCGGCGATCGTGATCTCGGCGGGATTTGCCGAGCGCGGCGTGGACGACCGGCGTGATTTGCAGCGCGAATTGGGCGCCTTTGCCAGCACCTCAGGCATGCGGATCAGCGGCCCCAACTGCCTCGGGCTCGCGAATGTCAAAGACGACATCTGGGCCACCGCTTCCTCGCGCGGGGCGTCTGGCCTGACCGGGCCGATTGGCCTCGTATGCCAAAGCGGGGCCACGGCGTTCGGGCCGTTCCTGGTGCGGGCGGTGGAGAACGGCATCGGCTTTAGCTATATCATCTCGACCGGGAACGAGGCGGACCTCGACTTCACCGATTTCGCCCGCTACCTGCTGGACGATCCGGATACTCGGGTCATTGCCGGCTTTGTCGAAGGCTTCAAGCACGCCGATAAATTTCTCGAAGTGGCAAAGCTCGCCGCAGAGCGCGGCAAGCCGATCGTCCTCATAAAAATCGGGCGTTCGGAGCTGGGAGCCCGGGCGGCACGCTCGCATACCGCAGCGCTGACGGGGGCGGACGCCCGGTACGATGCGATCTTTGCCCAATACGGGGTGATCCGCGTCCAGGATTACGACGAGCTCCTGGAGACGGCACACCTCCTGGCCCACACCCCCAAGCCCGGCGTGCCCGGCATCGCGGTGGTATCCCACTCGGGCGGCATCAGCTCGCTGACCGCCGACATGTGCGGTCAGGCCGGTCTCGATCTACCGCCGCTCGGGCAGGAGGCGCGTGACGGCATCAATGGGATCCTGAAGGGCTTCGGGTGGGCGGCGAACCCTGCCGATGTGACGGGCTTTGCCAACAGCGAGTCGTTCCCGCAGATCATGCAGCACATGATCGATGATCCCCGGATGGGGACGCTCGTCGTGGCGAGCGCCGGGGCGGACGCCCAAGCGCAGCAGGTCATCAAAGAGCGGGATCGGACCGACAAGGGTGTGGTGTTCTTGTGGACGGGAAGCCGGGACGCCAAGAACGGGCTGGCACAACTCAGGGACGCCCGGATACCGATCTTCTACACGCCGGACAAATTGGCTCGAGGGCTGCAGAGCCGGCTCGCGTATCATACATGGCGCGAGCGTCGCCTGGCCGACGGCTTTGCCGCGGCCCCGCCGCGCACGGCGGCGCAGGATCAGGCGATCGCCCGGGCTCTTGCTTTGGGGCGCCCGACCCTATCGGAGTCCGAGAGCAAAGAGCTGCTGGCGGCCTGGGGCGTGGCGAGCGCGCGCGAGCGGCTGGCAAATTCTGCAGAGGCCGCCGTCAAGGCCGCAGAAAAGCTCGGGTTCCCGGTGGCTCTCAAGGTCGATTCCCCGGATATCCTGCACAAGACAGAGGCCGGGGTCGTTCGGCTGAACTTGCGTGATGCGGCCCAAGTGCGAACCGCCTACACCGAAATCCTGGCCAATGCCAAGGCCTATTTAAGTGCCCTCCCCCTCGATGGGGGAGGGGTGGGAGGGGGTGATCGTGCCGGCGGCAATCCATCCGAACATCAGGCGGCGAATTCACCCCCACCCCGGCCCCCGGATCAAGTCCGGGGCGGGCTCTCCCCCATCGAGGGGGAGGGAGCAGGTGCGGCAAATGCGATCGCGCCCGAGGCTCGGATCACCGGCGTGTCGGTGCAGGAGATGGTAGGAGAAGGCGTCGAAGTCATCATTGGCGTCTCTTGCGACCCGCAATTGGGCCCGGTGCTGCTGTTCGGCAGTGGCGGCGTGATGGTCGAGGTCTACAACGATGTGGCCCTGCGACGCTGCCCGATCACGTGCAGGGATGCACAGGCCATGATCGCCGAGGTCAAAGGAGCCCGGTTGCTCCATGGCTTTCGCGGACGGCCGGCGGCGGACCTCGAGGCGCTCGCGGATACCCTGGTGCGCGTGTCGCACCTCGCCATGCACCTTGAAGGACACTTGGCAGAGCTGGACATCAATCCGCTGATGGTGCTGCCGCGAGGTCAGGGAGTGAAGGCGGTAGACGCCCTCGTCGTGTTTCGCGGCACATAGCACTGCATTTGGCTGAGAGCCGGACCCAAAAGTTTGCAGCGTCGCGCCGGATGGCATGACTGGGAGCATCGCTCCCAGCACGGAGGCCGAGGGCGATGACTATTCCTCAATAACACTTACCGTTCGTGTATCCGTGAGGGCAGGACTTACCACTGCCACTCGAATTCGAGCTGCCGGCAGGTGATGTGCTGCGTTGCTCACCAAGGCTCTTGTTGTGCCGACTGGCCCGACAGTGCCGGCGTATTCCGAATTTGCTCGCGGCTGATCCTGAAATGTGGAGCAGCGACTGCTGCTCTCACTACTGTTGCTACTGGTCGTTGTCCATGATATGGAATCACAGGCAATTTCTGCTCTCTGAGAGCCATTCACCAAATTCCGGGTAATATCAATCATAACTATGCTTCCTTCTTCCCGTCCACACACTGTTCGAATCCAATACACAAACGGTTGTTACAGACCAGTTTCAGAATTGCAGCATCGGCTAAGGGAGTTGTGAGAATCAGAAGAGCGACAGTCATCATTGCCTTTAACATATCGCCTCTCTATATCTTTCCCTTACGAACCGGGAGCGGGTCAACAACAGAGCATTGTCCTTGATAGTAGTTCTTAAAACCCCCCTTGTACTCAAAAATCTCGTTGTAAGCGAGCGTTCGCCGATCTATTTGATAAACTCTTCTAAATTCGCTATCTTCAAATCGGCTCCCTATTCTTTCTGGGCTTACCGTTACTGGCATTGAATCCAGGGTGTGTTTTGTCGGGTCATAAAGCTGTAGGGAACCCTTCTCCGCGTTCCATACGAAGATACGAGGCGTTTGGATTTGGCTATGCTCGCCATAGGAATCGCACTCCAACCACACGTCCTGTCCTACTGCACCCGAAGGAGCGAGTACGACAGCCAAGATGGCGAAAGCGGCCCAGCGCATCAATGGCTCCAATTCAGAATTATTGTCCTCCAGGAAAACCATAGGACCCGGCGTTAGGGCCCGCATGAACTACTACACCGCTACTCGGATTGCATTGACTTAGCGGTGTAGCGCTTCGCCGGACGCTAAAGCCAACCAGTGCGATTACCATTCAGCTTTCGGACCGCAGTTATCGGAGCCCGCCGACGTTCCCAGCTCTGGGTGGTGTCGTCATCTGGTTCACATCTCGGTTTAATGTCCCTGCGCCGCGGGCAGCATCGAGTTTCTGCTGTTCAAAACTACGCGCGCGCGCAGCCTGCTCGGCATCCCGACATGCGTTATATGCAGCCTGGGCACGGTCACAGCTGCCGGGGTTCGTCCGATTGTCACAATTCGCCATGCTGCAACCAGCATAGCTAATGCTAGGGATGAGACTAAGAACGATGCTGGCAACATAGGTGATCTTCATTGCAGCTCCTTTCCTCCATCAAAAAAACCGTCACCAGGGACACTTATTATCTGCGTCGATCCTGCGAGTTCCCCTGTATGCTGGCAGTCGCTGCTGTAGTGATACATGGGCACTCGTTCATTGCACTCCTGCTCTGCTTTTGAGCAGAGATACCGTTCATGTCCCACGCAAGTTTCGTGATCCTGCACGGTGCGGACATCTTCAGCAGTTGGTCTTAATTCGGGTGGGCAACTTCCCCAGTGTCCAGCCTCGCAGGCATAGCTCTTGGCCTTGTCAACAGCGGCCTGGTCGCCGCGTTCCTTTGCGGCTGCCTCTACATCATTACACGAGGAGAGGTCGCCGTTCTTGCAATTAGCCTGGTTAATAGCCGCAACCGTACTGGCGTCGCCGCCGTGTTTTGCAAGAGTGGTTGCCGAAACTTGACAAGCAAACTGCATGCCTCGGCTGCTCTCATCATTTTGGCAGATCTGTTTTGCGTCGTTCAGGGTCGTCGCGGTATGCGTAGTTGGGAGAGGTTTCCTTCAGTATTTCGCTGGAGAGAACTATGTAGTCATTACAATTGCCGCTCCTGTGGTGAGAGCAGCCTTCCTTGTTATTGACTATACGCTCAAGAGCGCATTGGCGGTCGCCCGGGTAATTCGCGCAGAAGTGCTTATGGGCTCGTGCCGCCGCTTCTTCGGCGTCCATTTGCATGCGCGCCCGCTCGGCGGATGAGGGCCCGCAACTGGTAAGCCCGAGGCCAACTAAGCTGACGATGGCAACGCCAACAAGCGTAGTTGCGACTCTCATCGGCAATGTCCTATGCCATAGCGGATCATCCACGTGGTCCCGTTGCCGGGTGGCCCGTTGGCTTGAACGGTGCGTTGGGCTTTGCAGGTTGGGTTGGTGGCAAGCTCTGATTAGGTGCAGGATCGCCGGTTCCGTAAGGTGTGCCGGTGTTCTCCATGTTGCGGCGAATGCGCAATTCCCGGTCGTTCATCTCTTCCGTGTCGCCGGGAATTGCGTTTCGGGTGGGCGGTTCGGTAACGCCTTTCCCAACCGCAGTTCCCAGATTATCCGCAAGTGTCGGGGTTCCCCACAACGAGGCGGATAACAGGCAGATCGCAGGTATGACGCCCCTCAACATCGTTCGTTTCCTCCCTAAGGGGAAGCGATTAATTAGGTCTTTTTCCCGGTACAACGCCGCAATTCCCTTCGATAATCGCATTCGAGTCTGCCCCCTTAGAACTTATTTTCAGGTGCGATCGAGCAATCCCCCTCAAACACAATACGTCCGGATGAGGATTTCAGAGGATGAATTTCACCGGTTTTCCTGTTTATACGCCAACTCCCGCCGTAGCTCCAGATTATGTAATGTCCGTCTTTTCGGCATTATACCGATCATCGACCAATTTCCGAGTTGTATCAATTGTGAATATGTGCTCATTTCGAGTGCCGCAATCTTCGGCTGTAATACACTTCACTTCGAGCCATTTGCACAGAAGTTTTATAGTTGTAGCATCTGCTTCAGTGGAGAAAATTGCTACGGCCAAAAAGCAAATAGCAGTCACCAGTTGGAGACCTCCAATAACCGCCATCCGGACGGAAGGAGCCGGGCATCTGGCAGTGCCGTGATCGGCTGGTTGGCGGCGGTCAGTGAGCCGAGGCGCGGCCGGCTTGATTAGCGGTTCTTTGGGTCAGGTTGGCGCGGCCTGGGCCGTCAGCCAGACCATTCGCTGCATGTTGTAAAGGAGGTTGACGAGGCCGATCTTGGTTCTCGCTCGTGCCATACCGATGGTGCGGATGAACAGGCCCATTGGCCCTTTCTGGCGGGCGAAGACGTGCTCGACCGCCGAGCGCACCGCCGACTTGCGGGCATTGGCCCGAGCGGTGCGGCGCGGCAGCGGCTTGCCCTTGGGCTTCTTGCGGTGGATCTGCGAGCGCAGCAGACGACCGGCGAGGTACTTCTCGTTGGCCTGGGAGCGATAGGCAGTGTCGGCCCACACCTCGCTGGCGGTGTTGTTCTTGTCGATCAACTCGGGCAGCAACGCCCCGTCGTGGCGCGCCGCATCGGTGACCGTCCAGCGGCGGATCAGGCGATGCCGCCGGTCGATGCCGATGTGGTTCTTATAGCCGAAGGCAGGGATCGCCAGATCGACCCGCGGTGCGCCGCCCTCGCTCGGCTTGGCCTTGGTATATTTGACCGTCCAGCGCGCGTCGCGGTCCTTCTGACGCAGCTTGGCCGGCTGTTGCGCCCACTCGGGCGGGATGCGGCCTTCCTTGATGTCGCGCTTTTCACCGTCGGTGTTGCGCTGCTTTGGGGCGGCGACAATCGAGGCGTCGATGATCTGGCCGCTCATCGCCAGAAATCCGGCCGCCCCGAGCGCTGCATCGAACCGCTCGAACAGGACCTCGATCGCCGGTTTCCCCGCCATGCGGGCCCGCGTCAGCGCCTCGCGGAAGGTCCAGATCGTGTTGGCATCCGGCACCGTGTCGGCCAGTCCAAGACCGAGAAACCGCATGAACGACAGCCGGTCGCGGATCAGATACTCGGTGCGCTCGTCCGACAGGTTGTGGCTCGCCTGCAGCACCAGCGTCTTGAACATCAGCACGTGGTCGAATGGCGGCCGGCCACCCTTCGAACGATCCGAGCGCGGCACCGCCCGCTCCAGATCGGCCCGAAACAGTTCGAAATCCACCATCCCGTTCAGCCGCTCCAGGCTGTCGCCCTTGGCAGAGAGCTGCTTCAGCCGCTCGTCAATGTCAAAAAAACCCGCCTGACCGCGCATCTCCGCCCCCCAGCGCAGACCTCGCTCATCGAATCACAAACCGGCCTAAACCGCCAGGTAATTGGAGGTCTCCAGTTTCATATCTGCCCCTTCCGAACCGGTTGGGCCGATATGCGAGAGCACTGTCCCTTGTCAGAAATATGGTAGGAATTCCTCCCCTTTCCTTCGAGGAAATAAGAATAAGCCAACGTTCGCCTATCGATTACGATGATTCCTCGGTGCACGTACCCGTCGGACCAGGACCAATCGAGTGTTATCCGTTCTAAACTTATCTGTGCCTTTTCCGGATTTAAGGTTTTGTTTTCGTGATCGTAACGCCAGAGGGTACCCTTCCCAGCATTCCAGACGTAAATGTCAGACTCTTTGGTTGGGTCTAGGCGCTATTCCCAGACTGCGATCATCATCACCTTCTGATTGCCCATACGCATTGCATTGTAACCAAATCTCGCCTTCGGCAAAGGCGGGTCGTCCGTTCAATACCAGCACGATCAGGCCGATAACGATTGAGCTCCGACATATCGGCATCCAGACAGACGTTCTAGAATGTGTCCAGTGCATTAGCGCCCTTTCACCAGGTCAATCCCGACAATAGGCGTGCCCGTTGGCGTTATGAGCACAGCGCTCGGTCGATTTGCAACACACTCCATATTTGCTGTCATCAGGGCTGTCCATATCTCCGCACCACCAACTGAACTGCTGTGCATTGCAGGATGTCCTGGTCATCTTCTGCTGGACCGTCTGAAATTGCGTAACATTGGGCCGCACTTTGTGCAAAAACGCGAATACTTCTGCCGGGAAGATTTCGGACGGCTTCTCCGCGGAGACTGCGGCCGCGGGAGCCAGGACGAGAATAACGATGCAGACACGGAGAACCTTCATCTCTCGCGGCCCTCTCACACGGTTTTGCTTCGATAAACAAGCATCTTCATTTTCGGTTCCCCATCCGCCCAGGGCTGCTCCAAGACGTGCGCCGCGACGGGTACGACCCCGAGCAACCATTCGAAGGACATGGCGCTCGATGGGGTGGCCGGGAAAGACGACATCTGGGCTACCGCTTCCTCGCGCGGGGCGGAGGGGCTGACGGGAACCGGAAGCCGGGACGCCAAATCTGGCCTGGCACAGCTCAAAGCCGCCCGGATACCGATCTTCTACACGCCGGACAAACTGGCCCGAGGCCTGCAGAGCCGCCTTGAGTATCATCGATGGCGCGAGCGTCGCCTGGCCGACGGCTTTGCCGCGGCCCCGCCGCGCACGGCGGGGCAGGATCAGGCGATCGCCCGGGCTCTGGGCTTGGGGCGTCCGACCCTCTCGGAGTCCGAGAGCAAAGAGCTGCTGGCAGCTTGGGGAGTGGCGAGTGCGCGCGAGCGGCTGGCAAATTCCGCAGAGGCCGCCGTCGCGGCCGCACAGCAGATCAGGTTTCCGGTGGCTCTCAAGGTCGATTCCCCGGATATCCTGCACAAGACAGAGGCCGGGGTCGTTCGGCTGAACTTGCGTGATGCGGCCCAAGTGCGAACCGCCTACACCGAAATCCTGGCCAATGCCAAGACCTATTTAAGTGCCCTCCCCCTCGATGGGGGAGGGGTGGGAGGGGGTGATCGGGCCGGCGGCAATCCATCCGAACATCAGGCGGCGAATTCACCCCCACCCCGGCCCCCGGATCAAGTCCGGGGCGGGCTCTCCCCCATCGAGGGGGAGGGAGCAGGTGCGGCAAATGCGATCGCGCCCGAGGCTCGGATCACCGGCGTGTCGGTGCAGGAGATGGTCGGAGAAGGCGTCGAAGTCATCATTGGCGTCTCTTGCGACCCGCAATTGGGCCCGGTGCTGCTGTTCGGTAGTGGCGGGGTGATGGTCGAGGTCTACAACGATGTGGCCCTGCGACGCTGCCCGATCACGTGCAGGGATGCACAGGCCATGATCGCCGAGGTCAAAGGAGCCCGGTTGCTCCATGGCTTTCGCGGACGGCCGGCGGCGGACCTCGATGCGCTCGCGGATACCCTGGTGCGCGTGTCGCACCTCGCCATGCACCTTGAAGGACACTTGGCAGAACTGGACATCAATCCGCTGATGGTGCTGCCGCGAGGTCAGGGCGTGAAGGCGGTAGACGCCCTCGTCGTGTTTCGCGGCACATAGTGGTTAAAACCTGACGCTTAGAGCGTAACCGCCTTGACTGGAGTTGCCACGCCTCCCGCCACTCCGCCGTCATTCCCGCGCAAGCGCGCGAAAGCGGGAACCCAAAGCTTGCCCCTGGCATGAGGGGAGCGACTTCACGGTCGCCCCCTGTTCACGCCAAAGCCTGCCCCTGGCCTGAACAGGAGGGCAGGCCCTGGACCCCTCCCCGGACTTGATCCGGGGATTGCGCGGGGGCGAGGAGGAATGATGCAACTTGATCGGATCGGGTTCTAGCGCACGGCGCTCGCGGTTTTCTCGCGCATCAGGTCGAGCAGGCCCTGCACCTGACCGCCGTGGCGCTGGATCACCGAGGCGAATTCGGAGCGCTGGGTCACCGCCATGCTGACCCCCTCGACAATGACGTCGCTGATCTTGAAGCTGCCATCATCGTTGACCAGCCGCCAATCGACCTTGAGCGGCTGCGGCGCGCCTGGCGAGATCACATCGGTCGAGACGATGACCGCATCCTGGTCGGGCCGGCTGCCGCTGATCTTGAACTGCTCGCCACCGAAATCGGAAAGCCGCGCCGTATAAACGAAGACGACATAATTCTCAAACAGCTTCAGGAACTCTTTTTGCTCCGCCGGAGTTGCAGTGCGCCAGTAGCGGCCAAGGACAAACCGAGCAATGCCTGGGGCATCAAAATCCTTATGAAATAATTTTCGGAACCGTGTCTGTCTTTCTGCGACTGGGGTCTGTTTGTTCAAGACCTCGATGGCACTGCTCCACAGCTTGTTCATAAATGCGACGGCCGGCGCGCCGGCATCACTCGGCATCGCCGCCATCGCCGGCCCCGTGACGCCTACCAGCAGCAATAAGGTCAGCACGACACGGCGGGTCAGCGGCATGGCCATTTGCCTCTCATCAGGTCGCTCGAAAGATTTGCTCCAGCTGAATAAAGCCATGGTCATTGTCCCCCTTCGGCCTTGGCCCGGTGCACTCTAATACCGCGGCGAGGTTCGGCTGACAATATCGTCGCGCGCACGCACAGCGCTAGAGCAGCCGCAGGTTTGGTCGGCGGAAGAGCCGTCCGCGGTGGCACGATATCGGCGGCGGGCGCGCGGCTCAATTCGTCACCTGCCGCCAAGCCTGCTCCGCCGCGGACGGAAGCTTGTCCATATGCTTGAGGAAGAGTGCCAGCGTCCAAATCTGCTGGTCGCTCAGCGTCTCCTTCCACGAGGGCATCCCGGTCCAGCGGATGCCGTGCTCGATCTTCCAGAACGAGTACCCTTCGGGATCGTCCTCGACCCCGTCCGTCGCCAATTGCGGCGGCTTTGGATATTCGCCTTTCGCCACCGGCGAGGCCGATGCGTCGCCCTGTGCCGTGCCGTGGCAGATTGCACAATGCTTGCCATAGAGCCCGACCCCGGCGACCAGGTTGGCCTCGGTCAGTGCGACCGGATTGGCGATTTTGGGAGCCTCGCGCTCCAGGGTCGCGCGCAGCGAGGTCTTCGCCGCCCAGGTTTCCACAGCGCCGGGCGCGGCATCGGCGTTGGCCGGGACGACACCCGTTTGCAAGACGATGTAGGCGGCGACGACCGCGACCACGATCGCCACGATGATTCCTGCCACAAACGCTTTCAGCATCGCCACCCCCTCTTTGCCCCGCGCAGACAACACCTGTCCTGGCGCGTTCGAGCAAGCTGGCATTTTGGGCGTGTTCGCGCGACAAGCATTGGCGAGGCGAGGCCGCCTGCATACATCGAGGCGGTGTCGGCGAAACCGTCGATCTTGAAGAGAGGGTGCCAGATGTGGCCGTTCATGCGTGACAAGCTGGCCGTCCCCCGGCCCGAGGAGTGCCTACCGGGTCGCAGCGAAGCGATCAAGGTGCCCGAGCGACATTTCGTCAACGGCCATCCGCTGGCCGGGCCCTATCCCGCCGGTCTCGAAAAAGCCGTCTTCGGGCTCGGCTGCTTCTGGGGGGCGGAGCGGGTGTTCTGGCAGGCTCCGGGGGTGTGGGCGACGGCGGTCGGGTATGCCGGCGGCACGACGCCAAACCCGACCTACGAAGAAGTGTGCAGCGGCCGCACCGGGCACACCGAGGCGGTGCTCGTCGTCTACGACCCAAGGGTCACCAGCTACGAAGCGCTGTTAAAGCGGTTCTGGGAGAGCCACGACCCGACCCAGGGCATGCGTCAAGGCAACGATGTCGGGACCCAGTACCGCTCGGCGATCTATACGTTCTCGCCCGAGCAGCGCCGTCTCGCCGAGATGTCGCGCGAGGCCTATCAGCCGAAGCTGGAAGCGTCCCGCTACGGCGCGATCTCGACCGAGATCGCCGACGCCCCGCCCTTCTATTTCGCCGAGGACTATCATCAGCAATACCTGGCGAAAAACCCGCACGGCTATTGCGGCCTCGGTGGCACCGGCGTGACCTGTCCGCTTCCGGAAAAGGCGGCCGCCGACTGAACGGCCCGCCGGCTCACGCTTTCCAGAACGGCGCGGCGCGGTTCAACCGGCGCAGACGCTTTCCCAGCTTCGGCTCGCCGCGCAGCAGCGCGCGCTCGTGCAGCTCGAGCAGCTGGCCGCCAGAAGCGGCGATCGGCTCTGCCGGCTCGGCCGTTTTGCCGAGCTCGATGACCAGGCCGTAGGCGACGCGGATGTCGTTGGCATGGCCGAGCTCGTCCTGCACCGGCTTCACCTGCTTGACGAACCGACGCACGTCGCGCTGCGGATAGAGGCTGCGCAGCAGCTCGAGCGTGTAGCGCAATTTTTTGACGGCGATGCGCAGCCGATGGCGCTCCTTCGGGGTAAGCGCGGCGAAATGACGGCTGCGCTGGCGCACCTTGCGCCGCCGCCGATCGAGAGTACCCGCCGCGACCGAGCCAATCGGCGCGGCCAGCGCCGGCTCCTCCGCCGCCTCCGACGCACGCCATCCATATCCGTCGAACCAGCGCAGCAGGCGCAGCACTGTTTCGGTATGCCGCGCCGACAGGATTTCCTCCTTGACCCGGTCATGGGCCGCGTCGCGCATCCGCTCGACCGCCGCCGAAAGCTCGCCCCAGCCGCGCTCGCCCTGGTGCTTGCGGTGCAGCGGCTGCATCAGCTCGGCGGCGAACACATCGAAATTCCGGGCCGGCCCGAGCGGCGCCGCGAGCCCGGCCAGCTGCTCGGCAACCGCACGCCGCTCGTCTCGCGGCAGCAGCGTCTTGACCGCCGACAGCAGCGAGCGCAGGCGGCGCAGCGCGACGCGCATCTGATGCACGCCCTCGGGCTGGCCGGCGAGAGCGGCCGGCTCGTTGCGCAACAGATGGGTGAGGCACGAGCGGCCGATGCTCTGCACTACCGTCTCGACGCTCATGGCGGGATCGAGGGCCACGCCTTCGGCACGAACCGCCGCCGGCTGCGTCTCCCCGCCGACCAAGCCATAGCCGCGGTCCGACTTGCTGCGTGGGTCGATCCGCAGCGGCGCCGTTGCGAGCAGCTTCAAGGCGAGATCGTAAAGTGCGGCCGGATTGCCGCCTTTGAGCTCGAGCTCGACCTCGCTGATCGGCGCGGCCGGGCCGCTGCTCGCCCCGCCGATCGCGCGAATCTCGCCGGTGTCGATCGCCGCCTCGACCCGCGTCCCGGGCGATGGCTCGATCTCGATGGTTTCGCGAGCAACCTCGGTCACAAAGAGCGCGCACAGCCGGCCGGCGACGCCCTGCGGCAGCCGCGATCCGCTGCGCGGCGCCAACGGGTCGGGGCGGTTCGCGGCGACCTTGTCCTCCCACTCGCCGCGGGCCAGCAGATTCGCCCCCTCGAGATCGGCCGACTTCAAGGTCTGGGTGAACCGCCCGCCCTCGTCGCGCACGCGCAGGGTCGACCCGGCTCGCCGCAGCGCCAGATCCGGCGTGTCGAAATAGGTCGAGACCAGGCGGCGCCGTATCATCGGAGCGCCTGGCGCAAGCGCCGCAAGCGCCCGCTTGAGGGCGTCCAGATCGGCAGCATCGGCCGCGAGCTTCAATTCGACTTCGACCGAAATAGGAAACCCCACCTTGCGACATCGCTTATGCAAAGGCCGAGTGCAAACGCCGGGCCGCACCGATCGCGGACCCGGTATTGGCCGCGAGCAACCGCGTGCTGGCGGATCTTGCCCAAAAATCGCTCAGTCGTCGAATCTCTGCTAAGTCTGAGGGCAATCCGGGCGGCAGGGCGGCGGCCGAAGCCAGCCGGTTTGCCGCGGCGCCTGGCCATGTCAGCGCACAGCCGGGTCGGCAGCGGAGCGGAGGGCGGGAATGGGTGCGGTGCGGTGGCCGCGGGCGCGCCGGGTGCTGCGCGGCGGTCCGGCGTGGGGCTATGCCGTGGCGGCAGCGACCGCGGCGACGCCTCGCGCCCGGCTGATCGCCGAACCCGATTTTTGGCGGCTGTGGCTGGTCGGCCTGGTGGTCTATGGCGTGCGCTGGCTCGAAATGCTGGCGGTCGCCGTCTTTGTCTATCAGCGCACCGGATCGCCGTTCATCGTCGCCGCGCTGACCATGCTGCGCATGCTGCCGATGGCGCTGTTCGGGGCGGTGATCGGCGCGGTGGCCGAGCGGGTCGAGCGCCGAACTGCGCTGATCGTCGTCGTCGCGTCGATGGGGTTGACCTCGCTGACTTTGGGGCTGCTGGCTTTTTCCGGCGCGCTCACAGTGTGGCAGCTGGCGGTCGCGAGCTTTGTCAACGGCATCGGCTCGACCACCGACAACCCGGTGCGGCGCACGATGATCGGCGAGGCGGTCGGCTCCGAGCGGATGAGCCGCGCCATGTCGATCGACGTCGGCGCCAACAATGCGAGCCAGATTCTCGGGCCCACAGTCGGCGGCATTCTGCTCGCGAGCTTTGGGATGGGCGGCGTCTTTTCCTGCAGCGTCTTGTGCTACCTGGTGGCGCTCGCGGCGGCATTGCGGGTGCGCCATCGCAACCTGTTCCGGCCCTCCGGCGCGCAGAGCGTGCTGGCGCGAATGATCGACGGGCTGCTGCTGGTTCGCGGCGACCGCCGCCTGATCGCGGTTCTGACGATCACCGTCATCTACAACATGTTTGGCTGGCCCGCTTCCAGCATGGTTCCGGTGATCGGCAACGGCAGCCTGCATCTCGGCGCCGCCGCGGTCGGCGTGCTCACCAGCATGGGCGGGGTCGGCGCCTTTGGCGGCGCCGTCGCAATCGCGCTGCTGGCCCGGCAGCATTTGTTCTCGCGCGTCTACCTCGGCGGCGTTTTTGCCTACTTGATGATGGTGCCGGTGTTCGCCCTGGTGCCCTATGCGCTGCTCGCCGGCTCGGTGCTGCTGATGACCGGCGTCGCCAACGCCTGCTTCAGCATCATGCAGGCGACCCTGGTCTATCTGGCGGCGCCCCCCGAGATGCGCAGCCGCATCTATGGCGTGCTGTCGGTGTGCATCGGCATCGGCATGCTCGGCTTTATCCTGATCGGAGTGCTTGCCAACCTGATCGGCGCGCCCTGGGCGACGGCCGCCACCGGCGGCGAGGGGCTGCTGGCCCTGGCATTGACCCGGCGCTGGTGGCGCCCGCTGACATCGCCGGCTTGAGCGCGCCGCCATTCCGTCCCAGCCGGCTCGCGGCGCGGGCGCGGGTGGGTTGCGCGGAAATCTTCTCCGCGGAGGCCGCGGCGTTGTATCTTGCCGCGCAGCAGCGTCGCAGGCGGCCAGCCCGCCGCCGCGAAAGGAGAAAAGAATGGCGTCGATCGAGCTCGATTTGGCACCCGCCGAGACGTGCGGCACCGACTATGTCGAACGCGCCCGCGCGCTCGCACCATTGCTCGAAGACGCCGCCGACGAGATCGAAGAACTTCGCCAATTGCCGGAACGGGTGGTCGAGGCGCTGATCGAGGGTGGATTTTTCAAGCTGCTGCTGCCGCGCTCGATGGGCGGGGCCGAGCTGCACCCGCTCGCCTATGTCCAGGTGCTCGAAGAAATCGCCAAGGCCGAGCCCAGCGTCGCCTGGTCGTTGGGGCAGAATTCGGGCTGCTCGATGTCCGCACCCTATCTCGACCCGGCGGTGGCCCGCGAGATCTTCGGGCCGCGGCGCGGCATCCTCGCCTGGGGGCCGGATTTGCCGGGGGCCGGGCGCGGCGTCGCGGTCCAGGGCGGCGTCCGGGTCACCGGGCGCTGGGGGTTCGCCACCGGCAGCCGGCACGCCACCTGGCTTGGCGCGCATGTGCCGATCTTTGAGGAGGACGGCACCCCGCGCATGAACCCGAACGGGCGCCCGTTTGTGCGCACCGTGCTGTTTCCGAAATCGAACGCCAAGATCATCGACAACTGGCAGGTGATCGGTCTGCGCGGCACCGGCAGCGACAGCTACGCGGTCGAGGATCTGTTTGTGCCGCAACAATACACCTGCTCGCGCGACAGCGCGGCCGAGCGGCGCGAGCCGGGGCTGCTCTACAAATTCACCAGCGGCATGATTTATGCGATGGGCTTCTCGAACGTGTCGCTCGGCATCGCCCGCGGCGCGCTGGAGGCGTTCATCGTGCTCGCCCGCGATAAAATCCCGCGCGGCGCACGCAACCCGCTGCGCCAGAACAACGTGATCCAGTCGCAGGTGGCGCAATGCGAGGCGCGGCTGCGCTCCTCGCGCGCCTTCATCCATGCCACCCTCGAAGAGATGTGGGACGCGGCCGAGCGCACCGGGGATTTTCTACCCGAGCAGCATCCGCGGCTGCGGCTGGCCTCGACCTGGGCGATCCAGCAAGCGCGTGATGTGGTCGCCTCGGTCTACAGCGCCGCCGGGGCGACCGCGATCTTCAACGAGAACCCGTTTGAGCGCCGGCTGCGCGACATCCATGCCGGGACCCAGCAGGGCCAGGGCCGCCCGGTCCATTTCGAGACGGTCGGCCAAATCCTGCTTGGCCTGCCTCCCGAAGGCCGCATGTTCCGGTAATCGCGCGAAATGCCCGGCGGCGCTCCTCAAAGTCGGCCGGTTTTGGCGGGTCCCGGCCTTCTGAGCGTGTGAAGGCTTCTGGTTTTTAGCGCGATTGGAGCGATCGGGGGCTGATCGTGGCATCGCCACCGACCGGCGCAACGACCAGGGCTTGGCCCGCCCGCTGGTGGACGCGGTGGCGCGCCGCTACGGACGCGCGCCGCGCCGCGCGCTGTTCGACCAAGGCTACGCCTCGCGCGCCGATATCGCCGCCCTGGCCGAACATCCGTTGGGAGCGGTGCGGGTTTATGCGCCGCCGCCGGGCGAGAAGCCGGAAACCGCGCTCGATGCGGCCGGCCGCGCCAGCCGTCATTACAAACGAGCGCGAGAGCGCCAGGCGGTGAAGGACTGGCGCGCGCAGATGCAAACCGCCGAAGCGCAGGCGATCTTCGCCCGGCGCAAATTGATCGAGCGCACCCACGCCCATTACAAGAACCGCGGCCTCGGCCGCCTGAGCGTGCGCGGCCTGATCAAAACCCAGGCGGTGGCGTTCTGGCATGCGCTGGCCAACAACCTCATGGTCGCCCATCGGCTTAGGGCTGCGGCCTCGGCCGCCTGACCGCAGCTCATCGGCCCCCGCAGCGCTGCGCTCCCCATGCCGGCAATTCCACCGGACCGCCTGATCTGCCCGATGCTTCATGGCTTCAATTGCAACCCCCCGCCAGCCAGCGATACGCCACGTCCCGGCGCACCAGACGGTCCAGCTCGCGCGCCGCCCCCACCCCCTTCAGGGTCGCGTAAAGCCACAGCGCCAGCAGCACCTTCGGGTCGGCGGCGGGACGCCCAGCCTCGCCGTCGCGGGCGCGAACCGCCTGGTAAAATCCCGTCAAATCCAGCGTCTCGACAAACCGCCACACCAGCCGGGCGCGATGCTCCGCCGCCAGCAAAGCCTCCAAATCCACCAAGTCCCGAGACAGCTGCGACCGGTTCGCCTCCAGCACCCGCACCCCACACAACATCCCCACGCCCCCGCTCTCGCGAAGCCCATCATACCGCTGCCCGAACCCGGGAACCTTTCACACGCTCATGCGCCGGGATGATGGAAGCGGCCAAGGCAAGATCGCCCCATTATCAGTTGGCCGACGCGAGTCACCGACCATAACTCAGGCGACGCGATAGCGCTCGATGGTGGATTGGTTGAATTTGAGGCCGAGCCCTGACGTGCTTGGCAGGACCAGCTCGCCATTCTGCTGCTGCGGCACTTCTTCGAACAATGGCATCAGCCACGGCATGTATTCGACCGTCAGCCCGTTCGGGATCGCCCCGATCAGGTGGACATGCACCTCGGGGATCAGATGGCTGACCACCGGCAGGTTGAAGGCCTCGGCCATGCCGGCGACCTTGAGCCACTGGGTGATCCCGCCGACTCGCACCAGGTCGATCATCACGACATCGACCGAGCGGGCTTCGAGCATGTGACGGAACGGTTGGATGCCCCAGACATATTCGCCGCCCGCGACCGGCGTCGACAATGCGGTGGTGATGCGGGCGAGGCCCGGATAATCGTCGGCGGTGGTCACGTCCTCGAGCCAGAATAGCCCGACCCCGGCATCCTCGACCCGGCGGCCGATGTCGATCGCCTGCTCCGGGCGCCAGCGCTGGTTGATGTCGCACATCAGCTTGATATCGGGGCCGATCGCCTCGCGCACCCGGCGCATGCGCTCGACCTCCTTCGCCGGCGTCGTCTCGCCCGGCAGGGCCAGCTGCGTCTTCATTTCGCGCCAGCCCTTGTCCTTCAGGGTGGCTGCCGCCTGGACCACCCGGTCGAGGCTGAGGCCGCGCATCAACGCGCCGCTGGCATAGGTCGGAACCCGCTCGCGCGCGCCGCCAAGCAATTTCCACAATGGCAGGTTCAGCGCCTTGCCACGCAAATCCCACAGCGCGGTGTCGATCGCCGAATGCGCAAGGTTGAAGATCCCGCCCGGCCCGGCCGAGCCCGCCGCCGCGCGCAATTTCGCCGCCACCGCCTCGACCCGCGCCGGGTCCTCGCCGACGCAAAGCGCGCCCAAATCCTCGACCGCGCGTTTCAAACTGCCGGTCAACGCGCCGCCGAAATAGGTGGCGCCGACGCCGACGGCACCATCGTCGGTCTCGACCTCGAGGGTGACGATCGGGCGCGTGCCGTTCGGATTTTCGGCGGCGCCGGCGAGCGGCTCGTCAGCCGGCAGTGCCACGATGTTGGAACGAATGCCGGTTATTTTCATCGGGACACCCCCAGGCTTCAAAGCGGCAAGGTTTACACCCCTCGCCGGCCAAGGGAAGCCCGCTTCGCCGATCGCGCCCAGGAACTTTTCGCCGGCTTTGCGCCGTTCTCCGGATCACCAACCGCCGGGAGATCGACATGACGATGATTCGCGGGCTGCTCGGGGCAATCGCATTGGCCGGCCTGTCCTGTTCAGCCTACGCGCAGGCGCCGCCCGCCGGCACCTACCGGCAGAGCTGCAGCAACATCCGGATGCAAGGAAGCACCCTGACCGCAATCTGCCGCTCCGGCGACGGACGCGGCGTGCAGACGGCTCTGGGGGTCGCGGGTTGCGTCGGTGACATCGGCAACAACAATGGCCAATTGCAATGCAATGGCGGGCAGCCGTCAGCCTATCCGCAGCGCGGGTACGGGCAGGCGCCGGGACCCGGGTATCCGCCGTCGGGCTATGCGTCTCCGCCCGGCTACGGCCAAGGCCAAGGTTATGGCCAAGGCTACTCCGACCAGGGCCAAGGCTACTCCGACCAGGCCAAGGCTACGACCACGGGTACGGCTACGGCTACGACCAAGGCCAGGGTTACCGGGATCGCTGAGACCGGCTAAGGCGTGAAGTGTGAGGTTGCGCGCGCGCCGCTGACCGGCGCAACGGCCGCGCTCCCTTGTTCGGCGCGGGCCCCGCCCTGCCCGTGCCGATCAAGGACGAAGCTTAGTTCTGGTAGCTCGGGTCGAGGCGGTCGGCAAGACGCAGCAAGGCCGGCCACTCGCGCTGCCCCTGCAAGCGCGGCATATTGCCGGCAAACTGCGCGGACTGGCGCTCGCAGGTGTCGGGCGACGGCACCACCATCTTGGCGCCGGCGGCGACCGCGGCCATGATCTTCAGCTGAGCCTCGGCCGAGCGCTCGAAATGGTAGGTCAGCGAGAACGCCTCGGCGACGTTGCGCCCGGTCGCGAGCAGGCCGTGATTGCGCAGCACCAGCACCGGATGCCGGCCGATGTCGTGTTGCAGCCGCTCGCGCTCGTCCATGTCGAGCGAGACGCCCTCGTAATCGTGGTAGCCGAGCCGATTGTAGAAGCGCATCGCCCATTGCGAGAGCGGCAGCAGGCCCTCCTCGAGCGCGCCGACCGCGATATCGGCCTCGGTGTGGGTGTGGACGACGCATTCGACGTCGGGCCGACCCATGTAAATGGCGCCGTGGATCACGACGCCGGCGTTGATCGGCTCGTATTCGGACGGCTCGATCAGATGACCATCGAAAATGTCCACCTTGAGCAGGTTCGAGGCGGTGATCTCGTCGAACATCAGCCCCGACGGGTTGATCAGCATCTGGTCGGTGGTGCCGGGCACTCGCGCCGAATTGTGCGTCAGCACCAAATCGTCCCAGCCAAAATGCGCAATCAGCCGGTAGCAGGCCGCGAGATCGACCCGGACCTTCCATTCCTCGGCGCTGATATGCGCCGGCCGTTTCGAGATGTTGGCTTCGAGCGTGTCCATGACGCCTCCTGGGTAGGATGGGTTGAGCGTAAGCGAAACCCATCGCTGACCTCGTATGCGTTTATTGATGGGCTTCGCTGCGCTCAGCCCATCCTACGAGCTACGAGCTCACTTGCGGGCGCACGCGCTCAGCGAAATCATCCAGGCGATCATAAGACATGCCGCGGCTGTTCGCATTCGGGATCACGCAAAACGCTCTGCCGCCGAGTGTGGCGAAATACATCTGCCGAGTAATCTTCCGCAGTGCTCTGTCCTTAGGGTGATCGACCAGAAACGGTTATACCGGAGTGAACATCGGGACCGGGGGGCCGCCGTCGCTCGGTTTGAAGACGAGCTTCACAGCTTGGCCGATCTTGATCTGGTCGAGGTCGCAATCGACGATGTTGGTCATCATCGTCGGCCCCTCGGCCAGGGTCACATAGGCGATCGCGTAAGGGACCGGCGCGCGGCGCATGACGCTGTAGGTGTAGATCGTGCCGTTGCCCGAAACCTGCTGCAATTCGGTCTTGTCGCTGAAGCAGAACGGGCAGAACGTGCGCGGGTAATAATGCGTCTTGCCGCAGGCGTTGCATTTGCCGATCATCAATTTGCCGGCAGCCGCGGCGTCCCAGAATGCCTTGGTTTCGAGATTGGGCACCGGCGCCTGGACCTTGCGCTCCTGGCTTTGCATCGCGCTCACTCCCGTTCCATAATAATCGTTGCCGAACCGTGACGGGTGCCGAGCGATCCGCCGGTGCCGTGCGCCAGTGCGAGACTACAGTTCGGCACCTGGACCTTGGGGTGCGCCTCGCCGCGCAATTGCCGCACCGCTTCGACCACCTTGGTCAGGCCGCCGCGGTTCGAGGGATGATTGTTGCACAAGCCCCCGCCATCGGTGTTGAACGGCAATTTGCCGGTGCCCGAGATCAGATTGCCGTCGGCGACGAAGCGGCCGCCCTGCCCCTTCTCGCAGAAGCCGAGGTCTTCGATCTGCATCACGACGGTGATCGTAAAGCTGTCGTAGATCGAGGCGTATTTGATGTCGGCGGGCTTGACCCCGGCCTCGGCAAACGCCTTTGGCCCGGACCACACCGCGCCCGAATAGGTCAGGTCGATATCGCCGCCCATCTGGTGCTTGGGCGCCTCGCCGGCGCCAATGATCTTGACGAGCGGCCGCTTCAGGCTCCTCGCCACCTCGGGGCTGGCGACGATGATGGCGCCGCCGCCGTCGCTGATCACGCAGCAATCGAGCCGGTGCAATGGGTCGGCGATCATCGGCGAATTCACCACGTCCTCGACCGTGACGACGTCGCGCAGCATCGCATGCGGATTATATTGCGCGTGATGCGAGGCCGCGACCTTGACCCAGGCCAATTGCTCGCTGGTCGTGCCGTATTGGTGCATGTGGCGCATCGCGCACATCGCGTACATGTTGGCGGTGGCCGGCGCATAGGGGTTCTCGAACGCGGTCTCGGCCGACTGCACCGCCGCGGCGCGTGGTGCCGTGCCGGTCGCCACCCCCTCGGTGCGCGGCCTTCCGGCCAAGGTGATCAGCGCAATGTTGCATTTGCCGAGTGCGATCGCCTCGGCCGCATGCTCGACCTGGAGCAGGTAGGACGAGCCGCCGGTGTCGGTCGAATCCCAATGCTTCAATTTGAGCCCGAGATAATCGATCATCGACAGGGCGCCCAATCCCGGCGTGTCGCCGGAGGCGCAGAAGTAGCCGTCGATGTCGTTCTTGCCGAGCCCGGCATCGGCGAGCGCGCCGGCAGCGCATTCGGCGTGCAGCTGAAACAGCGACTTGTCGTCGGCCTTGCGCGTCGGGTGCTCGAACACCCCGACGATATTGGCTTTGCCCTTGATGCTCATCGCCGGCTAATCTCCCCGTCGCAGCAAATGGTCGCCCTCGATGGGATACCGTCCGGCGCCCGCGGTCAATCCCGGATCGCGCATTGCGGCACCGCCGCGGCGGCGCGCAGCGAGCCGTTGGCCTGTCTTTGGGCTCGGCAGGCCTTATCTTGGTCAAGTAGACTAAGCCAGCAGGTGTCGACCGATGGCCAAGCCGGTAAATCTTTACGAAGCGAAGGCGCACTTGTCGCAACTGGTCGACCGTGCATCGCGGGGCGAAGAAATCATCATTGCGAAGGCGCGCAAGCCAAGGGCCAAGCTGGTGCCGTTTCGTTCGGCCGAAGGGCCGCGCGAGCCTGCCAACCGGCTCGGTATCACCTTCGTCGCCAACGGGCCCCTGCCACCCGAGATTCAATCGGCCTTTGAGACGGGCGGCCTTTGAGACGGGCGGCCTTTGAGACGGGCCAGTGAGGCTCCTGCTCGATACCCATGTCTTTATCTGGTGGAACGGCGGCTTCGAGATGATCGCCGACCCGCTGCGGCGAGCAATCGCCGACCCCAGCAACGAGGTATTCGTCAGCGCCGCCTCGGTATGGGAAATCGGCATCAAGCGAGCGATCGGCAAGCTCGGCTTTTACCTAGCCGATCGTTCTGGCGATCCTCGCCCATCGTTTTCAGCTGCTGGCGATCACCGGCGAGCACGCCGAGCATGCGGCTGAATTGGCGCGCCATCACGCCGACCCGTTCGACCGCGTGCTGGTCGCGCAAACCGATCTCGAACATATGGTGCTCGGGACCCAAGACCCGAAGCTCAGAGCGTACGGCGTGCCGACGCTCGGCCTTGCCGGCGTTTAGGCGCGCCGCTGCGCGCTGGGCTCAGGCGCAGGCGATCACCTCGTCGCCGTCCCAGATGCCGAGGATCGCGCGCGCCTCGCCGTATTCGACGAGCAGGTAAGGGTCGAGCCTGACCCGGTCCTGGTACAGCTCGCCGACCGTGTAGCTGACGTCTGGGAGCCGGCGCTGCAGGCGCAGCGCGCGGTCGCGGATCTCGGCCGGAACCTCGCGCAAATCATCGATACACCGCTCCCGCCACCGGGCCGGCCCCTTGGTCGGGACCAGCATCGGCAGGATGCCGGATCCGAACGCCGCGAGCGCGGCTGCCGCGCCCCAGGCGACGCGATCGGCCGAGAACAGGCCGACAAATGAAACGACACCCGCCACCAGCACCGCGACCTGGGCCAACTCGACACTCCGCTGATGCCGGTAGGCCCAGCCCGCGGGGTGACGGCGGACCTGCTCGGCCATGTGCCGAGCGAGAATGCGCGGCTCGACCGGTTTGAGGCCGCTCGCCGACAGAGCGGCTTCGAGGATCGCTTGCGGCGAGAGCAGCAGGTTTTCGGCTACGAGATTTGCACCGTCGAAGGGCATCGGATCACCTGTAGAATACGGTTGCAGCTTATGAAAACGGCGACGGGCGCAATCCGTGCCATCGCCGCAGAAGCTTATCTCGCGGCAGCGCAGATTTGCCGCGCCCGCACCCCCGCGAAGCAGCAGAGCGGAGCTCCGATGGGCAGCAACCGCCGCGGCCCGGCGCGCCGCTGTGCCGGGGCCGCGTGCTGCCGCGCGCCTCGGGTCTGCGCCGGCCATGATCAGCCGGAACCCTCCACCAATCCGCGGCCTAGTCGCGGGAACCGCCCGATCCAGCGCGGCGTTCTGGGGGTGGCTGTCGGGTCCGTCCCTTCAGGCGTTAGACCCTTCGGCTTTTGCCTAAGTCTCGCGTGAGGGGCCATTCCATGGAAGCCACAATCGCGCTGCGGATCGACGGGGTCGAGCGCACCCTGAGCCTCGACACGCGCACCACGCTGCTCGACGCGCTGCGCGACCGGCTTGGGGTGATGTCGCCGAAGAAGGGTTGCGACCACGGTCAGTGCGGCGCCTGCACGGTGCTGCTCAACGGTCGCAGGGCAACAATTTGCCTTGCCTTCGCCGTGGCGCATGACGGCGCAACGATCGTGACGGCCCAGGGGCTCAGCGCCCAGGGGCTCAGCGAACTGGCAGACGAGGCGCGCTGCATCCGGTGCAACGGGCGTTCCTGCGCCATGACGGGTTCCAGTGCGGCTATTGCACGCCCGGCCAGATCTGCTCCGCCGTCGGGATGCTCGACGAGGTCAAGGCAGGCCATCCCAGTCACGTCACCGGCGACCTCAACGGCGTGGTGGAGCTGACCGACGCGGAAATCCGCGAGCGGATGAGCGGCAATCTGTGCCGCTGCGGCGCGTATGTGAACATCGTCGCAGCGATCCGAGAGGCAGCGGCGGAGACGGCATCGCCATGAACCCGTTCGCATACGAGCGCGCGGCTGATGCCGCCGGCGCGGTTGCCGCCGTTGCCGGCCGGCCGTCCGCGATGTTCCTCGGCGGCGGCACCAACCTCGTCGATCACATGCGGCTGGGGGTGGCGAGCCCCGACCTGTTGGTCGATGTCACAGGGCTGCCCCTCGACCGCATCGAGGAGCTGCCGGATGGCAGCGTGCGGATTGGCGCGAACGTCCGCAACAGCGACCTTGCCGCGCACCGGCTGATCCGGGCGCGATACCCGGTGCTGTCGCAGGCGTTGCTGGCCGGCGCTTCGGGGCAGTTGCGCAACCTCGCGACCACCGGCGGGAACCTGCTGCAGCGGACGCGCTGCGTGTACTTCCAGGATGTCACCACGCCCTGCAACAAGCGCGAGCCCGGCACCGGCTGCTCGGCGGTCGGCGGCTACACGCGCTACCACGCGATCCTCGGCGCGTCGGAACATTGCGTCGCCGTGCACCCGTCCGACATGGCGGTGGCTATGGCCGCGCTGGACGCCACCGTCGTCGTGCTCGGCAAAGCGGGGGAGCGCCGCATCGGGCTGGTCGATTTCCACCGCCTGCCCGGCGACGCGCCGGACCGGGACACGGTGCTGCAGCATGGCGAGCTGATCACCGCCGTTGAGCTGCCGGCACTCCCCTTCGCCGCCCGCTCGGCCTACCGCAAGGTGCGCGATCGCGCCTCCTACGCCTTCGCGCTGGTCTCGGTGGCGGCCGCGGTCAACATCGAGGACGGCGCGGTGCGCGATGTGCGGATTGCGCTGGGCGGGGTGGCGCACAAGCCATGGCGAGCCACCCAGGCGGAGGCAGCGCTGCGCGGCGCACCGGCGACGGTGGAAAGCTTCGGCCGGGCCGCGGACGCCGAATTGGCCCCGGCGCTTCCCCTCGACGGCAATGCATTCAAGGTGAAGATGGCGCGCAACACGCTGGTCGCCGTGCTGCGCGAGCTGAGCGCGGAGGCATCGCCATGAGCGCGTCGCTGTCGAATGCCCCGCTGGAAATCCGTGCGATCGGCTTGCCGCTGGAGCGCATCGAGGGACCCGCCAAGCTCACCGGCACCGCCCCCTATGCCTATGAGCAAGCCCTCCCCGATCCGCTCTATTTGTATGCGGTGCAGGCCACGATCGCGCGCGGCAGGATCGCATCCATCGATGTCGAGGCGGCGAAGGCGCTGCAGGGCGTCATCGCCGTCATCACGCACGAGAACGCGCCCCGGCTCGCCTCCGATGAGAACAAGGAGTTGTGGGTGCTGCAATCGGGCGAGATCGGCTTTCGCGGCCAGTTTGTCGGCGCGGTGATCGCAGAAAGCCCGGAGGTCGCCGTGCAGGCGGCGGGCCTGGTGCGGGTGCGCTACGCCGAGCAGCCGCACGATGCCGGGCTGCGCGCCGACCGCGCCGATCTATACGCCCCAAAACAGGTGAACGGCGGCTATCCGACCGACACCGAGAAGGGCGATGCCGATGCGGCGCTGCGATCCGCCGCGGTCACGATCGACCATACCTACACCACGCCGATGGAGCACAACAATCCGATGGAGACGCACACCACCGTCGCCATCTGGAAGGATGACCGGTTCACGCTCTACGATTCGACACAGGGCGCGCATTCGGTGCGGACGACATTGGCGTCGCTGTTCGGCCTGGACCCGGAAAGAATTCGCGTCATCGCCCCCTATGTCGGCGGCGGCTTCGGCTCGAAGGGGGAGGCGCACGCGCACAACGCGCTCGCCTGCCTCGCCGCCCAGGCGGTTCCGGGCCGGCCGGTCAAATTCACGCTGACCCGTCAGCAGATGTTCGCTGTCGCCGGCTACCGCACGCCGACCATCCAGCGCATCCGGCTCGGCGCCGATCGCGACGGCCGGCTGATCGCGATCGTCCACGACGTGATCGGGCAGACCTCGCGGGTCCGGGAATTCGCCGAGCAGGCGGCGGTGCCGACGCGGATCATGTACGCCGCGCCGAACCGGCGCACCACCCACCGGCTGGCGGCATTGGATGTGCCGGTGCCGTCCTGGATGCGCGCGCCGGGCGAAACGCCGGGCATGTTTGCAGGCGAGGTGGCGATGGACGAGCTCGCCGTCGCCTGCGGGCTCGACCCGATCGAGCTGCGCGTGCGCAACGAGCCGAAGACCGATCCCCAATCCGGCAAGCCCTGGTCCGGCCGCAACCTGATCGGCTGCCTGCGCGAAGGTGCGCGCCGGTTTGGCTGGGAACAGCGCGATCCGACGCCTGCGCATCCGCCGGCGTGACGGCTGGCTCATCGGCATCGGCGTCGCCAGCTCCACCTATCCGCGTTACGCGCTGCCCGGCTCGGTCGCGACGATCCGCTTCGGGGCGGACCGGCGCTATGCGGTCAGGATCGGCGCCGCCGATATCGGCACCGGCACCTGGACGGCGCTGACCCAGATCGCCGCCGACGCGCTGCGATGCCCGGTCGAGGCGGTCCGGATGGAAATCGGCGACACGGACCAGCCCAGCGCCTCGGTCGAAGGCGGGTCGAGCGGCATCACTTCCTGGGGCTCGGCGATCGTCGCCGCGGCGCGCGCCTTCCGCGCCGAGCACGGCGAAGACCCGGCCGAGGGTGCGCAAACCTCCGCGCAGATGCCGGAGAACCCCGACGAGCAGCACTTCGCGATGGATTCCTTCGGCGCGCAATTCGCCGAGGTGCAGGTGCATCAGGACACCGGGGAAATCCGCGTGGCGCGGATGCTCGGCGTGTTCTCGGCCGGGCGGATCATCAATCCGCGCACGGCGCGATCGCAGTTTATCGGCGGGATGACCATGGGGCTGTCGATGGCGCTGCTGGAAGAGAGCGTGCTGGACGCGCGCTTTGGCCACGTCGTGACGCACGACTTCGCCGAGTACCACATCGCCGCCAATGCCGATATCGTCGATCTGGATGCGATCTGGCTCGACGAGGCCGATCCGCATTCCAACCCGATGGGCTCGCGCGGCATCGGCGAGATCGGCATCGTCGGCGCCGCCGCCGCCATCGCCAATGCCGCCTGGCACGCGACCGGCATCCGCGTCCGCGACCTGCCCATCACAGCGGACAAGCTTCTGACCTGACCAGCTTTTGCCCGACAAGGCAGGCCGCAGCGCATCGGTGTGTGGCCCGGACCGGTGGTTCTTGGTTCAGGTAAATCGTAGCCGCTTGAAAAGCTCGGAGTGGCCGAAGCGTTGGTCAGAATTGGTGCAGCAGGCGGTCGATGTAATCGCGCTCGAGCTCCGGGCGGTCGCGCTCGCCGGCGCGGCGGCGCAGCTCGTCGAGGATTTCGTGCGCCTTCTGCAACTTGCTCTTATCCGGGATTTTGACGTCGCCGGTGTCGTAGGCGCCGTCATTCGCCATCGGCCGGCCGAGCGGGTCGCGCTCGATCCCATCGCGTCGCCCCTCGCCGGACCGGTCATCCGCCGGCTCGCCCGGCGCGTTGCCGAGCAGGCGCTGCATTTGCTGCGCGAATTGGCGAGCTGCCTGCTGCAGCTGATCGAGCGCATCGGTCTGCGGGGCGATCGCGTCGCCCGGCTGCCCGCCGCGCAACGCTTGGGTGGCCCGGTTCATCGCCCGCTCGGCGCGACCCAGCGGCTCTGGAATGCCGCCGAGCCCGTCACCCATGCGGCGCATCATCTCGCCAAGCGCCTGGCGCAACCCTTCCTGCTGCCCGGCGGCATTGCCCATATCGGCGGTCCCACCGGGCTGCCCGCTGTCCTGGTCGCCGGGGATTCCCATCCGCCCTTGCTGTGCCTGCCGCCCTTGCAGCGCCTGCTCGGCGTTCTGCTCGGCACGGAAGCTGCGATCGAGCAGTTGCTGCTGGCGCTGCATCATCTGCTGCATGCCCTGCATCATCTGCTGCGCCTCGCCGGACGCCTGAGGCTGCATCTGCCCCGGCCCCGCCATGCGCATGTTTTCCAGCATGTTCTGCAATTGCGCCAAGAGCTGGCGCGCCTGATCGCGCGCCCCATTCATCGCCAGCTCGCGGGCGCGGTCGAGCATACGCTCGAGCTCGTGGCTGCTGAGCGTCTGCGACGGGTTGAGCGGCGGCCGGTTCTGATCGGGATGGCGCGCCATGTTCTCGGCCATTGCCCGCAGATAGCGGTCGAGCGCCTGCTTCAGCTCGCTCGTCAGGCGATCGATTTCCTGGTCCGGCGCACCCTTCGCCAGCGCATCCTGCAATTGGCGCTCGAGCCGGCGCAGCTCGGTCTGCGCCAATGCCGCGTGGCCGTCCTCGATGCGCAGCGCCAAATCCCACAGCAGCTGCTGGACCTGCGCGATCGAGGCCGCGTCATGGTTGAGCCGCAGCCGCTCCTCGGCGACGCGCAACCCCAGAAACGCCATGTCGTCGTTATCGTAGAGCTGCGGGCGCGAGCGCAGATCGCCGAGGATCTCGGCCACCGGCTCGCGCGAGCCAGGGTCGATCGCCAGCTCCTTGCGCTGCTCGACGATCGCCCGCGCCACAGGGTTGTGAAACACGCGCTCGGGCAACTTTAGCCGCACCGGCTCGCTGAGCCCGGTTTGGCCTAGCGCGTCGGTGGCGACGAGGCGGATCTCGACCGGCAGCCCGGCCCAGGGTGACGAGGTCAGGTCGTGATAGCTGGTCGCCTGCGCGTGTTTGAGATGCAGCCCCGGCAGCGGCAGATCGAGGGTTATTGCCTCGGCCCGCTTACTCCCGCGCTCGGCGCTTGTTTTGGTGTCCTCGCGCCGGATCACCGCCGTCACCTTCTCGACGCCGTAATCGTCGCCGGCGCGGTAGTCGATGCGCAGCGCCTGCCGCACCGTCGCTTCGGGCGGCTTGGCGAATGCGACCGAGGGCGGGTGGTCGGGGATGATTTCGACCCGCCAGCTGCCGAGCGCGTCCCCGTCCTGCGACACCACGATCCGTTTGGCCCTCTTCAGTACTGCCTGGGCGCGGAAATCCTGTTTGTCGATCGTCTCGAAGTCGCGGCCGTTGCCGTCGATCGCCAGACGCGGCGCCGAGCCTCCGCCATGAACTTGGGCCAAGAGCTTGCTGCCGATCGGGATGCGAACCGTTTGCCGGTTGTCGGGCCGCAGGAATTGCGGCGGCAGCCCGGTGTATTCGGGCGGCGTCACCCAGATGTCGAGGCTGGCGGCCAGCGCCGGAGCCCCGCCCTCGAGGTCCGGCGTGACCGCGCGCAGCAGCCGGTCGCGCCAATCGCCGCCGGCATCGACCGCGCCGAGCAGCAGCAGCATCGCCAATAGCGCGCGCAGGCCGCACGGGTCGCGGGCGGCAAGCCCGGCCGCCGGCCAGCCGACCCGCAGCCGACGCGCCGCCGCCGCCATGCGCTGCCGGTGCGCCTCCCACAGTTGTGTCGCCGGCACGTCGAGCGGAGCGCTCGGCCGGTCGGCAAGCGCTTGCAGCGGGCGATGGGCGAGCCCGCTCGCCTGCTCGATGCGGCGCCGAGCCGCACCATTTTCCGGAACAGCCACATCGCGAAACGCCGCCGCGAGCGCGAGCAGAAAGGCGGCGCCAAACGCCAGCAGCAGCGCGCCATGGGCGGCTCCGGGCAAGAGCGGCAGCAGGTCGAACAGCGCCAGGATCAAAAACAGGCCGAGCACCGCCAGCGCCGGCCAGCATCTAGGCCAGACCCGCTCCCACAACAGCGCGGCGCGGGCGAGGCGCAGACGCAGGCGCATCGCCAACGGGGTCTGCGGATCGGCCGAGCGATCGGTCATATGGCACCTCGCTTGCGCGCCAAATCGGGGGCGACAGCATCGAGCCAGTCCGGGATTGTATCGAGCGACAGCATCGCCTCATAGCTCGGTCGCGCCCGAATGACGGCGAAACGGTCGCCGGCCACCATGACCTCCGGCACCAGGGGGCGGCTGTTGTAGGTCGAGCTCATGACCGCCCCGTACGCCCCGGCCGCGGTAAAGGCGACCAGATCGCCCGATTCCAGCGGCGGCAGCGCGCGATCGACGGCAAAGGTGTCGCCGGTTTCACACACCGGGCCGACCACATCCGCCGGCGTGAGCAGCGCCGCCGGCGCCGGCAGCCTGACCGTCACGAGGTCGTGCCAGGCGTCGTAGAGCGCCGGGCGGATCAGGTCGTTCATCGCCGCGTCGAGGATCACAAAGCGCTTGTCCGTCCCCTTTTTGACGTAGAGGACTTTGGCGACGAGGAGCCCCGCCGGGCCGGCCAGCGCCCGCCCCGGCTCGAGCGTCACGGCGAGGTCGAGCGGAGCGAAAATCTCGTCGACCAATTTGGCATAATCCGCAGCCGCGGGCGGGACTTCGTCGCGGTAGCGGATGCCGACGCCGCCGCCGAGATCGACCCGGGAAACGGCGAGCCCGCTCGCCCGCAGCTCGCGCACAAGCTGCGCTACTCGGCTGAACGCCCGCCGGTACGGAGCGAGGTCGAGGAGCTGCGATCCGATATGCACGGCGAGCCCCAAGGGTGCGATGCCGGGCAGCGCGGCGGCCAAGCGATAGGCCGCCGCCGCCTCGCCGAAATCGATGCCGAACTTGTTCTCCTTCTTGCCGGTGGCGATTTTGGCGTGGGTCAGCGCATCGACGTCGGGATTGACCCGCAGCGTCACCGGCGCGGTCCGCCCGAGCTGGGTTGCGACCGCGCTCAGCCGGTGCAGCTCCGGCACCGACTCGACATTGATCTGATGGAGCCCGGCGGCGAGCGCGGCCGCCATTTCCTCGGCGGTTTTGCCGACCCCGGAGAAAACGATGCGCTCCGGCGGCACGCCGGCGGCCAGCGCCCGCCGCAGCTCGCCCTCGGAGACGACGTCGGCGCCGGCCCCGAGACCGGCGAACAGGCGCAGCACGGCGAGGTTCGAATTGGCTTTGACCGCGTAGCAGATCAGCGCGCGCTGGGCAGCGAACGCGTCGGCAAAGGCGCGGTATGCGGCGGCAAACCCGGCGGCCGAGTAGACGTAAAAAGGGGTTTCGACTGCCGCCGCGATCTGCTGGATCGCGACTTCCTCGACGTGCAGCTCGCCGCCGCGATGGGCGAAAAACTCACTCACGCGGGTAGGGCAGCGGATAGGTGCTGGGGGCGCCCGGCGGCGGCAGCGGCGCATCCTTTTTGCCGCAGCCGGTCAACGCCGGCGCAAGCAGGATCAGGATGGTAAAGGCGAGGCTGCCAAATTGCCGTGCCGCGGAGGTGGCGCGACCGCCCCTCACCCCGACCCTCTCCCCGCGAGCGGGGCGAGGGAGAGACCCCCGGTGCGTCATCGAAAGGCGCCGGCACGCGGTCATTCCAAATACCCGTTCCGGGCCGCGGCGATCGCGGCGCGGACGCGCTCCGGCGCGGTGCCGCCATCGCTGGTTCGGCTGGCGACCGACCGTTCGGGGTCGAGCACGTCGTAAGCGGCGGCGGTGATCGCCGGCTCGACGTTCTGTAATTCGGCGAGCGGCAGCTCGGCGAGGGCGCAGCCGAGCGCCTCGGCGCGCTTGACGATCGCGCCGGTCGCGTGGTGCGCTTGGCGAAACGGCAGCCCGGCGACGCGCACCAGCCAGTCGGCGAGGTCGGTCGCGGTCGCGAAACCGCGCCCGGCCGCTGCGTGCATGCGCGCGCGATCGGGCCGCAGGTCGCGCACCATCCCGCTTGCCGCGGCCAGGCACAGCTCGAGAGCGTCGGCGGCCTCGAACACCGGGACCTTGTCCTCCTGCATGTCCTTGCCATAGGCGAGCGGCAGCCCCTTCATCACCGTCAATAGCGCGACCAACGCGCCGTTGAGCCGGCCGGTCTTGGCGCGGACCAGCTCGGCCGCATCGGGGTTGCGCTTTTGCGGCATGATCGAGCTGCCGGTGGTGAAGGCGTCGCTGAGCCGGACAAAGCCGTAGGCCTCGCTGCACCAGATCACGATCTCCTCGGCAAAACGCGACAGATGCGTGCCGGCGAGTGCTGCGGCGGCGAGAAACTCGATCGCGAAATCGCGGTCCGATACGGCGTCGAGCGAGTTCGCCGCCGGCCGGTCGAAGCCGAGCGCCGCCGCGGTTGCCGCGCGGTCGATCGGAAACGCGGTGCCGGCCAGCGCCGCGGCGCCGAGCGGCGACTCGTTCATCCGGCGCCGGCAATCGCCGAGCCGGCCGCGGTCGCGCCCAACCATCTCGACATAGGCCATCAGATGGTGGCCGAAGGTCACCGGCTGGGCGATCTGGAGATGGGTGAAGCCGGGCATCACCGTCGCCGCTTCGGCCTCGGCGCGGTCGAGCAGCGCGCGCTGCAAATCTTGCATCGCAGCGTCGAGCCGGTCGATCGCCGCGCGCAGCCACAGCTTGAGATCGGTCGCGACCTGGTCGTTGCGCGAGCGCGCAGTGTGCAGGCGGCCGGCGGCCGGGCCGATCAGTTCGGCGAGGCGCGCCTCGATGTTCATATGGATGTCTTCGTGCGCGTCGCTGAAGACAAAGCGGCCGCTTTCGATCTCCGCGCGGATTTGCCCTAGACCCTCGGCGATTGCCGCGCCATCCTGCGGCGACAGGATGTTCTGCGCCACCAGCATCGCGCAATGCGCCTCGGAGCCGGCGATGTCCTCGGCCCACAGGCGCTTGTCAAAGCCGATCGACGCGTTGATGCGGCGCATGATCTCGGCTGGGCCGGCGGCGAACCGCCCACCCCATAGCGCATTCGGCGCGGCTTCCGCCGGAGTTTCGCGCCCGGTCATGCGCTGTTGCCCTGGCGGGAAGAGGACAAGGCGATGAGATCGGGCAGTGCTGCCCTTTTGGTTCTGGCTCTGCTGCTGCCGAGTATTAGTTTGGCCGCGCCAGCTGTCGCTGCCGCATCCGATCCGCCGCCGCTTGGGGTGTTTATCCCGGATTCGTCGCCGCCGCCGGCGCCCAAGGTCAGCTTTGCCGACGCCTCCGGGCAGAAATTCGACCTTGCGGATTTCGCCGGCAAGGTCGTGATCGTCAATTTGTGGGCCACCTGGTGCGCGCCGTGCCGTCGCGAGATGCCGTCGTTGGAGCGGCTGCAGACCCGGCTCGGCGACAAGATCACGATCCTGGCAATATCCGAGGACACTCGCGGCGAGAAGGCGGTCGCCCCGTTTGTCGCCAAGCTCGGGCTCAAGGCGGTCAAGACCTATCTCGATCCGAAGAGCGCGGTGGCGCAGGCGTTCAAGGTCGACGGGCTGCCGAGCAGCTTTCTGATCGACCGCAACGGCCGGGTGCTGGGCCGCGTGGTCGGCGAGGCCAAATGGGATTCGCCCAAGATGCTGGCGATCATCGACCCATTGCTGAGCGAGAGCGACATAGTCAAGACGGCGTTTCCGCCAAAACAGCCTTGAGAAATTGCCCGCCGCGCCGCAATCCTTGCTCGTCGATCGAATGGCCGATACCGGGGCAGGTCAGGCTCTCGACCGGGATGCCGGCCGCTCCAAGGCCGGTTTCGGCCTCGGCCAGCGCGGCAAACGGCACAAGCGGGTCTTCGCTGCCGTGAACCACCAGGACGGGCGGCCGCGAGCGCAATTCGGACGGCAGCAATTCCGGGGCGACGAGCCGGCCCGAATAGGCGACGATGCCGGCGACCGGCGACGCCCGGCGCGGCCCGACATAGAGCGACATGACCGAGCCTTGCGAAAAGCCGACCAGCGCCAAGGCGCCGGGGTCGAGCCCGCGCTCCAGGAGCGCCTGGTCGATAAAGGCGTCGAGGATCGGCGCCGCCGCCCGCACCCCGGCCAGCTGCGCCGCGGGGCTGCGATCCTGCGAGCTGTACCATTGATAGCCATAAGGCGCCATGTCGCACGGAAAAGGCGCGTTCGGCGACAGGAACTCGGCCTGCGGCAGCAATGGCGCCCAATAGGGGGCGAGCCCGATCAGGTCGTTGCCGTCGGCGCCCAGCCCGTGCAGCAGGATCACCAGCTGGCGGGGCTTGCCGCCCGAGGCGGGCGGGCGCGACGGTCCGGACAGGTTGGGCATCATCGGCACGGTCTTTCGAATGGCGGACCCGGTCTCTCAGCCATAGCCGAAAGAGGACCCCGCTGTCACCCGCGGCGGCGCTGGCGATGACCGCCGGCCCGGTGGTAACGCGGTTCGCGCCGAGCCCGACTGGGTATCTGCATCTTGGCCATGTCCGCTCGGCGCTCGAAGGGTGGCGCGCCGCGCGCGCGGCCGGCGGACGCTTTCTGCTGCGGCTCGAGGACATCGACCGGACCCGCTGCCGCGACGAATACGCCGCGGCGATCATCGAGGATCTGGCCTGGCTCGGGCTCGACTGGGACGGCGAGGTGCGCCGGCAATCCGAGCATTTCGCCGATTACTGCAATGCCCTCAACCGTCTCGATGCGCTGGGTGTGCTCTACCCTTGCTTCTGCACCCGGCGCGAGATCCAGGCCGAGATCGCCCGCGCCGGCGGAGCGCCGCAGGGTGAGGCGGGGCCGGCTTACCCCGGCACTTGCCGGCGGCTCGGTCCGGCCGAGCGCGCGCTGCGGCAACGGGCCGGGCTCGATTACGCGCTTCGCCTGGACGTCGCCCGCGCGCTGGCGCTGACCGGCCCGCTCGACTGGATCGAGCAAGGCGGCGGCGAGCCGCACCGGGTGCGGGCCGAGCCGATGGCGCTCGGCGATGTCGTGCTGGCGCGCAAAGGGATGCCGACGAGCTACCATCTCGCGGTGACGGTGGATGACGCGATCCAGGGGGTGACCTTGGTCACCCGCGGCGCGGACCTCGCCCCCTCGACGCACATCCACCGCGTGCTGCAGGCCCTGCTCGGGCTGCCAACGCCGCGCTATCGCCATCACCCGCTCTTGACCGATCAGACCGGCCGCCGCCTCGCCAAACGCGACGGCGCGCAAACCATCCGGGCAATGCGGGCGGAGGGGCTTCGGCCCCAGGAGATTGTCGCACGCGCGCTTGGCGACAGAAAGGCTCGATCGGGATAATTGGATAGATTCGGGCCTCAGTCGGGAAGCGGAGAAACCTTCACCACGCGACCGCCTGCCTTCTCCACGCTGCGAGACGCCGACTTGACCGCCTCCTCGAAGCTAACGGCCTCGCGCTGGAAATCGAGGAAAATCGTGCCGTCGAGCACGACAACGAGCGCATCATCGCAGCCCGCCTCGTGGAGCGTGTCCTCGTAGTCGCCCTTTTGGGCATCGATGCCCGCTACCTGTATCGTGAACCCGAAGTTCATGGGCGGCTCCTCCGGTGCGTGCACGCATTTACCCTGCGGCGGATCGCTCGAGCGTGCGAGAACAGGTCGGCTGGCGTAGACCATACCGAAACAATGCAATCGCCGCGCCGTCCACCCGGGCAAAACAGCCGGCCCCAGGCATGCCCCATCCGCGGCTCGCACCGCCAGCCTTTCGATTCCGCATAAACCACCGCCGCCTCAACGTCCTTGTCCGGATGAACCGGGCGCGCCATCCTCGCCTTCTTCCGTTGAGGTTCAACAAGCGCGAAAAACCGTTGTTCCAGGCGAAGGTTGCGCTGGACAGTCCACCGCGTCAAGGGACGGCGTATAGGCTCGCTCTAAAATTGCATGTCGATTCCGCCGGCGCACGGCCCCGGACGCGACCACGCCGAGCCCATACCAAAGACGGTCCTATCGAAAACAATGTTTCACCGATCTTCTTATGCTTTGGATGCGCCCTTTCGCCCAACCGGAGCTAGGCTGCTTCCCCACTAGCGGTGCGCCAGGCGTTGGCGGACCACCAGAGCGGGCGGCCGAGGGTCTGGTCGAAGAAGGTGTCGCCGTCGTAGCGGCCGGCCGGCGGGCGGTCGGCGGCCGTGCCCGATGGAGGCAGAAGCTGAAATCCGAGGTCGAGCAATTGCCGCAGCCAGCCGGTCTCGACGGTGCGGCCGACCGGCTCGAACACGCCGGAATCGCCCGGCATTTCGAGCGCATGCGGGATCTCGACGACGCCGTTCGGCGGCACCCTGAGCTCGTCGCCGCCGGAGAATTCGATCGTGGTGGGCGCCATGCCGAGGGGAGCGATCAGTCGATGGTGAAGCATTGCCGGAGCTCGCTTTCGTGTGTGGCGTCCGGCCGATATCGGCGCGGTCGCTGGTGATCCGCGAACCGAGATGGGCAGCGCGACGGTAGGGCGACAGCCGCGAACTTTCGAGCTTGGAAGCCTGGAAGCCCGGGAAGCCTGGAAGCTCGGCGCAGCCGGAGCGGCTAAAGCGACATCTTCAGCGCTTTTCTAAGCTTGCGCACGGTCTCGGCGCTCTTAAGCCCATAGGGCGGATCGGCCGGCGACAGGCCGAGCTCGCGTAGTACCAGCGCCAGCACCCGCTCGTTGCCGGTCCCGGCGCCAAACGCCTTGCGCTCCCACAGCGCGATCAGCGCCTGGCGCAGCATCGCCTGGGCCGGGCGCTCGCGACGTCCGCCGGCAACGCTGGGCGCCGCCTCGGCCGCGCTCGGGCCGCTCGTCACCTCGACGCCGGCGATCTCGGAGCCGTCGGGCAGCACCATGGCGTTGCGCGCGAAGTCGAGGCGCACTTGGCCGAACCAATCCGCCGCCGCCTCGGCCCGACCGCCGGCGCGAAACCCGCTCGCCCGCAAGCCGCCGGCGCGTCCGAGGGCCTCGAACGCCGCGACCAGCTGATCCTCGATTGCCGCGACCTGCGCCAGCAGCGCCGGGTCGCCGCGATGGCGCCCGAGAAATTCGGCAAACGCCTCACGCCCTGCAGCGCCGAATGGAGGCGGCGCCCCGGCAAATGGGCGCGAAGCACCCCGCTGCGCGAGCCGCCGGCGCCCGGCGTCGAGCGCCGCTGGCGATGGCGGGGCCGCCGGTCCGGTTGCCGCCGCCGGCTGCTCCTGCTGCCGCCGCCATTCGAGCGAGCCCGGCGCCGGTGTCGGCTCGACGGCTGGCCGAGCCTCGAGCGCGGCGGCGAGGCGGCAATAGCGCGCCCACAGCCGAGGGTCGGCGCTGGCGATCAGCGCCTCGGCCAAAGTGCGCGCCGGCAAGGGGTTGGCGTTTGGCGACGGATATCTCCCTTCCCGGCGGCCCGGAAGAAAACCCTGGGCGCCACGGGATCGCGTCTGCGCAAGAATTTGCGAGCATCGGGGGCGGCGCACAAGAGCGCCTGGCGCAGAGCCATCGAATTCTCGACTGTCAGCCACCCGATCGCGCCGCGATGCGAGTTTTTGGGTTTCTGTTGCCTGCGCCTATGATCGCGTGGCGGCTATCCAACCAAAAGGCCAAAGGCCCCTTGGTCGCCGAGGAGGAGACGCGGCATTGATCTGGGGTTTCGCCGCCGCCTGCCCTTTTGACGGACGCCGCCGCCGATCCAAGCTCGCGGGCATGGTGGTGCGGTGAGGAGCGAGCCGCGGCCGCCGATCGCCAATCGCGGGCCGCTGACCTTCGCGATCATGCTCGCCAACATCATGCAGGGGCTCGACACCACGATCGCCAACGTGGCCCTGCCGCATATTCGCGGCAGCCTGTCGGCATCGCTCGACCAGATCGCCTGGGTGCTGACTTCGTACATTGTCTGCGCGGCGATCATGATGCCGCTGACCGGCTGGCTCGCCGGGCGCTTTGGCATCAAGATCGTGTTCGTCCTTTCGGTCTCCGGGTTTACCGTCGCCTCGGCGCTGTGCGGCAGCGCCACCAGCCTGACCGAGCTGGTGCTCTATCGTGGGCTGCAAGGGATCTGCGGCGCCGGGCTGGTGCCGCTGTCGCAGGCGGTGCTGCTGCAGATCAACCCGGTCGAACGCCACGGTCAGGCGATGGCGGTGTTTGGCATCGGCACGATCCTGGGGCCGATCTGCGGCCCGGTGCTCGGCGGCTGGCTGACCTACGACTACAACTGGCGCTGGTGCTTTTATATTAATTTGCCGGTCGGCATCATCGCCACGCTGGGCATGCTGGTCTTTGGCCGCGACACCCGCCATGCCCATCGCGAGCCGTTCGACCTGCTCGGCTTTGTCACCTTGAGCCTGGCGATCGGCGCCCTGCAGATGCTGCTCGACCGCGGCCAGCTCAAGGATTGGTTCGGCTCGACCGAAATCTGGGCCGAGGCGGCTGTCTGCAGCGTGGCTCTCTACCTGTTCATCGTGCACACGGCGACCGCGAGCGACCGCTCGTTTGTCAGCCGCGACCTCCTAAAAAACGTCAATTTCGTCGTCGGCACCCTGCTGATGTTCCTGGTCGGGCTGATCATGAACGGGACCTTGGCGCTGCTGCCGACGATGCTGCAGGATCTGATGAGCTACCCGGTGCTGACCACCGGGCTGGTCACGGCGCCGCGCGGCATCGGCTCGATGATCGCGATGTTTGTCATCGCCCGCGCCATCAACCGCGTCGACAACCGCCTGCTGATCCTGCTCGGGCTGCTGCTGACCGCGTTCTCGATGTGGCAGATGACCCAGTTCTCGCTGCAGATGGGGATGGAGCCGGTCATCGTCTCCGGACTGGTGCAGGGGTTCGGCCTCGGCTGCACCTTTGTGCCGCTGAACACGATCGCGCTGTCGCACCTGCCGCGCCACATCCTGACCCAGGGGACCGCGCTCAGGAGCCTGATGCGCAACCTCGGCGGCAGCATCGGCATCGCCGTGCTTGAGGCGTTGCTGACGCAGAACACCCAGATCGTCCATTCGCGCCTGGTCGAGCAGCTGCGCCCGGACAACCCGCTGGCCCGCGCGCCCTTTCTCGCAGCACCCTACAGCCTGACCACGCTTCCAGGCATGGCGGCGCTCAACGCCGAGGTTACCCGGCAGGCGGCGATGGTCGCCTACATCAATGATTTCGTGGTGATGATGGTCATCGCCGTCGCCTCGGTCGGCTTGCTGCTGCTGATCCGGCCGAGCCGTGACCGCGAGGCGCCGGCGCTCGATGGCAGCCTGCAGCCGCGCCAGGCCGATTGACGGAACGGGCGGCGGCCGCACTGCGCGCTCTACCGCGCTCGGCGCGGGCGTCAAGAAGGCCGGACATCCGCTTAGCCATCGATCTTCGCCCAGCCATCGAATTTCCGACTGCCAGCCGCGCGGGTGGCGGTAGAGACCGGCGGCGCTGTATGGAAGCATATAGCGTGCATGGCTGATTATCGCGTTTTGGCAGCTTTATATCGCGGCGCGCGGGGCTCGCGGTGAGGAGTGCGGCGCTCAGCCCGATTGCCAGCCGGCGGGCGATAACGGCATCGATCATGCTGGCGACGATCATGCAGGGCGTCGACAACACGATCGCCAATGTCGCCCTGCCGCATATTCAGGGCAGCCTGTCGGCAGCCCAGGACCAGATCGCGTGGGTCCTGACCTCCTACATCGTCGCGGTCGCGATCACGACGCCGCTGACCGGCTGGCTCGCCGGCCGGCTCGGCATCAAATACGTGTTTTTGGCTTCGGTCCTGGGGTTCACGTTTGCCTCGGCGCTGTGTGGCAGCGCGACCAGCCTGACCCAGCTGGTGTGCTATCGTTTCCTGCAAGGCATGTGCGGTGCGGCGCTGGTGCCGCTGTCGCAATCGACCCTCTTGCAGATCAACCCGCCCGAGCGGCATGGCCAGGCGATCGCGGTCTGGGGCATCGGCGTCATGCTCGGCCCGATCTGCGGCCCGATCCTCGGCGGCTGGCTGACCCAGGTCTACAGCTGGCGCTGGTGCTTCTATATCAACCTGCCGCTAGGGCTGCTCGCCGCGCTCGGGATTTTCGTCTTCATCCGCGAATCCCGGCGCACCCACCGCGAGGCGTTCGACTTCTTCGGCTTTATCGCCTTGAGCATCGGCATCGGCGCCTTGCAGATGATGCTCGACCGCGGCGAGCTCAAAGACTGGTTCAATTCCACCGAGATCTGGTTTTACGCGGGGGTGGCGGCGACCTTCTTCTACCTATTCGTGGTCCATACGGCGACGGCGGGTGAGCGGTCGTTTCTCAATCGGGATTTGTTGAAAAGCCCGAATTTTGCGGCCGGGACCATCCTGATCTTCTTTATCGGCGGCATCCTCAGCGGCACCTTGGCGTTGCTGCCGACCATGCTCGAATCGCTGCTGAATTACCCGGTGTTTACCGCCGGGGTGGTGACCGCACCCCGCGGCGTCGGCACGATGCTGGCGATGTTTCTGGTCGGGCGGATCATCAACCGGATCGACAACCGGCTGTTGATCCTGAGCGGGCTGCTGCTGACCGTGGTCTCGTTGTGGATAATGACCGGGTTTTCGCTGCAGATGGGCATGGCGCCGGTCGTGATCTCGGGCTTGCTGCAAGGCTTCGGGCTCGGCTGCACCTTTGTTCCGCTCAACACGTTGGCGCTCTCCAACCTGCCGCGGCACATGCTGACCCAGGGGACCGCGCTCAGAAGCCTGACGCGCAATCTCGGCGGCAGCATCGGCATCTCGATCTTCGAGGCGCTGCTGGCCGAGAACACCCAAATCGTCCACTCGCGCCTGGTCGAAGGGCTGCATCCCGGCAACTGGCTGGCGCAGGCGCCGCAATTGCCCGCACGCTACAGTCTGACGACGCCTTCGGGCATCGCGGCGCTGAATGCCGAGGTGACCCGCCAGGCCTCGATGGTCTCCTATATCGATGTCTACGCGCTGATGATGTTCATCGTCCTGGCGACGATCCCGCTGCTGCTGCTGGTCCGCCGCGCGCGCGTCGCCAGGGGGGCGAGAAGCGGCGGCGAGCCCCGCGGACTGCAGACGCAGCGCGCCGGCTGACGCCGCAGCTCCGGGCTGCTGAAGCTATCGAATTCTCGATTGGCAGCCGCGCGATCAGGAGTGATGGCAACGCTCGAATTTTGCGTATCATAGCTTATTATCACCATCGGGTGGTTCTTTAAGGGTTTGGCAGCCAAGATGAGACTGGAACGCAGTTTCGGCTATCTCGTCCACGACGTGGCGCGGCTGTTCGCGCGGCGCTTCAACCAGCGGGCCCTGCTGTTCCTCGGCCTGACCCGATCGCAATGCCGGGTCTTAGGCTATCTCGCGCGTCACGAAGGGATCCACCAGGCCGGCCTCGCCGATCTGCTCGAGATCAAGCCGATGACCCTGGTTCGGCAGCTCGACCGGATGGAGGAGGAGGGTTGGGTCGAGCGCCGGCCCGACCCTGACGACCGCCGCGCCCGCCGGCTGGTGCTGACCGAAAAGGCCCGGCCGATCCTCGCCCGCATCCTCGATCTGTCGACCGAGGTCCGGCGCGAGGCCTTTGCCAATCTGTCGGAAGACGAGGGCCGGCATCTGGTCGAGCTGCTGCGCCGGGTTCACGGCAATCTCGCCGAACCGGCTCCTCCCGCCTCGGCGCCGCCATCGCCCGAGGCCGATCAGCCGAGCCAGCGCGCCGCCCGGCGCCGGCTCGCGGCCGAAGCCGCTCTGGCCCCGGTTGGGGGCCATCAATGACGACCTCTACCGAAGACGAGACGGTGCCGGCTCTCGGCGCGCTGCGCGCGGCGGTCGATGCGCGGCCGCCGCTGATCGGCCGGCGGCGCTCGTGGCGCCAGCGGCTGCGGCTGCCGCTGATGCTGCTCGGGCCGGTCATCGTGCTGCTGGCCGCCGGCTGGTGGTACCTGACAACCGGCCGCTACATCTCGACCGACGACGCCTATGTCGACGCCGCCAGGGTCTCGATCAGCAACGAGGTGTCCGGCCGGGTCGCCGAAGTCGATGTGCGCGACAATCAGCTGGTCAAGGCGGGGCAGGTGCTGTTCACCATCGACCAGCGGCCGTTCCGCATCGCCGTCGAGGAGGCGAAGGCGCAGCTCGCCTCGGTCAAGCTCCAGATCGAGGCGATGAAGGCAACCTATCAGCAGAAAAAGGCCGACGCCGCCGCCACCGAGGCGACCCTGATCTATCAGCAGCGCGAGCTGCAGCGCCAGCAGCGGCTGCTCGCGTCGGGCACCGCCTCACAAGCCCAATACGACCAGAGCAACCACGCCTACAAGATCGCCCGCGAGCAGCTGGCCTCAAAGGAGCAGGACGTCGCCAGCACGCTCGCCAGCCTCGGCGGCGATCCCGACATCCCGGTCGATCAGCATCCGATGGTGCAGCACGCCCAGGCCGCGCTCGACCGGGCCGAGCTAAACCTCTCCTACACCGTGGTGCGCGCCCCCGAAGCCGGCATCGTCACCAAGGTCGATCAGCTGCAGCCCGGCGACTGGGTCCAGGGTGTCAACACCGGCGCGCCGCCGACCGCGCTATTTTCGCTGGTGTCGACCAAGCGCGTCTGGGTGACCGCGAATTTCAAGGAAACCGAGCTCACCCATATGCGGCCCGGCCAAACCGCGACGGTCGAAATCGACACCTATCCCGATGTCGTGTTCCAGGCCAAGGTGCAGAGCATGAGCCCGGGAACCGGGCTGACCTTTTCGCTGTTGCCGGCGGAGAACGCGACCGGCAACTGGGTCAAGGTGGTGCAGCGGCTGCCGGTGCGGCTCAGCTTTGATCGGCTCGACCCGAACCATCCGCTGGCCGCCGGGCTGAGCGCCAATGTCGACGTAGACACCGAGTTCCACCGGCCGATGCTCGACCGCATCGAGCGCCTGTTCGGGTGGCTCGGCGGGCGGCCGACGCAAACGGCGGCGCGGTGAGCGACGCTGCCCCGGCCCCGGTGCTCAACCGGGGCTGGATCACCGTGTCGATCATGCTGGCGACCTTCATGCAGGGGGTCGACACCACGATCGCGAATGTCGCACTGCCCCACATGCAGGGCAGCCTGTCGGCCTCGCAGGACCAGGTCGCCTGGGTCGTCACCTCATACATCGTCGCCGCGGCGATCATGACGCCGCTGACCGGCTGGCTCGCCGGCCGGTTTGGCATCAAATACGTGTTCCTGATCTCGGTCGCCGGCTTCACCGTCGCCTCGGCCTTGTGCGGCATGGCGATGAGCCTGACTCAGCTGGTGATCTATCGCCTGCTGCAAGGCGTGTGCGGCGCGGCGCTGGTGCCATTGTCGCAGGCGGTCCTCTTACAGATCAACCCGCCGCATCGCCATGGCCAGGCGATGGCGATCTGGGGCATGGGGGTGATCCTCGGCCCGATCCTTGGCCCGGTGCTCGGCGGCTGGCTGACCGACAATTACAGCTGGCGCTGGGTGTTCTACATCAATCTGCCGGTCGGGGTGCTGGCCGCAATCGGCATCATGATCTTTATCCACGAGACGCGCCGCGCCCAGCGCGAGGCGTTCGACTTTTTCGGCTTTCTCACCCTCAGCATCGCGATCGGCGCGTTGCAGATGCTGCTCGACCGCGGCGAGCTCAAGGATTGGTTCGGGTCGAGCGAGATCTGGGTCGAGACGATCATCGCCGCGCTGTGCCTTTACCTGTTCGTCATCCACACCGCGACCGCCGGCGCCCGCTCGTTTCTAAATCGCGATCTTCTAAAGGACGCCAACTGCGTCGCCGGCACCTTGATGATGTTCCTGGTCGGCATCCCGCTCTACGGGACGATGACCCTGCTGCCGACGATGCTGCAGGATCTGATGAACTACCCGGTCTTCACCACCGGGCTGGTCACCGCACCGCGCGGCATCGGCACGATGGTTGCGATGATCCTCGTCGCCCGCCTGATCGGCCGGGTCGATACGCGGCTGATCATCCTCGCCGGGCTCCTGGTCACCGCCCTGGCGATGTGGCAAATGACCGGGTTCTCGCTGTATATGGGGATGGGCCCGGTCATCACCACCGGGGTATTGCAGGGCTTCGGCCTGGGCTTTGTCTTTACTCCGCTCAGCGTCATCACGTTTTCGACCTTGCCGCGGCGCACCCTGACCCAGGCCACGGCGATCTTCAGCTTGATGCGCAATATCGGCGGCAGCATCGGCATCTCGATCGTCGAGGCGCTGTTGGACCAGAACACCCAGATCGTCCATTCGCGCCTGGTCGAGCAGCTGCGCCCGGACAACCCGCTCGCCCGGTTGCCGCGGCTCGGGCCGCCCTATAGCCTGACCACCCCCTCGGGGGTCGCAGCGCTCAACGCCGAGGCGACGCGGCAGGCGGCGATGGTCGCCTATATCGACGACTACATGCTGATGATGATGCTCGTCATCGCCGCGGTGCCGCTGGTGCTGCTGCTGCGCCGGCCGCGCTCGATGCCAGGCGGCGCCGCCATCGCCGCTCTCGACTAGAGGTCCGAACGAAACGCTGGCTCCCAAGCGTTCGAGGCGATCTTTAGACCGGCACAGTGCCGCTCACCACCGTGCGGTGCAGGATCCGCCTCTCCCGGCCCAGCCGGTAGTTGGCAACGGCGCGGTGCAGCAGGCATCGATTGTCCCACATCACCAGATCGCCTTCGCGCCAGCGGTGAGCGTAAACAAAATGCCGCTGCGTCGTATGGTCGAGAAGCTGGTCGAGGAGGGCCCTGCCCTCGTCCTCGGGCAGGCCCAGAATGTGCGAGGAATGATTCCCCAGATAGAGCGCCTTGGCGCCGGTGTCGGGATGGGTGCGCACCAGCGGGTGATCGACCGCCGGAAGCTCGTGCCGTCCGGTCTCGGGCAGCGGGCTGCCGCCTGCGTCGCGGCGCGCGCCCCAGCGAAAGACGACGCGCAGGCCGGCGATCTGGCGTTTCATTTCGGTCGGCAGCGCTGCATACCCCATCGCGGTGTTGGCAAACTCGGTGTCGCCGCCCTGCGCCGGCACCTCGACCGCGTAGAGCGTCGTCAGCAGCGGCGGCACCGCGTGATATGACTTGTCGGTGTGCCAGCGGTAATTGCTGACCGGGGAAGCGGACCGGTCCACCGGCCTGCCCTGCGCGTCGAGATTGGAGATCACATGCGCGACCCCGGTTCGCTTGCCCGCAGCGGCCGCGGCGCTGTTCTGCTCGACCTCGCCAAAATTCATCGAGAATGCGAATTGTTGCTCCCTGGTCAATCTCTGATCCGGGAACACGACCACGTGGTGATCGCGGAACGCCGTCAGAATCCACTCTTTCAGAGCTGCGGGCATGGGTCGCGAGAGATCCACGCCGCCGATCGCCACCCCGGCCGCACGCGACAGAGCTACGCCGCCGGTTGCGTTGCCGTGTACCCTGGGGTCGGCTGACGCGGGCTGACATTTCGGCGAAGGCACGGGCATCCGTTCAGCTTCAGACTGAACACCCGACGGTGATGAAGGCTGCGCCTGCCCTGGGCGAGGGTTTGTCGGCTGTTCGGGCTTCATCCCCGATGGTCCGGGGTGCGATGAGCGACGATGGCATCGTAGGAAGGCCCTCCAGGCCCATCCGACCCTTCCGCTGGCCGTTCTGCAATTACCAAGATGCCGGATGCCAAATTACGAATGCCGACGATCCGGTTGAGAAAATCATACGCCACTGATAAGCAAAATAATGGAAAAAAGGAGACGAAATATGGGCTTTGATAATGTGTGAATACGTATATTGGTTTGTGCAACCCCGAGCGACGCAGCATTTTGTTTACTGCAGAGTAATAGCAACGATCATAAAATGCCACAAAGCCGTAATTTTCCGAATCTACCCAGTGGGGCAGCAGGTAGGGGATCAGGCGGCGAACAAACCAATTTGGCAATACCTGGTTGATCAATGCAAACGGCGCAAATTTGGCAGGAAAAGCGTGGATCATTGTGCCGCCGGGGCGAAGGACACGCGCGCAATTTGTAAAAAATGCCTGATTGTCGGGGATGTGTTCGACCACCGACCGAGACACGACAAAATCGGCGGACTGGTCACGAATGGGAAACCCGGTCTTCAACGCGGCATCGCAAACGATGCGGCCGTCGAGGTAATGATTGCGCCGCAACTCTTCTTCTGAACAGTCGAGCGCGATAATCAGATGGGCGGCCGGCTCACCAAGATCCGGCAAGAACGTGCAATTCTTGCCGCCGCCGACATCGAGAACGACCTGCCCCTGCCGTTGGCGATTGAGCAATTCCGCAACCTGCTCCTTATAAAGCGTCTGGAGGTGCTGCCTAAGGGCCCACGGCAATCGAGCCTCAAGAGCAAAGCTGAGGCGCCGGTTTAGGGCGAAAAAAGATGCGAGAAGACGCATAGGCGCAGCGGTCTCGGATGAACGATCGACTATAGCTTTTGCCTGAAACGTTGAAGATTCCATACCGCGGATTCAAAAATCGCTCCAGCAAAATCGGACCGCGCGACGCGCTGCACAGGGACCGTTCCACCATCTCTCCGGCGCCTGGCGGGGAAACACTCGGCGCCGCAGCCGCCGCGCTCCAGCCGCGGGAACGGGTCGTTCGCGGCGGTTGGCGGCGCCGATGCCCTTTGCCCTTTGGCAGCAGCCGGGGTGCCGCTGCCGCACATGCGCGGGGGCCGGCCCTGCTGTGGCAATTGTCGGCCGATGACCAGAATGTGGCAACGTCGCTCAGGCGATGAATTGCCGCTGGCTCAGCTCCATATCGACTTCGGCCGAGGCGGAACCGAGCCACAACAAAGACGTTTGCGTGCGAAGTCTTGGCGGATGGGCCGCATCTTTTGGTCGGGCAACGCGAATAGAAGAACGTTGATGCAGCAAGTGCCGACAGCGCGCCAGGCAGCGCTCGATCTCGTCTACTCGGTTCTCCGCCGCAAGCGTCCGCTCGACGACGCGATCGACGAAAACCCGGTGATGCACCAGCTGTCCGGGCGCGACCGGGCGTTTGCGCGGCTGCTGGTCGCCACCACGCTGCGCCGGCTCGGCCAGATCGATGCGCTGATCGCGCTGTGCCTGAGCACCCCGCTGCCGCCGCGCGCCGCCGCCGTCCACGATGTCCTGCGCCTCGGCGTGGCCCAGCTGCTGTTCCTGCGAACGCCGGCGCACGCGGCGGTTGCCACCAGCGTCGATCTCGTCCACAGCCGCGGGTTCCTCTCTCACAAAGGGCTCGTCAACGCCGTGCTGCGGCGGTTGAGCGTCGAGGGCGCCCAGCACGTTGAAGCGCAGGACGCCGCCCGCCTCAACACCCCCGACTGGCTGTGGCAGTCGTGGACGCGCAGCTATGGCGCCGACATCGCGCGGGCGATCGCGACCGCGCATCTGAAGGAGGCGCCGCTCGACCTGACCCTGCGCCACGACAACCAGGGCTGGTGCGGCAAGCTGCAGGGAACCATGCTGCCGACCGGGACCGTGCGCCGCCCCGCCGGCGGCTCGGTGGTGGCCCTCCCTGGCTACAGCGAAGGCGCATGGTGGGTTCAGGATGCCGCCGCGGCACTGCCGGCACGGCTGTTTGGCGATCTCGCCGGGCGCGAGGTGGTCGATCTGTGCGCGGCTCCCGGCGGCAAGACGGCCCAGCTCGCCACCGCCGGCGCGCACGTCACCGCGGTCGACCGCTCGCCGCGCCGCCTCGAGCGCTTGCTCGCCAATTTCGGCCGGCTTGATTTGCCGATCGAGGCGGTCGCGGCCGATGCGCTGACGTGGCGGCCATCGCGTCCGATCGACGCCGTGCTGCTCGATGCCCCTTGCACGACCACCGGCGCCATTCGCCGTCACCCCGACGTGCCGCATTTGAAGCTGCCGGAGGATGTCGCCCGTCTCTCGGTGGTCCAGCAGAACCTGCTGCTGGCCGCGATCGACATGCTGCGCCCCGGCGGCACGCTGGTCTATTGCACCTGCTCGCTCGAGCCGGAAGAGGGGCTGCACCGCATCGAGGCGGTGTTGCACGGCGGATTGCCGGTCATGCGCCAGGCGATCGATCCCGATGAAATCGGGGCCGACCCCGGCTGGGTCACCGCCGAAGGCGACCTGCGCACCTTGCCTTGCCACTTTGCCGCCTATGACGGGGTGGACGGCTTTTACTGCGCGCGGCTGGTCAAGCGAGCGGACGCATAGCGATTGTTTGGCCGCGGGGCTCAACCAGCGACACTGGCGGGCAGGGCGGGGCTGCGTTATGGTGCGATCCTACGACCCCAGCCGAATGAGGTCGGATAGGAAGCCATGAACGAGATACGCACATTAGCGATCGACATCGGCGGCACCGGGATCAAGGCCGCCGTGCTCGACGAGGCCGGCCGGATGATCAGCGAGCGCCGCCGCGTGCCGACCCCGCCCAAGCCGGTGGCGCCGGACGCGCTGGTGCGCGCGATCGATGATGCCGCGACGCCGCTCGGCGCGTTCGAGCGGGTGTCGGTCGGCTTTCCAGGCTATGTGCGCGACGGGCGCGTGCTGACCGCACCCAATCTCGGCACCGAAGTTCTGTCCGGCTTCGATTTGCAATCGGTCCTAGCCGAGCGCTGGGGCAGGCCGGTGCGGGTGCTCAACGACGCCGATGTCCAGGGGTTTGGCGCGATCAGGGGCGCCGGGATCGAGATGGTGCTGACCTTGGGGACTGGGGCCGGCACCGCGATTTTTCGCGACGGCGAGATCATGCCGCACCTCGAGCTGGCCCACCATCCGATCCGCGGCCGAAAGACCTATGACGAGTATATCGGCAACGCCGCCCGTCTGAAAAAGGGCAAGAAGATCTGGAACAAGCGCGTCGCCAAGGTTATCGATGTGTTGCGTGAAGTCGTGCATTTCGACCGGCTTTACATCGGCGGCGGCAATGCGAAGGGGCTGAGCTTTGCCTTGCCCGATGACGTGACGATCGTGGCGAATACCGACGGGCTGACCGGCGGCATCTGTCTGTGGCGGGCGCATCCGTCGTCGCTTGCCGCGACATCGACCGTCGATTCGCCAGGCGCCGGGGGCGAACCGGGCCCGGACCGTCGAAATGGGCCAGACCTCACCGGTCACAGCGAGCCGCCCGACGCACCCGCTCTCTGAAACGGCACCGCCGGCACATCCGCGGAATCAAGCGAACCATGCGGCTGCCGGCCGCAATTCTGCTGGCGCTCTTCGGCGCGGGCTGCGCGGTGGCACCGCCGACCGCGCCGCAGACCGGTTTTGGGCCGACCCGGGCGATCTCGCCGACCGTCAACATTCCGCCCTTTGCGCGCGTGCCCTACGAGCCGTTCTCGCGCGAGGCGGCGGTGCAGATCGCGCTCGGCGAATGGCGCGCCTTTCGTCAGCCTATCTCCTATCCCAATATCGAGCCGGCCGAGGACGAGGAGCGCGAGAACGGGCTGTGGCAGCGGGTTGGGCTCTATTGGTGGCTCGGCCTCGGTCCGAGCTGGCGGCAAGGCGGCTGGACCGGCAAGCACGACGAAAACGGCCAGGTCTTTCCGGCTGATCGCGACGGAAACTACGCCTGGTCGGCAGCCTTCATTTCGTACGTGATGCGGCTGGCCGGGGCCGGCAATAGCTTTCCTTATTCGGAAACGCATTCCGATTACATCGACGAGGCCGCCGCCCACACCCCTGGGGTGGCGCTGGTGGCGGAGCGGGTCCAGGACTATGTACCGCAGCTCGGCGATCTGATCTGTTTGTGGCGCGGCGCGCGGCCGGTGACGTTTGACGAATTGCCAGCCGGGCGCTTTCCCGGGCATTGCGATATCGTCGTTGGCAGCAAGCCGGGCCAGCTCGCGGTGATCGGCGGCAATGTCGACAACGCGGTGGCGATGAAATACGTCCCGGCCACCGCCGACGCCCGGCTCGCCGGGCCGGATGGCATGGTCCTCGACCCGGACCATCACTGGTTTGTCGTGCTGAAGGTGATGTATCAGCGCGATGGAACCGCCGCGCCGGCGGCGATTTCGGCAGCGCCGTTGCCCGGCTACAGCCGCGCTCAACCTTTGCCGGCGGCCGCGACCTCGCGCCCGCGCCCGCTTTCGATCATCGCCTCGGCGAGGCCCGGCTCGCGGTCGAGCGCCAATCGGTAGAGCGCCCGCACCGCGGTGACCAGCTCGCCGTCGCGACCGAGCAGCGCGTCGCCGAATTCGACCATCCGCAGATTGGGCCAGGCCCGCGGGCGCAGCCGGATCACCCGGCCGACCACCTCGCGCGCCGAGCGGGCTGGGTCGCGCTGCGCCAGGATCAGGATCGCCGCCGCGGTCGATCGCGACAGGCCGGCATGGCAATGCACCAGCAGATGCGGCCGGAGCGGCTCCTCGCCCGGCTCATGCCGAGGCTCGCCAAGCTCGCGCGCGAATGCGAGCAGCAAGTCCACGTCGCAGCGTTCGGGCGCGATCCAGCCCGGCAGGTCCTCGATCACGTCGTGAAAGTGCAGCTTTAGGCGTCGATGCACGTCGAAGACTCGCAACGCCTCGGGCTCGGGCCAGCCCGGATCGAGGATCGAGAGCACATGGGTCACATCATGCGCGCGATGACCGGCGAGTTCTTCCAGCCCGCAGACAGTGACCTTCAGGCTGTCCATCACGCTGTTGCGCACGCTGGTTCTCCTTCGCCGGCCGCGATCCGGCAGCAAGGGTGCCCCGCCCTTGTGGCGAATTCTATGCCCGCTCGCGCCAACGGGCGGTGTCGGAGCGGGCGCTGGCGCCGGTTCCCGCGCGGGATCTCAGAGCGCGTGCGGGCAGGTGTCATGCCGCTGGCCTCAGCGCGTGGCGAGCCGGGCCTCGATCGCATCCCAGATTCGGGCCGCGATATCGACGCCGTCGAGCCGTGCGATCTCCTGGATCCCGGTCGGCGAGGTGACGTTGATCTCGGTCATCCAGTCACCGATCACGTCGATGCCGACAAAGACCAGCCCTTGGGCGCGCAAGGTCGGGCCGATGGCGGCACAGATCTCGCGCTCGCGCGGGGTCAGCTCGGTCTTCACCGGCCGGCCGCCGACATGCAAATTGGCGCGCGCCTCGCCCTCGGCCGGCACCCGCAGCACGCCGCCCATGGCTTCGCCCTCAACCAGGATGATGCGCTTGTCGCCCGCCCGGATCTCCGGCAGGTAGCGCTGCACCATGACCGGCTCGCGCTGAATCTGCTCGTACATCTCGAGGAGTGCCGTAAGGTTCTCGTCGCCGGGGCGCAGCCGGAACACACCGGCGCCGCCATTGCCGAACAGCGGCTTCAAGATGATGTCGCCGTGCTCCTTCCAGAACGCGCGGATCTCGTCGCGGTCGCGGGTCAAGAGGGTCGGCGGCATCAACTCCCTGAAGCGGAGGACAAACAGCTTTTCTGGGGCGTTGCGCACCGCGGCGGGATCGTTGACGACGAGCGGCCCGTCTTTGGGCAACAGCTCGAGCAGATGGGTCGCGGTGATGTAGGCCATGTCGAAAGGCGGGTCCTGACGCATCAGCACGACATCGAGGCGCGCCAGGTCGAGCTCCTCGACAGCGCCAAAGCGATGGTGACGGCCGTGCTGACGGTAGACTTCGAGCGGCCGGCCGCGGGCGTAGAGCCGCCCGCCGCGCAGGGTCAGCGCCTCGGGCAGATAGTGGTAGAGCGCGTGGCCGCGCGTCTGCCCTTCAAGGGCGAGCGCGAAGGTCGAATCCGCATCGATGTTGATCGTGTCGATCGGATCCATCTGGATCGCGACAGCGAGACCCATGGGCAAGCTCCCGAGTGCCGGCATCATACACACACTGCGGCTGTCCGTCTCCGCACCGTCCTTGGCCCGAGCAACCCCGCGCGCAGGCCGGGCCCTCCTAACCCTCGGGTGTTTGGGCTTCCGGGAGCAGACCAACAAGTAAGCCGAGCGCCGCTAGCAGCTCGTCGACATTTTCCGGGCTCACCGCCGAACCCAAATCGCCGTGTACGACGGAATTCCGCAATTCCGCCGCGCGTCGTAGCGAATCCGCTTCTGTCGGCGTAATCAGGCCCTCGGAGGCAAGGACCTCGACAAGCCGCTCTGCAGGCTGCGGCCGCGCAAGTTTTTCGGGCAGCAACGCTCGAGCGACGGCCTCGAGCGTAGACCATGCCGTCGCCATGCCGGCTGTCAAATGCCCGGATTTCTTAAGTTCGGAGACTTCCTTGATGGCGAGTTCGATCGATCGTCGCGCTGGCGCCCGCAAGCTTCGCTCTTGGGAAAGACCTGACCGGTAATAAACCTTGAGTTCCCAATCAGGGTGCCGGTCAAAAAGCTCGGTGATGCCCTTCATATCTTTGGAAGAGCCCGGGTCGCGTTTTATCTCGATCGCGATCTTTTTACTGGGGCTGAGCGCTACGGCGTCGGGACGATACTTACCCATGAAAGGCGGCAAAAAGGACGAGGACGGATGGACGATGACCGTGAACCCCTCGGCCCTGTACCGGGGTAGAAGGCTATCCAAAAGGACTTCTTCTCGGCTCTCAGTCGCGCTCATCGTGCAAAATCCTCAAGAGGGTTATCCGATAGTCGGATGTAAAGCGCTGGCCTCGGCCGGTTCAGCGCATCGACTAATGTTGCTGTGGGCAGTGAAAAGCTGTGGTCTCGCTCCGGCTCGAATTTCTGAACCACCAGGCGCTCGACTTGGTGGTCATCAAGATAAATGTGATGGGTCATCGCATCAAGGATCGGCTTGACGATATTATCGATATCGCCTGGCATTGGAACCGCAGGAAAGTAATACAACGTGATGCTGATTGGCGCTCCGCTGGCAAATTGGCCTTCCGGAAGTGCAGATCTACTCAGAATCGATAATGCGAGCCTGCCAAGCTCGTCTCGACTGCGGCCCGGCAGTCTGCGCCGAGACCGCTGTCCCTTCGACGACGATTTCGAAGGGAAACTCAATCTCGATGCTCATTAATCGTTGTCGGGCGGCGGTCAGTTTAGTTGCGCGCGCAGCTGCTGCAGGATCGCCGCGGCCTGGTGGCGCGCGGCGCCTTCGGGGGCGCGCACGATATATTGCTCGAACGCGGCGGCGGCGGCGCGCAGATTGCCGAGCTGGCGGTGCAGTAGCCCCGCTTCGCGCCACAGCTCGGCGAGGTCGGGCGCCAGCATCAGCATGGTCTCGACGATGGTCGCCGCCCGCTCGTGGCGCCGCTCCTGAATAAGGCGCGATTTCAGATTGTTCTGCAGGCGCAGCAGCACATCGCGGTCCGAGACCGGCGCGTAAAATCCGGGCGACAGCTCGCGGTCCTCGCCGGCCACCGCCTTTAGCAGTTCGCGCAGTTCGGCGGCACTGCAGATCCGGCCGTTGTGGAACGGGTCGAGAATTAGCCGCTCGGCCCCCTCGGAGAGCCGCAGCAGGAAGTGCCCGGGAAAAGCGAGCCCGGCCGCCTCCCAGCCCTGAGCGCGGGCGGTGTCGATAAACAGGATGCCGAGCACCACCGGCAGCCCTTTCTTCCGGTCGATCACCCGCATCAGATTGGCGTTCTGCAGATCGTCATAGGTCAGCTCGTCGCCGCAATAGCCATGCTTCAACAGGATGATCTCGTTGAGCGCCTGGGCGCGGCCGGCCAGATCGCCCGAGGCCGCCGGGTGGCTTGCGACATCGCGGGCGATCAGCCGCAGATGGTCGCGGTAGCGGGCGAAATCGACCCGCCGCCGCTCGAATGAAGCCAACACCAATGCCGCCTCGGCGATCGGCAGGATGCGCCCGTCGGAGGCGCCGAGCTCGCGCAGAAAGCGCGCGCAATTTTCGGGATCGGGGGTTTCAGGCGGCTCGCTCATGTTTTCGCTGCCGGTTGTCGATTGGCTGGGCCGGTGGCCCGATCGAAACGCTTGATTCCCAAGCGTCTCGTGAATCGGCCCACCAGATTAATACGTCGGTGGCGCGATTGGGCCAACGATTGGAAAACCTCGTTGGCATCGCACCACTGGGAATCGAACATATGTTTTTCAGCCCGTTACCGCCACGCTCAGGCAGGCTCGACCACGCCCGCTCAGAGAAATTCGGCGGCAAGAGCGAGAAAGGCGTCGAGCCGGTCGTGGTGCACCCAGTGGCCCGCATCCTCGAAAGTCACCACCCGGGCGTTGCGGAAGTGCCGCACCCGGCCGTCATCGATCGGGTTCGAGGCCCAGCTCTCCTTGCCGTAGACCAGCAGGGTGGGGCAGGCGATGCGGCCCCACAACTCCTCGATTTCGGGCGCGGTCATCTCATAGGGCGGCTCGGCCCGGACGTAATTGTCAAATTTCCAGCTGTAGGTGCCGTCCTCGTTCTGGTTGACGCCGTGCTGGGTCAAATGGCGCGCCTGCTCGGGCGACAGATGCGCGTTTGCCTCCTGCATCCGCCGCAACGCGTCCTCGATCGAGGCGTAGCGGCGCGGCAGGCGTCCGGACAGCCCCCGCTCCTCGTCGATCCAGCGCTGCATGCGCTCGGCGATCGGGTGCTGCCGGCGCGCGCGCAAGCGGCGCGGCGAGGCGCCCAGCCCCTCGATGGCAACGAGCTTGCGGACGAAATCGGGGTAGATCCCGGCGTAGCGCAGCGCGATCACGCCGCCGAGCGAGTGGGCGATGATGGTGACCGGCGCCAGCTCCTGCTGGTGGATCAGCTGGGCGAGATCGTAGACGTAGCCGGCCATCGCATAGTTGCCGTCGGGCGACCATTGGCTATCGCCGTGACCGCGCAGATCGGGCGCCAGCACGTGCCAATCGTGGCGCAGAGCTGCGGCGACCCAGTCCCAGTTGCGGCAATGGTCGCGCCCGCCATGAACCAGCAGCAGCGGCGGCGCCCCCGGATTGCCCCAATCGACGTAATGCAGCCGCAGGCGCTGCGAAAAATAGATGCGCGAGGTCGGGCCGGAGCTGTCGAGGGTCATTCCTTGGGATCCGATGGCTGCTTCACGACCCCGCGACCGTAGCGCCCGCCGCGGCCGGCGAAAAGTCGGATTGGCCAACCGTGGCATGCAAAGACCCCCGCGCGCATCCAAGCGTCAGCGGGGGTCGCTGATGAAGCATCTGCTTCGCGTCAGGGATTACGACCCCGACGATATCTTGGACTTGCTGCTCGGTTGCCGATGCCAAGCGGTCGGCAACTCGGACTTCCCAGGTGGATTCATGTCGATCGGACATCCTCCTGCAAGTTGGCGACATCGCAGATCTAGGACGATCGGCAGCCGCGGTCAAGAGCAGAGCGAGGATCCGACGCGGACGCCTGACGAACGGCGCATGCTACTAAGGAGCGAGTATGTATGGGGCCAGTAATGCAAAAGAAGTTCGCCTTGTTTCGCTCAATTGCGATCGTCTTCGGCGCCGTCGTGGCCGGGAGCGGGGCGCTCCCAGGGCGGGCGCAAGCGTCCTGGCATCGTCGATTTCCGACGCCTGCTTCCCCCTGCTTCCCCGGGAGACGGGAAGGGCCTAGCCGTTGCCGGCTAAGCCCTTGGATTTATTGGTGGAGCCAACCGGGATCGAACCGGTGACCTCTACAATGCCATTGTAGCGCTCTCCCAGCTGAGCTATGGCCCCTGGATCGGGTGGGCGCCGCTGCCGGCGCGAAGCCCACACCGGCAACATCCCGACACCGGCAGCATCCCGACACCGGCAAAATAGTGAGCGCCGCCGGGCGGCGGCAAGCAAAAAACGCGGCGCCGCCGGGACCGCGCGCTCAGCGCTCCTCCTCCTCGACGTTTTCGATGACCTCGGCCATATCGTCCTCGTCCTCGCCGAGCTCGGAGGCGTCTTCGAGCAGCTCCTCGTCTTCCTCCTCGGCTTCCTCGAGCGGCAGGGCTTCTTCTGGACTGGCCTCGGCCTCTTCGGTCTCGACTTCGGTATCGAGCTCCTCGGCGCCGGCCGGCTCGACTTCCTTCTCGACCGGTGCGGCCGGACGCGCCCGCCGCGACTTCAAAAACGCCTCGGGATCATAGGGCGTGCTGCATTTCGGGCAGATCACCGGCTTGTGCAGCAAATCGTAATAGCGGGTTCCGCAGCTCGGACAGATCCGTTTGGTGCCCCATTCGGGCTTAGCCACATTCAACTCCCTCAGAGATTTGCAGGGTAGAGATTTCCAGGGCAGAGATTTGCCGGGGTCGCATCGACGCGCCATTGCCACAGGGGCTTCACCCTGTCAAAAGCAAATCTGTGCGGCGTCGCCCGGCGGCTCTCCGATATGGGCCGAAGCCGGTCGGGCCGCAACCGCAACCCTGGTTTCGAGGCCTGCCGCCCGCCATGGCCCACCCTTCTCCACACGCCTCGCCGCGGCCGCTCGCGGCGCTGCCGCCGCGCACGCCGCTTTCGGGCAACACCCGGGCGCCCGGCGACAAATCGATCTCGCATCGCGCGCTGATGCTGGGCGCGCTGGCGGTCGGCCGGACCGAAATCACCGGGCTGCTCGAAGGCGAGGACGTGCTCGCCACCGCCGCCGCGCTGAATGCGCTCGGCGCCGCGGCTGCACCCGCCGGCGGCGGCCGGTGGACCGTCGATGGGGTCGGCGTCGGCGGGCTCGCCGAACCGGAAAACCTGCTTGACCTCGGCAATTCCGGGACTTCGGCGCGGCTGTTGCTCGGCATCCTGGCCACTCATCCCTTAACCGCTTTCGTCACCGGCGACGCCTCGCTGCGGCGCCGGCCGATGCGCCGCGTCACCGAGCCGCTCGGCCGGTTTGGCGCGCAGTTCCTGTGCCGCGAGGGCGCCCGGCTGCCGCTCGCCGTGACCGGCGCCGCAGAGCCGGTGCCGATCGAATACCGCTTGCCGGTGCCTTCGGCGCAGGTCAAATCGGCGGTGCTGCTCGCCGGGCTCAACACCCCCGGGGCGACGACGGTGGTCGAGCCGCAAGCGACGCGCGACCATACCGAGCGGATGCTGCGCCATTTCGGCGCCACGGTCGCGACCGAGCCGGCCCAAGGCGGCGGGTTGCGGATCACGGTCGACGGCTTTCCCGAGCTCGTGGCGGCGCCGATCGCGGTGCCGGGGGATATTTCCTCGGCCGCGTTTCCGCTGGTCGCGGCGCTGCTCGTGCCGGGCTCCGAAGTTACGATCGAAGGCGTCGGGGTCAACCCATTGCGCGCCGGCCTCTTGGAGTGTCTGCGCGAGATGGGCGCCGACATCGCGTTGCTGAACGAACGCGAGGAAGGCGGCGAGCCGGTGGCCGATCTGCATGCCCGCGCTGGCGCTCTGAGCGGCGCTGACATCCCGGCCGAGCGGGCGCCGCGGATGATCGACGAATACCCGATCCTGGCGGTCGCCGCGGCCTGCGCCAAGGGCCGCACGGTGATGCGCGGGCTTGCCGAGCTTCGCGTCAAGGAGAGCGACCGGCTGGCGGCGATCGCGACCGGGCTCGCCGGCTGCGGGGTGCGGGTCGCAGTCGAGGGCGACGATTTGACCATCGAAGGCGTCGGCAACTTCCCCGCCGGCGGCGCGACGATCGAGACCCAGCTCGATCATCGGATCGCGATGGCCTTTCTGGTGTTGGGACTCGTCGCCAACGAACCGGTGCGGATCGACGATGCGACGCCGATCGCGACCAGCTTCCCCGATTTTATCCCGCTAATGGCCCGGCTCGGCGCCAGCTTCGGCGAGGCCGGCTGACCCGGTTCCAGCAGCGGTTGACCGCTGCCGAGGCGTTCGGTCAGACTTGAGCAACGACACTTCCAGCACCGTTGGCCCTCGAGGGAGGCTGAGCATGGCAACGCAATGGCGGCTCACCGGCGATTATTTTGAGAACTGCAACTGCGACGTGGTGTGCCCATGCCTCGCGTCGCCGGCGGCGCCGCTGACCGCGCGGCCGAGCCAGGGTGCCTGCGACGTGGCGCTGGTCTTTCACATCGACAAGGGCAGCTATGGCGATCTCGCGCTCGACGGGCTCAACGTGGCGCTGGCGGCGCACACGCCGGGCCCAATGGCCGACGGCAACTGGGCAGTCGCCGCCTATATCGACGAGCGCGCCGATGAGCGGCAGACCGCGGCGTTGGGCGCGATCTTCACCGGTGCCGAGGGCGGGCCGATGGCTGCGTTTGCCCCGCTCGTCGCGACCCATCTCGGGGTCAAAAAGGTGCCGATCCACTATGCCATCCAAGGCAAGAGCCGGTCGGTTGAGATCCCCGGCATCATGCAGATGACCGTGGCGCCGCTGCCGACACTGCATCCGGGCGGCGAGATCTGGGCGAGCATCGGCCACCCGGTGGCGCCCGACCGGCTGGCGCTGGCGGTCGGCGGCGATGGCAGCACCTTTGCCGATTACGGCATGCGCTGGGATAATTCCGGCAAGAACGGCCATTACGCGCCGATCAACTGGTCGAATTAGCCCGTTCTCGGTCCCCCGGCCGGAGCATCCGATGCGCCGGATATCGGCCGCCTCGCCGTCGGTGCAGCGCAAGCTCGTTCTGCTCGTCCTGCTAACGGTGGCGGGATCATGCTGGGCCCTGCTGCTGGCCGCTGGAGGGGGCGCCGACTCGGGGATGGCGATGGCGTCGCCGACGATGGGGCTCGCGGCGCCGGCGTTCCTCGCGGTCTGGGTCGTGATGATGATCGCGATGATGTTCCCGGCTGCGGCGCCGATGATCCTGACCTTTCACCGCATCGGGTCCGGCAAGCGCGCGCGTGGCGACGCCTTTGCCTCGACCTGGCTGTTCGTCGCCGGATACATGGTGGTATGGGCAGCGGCGGGGATCGTCGCCTATCTGGGCGCCCTCGCGGCGGAAACGATTGCCGCGCGCCTGGCGGTGACCGCGGCGTCGGCGGCGCGGGTCGGCGGCGCGCTGCTGATCGCGGCCGGCCTCTATCAGCTGACGCCGCTCAAGAATGTCTGCCTGGCGAAATGCCGCTCGCCGATCGGCTTTATCCTGACCTCTTGGCGCGACGGCCCGACCGGCGCGCTGCGGATGGGGCTGCTGCACGGCGCGTACTGCCTCGGCTGCTGCTGGCTGCTGTTTGTCATCCTGTTCCCGCTCGGGATTATGAATATCGCGGCGATGGCGCTGATGACGCTGATTGTTTTCGCCGAGAAGGCGCTGGCCTGGAAGCGCACTGCGGTCTATGGCATGTCCGCCGCCCTGGTCGCCTATGGCGCGGCCGTGATCGCGAGGCCGCAGGCGCTGCCGACTTTCGCCGCGTTCGCACCTGAAGCCGTCATGCCCGCGGGCTCGGCAATGAAGATGCCGGCTGCCCCCGCCGCGATGCCGCGGGCCATGCCCACCGGCCCGGCGGGGACTTCCCGGCGTTAGTCCGATGAAGCCCTTTGTGGTCGCGATCGACGGGCCGGCGGCTTCGGGCAAGGGAACCCTTGCCCGCCGGCTCGCCCGGCATTTCGGCTTTGCCCACCTCGACACCGGCAAGCTGTACCGGGTCGCCGCCGACCTTGTCCTGTCCAGAGGCGGCAATCCAGCGGATCCGGCAACCGCCGAATTGGCGGCACAAGAAGTCGCCCCAATCCTGCTCGCGGACCCGGCCCTGGTCTCTGCGCCGAGGCTGCTCGGCGAGGAGGTCACCAGAGCCTCGTCGGTGATAGCCGCGATCCCGGCGGTGCGCGCGGCACTGCTGAGCTTTCAGCGCAGTTTCGCTTCGCATCCGCCGCCGTTGGCGCCCGGTGTGGCGGCAAAGGGGGCCGTGCTCGATGGCCGCGACATCGGCACCGCGGTTTGCCCCGACGCCGCGGTCAAGCTGTTCGTAACCGCCAGCCCCGAAACGCGCGCGATGCGCCGGGTCAAAGAGTTGCGCGCGGGCGGTGCGGCGGCTATATACGAGGATGTCTTGCAAGATCTGATGGAACGCGACGCGCGCGACAGCGATCGTCGGGCCGCCCCGTTGCTGGCGGCGCGCGACGCCGAGCTGATCGACACGACGGCGCTCGATGCCGATGCGGTGCTGGAGCGCGCCGCCGGCATCGTCGCGCGCGCACTCAAGGAGTAAGAATGGCTGGAGAACTGCATACGGCGGAAGCGCCGGCGAAAGAGAATTTCGCGGCCCTTCTCGATGAATTGCTGGGCATGGCCAGCGGCCTCGAAGGCACTGTGGTCAAGGGCCGGGTCATCGCCGTCGAAAACGACGCGGTGCTGATCGATGTCGGCCTCAAATCCGAAGGCCGCGTGCCGCTGAAGGAATTCGCGGCCGGCGGCGGCGAGCCCGAGCTTCATGTCGGCGACACCGTCGAGGTCTACCTCGAACGGATGGAGGACAAGAACGGCGAGGCCCAGCTGTCGCGCGAGAAGGCGCGGCGCGAGGAGGCCTGGACCCAGCTCGAAAAAGGCTTCCAGTCGAACGAGCGGGTCACCGGGGTGATCTTTGGCCGAGTCAAAGGCGGGTTCACCGTCGATCTTAACGGCGCCGTTGCCTTTCTGCCGGGCAGCCAGGTCGATATTCGCCCGGTGCGCGACATCACCCCGCTGCTGGGCTCGCCGCAGCCGTTCCAAATCCTGAAAATGGACCGTTCGCGCGGCAACATCGTGGTGTCCCGCCGCGCTGTGCTCGAGGAGAGCCGCGCCGAGCAGCGCTCGGAGCTGGTCGCCAGCCTGAAGGAAGGCCAAATCCTGAGCGGCGTCGTCAAGAACATCACCGATTACGGCGCCTTTGTCGATCTGGGCGGGGTCGACGGGCTCTTGCATGTGACCGACATCGCCTGGCGGCGCATCAACCACCCCTCCGAAGCGCTGCATATTGGGCAGAACGTCAAGGTCCAGGTCATTCGCTTCAACCCCGAGACCCAGCGCATTTCGCTCGGCATGAAGCAGCTCGAGGCCGACCCGTGGGAGGGCGTCGAGCTCAAATACCCGGCCGGGGCCAAGTTCAAGGGCCGCGTCACCAACATCACCGATTACGGCGCCTTTGTCGAACTGGAGCCGGGGGTCGAGGGGCTGGTCCATGTCTCGGAGATGAGCTGGACCAAAAAGAACGTGCATCCCGGCAAGATCGTCTCGACCAGCCAGGAGGTCGAGGTCATGGTGCTCGATGTCGATCCGCAAAAGCGCCGGATCAGCCTCGGGCTCAAGCAGACCCTGGCCAACCCGTGGGACGCCTTTGTCGACGAGCACCCGATCGGCGCCGAGCTCGAAGGCGAGGTGCGCAACATCACCGAGTTTGGCCTCTTTGTCGGCCTGCCGGGCGATATCGACGGCATGGTCCATCTGTCCGACATCGATTGGAACCGTGCCGGCGAGGACGCCATCAACAACTACCGCAAGGGCGAGGTGGTGCGCGTCAAGGTGCTCGATGTCGATGTCGAGAAGGAGCGCATCAGCCTCGGCATCAAGCAGCTCGAAGCCGACCCGTTCGAGGCCGGGATGTCGAAGCTGCGTAAGGGCGAGGTCGTGACCGGGACGATCGCCGGGATCACCGAAGGCGGGGTCGAGGTGGCGGTCGGCGACGGCTTGCTCGGCTTTATCCGTAAATCGGAGCTGTCGCGCGATCGCAGCGAGCAGCGGCCCGACCGGTTCGCGGTCGGCGAAAAGGTCGACGCCAAGGTCACCGCGATCGACCGCGCCACACGCAAGGTGGCGCTGTCGATCAAGGCGCGCGAGGTCGATGAGGAAAAACGCGCGATGGCCGAGTTCGGCTCGTCGGATTCGGGCGCCAGCCTCGGCGATATCCTCGGCGCCGCGATCAACCGCGCCCGCCGCCAGGACGCCGAGCGGCAGAGCGAAGGCGAAGACAAGAGCTGAGCCCGGGCCGCGCCGGGCTCCCACACACCGCAGCGATTTACCTCTGCCGCCTCCCCTCCCCTGCAGCGATGCTGGGGAGGGGTCCGCTAGGCGGCCAGGGCAGCGAGGTAGGCGGCGGCCTCGGCTGGCCGCCGCAGGGTGACCAGCAAACCGCTGAATTGCGCCAGCGCCGCAAGATGTGCCGGCCGATGCCGCCGGCGATAGCGGCAGACATAGATCAGAAACGCGATGTCGAAGCGCTCCGGGCATCCCGGCGCCATGTCGATCCGGGTTCGACCATGCGAGCCGAGCACCCGGCGCAACACGCGGCAGAGACACCGCCAGGTCGGGAAATCCAGCAGGATCGCGGTGTCCGCCGCAGCGAGCCGGGCCGCGAGCGTGCCGCCATAATTGCCGTCCATCACCCATTGTGGTCTTCGGGTTAGATCGGCGACCACGCGCTCCCACGTCTCCCGGTCGGGCTCTTGCCAACCCGGGCGCCAATAATGCCGATCGAGATGAATGATCGGCAGGCCGGTGATCTCGCCGATCCGCCGCGCCAGGGTCGATTTTCCGGCGCCGGGGCAGCCGAGGACCAGCACCCTGTTCACGGCGGTCTGCTTAACGCCTCGGGAGATGCAGGCGATTGGGCCCGGCTTCGAAATTTCCGCGGCCAGTGCCGCCGACAGAGGCATACCCTCGCCCCGACCCTCTCGGAGAGGGGGCCCGGTCCCACCCCATCTCTCCCCCGCAGGCCTGCAAGGGAGGGATGGGAGGGGCTGAGGCGGGAGGGGCTGAGGTGGGTGAGGGTCGCGCTACAACCGGACTACGCGTGGTTGGCGTGGTAGTAGGTGTTGCGCAGCACGCGGCCGGGGAGCGCGCCGGTGTGCTTACCTTCGCTGTACAGCACCTGGCCGTTGACGATGGTGGCGAAGACGCCCTCGGCCGGCTCCTTGATGCGCCAGGCGCCCTTGGGGAAGTCGCGAACCACGACCTCATGACCGCACTTTACCGTGGCCGGATCGAAGACCACGACATCGGCGGCCATGCCGGGGCGTAAGAGGCCGCGGTCATAAAGCCCAAAGGTCGAGGCGCTGTCGAAGGTCAGCCGGCGCACCGCCTGCTCCAGGCTCATCACCTGCTTCTCGCGCACCCATTCGCCGAGGAGCTTGGTCAGATAGCCGTAGCCGCCGTGGAACTGCACATGGGCACCACCGTCGCCGAGCCCGATCACCGCGTTCGGGTGGGTCAGGATTTTGGTCAATGCCGCGTCATCGACATTGTTCTCGGCCTGCAGAAAGCGAGTTTCGAGCTTTTCCTCGACCACCAGATCGAGAAAGGCGTCGATCACGCGCTTCCCTTGCTGTTCGGCGATCTGGCCGATCGACTTGAACTGCATCCATTTGTTTTTTTCGAGCACCGGCTCGTTGACCCACATGTAGTTCCACCAGGTCTTCGAAAAGCCAACCGCGGTGTCGGGCTTGTTGACCACCGCCTCCTCGTGCAACTTGGCGCGGATCTCCGGGTCGGCATAGGCCTTCATCTTCTCTTCGTCGGAGGACAGCAGGATCGGGTGCCAGGTCGGCAGGCCGCGGAACACCTGGCAGTTCTTCATCGTGAAGTCCTGGGTGACCCGGTTCGGGCTGCACATCGGATAGGCGCGGATGCCGAGCGCGGCGGTCTCCTCGACCCGCGCCATATGCGTCTTCCACTCGTCGGGCTTGCGCATGGTCTGCGACAGGCTGTTGTAGACGACGGTGCGTCCGGTGGCCTCGGCGAGGCGCCGGATCATGCCGTCCTTGAGCTCGACATATTGCCCGCCGCCGGCCTGGATCGTGCCGGTGCTCATCTCGCGCAACACGTCGCCGAGCGCGAAAATCTCTTTCTCGTCAGCCCACAGCGCCGGGATGTGGCAGCCCTGCGGGTCATAGTGGCCCTGCTCGCGCGACACCGAGAGGCCGAGTGCCCCGGCCTTCATCCCGTCGCGCACGACATCCTGCATCGCCTTGATCTGATTGTCGGAGGCGCCCGGCTTCTGGCAATCGTCGCCCATCACGTAATGGCGCACCGCGGTGTGGCCGATCAAATTGCCGACGTTGACGCCGAGGCATTTGTCGAGATGGTCCATGTATTGGCCGGTTGTCTCCCAATCGAAATTGACGGTGCGCAGCACCTCCATCGGGATCGCTTCGACATAAGAAAGGAACTCGGCCAGCCGCTCTTCGGTGCCCTTCCTGACCGGCGCCAACGACAGCGAGCAATTGCCAAAGATCACGGTGGTGGCGCCGTGCTCAGGCGAAAACGTGCAAAGCGGGTCCCAGGTGACCTGCGCGTCGTAATGGCAGTGATTGTCGATAAACCCGGGGGCGACGGCGCGGCCCTCGGCGTCGATGGTTTGCGCAGCCGCACCGCTCAACTTGCCGATTTCGACGATCTTGCCGCCTTTGATGCCGACATCGCCGCGGAACGCCGGCATGCCCGAGCCGTCGACAACGAGCCCATTCTTGATCAATAGATCAAAGGCCATCGTTTTCTTCCTTTCTGCGTGGAATGGGCCGCGGTCGCGACCCGGAAAGCTCGCCGCCAAGTGTACGCGCTCCGGCCGCCGACACAACGCCGCCGGGCCGGCAAAGCAGCGCCGAGCCATGTTCCGGGCGCGGGGGTGCCAATCGCAAAAGCACGCGGCCGGCGAGCGGGCAAAGTGTCCGCCGCATCAGCTTCGTGCTAAAGCCAGCTTCGTGCTAAAGCCTGCGGCCCGCCTTGCCATGCCGGCGCCGACTTTTGACGGAGCGTCCCCGATCATGACTTTGTCCACCGAGGAATATCGCGAGCATCTGAAATCCACTTCGGTCCGCGCCGGCTTCAGCTTTGACGAGGTGGCTCTGCCGGCCGAGCGCGACGTCGACGTCGGCGGGCTGCGCTTTCGCTGTCTCGACTGGGGCCGCGACGGGCTGCGGCCGATCCTCTTTCTGCATGGCGGGGCGCTGACCGCGCACACCTGGGATTTGTGCTGCCTTGCCTTGCGCGACGAATTTCACTGCATGGCGCTCGACCAGCGCGGCCACGGCGACAGCGACTGGGCGCCCGACGCCGATTATTCGATCGCGGCCCAGCGCGAGGACGTCAGAGGCTTTGCCGAGGCCGTCGGGCTCGACAATTTTGTGCTGGTCGGCATGTCGATGGGCGCGATCAACGCGCTCGCCTACGCCATCCAATACCCCGAAACACTGTCGGCGCTGGTGCTGATCGATGCCGGCCCCAATGTGCGGCGCCCCGGATCGACCCGCATCCGCGATTTTGTCAATGGCGGGGCCGAGCCGGAAACCTTGGACGCGATCATCGCCCGCGCCCTCGCCTTCAACCCGCGGCGCGATCCCTTGGTCCTGCGGCGCAGCCTGATGCACAATTTGCGCCAGGGGCCCGACGGCAACTGGACCTGGAAATACGACCGGCGGCGATTTGCGCAGATGGGCGGCGGCCGGCACGCCGACGAGCGCCGCGGGCTCGCCGACGGGCTCGCCGCGATCACCTGTCCGACATTGGTCGTGCGCGGCGCCGAGAGCGATGTGTTCCACGACGAAGACGCCGAGCGCTTGGCGGCCGGCCTGCCCGACGGACGCTGGCTCAAAATCCCCAAGGCCGGGCACACGGTGCAGGGCGACAACCCGAAGGATTTGGCGGCGGCATTGCGGGAGTTTCTGGGCTCGTAGCCGCGGGTCCTTGCCCCCTTCACCCGGCGATCGTGCTCGGCCGGGCGGGTTCGAGCGGCGCCGCTTGCAGCCGAGCGTGGTGCGTCGATATTCAGCTCGACGGCCAGCCCCTTTGACCTGCCAGCGGCGCCCCGCCATAAATTGACTGTATAACGATATCTTTATATGTTTCTATCGTCAAGCCGGCAAGCCAGCGCCAACGCGTTCCGGCTGCGACAACCCCGATAGGAGAGCCCATCGATGCCCGCCTTCACCGACTATAAGGTTGCCGACATTGCCCTTGCCGATTGGGGGCGGCGCGAGATCGCGATCGCCGAGACCGAGATGCCGGGGCTGATGGCGTTGCGCGACGAGTTCGGCGCGGCCCGGCCGCTCGCCGGCGCACGCATTGTCGGCTGCCTGCACATGACGATCCAGACAGCGGTGCTGATCGAGACCCTGATCCATCTCGGCGCCACGGTGCGCTGGAGCTCGTGCAACATCTTTTCGACCCAGGACCATGCCGCCGCCGCGATCGCCGCAAGCGGCATCCCGGTCTTCGCCTGGAAAGGCGAGAGCGAGGACGAATACGAATGGTGCATCGAGCAGACCTTGCGCGGGCCGGCCGGAAGTCCGCTTGGCGATTGGGCGCCAAACATGGTGCTCGACGACGGCGGCGACGCGACCAAGGTGCTGCACGACAAATACCCGGACCTCTTGCGCGAGATCCGCGGCATCTCGGAGGAGACCACGACCGGGGTCAACCGGCTCTACGAGATGATGCGCAAGGGGACGCTCAAAGCGCCGGCGATCAACGTCAACGACAGCGTCACCAAGTCGAAATTCGACAATCTTTACGGCTGCCGCGAGAGCCTGGTCGACGGCATCAAGCGGGCGACCGATGTGATGCTGGCCGGCAAGATCGCGGTGGTGTGCGGTTTTGGCAATGTCGGCAAGGGCTCGGCGGCGAGCCTGCGCAGCCAGGGCGCGCGCGTCATGGTCACCGAGATCGACCCGATCTGCGCGCTGCAGGCGGCGATGGAAGGCTATCAGGTGACGACGATGGACGAGGCGGCCGCCGCATCGGCGACATTTTCGTCACCGCGACCGGCGACATCGACGTGATCACGATCGACCACATGCGGCAGATGAAAGACCGCGCGATCGTCTGCAACATCGGCCATTTCGACAGCGAAATCCAGATCGAGGCGCTGCGCAACTATGCCTGGGAAGAGGTCAAGCCGCAGGTCGACGAGGTCGTCTTCCCGGACGGCAAGCGGCTGATCGTCCTGGCCAAGGGCCGGCTCGTCAATCTCGGCTGCGCCACCGGCCATCCGAGCTTTGTGATGAGCGCTTCCTTTACCAACCAGGTGCTGGCCCAGATCGAGCTGTGGACCAACCCCGGCAAATACCAGAACCAGGTCTACGTGCTGCCCAAGCATCTCGACGAAAAGGTGGCCGCCCTGCATCTTGCCAAGCTTGGGGTCAAGCTGACCCGGCTCAGCCCGGCCCAGGCCGGCTATCTCGGGCTCGACCGTGCCGGACCGTACAAGCCCGAGCACTACCGATACTGACCGCATTTGGGGAAAATTAGCAACTTTTTGTGGACAGAACGAAAACAACCTCTTTTCTTCGATAAAATTCACCCCTATAATACCCGTATTGAGGGGGCGCTGACACGCGTTCCTAACCATCAGGTGCATGGGGTGCCGCATGGTCGGTGCAGCAGCAGCGGTATGTGCGGCAATCATCGCGATTGGCATCAGCGCCTTATGGCGCCGCAGCGCGCGCCGATTGCGCCGGCATCTGCGCGAGATGGCGCAGCTCGAGGGCCGTTGCACGCAGGCAGCGGCAGCCGCGCGGCATGCACATCAGGAGGCCGCCCGTCTGCGCGAAACCCTCGATGCGCTGCCGATCCCGGTATGGCGCTGTCGCGACCATCGCATCGTCGATTGCAACCTGAGCTACGCCGCCGCCCTCGGCATAAGCCGCGAAACCGTGTTGGCCGAAGGCCGCGCCCTGGTTCCGACCGGCCGCGAGAAGCCACGCACCCCGGCGGTTGCAACGGCCCCTCCCATCGATATTCATGTCGTGATCGGCGGGGAGCGCCGGCTGCTCGAAGTGACCGAGCGAGCGGGCGCCGCCGGCGAAACGATCGGCTTTGCCGTCGATCGCAGCGATGTCGAAACCGCCCAGGCGCAGCTGTGCCGTCACCTCGACGCCCATGCCGGCGTGCTCGAAAGCATCTCTGCGGCGGTCGCCATCTTTGGCCCCGATAAAAGGCTGAGCTTTTTCAATACCGCTTTTGCTGCGTTGTGCGGGATCGCGGAGGCCTGGCTAGCCGCCGAGCCCGGTCTCGACGAGATCCTCGAGCGCCTGCGCGAAACCCGCCGCCTGCCGGAATTCGCCGATTTCCGCGCCTTCAAGCGCGAGCGCTGCGCCATGTTCACCTCGCTGATCGAGCCGCGGCACGAATTGATGCATCTGCCCGACGGGCGCACCTTGCAGCTGACGGTATCGCCGCACCCGTTTGGCGGGCTCACCTTTGTCTATGAGGACGTCAGCGACCGGTTGGCGCTCGAATGCTCGTACAACACGCTGATCCAGGTGCAGCGCGCGACCCTCGACCACCTGTTCGAAGGGATAGCCGTCTATGGCAGCGACGGCCGGCTAAAGCTGCACAACCCTGCCTTTCGCGCAATCTGGGGTTTGTCGAACGCGGATGTCGCCGGCGACCCGCATATCGGTGAGATCACCGATCGGACCCGCGAGTTTATCGATGATGGCGGCGATTGGGCGCGGGTCAGGGAGGGGATCATCGCCAAGGTGACGGCGCAGGCCTTGTCGAGCGGGCCGCTCTACCGCCGCGACGGCTCGATGCTGCAGGTGGCGAGTGTGCCATTGCCCGATGGCGAGGTGCTGCTGACCTATCTCGATGTCAGCGATACGGTCAAGGTCGAGCGGGCATTGCGCCAGCGCAACGAGGCGCTCGAAACTGCCGATCGGCTCAAAAGCGAGTTTATCGCCAGCATCTCGCACGAGCTGCGCACCCCGCTGAACACGGTCATTGGGTTTGCCGAAATCCTGAATAACCAGTATTTCGGTCCGCTCAACCCTAGCCAGTCGGAATATTGTCGCGGGGTCCTCGACAGCGCGCACCAGTTGATGACGTCGATCAACGACATCCTTGATCTGGCGAGGATCGAGGCCGGCTACATAGTGCTGGAGCGCGGCCCGGTGAACCTTCCGGACATGCTCGATGCGGTCATTGGGCTGGCGCTGGCGCCGGCGCGCAACCGCGGGCTCGATCTCAGCCTGCGCTGCCCGGCGCGGGATCGAGCCGATCGAGGCCGACGAACGGCGGCTCAAGCAGGCTCTGTTCAACCTGATCTCAAACGCCATCAAATTCACCCCGCCCGGCGGCGCGATCGAGGTCGAGGCTGCATGCTGCGGCGATGAGCTGGTGCTGACCGTCACCGATACGGGGCCCGGCATCGCTCTCTCGGGCCAGGCTCCCGTGATCGACAAATTTGCGCGCGGCGAGCGCCAGGCTGGCTCGGGGCTTGGCCTGTCGCTGGTTAGGAATTTGATCGAGCTGCATGGCGGAACCGTTGAAATTCGCGCGGCGTCCGGGTGCGGCACCCAGGTCGCGTGCCGGTTGCCTGCCGGGCGCGATCTCGGGCTGTGCGCCGCCGCGCCGGCGACCGGCACGGCTGTCGGCTCGCGCCCCGGCGGGGGCCTGGACAATGTCTCCGATGCAGCCATGACCGCTGGCGCGCGCAGCTGCAGTCTGCTCGCCGCCGGCGAGCATCTGAGCAATCGGGGGGTGCCGGCGTGACAATGGTTCGCGTTGGTCGGCCCCGTTCTCGACCGGATTGGCAACATTCGCTCGATTTGCCGGCGCCGTGGGTCTCGCACCCGATCAGGGTCCGCATCCCCGGCGGAACACGGCGCGCCGCAGACCACGGATAGCGCCCGCGAGCGGGATCTCGATCACATGCATCCGGTCGATCTTGCGGGTAAATCAGGCGGCGATATACAACGCACAGGCGATGTCATTGTTTGACCTGCGTCCCGTCTTTGACCTGCCAAATGAAGCCGCGACCGCGGCGTTCGCCGCCCGCATTGCGGCGCAGGCCCGCCCCGGCGACGTGATCGCGCTGCGCGGCGATCTTGGCGCCGGCAAGACCAGCTTCGCCCGCGCCTTTATCCGGGCCCGCGGCAATGCCGATGAGGACGTGCCGAGCCCAACCTTCACCCTGGTGCAAACCTATCAAACCGACGCCGCGGCGATCTGGCATTTCGATCTATATCGCATCGAGGTCGCGCAAGAAGCCTGGGAGCTCGGCATTGAGGAGGCCTTTGCCGCTGGCATCTCGCTGATCGAGTGGCCCGAACGCCTCGGCCCGCTGTTGCCGCAGCAGCGCCTCGAAATCGCGCTGGCGTTTGGCGCTCACCCAGAAGCGCGGCGAGCCACCTGCACCGGCGGCGCCGACTGGCTGGCGCGGCTGGCCGCAATCGTCGCCGATGGCTGAGCCGGCCGCAACGGGCCTGCTCGGCGGTTTGCGCGCCGCCGCGGCCGCCCCGCCCATGGCGGCCGTCGCCTCGCGTCGGCGAGACATGGCGGCGTTTCTCGAAGCCAGCGGCTGGGATGGCGCCGCCCCGGCCCCGCTCGCGGCCGACGCGTCGTTTCGGCGTTATTACCGACTGCGCCGCGGCCCGGACAGCGCGATCTTGATGGACGCACCGCCGCCGCAGGAGGATGTCGGCCCCTTTGTCGCGGTCGCAGCGACCCTGCGCCGGCTCGGCCTCAGCGCGCCCGAGGTGCTGGCCGAGGACCACGCCCGCGGCTTTCTGCTGATCGAGGATTTCGGCGACGACACCTACACCCGGCTCTTGGAACGCGGCGCCGACGAGCCTGCCCTCTACGCTCTCGCTGTCGACGCCTTGGCAGCGTTGCAGCAGGCCGCCGCCGCCGACCGCGACCCACCCGATCTGCCATCTTACGACATCGGCCGGCAGCTGGGCGAAGCAGCGCTGCTCGTCGACTGGTATTTGCCCGCCGTGCTCGGCGCGCCGGTCGCAACGGCACTGCGCGACGAATATCTGGCGCTGTGGCGCGCGGTGCTGTCGCAGGCGGCGGGGCTCGGCGCCCCGACCTTGGTGCTGCGCGACTTTCACGTGGACAACTTGATGTTGCTGCGCGGCCGCCGCGGTGTGCGGCGCTGCGGGTTGCTCGATTTTCAGGACGCGGTCTGCGGCCCCCCAGCCTACGACCTGGTCTCGCTGCTCGAGGATGCGCGGCGCGACGTGCCGCCGCAATTGCGCCGGGCGATGACCGAGCGCTATCTCGCCGCCTTCCCGGCGTTCGACCGCGCTGCTTTTGCGCGCTCGGCCGCAATCCTCGCCGCCCAGCGAAACTGCAAGATTATCGGCATCTTCACCCGGCTGTGGCAACGCGACGGCAAGCCCGGCTATCTCGCCCATGTTCCGCGCCTTTGGCGGCTGCTCGAGGCCGAACTGCGCGAGCCGGCGCTGCACGAGATTGCCCACTGGCTCGACCGCCATCTGCCGCCGCCCGCCAGGCGCAGGCCAGACCTCAACGGTGCGGCGTGAAGGTCCCGCCGCGGCAGGCGATGGTGCTGGCGGCGGGGCTCGGAACCCGGCTGCGCCCGCTGACCGCGACCCTGCCGAAACCGCTTGTCGAGCTCAACGGCCGCACCCTGCTCGACCACGCGATCGATCGGCTGGCGGCGGCCGGTGTCGAGCATGTCGTCGTCAACACCCACTACCTGGCGGCGATGGTCGCGGCGCAGCTCGCCATCCGGGAACAGCCGCGCATCGAAATCTCCGAAGAAACCGAGCTGCTCGACACCGGCGGCGGGGTGGCACGGGCCTTGGCCTCGCTCGGGGAGGCCTTTTTTGTCGTCAATGCCGATGTCTTCTGGCTTGACGGCAAGGATTCGGCACTGCTGCGGCTGGCCCATTCCTTTGACCCCGGTTCAACCGACGCGATGCTGCTGCTGCAGCGCACGGTGACGGCGGTCGGCTATGAGGGCAGCGGCGACTACCTGCTCGATCCTTCGGGGCGCCCGCGCCGGCGCCGCGAGCGCGAGATCGCCCCCTACCTGTTCGCCGGCATTCAGCTGTTGCACCGCCGCCTGTTCGACGGCGTGACCGACCGGGTCTTCTCGCTGGTCCGCTTGTTCGACCGGGCTGAAGCGACGGGCCGCCTGCGGGCGATCGTGCATGATGGCGAGTGGTTCCATATCGGCACGCCCGCGGGGCTCGACGCCACTCGCGCGCGGCTTGCTTCGCACCGCGTCGAGCGTTAGCGGTTCGGGCGCGGGAGGCGGCAGTGCAGCCCAAGCTTTACACGATCGCTCCCGACCGCCCATTTCTGGCCACCCTGGCGCAGCGGCTGCTCGCCAGCACCGGCGACGACCCGCTGGCGCTGTCGCGCGTCACCATTCTGCTGCCGACCCGGCGCGCCGCCCGCGCCTTGCGCGAAGCGTTTCTGCGCGCGGCACCCGTCGGCAAGCGAGCCCGGAACGCCGCTGCTGCTGCCGCGAATGCGGCCGGTCGGCGATCTCGACGCAGACGAGCTGTCGTTGGCCGAGGCGACCGCGGATGAGGGCAGCCTGGCGGTGCCCCCGGCGATCCCCGAGCTGCGGCGCCGATTGCTGTTGACCCGGCTGGTGCTGGAATGGGGCAGGCGGCGCGGCCGCGACCCGCTGTTGCCGGGCCAGGCCGCGGCACTCGCGGCCAGCCTCGCGCGGTTTCTCGACACCGTCGCCACCGAGGGCGCGAGCTTCGCGCGGCTGGCCGATCTGGCGCCGGCCGAGTTTGCCGAGCATTGGCAGATCGTGCTCGCCTTTCTCGAAATCCTGCCGCGGCATTGGCCCGAGATGCTCGCCGCCGAAGGCGCGCTCGATCCGGCCGAGCGGCGCAACCGCTTGCTGGCGCAGCAGGCGGCGCAATGGCGCCGATCGCCGCCCGGCGACCCGGTCATCGCCGCCGGGCTGGTCGGCGGCATCCCGGCAATGACCGAGCTGGTCGCGGTGGTCGCCAGCCTCGATCGGGGTGCTGTGATCCTGCCCGGGCTCGACCAAAGCTGCGATGCGGCGCAATGGGCCGCGATCGGAGCTGACGACGCCCACCCGCAATACCTGATGGCGACGCTGTTGGCGGCGCTCGGCCTCGCGCCGAGCGATGTTCGGGACTGGGAGGGGGCGACCCTCACCCACCCAGCCCCCTCTTACTCCCTCCCCCGCTTGCGGGGAAGAGTTAGGGTGGGGGCCGGGTCCTCCCTCTCCCACATTGCGGGCGAGGGTGCCGCCCCCCGCGGTACGATCCGGGCGGAGGCGGATGAGGGTCGTTCGCTGGCCGCGCCCGGCTCCGGGCGGGTGCGGTTGATCGGCGAGGCGATGCGGCCGGCCACAACGACCGACGCCTGGCGCGGCCTCGCGCCGCTGCCGGCGGCGACGCTCGCCGGGCTCAGCCGCTATGAGTGCGCCGGCGCGCATCAGGAGGCGCTGACCGTGGCGCTGCTGCTGCGGCGCAAGCTCGAAACCCCCGGCGCCACGGCCGCCCTCGTCACCCCCGATCGCGAACTCGCGCGCCGGGTGGCGGCCGAGCTGCGCCGCTGGGGCATCGAGATCGACGATTCGGCCGGCGTGCCGCTGAATCGCACTCCGCCCGGCGTATTCCTGCGCCTGCTGCTCGACCTCGCCGCCAGCGAATTGGCGCCGGTGCCGCTGCTGGCGGCGCTGAAGCATCCGCTGGCTGCCGGTGGGCTCGCCCCCGCCGCCTTTCGCGAGCTGACCCGGGCATTGGAACAAGCGATCCTGGGGCCGCGCCCAGCCCCGGGCGTGGCCGGGCTCAGAGCTGCGCTGGCCGGCGCCGACCCGCGGTTGCGCCGCTTTGCCGACCGGCTCGAAACCTGCCTCGGCGGCCTGCCGGGCCTGCTCGCGGCGGGCGCAGCGCCGCTCGCCCGCCTGGCCACCGCCCATGTCGAGGCGGCGGAACGGCTGGCGGCGACCGACGCCGAGCCTGGCGGCGCGCGGCTGTGGCGCGAAGCCGCCGGCGAAACGGCGGCGCGCTTTTGCCATCAGCTGATCGAAGCGGCCGACGATTTCCCGCCGCTGCCCGGCCGTCACTACCCGGCATTGTTCGAGGCGCTCGCGGCCGGCGCCGTCGTGCGGCCGGCGTTTGGCCGCCACCCTCGGCTGGCGATCTGGGGCCTTGTCGAGGCGCGGCTGCAGCAGGCCGACCTCGTTGTCCTGGGCGGGCTGAACGAGGGCACCTGGCCGGGTCCCGCCGCGCAGGACCCGTGGATGTCGCGGCAGATGCGGCGGGCCTTTGAGATCGCCGCGCCGGAGCGGGCGATCGGCATCGCGGCGCACGATTTCGCCCAGGCGGCCGCGGCGCCGGAGGTGGCGCTGACCCGCGCCGCCCGCAGCGAGGGGGCGCCGACCGTGCCGTCGCGCTGGCTGCTGCGGCTCGACACCGTGCTGCAGGCGGTTGGGCTCGATGGCATGCTCGGGCCGGACCACGAGGTCGAGGCCGCCGCCCGGCTGCTCGACGCGGCGCCATATCGGCCGCTGCCGCCGCCGCGAGCCGCGCCCGCCGCTCGCCACCCGGCCGCGCCGCCTGTCGGTCACCCAAATCGAGACCTGGCTCGCCGACCCTTATGCGATCTATGCCCGCCACATTCTGCGGCTGAAGGCGCTCGACGAGCTCGACGCTGACCCCGGCCGCGCGGATCTCGGCATCTGTATCCATGCGGCGCTGGCCGAATTCGCCCGCCGCTTTCCGCGCGAATTGCCCGAGGATGCCGGCGACGTGCTGTTGGCGATCGGGCGCGCCAGCTTCGGGCCGGTGCTGTCGCGGCCCGGCGCCTGGGCGTTCTGGTGGCCGCGCTTCGAACGTATCGTGCGTTGGTTGATCGCCGAGGAAACTACGCACCGCACCGGGGTCATCGAAAGCCTGAGCGAGCGCTCCGGCCGGCTGACCCTCCACGGACCCGGCGGGCCGTTCGAGTTGACCGCGACGGCGGACCGCATCGACCGCCTCGCCGGGGGCGGTTTTCTGCTGGTCGACTACAAGACCGGCGCGGTGCCGAGCAGGAAAAAGATCCAAGCCGGGTTCGCGCCGCAATTGCCGCTGGAGGGTGCGATCCTGCGCGGCGGCAATTTTGGCGCAATCAGCGGCATGCCGACGGGGCTCGAATATTGGCGGCTCGGCGGCGGGCATCCGGCCGGCGAGCGGCTCGCGATCGACGACGGCGATCCCGGCGCCCTGACCGACCGTGCGGTCGCCCGGCTGCAGGCCTTGGTCGAGCGGTTCGACGACCCTGCCACACCCTATTTGGCGATGCCGTTGCGCGAGTGGGAGCCGCGCTACTCCGATTACCGGCATCTTGAGCGGGTGAACCGGAGCGAGGCCGAGGAATGACCGGCGCGGCAGCGGCACGGCGCGAGGCCGGCCCGCGCAGCTCGGTCTGGGTATCGGCCTCGGCCGGCACCGGCAAGACCACGGTGCTGACCGAGCGCTTGCTGCGCCTGATGCTCGACGGCACCGACCCCGCTCGCGTGCTGTGCCTGACCTTTACCCGCGCCGCCGCGGCCGAGATGGCCAACCGGCTCGACACCCGATTGGCCGAATGGGCGACGATGCCGCCTGGCGCGCTGGCGCAGGCGCTACACAAATTGACCGGGGAATTCCCCGGCGAGGCAACGATCGCGCGGGCGCGCCGGCTGTTCGCGCTGGTTCTCGATGCCCCGGGCGGGATCAAGATCGCGACGATCCACGCCTTCTGCCAGACCCTGCTGCGCCGCTTTCCGCTGGAGGCGGGGGTTTCGCCCGAATTTGCGGTGATTGAGGAGCGCGGGGCTGCGGAGGCGCTGGCCGAGGCGGCGCAGAGGGTAATCCTCGCCGCGCGCGGCCGGCACGACCCCGAGCTCGCCGAGGCGCTCGGCATTGTCGCCGGCCATGCCGCCGAGGAGCGGTTTGCCGAGCTGATGCGGGCGCTCGCCCAGGAACGCGGCAAGCTGCGCCGGGCGCTGGCCGAGGGCCATGCTGCACTGCGTCACCGGCTGTCGGCAGCGCTGGGTGTGCCCGCCGAAACGCACGCCGAAACCCTGGCCGAGGCGTTCTGCGCCGCCGATGCCGGCGACGAGGCCGGGCTGCGCGCTGTCGCCGCAGCCCTCGCCGAAGGCAAGGTCAGCGACCGCCTGCTCGGCAAAGTCCTCGCCACATGGTGCGCATCGCCCGAGCACCGTTTGTCGATGCTCGACGCTTACCTCGCTGGCTTCCTGACCGAACAACGGGAAATTAAACAGCGGCTGGTCACCAACGATACCGCGCGAGCGGCATGTGCGGCCGGCTGCGACGCGCGGACGATCCTCGCGGCCGAGGCTGAACGCGTCTATCGGTTCGCCAAGGCACGCGCGGCGGCGGTGCTGTGCGAGGCGACTTGCGCGCTGGCCCGCCTTGGCGAGGCGCTGCTGCGCACCTATGGCGAAGGAAAGCGGCTCGCCGGCGTGCTCGATTTCGACGATCTGGTGGAGACCGCGGGCGATCTCTTGCGCCGGCCCGGGGTGGCCCCTTGGGTGCTGTTCAAGCTCGATGGCGGGCTCGACCACATCCTGATCGACGAGGCGCAGGACACCAACCCCGAGCAATGGGAGATCGTGGCCGCGCTGGCCGAAGAATTCTTTGCCGGCGAGGGCGCGCGCGACCGCATCCGCACGGTCTTTGCCGTCGGCGACGCCAAGCAGTCGATCTACAGCTTTCAGCGCGCCGACCCGCAGGCCTTCTCGCACATGCGCCGGCATTTTCAGGAACGGGTCAGCAACGCCAATCAGGATTGGAAGCTGCTGCCGCTCGAAATTTCGTTCCGCTCGACCGAGCCGGTATTGCAGGCAGTCGACGCAATCTTTCGCCAGCCGGAGGCGCGGGACGGGGTCGCGCTCGATGGCGGCGAGATCCGCCATTTTGCGGCGCGCGCCGGTCACGCCGGACGGGTCGAGCTGTGGCCGACGGTGCCGGCGCCGCCAGACGAGCCCGACCCCGAGGCATTGCCGATCGCCCACCGTCGGGTCCTCGAGCCGTGGGCCCGGCTGGCCCGCGCCATCGCCGCAACGATCGGGCAGTGGCTTGACGCCGGCGAGCGGCTGGAAGCCCGCGACCGGCCGTTGCGGGCCGGCGACGTCATGGTGCTGGTGCGCCGGCGCAACGAATTCGTCGGCGAATTGCTGCGCGCGCTCAAAGAGCGCGGCATCCCGGTCGCCGGCGCCGACCGGCTGGTGCTGACCGACCAGCTGGCGGTGCAGGACCTGGTGGCGCTCGGCCGGTTTCTGCTGTTCCCCGAAGACGATCTGACCCTCGCCACGGTGCTGAAAGGGCCGCTCTTCGATCTCGACGAGGACACGCTGTTCGATCTGTGCCACGGCCGCGGCAACCAAAGGCTGTGGAGCCGCCTGCGCGCCCGCGCCGGATCGAGCGCCAAGCTGCACGCGGTCGCCGCGCGGCTGGCGGACTGGCTTGCCCGCGCCGATTTTGTCCCGCCTTACGAGCTTTATGGCGAGATCCTCGGCGCCGAGCGCGGCCGTCATGCGCTGCTCTATCGCCTTGGTCCCGAGGCCGACGATCCGGTCGAGGAATTTCTTGGGCTGGCGCTCGCCTATGAGCGCGAGCACGCCCCCTCGCTGCAAGGATTTCTGCGTTGGCTCGTCGCCGGCGACACCGAGGTCAAGCGCGATCTCGCCGCGCGCCGCCGCGACGAGGTGCGCATCCTGACGGTGCACGGGGCCAAGGGGCTCGAGGCGCCGGTCGTCTTTCTGCCCGACACGATGGCGCTGCCGGAGCAGAAGACGACGCTGTTGTGGGCCGGAGCGGACGAGTTGCCGTTGTGGAAGCCGCCGGGCGACCATGTTGCCCCGCTCTACCGCGCGGAAAAAGAGGCGTGGCGCCGCCGCCAGCTGCAGGAATACCGCCGGCTGCTCTATGTCGGGCTGACCCGGGCGCAGGACCGGCTCTACCTCTGCGGCTGGCAGACCCGCCGGCAGCAGCTGGCCGAACTCTCGTGGCACACGCTGTGCCGCGCCGGGCTTGCCGGGCTGGCCCAGCCGTTCGACTTCGATGCGGCCGCGCTGATCGGCGGCGACGGCTGGTCGGGCGAAGGGTTGCGGCTCGAATGCACGCAGACGGCGCGGCCGGTCCGCGAAGAAACGACGCAGACGGGGAGCGCGGCGGAGCTGCCCGATTGGGCGAGCGCGCCACCGCCGGCCGAGCCCGACCCGCCGCGGCCGCTGATCCCGTCGCGGCCCAGCGGTGCGGAGCCGCCCGCGACCTCGCCGTTGGCGATCGGCGGGCGCGACCGGTTCAAGCGCGGGCTCATCGTCCACCGCCTGCTGCAGAGCCTGCCCGAATTGCCGCAGGCCGAGCGCGAGCCGGCAGCCCGACGCTTTCTGGCGCTGCCGACCCACAACCTCGCCGCCGCCGAGCAGGACGAGGTTCGGCAAGAGACCATGGCGGTGCTCGACCATCCGGAATTCGGCGCGCTCTTCGGGCCGGGCTCGCAGGCCGAGGTGCCGCTGGTCGGGCTGATCGACGGCCACGCGCTCTCCGGGCAGATCGACCGTCTCGTCGTCGCCCCGGACCGGGTGCTGATCGTCGATTACAAGACCATGCGCCCGGTGCCGCCGAGCGAAGCCGAGGTGGCGCCAGTTTATCTGCGCCAGATGGCGATTTATCGCGCGGCCCTTGCCCGGATTTATCCAGGCCGCGACATCCGCTGCGCGCTCCTATGGACGCAGGGGCCGCTGCTGATGCCGATCAGCCCCGAGCGGCTCTCAGGGCATGCGTCTTGAAGATGCTTTTTCGCCACCCCTAATGTGACCCGGGTTGTCCGAGGAGAGATCAAGCGATGAAGCCGACCGCAGTCACCGACAGCAGCTTTGATCAAGACGTGCTTCGCGCCGAGGGGCCGGTCCTGGTCGATTTCTGGGCCGAATGGTGCGGCCCCTGCAAGATGATCGGGCCGTTTCTCGAAGACCTCGCCGCCGACAAAGCCGGCAAGCTGACCGTGGCCAAGGTCAACATCGACCAGAACCCGCAATCTCCGACCAAATACGGGGTGCGCGGCATCCCGACCATGATCCTGTTCAAAGGCGGCAAGGTCGCCGCCACCAAGATCGGCGCGCTGCCCAAAAGCAAGCTCTACGAGTGGGTCGAACTCGGTGTTGTAACCTGGCGATCTTGCATGACCGCTAACGACGGCGGGTGCCCAATACGAAGCCAGGCTCGCGACGCCAGCTAGAATTCGCCGCTGCGGTAAGCCTCGTTGAGGCGGCGGGCATCGTCGCCCGTCGGTTCCTCCCAAGCCTCGCCGCGGCGGCGCAAGGCGCCGGTAAAGTCGGGCGGGCGCTTTTCGTTGAAGGCGCGGCGGCCTTCCTCGCCGTCGGTCGTGGTTTGGATCAAGAGCGAGTTGATCAGGGTCTGGATGTGCCAGGCCTGGTCGGTCGGCAGGTCGCCAAAGCGGACGACGAACTCCTTCATCATGCGCAATGCGACCGGCGGCAGGGTGACGATATGGCGGGCGATCTGTTCGGCCCGCTCCATCAGCTGTGCATGCGGCACAACCTCGTTGACGAGGCCGATGCGCAGCGCCTCCGGCGCGTCGAACGGCTCGTCGGTCAACAGGATCTTCATCGCGTCGATATAGCGCAGCTGGCGCGCGAGCAAGGTGGCGCCCGGCCCGTGCCCGAGCCAGCCCTGCGTGGTCAGCGCGAATTTGAACCGGGCATGCTCGGCGCTGGCGATGCGGATGTCGGTCGATGATAAGAGGATGTAGAGGCCGGCCCCTGCCGCCCAGCCGTTGACTGCGGCGATGACCGGCTTCCATACCCGCGGGTAATGGTCGCCCATCCGCCCGTCCACACCGGTCTTCTGGCCGTGCACGGTGCCGGCGAGCGGCCAGAAGATGCGTTGCGTGCGCAGGTATTCGCGCTCCTCCTCGGTGATGTTGGGCCGCGGCGCCAGATTGTGCCCGCCGCAGAAATGGCGGTCGCCGGCGCCGGTCAGGATCGCGCAGCGGATGTCGCGGTCTTCCCACAAATCGATCCAGGCCGCCGAGATCGCATCCGATGTCGGCTTGTCGAGGATGTTCGCCTTCTCGGGATTGTCGAGCGTGATATAGGCGACCCCGTCGCGCTTTTGGTAATCGATGGCCAATTCACTCTCCCGCTTGGACCCGAGCGATCTTAGGGGGCAACGCGTCTGCTGGCAGCCATCGTCGGCCTCGCCGTCAAGGCATTCTCCGATCACGCTCGCCCAGCCGTGCCGGACCCCACCCTTATACCGGCGCGGGTTCCTCCGCACCCCATGGCGGCGTGGGGAAGGTTAGGGGTGCCTGGCGCCGCTGCCCAGCGGAACTCAGCCAGCGGAACTCCCGGCCTAACCCAGATCGTTCAGCTCAGCCGACCCGATATCTGTCGACAAATGCCCAATCGATATCGAGGCCGAAGCCGGGCTGGTCGGCGATCTCCAGACAGCCGGCGCGCAATTTCGGGTGGTTATGAAACAGCCCAAAGGCCAGCGGGTCCTGCTCGGGGCCGCCATGCGATTCGACGCCAAAAGCGCAGCGCGGCTGGGCGAGGACGATATGGGCGTGGATTTCGGGTGCGGTGTGCGGCGCCACCATGACCCCGTGCTGCTCAGCGAGCTGCGCCACCCGCAACGCCTCGGTAAAGCCGCCCGACCGCGTCGCATCGAACTGCACAAAGCGGATGCCGCCATCGACGATGAAGTCGCGAGCGGTGAACCGGGTCAGCTCGCGCTCGCCATGCGCCAATGGGATCGGCGTCGCCGCCGCCAGCCGCGCGAAATCGGCCGGCTGCAGATACCAGTGCAGCGGCTCTTCGAGCCAGAAGATGTTATGCGGCTCGACCTTGTGCGCGAACTCGATGCAGTCCGGCAGATCGTAGGCGGCGTTCATGTCGAGCATTAAGAAGGGCGCGTCGCCAATCATCCGCCGCACCGTGCCGATCCGCTCCGCCTCCTCGGCAACGGCGCCGGCCCCGGTCTTGAGCTTGACCGCGCGATAGCCGAGCTTCACGAATTCGGCCAATTCGGCGCCGTAATCGCGGTCGCTCGCCCCCGGCCGGTAATAGCCGCCGGTCGCATAGGTCGGGATCGGCCGGTTCTCGCCGCCGAGCAGCCGATAGACCGGCAGCCCAGCCGTCTTGCCCTTGATGTCCCACAACGCGATGTCGATCCCGCCGAGCGCCGCCATGAATTGCGGGCGCTCGCCGCGAGGCGCCGGCGGCGGCAGCGCGCCCCTGCCCTCGATCCGGCCCGGCCCCGGCGAGCTCAGCGCGAACAGCTTTTCCCACACTGCCACATGCGCCAGCGCATCCATGCCCCGGATGACCTCGCCAAAGCGGGCCGCCCATTCGCAGATTTTCGGCATCGGCGCGCCATGGATCTGGCCATAGCCGGCGAGGCCGTCATCGGTCGTCACCTCGACCAGCACCACGCTCCAGGCCCTTATCCGCTCATGCGCGGTCCAGGTCTCGTGCGGCCGCGGCACCGAGATCATGTGCGTCTTGACTGAAGCAATCTTGCTCATCGGCGTCTCACGATGCCGCGGTTAGCTGGCGCCAGCGCGCCAGGCTCTCGGCCGACCACACCTCGTCGATCTTGTAGAAAGCGTCGAACACGCGCGCTTTCGCCGGGAGCTCGAGCCACGGCAGCTTGCTGCGGGTAAAGATATGCACGTCAGGCGCAACCACCGCCGGATCTTCGAGCGTGCCGCCGCACAACAGCACCGTGTCACCCGGCGCGGCATGGTATTTGTTCCACAGATGCGTGCCGCATTTGCCGCAGGCCAACACATCGTGCGGCTGGCCGCTGCTGCCCGGCGGCACCCGAAAGGCGACCGGCGCGCCGCCGCTTGCCTCGACAAACTTCCGCTCGATCCACAAATTGAGCGCAAACGCGCTGCCGCTCAGCCTTTGACAATCGCGGCAATGGCAGGCGTGGACGATCATCGGCTGGGCGGTCAGCCGATAGCGGATATCGCCGCAGGCGCAGCGGCCTTCGAGGCTCGTCATCGCTTCCCTCGCAACAAACCGGGCCGATTATATAGCGGCGCCGAAGACGCGGAAACGCCGCATCAGCCCGGCGGCGGCTGACGCAATGGCCAGGCAAAGCTGAGCTGGTGGCCGTCGGGGTCGGTGATGTGGAAAAACCGCTCGCCCCATTCGGCGTCGCACGGCGCGCTGTCCGGCCGGTGGCCGGCGGCGACGAGGCGGGCATGGAGCGCATCAACCTCGGAATCGTAAAAGATCACCCGCCCCCACCATGACCAGCGCTTCGCCTCCGGCTGCGCGATCAGGTTCAGATAGCCAGGGCCAGCGCGAAAGCTGGTGAACGCGGCGTCCGCTCCGCCATACAGCATCTCGAACCCCAGCTCGCGATAGAACCGCACCGCCCGCGCCATGTCGTGCGTCGCCAGGGTGACGGCGCTGATGCCGGCGATCATCGCCGCGGACGCCGGCGCTCAGCCCTGCGCATCAGGCGTCGGCAAACCCGGCCTCGATTGTGCCGGCGACGACCTTGCGCGCGACCTCGCGCAACAGCCGCCGATCCTCCTCGGGCGTCGTCGCCGCGGGAATCCCGGCCACCACCCGGTCATGGCCGTAGGTCGGCACCGCCCCGCCATTATGCAGGATGCGATAGCCCAGCTCCTCGCCAGTCTTCACCGCGCGGATGCCATGCCGGATCAGGTTGCGCATCATGATGACGCCGCGGTCGGTCGAGGCCAGATGCTCGAGCCCGTGCCGCGCCACCCCGCCATGGATGCTCGTCTGCGCGTCGTAATCGCCGGGGACGCGCTGCCGCTCTTCGTATGGCCGGCTGTCGTCCTGGCCGAACCCGGCGCCCTGGCGGAATTCCTTGCCCTCGGGCGCCCGATAATAGCCGATCTGCATCGTATGGGTATCGTCGAGCGGCACCGCCCAGGTCGTCGCCATCGGCCGGTTGACCGAGTTCCGCAATGCCATCGGGTCGGCGTTTGGCGGAAACTGATGGATGTTGGGCAGGATGAAATCGGCGACCCGCACCCACACCCGGTCGCCCTGCCGCCGCGTGTCGATATAGACCATGCCGACCGGCGTCTCCATCCAGTCCCATTCGCCGAGCGCGCCCAGATCCTCGGTAAACCCTTCGCTGCCCGGCAGCGTGTGCAGAAACGCCAGATGCGCCGGGTCCATGCTGTTTTCCTTGACCTGCAGCCAGTTGCATTGCCACACGGTCGGCGCGCGAGCGATCTGGCGGTAGCCGGGCAGGTCCCAGGTGTCGAGCACCGGGAAATCGGGCTGCTGATCGGGCGGCCCCATATAGGCGAAGACCAGCCCCTCGTGCTCATGCACCGGATAGGCGCCGTGACAGAGCCGGTCCTTCAGGGTGCTGTCGGCCGGCTCGCCCGGGGTTTCGAGGATCGTGCCGTCGCAATCGAACAGCCAGCCATGATAGCAGCAGCGGATGCCCTTGTCGCCGACCAGCCCGAATTCGAGCGAGGTGCCGCGATGCGGGCAATGCAATTCGAGGAGCCCGATCGCCCCGCTCCTGTCGCGAAACGCCACCAGATCCTCGCCGAGAATGCGCAGCCGCCGCGGCACTCCGCCCAATTCGCTCGCCAGCACGACCGGCTGCCAGAAGCGCCGCAGATATTCGCCGCACGGCGTCCCCGGCCCGACCCGGGTCAATTCCTCATCCTCGGCCGGCCGCTCGCGATGGTGGTAGGCGCTGTAGGCTCGGCTCAGAAACGGCGCTCGCTCGGACATACTGCTGCTCCATCCTCCGCGGGCGTCGGCTCGAGCCGACGCCCGCGGAATATGTAGCAAACCCAGGCTAAATCTTGAACCCTTGTGGTGTACCTATGCGGGGAATTGGCTATCTTCCCAGAAAATTAGAATCTAACGAGGGATAGGAATGTCGCGTCCGGCACCTTTCGCCTTTTGCCGCTACGAGCTGGCGATCAACGACGCGCCGCTTACAACGACAGAGCAGCTTGAGGCTCTTGTAGTACTTCGCGGGCGTCTTTTCGCGTATCGTAAAAGTAACCCGATGCCGGTCGATGAAAATACTTTTTTGATGAGGCCAAGGCGAAAGACTATTTCCGATCGTACCATATTGACGTGGGAAGTCGCTGAGCAACAATCCGTGCGAGAGCGCACTCGATATGACAAGGATCGTGACGAGACCTGGGAAGAAGCGATCGAAACCGACGAGATACGTCATACCAAGTTCATTGGCATTCCCCAACTCGGCGTCGTCGCCGTTGATGACCGAATTTCGGAGAAGAATTTGGGCGCGCGGTCTGCTGTTGGTCGGTTTAAGGCCATATTCGAGACACTCCCTATGGCCGATGCTAGGGTTACCTTCGCTGGCACGCCTAACGACCTGCAGCGTGCTCTAGACACATGGGATCTGGACAAATTCTCGTTCGCAGTTCGTCCCTTTAATCCGACCCCTCGCGCGCCGGGAGAGGAACTTCATGATCTTATGATCAGGGATGGGATCGGCCAGGTGCGCGGGTTTGCCATGGCGTCTTCCGAGCACAAAATGCGCGATAGCCGGGAGGGCCTTATTGCGGAGGCGAAGGGGCTCAGCGACGCTGGGTACGGTCAAATCGCCGCGACAGGCACGACACCAAGCGGTTTGCGGGCGAGCTTTAATAAGCCTCCATTATCAGAGGATAAGCAGAAGAACCTCGAACGCCAGGCGCAAGCGAGAACGCTTAAGGTTTATATTGACCCGTGCGATTTATAGAAGAGGAGGAGGCTGCGATCGTCAACGCGCTCCTGGAATTCTATGGTGGATAACGATATCAGACGTCCAGATTTCGTAGAGGGATGGCTACGTGATCTTCAAGACACAAAAGAAAAATATGGCGTTTACAGGCTTATGCCTTGGTGGGTATTGAGCTTTGCTGTGATTGGCGGCGGAGCGTCATGGTGCATTCCCGAAGAATTTTGGAAGCATCCGGATCGTTCAATACCTTTTCTCGTCGGGCTGCTCACGGTAGATGGGCTGTTCCTAGCTTTTTCTTGGAATAGTTTTGGGAAAATTTACGAGGCTGCGTGCGCTCCACAATTCGGAGCATACTTACGGCGCAATGGGCTTCTGACGAAATATTTCTTTCACGTAGACTACGTTCACATAACTCAGGTCACGGCAGTTATCTGCGCGGCAGCGGCGCTGACGCTTTCGGCGATAGACATTGTGCCAATTTGGAGCAAACGCCTCGCTCTCGCGTTCACAATGGCGAGTCTGCTTTATGCTTTGCGCTACGCATTGGGTGCCGTAAGGATTATGCAAGACATTGTCTGGTATCGTACGGTCTTTGACAGCGGTAATGGCCGATCAGCGGACGTTCTTCGGGTGCCTACTGGGCGATCTCCCACACTGTGATTTGTTTCGGCCCGTTGCTGACCGCACGCTGCCATTATTGCGCCGCGGGCACGTAAACGACTACACCGCCTGATAAGGCAACCCCTGGCAGCTCACCCGTCGTGGCGCGATTTTGACCGGCCGGAGCGCCAATGGTCAAGCGGCGCTGTCGTCTACTCCTCCGCATCGAACCGCATGGCGAAGGCGGTTAGCAAGGCGGCGGTGGCGGCGTAGTTGCCCATCAGTGCCACCAGATCGACAAGCTTGCGCCGGCCGAACTGGCGCGATGCCCGCGCGTAGGTGGCGCTCGATACGTGGCGGGCGGCAAAGATTTCGCGGGCGAGGTCGATGACGATGGCGTCGGGCTCGGCGAGTCCGGCGGTAGTGCTGCGCCAGCGGATCAGATCGATGATTTCCGGCGAAATTCCCTCGGCAAGCGCCGCCCCTTCGTGCGCGGCCCATTCGAAGCGGCTGTCGTGCTCGCGCGCGGTGGCGAGGATCGCCAATTCGCGCACCCGCCCGCCGAGCCCGGCCTCGTTGCGCAGATAATGGTTGAGCGGCCGCGAGCGGCGCGACAATTCGGGGCTGTGCAATTGGATGCCGCCGGGTCCCTTGAGTCCGCGCAGGCTGCCGCCCGCCGGGTCGGCGAGGCGGTCGTAGGTGCGCTGCCCCTCCGCGTCGAGCTCCTCGCGCTCCGGCAATGGCAGCCGGCAGCCCGACTGCCGATCGATATCGGCGTTGTTCCCGTCCGCCGATGCATCGTGGCGATGGTGCTCGACAAACAGCGCCACCAGCCGCTCGCAGCCCTCCCGGTCCGCTTCGTCGAACCGCGCCAGGCGCGGGCTGTCGAGGTCGAGCACGCCGGTGACCACTCCGTCCTCGATCAGCGGCGCCACCAGCTCCGAGCGCGCCGCCGGATCGCAGGCGATGTGCCCGGGGAACTCCTCCACATCCGGCACCAGCAACGACGCACCCCGCGCCGCGGCGGCGCCGCACACACCCCGCCCGATCGCGATGCGCAGGCAGGCGGGCTTGCCCTGGAACGGCCCCAGCACCAGCTCGTTTCCCCTGCGGAAATAGAACCCGGCCCAGCTGAGATCGGGCAGGCCGTGATAGATCAGCGCCGCCATGTTGGCGGCGTTGGCCACCCGGTCGGTTTCGCCGGTGAGCAGCGCCGCCAGTTCTACGGATAAATCCTGGTATAGCTGTGATTTGTCGTCCTGCATTCCGATTTCCGTCCTCGCCATCGCCTCTCCGGCTGTATCCTAGGGGCAGCACGCCGCCCGGCACAGCCGAACAACGATCGGCGCCGGCAATGGCACCAGACAAGAAGGTGACCCATGAACGATGTCCTTGATCCGCTCGCTTTTGGGATCGACGAGAAATTCGCGATCGGCCAGCCGGTGCCGCGCTCCGAGGACCCGGTCCTGCTGCGCGGCGAAGGCCATTATTCCGACGATTTCAGCCTGCCCGGGCCAGGCCTATGCGGTGATGGTGCGCAGCCCCTATGCGCATGGCGTGATCCGCGGCATCGACACGGCGGCGGCGCGCGCGATGCCGGGCGTGCTGGCGGTCTACACCGCGGCCGATCTGGCGGCCGGCGGCATCGGCCCATTGCCGGCGCGGCAGGTCATGAACAACCGCGACGGCACGCCGATGCTGCCAGCCGGCGCGCCATGCGCTGCCGACCGACAAGGTGCGGCATGTCGGCGAGGCGGTCGCCGCCGTCATCGCCGAGACGCGTCGCCGCCGCCAAGGACGCGGCCGAGGCGGTCGCTCGTCGATATCGATCCGCTGCCGGCGGTCACCGAGCCGCGCGCGGCCGATGCGCGCCGGGCGCGCCGCTGCGTCTACGACGACGTGCCGGGCAATGTCGGGCTCGATTTCCATTTCGGCGACAGCGAGAAGGTCGCCGCCGCCTTTGCCGCGCGCCGCGCATGTCACGCGGCTGCGGCTGCGCAACAACCGCATCGTCGTCAACCCGATGGAGCCGCGCGCGGCGCTCGCCGAATACGACGCCGCGCGGCGAGCATTGGACGCTGCATGTCGGCTGCCAGGGCGTGTTCGGCTTCCGCAACTACATCGCCGCAGGTGCTCGGCGTCGGGCGCGACCAGGTGCGCGTCGCTGACCGACCGGGTCGGCGGCTCGTTCGGCATGAAGCAGCCGGACATGCCGGAATATTTCTGCATCCTGCACGCGGCGCGCGAACTGGGCCGCCCGGTCAAATGGACCGACGAGCGCTCCGGCAGCTTTGTCTCCGACACGCATGGCCGCGACGCACGACATGACCGCCGAGCTGGCGCTCGACGCCGACGGCAATTTCCTCGCCGTGCGGCTGACCGGTCTACGGCAATCTCGGCGCCGACCTACGGCGCGCCCGGCCCGCCGACCCGCAATGCCTCACGCAACACGCTCGGCGTCTACAAGACGCCGCTGATCGAGGTGAACACCAAATGCGTGTTCACCAACACGACGCCGGTCGGCGCCTATCGCGGCGCCGGGCGGCCCGAGGCCAATTACTACATGGAGCGGCTGGTCGATACCGCCGCCGCCGAGATGGGCATCGACCGCGTCGAGCTGCGCCGCCGCAACCACATCCCGCCCGAGGCGATGCCGTACAAGGCGCCGAACGGCACGACCTACGACAGCGGCGACTTCACCAGCCTGCTCGACCAGGCGCTGGCGCTCGCCGATTGGGACGGCTTTGCCGCGCGCAAGGAGGAAAGCCGGGCGCGCGGCAAGCTGCGCGGCCGCGGCATCAGCGACTATCTCGAACTGACCGGCCCGCCCGGCCGCGAGATGGGCGGCATCCGCTTCGAGCCGAACGGCGACGTGACGATCATCACCGGCACGCTCGATTACGGCCAGGGCCATGCCTCGCCCTTCGCGCAGGTGCTGGCGACCGGCTCGGCATCCCGTTCCGGCGCATCCGGCTGCTGCAGGGCGACAGCGACGAGTTGATCGCCGGCGGCGGCACCGGCGGCTCGAAATCGATGATGACGCAGCGGCAACGCGATCGTCGAGGCCGAGCGACAAGGTCATCGAGCACGGCAAGCAGATCGCCGCGCATGTGCTCGAAGCGGCGGCGGCCGACATCGAGTTCCGCGCCGGCCGCTTCGTCATCGCCGGCACCGACCGCTCGGTCGGCATCATGGAGCTGGCCGCGCAGCTCCACGCCGGGCTCGAACTGCCGCCGGAACTGCCGCAGAGCCTCGACGTCGCCAACATCAACGACGGGCCGCCCTCGGCCTTCCCGAACGGCTGCCATATCGCCGAGGTCGAGGTCGATCCCGAGACCGGCGTCGTCGAGGTCGTGCAGCTACACCTTCGTCAACGATTTCGGCGTCGTCATCAACCCGCTGCTCGTCGACGGCCAGGCGCATGGCGGCATCGTCCAGGGGATCGGCCAGGCGCTGCTGCGAGCGCACGGTCTACGACGAGGACGGCCAGCTGCTGACCGGCTCCTTCATGGATTACGCGATGCCGCGCGCCGAGCGACGCGCCGCTCTTCGTCAGCGACTTCCACCCGGTGCCGGCCACGACCAACCCGCTCGGCGCCAAGGGCTGCGGCGAGGCCGGCTGCGCCGGCGCGCTGCCCTCGGTGATGAACGCCGCTGGTCGACGCGCTCGCCGAACTACGGCATCCGCCACATCGACATGCCGGCGACGCCGGAACGCGTCTGGCAGGCGATCCAGGATGCGCGCACGTCCGAATGAACGCGAATCAATGTGCTAAATATGGACGCTAAATTGACGGTGAGCGTGCTATTCAGATCCGCTTTTCCTCGGCGGCACAATTCGCGTGGACGCAGACGACCGGGATGCGATCTGGAGCAGCGCTATTGGCGAGGGCTTTGTTCGCCGCTGGCAAGATTCCGCCGCCTCTGAGCGGGCCAACTACCAGCTGTTCCTAGTCGAGTTGTGCGACGCGCTCGGGCTGCCGCACCCGGAGCCCGCCACCGACGAGCCCGGCCAGGACAAATACACCTTCGAGCATCCTGTGCAATTTCACGACAGCGACGGCTCGACCAGCACAGGATTTATCGACCTTTACCGCCGCGACTGCTTCGTCCTCGAAACCAAGCAGGGCTGCGAGGCCAAGCGGCAAAAGACGCTGCTCGAAGAAGCCAGCTTGCGCAACTCCCGCCGCCGGCGTGGGCACGGCATCCGCGGGACCGAGACATGGGATGCGGCGATGTTGCGCGCTCGCGGCCAGGCTGAGCAATACGCGAAGGCACTGCCCGAATGGCCGCCGTTTCTGATTGTTGTCGATGTTGGCCACAGCATCGAGATTTATGCCGACTTCACCGGCACCGGAAAGCATTACGCACAATTCCCGGATACGAACCGCTTTCGCATCCTGCTTCCTGAACTGGCACGCGAAGGAGTGCGTGATCGGCTGCGGGCGATCTGGCTCGATCCGCTGTCGCTCGATCCCACGCGCCATGCGGCGAAGGTCACGCGCGAGATCGCGGGTCGGCTCGCGTTGCTCGGGCGTAGCCTGGAAAAGGACGGCCACAGCGCCGAGCGGGTGGCGCTGTTCCTGATGCGCGCCCTGTTCACGATGTTCGCCGAGGATGTCCGGCTGCTGCCAAAGGACGGCTTCCGCGAATTGCTGCGCGGCTTGCGCGGCCGGCCGCAGAATTTCGCGCCGATGATGCGCGGGCTGTGGGCCAACATGGACAAGGGCGGGTTTTCCCCGAACTCGGCGAAGACATCCTGCGCTTCAATGGCGGTCTGTTCGAAAACACCGAGGCGATCCCGCTCGACGCCCAACAACTGGAATTGCTCATCGACGCCGCCGAGGCAGATTGGTCGGCGGTCGAACCGGCGATCTTCGGCACCCTATTGGAACGGGCGCTCGACGAGCGCGAACGCGAACGGCTAGGTGCCCATTACACGCCGCGCGCCTATGTCGAACGCCTGGTGTTGCCGACGATCGTCGAGCCTTTGCGTGCCGATTGGGAAGCGGTTAAGGCCGCCGCGGTCGAACTGGCCGACGCCGGCGACAAAGCCGGTGCGGTCGTCGAGCTGCGCCGCTTCCACGAAAGTCTCTGCAACGTCACGATCCTCGATCCGGCCTGCGGCACCGGCAATTTTCTCTATGTGGCACTCGAACATCTGAAGCGGCTCGAGGGCGAGGTCCTGGATTTGCTCGCCGGCCTCGGCGAAAGTCTAACATTTGCAGGGCTGGCCGGCCACACGGTCGATCCGCACCAGCTGCGCGGCATCGAAGCAAATCCCCGCGCCGTTGCAATCACCGAGCTGGTATTGTGGATCGGCTATCTGCAATGGCATTTCCGCATCCGCGGCAACGCGCTCCCGGCCGAGCCGGTGTTGCGCAATTTCAGCAACATCGAGCATCGCGACGCCCTTCTATCCTGGCGCACGAAGAGCTGGTGCGCAGCCCCGACGGCCGCCCAATGACCCGCTGGGACGGCCGAACAAAAAAACCGCATCCGGTCACCGGGGAAATGGTGCCGGACGAAAATGCGCGAGTCGAGGTCATGCGGCTTTTGGGCGCGCAGCCGGCAAGATGGCCGAAAGCCGATTTCATTATCGGCAACCCGCCCTTTATCGGCGGCGAAGTATATGCGCGAGGTGTAGGGCGAAGGTTACGCGGGAGCATTGTGGGACGTTTACCGGCAGATGCCGCAATCCGCCGATTACGTGATGTATTGGTGGAACCGCGCGGCGCAGCAGGTCTCCGCAGGTCGCTGCCCGCCGTTTTGGCTCTGATCACCACCAATTCGTTGCCGCAAGCCTTCAATCGCAGGATTGTCAAGGCATATCTTGAGCATGTCGATGGCATCTCTCTGGCGTTCGCGATCCCTAACCATCCTTGGGTCGATGCCATCGATGCTGCGAATGTGCGCATCGCGATGACGGTGGGCGTCCGCGGCCGGGACCGGCCCGGCCGATTGCTCGAAGCCATGCGCGAGACGCCGCTGGACGACGGCGAAGCCGATGTCGAATTTTCCGAGCGTAACGGCGTCATTCACGCCGATCTGCGCATCGGCGCCGACCTGACCCGCGCCCTGCCGTTGCGCGCGAACGAAGGGTTGTGCTCGCCGGGAGTGAAATTGCACGGTGCCGGCTTTATCGTCACGCCGGACTCAGGCCGAGGCGCTTGGTCTCGGCCGGGTGCCAGGTCTCGAACAGCATATCCGCCACTATTTGAATGGCCGAGATCTGACCGGCCACAGCCGCAATGTCGATGGTCATTGACCTGTTCGGCTTGAGCGAAACCGAAGTCCGCCAGCGCTTTCCCGACGTGTATCAATGGCTGCTAGAACGCGTGAAGCCAGATCGGGAGCAGAACACCGGACGTATTACCGACGCGACCCTATCACCACTGGTGGTTGTTCGGAGAGCCACGGCCGGAAATTAGCGGCGCGCTTTCAGGCTTCAGCCGTTTTGTTGTCACTGTCGAAACTGCGAAGCATCGGAACTTCAGCTTTCTGACCGGAGAGGTTTTCGCCGACGATGCGCTGATTGTCTTCGCGTCTGTCCGATGCCTTCGCATTGGGGTGCTGTCGAGCAAGACGCATGTCGTCTGGGTCCGCTAGCGCCGCGCCACGCTGGTAGAGCGAGATCCCGTCTATATAAAATCCCTCTGTTTCGACCCGTTTCCGTTCCCTGATTGCGGCGAGGCTCGAGCGGGCGCCGATCGCGGCTATCGCCGAGGAATTGGATGCGCTGCGCAAGGAGCGGTTGCGGCTGCATCCCGATCTGACCTTGACCGCGCTTTACAATGTGCTGGCGAAATTGCGCTCCGGCGCAAATCGTTGACCGAGGCCGAACGCGACATCCACGATCGCGGCCTGGTCGGCGTGATCAAACGCTCTGCACGACGATCTCGACCATGCCGTCTTCGCCGCCTATGGCTGGCCCGCTGATCTTCGCAGACGACGACATCCTCGCCCGGCTCGTCGCCCTCAACCGCGAGCGCGCCGAGGAAGAGTTTCGCGGCACCGTCCGCTGGCTGCGCCCCGAATTCCAGGCCGGCATCGCCGCCGCGCCGGTGCAGCGCGAGCTGCCAGCGCCGGCCGCTGCTGCCGCAGCACGGCAATCCTGGCCACGCGAATTGCCGGACCAGTTCAAGGCCGTGCGCGCCGTGCTCACGGGCGAAGCAGGTCCCGCCGCGGCCGAGCAGATCGCCGCTCGCTTTATCCGCGCCCGCCGCGACCGCGTCGGCGAGGTTCTAGAAACGCTCGTCTCCCTCGGCCAAGCCCGTCAGGCGGGTTCCGGCCGCTACACCACATAGTCAGTAGGATGGGTTAAGCGGAGCGCAACCCATCGTTGGGCGGTGACGGTGGGTTTCGCCGCGCTCAGCCCACGCTACGTTCCCCGTTCGGGGGTTGCGGCGCGGCGACGCTGGAGTTGCCATATTGGCGTCGTATGGTGCGGTCGCGAATGGCGCTCGGGCGGGCGGCGCCGATGCGCCATCGGCAGGCGCCGCGGCCGGCGATGGGGTGGGGGGACCGGTAAATTTCCTGCAAAGAACAGGGGGAACAGGACCGGATCGTGGTCCGCCGGTGGGAGGGGTAGTGAGCGAGGTTTGGGATTCGGCGATCCTGCTGCTGATCTTGATCGGCGGCAGCGTGTGCGGGCTGATCGCGCAGCCGTTTTTGTCCGAGCGTCATCGCAGCGCCGAGACGACCGACCTGATCCGCCTCGTCGTGACCATGCTGGTGACGTTTGCCGCGCTGGTGCTGGGCCTGTTGACCACCTCGGTCAAGGCGTCGTTCGATGCCGTCGACGACGATTTGCGCAGCCTCGCCATCAACATAATCCAGCTCGACCGCTCGCTGCGGCAATATGGCGGCGAGGCCGATGCGGCGCGCGCGCTGTTGCGCAGCTATACCGCCGCGGCGATCGCCTCGACTTGGACGACCGAGCCGAAGCCCCCCGGCAATTATTACCCAACGGTAATCACGCCGCCGCCCTCGGCGGATTCGATCGAGAGCACCAGCCTCGGCGACATGCTGACCCGGCTCGAAATCGATCTGCGCCGGCTCGAGCCGATGGATCCGATGCACCGCCGGCTGGCGCCGGTCATCCTGAACCAGTTCGAGCGGATGACGCGGATGCGCTGGCGGCTGATCGAAGAAGCGCACAGCTCGATCTCGATGCCGTTCTACATCGTGCTGGCACTTTGGCTGGTGATCGTGTTCGCCAGCTTTGGGTTGAGCGCGCCGAAAAATATCCTCTCCTACATCACGATCTTTTTGGGGGCGTTGTCGATCGCCTTGGTGATCTACGTGATCCTCGACCTCGACACGCCCTTCACCGGCATCATGATGGTGTCGAGCCAGCCGATGCACGACGCGCTGGTCGAGCTCAGCCGATAGTGGTCCGATCGAAATGCTTGGTTCCCAAGCGTTTCGTGAATCGGCCCACCAGACTGATAAGTTGGTGGTGCGACGCAGCCAACTGATGGGAACCATCCGTTGGCATCGCACCACCAGAGACGCGGCGGGCGGGGCAAGGCTAAGATCGGCGCCGCGCCATCACTCACCGGAGCTTGCCGATGCCCAAATTCCTGACGCTCGACGACATCGATGTCGATGGCAAGCGGGTGCTGCTGCGCGCCGACCTCAATGTCCCGGTCAAGGACGGCACGGTGACCGATGCGACCCGCATCGAACGCCTGGCGCCGACGATCGAGGCATTGATCGACAAGGGTGCGGCGGTCGTTGTGATGTCGCATTTTGGCCGGCCCGAGGGCAAGCCCGACCCGAAATTTTCGTTGCGCCCGGTGCTGGCGCCATTGCGACAGGCGCTGGGCGGGCGCGAGGTCGCGTTTGCCGAGGATTGCGTCGGCGAGAAGGCCCGGCGGGTGGTCGCAGCGTTGGCTCCCGGGCAGGTGGCGCTCCTCGAAAACCTGCGGTTTGATCCGGGCGAAGAGGCGAATTCACCCGATTTCGCCAAGGCGCTGGCCGAACTCGGTGAGGTCTATGTCGACGATGCGTTCTCGGCGGCGCATCGCGCGCACGCTTCGATCGCGGCGCTGGCGCAGCTGCTGCCGGCCGCCGCCGGCAAGCTGATGCAGGCCGAGCTCGAGGCGCTCGAGGCAGCGCTCGATCACCCGGACCGGCCGGTTGCAGCGCTGGTCGGCGGCGCCAAGGTATCGACCAAGCTCGACCTCTTACGCTTTGTCGTCGGCAAGGTCGATGTGCTGGCGATCGGCGGGGCGATGGCCAACACCATGCTGCACGCCCAGGGGATCGCCGTCGGCCGGTCGCTGTGCGAGCGCGACATGGCCGAGAACGCGCGGTCGATCCTGGCCCTCGCCGGCGAGCGCCATTGCCGCGTGATCCTGCCCGAGGACGCGGTCGTCGCCGCCGAGCTGTCGCCAACTGCATCCTCTCGCACCGTCGCGATCGAGGCGGTGGCCGACGACGTGATGATCCTCGACATCGGCCCCAAGACGGTGGCGCGCATCGGCGCGGCGCTCGAGGCGGCGCGCACGCTCGTGTGGAACGGGCCGCTCGGCGCCTTTGAGACGCCACCCTTCGACCGCGGCACTGTCGCGGTGGCGAAAAAGGCCGCCGAGCTCACCCGCGCCGGCCGGCTGCGCAGCGTCGCCGGCGGCGGCGACACGGTGGCCGCACTTGCCGCAGCCGGAATGACTGACGCGCTTTCCTACGTCTCGACCGCCGGCGGCGCCTTTCTCGAATGGCTGGAAGGGCGGGAATTGCCCGGTGTCGCGGCGCTGGTCGCGGCGGCCGCTCGGCGCGATTGACGCGCATATCACAACCGGTCACATTCTGCCCGGCACAGGAGACGCGCAATGCTGGCTTCGGACGTGATGACCCGCGACATTGTCTCGATCGCGCCCGACGCGCCGATCCGAGAAGCGATCCGGCTGATGCTCGACCGCAGGGTCAGCGGCTTGCCGGTGGTCGACGGCGCCGGCAAGCTGGTCGGGATCCTGACCGAGGGCGATCTGTTGCACCGCAGCGAGATTGCCACGGAGCGGCATCGCTGGCACTGGCTCGAATTCGTCATGGGCCCGGCGCGCATGGCCGGCGAATACGTCAAGACCCATGGGCGCATGGTCGGGGAGCTGATGACCCGCGAGGTCGTCACCGTCGGCGGCGATGCGCCGCTCGGCGAGATCGTCGCGCTGATGGAGCGCCGCCGCATCAAGCGGCTGCCGGTGATCGACGGCGGCGCGCTCGTCGGCATCGTCAGCCGCGCCGACCTGCTCGCCGCCCTGGCGCGGGCGCTCGACGCGCAGCCAGCGCCGGAGGGCGGCGACGCCGAGATCCGCCGGCGCGTCCTCGCCGAGCTGGAAAAGGCGAATTGGGCGCCGCGGGCCGGGGTGACGATCGCCGTCGCCGACGGGATCGTCGATCTGGAGGGCGTCGTCTTCGACGAGCACGAACGCGCGGCATTGCGGGTCGCCGCCGAGAATGTGCCGGGGGTCAAGGGCATTTCGGATCGGCTGGTCTGGGTCGAGCCGGTGTCGGGAACGGTCATCGGTGGCGAGCCTGCGGCGCCGCAGCCGATCGCGCAACACCCGCGCTGACCGGCGAATGTTGGGGCTGCCGAGCCCCGCGAGGATGGGAGGAATGATCGTGCGCCGATTGCCGTCGATCCCATTGCCGTCGATCGCGGCCGTTTTCGCCGGCGCTGTCGCGCTCGGCACTGCCGCGGCGGCCGCACCGCCGCTGCCAAGCCGCCCGGCGGTGGCGCCGGCGACCAACATCATGCGTGTCGACGCCCGGTGCGGGCGGGGCTGGCATTGGGTTCCGCCCGGCTATGCCAAGCATGGCAAGTGGCGCGACGGACACTGCGCGCCGAATTGACGGTTCAGGTTCGCTTTGTCGTTTGCGGCAAATGCTGCGCCGCGATAACGCACGAGTTTCTGAACGACGCTCCTGACAGTTAAAATTGCCGGCTCGGGCAAGACAAGCCCCGATGATCCCTTGACCCGGTCTGACGCCCCGGACATCAACCGTGGCCGGCGCCGAGGTTTCTTTAACCAAGCCTGGCTCTCAACTGATCGATCGCGCCCATATGGACGACGCGGGGGCTTGACCGAGATGCGTTGATGACGAATAAATGACGCTAAGGTTTATGCCTTTGTTTCCGAGCCTACTAAGCGAGCGGTTGCAAGACCGCCCCACGTTGCCGGTGACGGCAGCGCGGGGGGTCATGGCGAGGGGCCGACGGCGATAATCCGATCTCGGCGGTCCGTGTCCCGGACTGCCTCAGGCGTCGGTTGCAGCGGATGCAGCGGCATAAGCCCGATGATGCGCCGATACGTTCTTCGAGCTCGGGTCTCGCCGGAGCCGAGGATCCGAATGCGGCGAACGATTGGCTCCTGCCGCCGCTGCTAGCGGCCAATCCGGGCGCGATTGTCTTTCGCCGCGAATGCGGGTCAGCATTGGGTGTCGCCGTTGGTCTCGCCGCCTTTGCGATCGCAGCCGCGACAACCATTGTCGTTTTCTTCGGCATCGCCTTTGTTCAGCTGCGGCCGCCCGCCACGCCGACGCTCAGCCAACCACTGCTCCGCGCCCGCAGCGCCGCCATCGCGGCCATGCCGCTAGCTGGTCTGCCGGGCGACGCCGCCGGCAATGCCGCTCAGGCGGCGCAAAAGCTCGCTGCACCGATGCCGGCGCGGCATTTCGGCGGCGACGCGGCGACACCCCTACCGACCGCAAAGCGCGCCGGCTTCACGCCACAACCGGGGGCGGCCCGGGCGACAGGTGCGGACCCGCGCGCTGCGGCGCAGCCTCGCCAGGATCAGACGCCCAACGATCAGGCGGCCAACGATCAGGCGGCCGGTCTGCTGATCCGCGGCGACGCCTTTCTGCGCGCCGGCGACGTCGCCTCGGCGCGGCTGTTTTATGAACGCGCCGCCGATGGCGGCGACGGAGAGGCGGCGCTGCGGGCGGGCGCCACCTTCGACCCGATCTTTCTCGCCAGCATCGGCTTGCGCATGCGCGGCGACCCGGCGCGGGCGCTCGACTGGTACCGTCGCGCCCTCGCCCTCGGTGCGAGCAACGCCGAACCCTACTTGCACAGGCTCGAAAGTAAATGACATGGCGGGCACCGTGAACCAGATCATCTTTGCTGTCCTTTCGATCGCCGCACTGGTCAGCTGCGGGCAGTTTGCGAGTGCCGCGCGTTATGCCGCGCCGCCAGCCGCAATTGCCGTCAACCGCGGCGTCGTCGAGTTGGAGACCGGGCGCGCCTCGGGGATTTCGGTGCGCATTGCCGAGGATCTGGCCAATGTCATCGACGACGGCGCCACCAGGCGGGTCTTGCCGGTCGTCGGCAAGGGGGCGCTGCAGAATATTTCCGACCTCGATCTGCTGCACGGCGTCGATATGGCCATTCTGCAGGACGACGTGCTCAATTACGCGCGACAGCAAAACCTGTTTCCCGGGATCGAGAACCGGATCAGCTACATCGCCAAGCTCTATAACGAGGAGTTCCATCTGCTGGCGCGGCGCGACATCAAGACCGTCGCCGACCTCGCCAATCAAAAGGTCAACGTCGATCTGCGCGGCGCCGGCACCGCAATCACCGCGGACCGGCTGTTCGGCCTGCTGCATATCCCGGTCATCGCCACCAATGACGACCAAGAGGTGGCCCTCGAAAAGCTGCGCCGCGGCGAGATCGCCGCCATGGCTTTTGTCGCCGGCAAGCCCGCGCCGCTGTTTCAGGGGCTCGACCGCCGCGACGGGCTGCATTTTCTGGCAATCCCGGTCAGTCCGACGATCACCGCGGTTTATGCGCCGACCAGCCTCACCGCCTCGGACTACCCGGGTCTGGTGCCGGCCGACCAGCCGGTCGACACGGTGGCCATCGGCGCGGTGCTGGCGGTCGCCAATCTGCAGCCGGATTCCGAGCGGTACCGCAATGTGGTCAATTTCGTCGATGCTTTTTTTACCGGGTTTCAGGCGCTGTTAACGCCCGGTCACGATCCGAAATGGCGGGAGGTCAACATCGCCGCCGAACTTCCCGGCTGGCGGCGCTTTCCCCCGGCGGCCGATTGGTTGGCGCGCAACACCCAAGTCTCCACCGCGCCCAGCGAGCAGGATCTGAAGGCGATCTTCGCCCGCTTTATCGACCAGCGGCAGCAGGCGAGCGGCGGAACTCCGTTGACCCAGCAGCAGAAGGACCAACTGTTCGGCCAATTCGAGCAATGGCAAAAGGGGCAGGCGCGCTAGGCCCTTTGCGGCACGGTTGCGGCCGGATCGTGGGCGAGGATCGCCAGGTGAGGATGGTTCCATGCGGCACGATGCCGGCGTGCGTTGCCGCGAGGCGCGCCGTATCAGGAGCGGCGATTTGCGTCGGCGTCAACCTGGCGGCACGAATAGGACAGGTGGTTCCCATCCCCTTTTCTCGTCGCCCCCGCAAAAGCGCTTGTGAAGAAATCGTTCTCTCTGAAAAAGTCATTCCGGGCTCGGCCCTTCGGACCGCCCCGGAATGACTAATGTTTTGGGATTTCTTCACACGCTCGAAAGCGGAGGTCCAGGGGCCAAGGGTGGGGTCCGGGCGGCCCGTTGCTCAAGCGAAGGGCAGGCTCTGGGTGCCCGCTTTCGCGGGCAGGACGGGCAAAAGCGGATGCTGACACGCGTCAAATTAGCAGCACTAGTGCTTGGTCTGCTGTGCGGCCCCGCTTTTGCGCAGCCCGCCCCGACGCCGAAACATGGCGGCATCCTCGAATTCGCCGTCTCGGTCGAGCCCAAGAACTACGATTGCTACGCCAACACCTCGTTCGCCTTTTTACATCCGGTGGCGCCGCATTACTCGACCCTGCTCAAGTTCGACGCGGCCGATTATCCGCGCATTGTCGGCGACCTGGCGCAGTCGTGGAGCGTGTCGCCCGACCGGATGACCTACACCTTCAAGCTGCGGCCCAATGTGCTGTTTCACGACGGCGCGCCGCTCGGCTCGGCCGATATCAAGGCGAGCTACCAGCGCCTGATCGATCCGCCGCCGGGTGTGGTGTCGGCGCGCCGCGTCGATTACACGGCGATTTCGCGCATCGACGCGCCTGACGCGCTGACCGTCGTCTTTCATTTGCGCTGGCCGGACGCGGCGATGCTGGCCAACTTCGCCTCGCCGTGGAACTGCATTTACAGCGCCGCCAAGCTCGCCCAGGACCCGCGGTTTCCGGACACGCACATTCTCGGAACCGGAGCATTCGTCTTTACTGAGCATGTAAAAGGCCAATATTGGCGCGGCCGCCGATTTAACAAGTATTTTCAGTCGGGGAAACCTTACCTCGACGGGTTTCAGGCCGATTTCATCACCGGCGGTCCGGCCGCGATCATGGCCGCCTACAAGAGCGGCAAGATAGCCGCCGAGTTCCGCGGCGTTTCCCCGCCGCAGCGCGACGAATTGGTTGAGGCCCTCGGCGACCGGGTCACGGTCAGCGAAAGCCCGTGGCTGGCCAATCTGTCGGTCGTCTTCAACACCAAGCGTCCGCCCTTTGACGACGCGCGGGTGCGGCGCGCATTGTCGTTGGCGATCGATCGCTGGGGTGCGGCCGAAACAGCTGCAGAAGACGACCTTCCTCAAATTTGTCGGCGGGATCATGCGGCCCGGCTCGAATTGGGCCACACCCGAGGCCGAGCTTGTCACCCTGCCCGGCTTTGGCCGCGACATCGCCGCCTCGCGGAACGAGGCGCGCCGGCTGCTCGCCGCGGCCGGGGTGCACGACCTCAAGCTGACCCTGCTGGTTCGGAACATACCGATGCCGCATTATGCCGGCGCCGATCTGCTGGCCGACAGCTGGCGCCAGATCGGGGTCGCCACCACCGAGAAAAAGCTCGGCATCTTCGACTGGGACAAAGAGGTCGAGACCGGAGATTTCGACGCGGCGCAAGACTTCTCGGGCGATTTTTACGACGACCCGACCATCCAATTGACGAAATACGCCTCGCGCGATTTGTCGCCGGTCAACCATTCCGGAGCGACCGACCGGTTTCTCGACGCGCTCTATATCGGCCAGGCGGTGACCGGCGATCCGCAGCAGCGCGCCAAGATCGTCCGCGCCTTCGAGCGCCACGCGCTGACCGAAGCCTATACCGTCCCGCTCTTATGGTGGAACCGCATCGTCGTGACCTCGTCAAAGCTCAAGGGCTGGAGCATCACGCCCAGTCATTTTATCGGCCAGGACCTCACCGATGTCTGGCTCGACCGATGACGCAGGCGGCTGATCCCGGCAGAACGGGGCAAGGGACCGAGAAAAGGGGGACCAGATGGTGGATAGAAATAGAACCCTGGCGGGCAGAATAACGATGCCGCAACCGGCGCGATATCGCTCGCCGCTGCAAAAGCTCTATGTGCAGGTGCTGATCGCGATCGCAATCGGCATTCTGCTCGGGCATTTCTACCCGCATCTCGGGGTTGCGATGAAACCGTTCAGCGACGGGTTCATCTGGCTTATTCGCGCCGTCGTGCCGCTGATCATCTTTGCCACGGTCGCCGCCGGCATCGCCAAGATGGGCGATATGCGCCGGGTCGGCGTCGTCGGGGTGCGCGCGATCATCTATTTCGAGGTGGTCTCGACCCTGGCGCTGTTTATCGGGCTCGCCGTCGGCAACATCCTGAAGCCGGGGGCGGGCCTGCACATCGATCCAGCCTCGCTCAGCGACAAGGCGGTGGCCGGATACGTCGCCGGCGCCAAGTCGCTGACGATTGTCGAGCTGCTGATGAAGATGATCCCGCACAACATGGTGGGCGCGCTCGCCGGCGGGGAGCTGCTGCCGGTCCTGGTGCTGGGCGTGTTGTTCGGCTTTGCGCTGTGCCATCTGGGCCCGCGAGCGGCGCAGCTGACCTCGCTGATCGACGACTTCACCCATGTGCTGTTCGGCATGGTGCGGATCATCATGTATGTGGCGCCGCTCGCCGCCTTTGGGGCGATGGCATTCACGGTCGGCAAGTTCGGGTTTCACGCGCTGACCAGCCTCGGCCAGCTGCTGCTCAGCGTCTATGTGACCTCGATCCTGTTCGCGGTGGTCGGGTTTGGGCTGATCGCCCGGCTGTTTGGCCTGCGCGTCCTCAAGATCATCCGCTACTTCAAGGACGAGCTGCTGATCGCCTTCAGCGCCACTTCGGGCGAGGCGATGATCCCGCGGGCGATGGCCAAGCTCGAGCGGATGGGCTGCTCGCAGGAGGTGGTCGGGCTGGTGTTGCCGACCGGGTTTTCGTTCAACACCGACGGCACTGCGATCTATATGACGATGGCGGTCCTGTTTATCTCGCAGGCGACCGGCATCCATCTGAGCTTTGGCCAGCAGCTGACCATGCTGTTTGTCATGCTGTTCACCACCAAAGGGGCGGCCGGGGTGGCCGGGGCCGGGTTCGTGGCGTTGGCGGCGACACTGCCGGCCCTTGGCATCCTGCCGGTCGGCGGGCTCGCGCTGCTGCTCGGCGTCGAGCGCTTTATGTCCGAGATCCGCGCCGTCACCAATTTGTTCAGCAACATCTTCGCCACCGTGGTCATCGCCAAATGGATGGGCGAGCTTGATGACGGCCGGCTGCAGATGGTCCTCGACGGCGATGACGACGCCGACCCCGAAGACGAGATCATCGAAGCGCCGGCGCTGGCGCGCCAAGTGTCGGGCTGAGCCCGTCGCAACGAAAAGGGGCGGCAGCCCCGCTGTCGCCCCCAAAAGTTGCACTGAAATCTTCGATCAGGCCGCCGCGGAAGCCCCGCGCCGGCGCCGCCGGGCGAGCCCGAGGCCGGCCAGCGCGGTCCCGAGCAACGCTAGGCTCGCGGGCTCGGGCACCGGGGCCGCCGGCTGCGACACGGCGGTCAACAGAATGTTGCCGTCGCCGCCGCTTTGCACGCCGACGACCAGCGCCGAAAAGCCGCTGATCTCGCAGGTTCCGGACGGCCCCGTGCAAGTCCCGGCCCCGGAGCTGAACAGGGTCAACCCGGCGATCGTCGAGCCGGTATAAACGTTGAAATTCTCCCCGGATTGCGCCGAGCCGATCAGCACATCGGTGATCGGGTTGTTGCTGACGACGGCGACCGACGCCGTTCCGGCGATCTCGCAGTTAACGGCGTCGTGGGTATCCGTGCACTTGGTGGCGCCGGCGGCATTTTCACCAAGGCCGCTTTCGTCGAGAGAATTGGTCGGCGGCCCCGGCGGGCTCGTCAACGGCTTCAAGGTCAGCGCGGATGGAGTGGTGAATGCGTCGCTGAAGCCGGTCGCGGTAAAGGTGCTGCCATTGGCGGTGAAGGTCTGCGAGTTGGCGCAGATCAGGCCGTTGTCGCCGGCGTTGGTGCTGGCGCTGCAGCCCGGGGTCGGGGTCAAGGCGCCGAAATTGATCTCGGCGACCGGAGCCGCTTTGGCCGAGCCGGCCGCAGCAGCCAGCGCGACCGCGGCCAGCGCTGTTGCCGGCCCAAACCGGCGCAGTATTGCGTTCATCATATCAGCCTCTCCTACAAGCTTCGATGCGCCGCGCGCATCTTGACCGAAGAGTGAGCAATTTCAGTGCCAGAATTCCTAAATCACGCACTGAAAGATTTTCGATGGTTAATGCGAAAGCTCGCAACAGAGATTGTAAAATCTGCCGACGTTTATCTGATCGGATCGAGCCCTATCCTGCCTCGCTCCTGAGAGGCCGCGCGCCAGCCATAGCTGCCCGCCGCAGGGCGGGGTCCCCGCTTTCGCGGCGAATGCTGCTCAATTCCTTGAGCTGTCGCAACTCTTTCACGGTCGGGTAGCAAAGACCGCCGGCGAGCCTCGTGTAAAAAAATCCGACACCCCGCAGGCGGCGGATCGCGGACAATGAAAAAGAGGCGGCAGCCGGATTCGCCGCCCCGGAAAAATGCCGCCGGACATGCAATCCCTCGGCGCCCTCTTCGTCATAGCGCACGATCAGCCGCCGGAAATGCCGCCCGACATTTCCCAGTAGCTCGCCCGCCTCGTCCGCCGTCAGCCGCCGTTTGCGGTGGCGTTCCAACGCCTCTTCGAACCTGAGCACAAAAACCTCCCATAACGCGCTGCCCGCGGCATCGCCCCCTCCAGAACAGGAGGCGAACTTGGCGGACGCCTCACGCGCTACGAAAGGCGGACAACTGGTGCGTCACCGACATGAAAAACCCTTGGCGAATTGCCGAAGCCCGACCGCGCATCCATAATCGGGGCCGGGTCTCGGACGGAGGACAACATGGCTGAAGCGAGCGCGGCCCAAGCGATCGAGGTGCAGGCGATCGAGGCCGCTTCGGCAGCGCCGGCGCCGCCGGGCCGCGGCTATCCCGAGCCGTTCGCCGCGCGCGTGGTCGGACGGGTGCGGCGGCCGCTCGGCGACCTGTTCGGCCTGACCAATTTCGGAGTAAATCTAACCCGGTTGCCGCCGGGCGGCGCCTCGGCATTGCGCCACACCCATTCGCGCGAGGACGAGTTCGTCTACATCCTCGAAGGCGAGCCGATCCTGGTCACCAACGCCGGCGAAATGGCACTGCGCCCCGGCATGTGCGCCGGGTTCAAGGCCGGCTCGGGCAATGCGCACCATCTCTTGAACCGCACGATCGACGATGTGGTTTACCTGGAAATCGGCGACCGCAACGCCGGCGACACGGTGATCTATCCCGACGACGATCTCGGCCGCGCCGTGGCGCCCGACGGCGCGCGGCTCTTTGTCCATGAGGACGGCAGGCCGTATTGAGGGGCAGCATCGCTGTCGCCGTGGCCGGCTCGGAGCGGGTCACGACGGCGCGAGCGACCGAGCCGCGCCGACGTTGACGCGTGTGCATGCGCGGCGATACGGTTTGCGCATCATCTGCGCGCCCGCGCGGAAGGAGGAGCGGCATGGCCAAAATCGTCCTCGGGATCGCCACCTCGCACACGCCGATGCTGAACACCCCGGCCAAGGACTGGCCGAGCTTTATCGACCGGGACGGGGTGCGCGCTTTTCTCGACAAGGAGGGCGAGCCCGCCACCTACGAGGAATTGGTGCGCCGGGCCGATCCGAGGGCATTGCCGGAGTTGACGCCGGAGCGCTTTGCCGCGCGCCACGACGAGGCCCAGGCCGCGGTCGAGCATCTGAAAGCAAGCGTGCGGCGCGCCGAGCTCGACGCGCTGATCATCCTCGGCGACGACCAGAAGGAGCTGTTTTACGAAGACCACCTGCCGTCGATCCTCGTCTATTACGGCGAGACCATCCGCAACGTGCCGCTGTCGCCCAATTTCAAGGGCCCGGAATGGTCGCGGCTGGCCACTGCGCGCTATTACGAGGAGAAGGAGCCGCGCGATTACCCGGTCGCGGCGCCGCTGGCATTGCACATGATCGGCGAATTGATCGACCGTGAGTTCGACATCGCCTCGTCGAACGGGCTGCCGCCCGGGCACGGTGAAGGCCACGCTCACGCCTTCGTACGCAAGCGGCTGATGGAAGACCAGGAGCTGCCGGTCGTGCCGGTGTTCCTCAACACTTATTACCCGCCGAACCAGCCGACGCCGCGGCGCTGCTTTAAGCTCGGCCAGGCGATCCACGAGGCGGTCGAGAGCTGGCCGGCTGACATGCGCATCGGCATCGTCGGCTCGGGCGGCCTCAGCCATTTCGTTGTCGACGAGGAGCTCGACCGCGGCGTCATCGACGCGCTGAAGCGCAAGGACGGCGAGGCGCTGCAGTCATTGCCGCGCAAAAAGCTTAATTCCGGCAGCTCGGAGATACGCATGTGGATCGCGGTCGGCGGCGCGGTCGAGCACCTCGACTTGGCCTGGTCGCATTACGTCCCCGGCTACCGCACCCCGGCCGGCTCCGGCACCGGGCTCGGCTTTGCCGTCTTCTCGTGAGGTTGCGATGAGCAAGCAGAAGGATCGCGAGGATCTGGTCCGCGTCGGCCCCGGCACGGCGATGGGCGAATTGATGCGGCAATACTGGCTGCCGGCGGCGATGTCGTCGGAATTGGAGCGCGACGGCGCGCCGATGCGCCTGATGCTGCTCGGCGAGCGGCTGATCGCGTTCCGCGACAGCTCCGGCCGGGTCGGGGTCATGGACCATCGCTGCCCGCACCGCTGCGCGTCGCTGTTTCTCGGCCGCAACGAGGCGGGCGGCATCCGCTGCGTCTATCACGGCTGGAAGTTCGATGCGGAGGGCAGCTGCGTAGACATGCCGAACGCGCCGCCGCACCACGACTACAAGGACAAGGTCAGGGCCAAGGCCTATCGGGTGACCGAGCGCAACGGTCTCGTATGGGTCTATATGGGGGCGCGCGCCGAGGCTCCGCCATTGCCGATGATCGAGGCCTCGCTGCTGCCCGAGAGCGAATTGCAAGTCACCTTCGCGCAGCGCGAGTGCAACTGGCTGCAGGCGCTCGAAGGCGATATCGACACCTCGCATTTCGGCTTTCTGCATGCGGGCTCGGTCGATGCGGCCGACCTCGCCGCCGACAATCTGATCCGCTGGACGGTCGCTAACCGGGCGCCCGAATATCATGTCGCCGACACCGATTGGGGCACGATGTACGCGGCCTATCGCCCGGCCGAGGCGGGGCAGACCTATTGGCGCTTTGCCAATTTCCTGTTTCCATTCTGGACGCAGACGCCGCAGGGCGCGTTCGACCGGGTCAACAGCCGCGGCTGGGTCCCGATGGACGACACCCACACGATGTTTGTCAGCCTGTCGTGGAAGGGCCTGCCCGCCTCGCGCGCGGCGCTCAGCAACAGCCGGGTATTGCCTGGCTCGAAATTGACGATGGATTTTGTGCCGAACACGACCGACTGGTATGGCCGCTGGCGGCTCGCCGGCAACGCAGGCGAACGACTGGTTGGTTGACCGCGAGGCGCAGAAGAACGGTGGCATCTACACCGGCATCACCGGCATCCAGGCGCAGGACCAGGCGGTGACCGAAAGCATGGGGGCCATCACCGACCATGATTTCGAGCATCTGGGGCCGAGCGACCGGATGATCACCCGCACCCGCCGCCGCCTGTTACGCGCCGCCCGCGCCCTCAAAAAAGGCGCGGTGCCGCCCGGCGTCGACAACCCGGAGGTCGCTCTCGAGGTGCGCAGCGGCGATTTTCTGGCCGACGAAAATATCGCCTGGCGCGACGCCTACGAAGCGCAGCTGCGCGCGGCGCTGCGCCCCCTCGCGCAAGCCGCGGAATAGCTCGACTGATCGTCCGCCTGCGTGAGATGGTCGGAACGCAATACGTTCTACCGAGCGTAGCTCTCGGCACGGTGTTCGCCGATACCGAAAGAGATGTTGCGAGCCTGATCCGGCGTCCGGAGGAGAAGGTCGGCCAAATTTCCCGCAACCGTTTCGTCAGCCACAACGCCCCGGCCGTCGCTGGGACACGAATTCCGACGCAGCGATTAAGCGCTTCAGAGATGCCGGGTATAGTATCCGGACCTTACGCCCGAGGATGTCGAGGCAGCACTGGAATTTGAGGCAAACACCGCCGCTTGATGGCGCTGGCTCCGAGGATTGGCGTCGGACGAAGACGATTTCGCGCGCTAAGCCGGGTCGGCTTCAAATGTCGGGAGCCGCAGGCGGCCCCCCGGATGGAGGCCGCCCTCTCGTTGATCGAGCACGAATGGCGAACAGCTCAGTCGGCCACCGATAAGCGGATGATTATTGAAATCGGCGAAACCGCTATCCGTACTGTCCGGTGAAGCATTCCTGCCTCAGCGCCAGGCTCAAACCTTGACGGTTGAGGCGCGGTAGATCTCGTCGATGGATTTGGCCAGGGCCGCGTTGAACTCGGCGTCGCTCATCGAGCGCGTGAGGCCTTCGGCGAGCGCCCGCGAAAAGCTCGCGATCATGCCGTGGTTGGCGGCGAGGCGCTGGCAGGCGTCGGCGCGCGTGTAGCCGCCTGAAAGCGCCACGACACGGGCGATGCGCTCGTGCTTCACCAGCGGCGCGTAAAGGTCGGGGACATCCGGCAGCGTCAGCTTCAGCATCACTCGGCGGCCAGCCGGCAGCGCGTCGAGATGCTTCTTCAATTCCGCCAGCAGGATCGCTTCCGCACCAGCTTTGTCCGGGCTCTTGATCGAGACTTCCGGCTCGAGGATCGGCATCAGCCCATGCTCGGCGATCCGCGCCGCCACCTCGAACTGCTGCGCCACAATGGCGGCGATGCCGTTCTTCGAGGCAAGATTGATGACCGAGCGCATCTTGGTGCCAAAGACGCCGAGCTTCACCGCCCGCATGAGCAGAGCATCGAGCTCCGGCATCGGCCGCATCAGGCTGACGCCATCGGCCTCGGGCTGGAGCCCTTTGTCGACCTTGACAAACGGGATGACGCTCCGCTCCTCCCACAAGAAGGTCGGGGTCGGCTGTCCCCGCACCTCGCCGTCCATCGTGCCTTCGAACAGGATCGTCGCGATGACCTTGGCGCCGGTGAAGGCCGGCGCCGTCATGATGCGCACCCGCATCTCGTGCATCAGCTTGAACATTTCAGCGTCGCCGCTATAGGCGCTGTCCGGTATGCCGTAGAGCCGCAGCGCGCCGGGCGTCGAGCCGCCGCTCTGGTCGAGTGCCGCGATAAAGCCGCCCTGTCCGGAGATTTGCGCCATCATCTTGTCATTGGCCATGATCGCCCTCCTCGCGTGAGCCGTATCGCATCACTATACGCGCCGATCCGTCTGGCGACAGCAATGTGCGTCTGCCTGCCCGCCAAAAGTGCCTCGTCTATCGGGTAGCGCTTCGTCGTGCCGCCTCAATCGAGATATTGCTGGGGTTTGGTCTCCGGCAGGAACAGCCATACGAAGAGAGTCGCCGCGGCAGCGATGCCGGCCATCGTCAGGAACACCGCCCAGCGCCCGAACCCCTGGACGATAAAGCCGGTGGCCGTGGTGCTGAGTGCCGCGGCAGCCCCGGTCAGCATGCCGACAAAGCCGCGGGCCATGTTGAAACGGCCGGTGCCGGTTGTCAGGTCGGTGACGATCAGCACCGCCAGCACCGTGACGATCGCCCCGCTGATGCCGTCGAGCACCTGAACCCCCACCAGAAAAAGCGAATTTGGCGCCAGCATGATCAGCACGCCGCGGATCGGCTCGACGCCAAAGCCGATCAGCAGCAGCGGCTTGCGACCCCAGATTTCAGCATAATGGCCGACCCAAGGTGCCAGAATCGCCACGACGATCTGCGGAACGACGATCAGCGCGGACAGGAACAGCGCGGAGAGGCCGCCGTGGCCGGCTCCCAGGTTCTCGCTGACGATCGGCAGCATCGAGGCGTCAGCAAACCGGAACAGCACCGCGCAGCCGGCGTAGATCAGCAGCGGATGATTGCGCAGCACCAGCGAGATGCGCTGGACGTTGCGCGGCTGGTTTCGGTCGGCGGCGTTGCGCGCGCGACCGTAGTCGATCTCGGCGCTGCGGATATGGCCGAGCGCGATCAAGGTCGGGATGGTCAGCGCCCCAGCGCCGAGAAAGATCGTGCGCTTGGCGAGATAGGCGCCAGCGACGCCCAGCAGCGCCGCGGTGATGGCGTTGCCGGCGGCATCGAAGCGGTGGTTGCGCCCCACGCGTCCGGACATCGCGCGGCGGCCGACTAGGCCAAGGCTGATCGCCGCGATCGCCGGGCCGATGATGCCGCCGGTGACGCCGTGCAGCACTTCGGCGAAAAAGACCGGGATAAAGCTCGGCCACAGCGCCAGCAGCAGTGCCGCGCCGACGATCATCGCGATGCCGATCGCCACCAGCGCCCGCTTTGCCGGCATCGCATCGACCAGCGCGCCGGCCGGGATCTGGCTCGCCACGCCGGCAAGGCCGCCGGCGGTCAGGACGAAGCCGACCGCCTCCTTCGACCAGCCGAGATCAGCGAGGTAGAACGAAACGAACGAGCCAAACCCCTCCTGCACGTCCGACATGAAGAAGTTCAGCCAATCGAGCCCGCGCCGGCTTTGCCCGGATGGCGGCTCCATGCCGCCGTCAGCGGTCACGGCGACTGCGTCCGGTCTGCCGCGCACCGACGGTCCGATCGCGGCGGCGGCGTCCGTTCCACTCGCCTATTCGCGCGAGGATTGTCGGCCCCAGCCGGGGCGCCGCAACCGCTCGGTTTTTGTCCCGGCGATTTTTCTGAAGACCCCGCCATCATCGGCGGGCAACGGCGGCGGCCATGCTGCGGTTCCGCCGACTGCGCGATGCGGACCGGGCTTAGTCCCGGTCGCGGCGGTCGTGACCGGGGGCAATCTCCGCCGCCGGGCCCGAGGCTTGGGCATGGAGATCGCGGCCGTGTCGCACGGCGCTGCCGCCGAGGCGCCCGCGCAAATCGTCGATCGCCTGCTCGAGCCGCCGCGACCGGCCGAAATCGGCATCGAACAAGGTCGGCAAATCGGCTCCGCTGGCATCGACGAGGGCCTCCGCGCCGACCCCGACCAGGCGGAATCGCACACTCCCGTCGGCTTCGCCGGCAAGCAGCGGCAGGGCGCTGCGATAGAGGGTCGCGGCGAGCTGGGTCGGATCGCGTAGACGGCGCGACCGGGTGCGCAGCTGGAAATCGCTGGACTTCAGTTTGACGGCGATCCCGCCGGCGGCGAGCGAGGCTTCTTTCAGATGTGCCGAGACGCGCTCGCACAGCGGCCACAGGATGCGCGCCAGGGTTTCCGCATCGGCCTCGTCATGCGCCAAGGTCGTCTCCGCCGAGATCGAGCGCGCCGGCGAATGGGCCAAGACGGCGCGGGCGTCGGCGCCTTCGGCGAGGGCGGCGAGCCGCGCGCCGACCCGCCCATAGCGCGCCGCGAGCTCGCGCGCGCCGAGTGCCGCCAGTTGGCCGACCAGGGTGATCCCGTCGGCGGCGAGCCGGCGCTGCAGCGCAGCACCCACGCCCCATAGCAAGGACACCGGCTTGTCGGCGAAAAAAGCCCGTGCGTCGGCCCGGCTCAGCACCGCGAAGCCGCGCGGCTTGTCGAGGTCGGAGGCGACCTTGGCGAGAAATTTGCTGTCGCTCAGGCCGATCGAGAGGGTGATGCCGAAACCGGCCTCGACCGCACGCGCCAGCCCGGCGAGGAGCTGCGCCGGTGCAGCGCCGTGCAGCATCTGCGTGCCGGAAAGATCGAGAAACGCCTCGTCGATCGACAACGGCTCGACCAGCGGGGTCAGCTTGCGCATCTCGGCGCGCACCGCGCGGCCAACCTCGCGGTATTTCGCCATGTCGGGGCGGATCACCACGGCGTCAGGGCAGGCGGCCAGCGCTTTGAACATCGGCATCGCCGAGCGCACGCCGTAGAGCCGCGCCACATAGCAGCAGGCGAGCACGACCCCGCGCGCACCGCCGCCGACGATGACCGGGCGATCGGCAAGCGCCGGCTGCCGGCACTTTTCGATCGTCGCGTAAAACGCGTCGCAATCGACATGGGCGATGTTCAGTTGCCCGAGCCCCGGATGGCTGACAAGGCGCGGCGATCCGCAGCGCCGGCAACGTGCGCCGGCCGGGGCGCGGCTCGACGAGCTCGCGGCAGTCGCGGCACAGCGTCGTCACCCGGCGGCCCCCTCCGGCCCTGCCTCGCCTGGCCCCGCCTCGGGCGGCCACAGCCAGGCGGCGCCACGCACCCCGCTCGAGGCGCCATGCACCGGAGCCAGCAGGCGAGTTGCGAGCCGGTCGGAGAAGACGTAGCGCGCCCACCGTCGCGGAACCTCGTCATAGAGCGCCGCGATCGCCGAAAGCCCGCCGCCGAGAACGATCGCATCCGGGTCGATCAGGTTTATGACGCTGGCGAGGCCACGGGCCAGCCGATCGCTGTATCGCACCAGGCTCGCGCTGCAAGCGGGGTCGCCGCGCCCGGCTGCGTCCACGATCGCCGGCGGATCGAGGCTTTGCCCGGTATGGCGGCGATGGTCGGCGGCCAGACCGGGGCCCGACAGAAAGGTCTCGATGCAGCCCCTGCGGCCGCACCAGCAGGGCGGCCCCGGCACCTCATCCGGTGCCGGCCATGCCAGCGGATTGTGGCCCCACTCGCCGGCGATCGCGTTGGCGCCGGCGAGAATCCGTCCGCCGATCGCGATACCGCCGCCGACGCCGGTGCCGAGGATTGCGCCAAAGACGGTTCGGGCGCCTGCGGCGGCGCCGTCAACCGCTTCGGAAAGGGCAAAGCAATTGGCGTCGTTGGCCAGGCGGACCGGGCGCCCCAGCGCCGCCTCGAGGTCGTGCTGCAGCGGGCGGCCGTTCAGCCAGGTGGAATTTGCATTCTTGACGAGCCCGGTGGCCGGGGAGATCGCGCCCGGCATGCCGACGCCGACCGACGCGCCCTGGCCGATCTGCTGCTCGACCGCGGCGACGATGGCGACAATCATGGCGATGGTCCCCGAATAGTCCCCCACCGGGGTGTCGAGCCTCCTGCGAGCGCGCACCGACCCCGCAGCGTCGAGTGCGACACCCTCCGTCTTGGTGCCGCCGAGATCGATGCCGATGCGGAAACGGGAGGTCACTGGCGCCAACTTTTCGCCTGGATGGAACAGATCCTGTGGCGGGCACTCATCAATTCTTAAACCCGAGCCGCTAAAAGCAGCCAGCAGACCCGCCGCGGGACCAGCGGTAGCCGACCAGCTCTTTGGAGCGACCGGCGCCTTCCTCGGCATCCAAGCATGTTATGCGAGACCGGCACGGCATGAACCTCGAATTCCCGATACCGGAAATGGGCAGCCACCGCCCACCCCGGCGTAAGATATTGATCGTCGAGGACAATGATCTTAACATGAAATTGTTCAACGATCTGCTTGCAGCGCACGGCTATGATACGCTGCAGACCAGGAACGGGGTCGAAGCGTTGGCGCTGGCCCGTCAGCATCGCCCCGACTTGATCCTGATGGATATTCAGCTCCCGGAAGTTTCGGGCCTCGAGGTCACCCGATGGATCAAGGAAGATGCGAGCCTGAGGATGATCCCGGTCATTGCCGTGACCGCCTTTGCCATGAAGGGGGACAGGGAGAAGATGTGCGATGGCGGCTGCGAGGATTACATCGCCAAGCCGATTTCGGTGAACAGCTTCCTGCAGACGATCGAGCGGTTTCTCTCGGGCGCGGGTTCGCCGACCGTTTAGCGTGAGGATAGTCGATGTCTGGACGGGTGCTGGTCGTCGATGATGTCGAGATCAACGTAAAGCTGCTGGAAGCGAAGCTTTCCAGCGAGTATTTCGAGGTGCTGGCGGCCCGCAACGGGCGCTCCGCCCTGGAGGTCGCCGCTGCCGAGCTGCCGGACGTGATCCTGCTCGATGTGATGATGCCGCGCATGGACGGGTTCGAGGTCTGCCGCCGGTTGAAGGCCAGCCCGCGGACCGCCGATCTTCCGGTCGTCATGGTCACGGCGCTGTCCGATGCCGCCAACCGGCTGCGCGGCCTCGAGGCCGGGGCCGACGATTTTTTGACCAAGCCGGTCAGCGACATCGCGCTGTTCGCGCGGGTGCGCTCGTTGGTTCGGCTCAAGCGGATGATGGAGGAATGGCGGCTGCGCGACGAGATCTGCGGGCGTTTTGGCGGGCGCCCGGACATGGCCGCGGCGGAGGGCGGACCGGCGCGCATCCTGATCGTTGAGGAAGATGCGTTCGCCGCGGCCAAAATGGCGGAGGCGTTGGCGATTGCCCACCAGGTGACCATCGCTCGCAGTGGCGCCGAGGCGCAGGCGAGCGTCGATGCCGAAACCGAGCTGGTAATCGCCAGCCTGACCATACCCGACGGCGATCCGCTGCGCCTGGTCACGCAATGGCGTGGACACGAGGTGTTTCGTCAGCTGCCGATTTTGCTGATCGCCGCGGACCCTGACCTGCCGCGCCTCGCCAAGGGCCTCGATCTGGGCGCCAACGACTATCTGATCCGGCCGGTGGACCGCAATGAGCTGTTGGCGCGGACCGCGATCCAGATTCGGCGCAAACGGCTGCAGGACCGTTTGAACGAGAATTATCGCCGCAGCCTCTCGCTGGCGCTGACCGACGAGCTGACCGGACTCTATAACCGCCGCTATCTGTTTGCCCATCTCGACGAGCTGATCGGGCGGGTCAACCGTGACGGGGTGGGTGCGGCGCTGCTGCTGTTTGACATCGATCATTTCAAGCAGGTCAACGACAGCTACGGACACGCCGCCGGTGACGACGTGCTGCGCGAGGTTGCGGCGCGCACGCTGAACACCGTGCGCAGCGTCGATCTGGTCGCCCGCATCGGCGGCGAGGAGTTTGTCGTGGTGATGCCCGAGACCGGTCCGGCGATTGCCGCCGCGGTAGCCGAGCGGCTGCGCCTTGCGGTTGCCGCCAGCCCGTTCGTGGGCCGTGCGGGCGGGCCGAGCCTGCGCATCACCATCAGCATCGGCGCGACCGTCGCCACCGCCGGCGGAGAAGACCGCGATCGGCTGCTCAAGCGGGCCGACGACGCTCTCTACCAAGCGAAGGCAGCGGGGCGGGATCGGGTCATCGTCCGCGCTCCGGATCCGAGGGGCTCAAATGGCAGGCGAACCGTCGCCGGCGCGCGCCGATCCGGCTGCAACGGTCGGTTCGCGGTCTGCCGCCGGAACCACGACGGGCAGCAAGGGCCTTGCCTTGTAGCGGGCCTAAGTGCGCAGGCTGCGCTTTCTTATCTCGTGGCGTTAAGGCCCCTTGCAGGCCGAGCGATGCACCGGCTGTGCGGGACAGACCACGAAGCCGCAGCACCGCTGCGGCCTCCTCGGGCCGGCCCCATCAAACACCCCCTCAGACGGCTCTCGCAGACTGTTTCTCGATGATCCGAGACAGGCGGCCGTAGACGCGGCGCGCATTGCCCTCGAAAATCTTCGCCTTATCCGCGACCGGCAGTGGCAGCTGGTCGATGTAGCGCTTGGTGTCGTCGTAGTGGTGACCCGTTTGCGGATCGATGCCGCGAACCGCGCCGATCATTTCCGAAGCGAACAGGATGTTGTCGGCCGGGATGACCTTGGCCAGCAGTTCCTGGCCGGGCAGGTGATAGACGCAAGTGTCGAAGAATATGTTGTTCAGCACCAGGTCGGACAGGAGCCCGAGCTTGGCGTCCTGCGCCAAACCGCGGAAGCGGCCCCAATGGTATGGCACGGCGCCGCCGCCGTGCGGAATAATGAATTTGATGGTCGGGAAATCCTTGAACACCGACGAAATCATCAGCTGGTTGAAGCCGACCGTGTCGCCGTTGAGATAGTGCGAGCCGGTCGTATGATACGCAGGGTTGCATGCGGCGCTGACGTGGATCATGGCGGGGATGTCGTGCTCCACCATCTTCTCGTAGACCGGATACCAGTAGCGGTCCGACAGCGGCGGGTCCTGCCAATGCCCGCCCGACGGATCGGGATTCAGGTTGACGCCGACAAAGCCGTATTCGTTGACGCAGCGCTCGATCTCGCGAAGGCAATTCTGCGGCGGGACGCGCGCGCTCTGCGGCAGCATTGCCACCCCGACGAAGTTCTTTGGGAACAGCGAGCAGACCCGGTGGATCAGTTCGTTGCAGGCGCCGGCCCAGGCTTCGCTGGTCGCTGCGTCGCCGAGATGGTGGCCCATCCCGGCGGCTCGCGGCGAGAAGATCGTTAAATCGGTGCCGCGCTCACGCTGCACCTTGAGCTGACCCCCGACGATCGTCTCGCGGATCTCGTCGTCGGTTATCGTCGGGCGCGGCGGCGGCGGCTTGCCGGCGGCGTGAGCCTCGATCTGCTCGCGGCGCCATCCCTCGTGCTGACGCGGTGCGGTGGTGTAGTGGCCGTGGCAATCGATGATCATGGCAGCCCACCTCGTCCGATTTCGCCCTGTGCCAACCGAGTTCGGCTTAGCTGTGCGGCAGGTAGCGGATCGCCGCCAGGATGACCCCGCCCAGCACCACGATCAAGGAGCCGAGCCGCACCACAATGCGGTCGATGCGCGCTTCGAGGCGCAGCTCGACTTCCCGCATCTCCGCTCTGACGCCGGCAATTTCAGTCTTGAGTGCCGTTTCGACGGTTTGCAGGTCCTGTTTGGTCGCTACATTCTCGTGGATCGCGTCGAAAATCTCAGTTGCGATCCGTTCGGCCTTTTGACGGTCGATGTCGGCGTCGGCCAGCGCGTTGGTCAGGGAGAGGCGGTCGGTCATCGCTTCGATCTGACGAATGCAGGGCGCGGCATCCGAAACCGAACCGCGCCCCTCACGCGGTCCAGCTCAAGATCGCGGCGGCGACCTCCTCGGGCCGGTCGAGCTCGGCCAAATGGCCGGCACCGGGGATCGTCCTGATTTCGCTGGGTCCGGCGATCGCCGCGGCGAAACGGTCGGCATAGCTGCGCGGCATGATCCGGTCCTGCTCGCCCCAGATCAGCAGGGTCGGCGCCATGATCAGCGGCAGCCGCCTTTCAAGCCGGGTGTTGCCGAGCGGCCAGAAGGCGCGGGCCGCGGCTTCGGCGGCGCGGGTCTGCTCGATCGGCCATTCGGGCGAATTGGCGCCCTCGGGCGGCGCCTTCAGCGCGCTCCAGCGCTCGGGGTCGGCGCACAGCAGGGCTGGCACCTCGGGCGGCCGCTGCGCCCAAGGGTCGGTCGCCGGCGCCTTGTCGTCGAACAGCCCCCACGGTGCGACCAACGCCAGCCGGCGCACCGCTTGCGGCCAGATCGCAGCGACCTCGGCGGCGAACGAGGCGCCGACCGAGCCGCCCGCCAGATCGGCGCCGTCGAGCCCAGCCTTAAGCAGCAGCTGGCGGACCGCAAGCACCCAGTCGAGATGGCTGTCGAGCACGGTGTGGCCGCGATCGCCGCCCGGAAACCCCGGCAGCGACGGCACGATCACGGTGCGCTCGCGGGCCAGCGCGTCGAGAAACGGGACCCAGCGCGGCAACCCGCCAAACCCGGCGAGAAAACCGAGCTTCGGACCCTCGCCCTTCTGCCACACCCGAGAGGGAAAGCCGTTGACCTCGACCGCAATTTCCCGTGGCTCGCTCATGCCCCGCTCCAACCGCCCGCTCCCGCAGCCTGACCTGACCGCCAACCGAGGTCAACCCGCGACGCGGGGGTCCCGGCGCCAGGATGCGGGGGAGGCGAGTCGCCCCGCCCTCGGGCGGAGATGCGATCTAGCGCTGGCTCGCAGTGCTGCCGCCGCTGCGGCGGCCGGATGCTGCAGAGCGGGGCGGCGGTAGGGCGTCGAGGTCCGCGGCCGCCCCCTTGCCGGCTCGACCGACGGGTGCGTTCAGGATTGCGACCAGCCCAGGGGTCGCGGCGATCAGCGCGTCGGTCGCGGCGCGTTGTTCGGGCGGCCCGCGGTGTTCCTGCTGCTGCAAAGCGCGCTCGATGCAGCGGGCGGTAAAGCGCTGATCGATGCGCAGGCTGAACGGCGCCGGTGCGTAGCAATCGCGATAGGCCGCCGCCCACTCGACCCAAGCAGCAAGCCGCGCCTGCTGCCCGGCGCCGAGCGGAGCCAGCGCCATCGCAGCGGCGAGCACCAGCGGGATCGGCGGCATCGTCATAGCGCGCCATCATACGCGAGCGACAGCGCGGCGCCATCAGGCGCGCAGCCGGGGCGGCCAAAGCCAGACGCGATGCTATGATCGGGCGGCCTCATCGGGTCTGTTAGAGAAGGCGTGGTCGAGATCGGCGATGAACCCGATGCTCCGTTCCTGGAAAGGCATCGCCGGCGCGCTGCTCAGCATCCTCGGCCTGCTCGCACCGTGGACCGCGGCATCAGTCGAGTTCGCCCCGCCGGCAGTCTCGCAATCGCAAACCATCTTTGTGGTCGCCGGCGGCTGGCATACCGAGCTGGCACTGCCGATCGCTTCGATCGAGGCTCCGTTGACGGCTTTGACGCCCCAATTCCCCGGCGCCAGGTACTTGGTCTTCGGCTGGGGAGCGCGCGGCTATTACATGGCGCAACATCCCGGGTTGGAAGATTTGTTGCGGGCGGCGACGCCGGGGCCGGCGGTCATGCTGGTGATCCCGCTGGCAGTTTCGCCGGCAGCTTTTGCCGGGCCCGGCAACGCCTTCCCGCTGGCGATCTCGCCCGCCGGCGCCGCGCGACTGTCGCGGTTTTTGTGGGGCGATCTGGTTCCACCAGGCACCAGAGCCCCGCGTTACCTCGGCCCCGGCCCCGATCCGCAAAGCGTCTTTTATGCCGCCGCCGGAACCTACGACCTCTCGCACACATGCAACACCTGGACCGCCGAGGCGCTGCGCGCCGCCGGGGTTCCGGTCAGCGCCACCGGTGTTGTCTTCGCCGGGCAGCTGATCGATCAGCTGCCGGAGCGCCGCTGATCACGGGATCTCATAGACGGCGACCTCGTCAGCAATTCCGCGCAATGCGCGCGACTGGGCCATCGGCTCGAGCCCGCTCTCTTTGAGCAGGGTCGAGGCCTGCGGGTGCGTGACCACCGACCCGGTCGCCAGGATCGTGCGCGAATTCAGCGAGCGCCTGGACGCGCGCCGCGATGTTGACGGTCTGCCCAAAATAATCCTGCCGGTCGTTCAGCACCACCGCCAGGCACGGCCCTTCATGGATGCCGATCTTGAGCAGCAGATCTTCGCCCTCGTGCCCATTCCCTAAGCGGCGCATCGCCTCGCGCATGCGCAGCGCCGCGGCAACTGCCCGGTCCGGGGTCGGAAACGTCGCCATCACCGCGTCGCCGATGGTCTTGACCACGGCCCCGGCTTCGGAGGCGACAATCTCGTTGAGCAGCTGAAAATGCGCCCGCACCAGGTCGAACGCGACCAGGTCGCCGACCCGCTCGTACAATTCGGTCGAGCCTTTGAGGTCCGTGAACAGAAAGGTCAGGCTGGTGATCTTGAGCCGCTGCTCGGCATCGATCGTGTTGGTGCCATAGATGTCGCGAAACACCTGGTTGGTCAGCAGCCGCTTGGCGGTCAGAAACGGCCGCCGCCGGCGCAGCAGCTCTTCGAGCTTTTCGTTGGCGACCCAGAGACCCGGCAGCACGCGCCCATCGGTGCGGTTCTCCAGCGACAGGCGCAACGGCCCGGGATGCAGCTCGATCCGCTCGGTCGGCGCGCGCAGCTTGTCAAAGGCCAGCGCCAGGCTCTGGCGCTCACGCGTCGGTTCGCCCTTGACCTCCAGGAACTGGCTCGTGTGGGTCACCGGGTCGAGGATGATCACGAACTCGGCCGGCAATTGCAGCGACAGCAGCGCTTTTCCGCCCGGCGGCAATTCGACCGTGTCGAGCGTGATCTCCTCGATCACCGGGTCGAGATCGTCGGGCAGATCGATCCCAGAGCCCCAGAAGATCTGGCGAAAATACTCCACGAACGGCAGATCGTCTGGCTCGTGCGCGGCGATCCGGCGCACGCGCCGGCTGACCGTAAAGGTCACCTCAACGACCTCGTCGAGGGTCGGCGCATAGTCCGCCGCGCACCAGGCGCAGTGATATTCCTCGCGGTCGAAGCTCTTGAGCGTGGCACTCTCTTCGAGCACCCCGCCGCAACTCGGGCACAGCACGTTCCACGACAGTTCAAACAGGCCAAGGCGGGACGCGTGCAGAAAAGCAGCGATCGCTCGCTCCGGGTCGATCCCCGCCTTGCCCGCCAGATCCAGAACGTTGACCCGGCACAGCCGCCGGTCGGGCGCCTCGCGGACCAATTCCTCGATCGCCGCCACGGCCGCGGGATCGGCCGCTTGCCGCAACGCCGTAAACAGATTTTCCGCTTCGCTCATCGGGAACCCTTGCTTCCCGCCATCGCTGCCGGGCCAGCCGCGCGCGTTATAAAAAGCCCGCCATAAATGTGGATGGCGATCCCATTCGGCAAGATTGCGGAGCGAACGCCGCCGCCCGGTTTTGTTGGCTCGGCTGTTCAGCGGGCAATCCTTGTGGCGCCGCAGTAATCGCCCCGCTCCGAGCTCGCCCCTTTTTGGGCAGCATGATGTCGGAATTCTTTACAGTGATCGCATTTTTTATTATTGTCGCCGCCTGGCGGCCCACAATGGCAGGCGTCGATTTGCGAAGGCAGAAAATCCTATATCTTCTGTCCGAATTTGTGCATTCCTCAAGTGAGCAAGGTTTTCGAATGCTACCCTCTGGCAAGCATGCATGACAACAGGTGTCGGCCTGCCTTACATTTTCGCTTCCAGCAAAATTAGCCCTTGAAGAAAATGTCATCAAAACAATATCTTAAGCATGCGGCATAGGACTTGCAACGCTTTTGATGGCACACCGCTGGCTCGCGCACCTTGCGTTGAGAGGGCGGGCATCGCAAGGAGATGACCATGCCGATATCGCTTCGGATCGGATTGCTCGCGGGCTGCGCCGCGCTGTTGCTCGGCGGCGCCGCCGAGGCATCGCCGATCGATTACATCTTCACTGGCGTAGGCACCGGCTCGTTGAACGGTACTCCGTTCAACGGCAGCTTCACCGTGACAGAGGTCGCTGACACCGCCAACATCACGTTCGGTGCTGGCGAATATGCGAATGTTTCCAGCACCGCCACCTTTGTCTCCGGCGCACTGACGGCGACTTTAGCCGGCGTATTCAATGAAACCTTGGACAATACCGCCGCCCCCGGTTTTATGGGTTTCGGCCAAGACCAAGCCACATCGCCCTTCTTCGCCGATGAATCGCTGACGAATTCGGTGTTCGAAACCTACAATCTCGCCACCGCCTTGGCATTTACGACCGGGGGTCTCTCAGTCGCGCCGGCAACATTTTTTACGAATGTAGGCGATCTTACATTCGCTACCATCACGTCCTTGGGCGTCGAAGCGGTGACGCCGTCAGCACCGGAGCCCGCCTCCCTGTTGCTCCTCGGCACTGCTCTCGCTGGCTTCGGCTTCTTCCGCCGCCGCCCGGCTCCTCGCTGACGGCGCGCGACCTTGACCGGGGCCGGTCACCCGGTCAGCGACTTCCAGTCGACGCCGCGCTCGAACGCGGCGGCGGCGCGGTAGATCGTCTCCTCGTCAAAGGCTTTGGCCACCAGCATCATCCCGACCGGCAGCCCATCGACCATGCCGCAGGGCAGGCTCATCGACGGGTGGTGGGTGCAGTCGAACTGGGCAGTGTTGGCCAGCATGCCAAAGGCGCGGTCGAGGATCACCTCGATCGGCGCGCCGGGCTCGGGCAGAGGCGTCGCCACCATCGGCACGGTCGGCATCAGCAACAGGTCATAGCGCGACAGCGCCTCGTCATAGGCGCGCCGCAGCCGCCGCACCAAATTCTGTGCCTTGGCGTAATAATGACCGCGATAACGCGTGACCATGTAGTGGCCGAGCAGCATCGTGCTTTTGAGGCTGTCCGACAGCTCGTCGGCGCGGCTGCGCCAGCTGCTGTGATGGTCGAGCAGCGAGGTGACGTAGAGCCCCTGCCAGTTGAAGCCAAAGCCGTTGCCGAGCATCATCTGCATTGTGGCGCCCTCGGCCGCGATCGCCTGCCAGATCGCCTCACCCTGGCGGTGCATCGGGATCGACACGGCCTCGACCGCGGCCCCCAGCCCTTTGAACCGGTCGGCCGCCGCGTGCACCACCGCTTCGACCTGCGGCATAGCCGTGGGATGGCCAAAGCCTTCCTCGACGATACCGATGCGCAGCCCCGCCGCACCCTTGCCCAACGCCTCGCGATAGGGTTTGGCAACCGCCCCCGCCGATTGGCGCGGGTCAAGCCCGTCCGGGCCCGCCAGCACTTCGAGCAGCAGCGCGTTGTCCTCGACCGTCGCGGTCATCGGGCCGGTGTGATCCAAGGTCAGCTCGATCGGCATGATCCCGGTGTAGGGCACCAGCCCGTGTGTCGGCTTCAGCCCGTAGATCCCGCAAAACGCGGCCGGGATGCGGACCGAGCCGCCCTGGTCGCCGCCGAGCGCCATCGGCACCTCCCCGGCGGCCACCACCGCGGCGCTGCCCGAGGATGAGCCGCCGGTCGCATAGCCCTGGCGGTGCGGGTTGTGCACCGGGCCGCCGGCGCTGGTATGGCTGCCGCCCGAGAAGCAGAAATATTCGCACACCGTCTTGCCGACGATCGTTCCGCCGGCGTCGAGGATGCGCGTCGCAACCGTGGCGTCGATGTCCGGCACGTAGCCTTCCAAGGTCGAGGCGCCGTTCATCATCGGCACCCCGGCCAGACAGATATTGTCCTTGAGCGCGACCTTCTTCCCGGTGAGCTTGCCGCCCGGCGCACCGGCGATCTCGGTCTTGACATACCAGGCGCCGTGCCGGTTCTCCTCCGACGAAGGGCGGCGGCCGGGCAGGCGCGGATAGGTGACCGGAGGCAGCTCGTCCGCCATCCGGTCGAGCTGGTTGTAGGCGCCGATCCCCGGCAGCAGCGCCTCGCGGTGCGCCGCCAGCTCCTGATCCGAAAAAGTAAAGCCGAGCTCCGTCGCCACCTGGCGCAGCTGCTCCAATGTCGGCGGCTTTGACGGTATCGAGCGACATGAAGGTTCCTCCCCTCGGCCTGCTCAGTCGGCGCCTAGCAGGTTGACGAAAAATGCGGTTTCCTCACCCAAGCATCCTTCGAGACGGCCCTTCGGGCCTCCTCAGGGTGAGGCAGGCCTTTGATATAAAAAACCTCATCCTGAGGAGCGAAGCGTCTCGAAGGATGGGCAAGTGAGGAGAACTGGGTTTTTCCGCGCCCTGCTAGTGGAATTGCGGCATGACCTCTTCGCACAGGAGGCGCAGCGCGGTCATGACCTGCGCGTGCGGGATCAGGCCACCGCAATTCAGCTCGGCCAGGATGCCGTCGAGGCCGAGCTCGTCCTCTAGCGCGCGCAGCCGCTCGCCGACCGATTGCGGCGTGCCGATCAGCACCTGGCCTTCGAGCGCTTCGTCGTAGGTCAGCTTTTCGAGGCGTTCGAGCCGCTCGGCCCGGCCTTCGATCGCGCGCGTCCCGCCGCGGGACATCGAATCGCGCAGCCGCTCGGTCTGCTCGCGGTAAAAATGCATCAGGCTGTCGCGCGGCTCCTCGCGCGCCCGGCCCGGGGTTTCGGCGAGATATGTCGGGACCCGCAGATAGACCCGGCCCCGGCCGGGATGCCCGGCCGCTTCGTAGGCCGCACGGTATTCGCGGATCGCCGGGGCGAACTCGGCAAACACGCCGTGGCGCGCATTGATAAAGATCGGCAAACCGCGCGCGCCGACCGCGGGGTAGGTGTCGGGGCTGGCCGCGGCGATGCGCATCGGCGGCAGCGGCTGCTGAAACGGTTTTGGCGTGACCGCGATGTTGTTAAACCGATAGTAGTGCCCCTCATAGTGGACAGTCGGCTGCGACCACGCCTGCTCGACAATGTCGAGGACTTCGGCGAAGCGGTCGCGGCTCTCCGCATAGGACACGCCGTAATCCTCATAGGTGCGCGGCAATCCGCTGCGCCCGACGCCGAAAATCAGCCGGCCGCGGCTGATCTGGTCGACCGTGGCGGCTTCCTCGGCCAGGCGCAGCGGGTGGCACAATGGCAGCACCTGCACCGCGATGCCGATCTTGATCCGGCGGGTGCGGGCGGCGATCGCGCTGGCGATGCTGAGCGGCGCCGACAGGACCGAGCGCTGCGGGTCGAAATGCAGTTCGGCCAGCCACATCACGTCGAGGCCCAGCCGCTCGGCCGCATCGATCTGCTCGAACGCCTCGGCGAAGCTGTCGGCGTCGGAACGCCCCGGCAGCGATGGAAACTGGTGAAACATGCCGAATTCCATGGCCAATTCCTCTCTGCCGCCCGGTGCTTGGCGGCGCGGCCAAGCCGGGCGATCATCGTGAACGGCGCTGTGGAGCCGTGCAAGAGGCTCGGCACGGTTGAACGCGGCGCGGCCATGGGACCCGGCATTTTTGCGCGGCGCGGTGTAATATCTGTGGACGCGCTATCGCTACACTCGATAGTGGGTCGCGCAGCATCCGCGCGCAGGAGAATTGGATGGCGGATTCGGACGGCAGCCCCGCAGCGTTGACCGAGATCATTCCGGCCGGCCACGCGGCACCGCGGGCCGGCGAAGAGCAGGAGCAGCCGCCCCCGGCGCCGCTCGCCGGGCTTTCGATTGCGGCGCTCGGCATCGTTTTTGGCGATATCGGGACCAGCCCGGTCTACACCTTCCGCGAGTGCTTCAACCGCGATTTCGGGTTGCCGCTGTCGCCGGAAAACGTGCTCGGCGCGCTGTCGCTGATCGTCTGGGCGCTGATCCTGGTCGTCGCCGTCAAATACGTCGTGTTGATCATGCGTGCCGACAATCAGGGCGAAGGCGGGATCTTGGCCCTCCTGGCGCTCGCCCAGCAGGCGATGCGCCAGCCCCGGGCGCGCACCGTCCTGGTTCTGCTGGCGATCGGCGGCGCCGCGCTGTTCTACGGCGACAGCATGATCACACCGGCGATTTCGGTGCTGAGCGCGATCGAGGGGGTCGGCGTCGCGACCCCGGTGCTGAGCCGGTTTGTCGTGCCGATCACAGTGGTGGTGCTGACCCTGCTGTTCCTGATCCAGCGCCGCGGCACCGAAAAGGTCGGGCACCTGTTTGGCCCGGTGATGCTCTTATGGTTCGCGGTGATCGCGGTCGCCGGGCTGGTCCGGATCGCCGAGGCGCCGCGCGTGCTGATGGCGCTGAACCCGGCGCACGCGATCGGCGTCTTCGTCCAATCCCCGCTGCGCGGCTTCATTGTGCTCGGCGCGGTATCGCTGGCGATCACCGGCGGCGAGGCGCTTTATGCCGATATGGGCCATTTCGGGAAGCTCCCGATCAGGCTCGCATGGTTCGGGCTGGTGCTGCCGGCCCTGGTCCTCAATTACTTCGGGCAGGGCGCCTTGATCCTTGGCGACAAGACGGCGATCGACAACCCGTTCTTTCGCCTGGTGCCGGATTGGGGGTTGATCCCGCTCGTCGTGCTGTCGACCGCGGCGACGGTGATCGCCTCGCAGGCGGTGATCTCCGGCTCTTTCTCGCTGTCGCGCCAGGCGATGCAGCTCGGCCTGCTGCCGCAGCTCGACATCTATCAAACCTCGACCCAGGCGCGCGGCCAAATCTATATCCCGGAGCTCAACTGGCTGCTGCTGGTGGCGGTGCTGGCGCTGGTGCTGGGGTTTCGCAGCTCGAGCGCTCTCGCGGCGGCTTACGGCTTTGCCGTCACCGGGACGATGACCTTGACGACGGTGCTGGTCGGCGCCGTGATGCGCGGCGTGTGGCAGTGGCGCTGGCCGACGATCGCCGCTGTGCTGACGCCGATCATGGCGGTGGATCTGGCGCTGTTCGCTTCCAACTCGCTGAAGATCCCGAGCGGCGCCTGGTTCCCGTTGGTGATCGGGCTGGTCATGTTCACGATCATGACCACTTGGCGCACCGGCCGCCGATTGGTGCTGGAGCGGCTGGCGAGCGAGACGATGCCGCTTGCCGCCTTCCTCGAAACCTGCGATGCGGCGCCGGAAGCGCGAGTATCGGGCACCGCGGTCTTTCTGACCAACCGTACCGAATACGTCCCCTCCACCCTGATGCAGAACCTGAAGCACAACAAAGTGCTGCACCGGACGGTCCTGCTGACCCGGGTCGCGACCGAGAACGTCCCCCGGGTGGCGGGCCCGGAGCGCATCAAGGCGCGCGAGCTCGGCCACGGCTTCTGGCAGATCGACGCCCATTTCGGGTTCGCCCAGACGCCGAATGTGCCACGAGAGCTGCATCGCGCGGAAATCCCCGGGCTCGACGTCGATGTCGACAAAATCTCGTTCTTCGTCGGGCGCGCCAACGTCAAATCGACGCCGCGGCCCGGGATGGCCCGCTGGCGCGAGCATCTCTATGTCGCGTTGACCCGGGTCGCGACGCACTCGACCGAGTTTTTCCGCATCCCGCCCAACCAGGTCATCGAGCTCGGCGCCCAGGTCGAGATCTGAGCCGGCTGCGACCGGATGTCCAACGCGGCGGGCGGAACGGCGACGTGCTGGCGCAGTTCTCCTACCAGAGGAGGACGGCCGTTGCATTCCGTTTCAGAAGGCAGCCCCTTTGGTCAGGCGTTGGGTCGCACCGCCCGGCTGTTCACCTTGCAGAGCGACCGGCTGCGGGCCTGCGTCAGCGATTATGCCGGGGTCTTGGTGTCGCTCGAAATTTCGGACCCCGATGGTGCTTGGGACCACGTCGTGCTGGGCTTCGACGATGTCGCCGGATATGTCGATAATCGCGGCTCGTTTGGCGCGCTGCTCGGGCGCAACGCCAACCGCATCGCCGACGGCCGGATGGTGATCGACGGCCATGTCTATGAGCTCTCCAAGAACGAGAACGGCTCGACCCTGCATGGCGGGGCCGAAGGCTTTGGCAAGCGGTTCTGGGAGGTCAAGGATTATGACGGGCGGCAGCTGCGGCTCGCTTTGGTCAGCCCGGATGGCGATCAGGGGTTCCCGGGCGAGGTCACGGTCGAAGCCACCTGGCGGCTCGACGGCGCCGAGCTTTCGCTCGGCTTCACCGCCAGCACCACCAAGCCGACCCCGCTCTCACTGAGCGCGCACCCGTATTTCAACCTCGACGGGCCGCAGGCGCGCGACTGCCTCGACCATGAGGTCGAGATCTTCGCCCAATCTTATTTGCCGACCGATCAGCGGCAGATCCCGACCGGCGACATCGCGGCGGTGGCGGGCACGCCGTTCGATTTCCGCGGCGCCCGGCGCATCGGCGAACGCATCCGCGAGCCAGACATGCAGCTGCGCTACGGCCGCGGCTATGACCATTATTTTGTGCTTCCACAAGATAATGCGGGGGCGCTGCGCCTCGCTGCCCGGGTGCGCAGCCGGCGCAGCTTGCGGGTGCTCGAAATTCTGACCACCCAGCCGGGAACGCAGTTCTACACCGGCAACAACCTCGACGGGTCGGTGCCGGGCCGCGGCGGGCTTTATCGCCAATCGGCCGGCTTTGCCTTTGAGCCGCAGGGTTTTCCGAATGCGCCGAACCAGCCGAATTTTCCCTCGACCATTCTGCGGCCGGGCGAGACCTATCACCAACAGATCGTCTATCGCCTGACCGCCGAGCCCCCAGGAGACCAAGGATGATCGTCGTCGTGACCGGGGCCAGCGCCGGGGTCGGCCGCGCCACCGCGCTCGAATTCGCCAAACGCGGCTGGGATGTCGCGGTGCTGGCGCGCAACCTGCCGCGGCTGGAACGGGTCGCCGAGAAGATCCGCGGGCACGGCGTCCGGGCATTGCCGGTCGTCGCCGATGTCGCCGATTGCGACGCGGTCAAGGCCGCCGCCGGCCGGGTCGAGCAAGAGCTCGGCCCGATCGATGTATGGGTCAATAATGCGATGGCGACTGCGTTCGCGCCGGTGGCCGAGATCACGCCGGAGGAAGTCCGCCGCGCCACCGAGGTCACCTATCTCGGCCAGGTCCACGGCATGATGGCCGCGCTCTCCCACATGCGGCCGCGCAATCGCGGCACCATCGTCAATGTCGGCTCGGCATTGGCCTATCGGGCAATACCGCTGCAGTCGGTTTATTGCGGCGCGAAATTCGCGGTGCGCGGGTTCACCAACTCGCTGCGCAGCGAGCTGATTCACGACAACTGCGCGATCAATCTCGTCATGGTGCAGCTGCCCGCTGTCAACACCCCGCAATTCGACTGGGCGCTGAACAAGATGGGGGTGCGCACGCAGCCGGTGCCGCCGATCTTTCAACCGGAAGTGCCGGCCCGTGCGATCGCGTTCGCCGCCGAACACCCGCACCACCGCGAGATTTGGGTGGGCTTGCCGACGGTCAAGGCGATCCTCGGCAATGCCGTGGCGCCGGGGCTGCTCGACCGGTATCTGGCCAAAGCCGGCTACAATGGCCAGCTGACTAACGATCCGCTGCCGCCCGACGCGCCGGCAAACCTGTTCGACAGCGTCAATGGCGATTTCGGCGCGCATGGCCGCTTCGACGATCGCGCCCGCGCGGCGTCGTGGGAGATGTTCACCCGCCGCCATGCCGATGCGGCAGCAGTCGTTGTGCTAGGGCTGCTGCTGGCCGGGATGGCTGGGCTGTTGCGCGCCGGTGCCGCGCGTCGCCGTTTACAAACCTAAAACAAGCCCGGGTCTCCGCCGGCCGCCGCAGCCGGCTGTTGACTTCGGCCGAATGCTGATGCACCGATCCTCCTGGTAAGGGGCGCCGGCCCCAGGGAGGCAGCGATGCGGCTCAGCATCCTCGATGATTACCAGGGTGTCGCCCTCGATATGGCGGATTGGGCGCCGGTGCGAAACCAGGGCGTCGAGATTGCCGTCGAGCGCCATGCATTCGCCGACGAGGACGCGGTGGTGCGCGCTCTCGCCGATTCAGAGCTGGTCGCGGCGATGCGCGAGCGCACGCCGTTTCCGAAATCGGTGGTCGATCGCCTGCCCAAGCTGAAGCTCTTGATCACGACCGGCATGCGCAATGCCTCGTTTGACATGGCGGCGCTGAAGGACCGCGGCGTCACCGTATGCGGCACCGGCGGCCCCGGCGGTGGCAACGAGGACACCGCCGAGCTCGCTTGGGGGCTGATCCTGGGCGCTGCCCGGCGCATCGCCGAGGATCATCAGCTGATGCGGCAGGGCGGATGGCAGACCCGGATCGGCCACCGCGTCGCCGGCAAAACCTTGGGGGTGCTTGGCCTGGGTCGGCTCGGCAGTGCTGTCGCCCGCGTCGGCCTCGCCTTTGGCATGAAGGCGATCGCCTGGAGCCAGAACTTGACCGCCGACAAGGCCGCGGCGCAAGGCGTCGAGCGGGTCGAGAAGGATGATCTGTTTCGCCGCGCCGACATCCTCTCGGTGCATCTGGTGCTGAGCCCGCGCAGCCGCGGCCTGGTCGGCGCCCGCGAGATCGGGCTGATGAAACCGAGCGCGATCCTCGTCAACACCTCGCGCGGGCCAATCTGCGACACCGATGCGATCGTCGCGGCGCTGAAGAAAGGGCGGCTCGCCTATGCTGGGTTCGACGTCTACGACAAGGAGCCGCTGCCGATCGACCACCCGCTGCGCGCGGCACCAAATGTGATCCTGACCCCGCATATCGGCTATGTGACCGACGAAAACTACCGCAGCTCCTACCCGCAGATCGTCGAGAACGTCGCCGCCTTTCTCGACGGCAAGCCGATCCGGGTGATCTGAGCGCGGGGCGCTGGGCCGCCATTTCGAATGATCAGCGACAGCTTTCAGGTCCGGCCCTCTGTTGACGACGATATCGCGGCGATCACCGCGATTTATCGTCACCACGTCCGGCACGGCGTCGCCTCGTTCGAGGAGGTGCCGCCCGATCGCGCCGAGATCGCCCGCCGCCGCGGCGCAATTCTCGACCGCGGCCTGCCCTATCTGGTCGCCGAGCGGGCCGGGCGGGTCATCGGTTACAGCTATGCGAGCCCATATCGGACCCGTTCGGCCTATCGCTACACCCTCGAAGACTCGATCTACGTCGAGGCTGCCGAAATCGGCCGCGGGATCGGCCGGGCATTGCTCTCCGCGCTGATCGAACGCTGCACCGCGCAGGGCTATCGCCAGATGGTGGCGGTGATCGGCGGCAGCGAGCAATGGCCGTCCATCCGTTTGCACCAGGCGCTGGGCTTTGCCCGGATCGGCGTGCTGCCGGCGACCGGCTTCAAATTCGGCGGCTGGGTCGATACCGTGCTGATGCAGCGAAGCCTGGGCGCCGGTGCGGCGACCGCGCCCGGGGAGACAGGAGGCGAGCATGGCTGAGGCATTTGCCGATCCCGACCGGATCGACGGCTATCACGCGCATATTTATTACGACCCGGCGACCCGCGTGAAGGCCGAGCGGCTGCGCCAGGGCATCGGCGACCGCTTTGTTGCCCGGATCGGCAGCTGGCACGACGAGCCGGTCGGGCCGCACCCGGTGTCGATGTACCAGGTGGCCTTTGCCGCCGTCGAGTTCCCGCGTCTGGTGCCGTGGCTGATGCTGAACCGCGATGGCCTCGACGTGCTGGTCCATCCGCAATCGGGCGACAGCGTGGCCGACCACACCCGGCACGCGATGTGGCTCGGCAAAGCGCTGCCGCTGCGGATCGATGTGTTACGGCGCGCGACCGGCCCCGGCTGACGCGCGTGTGAAGAAATGCCAAACGCGGTCATCCCGGGCTCGGCCGTTCGGACCGCCCCGGAATGACAGTTCTCAGCAAAACAATGTCTTCACACACCCTGGGGCCGCGAAGGTCATATTCGGCCGATCAGCAATAGAATGATGACGATGATCAGCAGCAGGCCAAGCCCGCCGCTTGGATAGTAGCCCCATCCGCCGCTGTAGCCCCAAGTCGGCAACGCCCCGATCAGCAGCAGGATCAGGATGATCAAAAGGATTGTGCCTAGCATTCACGCATGTCGCTGTCGTTGATCACTGTCGCAACGAACCCGCGCGATGCCGCACGGGTTCCACGTGCGGTTTCGGAAAATGCGTAGCGCTCGCCAATCGCGGCGCCTCGCCGGCCAGCACACCGCGGTCACGCCATCGGCGAAGTCCCCGCCCGCCGCCAGTATTGCCAACCCGGCCTCGACGGCCGGCCGGTCCGTAGCTACGCCAGGGCTGTTCAGAAGAGCCTTGATAAAGCCGAGTATCTCAGAGGCGGTCCAACGATATCCCCGCCCCAGCACCCGGGCGAACTCGCACAGCGCCGGCAGGGTTGCCGCGATGATTTCGGCCCTGCGCAGCAGATCGGCTGCGAGCGCCGCCTGAGCTGGATCGTCGAGGGCCGCGCCGCGCACAAGGACATTCGTACCGGCCGTGATCCTCATCGGAGCCCGGCCCAGCCCTCTGCCGCGATCTCGTTGATTTCCTCGATCGTCAACGGCTTGGTTCCGGGTCGATGAGCGCACCCGATGAAGTCCTCGATCGAACCGGTCGGTTTCCCGCACTTCGTAAGGCGGTATTGCCCTACCAGCAATCCAAAATTCGGCCATGGCCCGATAAACTCGTGGCGCCGGCGGCGATGGCGGGGCAGAGTTGGGAGAGCGTCAAAGCACAATCGGGAGGACACCCCATGCCCCAATCCGCGATTCCGCCTGGCCGCCATGCGCCGATCCGCCCGGACTGGCTCGACCGGCGGCGCGAGGAGATCATCGAGCCCGATTTGTCGATCGTCGATCCGCACCACCACATGTGGGACCGGCCGGGCAACCGCTATCTGCTCCCGGACCTGCTCGAGGATGTCGGCAGCGGCCACAACATTGCCGCGACCTGCTTTGAGGAATGCCGCGAGATGTATCGCGCGGGCGGCCCGCAGGAGCTGAAATCGCTGGGCGAGACCGAATTCGTCAACGGCGTCGCGGCGATGAGCGCGTCCGGCAAATACGGCAAGACCCGCTGCATTGCCGGCATCATCGGCAATGTCGATCTGCGCATCGGCAGCCGCGCCAAGGGTATTCTCGAGCAACACGTCACGATCTCCGGCGGGCGCTTCAAGGGCATCCGCAACGGCGCCACTTGGCATGCCGACCCGAGCCTCGAAATCTACTGCTCCGGGGCGCCGCAGGGCCTTTACCGCGACCGGAATTTCCGCGAGGGGTTCGCCGGGCTGGCCTCGCTGGGCCTGAGCTTTGACGCCTGGCTGTTCCAGACCCAGCTCGACGACGTCTCCGACTTGGCGCGCGCCTTCCCGCAGGCGACGATCGTGCTGAACCATGTCGGCGGGCCATTGGCCATCGGCCCCTATGCCGGCAAGCGCGAGGAAGCTTTTGCCGCGTGGGAGAAGAGCATCGGCGAGGTCGCCGCCGCGTCGGCTAACACCTATGTCAAGCTGGGCGGCCTCGGCATGAAGCTTTCCGGCTTCACGTTTTTCGAGAACGACACTCCACCCTCCTCGCAGGACCTCGAAACGGCGTGGCGGCCCTATATCGAGACCTGCATCGAAGCCTTCGGGCCGCAGCGCTCGATGTTCGAGAGCAATTTCCCGGTCGATAAGGGCATGTGCAGCTACCCCATCATGTGGAACGCCTTCAAGCGCATCACCGCCGGCTGCTCCGCCGCCGAGAAGACCGCGCTCTACAGCGGCGCCGCGACCAAGGCGTATCACCTGGCAGCGTAGGCGGGGACACTACCCTCTCAATCGCAAAAGCACCGTCATGACCGGGCTCGTCCCGGTTATCCACGAGCCGCCGCCGTTGGCAGGACGTGGACGGCCGGAACAAGTCCGGCGATGACGCTATCGGAGGAAGGGCCATAAAATGCCGATGCCGACCACCGAGGTGGATGCCACCACCCCCAAATACCTGCGCGACAAATATGCGATCGTCGGCGTGGGCGAGACCACCTATACCCGCGGCTCGGGGCGCACGACCCGCGCGCTCGGGACTTGGGCGGTCAGGAACGCGATCCTCGATGCCGGGCTCAAGCCCGCCGATATCGACGGCATGCTGTCTTATTCGGGCGGGGATTCGACCTCGGCCACCTTTATCTCGGGCGATCTCGGCATCCGGCTCAATTTCTACATGGATGTGGTCGGCGGCGGCTCGTCGACCGAGGCATTGATCGGCATCGCCATCGGCCTGATCGAGGCCGGGTGCTGCAAGGTGGTGGCGATCTTCCGCTCGATGAACGGCTACTCGCAGGTCCGCATCGGCGGCACCGGCGCGCGCTCGGCCGCCCCGGTCGGCGGCGACATGCTGCACAACCGCGCCTATGGCTGGCAGAGCGCCGGGCAGAGCTTTGCCCCGACCTTTATGCGCCACATGTACGATTACGGCACCACGCCCGAGCAGGTCGCCGCGGTCAAGGTCGCGCACAGCAAGCACGCCTCGAACAATCCCAAGGCCTATTACAAAAAGCGCTTTACGGTCGATGACGTGCTGTCGAGCCGCTTTATCTGCAAGCCGCTGCATCTGCTCGACTGCTGCGTCGAGACCGACAACGCGACCTGCGTCATTGTCACCAGCGCAGAGCGCGCCCGCGACATGAAGCAGCCTTTGGTGCTGATCCGCGGCGTGGTCGGACGGTGCAACAAGCCGCGGCTCGACATGCATTACCAGCACGGGCCGATCTCGACCGTTGCCGGCTATTACGCGGCGAAGATCCTATGGCCCAATGCCGGGGTCGGGCCGGAGGATATCGACGTCACCGGCTCGTACGACGCCTTCACCTTTACGACGATGCTTCAGCTCGAAGATTACGGTTTTTGCAAAAAGGGCGAGGGCGGGCAATACGTGTCGAGCGGCGCGATCGAGCTCGGCGGGAGGCGGCCCAACAATACCAGCGGCGGGCATCTGTGCGAGGGCTACACCCACGGCATGAACATGGTCATCGAGAACACCCGCCAGCTGCGCCACGACGCCGACGATTCCTGCCCGGTCGGGCCCGACGGCAAGCGCCAGCACACTTACGATTACCGCGAGGGCGGCTGCCGTCAGGTCAAGGATGTCGAGGTCAGCGCCAATCTCGGCTGGGCCAACCCGGCGACCGCCTCCTCGATGGTCATGCGCCGCGGCTGAGAGGCGCAGAGACAAGGGCGTCGGCATCTCCGTGCGTGCTTCGAGACGCGCCCTGCGAGCGCTCCTCAGCATGAGGAAGATCGAGAGGCATCGGGAATATCCCTCATCCTGAGGAGGCCGCGACGCGGCCGTCTCGAAGGACGCACTACATTGATCCAGCTTGGGAAGGAAACGGATCATGGCTATCCGCGGCGAATATCTGGGCATGGGGCTGACGATCGACGATCTCGACGTCGAGAACCTCGAATATTTCCGCCACTGCGCCGAGCACGATTTTCACCTGCAGGCCTGCGCCGGGTGCGGCCGGCTACGCTATCCGCCAACCACCGCCTGCCCGTGGTGCATGAGCCTCGAATCGGCCTGGAAGAAGGTCGAGGGCAAGGGGGCGGTGCACTCTTATAGCGAGGTGCATCACGCCATTCAGCCGGCCTTTCGCGGCCACACGCCCTATCTGATCCTGCTGGTCGATCTCGACACGCAAAAGGGCGAGCCGACCGCCGAGGAGGCGCTGCGCGTCGCCGGCAATCTCGCCACCCCCGACGGCCAGCTGGCCCCGCCCGACATGGTCAAGCGGGTCGGCATCGGCACCCGCGTGCGCATGGTGTTCAGCGATGTCGGGCCCGGCTTGGCGCTGCCGCAATGGACCATCGACGAAACCGCGGCGCAGCCGGCGACCATATGGCGCTACCCACAGGAGTGACGCGCCGCGCGGGGCCGATCGCTTGTGGCAATCGCTTGTGGCAAAACCGTGAGTGCCGGCGTTTTTGCCGAGCGCGATACGTCTGGTGCTGATATTCTCGCGCCGGGAGCAACTGCCGAGCAGGAAACCATGCGCACCGTGATCGTACCTTTGAAACCGAGCGAGCTGTCGACGCAAATGGCGGCGATGCGGGTGTGGCTGGACGAGCGGCGGGTCGAGCCGTCGAGCTTCAGCTGCCGCGACGGTGGGGCAGGGGTGGTCGTGCGCGTCGATTTCAAGGTCGCGGACGAGGCCGACGCCTTCGCCCGGCACTTTACCGGGCAGATCGACAAGACGTTGGCGCAAGCTGAAGGCGTGCCGGTCGCCGCTCGCCTCTTCCCGGGCTGAACGGCCGCCCGCTCAGTAATCCGGCCTGGCACATCCGCAGATTTGTAGCCGCGAGCCTGGTGCGGCGCCGCTGCTGATCGCGGCTGCGCCACACGCCCGCCGCGGCGAGCCGGGTCATCGTCGATCCCCCGGGGTGCGGCCAGCAAACGGCCGCCGATCGTTGGTGCGGCGCCAGGCTGGCTCGGCTCTCGGGCGTAGTCTATTTTTGCCTGCCATCGATTTTCCGAGCGGCTGAACGCTGGGAGCGGGGCATATGCCAGGAGCAGGCGAAATGCCGGAAGCGGGCGAGACGACTGGGGCGCGGCTCAAGCATTTTGGCTGGGGACGCGAGGGCGAGGGGCTGACTGCGGCGGAAGAGGCGGCCGCTCTCGACCGTTATCGCCGGCTGTTTCGCGTCGACAAATTTGACGAGGTGGCGCCGCCGCCGCTCGCCGACCTTCGGCTGCGCGCGCCGCGCGTCGCCCCGCCGGTGGCGCTGGCCGGGATTTGTTCGCACGAGCCGTACGACCGGGCGGCGCACGCCTACGGCAAGTCGTTCCGCGACTACGCGCGCGGCCTCGCCGGCGACTACGCCGCCGCCCCCGATCTCGTCGCCTACCCGAAGAGCGAAGCCGATGTGGCCGCGGTGATGGATTGGGCGGGCGGTGCGGCCGCGGCGGTGATCCCGTTCGGCGGCGGCAGCAGCGTCGTCGGCGGGGTCGAGGGTGAGATCGACGGCACTGGAAAGAAGGCGGCGGTCAGCCTCGACCTGCGCCACCTGGACCGGGTGGTGGAGATCGACCGAGTGTCGCGCGCCGCCCGCATCGAGGCCGGGGTGTTCGGCCCGGCGCTCGAAGCGCAGCTGCGGCCGCACGGGCTGAGCCTGCGGCATTTTCCGCAGAGCTTCGAATATTCGACCCTGGGCGGCTGGATCGCGACCCGCTCGGGCGGCCATTTCGCCAGCCTCTACACCCATATCGACGATTTCGTCGAAAGCCTGCGCGTGGTCACGCCGCGTGGCCCGATCGAGACGCGGCGGCTGCCGGGCTCCGGCGCCGGGCCCAGCCCCGACCGCCTGCTGATCGGTTCGGAAGGAATTCTCGGCGTCATCACCGAGGCGTGGATGCGGCTGCAGGATCGGCCGCGGTTTCGCGCCGGCGGCGCCGTCGGCTTTGCCGATTTCTTCACTGCGGCGCGGGCGGTCAAGGCGATCGCCCAGGCCGGGCTCTACCCGGCGAATTGCCGCATTCTCGACCCGCAAGAGGCGGCGAACACCGGCGCCGGCGACGGCAGCGCGGCAATCCTGGTGCTGGCCTTCGAATTGGCCGATCACCCCCTCGACGCCTGGGTCGCCCGCGCGCTCGAGTGCTGCGCCGACCATGGCGGCGCGCCGGAACGCCCCGGCGAGCGCGACGCCCACCGCGAGGGTGCCGCCGAGTTGTGGCGCACCGCCTTTATCCGCATGCCCTATGCCCGCGAGCGCCTGATCCGGCGCGGGATCATCGCCGACACCTTTGAGACCGCGATCACCTGGGAGCGTTTCGAGGGTTTGCACGACCGGGTCAAGACCGCGACCGAGACTGCGATCCGCGAGGCCACCGGCCGGCCGGGCCAGGTCACCTGCCGCTTCACCCATGTCTATCCCGATGGCCCGGCGCCGTATTTCTCGTTTCACGCGCTTGGTCGGCACAGCGAGCTTGAACGGCAATGGCGGGCGATCAAAACCGCTGCCGGCGACGCGCTGATTGCGGCCGGCGGGACCATCACCCATCACCATGCGGTCGGCCGTGACCATCGCCCTTGGTATGATCGGCAGCGCCCCGACCTGTTCGCGGTGGCGTTGCGCGCGGCCAAGCACGCGCTCGATCCGCAGGCGCTGCTCAATCCTGGCGTGCTGATCGACCCCTGAGGCTCGCCGCGCGTCACCGCACGTTGAACACGCGGCAAGGGGCCTCGGACCTGGGGCGTCGGCCGGCGAGGGCAACGCCAGAGGGCTCCGCCGGTTCCGCGGAGACCGAGCGGAAACACCGGCGGGCGCCGATCCGCCGCCACAGTTGCAAAAAACACACAGCGCGGCCTTTATGAAATAGCGGGTTACGATCACATCGTTGCAGAAATGTCGCGGCCTTCGGCGTTCTGCGAGAATTCTTCGGCACGCGGTGGAGTTACAGCAAAAACCGGTTGCCATCGGCGCAGTAGATGGAGAAGATCGGCGAACGGTGGCGTGACGACCATCGTCACACGCGTATTTTGCGGCCGGAGGTAAGGGGATGACAAATCGCTGTCTGCTAGGCGCCGGCGTAGCGCTTGCCGTGGCGCTCGGTGGCGTCCAGGCGCACGCACAAATGTTCGGAAATCTGTTTGGCCCGTATCCGCCCGGGGCGTTTTACCTGGGTCCGGAGGGCGGCTGGACCGCGCTACAGAGCCATGAGGACCATTTCCACGCCACGATTGGCAAAAGGTCCATTGGCTTCAATCCAAAGGAAACGTTCAACTCCGGCTTTAACGTCGGCGTTCGCGGCGGCTACATGTGGGGGCCGTGGCGTTTCGAGGAAGAATACAGCTATCGAAACAATGCCGTGCAGAGCTTTGGCGGGGCCGGCAGCAAGATCGTCGACGGCAATCGCCACTCGAACGCGATCATGACCAACGTGATTTACGACCTCACGCTTGGTTGGCCGGTCACCCCCCACATCGGGGGCGGCGTCGGCGCGATCAACATCGATGATGGGGTGTCGAACAAGGCTGGGCGGAACCCGGTCCAGCTCCAGAGGCTCGGCATTGACTCGTTCTCGCTGAGCGGCAACACCTGGGAGTTCGCGTATCAGGGGATCGCCGGCATTCGCTATATGATCAACCCGGCGCTGGCTATCGATGTCGATTACCGCTACCTGGCGACCCCGTCGGATTTCACCCTCAAAAGCAAGAGCGGCAGAGCCGGCGGCGCGCTCGCCAGGACCTCGCTTGGCGGCCTCAGCTACAAGACCGGCTACAGCACGCAAAACGTGGTCGCCAGCCTGACCATGATGTTTGGCGCGCCGCCGCCGGCGGCACCCCCGCCAGCCCCGCCGGCGCCGCCGCCGCCGCCGCCGCATCAGGTCTATCTGGTGTTCTTCGACTGGGATAAATTCAATATCACCCCAGAAGGCATGCAGATTCTTCAGGCCGCGGCAGATCATTGGAAGGCGGGTGGCGCGGTGCAGATCCAGGTCACCGGCTACACCGACCTGTCCGGCTCGGCCGGGTACAACCAGCGGCTCTCCGAGCGGCGCGCCAACGCCGTGGCGGTGGCCCTCGAACGGATGGGTGTGCCGCGCAACGAGATGGTCGTGTCCGGTCGCGGCATGAACGATCCTCGGGTGCCGACCCCGCTTGGGGTGCGCGAACCGCAGAACCGGCGCGTTGAGATCGTGTTCCCGTAAGGCGCCTCGTCTGCTCCCTGGGGCCCCTTGTGCGGGGTCCCAGGGAATGCCGCGGCTTCAGGCCGCGGCTTTTTTTTGATTGCGAGCGGCCGGCTGCTGTCGGCTGGTCAGTGTCCCGCGAAGATGTTTATTGGGGTGCCCGGTCGCAATCTGCCGCGCAGCCGCGTGAATTGGGGGAGGCGGTGTGGATTTATCGCTTGTGCCGTTATTCTCTTGCCTATTGAACTACCCAAGCGCTTGAAACGCGGGAATCACAGACATATTATCAGTCGTTGGCCGGGAGAATGCGCGACACCGGCAAGTTGCGCTTCCGCGGAACGGATCGACATCCTGTGTCGTTCTCACCCGCGGCCGGGTCGAGGCCCTTTGGGGTGGGACGAGCGTGCGTTACATTTTGGCCAATCCGGAACTGCTACAGAGGATCACAGGCATGAAACATCTGTTGAACGGCGTTGCGATCGCTGCCGCGCTCGTGATTGCCGCGCCAGCGTGGGCGCAGAACCCCAGTGGCGGAAACTCGGTCGGAACCCCTGGCCCGAACCCCGGCGGCCCGGGGCTGACCCCGTACAGCGGCGGCGCCCCGCCGGCGCCTGAGCCCGCCGCGCCCGCGGCGATGCCCCCGGCAGCGATGCCGCCATCGGCCTCGGCGCCGAATTCGGCGATGCCGCCGATGCATCATTATACGCGCAGGCATGTGGTGCACCATGTGTACCACCACCACATGATCCACCATGGGCCGACCTCCACCAGCGATACGACGGCGCAGCTGAACCGGGCCGAGCTCACGCGAATTCAGTCGGGCGGCGCCGGCGGCGCCCCGGAGCCGCAGGCAGCCCCACAGCCGGCCCCAGGCGGCGAGCCAATGATGCAGCAGCCGCAATCGACAGGGCGGATGCCTGGCCCCAAGCCGTCGGGTTCCGGCTACATCCCGCCGTCGGCGCCGCCGCCGCAGCCGCAGTAATCCGCTGGTGGGTTGAACGCGTCGCCCCGGCGTGCAGCGAGGAGCATGCGGCAACCTCGCCGCACGCCGCTCCGGGCGGGGTGACCCGGTTCCGGGGAGGTCAGCCGGTTATTGGCCCGTGATGGCGGGCGACGCGCTCCATGTCGTCGAGCAGATCGTGCAAGGTCTGATCGGCGACATAGGCCATCTTGGCAAAAGCGCGCAGAAAGCTGTCGGTTCGCGGCAGCTGGAACAGGGTCTCGTCACTGTCCTTGGCGTTCGACGCGCTGATCAGCACGACATTGTCAAACGGCTGCAGCACCAATTCCTGCAGCGGCTTGCCCGGGCCGGTCACGTATTCGACGACCCGGCAGCGCTCGCGATCGCCGGAATCCTGCAAAATAGTCATGCGGTAGGTGGCGCGGGTCGTCGCTGCCTCGATCAGCGCGCGTGCGAACGGCCGCAAAAAGGTCTCGTCAAACCCGAGCAGTGCTGTGGGCTGATCGTTGTTGACCGTGGAGCGCATCTCCAGCGCCGCCCATAGCGAGGCGCGTCCCTCGAAATAATCGGCCGAGGCGAGATCGAGGTTGATCGAGTCGAGTGGCATCGGCGAGGCGACCGAGCGCGCCGATAAAAAGGCGAAGCACACTGGTTCCCGCTTAAGCGAAATGTTCGTCGTCGCTTCGAGGTTGCGATCAGCGATAGCGGGACTGTCGGCCATGGCGATGTCTGCTCCCAAAGGGCCGCGATCCAGCGGCTCTCAGGCTCGCTTGCGGCGCCCCGATCAATTCGAGTGTACCCTTGATGCGGCACCGGAATAGACCGTATTGATCAAGTCTGTCAAAGTACATCAGGGTCGTCGCGCCGGCGTGCGGCCATCGGCCGCGCGACGGCGGCGCGGTTCTTGCCCGGCCGCAGCCCTCCGTAAACGGACCGTCGAACCGCGGCCTCAGCCGCCTCTCTTTGAAGAACGCGGCCGAGCCCGCGGAGCCTTTGCGGGGCGCCCGATCACTCCCCCGCTTCGCGCTCGATCGCTTCCTCGGTGGCCAGCCATTCGGCCTCGGTGCGGTCGATCAGCCTGACGATCTCGGCGCGGCGTTTGAGCGCATCGACGATGCCGCCGCCGGGCGATCGGTCGGGTGCGGCAAGGCAGCGGTCGAGTGCCTCGCGTTCCTGAGACAAACGGGCGATGGTTTCCTCGGCGCGGCGGGCGCGCTGCCGCAGCGGATCGAGCTCGCGCCGCTTCTCGGCCGCGCGGCGCCGCGCAGCGCGGCGATCGTCGACTGGGGCCGGCTGCGCCGCGTCGGCCTTGGCGGCGCGCTCGATCAGAAGGCTGCGGTAATCGTCGAGATCGCCGGCGAACGGCCGCACCGTCCCGTCGCCGACCAGCCACAGCCGATCGGCCACGAGCTCGAGCAGATGCCAGTCGTGGCTGATCAGCACGACCGCGCCGGCATAGTCGTTGAGCGCCTGCACCAGCGCCTCGCGGCTTTCGAGGTCGAGATGGTTGGTCGGCTCGTCGAGCACCAAGAGGGAAGGGGCGCCGTGGGTGACGAGCGCGAGGTTCAGCCGCGCCCGCTCGCCACCCGATAGATCGCCGACTGGGACAAACGCCTTGTCCTGGCCAAAGCCAAACGCGCCAAGCCGGGCGCGCACCGCCTCGGGCAGCGCGTCCGCCATCACCGCCGCCAGGTGATCGTAGGCCGATTGCTGCGGCCGCATCTCGTCGATCTGGTGTTGGGCGAAATAGCCGCAGGCGAGCCGCGGCGACCGCGTCACTTGGCCGGAAAGCAGCGGCAGCCGTCCGGCCAGCAGCCGGGCGAAGGTGGTTTTGCCGTTGCCGTTGGCGCCGAGGAGCGCGATCCGGTCGTCGGGGTCGAGCCGCAGGTCGAGCCGCGCCAGCACCGGCTTGCCGGGGGCATAGCCGACGCTGGCGCGTTCGAGGGTGATCAGAGGCGGGCTCAATCGCGGCGGTTCGGGAAAGGCGATGCGCGGCGGCGGCTCGCGGGCGGCGAGCACGACCGGTTCGAGCCGGGCCAGCGCCTTCAGCCGGCTCTGCGCCTGGCGCGCTTTTGACGCCTTGGCGCGAAAGCGGTCGACGAAGGCCTGCAGGCGCTCGCGCTGACCGGCCTGCTGCCGGGCCACGATTTCGAGCCGCAGCGCCTGTTCCCGGCGGGCGCGCAGAAAAGCGTCGAAGCCGCCCGAATAGGCGGTCAGCTTGCCCTGCTCGAGATGCAGGGTTGTGGTGGTCGCCGCGTTCAGCACCTGGCGATCGTGGCTGACCAGAATCAGGGTGCGGCGGTAGAGGCGCAAAAACCGTTCGAGCCACAGCGAGGCTTCGAGGTCGAGGTGGTTGGTGGGCTCGTCGAGCAGCAACAGGTCGGGCTCGGTGAACAGGATCGCCGCCAACGCCACCCGCATCCGCCAGCCGCCCGACAGGTCGTCGAGCGGCCGGCGCTGCGCCCCATCTTCAAAGCCGAGCCCGGCCAGGATGCGCGCGGCCCGGCCCGGCGCCGAATAGGCGTCGATCTCAACGAGGCGGGTCTCGATCTCGGCGGCGCGCAACGGCGCTGGCTCGGTCTCGCGCTCGGCCAACAGCCGGGTGCGCTCGCGATCGGCGGCGAGCACCGCTTCGAGCGGGGTTGCGGCACCGCTCGGCGCTTCCTGGGCGAGAAACCCGATGCGGCAGCCGCGCGGCAACTCGATCGCGCCATCCTCCGGCTGCAAGACGCCGCGGATCAGATCGAGCAGGGTCGATTTTCCGACGCCGTTGCGGCCGACCAGCCCGACCTTGGCGCCATCGGGGATCTGCGCGCTCGCCCGGTCGAGCAGCGCGCGACGCCGGTCGATGCGGTAGGTCACTTCGAAAAGGGTCAGCATCGCGGTCTCTTAGCATGTCCGCGCGACCGTCGGCAGCCGGCGCGAACGCAACGCCAGTTTGCCGCCGGCGAGGCTCACTCCGCGTTCGTCGCTCGATAGACCCCGCGCTCGAAGGCGCCGGCAAGGGCAAGCGCGCGCGGGTCGGCGAACGGTAGGAACTGGGCCAGGAGCGCCCCGGCGACCCCGGCCGCCGGATCGATCCAGTAATAGCTGTTGAAGATCCCGCCCCAGGTCAGGCTGCCGGCGCTGCGGCCGTTGGGGCCCGGCTGCGGCGTGATCATCCAGCCCAGCCCCCATTGGCAGCGCATTTCCGGAAACAGCGCAAAATCGTTGGTCCGCTCCGGCATCGCCGTCCGCATGATCCCGGCTTCGAGCTCGCCGGTCTGGTTCCTTGCCATCGCCGCGACCGTTTCCGAGCGGAGCACCCGGGCGCCGTCGAGCTGCCCCTGGTTCAGGACCATCTGCAGAAAGCTCAGATAATCGGGGCCGGTGGAATAGAGGCCGCCGCCGCCGGCCCAAAACTCCGGCTTTTGCGGCGGCATATCCATCGTGATTGGCGCCAATGACCCGTCCGGCTGTCGCTGGTGCACCCGCGCCAGCCGCAAGCTCTGCTCCGCCGACAGCTCGAACCCGGTGTCGCTCATGCCGAGCGGCTCGAAAATATGCTCGCGACAATAGGCGTCGAGCGGTTGGCCGCTGGCTGCTTCGACCGCGCGCCCAACCCAGTCGATGGCGATGCCGTACTCCCAGCGCTCCCCCGGATCAAACAGCAATGGCAGGCGCAGCGAGGCGAGCTGGCCGGTGCTGGTCGAGGGCGTGCCGGTGCGGTGGATGTAGCGGATCAGGTCCGAATTCAGCATCTCATAGCCAAAGCCGGCGGTATGGGTCAAAAGATGGCGCAGGGTGATCGGCCGCCGGGCTGGGCGCAGCCGCGGCTTGCCGGAGGCGTCGAACCCGTCCAGCACGTGCGGCGCAGCCAATTCCGGCAGCACCCGGCCGATCGGCTGATCGAGCTCGAGCCGGCCCGCCTCGACCAGCTGCATCGCCGCGACCGAGGTCACCGCCTTGGTCATCGAGGCGATGCGAAAGATCGTGTCGAGGGTCATCTCGCCGTCTTGGGCAAGGTCGCGCCGGCCAAAGGCGCCCTCGTAGACGACCCGGTCCGGGGTCGCCGCCAGCGCCACCACGCCCGGCACATCGCCGCCCTCGGCGGCGCGGCGCAGCACCGCGTCGATTGCAGGAATGGACGACATCGCGCTCAACGCCGCCGGGGCGAGGCGTCCTTAGCCAATTGCGAGGTGATGTCGGCAAAGGTCACGGCGAGCGAGGTGCGCACGTCGAGCACGGTTGGCGCCCGCGCCGCCAGCGCATCGCGCAAGGCCGGGGCGATCGCCGCCGGCTCCTCGATGCGCACGCCGCGGCAGCCGAGCGCGCGGGCGATCGCGGCGTGGTCCCAATCGTTGAACTCGGCCGCGAATGGCCCCGAGCCGTGCAATACCCAGCCCAGCGCGTTGTTGTTGAAGACGACGCACTATGATCGGGATGTCGCGCTCGACCGCGGTCATCAGCCCGTTCATGGTCATCGCAAACCCACCGTCGCCGCACACCGCGACGACCGGCCGGTCGGGATGGACGAGCTTGGCGCCGAGCGCCGCCGGGATGGCGAACCCCATCGGCCCCGAGCCCGCCGCCTGCAAAAACCCCTCGGCGCGCTTCGTCTGATAGAAATGCGTCATCATGATGCGGTTTTCGCCAGCGTCGCAGGTGACGATCGCATCCTCGGGCAGGCCGCGCGACAATTCGCCGATCAGGCGCTGCGGCAGGATCGGCTTGTCGTCGGCGAAATAGGCGCGCTCGTTGAAATAGCCGTGGCGCTCGCGATGCGCCGGCAACCCGGCGCTCGGCGCCCTGGCGGCGGTCCGTCCCGCGAGCAGTAGCAGTAACCTCGTGCAGTAGTTGGCCGAGGATCACCGCCGCGTCGCCCATCAGCACATGCTCGGCCGGATAGTTCCACGACGCGTTGCGCGGCTCGATGTCGATCTGCACGAATGTTTGCCGCGCCGGGTCGAGCAAGGTGCGGTTCTCCCAGGCGGTGTCGCTTGGGCTGAGCTTGGAGCCGACCACCAGCACCAGATCGGCCTCGGCGATAGCGGCATTGGCCGCCTCGGTGCCAAAGGTGCCGAACACGCCCAAGGCCAGCGGATGGGTCTCGGCAAAGCAGCCCTTGCCGGCCGCGGTCGTCGCCACCGGCAGCCCTGCTGCCTCGGCCAAGCGGCGCAGCGGCTCGTAGGCGTGGGCGATGCGCACGCCGTTGCCGGCGATCAGCACCGGCTTCTGCGCCGCGAGGATCGCCTGGGCCGCGGCCTCGACCTGGCGCTGCTCGGCCGGCGGCGGCACGGCCGGCAAATAATGCCGGGTCGGGTACAGCATCGGCTGCGAGTCCGGCACCACCGAGCCGGCCAGCGCATCATGGGCATAGAGGATCGCGACCGGCCCCGGCTGCCCCGACAGCGCGTGCTTGATGCCCAGCTGGGTCGCCTGCACCGCGGCCACCGGGTCGTGCGCCTGCATGACCTGCTTGGTGACGCCGCCAAAGGCGCGGCGCGCGTCCCAGCTGCCCCAGTCGCCGGTCCCCTGCTGGTAGGGCGCGTGCAGGGCAAACCGCGGCGCGTCGCTGAAATCGGTCAGCAGCAGCATCGGCGTGCTCGACAGATGCGCTTCGATGATCCCGATCATCCCGTTGCCGAGCACCCACGGTCCCTGGCCCAGCAGCACGCCCGGCCGCCGCGTCAGCCGGCCGTAAACCTCGGCCATCACCCCGCCCAAGGATTCCTCGCGCACCAGGACAGTGCGGATCGAGTTCTGGTATTTGCTCAACCCCGACACGATGCGGCCGGTATGGCCGCCCGAGATGCCAAACACCATCTCGATCCCGGCCTCTTCGAGCACCCGCGCGACCAGCGCGCTCGCCGGCGTCTCCTCGGTCAGCATCGGCGCGATCGGCATGGCTTTCTCCTCCCTCGCTTGCGGCTCGCGCGAGCTTGCCTCCGCGCAAGGCGGAAGACAATGGACCCGCAGCCGCAGCGCCGAACACGCAGCTCATTACGAGAGAGTGCAGCGCTGTGGATCGGCTTCGAGCAGGCGCGCGCCTTCGTTTTCTCGGTATCCTTACCGATCTTGACTGACGTAACCTGACACGTCACACGTCTCAGGGTGATCTTGCGGTTCCGCCATAGCGGGTTGGAGCGGTTATATTTGCGCGGCAATACCAGCGGCGTTTCCGCACAACAGGTGAAGCGGTTGCGGGCGGTGCTTGCAGCTCTTGCAACCGCCGCGGCGCCGTCCGACATGGCGGTGCCGTGCCCGGTGCCCGGCTGCATCGCCTTCGTGGCCAGCGTGCGGGTCAATGGTCGGTGTCGGTCTCCGGTAACTGGCGCGTGACGTTCGAATTCGCGGGTCAGGACGTCACGAATGTCGATTTGGTCGATTACCACTGAACTGCTGCAAAGCAGGAGAAAGTTATGCCGAGCATGCACAACCCGCCGCATCCCGGCGAGGTTATCAGGGAGCTGTGCCTCGATCCCTTGGGCCTGACGGTTACTGCCGCCGCTGACGGGCTCGGTGTTGCGCGCCGCACATTATCGGCGCTGCTCAACGGCCGCGCGGGGATTTCTCCCGAGATGGCGATCCGATTGTCGAAAGCGTTTGGCCGCTCGCCGGAGAGTTGGCTGCGGTTGCAGCTTCAGTTTGACCTGTGGCAGGCCGAGCAACACTTGGACCAGGTCGAGGTGAAGCATTTCCCGCCACCCGCCGCTTGCTGAACTCGGGGACCAGCAGAACGACGGGGGTGAATCCGCTGTCCCCCTTTTTCGCAAAGACCCGAGATCAGCCTTCGGCAAATCGGGGCTGTCCGGATTTGCGGTGCCAGCGGTAAGTCGCAGCAAAGCCAAGGAGGCCGAAGGCAAGCAGCGCTAGCGAGGCGGGCTCCGGGGTGGCGGCGACGTTTTCGGTCAAGGGCGTCATCGTGCCGGTGAACGACCCGTCGGCGGCAAAGGTGAGACCAGTAACAAAGGCCGAGGTGTCGGCGGGATCGAGCTCGGCCGCGGGATCGATGCCGGTGACCGTGAAATCGGCGACGCCGCCCGCCGGAAAGAAATATTGCATGCCGGCGTCGAGCGGGATCTCGGTCGAGAGATAGGACAGATCGAACGCGCCGCCGCCGACATCGGGCAGGATCACCGAGGCGAAATTCGGATCGCCCGCCCCGATATCGTATTTGTAGCCGATCGCGATCGTCGGATCGATATACGTCACCGAATCCGGCCCGACACTCCCGACATCGAAATGATAGACGCCGGTTATCCCATCGACCATCGGCAAGTTGATATTGGTCGGCGTCGTGCTCCCGAGTTCTGGGGTGAAATCAAACCATGAATTCGATCTGGTCAAAATATCAGCTTGACTGTTGGTCGGATTCGAGCCTCCATCCCTCGTGGTTATCATTTGAAAATTAATAGAATATTTATCCCCGATGATCAAGCTTCGCCCACCACCCAGGGCCGTCGGGATCGTAAAGCTGGTCGCTGTCGGGGACAGGCTGGTGGAATAAATAACATCGGCGACACCGGGCGCCAGAGGATGCGATCGATCGAAGATTTGTACGCGGAACGCGTTTGGTGCGTAACTGCCGCCGCTGGGGCTGGTGCTGCCCGGCAACGTCCAACTGATCGTCGGGTTTACTCCGCTGGCCGAGTTGGTGATCGTCACGCTCGACGGGAACGGCACGGATGTCACTGGGATCGAAGCGACAGACGGCAGCGGAAAGACCGCAATCGTACCCGAGGGGCTCTTTACCTCGAAAGACCATGCTCCGTTGAGTTCACCGGGACTGAACGCGGCACTCCGCGTACATTGGAGGGGATCGTCTGATGGTGGCAAGCAACCGGACAACGCCTGCATCCACTGCGTTAATCCGAGCCGGGCCTGCTGCGCGCGATGTTGACATCATGCCGCCCGAATTCGATGTTCCACTCATGACGACAGCATTGGCTGCCATCGATCCCGCCGCCCTGCGCCCCCATTCGGATCGCAGCGGCCGAGTCCTGCGAACGGAAAGCCAGATCCACCGGCCCGTCGCCTTTCACGGCGATGTGCCGGAAGTTAGGGTTGTCTTTCTGTTGCGTGCCGCGCCGGACCCGGAGAGCGGAAAGCTCCTCGTCACGTCCTATACGCACGCGGGCCTTGCATTCGAAGCCGATGACTTTGCCGACGCGATGCGGCGGGCCGTCGGCATCGTCCCCGATTTTGCACTCGCAGCGGGCCTTGGCGCCGACGGCATCGCCATCGTCCTGGACGAATATCCGTCGATCGACGACCTCGACCTCGACTGACGGGCGGTGAAGCTATCCGACGAGCTGCGTCGTCTGCTGCGCGCGGCCGGCTGCGAGTTGGTGCGCCAAGGAAGGGGCGACCACGAAATCTGGCGAAGCCCGAAAACCGGCGCGGTGCTGGTGATCGACGACGGCATGAAGTCGAAGCACATCGCAAATCGCGTTCTGCGTGCCGCCGGCCTACCGAAGGCCTTCTGAGCGCGACGTGGATGCTGGCTGCGCGGATTGACAATATGGGTCGGCTGGAGCCGCCCAACGCTTCGCCTCGTGCACGCCCGCGCGCTTGACAGCGAGCCGAAGCCGGAAGAAGCAGGGCGGTAGCCCATGCCTCCCAAAGCCGGTGGGTGCGGGATATCGACAGGCGAGGCTTTCGTGACCGATTTAAGCGCGGATTATGTCGTGGTCGGGGCCGGGTCCGCCGGCTGCGTCGTCGCCGACCGGCTGAGCGAGGATGGGGCGCGGGTGGTGCTGCTCGAGGCCGGGCCGCGCGACTGGCATCCGATGATCCACGTGCCGGCCGGGGCCTTGCGACTGCGCGCCAACCCGCTGGTCAACTGGAACTATTATGCCGAGCACGAAACCAGTATCGGCAATCGGGCGTTGCATTGGCCGCGCGGCCGGGTGCTGGGCGGCACCAGCTCGATCAACGGCATGCTCTATGTGCGCGGCAACCCGGCCGATTACGACGGCTGGGCGCAGATGGGCTGCCGCGGCTGGAGCTACGCCGATGTGCTGCCCTATTTCAAGAAATCGGAGAACTACGCCGCGGGCGACCCGGAGTTCCGCAGCACGGGCGGCCCGTTGCCGGTCGAGGATTACCGCACGATCCTGCCGTTGACGCATCGCTTTGTCGAAGCCGCACAGCAGGTCGGGTTCAAGCTGACCAAGGACTACAATGGCGCCACGCAAGAAGGTGTGGGCTATTCGCAGATGACCCGCGGCGGCCGGTTCCGCGGCTCGACCGCGCAGACCTTTCTCGCCGAGGCGCGGCGCCGGCCTAATCTTCGGATCCTGACCAAGGCGGTCGCGACCCGGCTGATTTTCGACGGGAAACGCTGCACCGGCATCGCCTTTCGCCACAATGGCCAACACAGCCGGGCATTGGCGGCGCGCGAGGTGATCGTGTGCGGCGGCACCGTCAACTCGCCGCACCTCTTACAGGTATCGGGCATCGGGCCTGCCGGCCACCTGCAATCGATCCGCGTGCCGGTCGTGCACGATCTGCCGGGGGTCGGCGCCAACCTCTCCGACCATATCGCAGCGCGGGTGACGCACCGGGTCACCGGCGAAGCCTCGATCAACCAGCTGGCTCGCGGCACAAGATTGGTGCGCGAGATCGGCCGCTATGCCGCGACCGGCCGCGGCGCCCTGACCTTTGGCGTCACCAGCGCCATGGTGTTCTGCCGCAGCCGCGAGGGGCTGGCCAGCCCCGATCTGCAATTATTGTTCACTCCCGGCAGCTACGACCAGGGTGCGATCGGCCGCCTCGAGCGCGAGCCCGGCATGACCATCGTCGCCTGCGCGGTGCGGCCCGACAGCCGCGGCACGATCATGGCGCGCTCGGCCGACCCGCTGGCCCGCCCGGAGATCCGGCCCAATTATCTGTCGGCGGCGAGCGACGTGCAGGTGCTGCTGGCCGGGATCGACCATGCCCGGCGGATTTTCGCGGCACCGCCGCTGGCCCGGCACAGCGCTGCGGAGACGATGCCCGGCCCGGCGGCCCGGTCGGAGGAGGCGCTGACCGACTTTGTGCACCGCGCCGGCATCAATCTGCATCACCCGGTCGGCACCTGCCGGATGGGCGAGGATCCGATGGCGGCGGTCGACTCGCGGCTCAAGGTTCATGGTGTCGGCGGGCTGCGCGTCATCGACGCCTCGGTGATGCCGACGGTGACCACCGGCAACACCAACGCGCCCTCGATCATGATCGGCGAAAAGGGGGCGGCGATGATCCGCGAGGACGCAAAAGCGGCGTGAGGGCGAGCGGCGCGAGACACGATCGCGCGGACATTGGCGCGAGCGCCCCGGGCATCCCTTTGCGCAGCATCCGCGAATGCCGCGAAGCGTGGCAACGCCCTTGCGGGTCGGCAGATTTCGATTATATTCACGATGCGAAACGCAGTCGCAGAGGTCCGCTTGGCGGACTGCATTGCAGGTGGGCCAAGCGCCCACTTTTTCGTATAGCGACACAGAGTTCGGGACCCGAGGTCAGGTTTTTGGTCGATACCGACGCTATCGCGCAGATGATCGAGCCGTCGCTGGCGGCGATGGGCTATCGCCTCGTGCGGGTGGCCGTGACCAGCGGTCGCCGCGCGACCTTGCAGATCATGGCCGAGCGGGTCGACGACGCGCCGATGACCGTCGATGATTGCGCGCTGATCAGCCATTCGGTCTCGGCGCTGCTCGATGTCGCCGATCCGATCGCCGGGGCCTATACCCTGGAGGTCAGCTCGCCTGGCATCGACCGGCCGCTGGTCCGGCCCGAGGATTACGACCGGTTCGCCGGTTTCGAGGCGCGGATCGAACTGGCGCAGCCGATCGACGGCCGCAAACGGTTTCGCGGGCGCCTGCTCGGCACCGCCGACGGCGTGGTCCGGCTCGCGGCAGAGACAGGCGAAACCCGGCTGCCGCTCGCCGCGGTGGCGCGGGCGCAGCTCGTTATCACCGACGATCTGATCGCCGCCTCGCGGCCGCGGACCAACTGACCTCGAACTCGAGAGCATCGCCGGGAAAGCCATGGAAAGCACCGTCACCTACGCCCGCCCCGAGCTGCTGCAGGTCGCCGACACCGTCGCCCGCGACAAGGGCATCGATCGCGACGAGGTCCTCGAAGCGATGGAGCAGGCGATCCAAAAGGCCGGCCGCTCGAAATACGGCCAGGAATACGACATCCGCGCCGAGATCGACCGCAGGAACGGCGAGATCCGCCTGTTGCGCTTTCGCGAGGTGGCCGAGCCGATCGAGAACGAGGCGACCCAGATCGCGCTCGGCGAGGCGCAGCGCCTCAACCCCGAGGCCGAGATCGGCGATTTCATCACCGATCCGCTGCCGCCGATCGATTTCGGCCGGATCGCCGCGCAGACCGCCAAGCAGGTCATCGTGCAGAAGGTGCGCGACGCCGAGCGCCAGCGCCAATTCCTCGAGTTCAAGGACCGCGTCGGCGAGATCGTCAACGGCCTCGTCAAGCGGGTCGAGTTCGGCAATGTCGTCGTCGATCTCGGCCGGGCCGAGGCGATGGTGCGCCGCGACGAGCTATTGCCGCGCGAAAGCTTTCGCCAGGGCGAGCGGGTGCGCGCCTATATCTACGATGTGCGCCAGGAGCCGCGCGGCCCGCAGATCTTCCTGTCGCGCACCCATCCGCAATTCATGGCCAAACTGTTCGCCCAGGAAGTGCCGGAAATCTATGACGGCATCATCGAGATCAAGGCGGTGGCGCGCGACCCCGGCAGCCGCGCCAAGATCGCGGTGATCTCGCGCGACAGCGGCATCGACCCGGTCGGCGCCTGCGTCGGCATGCGCGGCAGCCGCGTCCAGGCCGTGGTCGGCGAATTGCAGGGCGAAAAGATCGACATCATGCCGTGGTCGTCGGACCCGGCGACCTTTGTCGTCAACGCGCTGGCCCCGGCCGAGGTCGCCAAGGTGGTCATGGACGAGGAGCAGCGCCGGATCGAGGTGGTGGTCCCCGACGACCAGTTGAGCCTGGCGATCGGCCGGCGCGGACAGAATGTCCGGCTCGGCCTCGCAGCTGACCGGCTGGGACATCGACATCCTGACCGAGGCCGAGGAGTCGGAACGGCGGACCGAGGAGTTCCGCAGCCGCAGCCAGCTGTTCATCGACGCTCTCGACATCGACGACGTGATCGCGCATCTGCTGGTGACCGAGGGCTTCACCTCGCTCGAAGAGGTTGCGTATGTGGCCCTCGAGGACCTCGCCGGCATCGAAGGCTTCGACGCCGAGATCGCCGCCGAGCTGCAGGACCGCGCGCGCGGCGCGCTCGACCGGCGCGACCGCGAATACGAGGAGCGCCGGCGTCGAGCTCGGGGTCGCCGACGATCTGGCCGCGCTCGACGGGCTGAGCCCGGGCATGCTGGTGGCGCTCGGCGAGAAAGGCGTCAAGACGCTCGACGATTTCGCCGACCTCGCCGGCGACGAGCTGATCGAGCTGCTCGCCGCCTCCGACAAAGGCGGCATCACCCTCGATCTCGAAGCTGCCAACGCGATGATCATGCGCGCCCGCGCGCATTGGTTCGAGGACGCCGCGGCGGCGCCGCCGGCTGCCGCGGTCAAGGAGTAGACACAACGGCCACCGGCAAGGGTTTCCCGCCACCCGGGCGTCAGGCGGAAGCAGGCGCTGGCGCCGCGCAGCGGCGCTGCATCGTCACCGGCGAGATCCGCGAGCGCGCGTCGCTGCTGCGCTTTGTCGTCGGCCCGAGCGGCGAGCTGGTGCCCGATGTGGCGGCGCGCCTGCCCGGACGGGGTTTGTGGTTGACGCCGCGGCGCGATATAGTGGAGCAGGCGGGTGCGCGAAGCGGTGGTTTTCCCGTGCGGCGCGCCGCCCGGTCGCGGTTCCGGCCGATCTTGCAGACCGCATCGAGGCTCTGCTGGCGCAGCGCTGCATCGACGCGATCGGGCTGGCCCGGCGGGCCGGTCTTGCGGTCGCCGGGTTTGAACGGGTATCCGCGGCGGCGCGGCACGGCAAGGCCGCGGTGCTGGTGCTCGCGGTCGACGGGGCGAGGGCGGGCGCCGCAAGCTGCGTGCGCTCGGCCGCGGGCTCCCCATGTTTGCGTGCTGACGGCGGTGGAGCTGGGTGCGGCTTTTGGCCGCGACGAGGTGGTACATGCCGCGCTCGGGCCGGGCCCGCTCGGCGCGCGGCTGATGGCCGATGCCGAGAAGATCGCCGGGTTTCGCGCGGGAGCCGTGGTCGAACGAGCCTCAAGACCCGACCCAGGCGAGCCCGCGCTGCAGAATCCCGGCGCCCAGAATGCCGGCGCCCAGAACGACTGTATTGGAGCGAGATGAGCGACGCGACTGAGCAAGAGCAGAAACGGCCCCTGACCCTGGCACGCACCGGCCCCAGGCTGGAGCTGCGCAAGGGGGTCGAAACCGGGCAGGTGCGCCAGAGCTTTTCGCACGGGCGCTCCAAGACCGTCACCGTCGAGGTGCGCAAGAAGCGCATGATCGGGCCGGGCGCGCCCGGAGGTCGGCGCGAAGCCGAGGCGGCGCCAGCTGCGCCGGCGGCGCGCCCGCACCCGGCCGAGCCGACCCGCCGGCCGGTGGTGATCCCGCGGGCGCTGACCGCCGAGGAGCGCGCCGGCCGGGTCCGCGCCGTGCAGGACGCGCACAAGGCCGACGAGGAGGCGCGCCGCCGCGCGGCGCTGGTCGAGGCCGATCGCCGCCGCGAGGAGGAGGAGCGCGCCGCCGAGGAAGCCCGGCGCCGCGCCGAAGAAGAGGTCCGCGCCAAGACCGAGGAAGAGGAGGCGCGCCGCCGCGCCGCCGAGGACGCGCGCAAGCGCTCCGAGGAGGAGGCGCAGCGTCGCAAGGAGGAGGAATCGCGGCGCGAGGTCGCCGAGCGGGCCGGCAAGGCGGCGGCGGCCAAGGTCGCGGCGCTGGCCGCGGCCGGCAAGGTCGCGATGCCGGCCGAGGAGGAAGAGGAGCCGGTCGGCGCCGCCCGCCGCGGCGCCCGGCCGGAAATCCGAAAGCCGGCGCCGGCGCCGCGCCACGAGGTGCGCCGGCGAACCGGCAAGCTCACCGTCACCCGCGCGCTCTCCGGCGATGAGGGCGAGCGCATGCGCAGCCTCGCCTCGGTGCGCCGCGCCCGCGAGCGCGAGCGCCAGCGGCTGCACCAGGGCGAGCAGGAGCCGGTCAAGATCGTGCGCGAGGTGGTCATCCCCGAGACCATCACCGTCCAGGAACTTGCCAACCGCATGGCCGAGCGCGGCGTCGATGTGATCAAGGCGCTGATGCGCATGGGCGTCATGGCGACGATCAACCAGGTGATCGACGCCGACACCGCCGAGCTCGTCGTCACCGAGTTCGGCCACCGGCTGCGCCGGGTCTCCGAAGTCGGATGTCGAGATCGGCTTGCGCGGCGAGGACGACGCCGAGGAGACGCTGCAATCGCGCGCCCCGGTGGTCACCGTGATGGGCCATGTCGACCACGGCAAGACCTCGCTGCTCGACGCGCTGCGCGAGACCGATGTCGCGGCCGGCGAAGCCGGCGGCATCACCCAGCATATCGGCGCCTATCAGGTCAACCTGAGGAGCGGCCGGCAGATCACCTTTATCGACACGCCGGGCCATCAGGCCTTTACCGCGATGCGCGCCCGCGGCGCCAACGTCACCGACATCGTCGTGCTGGTGGTCGCCGCCGATGACGGCATCATGGAGCAGACGGTCGAGGCGATCCGCCACGCCAAGGCGGCGCAGGCGCCGATCATCGTCGCCATCAACAAGATGGACAAGGCCGGACGCGCGGCCCGAGCGGGTGCGGCAGGAGCTGCTGCAGCACGAGATCGTGGTCGAAGAGCTCGGCGGCGAGGTGCTCGATGTCGAAGTCTCGGCGCTGAAGAAGACCAATCTCGACAAGCTCGAGGAAGCGATCCTGCTGCAAGCCGAACTGCTCGACCTGCAAGCCAACCCGGACCGCGCGGCCGAGGGCGTCGTGCTCGAGGCCAAGCTCGAACGCGGCCGCGGCGCGGTCGCCACCGTGCTGATCCAGCGCGGCACGCTGCGGGTCGGCGACATCTTCGTCGCCGGCAGCGAATGGGGCCGGGTGCGCGCGCTGGTCGACGATCGCGGGCAAAACCAGACGCGAGGCGGGCCCGTCGACGCCGATCGAGGTGCTGGGGCTCAACGGCGCGCCGTTGGCCGGCGACGATTTCGTCGTCGCCGAAAACGAGGGCCGCGCCCGCGACATCGCCGATTTCCGGCAGCGCCGGCGGCGCGACGCCAATGCCGCGCTCGGCGGCCGCGGCACGCTCGAGCAGATGTTCTCGCAGATCGCCGCCGGCACCGCGAAGGAACTGCCGATCGTCGTCAAATCCGACGTGCAGGGCTCGCTCGAGGCGATTACCGGCTCGCTGGAAAAGCTCTCCACCGAGCGAGGTCTCGATCCGGGTGCTGCACTCGGCGGTCGGCGGGATCAACGAGAGCGACGTGATCCTCGCCAAGGCGTCGGATGCGGTGATCATCGGCTTCAACGTCCGCGCCAACCCGCAGGCGCGCGAGCCTGGCGCGCCGCGACGGCGTCGAGATCCGCTATTACTCGATCATCTACGATCGTGATCGACGACATGCGCGGCGCCCTGTCCGGGCTGCTGTCGCCGACCCTGCGCGAGCGCTTCCTCGGCAACGCCGCGATCCGCGAGGTGTTCAACATCACCAAGGTCGGCAAGGTCGCGGGCTGCATGGTCACCGAGGGCACCGTGCGCCGCGGCGCCAAGGTTCGCCTGCTGCGCGACAATGTCGTCATCCACGAAGGCACCCTGAAGACTCTGAAGCGCTTCAAGGACGAGGTGCGCGAGGTCAGGGAAGGCTACGAATGCGGCATGGCCTTCGAGAATTACCAGGACATGCAGACCGGCGACGTTATCGAATGCTTCGAGATCGAAGAAGTCGCCCGCACCCTATAATGCCGCGCGAGGCTGACGGGCAGGAGTGCTGCGGCACATGAGCGGCAGCAGATCGCGGCGGCGGCGTGCGCCCGGTGCCGGCCCCGCTTCTGGCGATGCGGGCCGCGGCGCCGGCCAGCGGCAGCGGCGGGTCGGCGAGCAGCTCCGCCATGCGCTGGCGCAGTTGCTGCGCGACGGCGGCTGCCGCGATCCGGCGCTGCGCCAGGCCAGCATCACCGTGAGCGAAGTCCGCGTCAGCCCGGACCTGCGCAACGCGACGGCTTTTGTCATGCCGCTCGCCGGCGCCAACGCCGCCGAGGTGATCGCCGGGCTCAGACGCGGCGGGCCATTTTTGCGCGCCCAGCTCGCCGGCGATCTGCCGCTGCGCTATATGCCCAACCTCTCTTTTGCGCTCGACGACACCTTCGATCAGGCCGATCGGATTTCGACCCTGCTGGCGCGGCCCGAAGTCGCCCGCGACCTTCACCCGCAAACCGCCGGGGCTGAGGCCGGGGCTGAGAACGACGACGATGCCGGTTGATCGCGCACTGCATGGCTGGCTCGTCATCGACAAACCGCTCGGCCTCACCTCGCACAGCGTCGTCGGGCAGGTCCGCCGCCGCACCGGCGCCAAGGCGGGACACGCCGGCACGCTCGATCCGCTGGCGACCGGGGTGCTGCCGGTGGCGCTCGGCGAGGCGACCAAGACCGTCGCCTACGCGATGAACGGGCGCAAAGGCTATCGCTTTCGCATCCGCTGGGGGATCGCCCGCTCGACCGATGACGGGGAAGGCGAGATCGTCGGCGAAAGCTCTTCGCGGCCGGGCATGGCTGAGATCGAGGCCATGCTGCCGCGGTTTACCGGCGTCGTCGCGCAGCTGCCGCCGGTCTATTCGGCGATCAAGGTCGGCGGCCGGCGCGCTTATGCGCTCGCTCGCGCCGCGGCGCCGCCAACGCTGGCGCCGCGGCCGGTGGACATCGCCGAGCTCCGGCTGATCGCGATGCCCGACCGCGACCATGCCGAATTCGAGGCCGTCGTCGGAAAGGGCACCTATATCCGCGCCCTGGCGCGCGATCTCGCCGCGGCGCTCGGCACCTGCGGCCATATCGTGGTATTGCGCCGGCTGGCGGTCGGGCCCTTCACCGAGGCGCAGGCGATTTCTCTGGATAGCGCTGGACCGCCCGGCGCATAGTCTCGTCGCTTGCGGGCATTTGCTGCCGATCGAGACCGCGCTGGACGACATCCCGGCGCTGGTCTTAGCGGCGGCTGAAGCTGGGCGGCTGCGCTGCGGCCAGCGCGTCAGGCCCGCCGACGGCGAGGGTCGGGCGCTGCTCGACCGGCTCGGGATCGGCGCCGTCGTCGGCGCGTGGTACAATCGCTCCCTGATTGCCATGACCAGGATCGAAGACGGCAGTCTTCGACCGGTGCGCATTATCAATTGCTGAAGAGGCTCGACCCGATGTCGATCACTGCCGAGCGCAAGCAGACGCTGATCACCGAATACGCGACCAAGCCCTTGGACACCGGATCGCCGGAGGTGCAGGTGGCGATCTTGACGCGAGCGGATCCGCAACCTCACCGATCATCTGGGCAGCCACAAAAAAGACTTCCATTCGCGCCGCGGCCTCTTGGTCATGGTCGGCCAGCGCCGCCGGCTGCTGGATTATCTGAAGCGGGCGAACGTGACCCGCTACGAGACGCTGATCGGCCGTCTCGGACTGCGCCGCTGATGCTCGACCGAGAGCCGGCGTGCGATCGATGCTCCGCGCCAATGCCCGGATTTGGCGGATGGGAAGATCGCGCTGCGCTGCCGGCGCGGTTGAGATCGCGGATCCTGGACATGTTGGCGGCGCGCGCCGGCGCGGCCTTTGTTGCCCACCCCAGTATTCTGGCCGAGCCTGGTATTCCAGACTGGCGATGCTTTTTTGAAGAGGATGATTAGAAATGTTTCAGGTTTATCGCAAAGAGCTGCAATGGGGCGGGCGCCGGCTCGTCCTCGAAACCGGAAAGATCGCCCGCCAGGCCGATGGCGCGGTGCTCGCCACCTACGGCGAGACGACCGTGCTGTGCACCGCCGTCGCGATGAAGAGCGCCAAGCCGGGGCAGGACTTTTTCCCGCTGACCGTCAATTACCAGGAAAAGACCTTTGCCGCCGGCAAGATTCCTGGCGGCTTTTTCAAGCGCGAGGGCCGTCCCTCGGAAAAGGAGACCCTGGTCTCGCGGCTGATCGACCGGCCGCTCCGCCCGCTGTTCGTGTCCGGCTTTCGGAACGAGACCCAGATCGTGTGCACGGTGCTGAGCCACGATCTGGAAAACGACCCGGACATCGTGGCGCTGATCGGCGCCTCGGCGGCCCTGACCATCTCGGGCATCCCGTTTCTGGGGCCGATCGCCGGCGCGCGGGTCGGCTACATCGACGGCGACTATGTGCTGAACCCGACGCTCGCCGAGCTGCCGCGCTCGCGGCTCGACCTGGTTGTCGCCGGCACCGGCGAGGGTGTGCTGATGGTCGAATCCGAGGCGCAGGAGTTGCCTGAGGAGGTCATGCTGGGTGCGGTGACCTTTGGTCATCGCGCGTTTCAGCCGGTGATCGAGGCGATCATCGAGCTGGCCGAGACCTGCGCGCGCGACCCGTGGCTGCTGCCGCCGCCGCGCCCGAGCTCGAAGCGATCGAGGCCCGGCTGCGCGAGGCGGTCGGCCCGCTGATCGAAGCCGCCTATCGCGAGCAAGGCAAGCAGGATCGCAGCAACCGGCTCGATGCGGCCAAGGCGCAGATCGCCGAATTGTTCGCCGACGAGCAGCAGCGCGGCGTGGCGGCGAAGCTGTTCAAGGATCTGGAAAAGGAGATCGTGCGCGGGGCCGTGCTGCGCGGCGAGCGCCGGATCGACGGCCGCGACACCCGCATGGTGCGGCCGATCGCGGTCGAGGTCGGCATTCTGCCGCGCGCGCATGGCTCGGCGCTGTTCACCCGAGGCGAAACCCAGGCGCTCGCGGTGGCCACGCTCGGCACCGGCCAGGACGAGCAGATCATCGACGCGCTCGAGGGCGAGTATCGGGAAAACTTTATGCTGCATTACAATTTCCCGCCCTATTCGACCGGCGAGGCTGGGCGGATGGGCTCGCCCGGTCGGCGCGAGATCGGTCATGGCAAGCTTGCCTGGCGGGCGGTGCGGCCGTTGCTGCCCTCGAAGGAAAGCTTCCCCTACACGATCCGCGTCGTCTCCGAGATCACCGAATTCGAACGGCTCCTCCTCGATGGCCTCGGTGTGCGGCGCCTCGCTGGCGCTGATGGATGCCGGCGTGCCACTGCCGCGCTCGGTCGCCGGGATCGCGATGGGGCTGATCAAGGAGCCCGAAGGCTTTGCCGTGCTGTCCGACATTCTCGGCGACGAAGACCATCTCGGCGACATGGACTTCAAGGTGGCCGGCACCGAAAAGGGCGTCACCGCGCTGCAGATGGACATCAAGATCACCTCGATCACCGAGGAGATCATGCGCATTGCCCTCGACCAGGCGCGCGAAGGCCGCATCCACATCCTCGGCGAGATGGCCGGGGCGCTGCAGGGCGCGCGCGACACGGTCAGCGACAACGCGCCGCGCATCACCACGCTCATGATCCCAAAGGACAAGATCCGCGAAGTGATCGGCTCGGGCGGCAAGGTTATTCGCGAGATCACCGAGACGACCGGCGCCAAGATCGACATCGACGACGACGGCACGGTCAAGGTCGCCGCGGTCGATGGCAACGCCGCGCAGGCCGCGATCGACTGGATCCGCGGCATCGTCGCCGAGCCCGAGCTCGGCGCCATCTACAACGGCAAGGTCGTCAAGACGGTCGATTTCGGCGCTTTTGTCAATTTCCTCGGCTCGCGCGACGGTCTCGTGCACATCAGCGAGCTCGCTCCGCAGCGGGTCGGCAAGGTCGCCGATGTGGTCAAGCTCGGCGATACGGTCAAAGTCAAGGTGCTGGGGTTCGACGACCGCGGCAAGGTCAAGCTCAGCATGCGCCAGGTCGATCAACAGACCGGCGAGGATCTGGGCGCCAAGCGGCCGGAGCCGGTCAGGGCCGCGACCTGAAGGCATTGGCTCTGACGTCAAACGACGCCGAGCGGAACGGCCCCGTGCATCCCGTCGCCCCGCTGGCGCTAATCCGTGCGACCAGCGGCATGGCCGCGGCTTGCGTTGCGGATTGGGTGCCGCCGGTGATCGGCCATCGCGGCGCCGCGGCCCATGCCCCGGAAAACACGCTGGCCGGGCTGCGCCGGGCCCGCGCTCTCGGTTGCCGTTGGGTCGAGTTCGACGTGCGGTTGACCGGCGACGGCGAGCTGGTGCTGTTGCACGACGAGCGGCTGGAGCGGACGACGAATGGCCGCGGCAAGATCCAGGCGCAGTCGCTGGCGATGATTCGGCGCTGCGATGCGGGCGGCTGGTTTGGCCCGTCCTTTGCCGGCGAAACGGTGCCGACCTTGGCCGAGGCGATCGAGGCATTGGCCGAGCTCGGGCTCGGCGCCAATATCGAGATCAAGGCTGCCCGCGGCCGCGCCGCCGCCACCGGTGCCGCGGCAGCCGATCTGTTGTTGCGACGCTGGCCGCGCGAGTTGCCGGCGCCGCTGATTTCGAGCTTTCTCGGCGAGGCCTTGACTGCGGCGCGCGATCATGCGCCGGCGATCGCCTGCGGTTGGCTGGTCGGGGCGGTCCCACCGGATTGGCGCGGGCGCGCCGAGCGCTTTGGCTGTGTCGCAATCCATGCCGACCACCGGCGCCTGCGGCCGGCGATTGTCGCCGAGATCCGCCAATCGGGCTATTCTGTGCTCTCCTACACTGTCAATGATGCCGCGCGGGCGCGCGAGCTGTTCGCCTGGGGGGTCGCCTCGGTGTTTTCGGATGTTCCCGAAATTGTGCTTGCCGGGGCGGCGGGCGGCGCTTCGCGACCCGCGTCGCCGGGTCCGGGCTGGGACGCGGCACTGCGGCAGGGAGCCCGCTGGTGAGGCCGCTCAATCCGCTGGTGATCTCGGGGCGCGAGGTGCTGCCGCTGGTCGAAGGCGGCAAGGGCATCTCGGTGTCGAACGGCGAAAGCTCGGGCGCCTGGGCGGCGACCGGCGGGGTCGGCACCTTCTCTGGGGTCAACGCCGACAGCTATGGCGCGCAGGGCGAGCTGATCCCGCAGCTTTATCGCGGCCGCACCCGGCGCGAGCGGCACGAAGAGCTGGTTGCCTATGCGATCGCCGGCGGCATCCAGCAGGCCCGCGTCGCCTATGAGCGCGGCAACGGCGAAGGCCGCATCCACATGAACGTGCTGTGGGAGATGGCGGCCGCCGAGCGGGTGCTGCACGGCGTGCTCGAAGGCGCCAGGGGCCTGATCCACGGCGTCACCTGCGGCGCCGGCATGCCCTACCGGATTGCCGAGATCTGCGCCCGCTACGGCGTCCATTACTACCCGATCGTGTCCTCGACGCGGGCGTTCCGGGCGTTGTGGAAACGCGCCTATCACAAATTCTGCGACTGGCTTGGTGGCGTTGTCTATGAGGACCCGTGGCTCGCCGGCGGCCATAACGGGCTCTCCAACAGCGAGGACCCGCTGCACCCCGAGGCGCCTTATCCGCGGGTGCGCGAGCTGCGCAGCTCAGATGGCCGAGTTCGGGCTCGCCGCGACGCCGATCTTTATGGCCGGCGGGCTATGGTACCTGCGCGAGTGGAGCGACTGGATCGGCAATCCGGAGCTTGGCCCGATCGCCTTCCAGTTTGGTACCCGCCCGCTGGTCACAACGGAAAGCCCGATCTCGGAGGTGTGGAAGCGCAAGCTGTTGACCTTGGGCGAGGGCGACGTTTACCTCAACCGCTTCAGCCCGACCGGATTTTATTCCTCGGCGGTGCGTAACGGGTTTTTGAACGAGCTGCAGCAGCGCTCGGAACGACAGGTCGCCTATGCCGTCGAGCCGATCGGGGAGCATGTGGCCGCCTTTCATGTCGGGGCGCGCCGCCGCGTCGTCTATCTGACTTCGCATGACGAGCAAAGGGCCACAGGCTGGGTCGCCGAGGGGTTCACCGAAGCCTTGCGCACGCCCGACTCGACCTTGATTTTCGTCACCCCGCAGAGGGCGAGCGAGCTGCGCAGCGATCAGATCAACTGCATGGGGTGCCTGAGCGCCTGCCAATTCTCGAACTGGGCGCAGAACGAGGGGAGCACCACCGGTAGGAAGGCCGACCCGCGCAGCTTTTGCATCCAGAAGACCTTGCAGGCGATCCGCCATTCGGAGGACGTCGAGCAGCAGCTGATGTTCGCCGGCCACAATGCCTATCGCTTCGCCTCCGACCCGTTCTACGCCAACGGCTATGTGCCGAGCGTGCGCAAGCTGGTCGAGCGGCTGCTGACCGGCGACTGAACCGATCGCGGCGGCAATGCGTTCATTTGTTTTAGTCGAATAAATGTCTTATATGTTGCACATGACCATGATGCAGCCCCCCGCTTCGCCGGTTCTGGAACGTCTGCGCGCCGCCGGCCTGCGGCCCACCCGCCAGCGCCTCGGTCTGGCTCGGCTGCTGATGGAGAACGGCGACCGCCACACCACGGCCGAGCAGCTGCACGGCGAGGCCGCCGCCAGCGCGATCCCGGTGTCCCTCGCCACCGTCTACAACACGCTCCATCAATTCACCGAAGCCGGGCTGCTGCGCGAGGTCGTGGTCGAGCCCGGGCGTTCCTACTTCGACACCAACACCGACGACCACCATCATTTCTTTTGCGAAGCAAACGGCTTGCTGCAGGACATCCCGGCGCAAGGGATCGCCGTCAGCGGCCTGCCGGCCGCACCCGCCGGGACCGAAATCCGCCGCGTCGATGTGATCGTCCGCGTCGGGCCGCCAAGCAATCAACCCGGGCCTCGCTGACCGCAGGCTCCGCCAATCGGGCTCTCAGGCCCAACCCCCTCAGGCCCAACCCCCTCAGGCCGACCCCCCTCAGGCCCGACCCCCTCAGGCTCGACCGGGCCCGGCTCGACCGGACCCCCAGGCTCGCCGCCGCTGATGTTTGATGACGCGGTGGCCGAGACCGGCGCGGCACGGTGCGAGAGGCGTTGTCGGGCGACTGATATTCGGACAAATCATGGCGATCGGGCGCGGCGCGCGCCATGGCCGGGCTGGCGATCGGGTGCGGCGAGGGCAAAAATAGCAGCCGGCAATCGCCCCGCCCCGCTTGACAGGCCCGGTGCCTAGGATAAAATCGTTCCAAGGTGCAGGTCGGACCTGCATCGGCCCTGGTTTGACGCTGGCAGGTTGATGCTGGCTTGAAGTCGGATGGGCGTAGGGTGGAATTCGAGCAACTTTCGGGGAGATGCGCGTGCGAGCGCATCGACCCCGCCCAACGAACCTGTCGGACCGGACTGACCCGAGCGGCACGACGGCGGGTGCGGGCGCAAGAGGCTGGCGATGGCTGTTGCTCGCCTTGCGCCAGCCGACGAAGCCGGAAGCACGACCCCTACGATCGGCAGCCATGATCCCTGCGATCGACAGCCACGAGAGAGTAATCCACCGCCACCAACACCCAAGGAGGAGGGCCCGAGATGGCATACCAAGAAGACATCGCTTTGATGGCGCATCTGATGCGACGCGCGGGTTTCGGCGCCGGCCGTGACGAGCTCGAGGCGCGCGCCGCCAAGGGCTACGAGGCCACGGTCGAGGAATTGCTGCATCCCGAGACGCAGCCGCCGGTAGATGCCTATACGCTGCTGCGCTATCAGCCGGCCTCGTTGCTGCCCGGCGGCCAGCCGCCGATGGGCAACCTCAACTGGATGTACTACCTGGTCAACACCCAGCGGCCGCTCGAAGAAAAGATGGCGCTGTTCTGGCATCACGTGTTCGCCACCGGCAATTCGAAGGTCGACAACTACGATCAGCTGCTGGAGCAGATCCAGTTGTTCCGCGAGCACGGGATGGGCAACTATCGCGACCTGCTGCTGACGGTCGCAAGAAACCCGACGATGATTTTCTGGCTCGACAACCAGCAGAATCACGGCAACGCGGTCAACGAAAACTGGGGCCGCGAACTGCTCGAGCTGTTCAGCCTTGGCGCCGGCAACTACACCGAGACCGATGTTCGCGAATGCTCGCGGGCCTTTACCGGCTGGACCTTCGAGACCAAGATCCCGCGCGCGCCCTATGGCCGGTTCCCGTGGAAATTCGAGTATCGCCCCGAGGATCACGACGACGGCGAGAAAGTATTCCTCGGGCACAAGGGCCGGTTCAACGGCGAGGACATCATCGACATCGTGGTGCAGCAGCCGGCTTGCGGCAGGTTCATCTGCCGGCATCTGTACAACTTCTTTGTCGCCGACGAGCCGCAGGTGCCGGCTTGGCCGATTGAAGCGCCGCGCGACCAAAAGGCCATCGACACCCTGGTCGGCGCGTTCCGCGATTCGAAGTTCGACATGCGCTCCGTGCTGCGCGTGCTGCTCAACTCGGACTTCTTTAAGGAAGCCCGCTTCCAGCACATGAAGTCGCCGGCCGAAGTCGTGGTCAGCACCCTGCGGCTGGTCGGCGGCCACGAGCTGCCAAAGCCGGGCTATGGCGATCTGTCGATGCAGCCCACATATATGGGCCAGGACCTGCTGAACCCGCCATCGGTCGAGGGTTGGCACACTGGCAAGGAGTGGATCAACAGCGGCTCCCTGATGGCGCGCGTCAACTTTGTCGCGGAAAAGGTCGGCGACACCTCGCTGCCCGGTGTGCGTAGCATCATCAACCGGCTGAAAGAGCATGGCTCGCTGAGCCCTGAGCAGCTGGTCGATGGCTGTCTCGACCAGATCGGCCCGGTCCAGGTCGGCGCCGACACCAAGCAGGAGCTGCTTTCCCAGGCGAAAGAATGGGGTCAGGTGACCTGGGACAGTGACGAGAACGCCAAAGTCGCGGACCAGCACGCCGCGGAGATGCTGCAGCTGATCGCCGCCACCAGAGAGTACCAATTTGGCTAACAGTTGATCATCAGATCAGGAGGAAGACGAAATGCCAGCAACCCAAGAGACGAAGAAGGACCCAGTCATTGTCGTTCTGCAGTTGACGGGCGGCAATGACTATCTGAACACGGTGATTCCCTACAACAACCCGCTGTACCGGGACAACCGGAAGGCGGTCGGGATCCCCGACAACCAGATCATGCATCTCGACAAGGATTACGGCATCCCGCACTACATGGCGCCGTTGAAGCAGTTCTGGGACAGCGGCAATCTCGCCATCGTGCACGGCGTCGGCTGGAAGGACTCGCCGCGCTCCCATTTCCGCGCGATGGACATCTGGCACACCTGCGAGCCGGTCAAGGTCGGGACCGAGGGATGGCTCGGGCGGGTCGCGCGCGAATTTGACCCGAAAAAGGAAAACGTCGTCACCACCGTCAGCTTTGGGCCAAGCCTGCCGCGCTCGTTGGCGGTGCCGGGCGTGCCGGTGGCGTGCGTCGGCGGCGCGCTGGAAAAATACGGCTTTCTGCCGACCATCCAGGGTCAGCAGCGCAAGCAGGTGCTCGAGCGCTTTGCCGCGATGTACAAGCCGGCGATCGGCACCGGTGCCGTCATGGATTACATGGCCGACACCGGCATCGACTCGCTGAAGGGCGAGGATATCCTCAAAGTGGCGCCGCAGAAGTACTCCTCGACGGTCCAGTATCCGAACACCTCGATCGCCCGCAAGCTCAAGGGGATCGCGCAGACCCACTTGGCCGATCTGGGCAGCCGCATCTTCTACTGCGACCACAGCACGTTTGACACCCATGCCGGGCAGAACCCCGGGCATGGCAATTTGTGGAGCGCGGTGACCGAAGGTGTCGATGCGTTTATGAAGGACCTCCATGAGCATGATCATGCCGATAACGTGATCCTGCTGATGTTCTCGGAGTTTGGCCGCCGCGTCCGCGACAACGGCTCGGGCACCGACCACGGCGCCGGCGGCGTCGCCTTTGTGCTCGGCGACAAGGTCAAGGGCGGCCATTATGGCGAGATGCCGTCGCTCGATGCCTCGAAGCTGGTTCAGGGCGACCTCAACCCGAACATGGACTTCCGCAGCGTCTATTCGACGATCCTCGACAAATGGCTGAAGCTCAACCCGGCGCCGATCGTCAACGGCACCTTTGAGCAGCCGGCGTTCTTGAACTGACGGCAACGCCGCCGGCCGCGCCCCTCCGTGGAGGAAACCTCCGGGGAGGGGTCGGCCGGCGGCGCTCGGCCAAGCGCGAGGAAACGGAACACGTCGACCAGAGAGGAGGAGCGCGATGCCGCTCACAACGGTCTCGGAAGGACGGGTATTTGATTGGAGCCATGCGGTCGGGCGCAATGCGGCGCGCGGCCCCGGCTTCAATTATGTTCAGACGATGTGCCTCGGCAAGAACGGGGTGCTCTACGCCACCAACCGCGGCAACGAGAACAATTTCGGGATGCACGTCAACAAGGTGCAGCTCGGCAATCCCGGCGATGAAGAATGGCTCGCCGACTTTTGCGAATACGGCGAAGGCGATGGGCATTGCACGTGGCCGTTTGGCATCGCCGTCGACAACAACGACCATGTCTACGTCTCGGATGACTGGACCAACACCATTTCGGTGTTCGACAGCAGCGGCAAGTTCCTACGCAAATGGGGCTCGACCGGCAGCGGCGACGGCGAGCTGATGCGCCCGGCCGGGCTCGCGGTCGAGAAGAACGGCAACATCATCGTCGTCGACAGCGGCAACAACCGCCTGCAGGTCTTCACCCCGGAAGGCAAGTTTGTCGGCAAATGCGGTCGCGGCGGCAGTGGCGACGGCGAGTTCAACCAACCCTGGGGGATCACCCTCGACAAGGATGGCAACATCTACGTCGCCGACTGGAAGAACCACCGCGTTCAGAAGCTGTCCCCGGAGGGCAAGTTTCTGATGAAGATCGGCCAATACGGGAAGGTCGAGGAACCCGAAGGCTCCTTTGCCGTGACCATGTTTGGCCCCTATGTGTCGGCCGGTGAAGAGACCAAGGGGTATCCAAAGCCCGGCACGCTCAATCACCCGACCGATGTTGCCGTGGACAGCGATGGCGACATCTATGTCACCGATTGGGGCAACCACCGGGTGTGCGTCTTCGACTTGGAAGGCAAGCCGATCGCCAATCTGATCGGCGACGCGCAAGTGTTGTCAAAGTGGGGCCAGCAGACCGTCTCGGCCAACCCCGACATGGAGAAGGCGCGGCGGCGGGTGAAAACCCTCGAGCCGCAATGGCGTTTCTGCTTCCCGACGGCGGTCGAATTTGATCCGGCGAGCGATCAGATCATCATCGCCGACAGCCAGCGCAACCGCCTGCAGATCTACAAGAAGGTTCGCGACTACAGCGATTTCCAGGCGAACTTGTAAGGTCCAACCGCGACCGGGAGTTCCGACCGGTTCGCGGTGACCGGCACCTCTCTGCCTCCCCGATACGTCGCAACGGGGAGGCAGAAAGGCGGCCATCCGACAGCGGCAAGCAGCGGGCGCGGAGACATTCGGAAAAAATGCTCGGCAAAACGCGCCCATCTGTTATGCGGCTATTTATTTTTGCGCGCCGCCGTTCTATGTTCACGGCATGAATAAGGCACCCCCCTGCTTGAGCGCCTTGAAACGCCTGCGTGCCGCGGGCTTGCGGCCGACACGGCAGCGCCTCTCCTTGGCGAGGCTCCTGTTGGAAGGCGGCGATCGGCACATCACCGCAGAGCAGTTGCACGGCGAGGCCCTGGGGGCAGGCATCCGGGTGTCGCTCGCCACGGTCTATAACACGCTTCATCAATTTACCGAGGTCGGGCTGCTGCGCGAGGCCGTCGTCGAGCCTGGCCGCTCGTATTTCGACACCAATACCGCTGATCATCACCATTTCTATTGCGAGGCGACCGGCGAATTGCAGGACATTCCCGGGCATCACCTGTTTGTCAGCGGACTGCCCGCGCCGCCCTCAGGGACCGAGATCCGCCGCGTCGACATCATTGTCCGCGTGCACCCCGGCCACGCTTGAGCCCCGGTTCTTCGCGGATAGCTAGCTGAGCATCGACGGCGAGATCCGTCGCAAACAGCCCACGGGTAACCTCGCCTTCACCAGCGCGGTCTTTCTTGAGCGGTGCCGCGCGCCGTCAGCAGCGGGCAGCGCTCGGGGCGGTGGGCGAGCCCCTATCAGGAGTTTACAGGCCTCGGGTATCCTGGCCGAACCCTGCTGCGATTTTATGAGTTTCTCACCATAGGCCGCTGCCTCAGACAGTTACGCGATAGATTAAATTTATTCCAATCTATTGACCCGGTGTCGTAGCGGCCCATATGGGAGGCCGAGGCCAGCCTCATTCGGCATGGTCGAGATACCAAGACAGGAGGTTTCATCATGAAAACGGATCGCGAAAAGCTGGTTCGACTGCAGGAAAAATTGGAACTGGAGCGCGGCCGGATCCTTGCTGGGCACGGTGCGATGGCCGGAAGCGAGCGCTTGCCCACCCAGCTGATCCGCGAGCTCGCCGAGATTGATTTTGCCGCTCATGCGGTGGCCGCCGAGCTGACGCGGCGCACCCCAAGGCTGGGCTACGGCTCGGAAACTTGAGGAGCCAAGCCAAGCACATGGCCCATTTGACCGAAAGTGCCGGGCGAGCGTGCTGATCGCCAAGTGGCCAGGAACCAGGCCATGGCCGTAAAGTCGCATGCCGGCTTTGGCGCGCACCCGATCGACCCGCCTTGGGCGAGCTTAGAGGGGCCGGAGGCAAGCTTCCGCGCCTCTCTTCCTATGTTCGGCTCGCGACAATGAGAGCGGTCAGAGGTCGTGTGATGCGAGAATGGCCAAATCATCCTGGCTTCAACCACCCTAGTTATGGGCATTTGGCGGTGCTCGCCGAGCCGGTGTGGGCGGCGTTGCCGGACGATTTCGACAATCCTGAAGAAATGCCCAATCCTGAAGAAATGCCCAATCCTGAAGAAATGCCCAATCCTGAAGAAATGCCGAGCCAATGAGCGGCGAAGACGCGTTGCGAACCGCCGTCGAGCGCCAGGAACGCGCACTCGCCCAGACGCGGCAAGCCCTGGGCGACGAGCACCCGCAGAGCTTGACGGCGATGCTCGACCTGGCCGAGGCTTTATGGGCGCAGGGCCGGCTGATTGCTGCACGCCGTCTCGAGGAGCAGGTCGTAGCCGGCCGGCGCCGACTGTTGGGCGAGGATCACCCCGACACCTTGAAAGCCGTCGGCAAGCTCGCGGTGACCATGGCGGCGCAGGGCGAGCTGGCCGAGGCGCGGCGGCTGCAGGAGCGGATCGTCGCCGCGAGGCGCGCGCATGACGGCGACCGGGGAACCGAAACGCTGCGGGCGATCAACAATCTCGCCGGGACGCTCGCCGCGCAAGGCGATCTCGGCGGCGCCCGCGAGCTGCTCAAATCAGTCATTGCGACCATCGCGGTTGAATATGGCGAGCAGCACCCCGACAGTCTGACGGCAATGGGGAACCTCGCTGCGATTCTGTGGCAGGAGGGCGATCGGGCCGAGGCCTATGAGCTGCAGCGCCAAGTTGTCGAGCTGCGTCGGCGCGCTGCCGGTGACCGCGACCCGAGCGCATTGACCGCGGCGGCGGCGCTCGAAATGATGGAGCGCGACGCCGGTTTCTGAGCAGGATCGGGCGCGCTGCGGCTCATCTCCAATGGAAAGGCCGACGCCATGTCGATTTACACGCTGATGCCGCTCCATGAATTGCTCGGCCTCGCCGTTATCGGCGTCGATTTGAGCGCGCCGATCGATGCGGAAACTGGTGAAAACCTATCGCGCCTATTGGCCGAGCACCTGGTGCTGGTGTTTCCCGAGCAATCGCTGACGCCCGCGCAATACCTGAGCGCCGCCGCGGCCTTCGGGCCGCCGATGCGGCAGCACTATTCGCAACATCAGATGCCGGGTTTTCCCGACATCGGCATGGTGCGGCACCAAAACGGCCAGCCGGCAGCCGAGGCCTGGCACACCGACCACACCAACCGCGAGCGCCCACCGGCGGCGACGATACTCTATGGCGTCGATATCCCGTCCTGCGGCGGCGGCACCAGCATCGCCGATATGCGCGCCGCCTATTGGGCCTTGCCGGAAGCCGAGCGGCTCCAACTCGACACCCTGCGAACGGTCAACGGCCTCGATCGCGAACGCACCGACACGCGGGCCGAGGATCTGGCCCGATACGGCGCGCCGGTCGTGCACCCGATGGTGCGAACGCATCCGGTCAGCCGCGAACGCTCGGTCTATTTTCACCCGACCAAGACGATGTACATCGAAGGCATGACGCCCGAGGCGAGCCGCGCCTTCCTGGCTGATCTCGTCGACCGGATGATCCAACCGCAGATCGTCTATCAGCATAGCTGGCGCAAAGGCGACGTGCTGGTCATTGACGACCGCGCCACGCTGCACCGCGCCCATGACGACTACGATCACAGCGAGAGCCGAGTGCTGTGGCGGATCATCGTCGAAGGCGACCGCCCGATTCTCGTTTGAGCCGCCTCGCGGCTACGCCGCGTTGTGCGCACGATCCGTTGACATCGGCCGAGCCGGGGCTTATCTCCGCAAGTCCCGAGAGGCCCAGGTGGCGGAATTGGTAGACGCGCTAGATTCAGGTTCTAGTGGGCGATTGCTCGTGGAAGTTCGAGTCTTCTCCTGGGCACCACTCGGCGGCGCTGCGCTCCCCGGTCGCAGCGGATGAGCTATCGGCTGCATCAGGGGGACCTGCCCGAAGGCATCGATTTTGGCGAGCAGGTGGCAATCGACACCGAGGCGATGGGTCTCAACCCATATCGCGACCGGCTGTGCCTGCTCCAGCTCTCGGCCGGCGACGGCGAGGCGCATCTGGTGCAATTCGCGCCCGGCAGCTATGAGGCGCCGCGGCTGCGGCGGCTGCTCGCCGATCCCTGCGTCACCAAGCTGTTTCACTTCGCGCGCTTCGATCTGGCCATGCTCTACCGCTATCTGGGGGTGATGGCGCTGCCGGTCTACTGCACCAAGATTGCCTCGCGGCTGGCGCGCACCTTTAGCGACCGGCACGGTCTGCGCGATTTATGCAAGGATCTGCTGAACGTCGATTTGTCGAAGCAGCAGCAGAGCTCGGATTGGGGTGCGGCGAATCTGACCGACGAGCAGCAGCGCTATGCCGCCGCCGACGTCCTCTACCTCCATGCGCTGCGCGACCGGCTCGACGCGATATTGGCCCGCGAGGGCCGCGAGGCGCTGGCCCGGGCCAGCTTTGAATTTTTGCCTCATCGCGTGCTGCTTGATCTCGGGGGCTGGGCGGAGCAAGACATCTTTGCGCACTGAGTAGCGCAATCGGGAAAGGGGACCCTCGACGCTGTCACTTCTTCGAGCCGGCTTGCCCGCCGGGCGGCGATGAACAGCCTTGTCGCTGCGCCCGGGGCCGTCGCCCCGCGATCGATTTCGACCTGCACGGCACGACGCAGCGATCGACGTCGCGGTTGCCAGGCGGGTGATTCGCGCCGAAATCACCGGCCTTGAGCGCTTGGCCGAGATGCTCGATGACGGTTTTAGCGCCGCGGTCTCGCGGTGTGCGGCGGCGCGCGGTCGCATTATTGTCACCGGCATCGGCAAGAGCGGGCACATCGCTCGCAAGATTGCAGCAACCTTGGCGTCGACCGGAACCCCGGCGCAATTTGTTCACGCCGGCGAGGCGAGCCACGGCGATCTGGGGATGATCGGGGCCGAAGACGCGATCCTGGCGTTGTCGAACTCCGGGGAGACCACCGAGCTTGCCGACATCATCGCCTATTCGCGGCGCTTTGGCATCCCGCTGGTCGCCGTGACTGGGGGCAGCGAATCGGCGCTCGCCGCGGCGGCCGATGCGGTGCTGTTGCTGCCGGCTGCGGCCGAGGCCTGCCCGATGGGTCTGGCGCCGACCACCTCGACCACGGTGATGATGGCGCTGGGCGACGCGCTGGCGATCGCACTACTCGAGCGCCGCGGCTTTTCGACCGCCGATTTCCATCTATTTCACCCCGGCGGCAAGCTCGGGCGCCAGCTGTTGCGGGTCGCCGACATTATGCATGCCGGCGCCGAGATGCCGTTGGTGCCACCGGCGCTGCGCATGTCTGAAGCGATCCTGGTGATGACCGCGAAGAGCTTTGGCTGCCTCGGCGCCTGCGATCCTGAGGGGCGGCTGATCGGGATCGTGACCGACGGCGACCTGCGCCGGCATATGGGCGATGCGCTGCTCGGCCGCGCGGTCGAGGAGGTGATGCAGCGCGCGCCAAAAACGATCGGCGCGGCGGCGCTCGCCGCCGAAGCGCTCGGACTGATGAACCGGACCGCGATCACCTCGCTGTTCGTCGTCGACGATGACGGGCGGCCGATCGGCTTTCTCCATATGCACGACTGCCTGCGGGCCGGTGTTGCGTGATCGCACAGGAATGCGCCGCGCGATGAGGGCGCCGGGTCATTCTGCACAGCGCGGACCGGCGGCCGGGCTGGCGCGCGCGTCGCAGGCCGCTCCCATTTGGCGGCCGCAGCGCCGCGCGGACCGTTACAGTCGCCGTGTTGCGATCCTGAAGCGCATCCTTCCGGCGATCGGGGTGGCCTTGCTGCTGATGGTCGGGGCGTGGCCGCGGCTGGCCCCGCTGCTCGATGGTGTCCGGCTCGGCTTTCCGGGGATCGATCTGCGCGCGGCGCGCGAGCTGAAAATGCTCAGCCCCCGCTATGCCGGGGTCGATCGCTACAACCGCCCCTATGTCGTGACCGCGGCGGTCGGCCGACAGGTGCCGAACCACAACAATCTCTTGTCGCTCGAACAGCCGCGGGCCGAGCTGATCGCGCATGGCGGCGCCAAGATCAAGCTGGCCGCGGCGACCGGCATCTATCAGTCGCAGGCGGAGCTTCTCGATCTGTTCGGCAAAGTCACGCTGACCCACCAGAACGGGACCCGGTTTGTGACGCGCCGGGCTCACGCCGACTTTTCCGACAACACCGCCGAGGGCCACGACCCGATCGCGGGCCACGGCCCCTCAGGAGATATTTGGGGGCAAGGTTTCCGCGTCCTCGACAAGGGCGACACGATCGTCTTTACCGGACGGACCCGGCTCGTGCTGAAGGGGGGCAAGCCCGCCAAGGCCGCGCCGCCACCGCCTGCGCTGCCGCCGATGATCGCGACGACGGCGGCGCAGATCGCAGCGGCTGCCGCGGCCTCTCCGGCTTCCGGCTCCGCTTTGCCCCCTGTGGCGGCGGCCGCCAAGCCGCCGTCGCGTCGCGTCGCGGCAAAGCCTCGCCCGGCCGCTAGCCGCAACCGCGCCGAAGAGCAGGCCCGGCCGCGGCGCGCCTCTTCCACCAGCCCGACACCGGCGCCAAGGGTCGAGCCTGCTGCAAGGAACACCGCGCGCCATGCCGGTTGACCGCCGAGCCGGGCCGCTGCTTGTCCCGCGCGGCGGCCTGCCGCGACCGATGTTGCGGCCGGCCGCGGCGCTGGTTTTCCTGGTCATCGGCGCCGCTGCGGCAGCGGCGCAGGGCCTGAATTTCGGCGGCAACGCCAACGACACGCGCCCGATCGACATCACCGCCGATGCCGGCATCGAGTGGCAGCAGCAGGCGCAGGTCTATGTCGCCCGCGGCCATGCGGTCGCCAAGCGGGGAACGACCGAGGTGGACGCCGACACCTTGACCGCCCACTACCGGCCGAGCAAAAGCAAAACGGCCGAGGGCGGCAACGAGGTCTACCGCCTTGATGCCGATGGCCACGTCGTGATCAGGGGGCCGAGCCAGACCGTGGTCGGCGACCAGGCCGTTTACGACATCGATCGGCAGCTCGCGATCATCACCGGCAAGGGTCTCAGGCTGACCACTCCGACCGATGTGGTGACCGCGCGCGACAGCTTTGAATGGTACGACGACAAGCAGATCGCGGTCGCCCGTGGCGATGCGATCGCGGTGCGCGCCGACAAGCACATTCGCGCCGATGTGCTGACCGCGCACATGACCAAGGCGCCGCCGCCCCCGGGCGCGGCCAAGTCGGGCGCGGCCAAGTCGGGCGCGGCCAAGTCGGGCGCGGTCAAGTCGGGCGCCACTGCCCCCGCCGGCGGCAAGGCGCGTGAAGCCTTGGCAAGGCCGCAAGCCGGCGCGAGCAAGAATGGAGCCCACGCGGCCGCGGCGACCGAAGCCGGCGAGGGCAGCTCCAGGATCAGCCGGATCGACGCGCAGGGGAACGTCGTGGTGTGGAACGCGACCGATGTCGGCCGCGGCGATTACGGGGTCTATAATGCCGATACCGGCATCGTTACATTGCTCGGCAATGTCACGATCACTCGGGGGCAGGACGTCGTCAGGGGTCAATATGCGGTGATCGACCTCAACCGAAACATCAGCCGAATCATGACGGTCGCCGCCAAGCCAGGTGCGCCGGCGCCGCGGGTCGAGGGCCTCTTTGTGCGGCAGGACACCAGCGGCCGCGTGTCGGGCCAGGCCAGAGCCGCGCCGAAACCTGCGGCCAGGGACGCGGCAAAGCCATGAGGGGCGTGGTCGCTCCGCTGCCGGCGGCGTCCGAGGCGGTTGCGAGCGGGCGGCGGCCGCGGCTGGTCGCCGACAACCGCGCGCTGCGCGGGCGCGGCCTGCAAGGGCAGGGGCTGGGCAAAAGCTTCAAACGCCGGCCGGTGCTGCGCGGGGTCAACGTGTCGCTGCAGCGCGGCGAGGTGGTCGGCCTGCTCGGCCCCAACGGCGCCGGCAAGACCACCTGTTTTTATATTCTCACCGGGCTGATCGCGGCCGACACCGGGTTGGTCAGCCTCGATGGCCGAGATATCACCGACCTGCCAATGTATCGTCGCGCTCGTTGCGGCATTGGCTATCTGCCGCAGGAAGCCTCGATTTTTCGTGGCCTTACCGTCGAGCAAAACATTCGCGCCCTCCTCGAGATCGTCGAGCCCGAGCCCAGTGCGCGCGAAGTGCGGCTCGACGCGCTGCTGGCTGAATTTTCGATCACGCATTTGCGTCGCACCCCGGCGATGGCGCTGTCGGGCGGCGAGCGCCGCCGCTGCGAGATTGCCCGCGCGCTCGCGACCCAGCCTCACTTCGTCCTTCTCGACGAGCCGCTGGCCGGGATCGATCCGATCGCGGTTGGCGACATTCGCGATCTGATCGGCCATCTGAGGGATCGCGGGATCGGCGTGCTGATCACCGACCACAACGTGCGCGAGACGCTTGAAATCGTCGATCGGGCGTATATATTGCACGCTGGTCACGTGCTGATGGAAGGCCGACCCGCCGAAATCGTCGCCGACGCCGACGTAAGGCGGGTTTTCCTCGGCGACCGGTTTAGCCTATAAGCTGCTCCAACCGGAGCATGATGTGAATAGGACGGGTTTCTCGCAACGGCTGGAATTGCGCCAGTCGCAGACGCTGGTAATGACCCCGCAGCTGCAGCAGGCAATCAAGATGCTGCAGCTGTCCAATCTCGAGCTGACCGATTTTGTCGACGCCGAAATTCAGCAGAACCCGTTGCTCGAACGGCGCGAGGCGAGCTCCGAGGAAACCTACCCCAATGGCGATGCGCCGGCGGCGGACCAGATCGCTGCGGCGGTGGCGCCGGAGGCGCTGCTCGGCGAGCTGATGCCCGATGCCGCCGAGCATTGGCACGCCTCCGCCGGGGCCGATGGCGACGGTTCGGTCGATCTCGGCGGCGAGCCGCAACCGTGGCGCGGCCGCAACGGATCGCTCGGCGGCGACGATCGGCCGGGGTTCGAGCAGACCGCCGCACGGCCTCGCACCTTGCGCGAGCATTTGCTGGAGCAAATCGGGACCGATCTGGCCGAGCAAGGCGACCAGCTGATTGCGCTGCACTTGCTCGACCTGCTCGACGAGGCGGGCTATCTGACCAGCGCGCTCGATGGAGTGGCGGTGATGCTCGGCTGCCCGTTGGCGCGGGTCGAGGCGGTTCTCGCCCGACTCCAGCAATTCGACCCGGCGGGTGTCTTCGCCCGTGACCTCAGGGAATGCCTGGCGCTGCAATTGCGCGACCGCAACCGGCTCGACCCGGCGATGCAGGCATTGCTCGACCACCTGCCGCTGCTCGCGAGCCGCAACATCGCTGGGCTGATGCGGGTATGCGAGCTCGGCGCCGAGGATGTCGCGGAGATGATCGCCGAGATCAAATCACTGGATCCGCGGCCGGGCCTCGCCTTCGACCCACCATTGGCCCAGACGGTCGTGCCCGACATTCTGATGCGCGCCCAGCCCGAAGGCAGCTGGATTGTCGAGCTGAACCCGGAAACGCTGCCGCGGGTGCTGGTCAACAACCGGTACCTTGCCCGGGTCACCCAGGCGACCCGCAACAAGGCCGAGCGGGATTACCTTACCGAGCGGCTGCAGGCGGCGAATTGGCTGGTCAAGTCGCTGCATCAGCGCGCGACCACGATCCTCAAGGTTGCGGCCGAGATCGTGCGTCAGCAGGACGCATTTTTCCGCCGGGGAGTGCAGTCGTTGCGACCGCTGATCCTGCGCGACATCGCCGAAGCCATCGGCATGCACGAGAGCACCGTCAGCCGGGTCACCAGCAACAAGTACATGGCCACACCACGCGGGCTCTATGAGCTCAAATATTTCTTCACCTCGTCGATCCCGGCCTCGAGCGGCGGCGATGCGCATTCGGCCGAGGCGGTGCGCCATCGCATCCGCGGCCTGATCGACAGCGAGGCCGCCGACGCCATCCTGTCCGACGAACGGATTGTCGAATTGCTCCAGCGGGACGGCATCGACATCGCTCGGCGCACCGTCGCCAAATACCGCGAAGGAATGCGAATTTCCTCCTCGGTGCAGCGCCGCCGCGAAAAGCTGCTGGCGCTGTAGCGGATAACGGGTTGCCCGCAAGCGAGCTTGACCCATCGGCGGGGGACGCCTAGCGTGCCGGCGCTTGATCGCGCTCTAGGGCGTTCCCAACTTCGCGTGTGGGATGCTCGGCGGCAGCTCGGCCGGCGGAAGAGGCAATCAGGTCCATGCAGCTGACGGTGACGGGAAAACAGGTCGAGATCGGCGACACGCTGCGTCAGCGCGTCGAATCTAGCTTAGAATCCCTTTTGGAAAAATACTTTAAGACCGCAATCGAAGCCCATGTCGTGCTCTCGAAAGAGGCGCATCTGGTTCGCGCCGAGGTCTCTCTCCACATTGGCCGGGGAATCGTCGTCAACGCTGGGGCCGCGGCCGGCGATGCTTATGCCGGCTTTGACGCCGCGGCGGAGCGTTTGGCCAAGCAGCTGCGCCGCTACAAGCGGCGGCTTCGCGATCACCATGCTAAAGCCCGCGAGCCGGCCGATCTTGCAGAGCGCGCGCGGGACTATGTGCTGGCGCCCGTGATCGAGGAGGCCGAAGAGGAGGAGGGGGCAGCCGGCGGGCCCGCGGTCATTGCCGAGATCAGCACCGAGCTGCCGCGCTTGACCGTCGGCGAGGCGGTGATGCGCATGGACTTGGCCGACGCGCCGGTGCTGCTGTTCCGCAACCGGTCCCATGGCGAGCTCAATCTGGTGTATCGGCGTGCCGACGGGAATATCGGCTGGGTCGATCCAGAGCTCGACCCCGTCCGCCGCTCAGCCGAGCGGCCGGCCTAAAGCCCGGATGGCCGTTGATGGCTGAGCCCGCACTCTATCGGCCGCCATTCGCGGGTGACCCATGTGACTGCCCCGCGAAACTGCGCTGCGCGGACGCGGATTGAAACTTATTTAGGGGAGCGGCGCACCAACTCATGGAGATCGCCGATCTGATAACGCCGAGAAGCATCGTTGCCCAGCTGCGCGCGGCCAATAAAAGGCAGGCCCTGCAGGAGCTGGCCAAGCGCGCTGCCGCGATGACCGGGGTTCACGAGCGAGTGATCTACGATGTCCTGACCGAGCGCGAGCGCCTGGGCACGACCGGGATCGGCCTGGGGATCGCCGTTCCGCATGGCAAGCTCCCGGGCCTCTCGAGGCTCTATGGCATCTTCGCCCGGCTCGATCGGCCGATCCCATTCGAGGCAATCGACGATCAGCCGGTCGACCTGATCTTTCTGCTGCTGGCGCCGGAAACCGCCGGGGCGGACCACCTGAAGGCGCTTGCCCGGGTGTCCCGGATGCTGCGCGACCGCGTGGTTTGCGAGAAGCTGCGCGGCACCGACAACGCCGACGCGCTCTATGCCCTGTTGACCGATCTGACGGCGAGCCAAGCCGTCTGACGCCTCTAGAGCAGTTTCCGATCAAATCGCACCGCGCTCACCCCTCCCAAACCCGCCCCCATCAAGGGGGAGGGCCTGGATCAGCGCTCCTATTTTGTGCTCCCGCCCCTCGATGGGGCGGGTCGGGGTGCGGGTGATGCGTGCCCGAGGGCGTCAACTCGGGCGAAAACCGCCCCTAGTGCACGCTCAGAGGTTCGAGATCATGCTGGCGCACCGTTGCGAAAGCGACATCGCGATCGGGCAGCACGGCGATCTGCGTGCCGTCCGCTGCATGCACCGCGTAGCCGGGGGTTTGATCGACCACAACCCGCTTGATGTAAGCCATGTCCTGCATGCCGAAGAGCGCCAGCTCGCGTGCCGACATCTGTCGAATCCGTTCAATCTTTTCCATTACGATCCTTCCTCGCGCCCGGCCCGCGGCCGCTGTGCCCAATCAGCGACGCGGACCCTGCGCCCCGCCGTCGGCCGCCGCGGCTGCACCCTTGATTTCGACCGTGCGAATCTTGCTCTCCACCTCGGGCCGGACGAGATCGACATGGAGCAATCCGTTCTCGAGCCACGCTCCGCTGATCTCAATCCCCTCGGCCAGCACAAAGGAGCGCTGGAACTGACGGGCCGCGATGCCGCGATGCAGGTACACCCGCTCGGTCTCGTCAGCCTGCTTGCCGCGCACGACGAGCTGGTTGTCCTCGACCGTGATGGCGAGATCGCCCATGGTAAACCCGGCAACCGCCAAGGTGATCCGCAGCGCGTTGCCGCCGAGCTGCTCAATGTTGTAGGGCGGATATCCATCGCTCGAGATCTTGCTGACCCGGTCGAGCGCACGCTCGAAATGGTCGAACCCCAAGAGCAAGGGCGAATTGAACAGCGATAGCCGCGACATCCGGTTTCTCCTCGGAAGAGCAAGAAGCCACGCTCTGGCCCGCACGCGGCGCCCGACCGTGGATCACATTTCTGCTCGTGTTATTTGGGTTGGGTAGAGCCTCAATCAAGCAAGCAACCCGCTGCCTGGCCGTCGGGCCGGCCGTCGGGCCCGGCGCCATCGAGCCCGGCGCCATCGAGCCCGGTGCCATCGAGCTCGGCGCCATGCCGAACTCGGGCAATTTTCGGCACCTGGCGCTTCGGCAGACCGGCGCCGGCACCATATGCTGCCGCATAGCGCTTCCCGGCGTTTCCGGGGCGGAGGGGCCATGTCGAAAGCGAGGCTGAGCTGGCGCGTCTGGCTCGCATTGTGCTGCTGCGCGTTTTTGGCTCTGGCGCCGGCGCTGGCCGAGGCGCGGGCCGGTCATTCGTTTGGCGGCCGGCCGTCGAGCATGGGCAGCCGGGGCGCGCGCAGCTGGGAGAACAACGGCGCGCAGCCGCTCAATCGCAGCCTGCGCCCGCCGCCCGCCGCTCAGCCGGGCGTCGCTCCGCGATCGGGCTACCCCGCCTATGGCGGCAGCTTTTTTCAGCGCCATCCATTCCTGACCGGGCTTGCCGGCGGCGTTTTTGGCTCGTGGCTGTTTGGGCATGGCGCGGCGGCGCGGGAAGCCGGGGGCGGCGCCGGATCGGCGATTGGCGCGCTGCTGTGGATCGTGATCATTGTTGCGCTCGCCTGGTTCGCCTTGCGTCTGTTGCGCCGCGGGGCGGCGTCGTCGGGCTGGCGCGGCGGCGGGGCCGGTCCGATCGCCCGCCGTGGGGCGGTTGGGGCGGCGATGCCGGCAGGGCGCGGCCGTGACGTCAACCTGGCCGACGCCGATCTGCAATCGTTCCAGCGGCTGCACGCAGCGGTCCAGGAGGCCTGGAGCGCCGGCGATCTCGATCGCCTGCGGCGGCTGACGACGCCCGAGATGCTGAACTATTTCTCGGAGGAGCTGACCCGCAACGTCAGCCAAGGCGTGCGCAACATCATCACCGATGTGCAGCTTCTCAAAGGCGAGCTGAGCGAGAGCTGGGAGGAGCGCGACCTGCAATACGCGACAGCCTATCTGCGCTGGCGCGCGCTCGACTATGTCGTGCGCCTCGCGACATCGCCCGGCGAGCGCGACGCGGTTGTCGGCGGCGACCCGCGCGTTCCGGTGGAAACCGAGGAAGTGTGGACGTTTGTCCGCAGCCGCGGCAGCGGCTGGCTGCTATCCGCGATCCAGCAGGTTTAGCCCAACATGGTCATTGCCGCAGACCGCGGATTCGCGGATCTCCCTGGCCGGGGCTTCGCTCGGCCTCATAGCCAAATTGCCGCGCCGCTTCGACGACGTCGTCAAGAAATTGCTCGTATCCGGCGCGTGGATCTGCACCGGGCTGAACGCCTGCGCGCCGGTGCGGCTCGAGGAATGGTGCTGCGGCGGCCTCGCCGACCTGCCGGCTCCCCGGCTCCAGCTCGAACTCCCCGGCCGCGTCGGGGGCCGACAACACCCGCACTCCCTTCAGGACGGTGCTCGACGGGAGATCGTTCTGCGCGGCGTCGGCGGCAAAGGCTTCCGCCGGATAAATCCGCTGCAACGCGGCGCGGTCGTCGATATTTGCTTTGGCCATGGCTCGCGCTCGTCAACACCCGCCGCGGTTTGGGCGTTCCCGCCATCAGGGCCAGGCGGCCTCGGGCGGCAGCGACATCAGGATTGCCTCGACGTTGCCGCCGGTCTTCAGCCCAAAGCGAGTGCCGCGGTCGTAGAGCAGGTTGAACTCGACGTATCGGCCGCGGCGCACCAGCTGGTGGCGGCGCTGCTCGGGGGTCCAGGAAAGCCGCATGCGCTTCCGCACGATCGCCGGATACGCCTCGAAGAATGCCTCGCCGAGCGCGCGGACAAAGGCAAAGTCCCGCTCCCAGTCGCCGCTGTCGAGATAATCGAAAAAAATCCCGCCGGCGCCGCGCGCCTCGCCGCGATGCGGGAGAAAAAAATATTCGTCGCACCAGGCCTTGAAGCGGGCGTGGCATTCGGGGTCATAGCTGTTGCAGGCACCGGCCAGCGCCGCGTGAAACGCCTCTTCCGCCTCGGTGTCGGGGTAGATCGGGGTCAGATCGCTGCCGCCGCCGAACCAGGCCTTGCCGGTGACGATGTACCGGGTGTTCAGATGCACCGCCGGGACCAAGGGCGAGCGCAGATGGGCGACCAGCGAAATGCCGCCTGCCCAAAAGCGCGGGTCCTCTCCGGCGCCGGGAATGTCGTTGCGGAACTCGGGCGAGAATTCGCCCGACACGGTCGAGATGTTGACCCCGACCTTTTCGAAGACCCGCCCGCGCATGATCGCGGTGGTGCCGCCGCCCCCGCCCGGACGCTCCCACCGGGCGCGCTCGAACCGGCCGGCCGGCCCGTCGGGCGCACACCCTGCGACAAACTCGTCCTCGATCGCCTCAAACGCCGCGCAGATGCGGTCGCGCAGTGCCGCGAACCAGGCGGCGGCACGCTCGCAGCGGACGGGGTCCGGGGGAAAGCCGGCGTGGGGTGCGTTCATAGCTCGGCCAGCTGCGCGGTCTGCCGCAACGCTTCCCCGAGGGCGATGGCGGCGGCCAGCGCCACGTTGAGCGAGCGGGCGGGTGAGCGCAGCGGGATCGCGATTCGCGCCGCCGCGGCTGCGTGCACGGAGGGCGGCGCCCCGGCGCTTTCCCGGCCAAAGAGGATCGTGTCGTCGCCGGCGAAGGCAAACCGGTGCAGCGCCACCGTCCCGGAGGTCGTCATCAGCACCAGCCGCGAGCGGGGATTGCGGTCGGCGAGGAAAGCGGCCCATGACGCATGCCGGACGATCGGACAAATGGCCGCGTAGTCGAGCGCCGCGCGCTTGAGGCGGCGGTCGTCGAGCAGAAAACCGCAAGGCTCGATCACATCGACGGCAATCCCAAAACAGGCGGCAAGCCGCAGCATCGCCCCGGTATTCTGTGGTATGTCCGGCTGATAGAGGGCGAGGCGCAATCCAGCCCTGGCAGAAACCTGCGACGACCGGGTTGTTGACGCGCTCGAATGTACCGGATTGGCGGTCGAGACCACTGCTTTGCCGCCGATTTCTGCGGCAGTCTGTCGCATAGTTCGCCTTCTTCAACAGTATAGCTTCGCCGGCGGCTGCGGCTGGCGAGCAAGCCCGCAAGCGAAGAGGTTATCAATGGCCAATCTGGCGCACCAGCACATTGCCCTGCCGCGGCGCGGCCGGACCCGGTACTGTGGCGGCCGGGCCGGCGGCCGCGGTTGCCGGGGCCATGGCAGGGACTATGATGCGCCGGGGAATATCCTTTGGGACCAGGCGGGTCGCGACCTTGCCGCGCCCTTCGCCGACAACAGCCACACCACGATCAGGATCGGCTAGGAGAGCGCGATGGCCGAAACCCGTCCCGGCGCCGGCCGCCGGATCATCCGCTGGATCGACTACCGGTTGCCGTTCTTGGCGACCTTGGACCACGAGCTCAACGAATATCCGACCCCGCGCAATTTGAGCTATTGGTGGAATTTCGGATCGCTCGCCGGGATCATGCTGCTCGTAATGATCGTTACCGGCGTCTTTCTGGCGATGCAGTACACGCCGAGCTCGGAGCTTGCCTTCGACTCGGTGCAGCGCATCATGCGCGACGTCAACTATGGTTGGCTGATGCGCTACGCCCATGAGAACGGGGCGTCGATGTTCTTTGCCATCGTCTACATCCATATCTTCCGCGGGCTATACTACGGCTCGTACAAGCAGCCGCGCGAGCTGTTGTGGATGCTTGGCGTCGTCATCCTCCTATTGATGATGGCCACCGCCTTTATGGGCTATGTGCTGCCCTGGGGGCAGATGAGCTATTGGGCGGCGACCGTCATCACCAATCTATTCTCGGCGCTGCCATTGATCGGCCATCCGATCGTGACGTTTTTGTGGGGCGGCTACAATGTCGGCGATCCGACCCTGCACCGGTTCTACGCGCTGCACTACCTGCTGCCGTTCATCATCGTCTTTGTCGTGCTGCTGCACCTGGTGGCGCTGCACCGCTTCGGCTCCAACAACCCGCTCGGCATCGATCTGAAGGGCCCGCAGGATTCGATCCCGTTTCATCCGTACTACACGATCAAGGATCTGTTCGGGCTCAGCGTCTTTCTGCTGGTCTACGCGTTCTTCGTGTTCTACGCGCCGAACTTTCTCGGCGATCCGCAGAATTCCATTCCGGCCAACCCGATGCAGACGCCGCCGGAAATCACGCCGGAATGGTACTTCCTGCCGTTCTACGCGATCCTGCGCTCGGTGCCGAGCAAGCTCTCCGGCGTGCTGCTGCTGGCCGCCTCGATCCTGATCCTGTTCGTGCTGCCGTGGCTCGACACCTCGCCGGTGCGCAGCGCCAAGTTCCGCCCGGTATATAAATGGGTGTTCTGGCTCCTGGTGATCGCGGTCTTGGCGCTCGGCTGGGTCGGCGCCCATCCGCCTGAGGGCATCGTCATCACAATCGGGCGGATCGCGACCTTCTATTATTTCTTCCACTTCCTGGTTCTGTTCCCGTTGATCGGCAAGCTCGAGCGGCCGCGTCCGCTGCCGGCCAGCATCGGCACCCCGGTGCTGGGGGGCGGGTCGGTGCGGGGCCGCGCCGGCGCCGCGCCGATGGAGAAGCCCTGAGATGCCGCTCAACATGCCGAGGCCTGTCAACACCTTCAGGCTTGCCCGCGCCGCGGCAGCGCTGGCCCTTTTGTTGGCGCTCGCGCCCATATCGGCGCGCGCCCAGGAGACCCCGCCATTGCCGCACCAGCAATGGTCGTTCGACGGGGTCTTCGGCACCTACGATCCGGCGGCGCTGCAACGCGGCTTTCAAGTGTACAAGCAAGTCTGCTCCGCGTGCCATCCGGTGACGCATCTCTATTTTCGCGACCTGACGGCGCTCGGCTACAGCGCGGCCGAGGTCAAGGCGCTGGCCGCCACCTACCAGTGCAACGCCGGGCCCAACGACAAGGGCCAGATGTATCAGCGGCCATGCCTTCCGGCAGACCCGATCCCGGGACCCTTTCCCAACGACGAGGCGGCTCGCGCGGCAAATGGCGGGGCGCTGCCGCCCGACCAATCGATGCTGGTCGCGGCCCGCGCCGGCGGCCCCGATTACGTCTACGCGATCCTGAACGGCTACAAACCGGCGCCGAAGGGGGTCGAGGTTCCGTCCGGCAAGTATTACAACGAGTATTTCCCCAGCCATATGATCGCGATGCCGCCGCCGCTCAGCGCAGGGGCGGTCACCTATGCCGACGGGACCAAGGCCACAGTGCCGCAGATGGCGCACGATGCCGCCACCTTCCTGACTTGGGCCTCGCACCCCAATCTGGACAGCCGGCATATCATCGGGGCCAAGGTGTTCCTGTTCCTGATCGTCACGGTCGGGATATTTTACGCGGCCAAGCGCAAAATCTGGTCGCGCATCCACTGAGCCGCCAATGAGCACACCGGTCATCGGCATCATCGGGGGCAGCGGGCTTTATGAGATCGACGGCCTCGCCGATGTCGCGTGGCGACGGGTCGAGAGCCCGTTCGGGCCAACCTCCGACGAGTTCTGCTTTGGCAATCTCGACGGTCAGCCGGTCGTGTTCGTGCCGCGTCATGGGCGCGGGCACGTGCTGCCGCCCTCCGAGATCAACTTTCGCGCCAATATCGACGCGCTGAAGCGCTGCGGCGTCACCGACATCGTCTCGCTCTCCGCGGTCGGCAGCCTGCGCGAAGATCTGATGCCCGGCGATTTCGTGATCATCGACCAGTTCATCGACCGCACCTTCGCGCGGGTGAAGAGCTTTTTCAGCGCCGGTTGCGTCGCGCATGTGTCGATGGCGCATCCGGTCTGCGGCCGGGTCGGCGATGCGCTGGTCGCGGCGGCGGGACCGGCCGGCCTAACAGTCAAGCGCGGCGGCACCTATCTGGTCATGGAAGGGCCGCAATTCTCGTCCTTGGCCGAGAGCCGGCTCTATCGCTCCTGGGGCTGCGATGTGATTGGCATGACCAACATGCCCGAGGCCAAGCTCGCCCGCGAGGCGGAAATCTGCTATGCGACGCTGGCGATGGTCGCCGATTACGATTGCTGGCACCCGGCGCACGATGCGGTGACGGTCGAGATGATCGTCGGCGTGTTGCTGGCCACTGCGCAAAAGGCAAAGGCGCTGGTCCGCCACGTCGTCCCGCTGCTCGCCGCCCATTCCGGCCCGTGCCGCCAAGGGTGCCAGCGCGCGCTCGACCATGCGCTGATCACCGCGCCCGAGCGGCGCGACCCGGCGCTGTTGGCCCGCCTCGACGCGGTCGCCGGGCGAGTGCTGCGACCGGCCGATCCCCGCCCAGATTCGACCGGGGCACCCTGAAATGAACGTCGGCGGCCGCCCGATGCGCACGGTGTGGCCGTCGCCGGATGGACGAACCGTCGAGATCATCGATCAGACCCGCCTGCCGCACGAACTCGCGATCGTCAGCCTCGCGACGCTCGACGATGCGGCGCACGCGATCCGCGCGATGCAGGTGCGCGGCGCGCCGCTGATCGGCGCTACCGCCGCTTACGGCATGGCGCTGGCGATGGCCGCCGACCCGAGCGACGCCGGCCTTGCTGACGCCGAAAGAGTGCTCGCCGCGACCCGCCCGACCGCGGTCAACCTGCGCTGGGCGCTCGGCCAAGTGCGGCGCGCGCTGGCCGACCTGCCGCCGCAACGCCGGTTCGCCGCCGCCATGGCGCAAGCTGGCTTCATCGCCGAAGCGGATGTCGCGATCAACCGCTCGATCGGCGAGCACGGCGCGGCACTGATCGCCCAAGCCTGGCGGCGCAAGCACGAGACCGGCCGGGTTGAGGTGCTGACCCATTGCAATGCCGGGTGGCTCGCCACGGTTGATTGGGGCACCGCTCTGGCGCCGGTCTATCGCGCTTATGACAACGGCGTCCCATTGCATGTCTGGGTCGATGAGACCAGGCCGCGCAACCAGGGTGCCAGCCTGACCGCGTGGGAACTCGGCCAGCACGGGGTGGCGCACACCGTCATTGTCGACAATGCCGGCGGCCATCTGATGCGGCAGGGCCTTGTCGATCTGTGCCTGGTCGGCACCGACCGCACCACCGCTGCCGGCGACGTCGCGAACAAGATCGGCACCTATCTGAAGGCGCTGGCGGCGCACGACAACGACATCCCGTTTTATGTCGCCCTGCCGTCGCCGACGATCGACTGGGAGATCGACAGCGGCGCCGCGATCCCGATCGAATGCCGCGATGCCCGCGAGGTCACCCATATCGAGGGATGGAGCGAGGACGGCCGCCGGGTCGCGGTTCGCCTCACCCCAGTGGCTAGCGCTGCCGCCAATTATGCCTTCGACGTGACCCCGGCCCGGCTGGTCACCGCGCTGATCACCGAGCGCGGCATTTGCCCGGCCTCGCGATCGGGGCTGCTCGAGCTGTTCCCGGAACGCGGTGCCTGAGCCCCGCGCCGGCGCCACAGCACAGGGTGAGCCGATGGACACTGGCATCGCCGGCATCGACCACGTCATCGTCGCCGTGCGCGACCTCGAACATGCCCGGGACGCGTGGACCCGGCTCGGCTTCACCCTGTCGCCGCGCGGGCGTCATATCGGCCGCGGCACGGCCAATTACTGCATCATGTTTGGCTCGAACTATCTCGAGCTGATGGGCATCGTCGATGCGGCCGATGGGGTCGAGCATCTGGCCAGATTTCTGGAGCGGCGCGAGGGAGCGATGGCGGCGGCCTTCGCCCCGGCCGGAACCGCGGAAGAGGCTCGCGCGGCATTGCTGCGCCGAGGGCTGCACCCGTCCGAGCCGCGCCCGCTGGCGCGCCGAACAGAGCTGGCCGCGGAAACCCTGATGCCGCGCTTCAGCCTGGTCTCCCTGCCGCCGCAGGAAACGCCGGGGCTCGAAAGCTTTTTGTGCAGCCATCTGACGCCTGAGCTGATGCGCCGGCCCGAATGGCTGGTTCATCCCAACGGCGCGCAACGACTCAACGCCATCCATGTCCTGGTCGACAGCACCACCCCGTTGCTGGGGGCTTACGACCGGCTGCTCGGCATTGTCCAGGTGACGACCACCGATGCCGTCGCCGTGGTCCATGTCGGGCGGCAGCGGATCGTGTTCGCCACACCCGATGATTTTCGCACGATGCACCCCGGCCTCGATCTCGACCGAGAATTTCCGCTGCCGGGCATCGCCGCGATCGAGCTCGGCGTCGAGCGGCTGGCCGACACCGCCGATTATCTGACCCGGGGCGGGATCGCCTTCGTCCGCATGCCTGACGGCGATCTTGCCGTTCCGCCGCATGAGGCCACCGGGGCGATCGTGCTGCTCGCCGAGGGATGAACCGGGGCGCAGATCCCGCCAGCGGCATAACGCCGCCGCCAGATTTCTTGGCGATGCCCCGCTCGCCCCCTATAACAACGCGGCCGCACGGCGTTTCGCGCTCGCCCTGGCACCGACGATGCTCGGCGCTAAGTGCGGGATCAGAAGTTCGTAGAGAGATGTCATTGCGAGCGCAGCGAAGCAATCTGGTGCCGTATGTCGGCTGATGCTGCACGAGATTGCTTCGTCGCCCTGGGGGCTCCTCGCAATGACAGCATAGCGATTATTGGCCAATGCCGCTGTTGGTGATCCCGTTTCCGGCGATCAATCCGATCGCTGTCTCATTCGGCCCGTTCGCGATCCGCTGGTACGCGCTTGCCTATATCGCCGCCTTGGTGATCGGCTGGCGTTATTGCCTCTATCTCGCCTCCCGGCCGCCGCATCTGGTCGGCCGCCAGGACATCGACGATTTTCTCGTCTGGGCGACGCTCGGCGTCGTCGTTGGCGGCCGCATCGGCTATGTCCTGTTTTACAATGCCGGCTACTACTCGGCCCATCCGCTGCAGGCGCTCGAAGTCTGGCATGGCGGGATGTCGTTTCACGGCGGCGCCATCGGTGTGACGATCGCCATCATCCTGTTCACCCGGCAACGCAAGCTCCGCCTGTTCGCTTTTTCCGACGTTGTCATTGAAGCGGTCCCGATCGGCCTGTTCTTTGGCCGCATCGCCAATTTTATCAACGGTGAGCTGTATGGCCGCCCGAGCAACGTGCCTTGGGCGATGATCTTTCCGAATGGCGGGCCGGTGCCGCGCCATCCGAGCCAGCTCTACGAAGCGTTTTGCGAAGGAATCCTGTTGTTCCTGCTGCTGTTCGTGGCGGAGCGGCTCGGCGCCAGGCGGCGGCCGGGGGTCGTCACCGGGCTGTTTCTGGCCGGCTACGCGGTGGCCCGTATCTTTGGCGAAATGTTCCGCCAGCCTGATCCGCAAATCGGATATCTGGTCTTCGGCACGACCGAGGGGCAGCTGCTGTCGATCCCGGTGCTGCTCGCCGGCATCATCCTTATCATCTGGGCCCGGCGGCCGCGGCGCGCCTCGGCGCGGCTATGACGCAGGGTGCGCTCGCCGACAAGATCATCCGCCGCATTCGCGCCGAGGGCCCGCTCTCGGTCGCCGCCTTATATGGCGATGGCCTTGCACGATCCGGAGCTCGGCTATTACGCCAGCCGTCGCCCGCTTGGCGCGGCCGGCGATTTTGTCACCGCGCCCGAAATCAGCCAAATCTTTGGCGAGCTTTTGGGCGTGTGGTGCGCGCTGATATGGGAGCGGATCGGCCGGCCCAACCCGGTTGTGCTGGCCGAGCTGGGGCCGGGCAGCGGCGTGCTTGCCGCCGATCTGCTGCGCGCCGCCGCGACCGTGCCGGAATTCCGCCGGGCATGGCGGCTCTATCTGGTCGAGGCGAGTCCGCTGTTGCGGACCGAGCAGCAGCGCCGCCTCGAAGCCGCCGACCCGGTCTGGGTGACAGGGGTCGAGGAGGTGCCCACGGGACCGCTGATCCTCGTCGCCAACGAGTTCCTCGACGCGCTGCCGATCCGGCAGCTGGTGCGCGGGGCTCGGCACTGGTCGGAGCGCGGGGTGGGGCTCGGCCCCGAAGGTGATCGGCTGTCGTTTATCGATGGCGCCGAGAGCCCGGTCATCGACCTGCTCGTCCCCGAGCCGCTGCGCCATACGGCGCCGCCGGGCGCCGCCGTCGAGATCTGCCCCGCCGCACTCTCCATTGCGGCGACGCTCGGAGCGCGGCTGCAGTGTTCACCGGGAGCGGCCTTGTTCATCGATTACGGCTACTTCCCGAGCGCGCCGGGGCCGAGCTTGCGCGGCGTGCGCCGCCACCAACCGGCCGACCCGCTGGAAATGCCCGGAACGACCGACCTCAGCGCCGACGTCGATTTTGCCGCTTTCGCGCAAACCGCCCGAGCCGCCGGGGCCGAGATTTGGGGGCCGGTGCCGCAGGGCGACTTCCTGCGCGCTCTCGGGATTTCGGCGCGGCTGGCCGCGTTGGCGGCGCGCGCGACGCCGGCCGCGCGGCAGCGGCTGGAAAGCGGTGTTGCGCGTCTGCTCGACCCGGCGCAAATGGGGTCTTTGTTCAAGGTCGTGGCGCTGACCTCGCCGGCGCTGGGGGTGCCGCCGGGCTTCGATGCGCTGGAAACGGAGCAATGATCACGCTCGCCACGCTCGATGCCGAAGGCGGGGTCCGCCACGGGTTCTTCACTCGTCGCGGCGGGGTCAGCGAGGGGCTATTCGCATCGTTGAATTGCGGGTTCGGCTCCGGCGACGCGGCGGAGCGGGTCGCCCGCAATCGCATGATCGCAATGGAGGGGCTCGGGCTCGGCGCCGATCGGCTGCTGACCTGCCGTCAGATCCACAGCTCCGCCGTCCTAACCGTGGAAACGCCATGGCGCCGCGAGGATGCCCCCGTGGCCGACGGGATGGTCAGCCGAATCCCGGGATTGGCTTTGGGGGTGCTGACTGCCGATTGCGCCCCGGTCCTCTTCCATGACCCGGTCGCGCGGGTCATCGGCGCCGCGCATGCCGGCTGGCGCGGGGCCTTGCGCGGGGTCGTCGAAGCGACAGTTGCCGGAATGCTGGCGATCGGCGCCGAGCCCCGCCATATCCGGGCCGGCATCGGCCCCTGCATCGGGCCTTCATCCTACGAGGTCGGCCCCGAATTTCCGCAGCCGATCCTCGCCGAAGATCTTGCCGCGGAGGTGTTTTTTGCGCCGGCGCGGCGTGCCGGCCATTTCATGTTCGACCTCGCGGGCTATGTCGAGCACCGCCTCAAGCGAGCCGGGGTGGCCGTGGTGCAGCACGCCGCCATGGACACCGTTGTCGCCGAGGATCGATGTTTCAGCTATCGCCGGGCCTGCCTGCGCGGCGAGGCGGCCTATGGCCGCGCTCTCTCCGCCATAGTGCTCGACGGCTGACCGCGTTGCGCCGCTCCTTGTGATCCCGGCCCAGTGACGCCCGATCTGATCCGCCTGCTTGGCCGCCTCGCCGGCGGCATGTTGCCGGTGCGATGAGCTCGCCCCTGCGGCCGCCTTCCTGGTGCGCGCATGTTGCCGCCGCGTTGTTTCTGGCGTCCTGTCAGCCGCTGCCGCACCCCTTTGCCGACGACGTGCCAAAGCCGGGCTCGCCGATGCTGACCCTGCGCGACGACGCCAGCGTCGCGATCGCTCCACTCAAAGGCGGGCCGCGGGCGACCGCCGCAAAGCTCGCGCCGGCGATGGCGCAGGCGCTGCAGCAGCGCGACATTGCGGCCAGCGACCGGGCGGCGAGCATCGCCAGCTACCAACTCGACGGCCGGGTCCAAGCGATGCCGCCCACCGGCGGCAAGGCGGCGGTGATCGTGCTGTGGAACCTGCGCGACCCCTCCGGTAAATCGCTCGGCGAGCGCGCCGAACGGATTGAGGCCGGGGCGCAGGATTGGCAACAAGGGACCCAGGACGCGGTGACGCGCCTGGCCGCTGCCAGCGCCGACCAGATCGCGGCGATGCTGGAGGGCAAGGCCCCGGTCGTGGCCAAGGCCGGCGGCCGGACGCGACTGTTGATCCGCGGGGTCGATGGCGCGCCGGGCGATGGCGGAGCAGCACTCGACCGCGCCATCACTGCGCTGTTGAAGCGGCAGGATGTCGCAATCGTCTCCGGCCCGACGGCGCAGGCCGACCTCGTCCTCTATGCCGATGTTGCCGTCGCCAGCCCGATAGCGGGGATGCAGCATGTCAAGATCGTCTGGCACGTGCGCCGCGCGAACGGCACCGAAATCGGCACGGTGGCGCAGCAGAACGATGTTCCGGCAGGCCTCTTGGAGGGTCCTTGGGGCGATGTCGCCTACACGGTCGCGGCTTCGGCCCAGGGCGGGATCATGGAGCTGGTCGACCGCGGCGGCCCCGTCGCCCGGCGGCCCGTCGTGAGCCGGCGCAGCGGCCGCGATTGCCAGGCCGCGCCGGCATTGTTACAGTGTCGGTCGCGTGAAGCCGCGGGGCATGGCCCGCCGGCGCCGATGGCTGTCGGATGAAGATCCTCGCCTGCAACAGCAACCGCCCGCTCGCCGAGGCGATCGCGGCCTATTTGTCGTTGCCGCTGACCAGGGCCAGCGTGCGGCGCTTTTCCGACATGGAGGTGTTCGTCGAGATCCACGAAAACGTCCGCGGCGAGGATGTCTTCGTGATCCAATCGACCTCATACCCGGCCAACGACCACCTGATGGAGCTGCTGGTCAGCCTCGACGCCTTGAAGCGCGCCTCGGCGCGGCGGGTAACGGCGGTGATCCCCTATTACGGCTATGCCCGGCAGGACCGCAAATCCGGCTCGCGCACCCCGATCTCGGCCAAGCTCGTCGCCAACATGATCACCGCGGCCGGCGCCGACCGGGTGCTGACCCTCGATCTGCACGCCGGGCAGATCCAGGGCTTTTTCGACATCCCGACCGACAATCTCTATCGCCGCGCCGGTGCTGGTGAAAGACATTCTCGACCACCATGCGCGCCGCGATCTGGTCATCGTGTCGCCCGATGTCGGCGGCGTCTACCGCGCGCGGCACATCGCCCGCCGGCTCGACGCCGATCTGGCGATCGTTGACAAGCGGCGCGAGCGGGCCGGCGTTTCCGAGGTCATGAACATCATCGGCGATGTCCGCGGCACGCAGCTGCATCCTGATCGACGACATGGTCGACAGCGCCGGCACCCTGTGCAACGCGGCCGTCGGCGCTGATCGAGGCCGGCGCGTCGGCGGTGCATTCGCCTATGTGACGCACGGCGTGTTGTCGGGCGGCGCGGTGGCGCGGGTCACCGCCTCGCCGATCGAGGCGCTGGTGATGACCGACAGCATCATCGCGACCGAGGCGGTGCGCGAGGCCAGCAACATCCGCCAGGTGATCGATCGCGCCGCTGATCGCGGAGGCGATCCGCCGGATCAGCGAGGAGCGCTCGGTCTCCAGCCTGTTCGATTGAACCTCGCCCGCCTGCGGCAAGCCCCGGCCATCGCGTCGCGGCGTGCTTGCGCTCGGGCCGCCAACGCCAAACCTATGTTGGCCTAATTTCACTCGGCCCGATCCCGTGTGGGACCTGGGGCCATCCTGCAACGAGGAGCGACTACCGATGCCCGAGATCACCAGCCTCAGCGCCGAACTGCGCGCCCGCGCCGGCAAGGGGGCGGCCCGCGCCACCCGGCGGGCGGGGCGCGTTCCCGGCATCGTTTACGGCGGCAAGCAGGATCCGACGCCGATCAGCCTCGATCCGCGCGAATTGTCGCGGGCGCTCGCCAAGCGCGGGTTTTTCGCCACCCTGGTCGATCTCACGATCGATGGCGCGGTGCAGCGCACCCTGCCGCGCGAGGTGCAGTACCATCCGGCAACCGACGCGCCGCTGCATGTCGATTTCATGCGGATCGCGGCCACCAGCCGGGTGACCGTGACCGTGCCGGTCGTCTTTATCAACCCGGAGCTGTCGATCGGCATCCGCCGCGGCGGCATCCTCAACATCGTGCGCCACGGCATCGACCTGATCTGCCCGGTGGACAACATCCCGGACCATTTGACCGTCAACCTCGATGGGCTCGATATCGGCGACAGTGTCCATATCAGCGCAGTCGCGGTGCCGGAAGGCTGCCGCCCGACGATCACCGAGCGCGATTTCACGATCGCCAGCGTGGCGCCCTCTTCGGCGGTGCGCGAGGAGGCGACCACCGCCGCCACCGCACCGCCGGCCGCGGCCGAGCCGCCGGCCGCACCCTGAGGCTCGCCGGCTGCGTGACCCATGCGGCTTGTCGTCGGCCTTGGCAATCCGGGCGCCCGCTATGCCCGCACCCGCCACAATGTCGGCTTTATGGCGGCCGATGCGATCGCCCGCAGGTACGGCTTCTCAGCCTTTCGCAACCGCTTCAAAGGCGAGCTTGCCGAGGGCACCGTTGCCGGCGAGCGCCGGCTGTTGCTAAAGCCGCAGACCTTTATGAACGCTTCGGGCGAGGCGGTGCTGGCGGCGATGAGCTTTTACAAGATCGTGCCGGGGGACATCGTGGTGATCCATGACGAGATCGACCTGCGTCCCGGCAAGCTGCGGGTCAAGCGCGGCGGCGGCAGCGCCGGGCATAACGGCCTGCGCTCGATCGACGCGCTGATCGGCCCTGATTTTTGGCGGGTGCGGATCGGGGTCGGGCATCCCGGCGTCAAGGAGCTGGTGCTGCCCTACGTGCTGCAAAACTTCCCCGCCGACGAGATCAGCGAATGGGTCGAGCCGCTGATCGATGCGGTCGCCGAGATGGTGCCCTTGCTGCTCGGCGGCGCGCCCGAGGCGTTTATGAGCGAGGTGGCCCGCCGCCTCGCCCCGCCCGAAGCCGACCCCGCTGTGGCGCGCCCTTAGCAGCCGATGGGTTTCAGCTGCGGCATCATCGGCTTGCCCAATGTCGGCAAGTCCACATTGTTCAACGCCTTGACCGCGACCGAAGCGGCCGAGGCGGCGAATTATCCGTTCTGCACGATCGAGCCCAATGTCGGGCGCGTCGCGGTGCCCGACGAGCGGCTCGCGGTCTGCGCCCGTCTGGCGAAATCGGCGAAGATCATTCCGACCCAGCTCGAATTTGTCGATATCGCCGGTCTGGTGCGCGGGGCGGCGCGCGGCGAGGGCCTCGGCAACCAGTTTCTCGGGCATATCCGCGAGGTCGACGCGGTCGCCCATGTGGTGCGCTGCTTTGCCGACCCGAATGTCGTCCATGTCGAGGGCTCGGTCGACCCGATCCGCGATATCGAGACCGTTGAGACCGAGCTGATGCTCGCTGATCTCGAAAGCCTCGAGCGCCGCGCCGTGGCGGTGCACAAGCGGGCGCGCGGCGGCGACAAGGAGGCGAAGGCGCTCGCCCTGGTTATCGAGCCGGTGCTGGCGGCGCTGCGCGCGGGCGAGCCGGCGCGCTCGGCGGTCGTCGGCGCCGACCGGAAAACGCGCCTCGACGCGCTGCAACTGCTGAGCGCCAAGCCGGTGCTCTATATCGCCAATGTCGATGAGGCGAGCGCCGGCTCCGGCAATTCCGAAAGCCGCCGCCTCGCCGACTACGCCGCCGGGCGCGGCGCCGGTTCGGTGGCAGTCTCGGCGGCGATCGAAGCCGAACTGGCCCAGCTCGCCGATGCCGCCGAGCGCGACGAATTTCTGGCCTCGCTCGGGCTCGCCGAGGCGGGCCTCACCCGCGTCATCCGCGCCGGCTATGCATTGCTCGACCTGATCACCTTTTTGACCGTCGGGCCGAAGGAGGCGCGCGCCTGGACGGTCGCGCGCGGCACCAAGGCGCCGCAGGCCGCCGGCCGCATCCACACCGATTTCGAAAAGGGCTTTATCCGGGCCGAAACCATCTCCTACGAGGATTTTGTCGCCCATGGCGGCGAGCAGGGCGCCAAGGACGCCGGCCGCATGCGACTCGAAGGCGCCGATTACGTGGTCCGCGACGGCGACATCATGCATTTCCGCTTCAATGTGTGAGATAGATAGGCGCTTGCTCCTTTCCCGATATGTATTACATGTATGTCATACAGGAGATAGGGCATGGGTTCACCGGTATCGGTCCGGCTGGACGACGACATCAGGGAAACGCTGGAGGCGGAGGCACGCGCGCGCGGCACGGGGCTTTCGACCTATTTGCGGCACATCGCCAACGAAACCGCTTTGCGTTTGCAGCGACAGCGAATTCGCGAGCAGAGCCGCGCCGTCGGAGAGTATGTCGCGGCGTCTCCCGAAGCGGCGGCGTTTTATCGCGATTGGGGTACACCTCGAGCCGGGGAAAGTTGATTCGTTGGCTGGATTTTCCGCCGGCCAGATCGTCGTTGTCTATTGGCGGGACGGGCTTCCAAAGGAGCCGAATAAGCTGCGTCCAGCGGTCGTGGTCGAGGACGAAGCGTTGTTTAATTCATCCTATCCGAACGTCATTCTCGTCCCGCTCACCGAGGACGCGCGGCTCGCCATTGCTGATCTGTCGTTGGCGATAGACCCGACGCCGCAGAACGGATGCACAAAGCGATGCTATGCGCTGTCACATTGCGTCGCGACTACTTCGACGCTGCGGGTGACCGCCACGCCGTCAACGATTACGCGACAGGAGCTCCAGGTGATACGGCGTCGGATCGCATTGGCAATCGGCCTCGAATAGCCCCTCCGCCGCAACGTCCGACCCGTTCGCCCGGACCCAGGAGGGAGGCCGACGATGGAGACGGGGCGGCTCGAAGCTTTTACCGATGGCGTGATCGCTATTGTGATCACGATCATGGTGCTCGACATGAAGGTGCCGGCGGGCTCGGATTTCGCCGCGCTGCTTTCCGCGATGCCGATCTTTCTCGTTTATGCGCTGAGCTACGCGAATATCGGCATCTTTTGGAACAATCACCACCACATGCTGCACGCGACCGAGCGCGTCGATGGCAAAGTATTATGGGCCAACCTGTTTCTGTTGTTCTGGCTGTCGCTGGTGCCGTTCGTGATCCGGTGGATGGACGACACCGCTTTTGCCGCACTGCCGACCGCCGCCTATGGCGCGGTGCTGTTTTTGGCGGCGGTCGGCTATTCGTTGCTGCAACGGGCGATTATCGCCCGCAACGGCCAAAGCTCAAAGCTCGCCGCCGCGGTGGGCAGCGATCTGAAGGGCAAGCTGTCTGTGTCGATTTATGCAGCCGCGATGCCGCTCGCCTTCCTGCGGCCGTGGGTCGCGATCCTGCTCTACGTTGCAGTCGCGCTCTTATGGCTTGTGCCAGACCGGCGGATCGAGTTCCTCGTCTAAACCGCCGGCAACGGTATCGGCACCGGCCTACGCGGCATCCCGGCATAGCTCGCGGTAAAGTGCCAAATACTGGCGGGCGGCGGCCTCCCAGCTGAAGTCGCGGGTCATTGCCCGGCGGACCATCCGCTGCCACACCGCGCGCTGGCCGAACAAGGCGCCGGCGCGCCGGATCGCAGAGCTCAGCCCTCCCGCGCTCTCCTCGTCGAAGGCGAAGCCGGTCGCGGTCCCGTGGGCGAGGCTCACGGCATCGGCGTCGACAACCGTGTCGGCGAGGCCGCCGACCCGGCGCACCAATGGCAGCGCCCCGTAGCGCAGCGCGTAGAGCTGGGTCAGGCCGCATGGCTCGAAGCGCGACGGCATGACAAGGACATCGGCGCCGGCCATGATCAGGTGCGACAGCGCCTCGTCATAGCCGAGCTCGACCCCGACCCGCCCCTGCTGCGCCTGTGCCGCATCGGCAAAACCGCGCTCGAGATCGGGGTCGCCCGAGCCGAGCAGGGCGAGCTGGCCGCCCCCCGCCGCCAGCTCCGGAAGGATCGCGAGCAGCAGGTCGAGGCCCTTTTGCGGGGTCAGGCGGCTGACCGCCCCGAACAGCGGCGCACCCTGATCCTGGTCGAGCCCGAGGCGCCGCTGCAGCGCGCGCCTGGCCGCTTGCTTTCCCGACGCCGCATCATCGAGGCCGTAGCCGCGCGGCAGGTTGGAGTCGTGCTGCGGGTCCCATACCGTGGGATCGACCCCGTTCAGGATGCCGCTCAGCACCCCCTCGCGGCGGCGCAGCAGCCCGTCCAGGCCTTGGCCGAACGCCGCGGTCCGGATTTCGCGCGCATAGGTCGGGCTGACCGTGGTCAGGCGGTCGGCATAGAACAACCCGGCTTTGAGAAACGACACGCCGCCAAAAAACTCGACCCCGTCAACTGCGAAGAATTCGGCCGGCAGCCCGAGCGCGGCGAACTGGGCGGCGGCAAACTCGCCGCGGTAAGCGAGGTTGTGGATGGTGAAGACGCTCGGCGTTCGGCCATCGATCGGCGGGGCTGCGGCGAGGTAGGCGGGGCCGAGCCCGGCATGCCAATCGTGGCAATGCAGGATGTCGGGGCGCCAGCCGGGATCGGCGCCGCGCGCCAGCGCCGCCGCGATCCAGCCGAACAGCCCAAAGCGGCGGTCGTTGTCGGGCCAATCGCGTCCGTCCGGGCCGGCATAGGGGTTGCCGGGCCGGTCGTAGAAAGCCGGATGATCGACGAGATAGGCCAGCCGGCGGCTCCCGGGCAAGCGGCCGAGAGCCACCCGGACCCGCTCGGGCGCAAACGGCGTCGCCAGCCGGGCGACATCGGTAATCTCCTCGAACGCATCGAGAAACCCGGTAAAACCGGGCACCAGGAGGCGCGCATCGACGCCGAGCACGGCCAGCGCCGGCGGCAATGCCGCGGCAACATCGCCGAGGCCGCCCGATCTGACCCAAGGGTAGAGCTCGGCGCTGGCATGGAGGACGCGCATCGGCGCTCCGCGGCTGGAACTGCGGCGCCGGCCGGTCGCAGCCGGTCTTCCTACCCGGCGACGACAGGATGCGGCATGGCAGCGAAAGCGTCGCCAGAAGCAGCGCCGGCGGCGCGGTTGGGGAGCACTCGCGTTGCCGGCAGCGCTACGACCACCCGGGTCCAGCACCCCTTTTCGCTCTCGATCGAAAACACGCCGCCATGCAATTCGGTCAGCCGCCGCGCCAGCGGAAGGCCGAGGCCGGTGCCCTCGTGGCGGCGAGCGAGGCCGCAATCCACTTGGCCGAACGGCTCGCTCGCGATCGCAATTTCTGCCTCGGTCATTCCGACACCGCTGTCGCGCACCTCAAATTCGACGCCGCCCGTGGCGGTTCGGCGCACGGCCAGGAGGACAGCGCCGCCAGGTTCGGTGAATTTGACCGCGTTGCCAAGAAGGTTGAGCAAGATCTGCTTGAGCCGGGTCGCATCGGCCACCAGCGGCGGCACCCCCTCCTCGATTGCGACTGCAAGGCTCAAGCCTTCGGCGGTGGCTTGATCTCTGACCAGGGCGATGCAGGCATCGGTGAGCGGGCGCACCTCGATCCCCGCATCCTCGTCGAGCTCGAGCTTGCCGGCGTCGATCTTTGCCAGGTCCAGGATCTCGTTGATGATCTCGAGCAAATGCGCCCCGCTCTGGCGGATGTAGCCGACATATTCCTGTTGGCGAGGGTGCAGCGGCCCAGCCGTGCCACGTTCGAGCACCTCGGAAAAGCCGAGGATCGCATTGAGCGGCGTGCGCAGCTCGTGGCTGATATTGGCGAGAAACCGCGATTTGGCCAAGCTTGCCGCCTCGGCTTCGGCTTTGGCCTCGCGCAGACGGCACTCCGCCCGCATCCGCTCGCTGATGTCGCGCGCGGTTCCGCGGTAGCCGCAGAATTGTCCCGCCACATCGAAAATCGGCTTGCCGCTGACCGACACCGTTTGCACGGGCTGGTCGCCGACCCTGCGCTCATAAGCAAAATCGCGAAACGGCTCGTGCCGCTCCAAGGCGGCCCGGTGGTCGCGCCATTTTTCCGGCTCGCTGGCCGGGTCCGAGCGCAGCTCCCATCGAGCGCGGCCGAGCCGGCTGTTCGGATCCTGGCCAAAAATCCGGATATGCTCCGACAGATAGGTGAACCGATGGTCCCGGTCGGTCTCCCAATACCAGTCCGACCCGGTCTCGGCAAAGTCGCGCAATCGGGCCTCGCTGGCGCAGCGCGCGGTCTCGGCCCGCTGATAATCCTGCGAGCGCCGGTGCAAGGATGCGCCAGCGCGGTTCATGGCGCGAATGACGTTGTCGAAATCGATGACGCCGGACGGGTCATTCGCCGGGATCGAGCCATCGGCCAGCGCCGTGGCCGCCCGCGCGAGCGTCCGCGTCGATGCGATCAGCCGACCAGCCGCCGCCAGCGCGACGATGCCGCCCAGCACCCGCAAGCCGACGCCGATCATGGCGATCGCCGCAATCGCCCCGAATTGGTGCCAATGCTCGCCGAGCCGCGTCAACGTCAATGGCGCGAGGCCAACGGTCGGCAGGATCGGCGCGGCGATCATGACAATCAGCAGCGCTCGCAGAGAACGGCAGGGTTTGACCGCGATGCGCATAGCCGGACAGCCTCCCGCCCGGCAGTGAACACCGCATTGGTTTATTTTTGATGAGCAGCCCCTCGGTATTGCCCACCCAGCTAAAAGCTCAGTTCCAGAGTCTTGTCGACGAGGCGGTTCTCGCTGATCCACGGCATCATCGCGCGTAATTTCTCGCCGACCTGCTCGATTTGGTGTTCGGCGGCACGGCGGCGCAGGGCCTTGAAGCTCGGCTGGCCGGCGGTGTTTTCGAGCACCCATTCGCGGGCGAACCGGCCGGACTGGATATCGGCGAGGATCTTCTTCATCTCGGTGCGCACATGCGCGTCGATGACCCTGGGGCCGCGCGAATAGTCGCCATATTCGGCGGTGTTCGAGACCGAATAGCGCATGTTGGCGATGCCGCCCTCATAGATCAGATCGACGATCAATTTGACCTCGTGGCAGCACTCGAAATAGGCCATTTCCGGGGCATAGCCGGCCTCGACCAGGGTCTCGAACCCGGCCAGGATCAGCGAGGTCAGCCCGCCGCACAAGACCGACTGCTCGCCAAAGAGATCGGTTTCGCACTCTTCGCGGAATGTGGTCTCGATCACCCCGGCGCGCCCGCCGCCGATCGCCGAGGCGTAGCTCAGCGCGATTTCGAGCGCGTTGCCGGACGGGTTCTGCTCGACCGCGACGAGGCAGGGCACGCCGCCGCCGCGCAGATATTCCGAGCGCACGGTATGACCCGGCCCCTTTGGCGCGATCATGAACACGTCCATGTCGGGGCGCGGCTCGATCAGCCGGAAATGAATGCTGAGCCCGTGCGCCACGGCGAGTGCGGTGCCTTCGCGCATGTTGGCGCGCAGGTCGCTGGTATAGAGCTGCGCCTGCAACTCATCGGGGGCCAGCACCATGACGATGTCGGCCCATTTTGCCGCCTCGGCCGGGGTGACGACCTTGATGCCGGCGGCTTCGGCTTTTTGCGCCGAGGCCGAGCCGGGGCGCAGGGCGACGACGACGTCCTTGACCCCGCTGTCGCGCAGATTGTTGGCGTGGGCGTGGCCCTGGCTGCCATAGCCGATGACCGCGACCTTGCGCGATTTGATCAGATTCACATCCGCATCGCGGTCGTAATACACCCGCATGACCATCCTCCTCTTACTTCTATTCACCACAGACGCAGTGAGACGATGAGAAGAAAATCCACATCGCAAGTATCCAAGAGCGAGGCAGACCTTTGTGTTATGATGCTTCGCATCTTTGGCGTGATCTGCGTCTCATGAGAGAGAGCTTTTTCCTTCTCGACGCCTCGCTGTCTCATCGGTGAAAATTCAGAAGCTCGCGGCGCCGCGGGCGATCGCGACGGCGCCGGTGCGCGAGATCTCGACCAGGCCTAAGGGCTCCATCAAGCCGATAAAGGCGTTCAGCTTCTCGGACGAGCCGGTCATCTCGAAGACAAAGCTGTCGATCGTCGAATTGACGACGCGGGCGCGGAAGATGTCGGCGAGGCGCAAGGATTCGATGCGCGACTGGCCTGTGCCGGAGACCTTGATCAGCATCATCTCGCGCTCGACGAACGGCCCCTCGTCGGTCAGGTCGTGCACCTGGTGCACCGGCACCAGCCGCGACAATTGCGCCTTGATCTGCTCGATGATCATCCGCGTGCCGGAGGTGACGATCGTGATCCGCGACAGATTGTTGCGGCGATCGACCTCGGCCACCGTCAGGCTCTCGATATTGTAGCCGCGCCCGGAAAACAGTCCGACCACGCGGGCGAGGATCCCGGCTCGTTGTCGACCAGAACGGCGATCGTATGGCGCTCGATGTCGGTCACGGGATTACCCGATCGTCCCGCTCACACCAGCACCATGCCCTCTTCGGAGACCGGCTTTTCGGCTTGGTCCTCGGGGCCGAGCAGCATCTCGTTGTGCGCGGCACCCGACGGGATCATCGGGAAGCAATTCTCGGTCTGATCGACGGCGACGTCGAGGATTACGGCACCCGACGTTTCCAGCATCCAGGCGATCGCCTCGTCAAGCTCGCCCGGGCTCTCCACCCGCCGCCCGCAGGCGCCAAAGGCGTCGGCCAATTTGACAAAGTCCGGGAGGGCGGCGGTGTAGGTTTCGGAATAGCGGCCGCCATGCAGCAATTCCTGCCATTGCCGCACCATGCCCATGTACTGATTGTTCAGGATGAAGATTTTGACCGGCAGCCGGTATTGGGCGACGGTTGACATCTCCTGGATGTTCATCAGGATCGAGGCTTCCCCGGCGACGTCGATGACCAGCGCCTCGGGGTGGGCGACCTGCACCCCGATCGCCGCCGGCAGACCATAGCCCATCGTGCCGAGCCCGCCCGAGGTCATCCAATGATGCGGCTCCTCGAACTTCAGGAATTGGGCCGCCCACATCTGGTGCTGGCCGACCTCGGTGGTGATGTAAAGGTCGCGGCCGCTGGTCTGCGCACGAAGCCGCTCGAGCGCATCTTGTGGCTTGATCACATCGCGCCGGCTCTTGTCGTAGCGCAGGCAGTCGCGGCTGCGCCAGGCGTCGATCGCCTGCCACCATTGCGCGCGCGCCGCACCGTCGGCGCCAGGCTTCGCTTTCGCCCAGGCCGCGAGCAGCGCCGACATCGCCTCGCCGGCGTCGCCGATGATCGGCACATCGACCCGCACGTTCTTGTTGATCGAGGACGGGTCGATATCGATGTGGATTTTTTTCGAGCCGGGCGAAAAGGCGTTCAAGCGGCCGGTCACCCGGTCGTCGAAGCGGGCGCCGACCGCGATCATCAGGTCGCAGCCATGCATCGCCAAATTCGCCTGATAGGTGCCGTGCATGCCGACCATGCCGAGGAAATGCGGGTCGCTCGCCGGCAACGCGCCGAGCCCCATCAAGGTCAGGGTGCAGGGGGCATCGGTCGCCCGCACCAGCTCGGTAAAGCGGGCGCAGGCCGCGGGCCCGGAATTGATCAGCCCGCCGCCGCCGTAAAACAGCGGCCGTTTTGCCGTGGCGATCAGCTGCGCCGCCTCGCTGATCCGCACCGGATCGGGCGTCAGCTGCGGGTGGTAGCTTTTGTGGTGCGCGACCTGCGGCCCGCTGTAGGGGCCCGGCGCGAACAGCACGTCCTTGGGGAGGTCCACGACCACCGGCCCGGGGCGCCCGCTTTTGGCGACGTAAAACGCCTCGTGCAGCACGCGCGCCAGCTCGCGCACATCCTTGACCAGATAATTGTGCTTGGTGCACGGCCGGGTGATGCCGGTCGTGTCGGCCTCCTGGAAGGCGTCGTTGCCGATCAGATGGGTCGGCACCTGCCCGGTCAGACAGACGACCGGCACCGAATCCATCAGCGCGTCGGTCAGCCCGGTGACCGCGTTGGTGGCGCCGGGGCCGCTGGTCACCAAGACGACGCCGACCCGGCCGGTCGAGCGCGCATAGCCCTCCGCGGCGTGGACGGCGCCGCCTTCCTGGCGCACCAGAATGTGCCGCAGCGAATTCTGCTTGAAGAGCGCGTCGTAGATCGGCAGCACCGCGCCGCCCGGGTAGCCGAACACGACATCGACGCCCTGGTCGACCAAGGCCTTGACGACAATGTCCGCTCCACTGATCGGCTCGGCCGACATGACCAGCTCCCTTGCTATAAACAAACCGCACCGGTGGGCCGCCACGGCCGTGCCCTCGGACGGGTCCGGGAACCTAATCGGCTATTCCTGCCCGGTCAACAGAAACTCGTCAATAAACTGACGCGAGCAGCGCAGCAAACTTTCCGAAAATTGCTCGCCGAAGACCAGGTCCGGCGCCAGCTGATGGCGGAACCAGGTCACCTGCCGCTTTGCGTAATGGCGCGTCGCGCGCTGGCCGGCGGCGACCGCTTCGGCGAGCGGCATCTCGCCGCGCAGATGGCGGATCAGCTCGGGCAGGCCGACCGCCTTCATCGCCGGCAAGCCGGGATCGAGCCCGCGCTCGGCCAGCGCCGCCGCCTCGGCCAGCGCGCCGCGCTCGATCATCGCGGCAAAGCGCGCATTGCCGGCGGCATAGAGCCGCTCGCGCGGCGGCATCAGCAAGATCGTCGCAAACCGGTAGGGGGCTGCGGAATGCCTCCGCTCTCGCCAGGCGCCGATCGGCAGCCCGGTCGCGCGCACCACCGCATAGGCACGCATCAGGCGTTGCGAGTCGCCGGCATAAAGCCGTCGGGCGGCGTCAGGATCGAGCGCCGCGAGGCGTGCGCGAAACCCGGCGCCGCCGAGTGCCCGGTGGAGGGCGGCCGCTTCGGCGCGGTATAGCTCGGGAATTTCGGGAAAGGGCGCCAGCCCGCGGGTCAGCGTGCGAATGTAAAGGCCGGTGCCGCCGACCACGATCGGCAGCCGTCCGGATTGGATCGCCGCCGCGACCTCGGCAAGCGCGCGCTCGCGCCAATTGCCGGCGGAGCCGCGCTCGGCGGCGTCGAGAACGCCGTAAAGACGATGCGGCGCCCGCGCGCAGGCGGCGGGATCGGGCCGCGCCGTCAGGATTTCCAGATCGCGATAGATTTGCAGCGCGTCGGCGTTGATGATGACGCCGCCGAATGCCGCTGCCAGTTCGAGGGCCAGCGCCGATTTGCCGCTCGCCGTTGGGCCGGCGACGATCAGCACCGGCGGTCGGCGCGCCGACGGGCTATTGGCCAAGGAGCCTCGCGCATGCGCTTTGTTGCCAGCCTGATCGCCGCCCCGAGCGCCCGCAGCGTCCTTGCCGGCATCGCCGCCACGACCGCCGAGGCGCTGCCCGGATGCGGCGCGCCGCTCTGGCTTGCTGAGGGCGAGGCGTGCGACCTGATGTTCGACAGCACTGGGCCCGAACCCGCCGAGGCGGCCGCGCGCGCCGCGATCGGCGATGCTGCTGTCGATGTCGTGGTCCAGCCGGCGGGCGAGCGCAAAAAGCGCCTGCTGGTCGCCGACATGGAATTCGACGATCATCGAAAACGAGATGCTCGACGAGCTCGCCGACTTCCTCGGGTTGCGCCCGCGGGTGGCCGAGATCACCCGCCGTGCGATGAATGGCGAGATCGACTTTGTGGCCGCCCTCGAACAGCGCGTGGCGCTGCTCAAGGGCATGCCCTCCGCGGTCCTCGACGAGGCCGCGGGACGCATCCGCCCGATGCCCGGTGCCGGCACCCTGGTTGCGACGATGCGCCGCCGGGGTGCCAGGTGCGCGCTGGTCAGCGGAGGCTTCACCGTCTTCGCCGAGCGGGTCGCGGCGGCGCTTGGCTTCGATCATGTCGTCGCCAATCATCTCGAGATCGCCGACGGCCATATCGCCGGGACCGTGCGCCCGCCGATCGTGACCCGCGACACCAAGCGCGACACGCTGATCCGGCTCGCGGCAGAGCAGGGCGCGCCGCTCGCCCAAACGATCGCCGTCGGCGACGGCGCGAACGACCTGCCGATGCTCGCCGCCGCCGGGCTCGGCATCGCCTTTCACGCTAAGCCGGCGGTCGTCGCCGCCGCACGCTGCCATATCGATCACGCCGATCTCACCGCGCTGCTCTACGCGCAGGGCTATCAAAAGCACGAGATCATCGGCTGATCCGTTCGCGAGATCAAAAGCAACCACGGGGGACGTGCGGTGCCGGTAACGGCTTACTCGAGATGAAGTGCGTAATCTGAACGGGTTATCGGCGCCCCCGCGAAAGCGAGGGTCCACGGCCCGCAGATCGGCTCGCTGCCGAGCAGTATCGTAACGTTGTAGTAACGTTGTAGGATGGGTTGAGCCGTGCGAAACCCATCTTTCCACGGGTGATGGGTTTCGCTGGCGCTCAACCCATCCTACAAAATCTACAAAATCTCGGAGGCGGCAGATGCGGTTTGGGGTTTTTGATCATCTCGACGACAGCGGGCAGCCGCTCGTCCGGCATTTCGAGGAGCGGCTCCGGCTCGCCGAGGCTTACGACCGCGCTGGGTTTTACGGCTATCACCTGGCCGAGCATCACAACACACCGCTCGGCTACGCGCCGTCGCCCGGCATTTTCCTGGCGGCGGTGGCGCAGCGCACCCGGCAGTTGCGCTTTGGCCCGATGGTCTATCTGTTGCCCCTCTATCATCCGCTGCGGCTGATCGACGAGATCTGCATGCTCGACCAGATGAGCGGTGGGCGGTTTCTGTACGGGGTCGGGCGCGGCATCTCGCCGGTCGAGGTCGGGTTTTACGGGGTCGACTTCAACACTGGAGCCAAGCAGTTCCGCGAAGCCTTCGAGGCGATCCATATCGGCCTGACCGAGGACGAGCTGACGTTTCACGGCGAATTCTACGATTTCGACCATGTGCCGATTGCGATGAAGCCGTTTCAGCAGCCGTTGCCGGTATGGTACGGGCTCGGCAACCCGGCGAGCGTCCCGTGGGCGGCGGCGAACGCCGCCAACACGGTGACGCGGCGGCCGCCCGAGCAGGTGCGCGCGATCACCGACAGCTATCGCGCCGAATGGAAGAAGCTCGGCCGCGCGCCAGCCGACCTGCCGCTGTTGGGCGTCAACCGCCACATCATCATCGCCGACACCGAGGAAGACGCGCTCGACACCGCGCGACGCGGCTATCCGGCGTGGCGGCGCCACATGGGATTATTGTGGCACAAGTACAACGTGCCGTTCCCGCTCGAAGCGGCCCTGCCCGAGGATTGGGGCATCTTGCAGCAGCATGGCGACGCGATCGCCGGCACGCCCGCCCAGGTGCGCGACTATATCGCCCGCGAGGTCGAGGCGACCGGGGTCAATTACTACGTCTGCGACTTTGCCTTTGGCAATATCAGCCATGACGAGGCCATGCGCTCGATCGAGCTGTTCACCAACGAGGTGATGCCGGCCTTCGCCGACGCCTGACCGGGAAAGGAGTATTGCGATGGGGATCATGACCGACTTTGCCCGCCCCGACGGCAGGGCCGCCAAGGGCTACCTGGCGACGGCGGGCCGCGGCCGGCCCGGGATCATCGTGATCCAGGAATGGTGGGGCCTTAACGACCAGATTTGCGGGGTGGCCGACCGCTTTGCCCGCGCCGGCTGGAACGCGCTGGCGCCCGATCTCTACAACGGCAAGCTCACCACCGTGCCCGACGAAGCCAACCACCTGATGACCGGGCTCGATTTTCCCGACGCCACGCACCAGGATCTGCGCGGTGCGGCACTGCAGCTCGGCGAGCACAGCGGCAAGATCGCGGTGATGGGCTTTTGCATGGGTGGCGCGCTGACCATCGCCGCCGCCGTGCATGTCCCCGAGGTCGAGGCCGCGGTGTGCTTCTACGGCATTCCGCCAAAGGAATTCGCCGACCCCGCCAAAATCCGGGTGCCGTTCCAGGGCCACTTTGCCAATAAGGACGATTGGTGCACCCCCGCCGCGGTCGACGACCTCGAACAGACCTTGAAAGCGGTTGGCGCCAAGCATGAGATCCACCGCTATGACGCGGCCCACGCCTTTGCCAACGAGCGCAGCGCCGCCTACGACGTAGCTTGCGCCAACCAGGCCTGGGAGCGCATGTCGGCGTTCCTCCAGGCGCAGCTCGGCTGATAGCCCAGCCGGTGTTCAATCGAAAACCGCCGAGCCCGGCCGAGATCGAGCGGTGGTTTCTGCTCAACCCGCCGGTGCCGCCGCGCACCTTTGAGCTCGCCCTTGTCCTCGGCGGCACGGTTTCGGCCGGAGCTTATACGGCCGGCGCCCTTGATTTCCTGATCGAGGCGCTCGATGCCTGGACCCGCCTGCGCGACGCCGGGGACGCGGCCGCACCCCCGCACAATGTAGTTCTGCGCGTCATCACCGGCACCTCGGGCGGCGGGGTGTGCGCCGCGATCGCCGCGCGGGCGTTGAATTTCGCCTTCGATCCGATCTCGCGCGGCACGCCGGTCGGAGAGGGCCCGACCGGAAACCCGCTCTACGACACCTGGATCAAGACGCTGACCCTCGACCGGTTTCTCGAGACCGGCGATATCGGCAAGGAGGTCGCCTCGCTGCTGAACGGCGCCGCGATCGACGCCGGCGCGCAGACGATCATCGATTTTACCGGCAACGGCGGCCGGGCGCGTTCCTGGGTCGCCGCACCGCTGCGGGTGATCCTGACCCTGACCAATCTGCGCGGCATCCCGTTCAAGCTCGATTTTGGCGAGGGTCGGAGCGAGGCCTATGTCGACCACGCCGATTTCATCCGCTTTGCGCTGCAGTACCCGGGCCAGGCGGTCGGAGAGTTCCGGCCGGACGAGCTGACCCTGGCATTTTCCGGGGAACGCCTGCCGCAGGCCGCCGGCTGGGACGAGTTCAGCCGGTTCGCGCGCGCCACGGCTGCGTTTCCGATCGGGTTTCCGCCGCGGGCGCTCTCCCGGCCGATGTCGCAATACCGTTATCGGGTGGTGCTGAGCGCACCGCTCGCTGCCGCGGCGGCGATGGCGGCAGCAACCGGCGCGCTGTCCTATACCGTGCTCACCCCCGATTGGGCGGCGCTGATCCCGAACGGCGCCGGCGATGTGCCGGACGATTACCATTTCCTCGCGGTCGATGGCGGGGTCACCGACAACGAGCCGATCGAATTGGCGCGCACCGCGTTGTGCGGCATCGCCAGCAGCAACCCGCAGGACCCGCATCGGGCGAACCGCGCCGTCCTGCTGATCGACCCGTTCGCCGGCCGGACGGCGCTCGGCCCGGAAGGGCTCACGAGCTTTGCCCATACGATCGGCGCGGTGGCCAACGCGGTCGTCCAGCAGACCCGGTACGGCTCGCGCGATTTGGCGCTGGCTGCCGACGAGCGGGTGTTCAGCCGGTTTATGCTGACCCCGCAGCTCGGCACCACACTGGGGGAAAAAGCGATCGCCAGCGCTGGGCTCGGCGCGTTCATCGGTTTCGCCTGCCCCGATTTTATGCGCTACGACTATCTGCTCGGGCGCAAGAACTGCCAGGATCTGCTGCGCCACGAATTCGTCCTGGCCGACGACAACCCGGTGTTCGACGGCTGGAGCGCCGCGCAGCGGGCGGCGTTCGGGCCGAGCGCCGGGAGCGGATTTCTGCCGATCATCCCGCTGATGGGTTCATGCGCGGTCGATGAGACGCTCGATCCCTGGCCCAAGGGCAAGCTCGACCCGGAACATTACCGCGCCCCGATCGAGCGGCGGTTTCGCGCGATCTCCGAAACCGAGCTGTCCGGCAGCCCGTTGCGCGCGGTCCTGGGCTGGATCGCCGCCCACGCCGCCCAAGCCTCGGTCACCGACTACGTGATCAACATGATGAAAGCCTATCTGGCCGAGGCCAGCCTCGCGTAACGCCGCCTGGCTCCGCGCTCGCGGCCTCACTCGCCCGCCGCTAATCGCTGCTGCAAGGCGGTCAGCCAACGACGCAGCAGAGCGGCATGGGCAGCGAGGCGCTGCGCGATTTCCGCGCCGATCTCGCCGCGATACATTTGGACCGCGACATTGCGGTCGCGGCCGACCCTGATCGCCGCCTGCGCGTCCTCGTCGGACAGCCAGCCGAGCCGCCTTGCGGCGCGGATGGTGCCGTTTGGGGAGGCAACCTCGACGCCCTCGCGCTCACCCAGCAGCTGCTGGCAAGCCTTCCACACCGCCTCGAAACTGTAGATCAGGCGCAGGATCGCGCCGTCACGCGCCGACCTGCCGATTGGCTTTTTCGCCGAGCTCGAAGCGGAGATCGAGGAGAGCACGATCCCCTATGATGTCGATCTGGTCGTCGCGCGGCAGGATCGCAATATCGATATCGCTGTGCTGCCGCGCCTCGCCACGCGCGCACGACCCGAACAGCCACACCGCCGCCGCGTGCGCGCCCAGCGCCCCCAGCACCATCCGCCGCAACTCCTCAATCGCCCATTTCCGGGTGGCGTTCACGAGGCGGAGGCTCGGAGAGCGACGCTATTCATACCTGCTGAACCGAGGCGGGGTATTGCGCCATGACCGTGTCCGAGGTCAGCAAGGTGATCCCTTCGACGATGCTTTGTGCCAGCAGAAGCCGATCGAATGGGTCCTTGTGGATAATCGGCAGGCCAGTCACCGCAACCGCATGCTCGCCGGTTATCGCCAATTCGCGATAGCCGTTGGTGAGGAGACCGCGCCGGAACCGGGCGGCGTCCACGCTAAAATCGGGTCTTCCGAGCCCCGCTTTGATCGCGATCTCCCACAGGCTCGCGGCGCTGAACAGCAATTCATTGCCGGGATCGGCAATCAGGCTGCGCGCCTGCGGCGACAACCGGGCGGATTGTCCGGCCGCCCACAGCAGCAGATGCGTGTCGATCAGCAGCCTCATCCTTTGCCGCAGAACAGTGCCTCGATCTCTTCGGCGCCCATCCGGTCGAAGTCGTCGGGCACCTCGATCAACCCGTCCATGAAACCGATCCGCTGCGCCTCGCCTTCCGCCGGCGCGTCGAACGGGACGACCTTGACCATCGGTTTACCGGCCTTCGCGATCACGAAGGCTTCGCCCTTGGCGGCGCGATCGACCAGCCGCGACAAATGGGTCTTAGCTGCATGGATGTTGACGGTACGCACAGCGGAACTTTAGCTCAACGAGCTTCGTCCGACTACTCAACACGGCAACCATCGCCTGCGCCGAATGTGCGGGGGTCGTGATATAAGGAGTGCTCGCTGCGAGGAAAAGATCAGAAATGAGGATATTTTCGGACAGGCCATTAGAAAGAGTGGCCGAGCATGTGGGCAAAACGGTGCGCAAAACGATGATTGACCTCAGCGGCACTCCGCCAGAGGAACTCCTGGCGGAGCAGGACATCGTAAAAATCAAAGGCGATCTGAAGCGAACCGGCCGAGAGTACGCGCGGATCGACTCTGCCAAAAATTAGACGCAGAGGCGCCGCCCTTGAAAGCTAGCGTCTGAGCGGCGCCCGATGACGCCCCTTGCTACCCGGCCCTGCGTCGCCTTGCCGGGGGGCGGCGGGTGAGGTAGGGGCGCAGGTAGTCGCCGGTGTAGCTCTTGGCGCTGGCGGCGATGTCCTCGGGGGTGCCGGTGGCGACGATGTGGCCGCCGGCGTCGCCGCCCTCGGGGCCGAGGTCGATGACCCAGTCGGCGGTCTTGACGACTTCGAGGTTGTGCTCGATGACCAAGACCGTGTTGCCGGTCTCGACCAGCGCGTGCAGCACCTCCAATAATTTGCGCACATCGTCGAAATGCAGCCCGGTGGTCGGCTCGTCGAGGATGTAGAGGGTGCGGCCGGTGGCCCGCCTCGACAATTCCTTGGCGAGCTTGACCCGCTGCGCCTCGCCGCCCGACAAGGTCGTCGCCGGCTGGCCGACATGGATGTAGCCGAGCCCGACCTGCTGCAAAGTCGTCAGCTTGTCGCGGATCGCCGGCACCGCGCGGAAGAATTCCACACCTTCATCGACGGTCATGTCGAGCACATCGGCGATGCTCTTGGCGCGGAACAGCACCTCCAGGGTCTCGCGGTTGTAGCGGCGGCCCTTGCACACGTCGCACTGCACATAGACGTCGGGCAGAAAGTGCATCTCGATCTTGATCACGCCGTCGCCCTGGCAGGCTTCGCAGCGCCCGCCCTTGACGTTGAACGAGAAGCGGCCCGGCAGATAGCCGCGCGACTTTGCCTCGGGCAGCCCGGCATACCAGTCGCGGATCGGGGTGAAGCAGCCGGTGTAGGTGGCCGGGTTCGAGCGCGGCGTGCGGCCGATCGGCGACTGGTCGATATCGACGATCTTGTCGAGGAATTCAACGCCTTCGAGCCCTGCATGGGGCGCCGGCTGCTCGCGCGCGTTGTTGAGCCGTTTCGCCAATGCCTTATAGAGCGTCTCGATGATCAGGGTCGATTTGCCGCCGCCCGAGACGCCAGTCACGACGCAAAACGTGCCGAGCGGGATTTCGGCGGTGATCCGCTTCAGATTGTTGCCGCTGGCCTCGACGATGCGCAGGATCTGCCCCGGATGGCCGCTGCGGCGCACCGCCGGCACCGCGATCTGGCGCATGCCGGTCAGGTATTGGCCGGTGATGCTGCCGGGGTTGGCCATGATCTCTGCCGGTGTGCCTTCGGCGACGACATGGCCGCCATGGACGCCGGCGCCCGGCCCCATATCGACGACCCAATCGGCGGTGCGGATCGCCTCCTCGTCGTGCTCGACGACGATCACCGTGTTGCCGAGGTCCCTCAATCGTTTGAGTGTCGTGAGCAGCCGGCCGTTGTCGCGCTGGTGCAACCCGATCGACGGTTCGTCGAGCACATAGAGCACGCCGGTCAGCCCGGAGCCGATCTGCGAGGCCAGCCGGATGCGCTGGCTCTCGCCGCCCGACAACGTGCCCGAGGCGCGCGACAGGGTCAGGTATTCGAGCCCGACATTCTGCAAAAAGCCGAGCCGCTCGTTGATCTCGCGCAGGATGCGCTCGGCGATCTCGCGCTGGCTCGGGGTCAGCTCCTGGTCGATGGCGGAGAACCAGCGCCGCGCCTCGGCGATCGACAGCCGCGCGACCTCGCTGATGTTATGCCCGCCGATCTTGACCGCCAACGCCTCGGGCTTCAGCCGGTCGCCCTGGCACACCTCGCAGGTCCTGGCACTCTGGTAGCGGCCCAATTCCTCCTTGACCCAGGCGCTGTCGGTCTCGCGAAAGCGGCGCTCCATGTTTGGCAATACACCCTCGAACGGCCGCTCGGTCGTGTATTTGCGCAGACCGTCGTCGTAGCTCATCGGGATCGGCTCGCCGCCCGAGCCGTCGAGGATCGCCCGCCGCATCCGCTCGGGCAATTCGGCCCAGGGCATGTGCATGCTCTGCTTGAAGTGCCGGGCGATGCTTTCGAGCGTCTGCGTGTAGTATTGCGAGGAGGAATGCGACCACGGGCTGACCGCCCCCTCGGCGAGGCTCCTACGCTCGTCATGGACGACGAGGCCGGCGTCGAAATAGAGCTTGGTGCCGAGCCCGTCGCAGGCCGGGCAGGCGCCGAACGGGTTGTTGAACGAGAACAGCCGCGGCTCGATCTCGGGGATCGTAAAGCCCGAGACTGGGCAGGCGAATTTCGCCGAAAAGATCGTCTCCTCGCCCGAATCGGCGTTCTCGGCGATGGCGATGCCGTCGGCGAGGTCGAGCGCCGTCTCGAACGAATCGGCGAGCCGGTTGCCGAGATCGGCCGACACGACGATGCGGTCGACCACCACCGCGATGTCGTGCTTGAGCTTTTTGTTGAGCGGCCGGGCGTCGTCGAGCTCGACCATCTTGCCGTCGATCTTGACCCGCTGAAAACCGCGCTTCTTCAGGTCGATCAGCTCCTTGCGATACTCGCCCTTGCGCCCGCGCGCGATCGGCGCCAACAGGTAGAGTCGGGTCCCCTCGGGCATCGCCATGACCCGGTCGACCATCTGCGACACGGTCTGGCTGACGATCGGCAGCCCGGTCGCCGGCGAATAGGGCACGCCGACCCGCGCCCATAGGAGGCGCATGTAGTCGTAGATCTCGGTCACCGTGGCGACCGTCGAGCGCGGGTTGCGCGAGGTCGTCTTCTGCTCGATCGAGATCGCCGGCGACAGCCCCTCGATCGAATTCGACCTCGGGCTTTTGCATCAATTCGAGGAACTGGCGGGCATAGGCCGACAGGCTCTCGACATAGCGGCGCTGGCCCTCGGCATAGATCGTGTCGAACGCCAAGGACGACTTGCCCGAGCCCGACAGCCCGGTCATCACCACCAAGCTGTCGCGCGGCAAATCGACATCGACATTCTTCAGGTTGTGCTCGCGCGCGCCGCGGATCCGGATCTGCTGCATGGGTTCAAACTTAGCGCGGCCAGGTCGTCGGCGCTACCGCGAGAGAGAAATCACCACGGAGGCACGGAGGGCGCAGAGAGGCCGTACCAGTCATACCGCGGAAGCCGGTATCTATTGCGGACATGGGTCCCGGCCTTCGAGCGTGTGAATAAATCTCTCTCAGCTCATCAATTCGTCACCCCGGCCCACGGGTCCGGCCTTTGGCCGGCCCGAGGACAGGCTCCGGCCGGGGCCCATCGGCCCACGGCACCGACCGGTCGTTGTTGGTTCAGGCAAATCGTAACTGCTTGAAAAGCTCGGAGTGGCGGACGCGTGGGTCCCGGCCTTCGCCGGGAAGGCGACTTGATGGCAATTTCTTCACACGTTCCTTCGCGCGACAACCGACGGCGCGTGCCTTCTCCGTGTCCTCCGTGTCTCCGTGGTGTGAATTACATCACGCGCTCGGGCGGGGCGGGGTCTCGCGCGGGGTCACAACGATGTCGAGCTTTTGCGACAGGCGCAGCACGGTGACCGGCATCGGCTGGCCGGTCCGCTCCTCGGTCATCAGCCGGTGCAATTCGTCGATATCGGCGACCGGAAGGCCGTCGGCGGCGACGATGATGTCGCCGCTCAACAGCCCGGCGGCGCGCGCCGCCCCGTCGGGCGCCGTCGATTGGATGCGCACCCCGGTCTCGTGGGCGAGCTCGTGAAAGCGTACGACCCGGCGCGGCAACGGCACGTTCTGCCCGGCGACGCCGATGTAAGAGCGCCGCACCCTGCCGTCGCGGATCAGCCGCGCCGCGACAAACTCGACCGTGGCGGCCGAGATCGAAAAGCAGATGCCCTGGGCCATGCCGATGATCGCGGTGTTGATGCCGACCACCTCGCCCGATGCGGTGACCAATGGCCCGCCCGAATTCCCCGGGTTCAAGGCCGCGTCGGTCTGGATCACGCTGTCGATCAGCCGCCCCGAGCGGGTGCGCAAGGAGCGCCCGAGCGCGCTGACCACGCCGGCGGTGACCGTGCACTGAAAGCCGAACGGGTTGCCGATCGCGACCACCAGCTGGCCCACCCTGAGCCGCCGCGAATCGCCGAGCCGGGCAAAGGCCGGGGCCTCGCCGTCGAGCCGCAAGACCGCGAGGTCGGTGTCGGGGTCGTCGCCGACCAGATTGGCGCGCAGGAGGCGGCCGTCGGGAAAGGCGGCCTCGATCTTGCTGGCACCACTGACCACATGGCTGTTGGTCAGCACATAAGCGTCGGGCGTGAAAACGACGCCCGAGCCGCTGCCGCCGGCGCCGTCCTTCAGGCCGCTGACCTGGAGGTGCAGAACCGCCGGGCCGACCAGGTCGACCGCGCCGACGACCGCGCGCGAATAGGCGTCGAGGAGGGCGAAATCCTCGGCCGAGGCGGCGCCGGACATGCCCGGCTGGGCCGCGCCCGGCTCATCCTCGCCAAGGAGATTTTTGAAGGGGGACAGAAATGTCATGTTCGTGGTTCCCTGTGGATAAGAATAAAGTGGGAACAATGGCGGGGTTTGGTAAGATGGCGTCTCGGGCGACCATTGGCAGTGGGTGACACATGGCTGGCAGCGTCAACAAGGTGATCCTGATCGGCAATCTCGGCCGCGACCCGGAGATTCGCACGACCCAGGACGGCACGCGCATCGCCAATCTGAACCTGGCGACCTCCGAGAGCTGGCGTGACCGCACCTCGGGCGAGCGCAAGGAGCGCACCGAGTGGCACCGCGTCGTGATCTTCAACGAGAACCTTGTCGGCATCGCCGAAAAGTACCTGCGCAAGGGCTCGAAGGTGTATGTCGAGGGCGCCTTGCAGACCCGCAAATGGACCGACAACGCCGGGGTCGAGAAATACTCGACCGAGGTGGTGCTGCAACGCTTCCGCAGCGAATTGACCTTGCTCGACAGCGCCCGCGGCGGCGCCTCCGGCGGCCCGGCGATGGATGCGGGCTACGACGAAGGCTTTGGCGACGACCCGCCGGCCCGCTCAACCCCCGCCGCCGGCCGCGGCGGCGCGCGCCAGCCGGTCAACGACCTCGACGACGACATCCCGTTCTGACCGGCCCGACGGTCCTCTCCCGCCTCTAGCCGCCAATGGGACTGCAACTGTGAGCTTTGTGCAGATGCTCGTCTCTGAGTCCATTGTTGTGTATGGCGGCTAGCGCCACCGGTAAGAGCCGTAGTAGCCACCACCTTACGTTGGGTAGTTTACGAACGTAATAGGAACATTCCCCTTGAAGCTGTATCGAATTTATGTCATTGTCCGAAACGGATAGAGCCAAAAGACGTTCGGAGCCGGGACTGAGTGCCGGATCTTGCTATGATGCCGAGAAGATCCACCATATGTGGCAAGGGGAATGGAATGGCAATAAAAAACCCTGCTTGGCAGTCGGGCGAAGCTGCCGCTCGGCGACGATGGGACGACGTTCCGATTATCCCGGCCACTGACAACGAGCCTGGGGCGCCTGAGGCGCTCTTGAAGGCGAACAGATACCTCCGCTCGCGTCGTTGGCCTGCGCCCTACGATCGTACTCGGCACGAGATGATTGTTGGTGATGCTCGAGATTTGAAGACCATCCCAAGCGAATCGGTGCATCTTGTCGTAACATCCCCCCCGTATTTTAACCTGAAGGCGTACGCTTCCAATGCCGGCGGATCTCAACTCGGTCGCATTGGGAATTACGAGCCTTTTCTCGACGAATTGGATGTTGTTTGGCGAGAGTGCGCGCGAGTTCTTGTGCCCGGGGGACGAATTTGTTGTGTCATCGGAGACATTCTCATCCCGCGGCGCGCGGACGGTCGGCATCGGGTTCTGCCGCTGCCCTCCGATATCCAGGTCCGCAGCCGCAACAACGGTCTGGACAATCTGACGCCGATCCTCTGGTTCAAGATCGGAAACCGTACAAACGAGGCGGGCGGCGGGTCGAGCGGGTATTACGGCAAGCCCTACCAACCCGGCGCAATCATCAAGAACGATCACGAGCATATCGTGATGCTGCGCAAGCCGGGCGGTTATCGAAATACACCAATGATCCAGAAGGCGCTGTCGATGCTCCAACGCGACGAGATGGACGCCTGGATGCGGCCGGTTTGGTCGGATATCAGAGGCGCAAGCCTGCGCGACGGTCACCCGGCGCCGTTCCCGAGCGAATTGGCCGAGCGCCTGATCCGGATGTTCAGCTTCGCCGGCGACACGATCCTCGACCCATTCGCGGGCTCGGGCTCAACTGCTGTCGCTGCGGTGCGAGCCGGCCGCAACTCAATTTCGGTCGAGATCGTGGAAGAGTACCTGAACGCCGCGACCCGCCGCGCTGCGCTCGAAGCCGCCGCGCGACTCATCGACTGTCATACGGCGATGGTCATCGGGTCGACGAACTTCCCGGGGCGGTGAACCTACCGGGAGAGGAGACCGCTATTGCATTATTTTCTCCTGGACCAATTTCGGAACCTTTTTGACGGAGTTCTGTACAGGCACCGCAATTCAAGCCTCGGTGATTCCGTGGCTTGGCAACTCCCAGAAGATCTCTACGCGTTAGGTCGCTCGCTAGGTCTGAATGCGCGGATCGAATCCGGGGAACGTGTGCTGAACCTTCAGAACACCCTTCGCGGCGTAAAGTCGCGACGAGGAGATTCGACCTTTGGTGAACTCGTCCCTCGTACACAGCCGATCAAAACGCCAGGATTCATTGTGCAACGAGGCGATATCGCGACTGTGGAGATTGGTACAGAGGTAAAGATACTCGCAAAGGCTATGATCAAACAAATCGATAGGGTAATCGGTGATCTCATACGTCAGGTGCAAGATTTTAAGGGGGCGGGAGGAAATCCCATTTGCATTGGTGTTGCTGGAGTCAACTACGCTGACCGATATACGTCGTATGAACGCGATAAGCTGTGGCCAACCAATGGCCAGAAGTATAAACATCCTGCCCAGGAGGCGCCAGAGGCCGAAAGGCGCCTGATGTCCCGGGCGGCATCTGCCTTCGATGAATTTGTCATTCTTCGCTTTCGCGCGCGTAATGAACCTCCATTTGATTTCTCGTGGATGGATGAAGAGAGAACATCCCTTGATTATGGCGCTGTTTTAACCCGAGTCTTAAGGAAATACGAGGCGAGATTTCTGCGATGAAATGCCGTAAAAGCGTAGGGCCCTTGCTGTTTATTTGTGAAGCGCAGCACGCACACTTCAGCAGGCGCGAAGGCCAGGCAGAATTTAAAAACGATAGTCCCTCTCCGTGGCAGTCGCCAGATATCCCCGTCGGCGGACCGGCCTTTGCTCACAATTCGTTGCTCACGAACTGCTCGGCGCGCCGGCCCGTTACCACTTACATATTAACACCTGCCGGTCCAGCAGTTGGCACCAACGGAGCCGTTCACCGTTCCCTTGATCGTTACGGCAATGTGTCCGACCGCGTGTACCTGCGCCAGGCGCTCATCTGGAGTTGCGAGGTCAGGCAGTGGACGACGACCGGGCGGGTCTTGACCGCAAAGGCGCGGGCGATGGCGTCGGCGATCTCGGCTTCGCTCTTGATGGTGATGCCCTCGGCGCCGAACGAGCGCGCCCACTGGGCGAAATCGGGGTTGGTCAGCCGCACGCCCTCCATCAATGGGCGCTCCGGATAGCGCACATAGGAATGCATGCCGATCGTGCCGTACATGCGGTTGTCGGAGATGATCATGATCGGGTTGGCGCCGTATTGCAGCGCGGTGGCGATCTCGTTGCCGGTCATCAACGCGCCGCCGTCGCCGACAAAGGCCACGACCTGCGTGTTCGGCCGGCGCAACGCCGCCGCCACCGCCATCGGCATGCCAGAGCCCATCGCACCTACGACCGAGGCCAAAAACACCTGGCCCTGGCGGAAGCCGATATAGCGGTGGACAAAGCTCGCGAAATTCCCGGCATCGGTGGTGATCGTGGCGTCGGGCGCCAAGTGCTTGTCGACCTCGCACACGATCGCGGCAAAATTGATCCCGTCCGGCGTCGGCTCCCATTCCTTGGCCAGCAATTCGCGGTGGATCGCGTTGAGCCCGGTGACCCAGCCCTGGCGCTTTTTCGCGTCGGCCGGGGCGCCGCGTCGCAGCAGGCCCCGGATCACCTCGTAAGGGCTGCACGGCAGGCCGAGCGTTGGGCGCCACACCCGGCCGACCTCGTTCGGGTCGGGCCAGATATGGACAAACGGCAATTGCGGCTGCGGCGCCTGCGGGAAGCTGTAGGACTGGCTGACCGAGTTCGGTCATGCGCTCGCCCAAGGCCACGATCAGGTCGGCCCGCTTCATCTCGGCGATCTGCGGCGGCGGCACGCGGATCCCGATATAGCCGCCGTAATTGGGGTGGGCCGCGTCGAACAATTGCGGCCGGCGATGGGTCGGGCTGATCGGCAATACCCATTCCTCGGCGAGCCGGTTGAGGTCGGCGAAAACCATTTTGTCGTGCACCGCGTCGGCCAATAGCGCGCCGCCGACCAGCACCAGCGGCCGCTCGGCTGCTTCGAGCATGACCGCCAGCCGGTCGAGGTCATTGGGCCGCGGCCCGGCGGTGACGCGCGGGCGCGCCGGGTCGAGCGGAGCGTCGGTCTCGGCGTCGAAAATGTCCTCGGGCAGCACCACCGCGACCGGGCCCGGGGTGCCGCTCTCGGCCAGGTGAAAGGCGCGGGCGACCGCCTCCGAGGCCTGCTCCGGCTCATTGACCTCGATGACCTCCTTGGTCACGTCGCTGAGGAGCCGTGAATAATTCTGCTCCTGCAGGGCGAGGCGGCCGAAGTCCCGGCGCTCGACCTGGCCGACCAGCATGACCATCGGGGTCGCATCGTGATAAGCCGAATGGAGCGCCACCATCGCGTTTGACAGCCCCGGGCCGCGCGACACGATCGCCACCCCGGCGCGGTCGCGCAGCCGCCCATCGGCAGCCGCCATATAGCCGGCCCCGCCCTCGTGGCGGCAGACCACGACGCGGATCGAGTTCTTCTCGATCAACGCGCTGGTCAGCCCGACATAGCTCTCGCCCGGCACGCAGTAGATCTGGCCCACATCATGCGCTTCGAGGCTTTGCGCGAGCAGGCGGGCGACGGTTTGGGTCATCGGCTATTTCCTGTCATTGCCGTTCCGTCACACCGGACAAAAGCAGGTCTCATGTCTGCCACGAGCCCTGGCCTTCCGGGACGACGCGGAGAATTACGACGAGGGATACCGGAACTCCCGACACCGCGGAAGGGGGAACTCCGCGGCCAGTCTGGTTGGCGCCGCTCGGAGGTGCCGCCGACGTTTCCGTGGGGCTTGGCTCGGACTTCATCGCCGGATTCTGCATCGACGGTCTGCGGCCCCTGATCTACGCTCAGGGCAAATCCGGGGAGGGGATCATGCGGTTCGGCATCGGGCAACCGGCGACGCGCAAGGAGGATGGCCGATTTCTGACCGGGCGCGGGCGCTATGTCGCCGACATCGACTTTGCCCGCCAGACATATGCGGTTTTCGTCTTCTCGCCGCACGCGCATGCGCAGATCCGCGCGGTCGACAAGACCAGGGCGGAGCAAATGCCAGGTGTGCACGCCGTGCTGACCGGCGCGGATTGGGCGGCCGACGGGCTCGGCACGCTCGATCCCGAGATGATGGCCGAGGATATGGGCGGGCCCAAAGGCTTCCGCACCAAGCGCCCGCCATTGGCGCAGGGCCGGGTGCGCTACGTCGGCGAACGCATCGCCGTCGCGATCGCGGCGACCGAGGCGCAGGCGCGCGACGCCGCCGAGCTTGTCACGGTCGATTATGACCTGCTGCCGGCAGTGGTCACCACTGACGACGCGCTGCGCCCCGGCGCGCCGCTGCTGCACGATGGTGCCGCCAATAACACCTCGTTCACGATGCGCATGGGCAATCCCGAGGCGATCGAGGCCGGCTTCGCGCGGGCCCATCACGTCACCCGGCTGTCGCTCTACAACAATCGCATCACCGCCGTCCCGATGGAGCCGCGCGGCTGCATCGCCGATTACGATCCGGGCACCGGCCGCTACACGCTCTACAGCAGCACGCAAAACGTGCACGGCGTCCGCCACGTGCTGGCGCACAATATCCTGCACGTTCCGGAGAGCCGCATCCGCGTCGTCGCCCGCGATGTCGGCGGCGGCTTTGGCATGAAGGGCGAAGTCTATCCCGAGGAGGCTGTCGTCGCCTGGGCGGCGCGGCGGGTCGGCCGGCCGGTCAAATGGATCCCGTCGCGTTCGGAAAGCCTGCTCGGCGATTGTCAGGCGCGCGACCAGCATGTCAACGCCGAGCTCGCCCTCGATGCGCAGGGCAAGTTTTTGGCATTGCGCTGGACCGGCTCGCACAATGTCGGCTCCTATATTGAAGGAGCGGGCTGCATACCGATCCTGCTGTCCTTGCAGCTGGCCCCGAACGGCTACGACTTTCCCGCCGTGGCGGTAACGAGCAGCCTCGTCTTCACCAATACCGCGCCGACCGTGCCCTATCGCGGCGCAGGCCGCCCCGAGGCCGTCTACATCGTCGAACGGCTCGTCGACCAGGCGGCGCGCGAGATGCGCCTCGACCCGGCCGAATTGCGCAAAAAGAACCTGATCCGGCCCGACGCCTTCCCCTATCAAACCCGCACCGGCTGGACCTACGACACCGGCAATTACGCCGCGGCGCTGGCCAAGTGCCAGGCGCTGGCGGATTGGGAGGGCTACGCCGAGCGCCGTGCAGGAAGCGAAGCCGCAGGCAAATGCCGCGGCCGCGGCATCGTCTATTACGTCGAGAACACCGGGGTGTTTAACGAGCGCATGGAGCTGCGTTTCGACCCCAGCGGCGAGTTGACGATCGTCGCCGGCACCCTGTCGCACGGGCAAGGGCACGAGACCAGCTACGCGCAAATGGTCGCCGACTGGCTCGGCGTGCCCAAGGACAAGATCCATCTGTTGCAGGCCGACACCGACGAGGTCGCGATCGGCCGCGGCACCTACGCCTCGCGCAGCATGATAATGGGCGGCAGTGCGCTGCGCGCGGCGGCCGACGAGGTCATCGAGCGCGGCAAGCGCTTTGCCGCTCATTTCCTCGAAGCCGACGCTGCCGATATCGGCTTTGCCGACGGCGCCTTCACGATATCCGGCACCGACCGATCGATGCCGATCCTGCAGGTGGCGCAGATGTCGTTCATTCCGACAGGGCTGCCCTCCGAGCTCGGCGTCGGGCTGCAAGGGGCCGGGGCTTTCTCGCCGGGAATGCCGAGTTTCGCCAATGGCTGCCATATCTGCGAGGTCGAGATCGACCCCGACACCGGTGAGATCGACCTCGACCGCTATGCCGTCGTCGACGACATCGGCACCGTGATCAACCCGTTGCTGGCCAAGGGGCAGATTCAGGGCGGCGTCGCGCAAGGGGTGGGGCAGGCGTTGATCGAGGACGTCGTCTATGACCGCGACAGCGGCCAGCTCTTGACTGGCACGTTGATGGATTACGGCATCCCGCGCGCCGATATGCTGCCGGCGATCGATGCCGATTTCAGCCCGGTCCCGAGCACGGCCAACCCGCTCGGCGCCAAGGGGGTCGGCGAGGGCGGCACGATCGCTGCGACCCCGGCGGTGATGAACGCGATCCTCGACGCGCTGGCCCCCTTCGGCGTGACCGATCTGCCGATGCCGGCCACCCCCGAGCGCGTCTGGCGCGCCCTCCGCGAGCGCCCGCGCCCTTGAGGCGATCCGGGCCGCGCGGCCCGGACATCCGAACCACGCGCGGCAGCCCGGAACGGGCGATAGCTACTTCAGCTGATCGGCGACCTTGTCGAGCCCGGCCTTGGCGCAGGCCTCGTCCTTGTCGCCGCCCGGCGAGCCGGAGACGCCGACCGCGCCGATGACCTCGTTGCCGACCTTGATCGGCAATGCGCCCTGCGCGGCGATGACGCCGGACAGATGCACGAGGCCGGTCGTCGGGTCGGCCGTGACGCGTTTCGCGAACTCGCCCGACGGGATGCGGAAGGTGCGCGCGGTATAGGCCTTGCGCCGGCTGTTCTCGACCGTGTGCGGCGAGGCGTTGTCGCCGCGCAAGAGCACGATGATCTGGCCGTCCCGCCCGACCACGGTGACCGAGACGAGATTGCCCTCGGCCTTGCAGGTGTCGGCGGCGGTGGTGGCGATGGTCAAGGCCGTGGCCAGCGACAAATCCTTGTGGTCGAGCAGCTGGGCGCCGGCGGGTGTGGCGAACGATACGGCGAGCACGGCGGCCCCGACGAAGCGATAAGCCTACATGGCTGTTCCTCCCTCGTATTCGATGTTTCCCGATCGGCGAGCGCGACTATAATTGCCGTCACGGCGAGAAAAGGGGCGATCGGATGGCCGACACAACAGGATGTGATCGAAGCCGATTTTATCGTGGTCGGCGCCGGCTCCGCCGGATGTGCCATCGCCGCGCGGTTGAGCGAGGATAGAGCGACGCGGGTGCTGCTGATAGAGGCCGGCGGCGAGGACAGGAACCGCTGGATCCATATCCCGCTCGGCTTTGGCAAAACCTTTGCCGATCCGTCGGTCAACTGGTGCTACGAGACCGAGCCCGATCCGGGTGCCGCCGATCGCAAGGTGTTCTGGCCGCGCGGCAAGGTCTTGGGCGGCTCGTCCTCGATCAACGGGATGGTCTATATCCGCGGCCAGGCCGAGGATTTCGATCATTGGCGCCAGCTCGGCAATGCCGGGTGGTCGTTCGACGATGTGCTGCCCTATTTCAAGCGCTCCGAGCACCAGACGCGCGGCGCCGATCCGTGGCACGGCACCGGCGGGCCGCTATGCGTCTCCGATGTCCCCGACAAGCATCCGATCTGCGAAGCGTTCATCGAAGCCGCGATGGGGCTCGGCTTTCCGCGCAACGACGATTTCAACGGCGCGGGGCAGGACGGGGTCGGCTATCACCAGACGACGACGCGCAACGGTCGGCGCTGCTCGACCGCGGTCGGCTATCTGCGCCCGGCAATGACCCGGCCCAACCTGCGCGTCCTGACCAACGCGCTGACCGAAAAGATCACCTTTGACGGGCGCCGCGCCACCGGCGTCGCCTTTCGCCAGGACGGGCAGGCCCGGACCGCGCGGGCCGCGAGCGAAGTGATCCTGTGCGGCGGTGCGGTCAACTCGCCGCAATTGCTGCTGCTGTCGGGGGTGGGTCCCGCCGCCCATCTGGCCGCGCACGGCATTCCTATCGTGCACGACCTCGCGGGCGTCGGCCAGAGCCTGCAGGATCATTACTCGGCGCCGGTCAAGCTCAAATGCCGATTGCCGATCACCGTCAACGACATGATGCAGAGCCATCTGCGCAAGCTGCGCGCCGGGATGCAATATTACATGTTCAAAAACGGGCCATTGGCGATGGGCACGTCGCCCGCGGCGTTGTTCGCGCGCACCCGGCCCGAGCTCGCCTCGGCCGACATCAAATGCTCGTGCTCGCCGTTCAGCGCCGACCGCCCTCAGGACGGGCTGCACCCGTGGTCCGGCTTTACGATGATCGTGTACCAACTGCGGCCGGAGAGCCGCGGCCGGATCGAGCTCAAGAGCGCCGACCCGGCGCAGCCGCCGGCAGTCTACCCCAACTATCTGGCGACCCCGACCGACCAGCAGACCATCGTCGAAGGCCTCAAATTGCTGCGCCGGATCATGGCGTCGCCGCAAATGCAGCGCTTTGTCGAAAGCGAGTTCCAGCCCGGCCCGGCGGTCGCGAGCGACGAGCAATTGCTCGACTACGCGCGGCGGCGCGGCGGCACCGTCTACCACCCGACCAGCACCTGCAAGATGGGGGTCGATGCGCTGGCGGTGGTCGATCCGCAGCTGCGGGTGCACGGGCTCGACGGGCTGCGCGTCGCCGACGCCTCGATCATGCCGACCGTAGTCTCCGGCAACACCAACGCCGCGACGATCATGATCGGCGAGCGCGCCGCCGACATGGCGCGGCAGAGGATACGGCTCGCGGCCTAGCCACCGGCCGACCGGTGCGGCGGCGATGCGTCTCTGGCCTCGCCGCCGGTTGCGCCTCAGTTTGGATTTCCGCTGTGGGCGGAAAGCCGACTTTGTGGGCTGGTTCACCAGATGACACCTTCGCCGTTAACAGACCTTTAAGGCAGCCCAAGCTACCGGCTGAATTCGATCCTAAGCAGCCGCTCGTCGCTAGCCATAGCGACGGTAAGAACTGGCCCTTCCCGACATTGCCCCGACGCGCCTGCCAGGAGCTTAATGAGCGGAGAGGAGCCGGCGGTACGCGGGAAGGGTGTTACTGAATAAGTTGGTTTGCTCTGCGCAATACCGCCGGAGGAACCGTAACGCCGATCTCGCGAGCTGTTTTGAGGTTGATGATGAGCTCGTGTTGCCGTGCGGTTTCCACGGGCAGATCGCCCGGTTTAGCGCCTTTGAAAATTTTATCTATGTATATTGCCGCGCCTCGAAGCGGCTCGGAAAAGCCCGTTCCGTAGCTAATCAGGGCTCCGGAATCTGCATGGTCCCTGGGGGATAGCGTAGGGAGCCGGTGCTTGGTCGCCAGTTCCGCAATCCGTCTTCGATTGGGCGTTGTCACTGGAGTCGAGATGACGACTACCGCGCCCGTACCCTCATTTTTCGCCTGTTCGAACGCTCCTTTGAAATCTGGGTTGGGCGTTGGTGCTACTTTTACTGTTTGCGTTTGGAGGCCTAGAGCCCGCGCTGCGTCTTCGTTTTCACGGAATAAGGCCGGAGTAACCGCTGTATCTCCGAGCAGAGTCACGCGCGCGAGTCCGGGTATCACATCTTTCAGGATCTCAAGCTGCTTTCTCGCTTGCTGTGGGTCGAACGTGGTGAAGCCGGTGACATTACTACCGGGTCGCTCCAAATCGTCCACCAATCCTGCTTCAGCCGGATCGAAGACGAGCGCAAACACGATCGGGACATCCGATGTAGCGCGCTTTGCAGCCCGCGCGGCTATCCCGCCACCCGCAACAATCACATCAACCTTTAGGCTGACCAGGTCCGCCGCCGCATTGGGTAATAGATCAAGCCGGTCGTCATGGGACCCCCGACTCTCGATAGTGATGTTCCGGCCCTCGACATACCCGAGATTGGCGAGCGCTGTACGAAAGACGTCGAGTAAACGATCAGAACCGAGAAAGCCAATCCGCTGGTTTTGGCCCACATTTTCCAGATTGTCGGACTTTTGCGACATTCGCCAGATTCCCCGCATATTCGAGACCACAATCGCGTGTCGGGATGGCTTCGGCAACGGCAAATCGCGCCCGGAACCGGCAAGAGGCGATCGAAATAGATGTCGTCAGCCCCTGGCGCTACGTGACTTTCCTGATGGCCGAGGTCGCTGTTTCGCGGCAGATGTTCCAGGAGATCGTGGGGACGGCGTGCATTCTCAGGGCGGATTCCCGTCCGACACGTCGAAGGTTGACCCCGATCGAGGCGGTACTTGTCCGCTCAATGATCACAGCGACGTAAGACTCCGCGCAAGCCCTCGAGAAGATCATAACGGCAGAAGCGCCGGCCGCCACCGATTGCAAACGACCGCTTTTAGCCCACTGACACCGCGCGGTTGGTTTCTAGGCAACGGCCGCAATGGGGCATCAGCGCCCGAAGTCGGTGGTCGGCAGGAGCGACCGCTTAGGGTCGTATGGGGAAATTCAAACCGTGACGCCGCCGCGTCGCCGGCTGAATCAACTCGCGGGTATCGCTGTGCAAAAATGCCGCATCCTGTTTGACAGGCTGCAGGGAGCGCCGAGGATGACCGATAAGACCACGCAATCCGTCGCGAATCTGGGCTATCACGCCCACATCTATTACGACCCGAAAGAGACGCGCGCCGTTGCCGAGCAAGTGTGCGCGGCGCTCGGTGAGAAATTCGAGGTCGAGATCGAGGAGTTCCGCGATACGCCGCGCGGACCGCACCCGATCTCCAATGCTCTGGTTATCTTCAAGCCCGACCAGTTTGAGCATGTCGTGCCTTATCTGATGCTGAATCGCGATGGGCTCGACGTGCTGGTTCACCCGCTGACCACGGACGCGGTGGAAGACCACAGCGGTTATGCGATGTGGCTCGGCAACCCGGTCGAGCTGAAGCTCCACACCTTGCCCCGCGGCCGCGGCGGGCAGCTGCCGCGCGGGGTCAGCGCGTAGCCGGCGGGCGCTCGCCCCGCTGCGCGGATGCGCCGCGACGGTTGCGATCTGCTGGCGAGGTTCCGATCGAATTGCATCGCGCTCACCCCCTCCCAACCCTCCCCCATCGAGGGGGAGGGCCTCTGGCAGTGCCCCTATTTGTACTCCCGCCCCCTCGATGGGGGCGGGTCGGGGTGGGGGTGATGCGTGCCGAATACGTCGACGCTGTCGAAAACCGCTCTAGCAGGTCCCCGACAGGGCAACGCAGAAGCTCGGGCTGGCCGCGTGACGGCCGGGCTGGTACGGTTTCATGGCGAAGAACCGAACGGGAGAGGAGACGCCGATGCCGTCGGACATCTCGAACGAGGCTCTCGATTTTCTGCTGGCCCGCGCCGGGCTCAGCCTGACCGACGCGCAGAAAGCGGATACTCAGATCGGTCTATCCTGGCATTGCCGCCATGGCGGCACGGGTGCGCCAGAAGCGCGGGCATATGGCCGAGCCGGCGCTGACCTATGGGTTTGCCGAGGAGGATTTGCCGTGACCGGGCAGATCCCGACCATCGCCGAGGCCGCCCGGCTGATTGCGGCGAAGCGCCTGTCGCCGGTCGAATTGACCCGCGCCTGCCTCGACCGCGTGCACGCGCTCGACGACCGGCTGCACGCCTTTGTCCATCTGACCGAGGAGCGGGCATTGGCCGAGGCGCGCGCCGCCGAGCGCGCGATCATGGCCGATGGCCCAAAGGGGCCGTTGCACGGCATCCCGATCGGGCTCAAGGACATCGTCGACACCAAGGGCATCCCGACGACCTGCGGGTCGAAGATCCTGCTCGACAACATCCCCGAGGCCGACGCCGCCTGCGCCGAGAAGCTGGCGGCCGCGGGCACCGTGCTGCTCGGCAAGACCACGACCCATGAATTCGCCGATGGCGGGCCCTCCTTCGATCTGCCGGCGCCGCCGGCGCGCAACCCGTGGAACCCCGACCATTTCACCGCCGGCAGCAGCAGCGGCACCGGCGCCGGGGTCGCGGCCGGGCTGATCCTCGGCGGCATCGGCACCGACACCGGCGGCTCGATCCGCGGCCCGGCGGCATTGTGCGGCATCGCCGGCATCAAGCCGACCTATGGGCTCGTCAGCCGCGCCGGCGTCGCCCCGGCTGCCTACACCTTGGACCATATCGGGCCGATGGCCTGGACCGCCGAGGATTGCGCGCTGCTGCTGCAAGCCTTGGCCGGGCACGACCCGCGCGACCCGGCCAGCGCCAATCGTCCGGTGCCCGACTACACGGCCGGGCTCGGCAAGCGACTCAAGGGCCTCGAGATCGGCGTGATCCATCATTTCCACGAGACCGATTACCAGGTCAGCGCCGGCACCAGGCGCGGCATCGACGCGGCGATCGCCACCCTGCGCGGGCTCGGCGCCGAAATCCGCGAAGTGCAATTGTCACCATTGCAGGATTGGAGGGCCTGCGGCTCGCTGATCTCGATCACCGAACGCGCCGCCGCTTATGAAGAATGGGCGCGTACCCGGCTCGGCGATTTCAGTGAGCGGGTACGCCGCCGGCTGATGCTCGGCGCGCTAGTGTCGGGAGTCGATTATGTGCAGGCGGTGCGGCGGCGACGCGAATTGCGCGCCGAATTGCAGGCGGCGATGGCCGGTCTCGATGTGGTGTTGACCGCCTCGCAGCCGATGCCGAGGCGCCCAAGATCGACGCGTTGCCGGAATTGGGACGTGCCCGATCGCCGAATTTTACGATGCCGTTCAACGTCGCCGGTTATCCGGCGATCTCGGTTTGCTCCGGGTTTGGCGAGGGCGGGCTGCCGGTGGCGATCCAGCTGGTCGGCAAGCCGTTCCAGGAGCCGACCGTGCTGCGTATCGCCGACGCGTTCGAGAAAGCAACCGGTTTTCGCGACAAGCGCCCGGCCATGGCCGCAGCACTCGCCCCATCCTGACCCTCGCGGGGGCGCCTCGAACAGCTTTGATCGGCGCAATTTTCGTCACGGGTGTCGCCCGGGCCAGCCCGGCGGATCCGCGGCGATCCCGGTGCGCGCCGGATGTTCACTGTGAATTGATCGCGGCTCCGCTTGCCAGCGGCGGCGCAGGCGCAGACATTTGCAACGGTCCACTCCGGATCGATCCCTGCCGATGGGGGATGACCGTGCGGAAGCTCCGGCTGATGATGCTAATGTTGCTCGGTCTCTGCCTGGTAGCGCCTGCCGGCTGCGCGCCTCAGGCTCAGAGCGTAGCGCAGGCGCAAATCCCGCCGCTCAAGTCGGGGACCGCCCGCGTCTGGTTTTTGCGCGGATCGATCACCCCGTGGGGCGCCGTTCAAGCATTCGCGCCAATGATCTACGCGGACGGCGCGCCGCTCGCCAAAATCCCGACAGGAGCCGATTTCTATCGCGACTTTCCACCCGGCACCTATCGGTTCACGGTCGAGCCCTATGGCCTGCCGACCGCTCAGGCGACCACCCTCCAGCTGTCGCCGGGGACCCTGACCTATCTCCAGGTCGACTGGGTGGCCAGCTGGACCCAGGGCTACCCGCCGGCCAGCTGGAGCTTCGCGCCCAACACCTTTGCCATCCTGACAATGGCGCCGCAGCTCGCGCAGGCATATCTGCCGACCCTGACCTATCTCGGCGAGCGATAATGCAAAATAGTCGTAGTTCATTTTGCGCTCTTGTCGGCAAATGCATTTTTTTCGTTATGCTAAGCAACAGCAAAAAGATTTAAGAAATATTGTTCGACAAATCTTGTACGTAGCGATCGCGTTAGCAATCAGTTTTGGTGCATCCCTCTCAAAACTATATCAACGCGCATTGCGCGCATCGTCCATCAGCGATCCATAATCGCAACGATCCTACCCAAGGGATTGATCACGCTGGCATGGACGAGAGCCGAGCCCACGGTTCACAATGCTGTAGGCGTGCGCCGAACCTGGCGAGGAGGCGAGGGATGAAGGACGGATTTCGCGTTTACGACACCGACACCCATATCGACCCGGGCGCCGATGTGCTGGAGAAATATGTCGATCCGGGCTTTCGCAAGCGGCTCGACGATCTGGCGCCCTATCGGGTGGCGATCAAGTCGCGCAGCGTCGATGGCGGCGAGCGCCACACCTACCGCTTCGACAGCAAGAAATACGAGCGCACCTTGGGCGAGGCCGAGTCGCGGCCCGGCTCGGCCGATGGGCGGGTGTGGCGCGGCGAGCGGCGGCCGTCGCCCGGCGTCGTCGACGACCGCTCCGACAACCGCGTCCTCGACATGGATGCCGAGGGGTCGGACGTGCATTTCCTGGTGCCGAGCGTGTGGACCAGCGTTGTCGGATTGCCCGACGTGTCGCTCGAAATCGGGCTGATCCGCGCCTATCACCGCCATATGCACGAGTTCTGCGGACCCTATCCCGACCGACTCAAGGGGCCGATCGTCGCCTCGACCCGCGATGTCGCCGAGGCGGTGCGCGAGATCCGCGAATGGGGCAAGTCCAAATGGGCGGTCGCGGTGCAGCCGCTGCTCGACAACGACATGCCGGTCGATCACCCCGATCTCGAGCCGATCTGGCGCGCCGCCGAGGAGCACGACCTGGCGATCGCACATCACAGCTTTACCTGGTCGCCGCCCTATTTCCCCGGCTACCAGGACATGTGGGATAATGTCTATCTGGCGCGGCTGTGCTCGCACCCTTGGGGGGCGATGCGCTTTATGGCCGGGTTTCTCGCCGGCGGCATCCTCGACCGCTATCCGGGGCTGCGGCTCGCAGTGCTCGAATGCGGTTTTGGCTGGCTGCCGTTCTGGGTGCGGCGCATGGACGAGCAGGTCAGCTATGTCGGCCGCACCGCCAAATTAAAACATCTGCCGAGCGAGCATTTCGCCGCCGGCCGCGTCTTCTGCAACATCGAGGCGCATGAGCACGAGCCGATGTTCAATATGGTGACCGGGGCCTTGGGCGACGGGGTCTTGATGTTCGGCTCCGACTACCCGCATTACGAATCCTGGTTCCCGCATTCGATCGACAAAATCCTCGAATGGCCGAGCCTGGGACCCGACATAAGGCGCAAGCTGTTCTGGGAAAACGCCAACCGCTGCTTCAAGCAGACCTGAGCCACCGCCAGTTGCGAGTGGCGGGATAGCGTGGGCAACCGCTTGGACCTCCTTTCTCGTCTTCCCGGCGAAAGCCGGGACCCATTTCTAACTTGGATACCGGCTTTGGCCTGGCTTTGGCCGGTATGACGGGGAGAGGGTGAGATAGAGATCGGTGACCAGATGACAGAACTTTCGCCGCTCGACGGCGCCGTGTTGCCGGCCGGCGTGCGCTCGCGCTTTTTGGCGGGGGTCAACGGGCTGCGCATGCATGTGCTCGAAGCCGGCTTCGAGCCGCGCGGCCGGCCCGTCGTGCTGCTGCTGCACGGTTTTCCGGAGCTCGCCTATTCCTGGCGCAAGGTCATGGTGCCTTTGGCCGAGGCCGGGTTTCACGTCGTCGCGCCCGACCAGCGCGGCTATGGCCGCACCACCGGCTGGAGCGCCGATTACGACGGCGACCTGCATCCGTTCAGCCTGTTGAATGCGGTGCGCGATGCGCTGGCCCTGGTGGCCGCACTCGGCCACCGCACCGTCGCGGCGGTCGTCGGCCACGATTTCGGCGCCTCGGTCGCGGCCTGGTGCGCGCTGATCCGGCCCGATCTATTCCGCTCGGTCGCATTGATGAGCGCACCCTTTGCCGGCCCGCCGGCATTGCCGTTCGACACCGCCGAGGCGCCATCGCCGACGCCTGCCGCCGACGCCGACATCCACCAGGCATTGGCCAGGCTCGACCGGCCGCGCAAGCATTACCAATGGTATTATTCGACGCGGCCGGCCAATGACGACATGTGGCATTGCCCGCAGGGGGTCCACGCCTTTATGCGCGGCTATTACCATTACAAAAGCGCCGATTGGCCGGGCAACCGGCCGCACCGGCTGCAATCCTGGACCGCCGAAGAATTGGCCAAGATGCCGACCTATTACATCATGGACCACGACCGCAACATGGCCGAGACGGTGATGCCGGTGATGCCGTCAGCGCAAGAAATTGCCGCGTGCCGCTGGCTGCACGAGGAGGAGCTCGCGGTCTACAGCGGCGAATACCAGCGCAATGGCTTTCAGGGCGGGCTCAACTGGTACCGCAGCCGCGCGACGGGTCTGGCCGACGCGGAATTGCTGCTGTTTTCCGGCCGGACCATCGACGTGCCGTCGATGTTTATCGCCGGCAGCAGCGATTGGGGCACCTATCAGCGCCCCGGCAATTTCGAGCGCATGCAGAGCGCGGCCTGCACCCGCATGGTCGGCTGCCACCTGATCGACGGCGCCGGCCACTGGGTGCAGCAGGAGCAACCCGAGCGCGTCAGCGAATTGCTGATCGATTTCCTGCGCCGGCAGGGATAGGCATTGGAGTCCATTCCGAGGAACACGGCAATGCAGCAATTCGCCGGCAAGGTGGTTCTGGTGACCGGGGCGCAGCAGGGGATCGGCCGCGCCACAGCTTTGGCCTTTGCCGCGGCGGGCGCCGATGTCGCGCTCAACTGGCTCGACGATGCGGGTGCGGCCGAGCGCATCGCCGCGCAAATCCGGGGCGGGGGCAGGCGCGCCTTTCCGGCCCGCGCCGACATCGGCGATCTCGGCCAAATGCGGGCGATGGTCGCCAGCGTCGAGCGGGAGCTCGGCCCGATCGACGTCCTCGTCAACAATGCCGGGGTGTTCCCGCGCGTCGCCTTTCTCGACATGACCGAAAGCGGCTGGGACCACGTGCTCGGCGTCAATCTGAAGGGCGCCTGCTTTTGCGCGCAGCTTGTCGCCAAGTCGATGGTCGCTGCCGGGCGGCCGGGCGCCATCGTCAGCATAACCTCGGGTGCGGCGTTCCGCAGCTCGCCGCGCGGCGTGCATTACGTCGCGAGCAAGGGCGGGCTCGTGTCGATAACCCGAGCCATGGCGCTGGAGCTAGCGCCCTACCGCATCCGGGTCAACGCGATAGCACCTGGGCTGACCGACACGGCGCAGCCGCGCTATGGCAGCAGCGAGGAGGAGATCGCCCAATCGGCGCGGGCGATCCCGCTAGGCCGCATGGCGCAACCCGAGGACATTGCCCGCACCGCGCTGTTCCTGGCCTCGGACGACGCCGCGATGGTCACCGGCCAGACCTGGCACGTCAACGGCGGTTCGTATCTGGCCTAGCGGAGCGCTGCCCCGCTCCGATCAGCGGCCGCGGCGCACCAGCCGGCCAGGCAGGGCGCCGGTATGTTCGCCGTGCTCGAACACCGTGGTGCCGGCGACCAGGGTCGCGACATAGCCGTCGGCCCGCTGCACCAGGCGCTTGCCCCCGGCCGGCAGGTCGTTGACCACCTCGGGCGGATGCAGGCGCAGCCCGGCGAAATCGATCACGTTGATGTCGGCGCGCTGGCCCGGCCGCAACCGGCCGCGATCGGCAAAGCCGAAGAAATCGGCGGTCTCGCTGGTCAGCCGCTTGACTACGAATTCGAGCGGCAGGCCCGGCCCGCGCTCGCGGTCCCGCGCCCAATGGGTCAGCATGTAGCTGGGCATGCTGGCGTCGACGATTTGCGCGACATGCGCGCCGCCGTCGCCGAGCCCGAGCAGGGTCGCCGGGTCTGTCAGCATCTCGCGGATCGGCGCGTGGTCGTCCTGGGCATATCCGGTCACCGGGAAGAACAGGAAATTCCCGGCATTCTCGGTCAGATAGTCATAGGCCACTGCATCCGGCGATTTGTTGCCGCGCGCCGCGATCGCCGCAACGCTCAACTCGGCCCGCGGTTCGTAGTCTGGCGGATCGCCCATCACATACATGCGCTCCCAGCTGGTCGCGACCAGCTGGATCAGCGGCCCAAGCCGGTTCAGCAGGGCCGGCGACGGTCCGTCGTCGAGGATCGCCTGGCGCACCGCCGGGTCGCGCAGCCGCGCCAGGCGCTCGGCCAATGGCAGGCTCTCGAACGGCTTGTAGCGCTCGCGGATCGAGAACGGGTTCAGCGAAGTGGCAATGCCGAGAATGACGCCGACCGGGCGGCCGGCGATCTGCGCCGTGACCGAGGCGCCCTCGGCGCGCGCCTGATGCACGCCCTGCAAGATCCGCCGCCAGCGCTGCGGGTCGGTCGGCCGGTCGGTCAGCAGAAACCACACCGGACGGCCGGTGCTCTTGCCCAACTTCGTGATCCAGGCGAATTCGCCCGCCTCGTCCTCGAAATCGCTGTTCATGCCAAAGGTGCCGGCGCCGAGCGCGCCCAAGCCGCCGCCGATCCCGGCCAATTCCTCGATCTCGGCAAAGCGGCCCGGCACCATCTCGCCCTGGGTCGTCTTGTGCGCGTTGGTGCGCGAGGTCGTGAAGCCGAAGGCGCCGGCGCGCACCGCCTCCTCGGTCAATTTGCGCATCAGCGCGATATCGTCGGCATTGGCCCTCTCGCGTCGGATCGCGCGGTCGCCCATCGCGTAGACGCGCAGCGGGTGGTGTGGGAGCTGCGCCGCAACGTCGATCGTGCGAGGCATCGCTTCGAGCGCGTCGAGAAAATCGGGAAAGCTCTCCCAGTCCCATTTGAGGCCCTCGGCGAGCACCGGCCCGGGAATGTCCTCGACCCCCTCCATCAAGTCGATCAGTGCCGCGCGGTGATGCGGGCGCACCGGCGCAAAGCCGACCCCGCAATTGCCAAACAGGATCGTCGTCACCCCATGCCAGGAGGAGGGTGCCAAGATCGGGTCCCAGGTCGCCTGGCCGTCATAATGGGTGTGCACATCGACCCAGCCCGGCGTGACCAACAGGCCGTCGGCCTCGATGACCCGCCGCGCCGAGCCGGCCTTGCCACCGACCGCGGCGATCCGCCCGTCATCGACCGCGATGTCTCCGCTGAATGACGCGGCGCCGGTGCCGTCGACGATGTTGCCGCCGCGGATGACCAGATCATGCATGGCCGGGGCTCCTTTTGTGACCTGCTTCACAGCATGGACCCGGCAAAGCTGCTGGGGTATGCCGAGCAAGCAAGGCTGGTTTGCGCTATCATTGCAAACACAAGCAACGATCGGGAGGGGATGGCAATGTCGGCAGCGGCTTTTACCGAGGCGCGGAATTTCCTGCTGGCGCACCGTGAGGATTACGCGCGGGTTTATCGCGAGTTCCGCTGGCCGGCGCTCGACCGTTTCAACTGGGCGCTCGATTATTTCGATGCGATGGCCGCCGACAATCACGGCACGGGGCTGTGGATCGTCGAGGAGGATGGCGGCGAAACCCGGCTCTCTTTCGCCGAATTGGCCGAGCGGTCGAGCCGCGCCGCCAACTGGCTGCGGGGGCTCGGGGTGCGCCGCGGCGACCGGCTGCTGTTGATGCTGGGCAATGTCGCGCCCCTGTGGGAATGCATGCTGGCAGCGATCAAATTGGGCGCGGTGATCGTGCCGGCGACGACCCTGCTGAGCCGCGACGATCTCGACGATCGCTTTGCCCGCGGCCGGGTGCGCCACGTCGTGACCAGCGCTGACAACACCGGCAAATTTGCCGATCTTCCCGGCGGTTATACGCGGATCGCGGTCGGCGGCGGAACGGTGCCCGGCTGGCACAATTGGGAGGCGGCTTACGACGCCCCGGCGCATTTCTCACCCGACGGCGAGACGCGCGCCAGCGACCCGCTGCTGCTCTACTTCACCTCGGGGACCACGGCCAAGCCAAAGCTGGTATTGCACAGCCATCAGAGCTATCCGGTCGGGCATCTGACGACCATGTACTACCTTGGCGTGCGACCGGGCGATATTCATCTGAACATCTCGTCGCCGGGCTGGGCCAAGCATGCCTATAGTTGCGTGTTCGCGCCGTGGAACGCCGGTGCGGCGGTGTTCATGCTGAACCAGCAGCGATTCAACGCGCGGCGGTTGCTCGATGCGATCCAGCGCTATGGGGTGACCACCTTCTGCGCGCCGCCGACCGTGTGGCGGATGCTGATCCAGGAGGATTTGGCGGCCTGGAAGGTGAGCCTACGCGAGGCGCTCGGCGCCGGCGAGCCGCTCAACCCCGAAGTGCTCGAACGGGTCAAGGCGGCGTGGGGCATTACCGTGCGCGACGGCTACGGCCAGACCGAGACGACCTTGCAGATCGGCAATTTCCCGGGACAGAAGGTCAAGCCGGGATCGATGGGGCTGCCGGCGCCGGGCTACCGGGTGCGCTTGCTCGATGCGGATGGCGCGGAGCAGGCCGAAGCTGAGGTGTGCCTGGCGCTCGATCCGCCGCCTTTGGGCCTGATGCAAGGCTATCAGGGCGATAACGGCGCCTTGCTGCCGCTCGCCGGCACGGCCTATCGCACCGGCGACGTGGCAATGCGCGATGCCGACGGCTATCTGACCTATGTCGGCCGCGCCGACGACGTGTTCAAAGCCTCGGATTACCGGATCAGCCCGTTCGAGATCGAGAGCATCCTGATCGAGCATGCGGCGGTGGCCGAGGCTGCCGTGGTGCCGTCGCCCGACCCGTTGCGCCTGGCGATCCCCAAGGCATTTGTCGCCTTGGCCGCCAGCCACACCCCCGACCGCGACACGGCGCTGTCGATCTTCCGCCATCTGCGCGCTCAGCTCGCGCCCTACAAGCGCGTGCGCCGGCTCGAATTCGCCGAATTGCCAAAGACCATCTCGGGCAAGATTCGCCGCGTCGAATTGCGCACCGCCGAGGCCGCGCGTCGCGGCGCCAATGCCGGCCGCGCCGAGTGCGAATTCTGGGAGGAGGATTTCCCGGAGCTCGGTTAGTGGAACAACTTCAACAAATGGCGCCAAAGGAAGTTGTCACACCGGCCCCGTCCGACCTGCGGGTCGGCCCGAGTGCGGACTCCGCCCCGTGCCTATTTTTTGACATGGGTCCCGGTATGCGAGCGTGTGAAGAAATCTCTCTCAGCTCATCAATTCGTCACCCCGGCGAAGGCCGGGGCCCATCGGCCCACGGCACCGACCGGTCGTTGTTGGTTCAGGCAAATTGTAACTGCTTGAAAAGCTCGGAGTGGCGGACGCGTGGGTCCCGGCCGGAGCCTGTCCTCGGGCCGGCCAAAGGCCGGACCCGTGGGCCGGGAAGGCGACTTGATGGCGATTTCTTCACACGCTCATGCGCCGGGATGACGAGAACGGTGGGGTTGCGGTCATAAGCGACGGGTTTGTACCGGTAGCTACGCCAACATCCAGTTTGCCGCCGGGTCACGTGAGTTTGGCGGCCGGGCTACGGCCATGGCCTGCTAGAATGCGCTTTGGTCAAGTCTCGAACATCTCAGAGGGGGTATGCTGATGGGTAAGCTCGATGGGAAGGTCGCGCTGGTCACCGGCTCCGGCCGCAATATCGGCCGCGCCACGGTCTTAAAGCTGGCCGGCGAAGGCGCCAACGTCGTGGTCAATGCCCGCAGCAACCAGGCCGAAGCCGACGCGGTGGCGCGCGAGGCTCGCGAGCGCGGGGTCAAGGCGCTGCCGATCCTGGCCGACATGGCCAAGAAGGATCAGGTGGATGCGATGGTGGCGCGCGCCTTGGCCGAATTCGGCCGTATCGACATCCTGATCAACAATGCCGCGATCCGGCCGCACAAGCCCTTCACCGAGGTGAGCGTGCCCGAATGGGAGCAGGTCCGCGGGGTGGTGCTCGACGGCGCGATCTATTGCACGCAGGCGGTGATCCCCTCGATGGTCAAGAACCACCACGGACGCATCCTGTTCTTCACCGGCGACGGCTCCTTCACCGGCGGCAGCGGGCGGGCCCACGTATCGGCCGCGAAGATGGGCCTCGTCGGGCTGGCGCGGGCGCTCGCGTCTGAATTCGCGGCGCACGACATCCGCGTCAACGTGGTCTCGCCGGGCAGCATCGACACTCGGCGCGACCATCCGGAATGGTATCAAGGCCACGCCCCGAGCGCCGCCGGCATCCCGCTCGGCCGTCAGGGGCATGTGGACGAGCTCGCCGCCACCTGCGCCTTCCTGGTCAGCGACGATGCCGGCTTCATCACCGGCCAGACGATCCACGTCAACGGTGGCGCCGGATACTACTGAGCGGATCATTGAACAGGTGCGATCAAGCCCCCATCTACATCCCATCGTGTTTCGACAAGGGCACGGCTCTATCCGGTGTGCTCGCGGGCGAACCGAGCAGCGCTTCCCCGAAATTGAAATGTGATCTGACCCGGCGAGGGCGTCGGGGCAGGACTTTCTTGTTGAGGAAGCTCGATGACGATCGGTACCGTAAAGTGGTTCAACTCGCAAAAGGGCTATGGGTTTATCCAGCCCGAAGACGGCTCTAAGGACGTATTCGTCCATATCTCGGCCGTCGAACGCTCGGGGCTCGGACACCTGGTCGAGGGCCAGCGCGTCAGCTATCAGATTGAGCGCGGCCAGCAGGGCAAGACCTCGGCGGTGGATCTCCAATCCGCGTGACGAGGCGCCTGCGTCACGTAAAACCCGCATAACGCGGGCCGCGTAACGCGACAGGCACGGGCGCCGCCGGGCGGTGGCGTCCGTGCCGCATTTTCGGGAACTGGCCTCACACTTTCGGGAACTGGCCCACACTTCGGGAATTGGAAATGTCAGAGCATAAATTCCGGGTCGGCCAAGCGGTCGAATTTTCCCCCGACCCCGGCACCGACCGGGCGAGCCGCGGCCGCTATACGGTCGTCCGCCTGTTGCCCCTGGAGGCGGGCACCCCGCAATATCGGCTCAAAAACACCGCCGACGGACATGAACGGATGGCGAGGGAAACCCAACTGGGTCCCCGATAACCCGCTGTCGGGCCAATCCGGCAAATCACGCTTCCGACGCGCGCCGGTCGGCTAAGCCTTGTTGAAATGGCGCGGACCTCGGTGGCTGTTGTTCCGGCGGTGGCGAAGCTGACGCAGGAGGCCGCTCCATAATGTTGCCGCGACGTAACCTGTGGCGCGGGCGGCGGGGAATTTGGCGAGGGGCTCGACCGAGCTTGGTCGAGCGTGGCGACCCGCATCGGCGCAAGGATCGCCGCGACGAATGGCAACCTCGCCGCCACGGCAGTCTCGGCGCGATAGCTGATCGGGCAATATGCCCGCGCTGGCGTTGCTTGGCACGCCTGCCATGGCCCCCGGCATTGCGGGAGGGGGTCGGCCATCAAAATGCGCTGGTGACCTGCGGGGAGCACGGCCGATTTTTTCCGCACGGCGTCGTCGGCGGGGTCGGGGAAAGCGGGGCTGCCACTACGGTGGGGGCGGCGGTCCGAGCGGGTATCGCCGGCATCGGCCCGCTCGAGTGCGGCTCGACGGCGGCTGCTGCTACCGGGGCCGGCCCCGCGCAACTCTTCTGCAGCGCGAGGGTCGCAAGGTATTCCTGGCGGCTTTGCAGCGCCGCCTCCTCGGTGCTGGCGGCGCCCTGGAAATCCATCGCGAACCACAACCGCCAGATGAATAGGCCGGCTACTCCTGCCGCCACATTTTGCGCGACCTTAGCACCTTCCTCGGAGCCTAGTGGTCCGATCGAAACGCTTGGTTCCCAAGCGTTTCGTGAATCGGCCCACCCGACTAATAAGTTGGTGGTGCGATTCAGCCAACGGATGGGAACCATCCATTGGCATCGCACCACTAGCCGTGGACGGTCTCATTGTTCGCCAACACCTCTGCTTGGATCGCCGTGCAGTCCAAATAGCGGTCCTGCGGCTGAACCACCGCGACCGGTTGCGGCGCTCGCCCGGCGCAGCCCGCCAATGCCAAGACCGCAGAGCAGCAAGTTTTCTTTCCCTCAATTTGGGCCTTCTTTCTTTCGGGTCGGTCCCCCCAAAAAGGATCGAAGGCCGGCGCGCGCGCTTTCGTGTCGCCGGCGTGTCGCCGGTTGCTCAGGTTTCGGCGACCCGCATTAGGATCCGGTTAACGCAAGAGGTCGGGCCTGGCTTCCAGCAAGCTTTGAGCGGCGTCTTGCGCCGCTAAGCGCCTCGTCACAGATCGGATAACGGCGGAAATTCAGTCTAGCGCAATTGCACTCAATACCCCCGCAGAAACGCCAGCACCTGTGCTCCCCACTCGGCCGGCTTTTCAAAAGGGGGCCAGTGGCCGCAATTGTTGAAGAGGACGAGGCGCGAATCGGCGATGTGGTTCAGGATCGCGATCGAGACCTCGAACGGCACCATCCGGTCGCAGCGTCCGTGGATCAGCAGCACCGGCGCCTTGATGCTGGCAAGGTCCTGAGCGTAGTCGTGCGGCAGGCTGACCGATTGCCGGCGCGCCTCGATGAACTCAGGCGACCAGGTGTGCGCGCGGTAGATGTAGTCGATTAGCTCGTCGGTCACCAGGCTCGGATCGTCGATGTGCACGTTGAGGTAGTGCGCGATGTTCTCGCGGCTCGGGTCGGCGAGCGCTCGGGCGGTGGCGCGGCTGCCCTCCGAGGGGCGGTTGGCCAGCAGGTAGCGGTCGCCGCCGGTGCCGATATGCGAGCCGCCCATCACGAACTTCTCGACCCGCTCGGGGCGAGTGATCGCCGCCACCATTGCCGATTGCCCGCCTTGCGAGTTGCCGACCCAGTGCGCCCGCGCGATGCCGAGCGCGTCGAGCAGGGCGACCGCGGTCCGCGCTTGGAGGGCGTGCACCCCCTCGCGGTAAACGACCGGGCCCGTCTTCGAAAAATTGGGCAAATCCATTAGGATGCAGCGGAAGTGCGCTGACAGCCGCCCAACCGTCTTGTGAAATGTGATCCATGCGGTGGTGCCGGGGCCGTAGGAATGGAGGAACAGCACCGGCTCGCCCGAACCGAGATCATGGTAGTGCACATTGATGCCGCCGGCGGCAATCGTCTTGGCCGTCCCGGCCTCGGTCAGCCCATTCGACGCGATGAACGGCATGTCGTCCTCTGCCTCGGTCTGTGCGGCCGTGAGATCAAGGGGAGCCCGATGCGACAGAGTGTAGCGCGGATCTGTTTGGCTTTGTAGCGGTCGCAGGGCGTGCGGTGATGGCCGCGTTCGACGGCCGCAGGAACGGTTTGCCGGTTGCTTCGCCGACCATCGCTCGCCCGAGCTGATCGAGCATCGGGTCCCCCAGCTTGGTCGGGCAGCGGGTGTTCGGCATGGCGCTGGGTTACCAGGATCTGATCGACCATGACGAACTGCGCCATGATCCGGTGACGGCGATCATTCTCGACCTGGACGCCAGCGACGATCCGCTGCACGAGCATCAGGAGGGGCGCTTCTTGCACGGCTATGGAGCCTGTCCTCGGGCCGGCCAACGGCCGGACCCTGGGGACAATTACTGCTACCTGCCGCTTTACATCTTTTGCGGCCGGGCCGAGCTGGCTGACAAGCCGAGCCGGCTCTATATGTAAGGGTGTCATGGCGGCGATGACCGGCGCCTACACCGCCGCCCTTGCCGCTGTTGGCGTGCTGTTGACCTATCTGTCGCATGATTGAAAAGAAAGGAGCCCCCGGTGTCGGACACGGTGACGATGGTGGCGCTGGGCGAGGATTATCCCGAGCTGCGCCTATCGATCCGCAAGATCTGCGAGGGCTATCCGGGCGAGTATTGGCGCAAGCTCGAGGCCGAGCAGGCCTATCCGACCGCATTCATCGAGGAGTTGACCGAAGCGGGGTTTCTCGCTTCGTTGATCCCCGAGGAATATGGCGGGTCGGGTCTGCCGCTGCGCGCCGCCGCGGTCATCCTCGAGGAGATCAACGCCTCGGGCTGCACCGCGAGCCAAGGCCACGCCCAGATGTACATCATGGGCACCTTGCTGCGCCACGGCAGCGCCGAGCAGAAGGAGCGCTATCTGCCCAGGATCGCGTCGGGCGAATTACGCCTGCAGGCGTTTGGCGTGACCGAGCCGACCACCGGCTCGGATACGACGAAGCTCAAGACCCGCGCGCTGCGCGAAGGCAACCACTATGTCGTCAACGGCCAGAAAGTGTGGACCTCGCGCGCACGCCATTCCGATCTGATGCTGCTCTTGGCGCGCACGACCCCGGTCGATCAGGTCAAGCGGCGCACCGACGGGCTCTCGGTGTTTCTGATCGATCTGCGCGAGAACCTTGGCAAGGGTGTCGAAATCCGGCCGATCGAGGCGATGATCAACCACAACACGACCGAGGTCTTTTTCGACAATTTGAAGATCCCGCCCGACGCCCTGATCGGCGAGGAGGGCAGGGGGTTCCGCTACATCCTCGACGGCATGAACGCCGAGCGCATCCTGGTCGCGCAGGAATGCGTCGGCGACGGCCGCTGGCTGTTGAGGAAAGGCATCGACTACGCCAAGGAGCGGGTCGTCTTCGACCGGCCGATCGGGCAGAACCAGGGGGTGCAGTTCCCATTGGCGCGCGCCTATGCCGAGCTTGAAGCGGCCGACATGATCTGCCGCCGCGCCGCGGCGCTGTTCGACGCCGGCGAGGAATGCGGCGCCGACGCCAACATGGCGAAATTGCTGGCGTCGGAGGCGACCTGGCACGCCGCCGAGGCGACCTTCGCGACCTATGGCGGCTTCGCCTTCGCCAAGGAATACGACATCGAGCGCAAATGGCGCGAAGCCCGGCTTTACCAGACCGCACCCATTTCGACCAACTTGATCTTGGCATATCTCGGCCAGCACGTGCTCGGCATGCCACGCTCTTATTGAAGCGGCTTGCAGCGCCGGGCTGCCGCTCGGCGATCCGCCCAACTTGGCATTAACTGTACCTGCTAGCAGTGGGAACCAAACGAAAGGTTCCCAGTCATGACGCTTGAATCGAGATTGCTTCGTCACTCCGCTCCTCGCAATGACAAGGCCTTGAGGTGTCATTGCGAGCGAAGCGAAGCAATCCCGGCACCCAGGTTGCCTATGCCAGGTTCGTACCGCTAATGCGCTTCGTCCCAGCTGCGCGCGAAGCCGGTTTCGACGACGAGCGGCACCGTCAGCTCGCAATGCGGGGCGCAGGCACCTTCCATGACCGTCTTGACGAGGCGCGAGGTCGCCTCGACCTCGGCTTCGGGCACCTCGAACAACAGCTCGTCATGCACCTGCAGCAGCATCCGCGCGCGCAGATGCTCGCCGGCGAGCGCCGCCGGGATGCGGGCGATCGCCCGCTTGATGATGTCGGCGGCCGAGCCCTGCAACGGCGCGTTGATCGCCTGGCGCTCGGCCCCGGCGCGCCGCGCCGCGTTGGTGTCGCGAATCCCGGCGATCCAGCATTTGCGGCCAAAGATCGTCTCGACATAGCCGGTGCGGCGGCAATCGACCTTGATCCGCTCCATATACGCGCGGATTGCCGGAAACCTCTCGAAATAGGCGCGGATATAAGCCGCCGCCTCGGCCTGCGGCACGCCGATCTGCGCCCCGAGGCCAAACGCGCTGATGCCGTAGATGATGCCGAAATTGATCGCCTTGGCCCGCCGCCGGGTCATTGCGTCCATCGAAGCGAGCGGCACCCCGAACACTTGGCTCGCGGTCAAGGCGTGAATATCGACCCCGTCGCGAAACGCCTCTTTCAGCTCCGGAATGTCGGCGACATGCGCGGCAAGCCGCAGCTCGATCTGGCTGTAATCGGCCGACAGCAGCACATGTCCCGGCTCGGCGATAAACGCGCGGCGAATGCGCCGGCCTTCCTCGGTGCGGATCGGGATGTTCTGCAAATTGGGATTGTTCGACGAAAACCGCCCGGTCGCCGCCACCGCCAATGCGTAGGAGGTGTGCACACGCCCGGTCTCATGGTCGATCTCGTCGGCGAGCGCGTCGGCATAGGTTGATTTGAGCTTGGTCAGCTGGCGCCATTCGAGCACCTGCGCCGGAACCGGATGCAGCGGCGCCAATTCTTCGAGGATCGAGGCGTCGGTGCCGTAGGCGCCGGTCTTGCCCTTTTTGCCGCCGGGCAGCCCAAGCTTTTCGAACAGCACGTCGCCCAGTTGCTTGGTCGAGCCGATGTTGAATTCATTGCCGACCGCCGCGTAAATGGTCCGTTCGAGCTCGGCGATGCGCAGGGCGAAGTCGCGCGACAATTCGGCGAGTGCGCCGCGATCGACCTTGATCCCGTCCCGCTCCATCGCCGCCACCACCGTGGAGAGCGGCCGCTCGACCGTCTCATAGAATGCCGTCATCTTGTCGCGCACCAGCCGCGCCTTCAGCCGCAGGTGCAGCCGCAATGTCGCGTCGGCGCGCTCGGCGGCGAAGTCGCGCGCCCGCTCGGGCAGCACTGCGGCAAAGGCGATCAGGCTCTTGCCGGTGCCGATCAGCTCCTTCTGAGGGGTCAGCTCATGCTCGAATGTGCGCCGCGTCACGCTCTCGATCGCGTGGTCGAACTGCCCGCCCTCGAGCACATAGGACATCAGCATCGTGCAGTCGGTGGGCGCCAACGCGATGCCCCAGCGCGCCAGCAGATGGGCGGCTGCCTTGAGGTCGTGCCCGATTTTGAGCACCCCCGGGTCCTCGAGCAGCGGCCGCAAACGGTCGATCGCCACCTCCAGCGACAGCTCCGCTGGCGCTGCGAGGTCGAGCTCCGCCGCCGCACGGTGCGCCAGCGGCACATAGGCGGCAAGACCGGGCGCCAACGCCAACGCGATCCCGGTCAGCGCCGGACGCGTCCCCCCCGCCTGCGCGGGGGCAGGCTTAACAGCGCTCGCCACCGGGTAGAGGGCGAAGGCGCCGGCCTGATAGGCCGCCTCGATCCAGTGATCGAGACCCTCGACGGTTTCGATCAGCGCGTAGCTGCGCGGCGCCTCAAACCGCGGCACTTCGGGGATTACCGGCTCGGGGCGGTCGGGCGCCGGGGCCGGCGCTATCCCCGACAGGCGCTGCGTGATCCGGGTCTTCAGCGCTCGCAGCTCCATCTCTTCTAGGAAAGGATAGAGCTTGTCGGGATCGTAGGGTTTGGCGACCAGGGCCGAGAGCGGGCAGGGCAGCGGGGCGTCGTCGTCAAGCTTGACCAGCACCTTCGACAGCCGCGCCTTGCCGGCGTTGTCGATCAGCGCCTGGCGCCGCTTTGGCTGCTTGATCTCGGTCGCGCGCGCCAGCAGGGTTTCGAGATCGCCATAGGTGTTGATCAGCTCGGCCGCGGTCTTGACCCCAATTCCCGGCACGCCGGGTACATTATCGACGCTGTCGCCGCACAACGCCTGCACGTCGATCACCTTGTCCGGCCCGACCCCGAACTTCTCGCGCACCTCGGCTTCGCCGATCTGCCGGTCGGTGATCGGATCGAGCATCGTGACCTTGCCGTTCACCAGCTGCATCATGTCCTTGTCGGAGGAGACGATGGTGACCGCGGCCCCGGCCTCGACGGCATGGCGGGCGTAGGTAGCGATCAAATCGTCCGCCTCGAAATTGTCCATTTCGATTTGGCAGATGCTGAAGGCTTCGGCGGCCTGGCGGACATGCGCGAATTGCGGGACGAGATCGTCGGGCGGCGGCGGCCGGTGCGCCTTGTAGTCGTCGAAAAGCTGGTTGCGGAAGCTTCTGCCCGAGGCGTCGAACACCACCGCGACATGGTCGGCGTCGGTCTCGCGCCGCAATTTGTCGAGCATGTTGCAAAACAACGTGACCACCTCGGTCGGCATCCCGTCCGACTGCCGGCGTAGCGGCGGCGCGCCATGCCGGGCGTGGTAGGCGCGAAAGATGAAGCCCGACCCGTCTATTAAAAACACGTGATGGGGCGCCGCCGGTGCTGCGGCGGCGGCCAGGGCTGCCGCCGGCTTGCCGGCCTCCGCTTCAACAATCGCGCCGATCGGATCGTCCATTTTTCCCCGCCGTTCAAGCACCGCGCCGCGGCTGCTGCTGGGCGTGCGTCAAATCGCTGCTCGCCCCTGGTTCGCTGCCGGCAGCCGCCGCCGCTCGGTTCAGATAGAGCCGCGAGCAATAGGGGCACTCGGCTCGGCCGGCCGGAGCGAGGTTGAGATAGACCCGGGGATGGCCGAGCGGGCCGCCGCCGCCGTTGCAAGCGACGACCATCTCGTCAATGTAGATGGTTTCGAAGGGTCCCATCGCCTACCCGCCCGTATCGTTGCGCTGCCTCACGCCTTGAGCTGCCGGTCGAAAAAGGCGACCGCGTCGCGCCACAGCTCAGCCGCCGGGCCTTCACGATAGCTCGGCCGGTAATCGGCCAGAAAGGCGTGGCCGGCATTTTTGTAAACCTTTACCGTGACCTCCTTGCCGGCGGCCTGCGCGCGCTGTTTCAGCTCCTCGGACTGCGCCACCGACGGGTTCTGGTCCTCCTCGCCAAACACGGCGAACAGCGGGCAGTGAAGCTGCCCGACCAGGTCGAGGATCGCTTTCGGCCGCGACGCAGTGGTTTCGGCGTCGGGGGTGGCGCGATGGATGAACCCGCCCCAGCAATCGACCGCGGCATCAACCTTGCTGCTGCTGCACGCGAACAACAGGGTCTGGCGCCCGCCCGAGCAGAAGCCGATGGCGCCCACCTTGGCGGTGGCGCCGGACAGCCCGCGCAGATGGGCCGCTGCCGCTTCGAGGTCCTGGACCGCCTCGGCGTCGGGTTTGCCGAACATGACCGGCATCACCGAGGCCATGTTGTTCGGGTCGGCCGGCCCTCCGGCCCGCGCATAAAGGTCGGGCGCCAGCGCATTGTAGCCGATATTGGCAAAGCGCCGGGCAAGGTCGCGGATGTGCTCGACCAGGCCAAAGGCTTCGTGGATCACGACGATGCCGGGGTTATGGCCGGGCTGGCTCGGCCGGGCCAGATAGCCGGTGATCGTGTCGCCGCCGCTCTTCAGCTCGATGTTTTCGCCGCGCACGCGGCTGGGGTCGGTTACCGCACCGGGTATGTTTGCCATGCCCATCCTCCTTCAACCAAGACCGGCAGGATAGCACCCCAGGGCGGAGTGCTGCTATGATCAGCGCGACCTGATCGGCAGGAGGAAACCATGGCAGGTGCAGCGGCGACAGTGGCGAAACCGGCGGAGGCCAAGCCGAAGATAGCTGAGCCGAAGATGAAAGTTGCGGTGACCAGCGCGGCAAGCCCCGATTACGTCGAAGGCCGGCGCAGCTTTTTCAAATATCGCGACCTCGGCGTCACCAGGGCGAGCGACGGGTGGATGCGGGCGCAGGTGATGTCGGCGGTGACCGGCATGACCCAGCCGACCGGCTGGCACTACCATGTCTGCGACGGCCAGCTGGTCTACGCGCTGAAAGGCTTTGTCGAGCTCGAATTCGAGGACGGCACGCAATGCCGGCTCGAGGCCGGTGACTCATGCTTCATCCCCGGCGGCCTGAAGCACAACGAGATCCGCACCTCGAACGATGTCGAGATCCTGGAAGTCTGCCTGCCGGCGAATATGGGCACCGTGCCGTGCGAGGCGCCGCCAAAGAGCGCTTAAGTCCGCAAGGCGGTTGAAGGCCGCGCCCGATCGCTTATGATCGGGCGCTGCGCGGGTGTAGCTCAATGGCAGAGCAGAAGCTTCCCAAGCTTACGACGAGGGTTCGATTCCCTTCACCCGCTCCAGCTGCATCGCCTAGCGGCTGGCCATCACAACTGTCGGTCTTCGATCTCGTCGAGGACGGCTTCGAGGGCGACGTCCTCCTTTAATTCGCCGACCTCGGCATCGATTTCGGTTTTGACGCCGATCCGGTCGGCGATCGCCGACAACAGCGCGACCAGCCGGGTCACCTCATGCTCGGCCAAGAGGTTGATTTGCAGGTCGAGCTCGGCGCGCTTCTTGGCTGCCGCGGTCATCCGGTTTTGGCTGATCAGGATAAAGGTGGACAGGAAAATGGCCTCGACCGACGCCGCCATCGCCAAAATCACAAATGACCGGTCGAAGCGCGGTGCTCCCGGCACGATGCCAAGATTGACCAGGATCCAAAGCCCGAACAGCACGATGTGCAGGTAGACAAACCGCATGCTGCCGGTAAAGCGGGTGATGGTTTCGGCGACCCGCTCTTCGACGGTTGCGGTCGCTTCCTCGCGGCCGCGCCGCCGTTCCATCATGCGGATGTTGCGGGCAAGGACCGAGCCGAGCCCCGGCGGTTTGCGCGACGGCCCGGCTGGCCGCGACGCCCGTGGATCCCGGTCCTCTGACTGCTTTTCCCGCTCCGTCAATTCGAGCTTCCAACCCGCTGTTTTCCTAGAAAACCCGGACGGAGAAGCAGCGGTTCCGGCCGGCCTTTATCCTCCTAAAAAGGCAGCGAGCAATGCCCGGGCCGCCGCCGCGGGGGTCTGCCTGCCGGCCATCACCGCGTCTTCGGCCCCGGCGAGGCGACGGGCGACCGTGGGGGCGGCGCGAAAGCGCTCGATCAGGCTGGCGTCGATCTCGGACCACAAGGCCGCGCGCGCCTGCTCGCGGCGGCGCCGCGGCCACGCCCCCGAGGCCTCGAGGGTCGAGCGGAATCGCCCGACATCGTCCCAGATTTCGGCGATGCCGGCGCCCTCGAGCGCCGAGACCGCGCGCACCGGGACCGGCCATTCCGGCAATGGCGGGCGGATCAGCCGCAGCGCGTTCGCGTAATCGGCTGCCGCGCGCTGCGCCGCCTCGGCGAATTCGCCGTCGGCCTTGTTGACGAGGACGAGATCGGCGAGCTCGACGACTCCGCGCTTCAACCCCTGCAATTCGTCGCCGGCCGCCGGCGGCAGGATCAGCACGAATATGTCGGTCGTTGCCGCGACCGCGGTTTCGGCTTGGCCGACGCCGACGGTTTCGACGATGACCGTGTCAAACCCCGCCGCTTCGCATAAGAGGATCGCCTCGCGCGTGTGTCGCGTAACCCCGCCGCGGCTGGCGCCGGCCGAGGAAGGCCGGATAAAGGCTTGCGGTGCCCGAGCCAATTCGGCCATTCGGGTTTTGTCGGCAAGGATGGCGCCGCCGCCGCGCTGCGATGCCGGATCGACCGCCAGCACCGCGATATGCCGGCCGCGAGCGATGCCGTCGAGGCCGAAGCGCTCGATAAAGGTCGATTTCCCGGCGCCCGGCGGACCCGAGATGCCAATGCGGAGGCTGTCTGCGGTTTGCGGGAGGGCCGCGGCCAGCAGCTCCTCGGCTTGCGCGCGATGGTCGGGCCGGGTCGATTCGGCAAGCGTGATCGCCCGGGCCAGCGCGCGCCGGTCGCCGCGCCGCAAATCCTCCAGCAGCGATAGCGCCGCGGTCACCCGCCTCGGGCGGGAAACGCCGACCCGTCGCGGCGCTTGCGGCGTACGCACTCCATCGACGCCACGGTCAGGATCTGCTCAACCGTCGTCATCAAATCATGCATTTTAAATGGCTTCAACAGATAGTGTCGCCCGCTCTCTTCAAGCCGTTCGGAATGACGGTGGTCGCCAGTGGTCAGGATCACGCCGCAGCCTTGGGCGTGAGCGATGTCGGCCAGCGCCAAGCCGTCCCGGTCGCCGGGCTGGGTCAGGTCGATGATCGCGATGTCGTAATCGTCCTGGTCGAGCGCCTCCTCCATGGCCGGGCCGTCCGTGACCGCGGTGAACAAAAACCCCTCGTCTTCGAACGCCTCGCCCAACAGCTCGCGCACATAGTCGTCGTTTTCGACGATCAGCACCTTGCAGACCCGCGCCATTTCCCTTCCCGCCGATTTCGTCTCGAGGCTCGCCCGCCAGCGGGTCATTCGGCGGCGAGCGCCGCCTCGCGCCGTTCCGCCTCCTGCTGGCGAGCCCACATCAAGGCATAGATGCCGCGGCCCCGCAACAGCGCGTCGTGGGCGCCGCGCTCGACGATCCGGCCACGGTCGAGCACCAGGATCTCGTCGGCATCGACGATCGTCGACAAGCGATGGGCGATCACCAAAGTGGTGCGCTCGGCCGACAGCTCGGCGAGGTTCGCCTGGATTTCGCGCTCGATCCGGGTGTCGAGCGCCGAGGTCGCCTCGTCGAACACCAAGATCTTCGGCGCCTTCAGGATTACCCGGGCGATCGCCACCCGCTGCTTCTCGCCGCCCGACAATTTGAGCCCGCGCTCGCCGACCAGCGTGTCGTAGCCGTCCGGCAAGGAGGCGACGAAATCGTGAATATGCGCCAGCCGCGCCGCCTCCTCGACCGCTCCGCGCGTCGCCCCGGGCCGGCCATAGGCGATGTTGTAATAGATCGTGTCGTTGAACAGCACCGTGTCCTGCGGCACCACGCCGACCGCGCGCCGCAGGCTCTCCTGGGTCACCCCGCGGAGATCCTGGCCGTCGATCTCGATCGCGCCGCCATCGACATCCCAAAAGCGGAAGAGGAGCCGGGCGATGGTCGATTTCCCGGCGCCGCTCGGGCCGACGATCGCTACCGTCGCGCCCGGGGTCACGCGGAAATCGATGTCGGTGAGGATCGGCCGCCGGGCATCATAGCGGAAATCGACATGGCGAAAGGCGACCTCGCCGGGCCCGACCTTGAGCGCCGGAGTGCCCGGCCGGTCCTCGATCTCGGGCCGGACCGCCATCAGCTCGGTCATCTGCTCGAGATCGGTCATCGACTGCTTGACGTTGCGGTAGACCGCGCCAAGGAAGTTGAGCGGCGTGTAGAGCTGGATCAGGTAGGTGTTGACCAGCACGAAATCGCCGACCGTCATGACGCGGGCCGCGACCCCTTCGCCGGCGAGGACCATGATCGCGACGAGACCCGTGGCGATGATCATGCCCTGGCCGAGATTGAGCAGCGCCAACGTCGTCTCGCTGGCGACCGCGGCGCGCTCGTAGGCCGCCAACGCCCGGTCGTAGCGCAGCGCCTCGTGCGCCTCGTTGGCGAAGTATTTGACGGTCTCGAAATTGAGGAGGCTGTCGATCGCCTTGGTGTTGGCCTCGCTGTTGCGGTCGTTCATCTCGCGGCGAAAGCGCACCCGCCAGTCGGTGACGAGAAAGGTAAAGGCGATGTAGAGGAGGATCGTCGCCAAGGTGACGGCGGCGAATTTCCAATCGTAGAGCCGCCACAAGATGCCGCACACCAGCAGCATCTCGAACAAGGTCGGCAAGACGTTGAACAGCATGAACGACAGGAGGAAATCGATGCCGGCGGTGCCGCGCTCGATCGCCCGCGCCAGCCCGCCGGTGCGGCGCTCAAGGTGAAAGCGCAAGGCCAGCGAATGGACATGGCGAAACGCCGCCAACGAGAGCTGCCGGACGGCGCGCTGGGTGACCGGGGCGAACACCGCGCTGCGCAGCTGGTTGAAGCCCTGCGCCATCAGCCGGGCGAAACCGTAGCCGACGATCAGCATCACCGGCACGGTGATCGCCGCCTTGCCCGGGGTCAGCGCATCGACCGCGTGCTTGTAGAAAAACGGGACCGAGATGCTGACCACCCGGCCGGCGACCATCAGGACGACCGCCAATAGCACCCGAACCCGCAACGCCGCCGCGTCGCGTGGCCACAGATAGGGTGCGAGCCGGCGCAGCGCGCGCAGCTCGTCCTTGAACCGCCCCTGCTGCCGCGGCGGGCCGGGGGTGACCGGCCGCCCGCGCCGGCTCATTCGGCCCGGCTCAACGGCTCGGCCTCGGGCAGTGGCGCCGCGCCGAGGCCGCGATAGAGATGCAAGCTCAACAGCAAGGCGATCGCGATCAGCGCGGCGCCCCACCAGAACGGGCTGGCGCGGCCGAGATCGCCAAACAGGACCCCGGCCAGCGCCGGGCCGACGACCCGCGACAGGCTGCCGACCGACTGCGTGACACCCAGCACCGAGCCCTGCTCCTCGCGCCCGGCGCGCCGCGAGATCAGGCTGTTGATCGATGGCTGGGTCAGCCCCATGCCGAGCGCCAGCCCGCTGACGGCGACGCCGAGCACCGCCAGATCGCGCGCAAACGGCAGCAGCACGAGGCCGAAGCAGAGCAGCACGAGACCGCCGAGCAATAGCCGCTCCTCACCATAGCGCTGCGCCAAGCGGCCGATCAGACCGCCTTGTAGGATCGCCGACAGGATGCCGACATAGGCAAAGACATACCCGACCTGCTCCGGCCCCCAGTGGAATTGCGCCATCGCCCAGAGGGCAAAGGTGCTCTCCATGGCGGCAAAGGCGAGGATCACCAGAAAGAATACCAGGATCAGCCGCGACAATACCGGGCGGCGCAGCGCGCCGAGGATGGCGCCGACGCGGCTCGCCCGCAGGGTCGCGGCGCGTTCGGCGGCCGAGCGGCTCTCGCGCAACAGGAACAGCACGCCGCACAGCGCCAGCGCCGACAGCCCGGCGGCGACCCAGGCCGGGGTCTGCAGATTGGCGGTCGCCGGGTTGTTGCCGGCGAGAAACCCGCCGAGCGCCGGGCCGAAGATAAAGCCGAGGCCAAAGGCGGCGCCGATCAGCCCCATCCCCTTCGCCCGCTTTTCGGGGGTGGTGACGTCGGCGATGTAGGCCTGGGCCGCGGCGATGTTGCCGGCGCAGGCGCCGGCGAGCGCCCTTGCGGCAAACAGCATCCACAGCGTGTCGGCGGCGCCGAGCCACAGATAAGCCAGCGCCGAGGCCGCCATGCTGGTCATCAGCACCGGCCGGCGGCCGATCCGGTCGCTGAGCCGCCCCCACAAGGGTGCGGTAAACAGCTGCATCAGCGAATAGACCGCGAGCAGCAGGGTCACCTCTTGCGGCGAGGCGCCAAACCGCACTGCGTAGAACGGCAGGAGCGGGATGACGAGTCCGAACCCGACGAGATCGACAAAGACGATGAGAAACAGGGTCGGCATGACGCCGGCCTGATATCGCCCACCCGCCCGATCAGGGCAAGAGGCTCATCGTCGCGCCCCGGATACCGGAGCTACATTCGCGAGGGCCTGGCAGCGCCGGCGGGGACGACGAAGGCGTCGAGATATTCGCAAATTTGATTGTGGATCTCCTGCGCTGCCCGTTCCCGGTCGGCGGCAGCCACGGCCGCGACTTGCGGCCGGGGCGGGGCGGGCGCCCAATCTGCGGCGATGATCGGCCAGAGCGTTGCCGTGAGTGATTGGCTCGCCGCCGCCGTGCTCAGTCGCCGCAGCAGGTCGCGCGCCGCCTCGTTCTCCGGCTGCAGCTCGACGGCCTTGCCGCACGCGGCGAGCGCCACCTGGTCCTCCCCGAGGGCCTGCAGCGATTGCGCCAGACAGAACCAGGCGTTGTCGCCGTCGGGCTCTGCTGCCAGCGAGCGGGAAAACAGCTCCCTGGCTGTGCCGTGGTCGCCAATCCCGGCCATCAACCGGCCGAACCGGTAGAGCGCCAGCGCGTGGTCCGGCGCGACCTCGAGGATCTGGCGATAGCAGCGCTCGGCGTCCGCAGTTTCGCCCTGGTCCTGGAGCTCCAGAGCAATTTCGAGCATCGCCGAAAGTGCGCGCGGATCGAGCTTGCCGGTCAAATTGCGGCCGCTCGTGGTCGCCACCACGACCGCTCGCTGGCGGCGCTGCTGCTGCGGAGCAAACAGGTATTTGTAAGGCTCGTCGCCCTTCAGAAAGTCGTAGGTCGTGAAGCCGTGCGCGATCGCGTGCCGGATGCTGTAGGCGTGCAGCAGATACCCGGCCGGCATCCCGCGATACGCTTCATCGCGTCCGGCAATAAAAAACAGCAGCGATTTCTTGCACGGGTCGATCAGGATCGCGAGCGCCGCGACCGGCCGGTCGCCATCCCAGAACACGGGGAGCAGCAGGGTCCCGTTTGCGGCGCAGCGCGCCAGCATCGCGTGGTTCAGCCGGGCGACGTCAGTGGCATTCTCCACTCCCTTGCTCGGCGCCCATTTGGCCTTCCAAAAATCCAGCAGCATCGTCAGGTTGTTGTCGAAGCTGGCGGCATCCGATAATTCGATGCGGCAGGCCTCCGACGCGTCGACTTTCCGCAACATCCGACGAATCTTCTGCCGATTGTTGGCGCTCAATGTGTTGAGGTAGTCGTCCCAGTTCGCCGGCAAGCTGATCGTCAGGCATACCGCATGGTCGGTGGCCTCGTTAGGATTTCGATACTCGATCGGGGTGTGGTCAAAACCCGGTTTGTCGAACGCCCCGACGAACAGATCGCGCCGGCGCTCGGACAACGTCAGATTGTGCATCGTGAACCGGGCCCAGTTGAGCCGTTGGCTCACATATTCGGCAATTGCCGGGACCGCCTCGGCTTCGTCTTCGGGTCGGGTCAGGATGCCGGTGTAGTCCGAGAAGCCGGTGCCGGCAAACTGGAGCGCATGCAGCAACCCGTGCTCTCTGTCGAACTGCGTCAACAGGCGCAACGGCAGAAAGGCGATGTACTCGGGGTCGGTTTCCTCGTGCTTGGCGGCGAGGACAAATGAGACGGTCGGATGGACGCTGGCCCAATCCGACAACCATTGCCACGACAGGAAAAACTGTGCTTCCGGATCGGCTGCGTAGACGCTTTCCCAGTTGCGCCGAATTGTGCCGAAACCGCTGCTCCCTTCGACGAGATCAATGTGCATTAGAGTGCCTCGACAATGTGGGCACTATACAACAATCGTGCGGTCATATCAACATTATGGCGCGCAGCGTTTGCACGAGGAAAGGACTTGCGGCCGTTCTATTAACGTTAATTGGTAACGGCGCCGCGATCGTGCTTGGCAGATCGGATCAATCCGCTGAAGGCGGGTTGGGACCTCGGCGCTGTATTGTCGCGGGCAGCTCATCGGCGCGGCCGCGTGCCGACGGCGCTTCCGGCCCAAGCTCAAGACTAAAAATGCCGGTAGCCGGCGGCCTCGACCGGGATCGCCTGTCCCGCGGCATCGACGAGGCGCACGCCAGCGCCGGGCTCGATCCGGCCGATCGCGGTCAGCGGCAAGGCCAGCCGTGCGGACAGCGCGCGGATCTCCGTTGCTGCATCGACCGGCGCGGTGAACAGCAGCTCGTAATCGTCGCCGCCGGCCGCGAGCCGGGCCGCGATGCCGGGCTCGCCTGCCTTCTGCCACCCGCGCCGCGGCCGACAGCGGCAGCGCCGGCTGCTCGACGACGGCGCCGACCCGCGAGGTCTCGCAGATGTGGCCGAGATCGGCCAGAAGACCGTCGGACACATCGATCATCGCATGCGCGATGCCGCGCAGCGCCGGGCCCAGCTCCACCCGCGGCTCGGGGAGCCGGAACCGGGAGATCAGCGCGTCGCGGTGCTCGGCGGAGAGCTGCGGGTGTGCGCCGCGCAGCACGCCGAGCCCGAGCCAGGCGTCGCCGATCGTCCCCGAAACCCAGACCATGTCGCCGATGCGGGCGCCGCTGCGCCGGATCTCGGTTCCCGCCGCGACCTCGCCGATCGCGGTCAGCGACAGCACCGCCGGCCCGTGGGTCGCGACCGAGTCGCCGCCGAGGAGGGCAACCTCGAACCGCCGCTGGTCGTCCGCGAGCCCGCCGGCAAAGGCGGCGATCCACTCCGGGCCGCGCTCGGCCGGCAATGCCGTCGTCAGCAGATAATGCAACGGCCGCGCAGCCATCGCCGCGAGGTCCGACAGATTGACCCGCAGCAGCTTTTTCGCGACCAGCCCGGGCGGGTCGTCGGCCAGGTAATGCACCCCCTCGACAATCGCGTCCGCGGTCATCACCAGCCGGTGGCCCTCGCGGCAATCGACCAGCGCCGCATCATCGAGCAGGTCGAGCCCGCCCGGCCCGGCGAGCGGCGCGAAATAGCGCCGTATGCGCTCGAACTCGCCGGGCTCGCCCGACGGTGCGGCGTCGGCGCCGCTCGGCATCGCACTACATCTCCGCCATGCGCAAATCGCGGCCCAGCCGGTCGAGCACGCCATTGGCCAGCCCCGGCTCCTTGCCGGTGAAAAAGGCGTGGGCGATCGCGATGTATTCACTGATCGAGACCCGCGGCGGCACATCGGGGCGCTGCGCCAATTCCCAGGCGCCGGCGCGCAGGATCGCGCGCAACACCGCATCAAGCCGGGCCAGCGGCCAATCCTCGACCAGTGCGGCCGCGATGTCGGCGTCCAGCCGCGGCTGGCCGGCGGCCACACCGCGCACGATTTCAGCAAAAAATTCCGGGTCGGCCTCGGCCAGCTGGTCCCCGTCGATTTCGTCGATCTCCTGGTCAAAGCGATAGCGGGCGAACTCGCGCACCACCGCTTCCGGATCGAGCGCCGGGTTCAGCTCGAGCTGGTAGAGCGCCTGGACCGCGGCCAGCCGCGCCACCGTGCGCCGGCGTCCGCCGACGCGCTGGCGGCCCTCGCGCGTCGTATGATCGTCGGCCGCATTCATCCGCCGACCTGCGCGAGGCGCTGTTTCAGCTCGACGATCGCCAGGCACGCGCGCACCGCGGCGCCGCCATGGTCGCGGCCCTCGGGCGGGGCGCGCTCGAGCGCCTGCGCCTCGTTCTCGACGGTCAGGATGCCGTAGCCGATGGCGAGCCCGTCGCGCACCGCCAGCTCCTGCAACCCGCGCGCGCTCTCCGCGCAAATGTGGTCGTAATGCGTGGTCTGGCCGCGGATCACGCAGCCAAGCGCCACAAACCCGTCAAACCGGCTGCTGGCGCGCGCGGCCAGCCCGATCGCGGCCGGGATCTCGAAGGCTCCCGGAACGGTGATGGTCTCGGAGCTCGCGCCGGCGGCGGCGAGCGCGCGCTCGGCCCCGCGCCGCAGCGCCGCGGCGATGTGGGCGTAATAAGGCGCCTCGACCACGAGGATATGCGGCGGCCGGGTCATCGCGTCGCGCCTTGACCGGAAAGGGGGGTCGCTGCCCCGAGCAGGCGCGCGACATAGCGGGCGATCATGTCGATTTCGAGGTTCATCTGCTGCCCTGGCTGCGCCGCCTCGAACGTGGTGCAGGCGAGCGTGTGCGGGATGATGTTGACGCCAAATTGGCTTGCCGACACCTCGTTGACGGTCAGGCTGACCCCGTCGAGCGCCACCGACCCTTTTGGCGCGATAAACGGCATCAGCGCTGCCGGCGCCTCGATAACAAAACGGACCGACTCCGCCTCGGGGCGCCGCTCGACGACCCGCGCCAGCCCATCGACATGGCCCGAGACCAGATGACCGCCCAATTCGTCGCCGAGCCGCAGGGATCGTTCGAGGTTGACGGCGGTTCCTTCTTGCCATCCGCCGATTGTGGTCCGCGCCAGGGTCTCGGCCGAGGCCTGCGCCGTGAACGCCCCATCCTCGACCGCGACCACCGTCAGGCACGCGCCCGAGCAGGCGATCGACGCCCCGATCGCAATCGAGGCGAGGTCGAGCCCGGTGGCGATGGTCAGCTCGGCGATCGCGCCGTGCTTGATCCGACGCACCCGCCCGAGATCGGTGACGATGCCGGTAAACATCAGGGAGAGGTTACGAGCCCGCCCATCGATTTGCCAGCCGCCTCTAATCACGTCGCGGCTGCCATGCGCGGCCGCGCTCGCCCCGTCTGGGTGCGGCAGCGCTGCCCAGCGTCGAGCGCCGGCGGAGATGCGGCGGCATGCCCAGCCGGCTAAGATCGGATCGCCTATAAATAAACAGATCGGCCATAGGGGAAAACACGATGTTGGCCTGGCTTCGCGATCTGACCTCGCGGGAACGCCGCACGATGGGCGCCTGCTGGGGCGGCTGGACCTTGGACGGGTTCGATCAGGGCCTGTACAGCTACGTCGTGCCGACCATCATCGCGGTATGGGGCATCTCGACCGGTGCGGCCGGCACGATCGGCACCGTGACCGTTGTTACCTCGTCGATCGGCGGCTGGTTTGCCGGCGCGCTCGCTGACCGCTTCGGCCGGGTGCGCATGCTGCAATTCGCGATCCTGTGGTATTCGGTCTTCACTTTTCTGTGCGGCTTCGCGCAGAATTTCGAGCAGCTGTTCATCCTGCGCGGCTTGCATGGGCTCGGCTTCGGCGGCGAGTGGGCCACCGGCGCCGTCTTGATGGGCGAGGTCATCCGCGACAAGTATCGCGGCCGCGGCGTCGGCTTTGTTCAGACCGGCGCGGCCTTTGGCCCCGGTCTCGCAGCGCTCGTCTATGCGGGCCTTTTTGCGATCCTGCCGGCCGCGATCGCCTGGCGGGCGCTGTTCTGGGTCGGCATCCTGCCCGGCCTCTTCGTGCTGTGGATTCGCCGCAGCATTCCCGAATCGGAAGCGTTCCAGGCCCGGCGCGACAGCGGCCCGAAACCTGGGATTGCGCATCTCCTCTCCGCGTTTCGCGGGCCCTATCTGTGGGTCACGGTCAAAGTGGCGCTGATGGTGATGGGCGCGCAGGGTGGCGTGTGGGCCGTCGGGTTCTGGATGCCGACCTATCTGCGCACCGTGCGCCATCTGACCAACTCCCACACCGGGCTCTATGTCGCGGTGTTGGCGCTGGGATCGCTGATCGGCTTTCTGTGCGGCGCCTATCTCGCCGACGCGATCGGCCGCAAAGCGACGTTCATGATCTCGGCCGTCGCATCGATCGTGATGGTGCTGATCTATCTCTACGTGCCGGTCGGCAACACCGGCCTCTTGTTCCTCGGGATCCCGCTCAACACCGCGATCCTGATGAAGTTTGCGCCGATGGGCCCGTTTATGACCGAGCTCTATCCGACCGACATCCGCGGCACCGGCCAGGGCTTCTGCTACAATGCCGGCCGGGCGATCGGCTCGGTGTTCATGACCGCAATCGGCTTTGCGACGGTGCTGATGCCGCTCGGCACGGCGATCGCGCTGTTCTCGACTTTGGCCCACGTGCTGATGATCGTCATGCTGCTGCTGCTCCCGGAGACGCGCGGCCGAACCATCGCGAGTCTTGAGGCCGAGGCGCCGGCAGCGGCGGCGAATATCCGCGCATCCGGCCAAACATTACGCTGACGACAACGATCAGGCGCGGGCTTTATCGGCAGGCCCGCAATGTCGTCATCACGTCGGCGCCGACGGTCTCGGCGACCATCCGCTCAAAGCCTCGGGCGTCGGCCAGGGCGCCTAGACCGAGGGTGGCGATTGCCGGGGTCCCGTCGCCGCCGATCAACAGCGGCGCGTGAAACCAGGCGAGGCGGTCGACCAGGCCGGCGCGCAACAGGGCGGCGGCGAGGCGGGCGCCGCCCTCGACCAGAAGCCGGGTGATGCCACGCTCGGCCAGTGCCGCGAGCGCGGCGGCGAGGTCAATGCCGCCCTCGCCGTCGGGATCGACAGCGATTACGACGGCGCCGGCGGCGAGGAGCGCCTCGCGCCGGGCGTGATCGGCGGAGGGCAGGGTGATGACCCAGCTCGGGGTCCGGCGCGCGTCGGCGATGACATGCGCCGAAAGCGGGAGGCGCAGCCGCCGGTCGAGCACGACCCGCGCCGGTGAGCGAAGGCCGAGCCCCGGCAGGCGGCAAGTCAATTGCGGATCGTCGGCGATGACGGTCCCGGTGCCGACCATGACTGCGTCGTGTCGGGCGCGCAGCAGATGCGTCCGCTCGCGCGCCGCCGGCCCGGTGATCCATTGGCTCTCGCCGCTCGCAGTGGCGATCTTGCCGTCGAGCGAGGTCGCAAGCTTCAAGGTGACAAGCGGGCGGCCGAGGCGCTGGCGCGAGAGGAAGCCGGCGTTGAGCTCGGCGGCCTCCTCGGCGCCGGGGCCGATCTCGACCGCGAGGTCGGCCGCGCGCAGCCGGGCGATGCCATTGCCGGCGACGCGGGGGTCGGGGTCTTCGAGAGCGACGACGACCCGCCGCACCCCGGCTTTGATCAGCGCATCGGCGCAGGGCGGGGTCCGGCCCCAATGGCAGCAAGGTTCGAGGCTGACATAGGCGGTAGCGCCGCGCGCCGCTGCGCCGGCCCGGCGCAGCGCCTCGGTCTCGGCGTGCGGCCGGCCGCCGGGCTGGGTCCAGCCGCGGCCGACCACCCGGCCCGCGTTGACGATGACGCAGCCGACCGCCGGGTTGGGCCAGACCGCGCCAAGCCCGCGCCGGGCCAGCGCCAACGCCGTCCGCATCCAGCGCAGATCGGCGCCCGCCCCGTTGGCGAGCGTCCTTGATGCGGTGAGCTCGTCGGGGGCCTCATTGGCCATCGGCGGCGATCCGCCCGACAAAATCGCCAAAATCCTTGGCCTCGCGGAAATTGCGGTAGACCGAGGCAAAGCGGATATAGGCGACCTGGTCGAGGCTGGCGAGCGCCTCCATGACCAGGCCGCCGATCATGTCGCTCGGGATTTCGGTCTCGCCCGAGCTTTCGAGCTGGCGCACCAACGAATTGATGATGCGCTCGACGCGGTCGGGCTCGACCGGCCGCTTGCGCAGCGCGATGTAGATCGATCGGGCCAGCTTGTCGCGGTCGAACGGCTCGCGCTGGCCGCTTTTCTTGACCACGGTCAGGTCGCGCAGCTGGACCCGCTCGAAGGTGGTGAACCGGGCCGCGCAATTCGGGCAGAAGCGCCGCCGCCGGATCGCGCCGCGATCGTCGGTCGGGCGCGAATCCTTGACCTGGGTGTCGTCGGTGCCGCAAAACGGACAGCGCATCCTTTCCTCCCGCTCGTCTTCGCTCAGGCCGCCGGGATTTGATCCGGCACTCGCCCGTATATCGGGAAGCGCGCGCACAGCTCCCTGACCTCGACGCGCACCCGCGCTTCAGCAGCCGCGTCAACCAGCGCGGGGTCGCCCCGGCCGCGCGCCAGAGCGTGCAGCACCTCGCCGATCATGCGGCCGACGGCGCGAAATTCGGCGATGCCAAAGCCGCGGGTCGTCGCCGCCGGCGAGCCGAGCCGGATGCCCGAGGTGACCGTCGGCTTCTCCGGGTCGAACGGGATGCCGTTCTTGTTGCAGGTGATGCCGGCGCGCTCGAGGCTGACCTCGGCGGCGCGGCCGGTCAGCCCGAGCGGGCGCAGATCGACCAGCAAGAGATGCGTGTCGGTGCCGCCGGAGACGATCGCCAGCCCAGCCCGCGCCAAAGTTTCGGCGAGGGTTTGGGCGTTGGCGACGACCGCCGCGGCGTAGGCGGCGAAGGCCGGATGCAACGCCTCGCCGAGCGCCACCGCCTTGGCCGCGATCACATGCATCAGCGGGCCGCCCTGCAGCCCAGGAAAGACCGCGGCGTTGATCCGCCGGCCAATTTCTTCGTCCTGCGCCAGGATCAGCCCGCCGCGCGGCCCGCGCAGGGTCTTGTGCGTGGTCGTGGTCACGACGTGCGCATAAGGCAGCGGGCTCGGGTGCACGCCGCCGGCGACGAGCCCGGCGAAATGCGCCATATCGACCATCAGATAGGCGCCGACCGCGTCGGCGATCGCGCGGAAGCGGGCGAAATCGATGACCCGCGGATAGGCGCTGCCGCCGGCGATGATCAGCTTTGGCCGGTGCGCGCGGGCCAGTTGCTCGATTTCGGCGAAGTCGATTTGCGCGTCGTCGCGCCGCACCCCATAGGCGAGCGCGTTAAACCATTTGCCGGACAGGTTCGGCCGCGCCCCATGAGTGAGGTGCCCGCCGGCGGCCAGCGACATGCCGAGCACAGTATCGCCCGGTGCCAGCAATGCGAGAAACACTGCCTGGTTCGCCTGCGCTCCCGAATGCGGCTGCACATTGGCAAAGGCGCAGCCGAACAGCTGCTTGGCGCGGTCGATCGCCAGGCTTTCGGCGACATCGACAAATTCGCAGCCGCCGTAATAGCGGCGGCCCGGGTAGCCCTCGGCGTATTTGTTGGTCAGGACCGAGCCCTGTGCCTCCAGCACCGCCCGCGAGACGATGTTCTCGCTGGCGATCAGCTCGATCTGCGACTGCTGGCGCGCGAGCTCGCCGGCCACGGCCGCGGCCAGTTCGGGATCGGCCGCCGCCAGCGGTCGTGAAAAAAAACCGTCGGCCACGGCCGAGAAAACTGGAAGCGGGGCTGAAACCATCAACAGACCACTCGTTTGGGCGGCCAATGCGCCACCCTTGCGAGGCGTCGCGGCTGCCGCGTGCAAAGAGGAGGCGGGCCGACGCATAAGCGCCGACCCCAACGGTGCCAGCGTACCATATCTCGCATAGTGATTCCAGCCGGCTACCATAAATCGCGCCGGATCGGCTCGTGCTGGCGCGGCGGACGATGCGCGGCTCGAAGCCGGCGGCTCCGGTCATTCGCCGCCCATTTGGGCGAGGACTTGCGCGTTGTGCCGGTTTGGCCCATGAAACCAACGGTCTCGGACGCTGGTTATGACCCTGGCCAGTTCTTGCGCCTGACGATTACTCTCCTCTCTCATAAGTTTCCATTGACACAAGAAATTCGTGCGCCGATTATGCCAGTTGACCGGTACATTCCAGGATTCGTCGAGGCGAGATATGGCGGAAACGGCAGCCCCAAAGATGGCGGAGGAAGAGTTGTTGCGGATGACCGCGGATGTGGTGGCCGCTTATGTCAGCAACAACACGTTGCCGACGACGCAGCTGGCCGAGGTCATCAACGCGGTCTACGGTTCTCTGAAAGGGCTTGAAGGCCAGGTCGCGGAACCGCCGCCGGAGCCGACCAAGCCGGCGGTGCCGATCCGCAAATCGGTCACCCCGGACTACCTGATCTGCCTGGAGGACGGCAAAAAGCTCAAGATGCTGAAGCGGCATCTGCGCTCGACTTACAATTTAACGCCGGACGAGTACCGCGCGCGCTGGGGACTGGCGCCGGATTATCCGATGGTGGCGCCCAACTACGCCGAGCAGCGCTCCGCCTTCGCCAAAAAGATCGGGCTTGGCCGCGGCGCCGGCCGGCAATCTGGCGCGACCGCCAAAAAGTAGCGCAACGCAGGCCGGCGGCGCCGTTCGCCGACGGCGGCTCTGCCGCGCGACCGCTTGAGGCCGGCAGGCGGCGCATTGACGGATTCCTGACGCTGCGGGCGGGCGGCGCGGTATAAGAGCCGCAGATCGCTGCACCAGCCGAGGTCTCCGATGTCAGGCCACCCCGCGCCCGACCTTCCAGCCGCGCCCGCTCGTCCCGGCGCCGATGCCCGGTTCGACTGGGCCGATCCGCTCCTCCTCGAGGATGAGCTCGATGAGGACGAGCGGATGGTGCGCGACAGCGCCCGCGCCTATTGCCAGCAAAAGCTGTTCCCGCGCGTGCTTGAAGCCAACCGGCATGAGCGTTTTGATCGCGAGATCATGACCGAGATGGGCGCGCTCGGCCTTCTCGGCTCGACCATCGACGGCTATGGCTGCGCCGGGGTCAATTACGTCTGCTATGGGCTGATCGCGCGCGAGGTCGAGCGCGTCGACAGCGGCTACCGCTCGGCGATGAGCGTGCAGTCGAGCCTCGTTATGCATCCGATCCATGCCTTCGGCAGCGAGGCGCAGCGCCGCAAATACCTGCCCAGGCTCGCGACTGGCGAATGGGTCGGCTGCTTTGGCCTGACCGAGCCCGATCACGGCTCCGACCCGGGCGGGATGACGACGCGCGCCGCGGCGGCGCCGGGCGGCTGGCGGCTCAACGGGGCCAAGATGTGGATCACCAACGCCCCGATCGCCGATGTATTCGTCGTCTGGGCCAAGACCGAGGACGGCGTGATCCGCGGCTTTATCCTGGAAAAGGGCATGAAGGGCCTCAGCGCGCCAAAGATCGAGGGGAAGTTCAGCCTGCGCGCCTCGGCCACCGGCGAGATCGTCATGGACGATGTATTTGTGCCCGAGGAGAATCTGCTGCCGGGCGTCAGCGGGCTACGCGGCCCGTTCTCGTGCCTCAACAATGCCCGCTACGGGATCGCCTGGGGAGCGCTCGGAGCGGCCGAATTCTGCTGGCAGGCGGCGCGCAGCTATACGATCGAGCGCCGGCAGTTCGGCCGGCCGCTCGCCGCCAACCAGCTGATCCAGAAAAAGCTGGTCGATATGCAGACCGAGATCACCCTCGGCCTCACTGCCTGCCTGCGCCTTGGCCGGCTCAAGGATCAGGGCCGGGCCGCCCCCGAGGCGATCTCGCTGTTAAAGCGCAACAACGCCGGCAAGGCGCTCGACATCGCCCGCGCCGCCCGCGACATGCATGGCGGCAACGGCATCTCGGACGAATATCACGTGATCCGCCACGTGATGAACCTCGAAGCGGTCAACACCTATGAGGGCACGCACGACATCCACGCGCTGATCCTCGGCCGCGCCCAAACCGGCATCGCCGCCTTCGCCGGCTAGCCGAAATATTCGCTCGGGGTCTTGCCGAGGGCGCCGCGGAACATCTGGGTGAAGGCGCTGGCGCTCGCATAGCCGACCGTGCGGCTGACCGAGGCGACATTCTGCCCGGAGGCCAGGCCGACCAGCGCCTGCGCCAGACGCGCCTGGCGGCGCCAGTCGACAAAGCGCATCCCGGTCTCCTTGGCAAAGAGCCGCGCCAGGGTGCGGCTGCTGCCGCCGGCGGTGTCGGACCAGGCCTCCAACGTCTCGGGCCGGGCCGGATTGTTCAGCAGGCTCTCGCACACCACCCGCAGCCGCCGGTCGCGCGGCATCGGCAGGTGCAGCGGCTGCGCATCGAGGGCGCGGATCTCGTCGAGAACGAGGGCCGCGACATGGCCCATCCGGCTGGTCTCATCATAGTCGAGCGGGGCGGCGACGATCTCCAGGAGCAGCTCGCGCAATAGCGGCGACACCATAATCACCTTGCACGCGTCACCCAGAGGCCGGGCGATCTCGGGCTCGACATAAAGCGCGCGCATCGCGACGCGGCCCGACATGCGGATCTCGTGCACGGTCCCGCCCGGGATCCATAACGCGCGGTTGGGCGGCACGATCCAGGCGCCGGGTGCGGCGGTGACCGTCATCACCCCACAAACCGCCCAGGTCAGCTGGGCGCGGCGGTGGCTGTGCGGCGCGTTGCTGAAGCCGTCGGCAAAATCCTTGGCCATCCCGGCGAACGGCCGCGGCGTCTCCTGGTAGTCGGCCGGATCGGTGCTTTTCATGTTGGCCGTTTCGCGACGATCTTTGTCCGTACTGACGATATCGGACGGCTTATACGTCTCTATCGACCGGCAAGCAATCAGAGGGCGCCATGGCCCCGTCCCGCCGCGCCATCGGCTTTATCAACCTCGGGCACCTGCTCGACCACATGTTCATGCTGATCTTCCCGACCGCGGTGCTCGGCATGCAGGCGGATTTCGGGCGCCCCTACAGCGAGCTGCTGGTGCTGTCGCTCGGCGGCTTTATCGCGTTCGGCGCCGGGGCGGTGCCGGCGGGTTGGCTCGGCGACCGCTGGAGCCGGCGCAACATGATGGCGATTTTCTTTCTCGGCATCGGCCTTGCCGCGATCGCGACCGGGTTCGCCCGGACCAGTTGGCAGCTGGCGCTCGGCTTGGCCGCGATCGGGGCGTTTGCGGCCATCTACCACCCGGTCGGGACCGCGATGCTGGTCAGCCATGCCGAGCGCGTCGGCCGCGCGATCGGCATCAACGGCGTCTGGGGAAACCTCGGCGTCGCCTTTGCGGCACTGGCAACCGGGGCGGTCACCCAATGGCTCGGCTGGCGTTGGGCGTTCATATTCCCGGGTGCGGCGGCGCTTGGCGTCGGCGCCGCTTACTTGGCGCTGGTGCCCGACGAATCGAACCAGTCGAGGCGAACCGCCACCGCGAGCCCGGTCTTTCCCCGCGCCGTGGTGGTTCGGGTGTTCGTGATCATGGGCCTCGTCACGCTGGCGGGCGGCCTCGTCTTCAACGCGACGACGGTGGCGCTGCCCAAGGTCATCGACGAGCGGCTGCCGCAGCTCGCCGGATCGACCCTCGGCGTCGGCGTCTTGGTATGCGCGGTCTATATCGTCGGCGCCAGCTCCCAGTTGTTGATGGGCCGGCTGATCGACCGCCACCCGCTCAAGGTCGGGTTTGCCGCGGTCGCGGTGCTGCAGGCGCCGTTGCTGCTGATCGCCGCCGGAGCCAGCGGCTGGGCGATGGTCGCAGTCTTCGCCGGGCTGGTCTTCGCCGTCTTTGGCCAGATCACCTTCAACGACGCGATGGTGGCGCGCTACGCGGCCGCGGCCTGGCGCGCGCGGGTCTACGCGCTGCGTTACCTCGTGTCGTTCAGCGTCAGCGCCACGGCGATCCCGCTGGTCGCCTTTATGCACGGGCATGGCGGCTTCAGATTGCTGTTCGAGGTGCTCGCCGCCTTTGGCCTCCTGGTCCTGCTGGGCGCCGTCCTCTTCCCCTACCGCCGCGACGAGCTCGCCCCGGTTCCGGCCATCGGCGCCGCAAGGTCGGCCCCAGAGCCCGCCGAATAATTAGGCACCCCGCCCTCGGCCGAGTGGCGCCGCATCATGTTGATCATCGGCGTGCGCTCGCGCGGCACGCGATTGCGGACGTTTTTTGGACGATCCTGTCGGCATCGTGCGGTGCGAGTCCAGAAAAAGGGCCGGCCTCATGAACGAACGGATTGGCGACGCTTCGGCCCGACCGCGCCCGCCGATAAGCGGAGCTCGCATCTCAGCGGTTCTGTTGATGATAAGTTCAATTATTCTAGCGATCGGATTTTTTGCTGCCGCAATCGTACCGACCAGCAGAGAGGATCGAGCCTGTGCAGCGGCCTGGAACGCAGCGGTCTTATCAGGCCGAAGCGCGCCCGAGGCCGATGCGGAATGTCGACGGGATTGGCCGGCGCCAGAAATAAGTTACGACCTCGCGACTGGTCTGGCGATCGTCATGCTGGTCCCATTCGGAGGCGCCGCAATTTGGCTGGGCCTGCAAAAGCCAAACATTCGTATTCCTCCTCCAGGAGTATGTCAGATGTCCACACCCGATCCTCTTGTGTCCTCAGAGAGTGTGGCCCCGATGGAAGTTGTAACGTCGGAAGCTGAGCCGAGCGCCGAACCTGGTCGCGAAGTGCCGAGCGCGTCTTATTCCCAGCCGAGCACGCTTGGCGCTGGTTTCGGTTGGAACATTGCCGTCATCGTCCTCGGAGGTTTGATCGCTCTCGCAGGCTTTTTTGCGGGCTTCTCGGCCGACGCAGAAGACAGCGCGATCCGCCAGACAGTCGCGGCACTTTGGGTTCTGCAAGGACTCGTGGGTCTACTGATCGCTACGATCGGCGTCCTCGGTGCGACTATCATTTATGCAATCGAGACCCGTCGCGCCGCCGGATCCAGGGCGCCATGAAATCGATCGCCTCTGTGGTGATTTCCTTGGGACTACGTCGGCGCGGCGAGCAGCCCGGTTCGCCGCTGGTCTCGATGATGCGGAATAGCTGGGCTCGACGGTGGCTCGCTAGGAGGGGTTCGGTTGCTCACCGATTTCGCCCGCTCTATTCCGCCATCAGCGCTTTGAGGCGGTAGAGAAGGTCGAGGGCGTCGCGGGGGGTCAGCTCGTCGGGGCGGATGTCGCGCAACAGGGCCTCGGCGGCGGATGCGGGCGATGGCGCGGGGTCGGCGCGGCGGCGGGCGGCGCTGAACAGCGGCAGGTCGTCGGCGAGGCGGGCAAGGGCGCCGCCCTGCTCGCCCTTTTCAAGTATCTCCAGCACCTCCTCGGCGCGGGCGGTGACGCTCTTCGGCAAGCCGGCGAGCCGGGCGACATGGATGCCGTAGGAGCGGTCGGCGGCGCCGGGGCCGACCTCGTGCAGAAAGACGACGTCGCCCTTCCATTCCTTGACCCGCATCGTATGGCAGGCGAGTGCGGGCAATTTGGCGGCGAGTGCGGTCAGCTCGTGGTAGTGGGTCGCGAACAGGGTGCGGCAGCGGTTGACCGCGTGCAGGTGCTCGAGGGCGGCCCAGGCGATCGACAGCCCGTCGAAGGTGGCGGTGCCGCGGCCGATCTCGTCGAGGATGACAAAGGCGCTCGGCCCCGCCTGGTTCAAGATCGCCGCGGTCTCGACCATCTCGACCATAAAGGTCGAGCGCCCGCGCGCCAGGTCGTCGGCCGCACCCACCCGGCTGAACAGGCGATCGACGACGCCGATCCTGGCGGCAGCGGCCGGCACGTATGAGCCCATCTGCGCCAGGATCGCGATCAGTGCGTTCTGCCGCAGAAAGGTGCTCTTGCCGGCCATGTTGGGGCCGGTGACCAGCCAGATCCGCGTGTCGGCGAGGGCGCAGTCATTGGCGACAAAGCTGCCGCCATTGCCGGAAGCCGCCAGCGCAGCCTCGACCATCGGGTGCCGCCCGCCGCGGATCTCGAAGGCCGCACCTTCCTCGACCACCGGGCGCACCCAGCCGCTTTCGGCCGCGCGCTCGGCCAATGCCGCGGCGAGATCGAGGGTGGCCAGCGCCGCCGCCGCCTCGGCGATCTCGGTGCGGCGGGCCATGACCTCGCCGACCAGGTCGTCATAGAGGCGCAATTCGAGCGCCAGCGCCCGCTCGGCGGCCTGGGCGATCTTGGTTTCGAGCTCGGCCAATTCGGCTGTCGTGTAGCGTTGCGCCCCGGCCATCGTCTGGCGATGGATAAACCCCGGCCCGAGCTTGCCGGCGTGGCTGGCCGACACCTCGACGTAATAGCCGATCACATTGTTGTGGCGGATTTTGAGGGCGGCAATCGCAGTCTCGGCGGCATAGCGCGCCTGAAGCGCGGCGATCAGGCGGCGGCTCTCGTCGCGCAGCCGGCGCCATTCGTCGAGCTCGTCCGAATAGCCAGCGGCGATAAACCCGCCGTCGCGCGCGAAAAGGGGCAATTCGTCGGCGAGCGCGCGGCCGAGCCGGTCCACCAGCACGCCGTGCTCGCCGAGCCCGCGCCGCGCCGTACCGAGCAGCGGCGGCAGCGGCACCAGGCCCGATTCACCCAGCATCTCGCGCAGTGCAGCGGTTTCGCCGAGGGACTGGCGCAACGCCGCCAGATCGCGCGGGCCGCCGCGGCCGAGGCTCAACCGGGTCAAGGCGCGTTCGATGTCGGGGCAGTGGCGCAGCCGCTCGCGCAATGCCGCGCGCATGTCCGGGCAGTCGATCCAATATTCGACCGCGTCGAGGCGGGCGGCGATCTCCGCCGGTGCCATCAAGGGTGCGGCGAGGTGGTCGGCCAACAGGCGCGCGCCGGATGCGGTGACGGTGCGGTCGAGCGTCGCCAACAGGCTGCCGCGGCGCTGGCCGGCGGCATTCGCGACCAGCTCGAGGTTGCGCCTGGTGGCCGCGTCGATCTGCATGACCGAGCCGGGCTTCACGCGGCGCGGCCGCTCGAGGTGCGGCGCGCGGCCGTGCTGGGTCAGGCTGACGTAATCGACCAATGCCCCAGCCGCGGCGATCTCGGCCCGGCTGAAATTGCCAAACCCGTCGAGTGCCGTGACCCCGTAGAAATTTTCGAGGCGCCGGCGCGCCGCGTCGCTGTCGAAACGGGGGTTGGGCAGCGGGGTCAGGACCGGTTTCCACTCGGCCAACAGCTCGTAGAGCGCCGGGCGGGTCAGCATTAGCTCCGGCAGCAGGATCTCGCCTGGGGAAAGGCGGGCGATCTCGCCCGGCAAGGCCGGCTCGCTGGTCGGCGCCAGGGCAAAAGCGCCGGTCGACAGGTCGAGCCAGGCAAGGCCGATCTCGCCGCCGACTTCGGCGAGGCCCACGAGGTAATTGTGTCGGCGGGCGTCGAGCAGCCCCTCCTCGGTCAAGGTGCCGGCGGTCACGACGCGGACGACGGCGCGGCGCACTGGCCCTTTGCCGCCGCGCTTTCGGGCTTCGGCCGGGTCCTCGATCTGCTCGCAGATCGCGACCTTGAAGCCGGCGCGAATCAGCCGGGCGAGATAGGTTTCGGCGGTGTGGACCGGGACCCCGCACATCGGGATGTCGGCGCCGTCATGCCGCCCACGCTTAGTCAGGGCGATGTCGAGCGCCTGCGCTGCGGCCACTGCGTCGTCGAAGAACAGCTCGAAGAAGTCGCCCATCCGGAAAAACAACAGGCAGCCCGGGTTGGCCTGCTTGATCTCGTGATACTGGATCATGACTGGCGATCCGGTTGTTGCCGGGACGCCGGTTTCGGTTTGGGAAGGTGGGGTCATCGGGCGAGCAGGCAGCGGCGGGCCATGATGGCGGACACGAGCGGAGGTTTGACGCTACCATGGGTGCCGGCCGAGCAGGACAGAGAGGTTTGGCATGGTCGAGGGTCCGGCGTCGTTTCCGATGATCCGCGAGGCGGTCGCCTCGTTTCCCGACCGCGAGCATTTTCATCGCGCGGTGTCGGGCCTGCTCGCCGTCGGGTTTGCGCCCAGCGATCTGTCGGTGCTGGCCTCGCACGATTCGCTGGCGGCGGCGGGCGAGCCGGGCGGCGCCGACCGGCCGATCGTGCCCGCCGGCCTCAGCGACGAGATCAAGTACATCGCGCCGTTGACCGTCGCCGGCATCGCGTTTTTGTCGGGCGGCCCGATCGCCGTCATTTTTGCGGCGCTGGTCGGCGCCGGTCTCGGCGGTGCTGCGTTGAAGGAGCTGTTCGACGATTACACCGCACCTCGGCATAGCGCGGATTTCCGCGCCGCGCTCGAAGCCGGCGCGGCCCTTCTATGGGCGCGCTGCGACGACCCCGACCGCGAGCTCGCCGCCACCCGGATTCTCGAAGAGGCCGGTGGGCGTCACGTGCACATTCATGGCCGCCCGGCCCGGCCCGAGTTCGAGCACTGGCAGCTGAGCCGCCGCCCGAGGGGCACACAAAGCGGCACTCACACAAAGCGCTGGGCCAAGGCCGCTTCGGCCTCGGCGATGACCTGGTCGAGGATGACGCCGGCGGGCTCGACCCCGCGGATCAAGTCGATGCCTTCGCCGACAAACACGACACCGGTGTCGACATCGCCCCTCGCCGCCGCCGCGGCGTAGCGCGGGTTCTCATGCGCCGCCGCCGCGACCAGCGCCGCCTCGTTGCCGTGCCAAGACCGGCTGAAGCGGTTGGTGAGGGCGCGGCCGGTATATTCGGGCGGCCAGTCGCGGCCGCGCACAATATCGAAAACGCGGGTGCGCAGGGTGTCGTCGCCACTGCCGGCAGCGACGCGCGCCTTGCCGGCGGCGGGCGCCAGCGACTCCAAGGCGGCGTAAAACCGCGAGCCCATCAGCACGCCGTCGGCGCCCAGCATCAACGCGGCGGCAAGCCCGCGGCCATCGGCGATGCCGCCGGCGGCGACCACCAGCGCGTCACGCCCGGACCTCGCGACCAGATCGGCAACGGCCGGGACCAACGGCAGGGTCGAGCGGCCGCCGCCATGCCCGCCCGCCTCGGTGCCTTGGGCGACGATGACGTCGGCCCCCTGGTCCAGCACCTCGCGCGCCTGCCGCAGGCTCTGCACTTGGCAGATCAACGGAACGCCGGCCCGCTTGATCGCGGCGATAAAAGGCGCCGCGTCGCCGAACGACAGCATCAGCGCTGCCGGCGCATGGCCGAGCGCCAGATCGAGCGCATCGGGCCGCTGCGCCAACGCCCAGGTGATAAAGCCGCAGCCCACGCGCTGGTTGCCGGCCGCCATCAGCTCCGGCTCGAGCCATTCGCGCTCGGCATAGCCGCCGCCGATCAGCCCGAGCCCGCCGGCGGCGCTGACCGCCGCGGCGAGCGCCCCGCCCGACACATAGCCCATCGGCGCCAGCAGCACCGGGTGGCGGATGCCGAGCCTTTCGGTCAGCCGGGTGCGCAGCGCCATTCCGCTTCTCCTTGGCCCTCGACCAGCTATTCGGGAAACCAGTCGCCGAGGACTTGCTCGGCGGTAAACCCGCCCTGTTCGAGCTGCGTCCACACGGCCTGCGCCGGTTCGCCGTGCCGCGCTAGATCATCGGCAGCACGTTTTGCCGCGATCGGCGCCTGCTTGCGAAGCAGCTGGTCGATCTCTCGGCGAAGACTGGGACTATCATCGAGCACGAGGTGTATTGCCGCCCGGGCGTCGGCGATCGATTCCTGCCAACCGGCGCGCGGTTCGACCGAGGGTGATGCTACGAGCTTTAGAAGATGGCGCAGAATGCGGGCTATTTGCGAGGCGAGTTCGCGCCGATCCGATTTCCCCAAGCTTTCGATCTCCTCGGCCAGGTTCTCCCAGTCGAGCGGCAGGTTCGCGCCCTTGGCGCGGCGCAAGGCCGCCGCCTGCTCCTCGGTCCACAGCACAAAATCCTGGTCGTAAAGCTCGCCGAGCTTGGTCATCGCTGGTTATCCCCGCTCAGTCCATCAGCAGGCCGCCGGACAGGTTGATCGACTCGCCGGTAATATAGGCGGCCTCGTCCGAGGCGAGAAAGGCCGCGACCCGGGCCACGTCCTGCGGAACCGAGACCCGCCCGACCGGGATCAGCTTTTGCCGCTCGGCGGTTTGCGGCAGCCCCCATTGGCGTTGCTGCGCCTCGAGGGTTGAGCGCATCGCAGTGTCGACGACGATCCCCGGGCAGATAGCGTTGACCCGGATGCCGTGCGGCGCCATCTCGCGCGCCAATGATTGGGTCAGGCCGATCACCGCGAACTTGCTGGCGCTGTAGCCGGCGTAATAGACCGCGCCTGTCTTGCCGGCCCAGGAGGCGAGGTTGACGACCGATCCGGAACGCCGCGCGATCATCTGCGGCAGCACCGCGCGGCTGGCGATGAACACGCCCTCGACATTGACCCGCAGCATCGCCTGAAGCGTGTCGAGCGGCATCTCCAAAGTCGGCCCGGTCCAGGCGATCCCGGCATTGTTGACCAGGAGGTCGATCCGGCCGAACCGGGCGAGCGTCGCCGCGACGGCGCCGGCCACGTCCTCGGGCGAGGTCACGTCGGCCGGCAGCGCCAGCCCGCCGGTCTCCGCCGCGACCTTCTGCGCCGCATCGCCGTCGCGGTCGAGCACGGCGACCGCCATCCCGTCGCGCGCGAGCCGCCGCGCGATCTCGCGGCCGATGCCGCCGCCGGCCCCGGTGACCAGCCCGACCCGCCCGTTCAGCGGATACATGAAAACCTCCTCACTCGGCCCGATCGGGCGGCAGCCAGCGGGGATCGAGCACCTCCCCCATGGCGAATGGGCATTGCACGGGGAAGCCCCGCTCCGACAGCCGCATTTGATATGCCGCTTTGCGGCGAGCGGATGGATAGCATTGGCCGAGAATTTCGGCCGGGTACGCTCGCAGGCTCGGACTATCGTCGAGCACCGTGGCGATGCCGTCGCGCTGCTCCGCGATCGTTCCAAGCCAGCTGGCGGAGCGTCTATCGGGTCGAATCCAACATTTCAGCAGATGAATGAGGAGCACCGTCAACCGGTTCCTTATTTCGCGGCGGTCGCTGCGGGCCATGCCTTCGAGCTCTTCGGCGATGTTGTCGAGGTCGAGGCTGTCGGTCTCGCCGCGCCGCGCGCGCTGCGCCTGGTCCTCGAGCCAGGCGACGAAATCGTCTTCGTAAGCGGGCGCGTTTGCCGGCCGTGTCATCGCTATCTCTCCGCCCTCCGCACGTCGAAATCGAGCGCGTAGATCTCCCGTTCCTTGCGCACCCCGCGCAGCCGGTGCCGTCCGAGCGGCTGCAGGCAGTTGGCGTCGGCCACCGCGGCGGCGAGCTCGGCCGAGACCAGGACGTGGTGGCCCAACGGCTCGCACAAGGCCTCGATGCGGGCGACTTCGTTGACCGCCGGCCCGATCACCGTAAAGTCGAGACGGTCGGCGGCGCCGACATTGCCATAGAGCACCTCGCCGCGATGGAGCGCCAGATCGACCGCGGCAACCGGTTTGCCCTGGGCGCGGCGCGCCTCGTTCAGCCGGCCGATCGCTCGCATCGTGCAGCCCCTGGCGCACTGCCCATACGTTCAGCTCGATGATTTTGCGGCCGAGCGCGCTGTCAAAGCTCGAGGGGCGCAACGCCGGGCGCGGCAACGGTCCGTCGGCAATCAAAGCTTGGCCCTCGGTGGTTGCAATCCGCCTCATACGTATCGAGCGCGAGCGGCGGCGGCAAATTGGTTTTGCCGGACGCCTCGATTTCGTCATCACGGGATGCTAAGCCCGGCCCAATGCTGACCGGAGGTGCTGTGTGCTCGACCGCATCCTGCTGACCAATGACGACGGCATCGACGCGCCCGGCCTTGCGGTCGGCGAACGGATCGCGGCGACGCTGGCCCGCGAGGTCTGGGTGGTGGCGCCCGAGCACGACCAGAGCGGCGTCTCGCACGCGGTCAGCCTGCACCATCCGGTCCGCGTCAGCCAGCGCGGGGTGCGACGCTGGGGCGTCAGCGGCACGCCCGGCGACTGTGTGGTGATGGCGCTCAGCCACCTGATGAAGGGTGCGCCGCCGCAATTGCTGCTGTCCGGGGTCAACCGCGGCGCCAATCTCGGCATCGAAACCGTGTTTTCCGGCACCGTCGGCGGGGCGATGACCGGGATGATGCTGGGCATCCCGTCGATCGCGCTGAGCCAGGCCTGGGCCGACGCCGCCAAGATCCCGTGGGAGACGGCGGCGACCCTCGGCCCCGGCATTATCGGCCGGCTCTTAGACATCGGCTGGAGCGCCGCAACCTGCCTCAGCATCAATTTCCCCGGCCTTCCGCCGGACGAGGCGGGCCCCTTGACTTTGGCGCGGCAGGGCGCGGGATCGGTGCAAGGGATGGAGGTCGAGGCGCGGACCGATCCGCGCGGCTTCACCTACTATTGGGTCAGCTTTCGCCGCGGCGAGCGCGAGCAAGGCCCGGAAAGCGACATCGAGGCGCTGAACGCGGGACAGGTCGTCGTCACCCCGCTGCGCTACGATCGCACCGACGAGGCGGCCTACGCCGCTCTGGCGCGCGCTATGCCGCGCTGGGTCGGCTGATGCCCACGCGTCAAAAGTGGCGTTGCACGAAGATCTGGTGCGAGGGGTAGGACAGCCAGACCTGCTGCCAATGCAGAAAGTCGCTGCCGAGCACGAGGTCGGCGTCCTGCAATCCGAGCGGGGTGACGACGATGCTTTGATCGCGCAAGGTTTCGCCGTCGATTTGCAGCCGCGCAAAACGGTGCGCCCGCGCCTTGACCACCTCGGCCGCGGCGCCGCGCAGATCGGCGACCGGATCGCGCGCCAGCTCCGCCCCGGTCACGCCAAGCGCCGCCGTGGCTTCGGCATCGAGCGCGGTCAGCTGCGCGCCGGTGTCGATCAGCGCGTCGATTTTATGGCCATCGAGGAGGACCGGGAAAAACAGGCGGTCATGCAGCGACAGATTGGCCTTGATCGTCGCATAGGGCGTGGTCCAGGCCGGTGCCGCGATCGCGCAGGGGGGCGACTCGTAAAGGCTGATGCGCCGGTGCTCGAGATCGAGGTCGATCTCAAAGCTGGTGAAGAAATCGGCGCCCAAGAGGCCGTCGAGCGGTTTGCCGTCCACCATCGGCAGCGACACCGCGCCGACCAGAATCCTGACGTCGCGGAATGCCGTGGTGCCAAAATCGAGGCTACGCAACGTCGCGTCGCCGCTGGCGACCGCGCGGTCGAGGCTGCGCATCCGCCGCGCATATTCGTAATGCGGCTTGATCCCCAGCCGTTTGGCTGCCGCGGCGGTCAACACGGTGCGCTCGGCGCCGGTGTCGAACAGCAGCGCGGCCGGCGACCCATTGACGTGGACGGCGACGATCGGGACGTTCCCCATCAGGCTGACTGCCAGCTGCGCCAAACGCGCCGGCCGGCAACCCTGGGCCGCCGCCGTCGCCGGCGCCAGCAGCAGCATGGCGCAAAGGACCTTGAGGAATTCGGTCACGCGGCTCCGCCACGCGCGAATTTTGTTGCCGGCCTGCTAGCTGACGACAGCGACCCCTTGCACCTCGACGAGCATCTCCGGGCGGGCGAGGCCGGCGACGGTGATCAGCGCGCTGGCCGGAAAGTTGTCGCCGAAGATTTCCTTGCGCAGTTCGGTAAACCGGTCGCCGTAACGCGGATCGGTGATGAAGACGGTCATCGTCACCATGTCGCCGAGCGTGCCGCCGGCCTCGGCTAGGGTTTCGCCGAGCCGGGCAAACACCGCGCGGACCTGGCCGTCGAAATCCCCGGCGAGCGACCTGCCTGCGGCGTCGGCGATCCCGACCTGGCCGGCCAGCCACACCGCCTTGCCGCCAGCGGTGACGACCGCCTGCGAATAGGCGCGGGCTTGCGCCGATTCGCGCTTCAGGTAACGCCTAAGGGGCTGTTGCGCGGTCTCGTCCGTCATTTCCCGCCTCTCTGGCACTACCGGCGGACAACTTGACCCAGCCCGGATCGCGAGTCCAGCCGCTCGGCCCGCCCTTCCGAGGCCGGCCTACCGACTTGGCCGCGCCGAGCCCGCATGGCAGAGTGCGGCGCTCCGCCGCCAGGCCACGCCGACTGCGCTTCGGACGCATGGAGCAGCGCATGCCATTTCTTCGGAAATCCAGACGCGAGTTCAAATTTCATGCTGCATACGATCACTTCGAGACGATAATCTCTGGGATACTGCTGGTAATCATTTCGATTATCATCGTTTATTCGTTAATCCTGGTGGTGGTCACCATTGTCGAAGATTTCCACTCAGGGGTGTATTTTGCCGAGACCGGCGCGATCAAGGATACCTTCGGCCTGATCCTCGGCCTGTTGATCCTGATCGAGTTCAACCACTCGATCGCGTTGGGGATGCGCAGCAAGTCGGGGGTTTTGCAGGTCCGCATCATCGTCCTGCTGGCGATCATCGTGATCGCGCGAAAGCTGATCCTGCTGAATTACGACAAGATCGCAATGGACACCCTGCTGGGTCTGGGTGGCCTGGCGCTGGCCCTGGGGGCGTTGTACTGGCTGCTGACCGATGTCGAGCATCGGCGGCGCCCGCCTGCCCCGACTGAACGAACGGCGGCGGAGCCGACCGCAGGCTGGCCAAATGCGCCCAAAAATCGTTTAGTTGCGGCACGCGGCAGCCCGCCTCGAGAAGCGTCGGCGCCGTCCGCGGCCGCCTCCATCGAAGACGCTGGCGGCGGGTCGAAGAGGGAGGCTCCTTGACCGTCGCGCGCCCCGGTTCGCCGGGCGCCGACACAACGACAACGAGGAGCGCATCGATGAAGCCGACCCGGCGGCGGTATTGGGTATTTTTTCTGCTGTTTCTGTTCAACGTCATCGCCTATGTCGACCGGGTCAACATGTCGGTCGCCGGCAAGCCGATCGCCCATGAATTCGGCCTGTCGCCGATCGCGCTCGGCTACCTGTTCTCATCCTTCCTGTGGGCCTATGTGCTGATGATGCTGCCCGGCGGGCGGCTGATCGACCGCTGGGGCACGCATGTCGTGGCCTCGGTCGCGACCGCGGTGTGGTCGGCGGCGCAGATGGCGACCGGGATCGTCGGCAGCTTTGCGACAATGCTGGTGGCGCGGCTCGGCCTCGGCGTCGGTGAGGCGCCGTTTGCGCCGGTGACCTATGGCAGTGTGCGCTCGTGGTCGCCTTACCGCGAGCGCGGCACCGCGATCGCCGCGATCTCGGCCGGGCCGCCGCTCGGGCTGGCGCTCGGCGCGCCGCTGGTCGGCTGGCTGATCGAAAGCCTGTCGTGGCGCTGGTCGTTCATCATCACCGGCGCCGTCGGGTTTGCCTGGGTCGTGGTTTGGGTCAGCCTGGTCTCCTCCATGGAAAAGACCCGGTGGCTGCCGCAGAGCGAGCGCGACCACATTCTCGCCGAGCGCGACGCCGGCATCGAGCCGCCGAGCCATGGCGGCATCGGCTATCTGGGGCTTGTCCGCTGCCCCGCGATGTGGGGGCTGTTCATCTCCCAGGGATGCCTCGTCTACACCTTCTATCTCTACATGGCCTGGCTGCCGAACTACCTGCAAACGACGCGTCACGTGTCGATCGTCGGCTCGGGCCTCTACACCGCCATTCCGTTTATCTTTGCGGCGGTGGTCTGCATTATCGCCAACTGGTTTGGCGACCGGCTGTTATCTGCGGCGGCGGTGCGCGCCGGCAAACGGCGCTATCTGGTGGCGCTGTGCCTGCTGCTGACCGCGGTGGGCCTGGCCATCCCGTTTGTCCAGCCGCTGGCCGGGGTCATGGCGCTGGTCACGGTCGCGGTGTCGTTCGCCAATGTCGGGCCGGCCGCCAATGGGGCATTGGTCGCCGACATCTTGCGCTCGCCCGCCGACGCGGGCCGCGCCTTCGCCTTTCTGGTTCTCGGCGGCAACACCTTTGGCCTGTTGGCGCCGATCGTGACCGGCTACATCATCGCCGCCACCGGCAGCTTCAACTCGGCTTTTGTCGCGGCGGGCGCGCTGGCGCTGATCGGGGCGGTCGCGGCGCTGGCGCTGGCGCGCGGCACGCTTGGCGAGGACCCGGCGCAAACGCTCGCGGCGCCTCGCGCCGCCGAGTGAGCGCGGCGGGCTCGGGTCACGCGACGCAGGGCCAGGCGGCCCAGAATCAGGCGGCCCAGAATCAGGCGGCCCAGAATCAGGCGGCCCAGAATCAGGCGGCCCAGAATCAGGCGGCCCAGAATCAGGCGGCCCAGGGTCACGCAGTCTGGCGCAGCCGCGCGGCGCGCGCCAGATCGACCGAGACGAGCTGCGAGACGCCGCGCTCGGCCATCGTCACGCCAAACAGCCGATCGGCCCGCGCCATTGTGATGCGGTGGTGAGTGATCAGCAGAAAGCGGGTGCCGGTGGTGTCGGCGATTTCGGCGACCAGGCCGCACAGGCGGTCGACATTGGCGTCGTCGAGCGGTGCATCGACCTCGTCGAGCACGCAGATCGGCGCCGGCTTGGTCAGATACACCGCGAACAGCAGGGCGAGTGCCGTCAGCGCTTGCTCGCCGCCCGACAGCAAGGTGAGGCTCTGCAGCCGCTTGCCGGTCGGGCTCGCCATGATCTCGAGCCCGGCGCCGAACGGATCGCCATCCTCGGTCAAGCTCAGCTCCGCCTTGCCGCCGCCGAACAGCCGGGTGAACAGCGCCGCGAAATGCGCGTTGACCTGGGCGAACGCCGCGGCGAGAAGCTGGCGCCCTTCCTCGTCGAGCGCAGCCGCGCCGCGGCGCAGCCGGGCGATCGCCTCGGTCAGGTCGGCCCGTTCGCGCTCCAAGGCCGCGACTTGCACGCCGAGCGCCTCGGCATCCTTCTCGGCCACCAGATTGACCGGGCCGACGCCGTCACGCTCGTGCTGTAGCTTTGCCAGGCGCGCCTCGACCATGGCGGGCTCCGCCGGCACTTCGCCCGCGGCGAGGCCGGCGAGCTCGGCGAGTGCGGCCGGCGCGGCATCGAGCCGCTCGCGGATCGTGCGGGCGAGAGCGGTCAGCGCTTCCCTGGCGCCGTCGTGCTGCACCTCGGTGCGAGCACGCCGCTCGCGCGCCTCGGCTAACCCCCGGTCGGCGAGCCGGCAGCTTTCGACCGCCTGCCGCAGGCGGGTTTCGCCTCGCGCCAGCCGCTCGGCCGATTGGCGGCTAAGTTGCGCCGCGGCGGAAACCTGGCCGCCAAGCGCTTCGGTCTCGGCGGCGATCGCCGCCGGACGCAGGCCCAGATCGCCAACCTCGCGATCGAGCACGCGCTGGCGCTCGACCAGGGTTTCGCGTTGTGCCACCGCACCGGCCGCGCGCTTGCGCCAGGAACGCTCTTCGAGATCGATCGAGGCCAGCCGCTCGCCGTGCGACCGAGCCGCGTGCGCCAGCCGGTCGACCTCGGCCCGCGCCTCGGCCTCGTCGCGGCGCGCCTGGGCCGCCGCGGCCCGGGCCGCTTCGAGCAAAGGGCCGGCGGCTGCCGCTGGCCCCCCCAGTGCGGCGACAGCGCGCTCGGTTTCCCCCGCCTGGGCCTGCGTCTCGGCGAGTTCAGCGGCGATCCGGCCCAGCCGATCGGCGGCTTCGGTCAGCTGCGCCTGGGTAAGCAGCGCTCGGCGCGCGATTTCGGCCTCCGCTTTCTGGGCGCGGGCGAGCGCCGCCTCGGCCTCGCTCAGCCCAGCGCGCGCCTGCCGTTCGGCTTCGGCTGCCTCCCGGTGCGCTTTGGTTGCCGCGTCCGCGTCGGCCGCGGCCGACCGCGCTGCGGCAGCAGCGGCGGCAATCTCGCCGGCGAGCACACTACGGCGGCTCTGGTGCTCCAGATGCCGAGCCGCGGCCGACAGGCCAGCGGCGTAGCGGGTGAAGCCATCCCAGCGCCACAGCCGGCCGTCGCGGTCGACCAGCCGCTGGCCGGGCAACAAATGGCGTTGCAGGCTGCGGCCTTGGGTTTCGCTGTCGACCCAGCCGGCGAGCGCGAGGCTGCGGCCAAGGGCCGCGGGTGCCTCCACCGCGTCAGCCATCGGGTGGGCGCCCCGCGGCAGTGTAGGGGCGGCGTCGATCGCCCCAAGATCGGCCCAGAAAGACGCGGCGCCGGCCGCGTCGCCACCGCCGAACGGTGCGAACAGCTCGTCCTCGAACAGCGCGCCGATCGCCGCCTCGAACCCGGCGGCGACATTGAGCGCCGACAATAACGATGCGCCGCCGCCCTCAGATGTTTCGCCGGCCGAACCGCTGCCGGCCGGCGTGACCGATCGCAGCAGCTTGTCGAGCGCTTGCGCCTCGGCTTCGAGCCGGGCCAGCCCGGAAGCAGCTTGCCGTTGCCGGTCGTGGGCGGAGCCTTCGCGCTGCCGCCCGGCCTCGACCTGGCGCCGGATGTTTTCGAGCGCCGCGCGGCGGCTTTGCACCAGCGCTTCGGCCTCGGCGAGGGCTGTGCGCGCCGCCACCGCCGCCGCTTCAGGCACCGCCGCGGCGGCCAGGCTGGCGTGCTGCCGCTCGGCCTCGGCCAGCTGGCCTTCGAGCCGGGTCCGGCGATCGGCCAGCTCGCGCCGACGGCGATCGAGAGCCGCACGGCGAGCCGCAGCGGCCGCGTCAGCCTCGGTCGCACGCTGCAACCCCGCTTCCACTTCGGCGAGCCGCTTCGCCGCCTCTTTCAACCGCAGTATCGCCGACGGCCGCGTCGAATCGGCGTCGCCCGCGGCGGCGGCGAGGGTGCCGCGTTCCGCCGCCAGCCGGGCCAGCGTGGTTTCGGCCTCGGCAACCGCCGCCTCTTCGCGCGCGCGGTCGCGGGCGAGCTCGGCCTGCCGCCGCTCGGCCTCGCCGCGGGCCGCCACCACCCGCGCCAGCTCAACCTCGAGCGCGCCGCGCGCCTGGGTCAGCTGCTGCAATTCGGCGGCCGCAGCGGTGTCGTCGCGGCGCAGCTGCGGCAGCGCCGCCTCGGCCGCCTCGCGAGCCAGCCCTTCGGCGGCTGCGTGGGTCGCAACCTCCGCCGCGTCGCGTTCTGCCTCGCCAAGCTCGGCGGCACGGCTCTTGGCGGCAGTCTCGGCGGCGCGCCAGCGCGCATGGAACAGCAGCGCCTCGTGCCGCCGGATCTCCTCGCCGAGCCGGCGATAGCGCTGCGCCTGACGCGCCTGTCTTTTCAAGATCCCGAGCTGCGCCGTCATGGTCGCGATCACATCGTCGAGGCGCACCAGGTTGTCCGCCGCGGCGGCGAGCTTCTGCTCGGTCTCGCGCCGACGCGCTTGCAACCCGGCGGTGCCGGCGGCCTCCTCGAGCAGAAACCGGCGCTCGGCCGGCTTCGCCTCGATCAGCGCGCCGACCCGCCCTTGGCTGACAATCGCCCCGGACGGGCCGCCGGTCGCGGCATCGGCAAACAACAGCTGCACATCGCGCGCCCGCACTTCGCGCCCGTTGACCCGCCAGGCCGAGCCGCCGCCGCGCTCGATATGGCGGATGATTTCGATTTCCGCGCGATCGTTAAAGGCAAAAGGCGCGTCACGCGCGCTGTTGTCGATGGTCAGCGCCACTTCGGCGATGTTGCGCGCCGGCCGGCCGGCCGCACCGCCAAAGATCACATCGTCCATCGCCCCGCCGCGCAGCCGCTTGGCCGAACTCTCGCCCATCACCCAGCGCAGGGCTTCGGCGAGGTTCGACTTGCCGCAGCCGTTCGGGCCGACGATGCCGGTCAGGCCCGGGCCGATCGCCACCTCGGCGGGCTCGGCGAACGACTTGAACCCGACCAGGCGCAGCCGGTCTACCTGCATCGGTTGTCCCGCCAGCGATCACGATTTCTGCGACAGGCTCGAGAGCAGCTGGTCGAACTTTGCGACTGTCGGCTCGCCGGTAAACTTTGTTCCGTTGACAAAGAATGTCGGGGTGGCGTTGACGCCGAGCTGGTTCCCGGCCGCGAGGCGGCTCGACAAGACCTGGTTTTTGAGCGCCGTGTCATTAAGGCATTTGCTGACCTGGTCCTTGCTCATGCCGCCAAGCTCGGCGAGCCGGGTCAGCTCGGCCTGGTAATCGGGTGCTTCGACCCATTTCTCCTGGTCGGCGAAAAACGTGTCGACATAGGCGTAGAATCGGCCGGGCGGGGCGCAGCGGGCAATCATCGAGGCGTGCACCGCCTCGTCGTCGAGCGGAAAATCGCGCAGCACCAGCTTGGCCTTGCCGGTGTCGATCCACTTTTTCTTGATCTCGGGCAGCACGTCATCGGCGAAATGGGCGCAGTGCGGGCAGGTCATCGAGGCGTATTCGATGATCGTGATCGGTGCCGCTGGATTGCCGAGGACGCGGTCATCCTGGTGGACTGTCAGCAGGTCCTGCGCGGCGGCCGGGCTCGGCTGCGGACCCGCCGCCGCGGCCCAGCTCGGCGAGAGCGCGATCCCGGCCAAAACACCGATGACCATCAGCCAGATCTTCCGCATAACACGCGTCCTTCCTACAACATGTTGAGGCTAACGGTTTCCCAGACGGCACGCAATCCCCGTGGCCGGTTCATTTCCGCGCGGCGATGACCGCCCGGCCGAGCCGCCCGAGAGCGGCGCGCAATTCTGGATCGGCGACGACGGCAAGGCGCCGGTCGAGCGCCTCGGCCTCACCCGCGGCGAGCGGCTCAAGAGGTCGGGCGGAAGGCGGCTCGGGGCAGGGCAACGACCCTTGCACCAGCGCCAGCCGGGTCACGACCGAGCGGCCGAAGTAAAGATTGATCCGCTCGATCAACAGCGGCGCGCGGTGCTGCAGTTCGAGGGCTGCGGCGGATGCGGTGCGAAGCTTCAGGACGCCATCGCGGGCGAGGGCGGTGGGCCAGGCTTGGGCCGCCCAGTCGGCGCCGACGATCGCCGGCCAATCGGCCTTGAGCCGGATCAGCACCCCGCCGCCGCGCTTGCCGATTACCGGCTGGGCGAGCTTCGACACCGCGACGCCGACGGCGCGAAACCCCGGATGCGGCGCTCGCCGCCAGCTGCCGGGCCGGCTAGGCTGGGTTGCCGATTCGCCGTGCTCATGCCGCCCCGCTCATGCCCTGCCCACGATCCGCTGCCTCACCGCCCCCAACCGTGCCCGACGCGGAGCTGCTGCTCGCCTGGTACGACCGCCACCGCCGCCGGCTGCCGTGGCGCGCCGCACCCGGCGAGGCCGCCGACCCGTACCGCGTCTGGCTCAGCGAAATCATGCTGCAGCAGACGACGGTGGCCGCGGTCGCCCCGTATTTTGACCAATTCACGGCGCGCTGGCCCGACATTTCGGCGCTGGCCGCAGCCTCGCTCGACGAGGTGCTGCAGGTCTGGCAGGGGCTTGGCTACTACGCCCGCGCCCGCAACCTCCACGCCTGCGCCCGCGCGGTCGTCGAGCGCCATGGCGGGGTGTTCCCGCGCGAGCCGGCGGCATTGCGCGCGCTTCCCGGGATCGGCGACTACACCGGGGCGGCGATCGCCGCGATCGCCTTCGATCAGCCGTTGGCGGCGGTTGACGGCAATGTCGAGCGGGTCGTCGCCCGGCTTTATGCGATTGCCGCGCCGATGCCCGGGGCCAAGCCGCGCCTGAAGGCGCTTGCCGCGGCGCTGGTGCCGTCGCGGCGGGCCGGCGATTTCGCCCAGGCGATGATGGATCTGGGGGCCACGGTCTGCACCCCGCGCCGGCCGCGCTGCGTGCTGTGCCCATGGCGCCGGGCATGTGCCGCGCTGGCGAATGGGCAGACGGAAGCGCTGCCGGTCGTGGCCGAAAAGCCGGAGCGGCCGCTGCGCCACGGTGTGGCCTTTTGGCTGACCCGCGCCGACGGGTCGGTGCTGCTGCGCCGCCGGCCGGAACAGGGCCTTCTCGGCGGCATGATCGAAATCCCTTCGACCGCATGGCGCGCGGCGCGCTGGAGCATTGCCGAAGCCGTCACCGAGGCGCCGGCCGCGGCCCGTTGGGCGCCACTGCCCGGCACGGTGCGGCACGGCTTCACCCATTTTCGCCTCGAGCTCGCAATGGTCGCGGGTGAGGGCGAGGCCGACGGGTTATGGAGCCCGGTCGATCGGCTCGACGATCATGCGCTGCCGACTTTGATGAAAAAGCTCGCTCGTCACGCGATCTCGGCGCTGGCGACCGGGGCCGCCGCAACCGCCTCGAACAGCGACAGCTCGCCGGCGAGCGCCAGGCGCACCGGGGCAAAAGAGCGCCGATGATGCGGGGTGGGCCCGAGCGCGTCGATTGCTGCACTATGCTCGCGCGTGGCATAGCCGACATTGGTTTCCCAGCCATAACCGCGATAGCGCCGGGCGAGGGTGCGCATGATCCGGTCGCGGGTGACCTTGGCGACAACCGAGGCGGCGGCGATCGAAAAGCTGAGCCCGTCGCCTTTGACGACAGTCTCGACGGCGCAGGCCAGCGGCGGGGCGATGTTGCCGTCGACCAGGGCGAGGTCCGGGCAAACCCCGAGCGCCGTGGCGGCGCGGGCCATCGCCGTCAATGCCGCGCGCAGAATGTTGATGCGGTCGATCTCGCGCGCGCTCGCCGCACCGACCCCGATCCGCGCGGCGCCGCGATCAACCAAGCGAACCAGCGCCCGAAAGCAGGCTTCGCGCGCGTCGGCGGTCAGCACCTTCGAATCATCGAGCTCCTGGCGCAGCATCCGCGGGAAGCGGTGCCGGTCGAAGATCACCGCGGCGGCGACCACCGGGCCGGCGAGCGGCCCGCGCCCGGCCTCGTCGATGCCGCAGACAATCCCCTTCGAGCGCCGCTCGATCGCGAAATTCGGCATGGCCCCTCCGCGGCGCCGCTTGTGCCACGCGCCGGCGCGGGCCGGCAAGCCCAGCCTCGGCAAGGTGACGCGCAGGCCGCGGCTCGCTATGGTAAAGCCATGTTTTTCCTTTGCCGCCGCATTCCCGTATCTGCGGCGCTCGCCCGTTGGGCGGGCGTATTCCTGCTGGTCGCGGTCGGGTGGGTGCCGGGAATCGCGCCGGCGCAGGGCTTCGACCTGTTTGCCACCCACGAGGTCACGGCCCAGTTCGCCAGCGCCGACGGGAAGCCCTTGGCCAACGCCGCGGTGCGCGTCTTCGCTCCCGGCGATTCCACGACGCCAGTCGAAACCGGCCATACCGACGCGCAGGGCAAGTTCGAGTTCGGCGCCGACCGCGACGGGATGTGGACCGCCGAGGCCCGCACCCCCGACCAGGTCGCCCGGGTGATGATCAAGGTCGGCGCCGGCGCCCCGCAACAGCGCTCGCGGCTGCCGCCCTACCTCGTGATCGGCGGGCTCATCTTGCTGGTGGCGCTGGCCTGGTGGTACCGCCTGGCGCGCGGCCGCGCCCGCCGCCGGCCCTAATCGCGCGGCATCGGGCGCCGCCTATTAGGCGTGGCGGCTTTGTGACCGCACGGCTATCGTCGCCCTCGGGAAAAGCAAAGGATCGCAGGAAATGGCGACGACGATGATCCTGACCGGCGACGTGAATTTGATGAACGTGACCGACCCGACGGTCCCGTTCGCCTTGGTGCAAGACGAGCTGCATGCCGCCGACCTCGTCTTCAGCAACCTCGAATGCTGCCTCTATGCGCCGCCCGGCGGGCATTCCTGGGAGCGCGAGGGTTTTTTCGCCGACCCGGCCGCCGCCGGCGAGGCGCTGATCTCGGGCGGGATTGCCGCGGTCGGCATCGCTAACAACGTCAATTACGGCGAGGCGGCGATCCTGAGCTCAGTCGCCCGGCTCGACCGGCTCGGCATCGCCCATGCCGGCGCCGGAGCCGACCGCGAGGCGGCGCACGCGCCGGCGATCGTCGCCCGCGACGGTCTGCGTTTTGGCTTTTTGCAGCGCAGCTCGGTCTATTGGCCGACCAACCATCAGGCCGGCGACAATGCCCCCGGCATCGCCGTTATCCGCGGCCATACCGCCTATCAGGTGCCGACCCACGGCGGCCATCCGCCGCCCAACCGGCCCGGCATCCCGCCGAAAATCGTGACCTGGGCCGAGCCGGACGATCTGCAGCAGCTCGCCGCCGACATCGCCGCGTTACGGGCATTGGCAGATGTCGTCGTCGCCTCGTTTCACTGGGGGCTGCACCGCGAGGTGCTGCAGTATATGACCGAGATCGGCCATGCCGCGATCGATGCCGGCGCCGATCTGGTGATCGGCCACGGGCCGCATTATTCGCTGCCGGTGGAGGTCTATCGCGGCAAGCCGATCTATTACGGGCTCGGCAGCTTTTCGTTTCACACCGGGCATGGCGGGGTGGCACACGGCGACTGGCTCGGCATGATGGCGCGGGTGTCGTGGGGCGGCGGCGCGATCGAGAATGCCGGGTTCCAATTCGTCCGCCACGATGCGCAGAACCGCACGGTGCCGCGCGCGCTGGCCGATGAAGGTGCGGCCTTCGATGAGATCGCCCGCGCGAGCGGTGCTTTCGGTGCGACCCTAGGCGCAGCCGGCGATCGGGTTGCGATTGACCTGCGGGCTTGACGCCGGGGGATCGCTGTCGGATTTAGATCGGGCCGCCCGCGGATAGCCTCTCCAACCGCTAGGAAGAAAATGCCCAGCATCACCTATGTCCACCCCGATGGCGCCCGCGAGGTGCTCGATGTGCCGGTCGGCACCAGCGTCATGCGCGGGGCGATCCTCAACAATATCGACGGCATCGTTGCCGAATGCGGCGGCGAGATGATGTGCGCGACCTGCCACGTCTATGTCGAGGAGGCGCTGCTCGACCGCACCCCGCGGCAATCCGACGACGAAAAGGCGATGCTCGAATTCACCGCCAGCGAACGCCGCCCGAACAGCCGGCTGAGCTGCCAGCTGGTGGTTACCCCGGAGATGGACGGCCTCGTCGTCTATCTGCCCGAGACGCAGGTCTGATGGCCGACCCGGTCGTCGCCGTCGTCGGCGCCGGCCAGGCCGGTTTCCAGACGGCGTCGTCATTGCGGCAGGAGGGGTTCGGCGGCCGGATCATCCTTGTCGGCGACGAGCCGGGGCTGCCCTATCAGCGCCCGCCCTTGTCGAAATCCTATCTTGCCGGCGACAGCGGCCTCGACGAATTATGGCTGCGGCCGCAGGCGTTTTACGAGACGCAGGCGATCGACCTGGTGAGCGGCGAAACCGTGACCGCGATCGACCGGGTGGGGCGTCGCTTGCGGTTGGGCTCGGGCGGTGACATCGCCTGCGACCATATCGTCCTCGCCACCGGGGCGCGGTTTCGGCCATTGCCGGTGCCGGGCGCCGAGCTCGACGGCGTATTGCCGCTGCGCACCCTCGCCGATGCCGACATCCTGCGCGAGCGGCTCACTGAAGTGCGCGACGTGGTCGTGGTCGGCGCCGGGTTTATCGGCCTCGAATTCGCCGCGGTGGCGCGCACCGCCGGCGTCGGGGTGCACATCGTCGAGGTGACGCAGCAGCCGATGGGCCGCGTCGTCTCGGCACAGACCTCACGGTTTTTCACCGAGGCGCATCGCGGCTGGGGAGCGACGATCTCGCTCGGCGCCGGGGTCTCCCGCATTCTCGGCGCTGCCGGCCGGGTCACCGCGGTCGAGATCAGTGATGGGCGGGTGCTGCCCGCCGATCTCGTCCTCGTCTGCATCGGGGTCCTGCCCAACGCCGAGCTCGCCGACGCGGCCGGGCTCGCGGTCGACAATGGGATCGTCGTCGATCAGCATCTGGCGACCGGTGCCGCGGAAATTTTCGCGATTGGCGATTGCGCCAATTTTCCGACCCGCTTTGCGGAGAGCCGGGTGCGGCTCGAATCGGTGCAGAACGGGGTCGATCAGGCGCGCGCGGTGGCCGCCCGGATCGCCGGCAAGCCGGCACCCTACGACAAGGTGCCGTGGTTCTGGAGCGATCAGGCCGAGCTCAAACTGCAGATCGCCGGGATCACCGCCGGCCATGACGCCGCGGTGGTGCGCGGCGACCCGGAAAGCGGCAGCTTTTCGGTGTTCTGCTTTCGCCATGGCCGGCTGATCGGCGTCGAGTCGGTCAACCGGCCGGCCGACCACATCGTCGCCCGCCGGCTGCTCGCCGGCGACCCGCGCCTGGCACCCGAACAGGCCGCCGACGACAGCTTCGATCTGCGGGCGCATGCGGGGCGCAAACCATGAGCGACGACATTCTGATCCGCGGCGGGCTCGTTATCGACGGCAGCGGGCGGCCGGGCGAGATCGGTGACATTGCCGTGCATGACGGGCGCATCGCCGCCGTCGGCCGGTCTCTGCCGCAGGCCGGGGCCAGAATCATCGACGCCGATGGGCTGGCGGTCACCCCCGGCTTTATCGACATCAAGACCCATTCCGATTTTACCCTGCCGATCAACCCCAAGGCCGAGAGCAAGGTGCGCCAGGGCGTCACCACCGAGATCGTCGGCCATTGCGGGTTTTCGACCGCACCGGTGCTGCCCGGCAAGCTCGAGCTGATCCGCGACTACCTAAGCGCCAGCGCGCCGTGGCTGCCATTTCGCGAGGTGAGTTTTCGCGAATACCTCGACACGTTCCCGGCGACCGCGGTCAATGCCGGGATGCTGGTCGGCCACCACACCCTGCGCCTCAATGTGATGGGGATGGCGGCGCGGGCGCCGAGCCCTTCCGAGCTGGCGCAGATGACGGCGTTGCTCGAAGAAGCGCTCGCCGCCGGGGCGCTGGGGCTATCGACCGGGCTGTTCACGCCGCCCGGCAGCTATGCCGAGCGCGCCGAGATCGTGGCGTTCTGCCAGGTGCTGAAGCGCCACAACGCCGCCTATTTCACGCATCTGCGCGACGAATCCAACAAAGTGATCGAAGCCGTCGAGGAGGCGATCGACATCGCGCGGACCTGCGGCATTCATGTCGAGATCGTCCACCTCAAATGCTCGGGGACGGACAATTGGGGGAAGGCGGCGCAGATCCTGGCGATGATCGAAGCGGCGCGGGAAGAGGGCCTGGCGATCGACTGCGACGCCTACCCCTATGCCGCCGGCAGCAACCCCTTGAAGAATTTGCTGCCGCAATGGGTGCAGTCGGGCGGGGTCGAGGCGATGCTCGCGCGCTTGGCATTGCCAGAGGCGCGGGCGCGCATCCGCGCCGAGATCGAGCGCGACGGGCTCAACAATTGGGGCCGCATCCCGTCCTGGGACTGCGTGCAGATCTCGATCTCGCCGCATCTGCCGCAGCATGCCGGCGACACCTTCGGCGCGCTCGCCGCGGCGCGCGGCCGCGATCCGGTCGATGTCGTCTGCGATTATCTGATCGAGGACAAGGGGGCGACGCGGGTGCTGATCACTTCGATCTCCGAGGACGACATTCGCGAGATCGTGCGCTCGCCGACCGCCCTGGTCGGCTCGGACGGCAATTGCGTCGCCGATTACGGGATTGTTGCGCAGGGCATGCCGCATCCGCGCTTCTACGGCACCTTCCCGCGGATCATCGGCCATTACGTGAGCGAGGAGCAGCTGCTGCCGCTCGAAACAGCGGTGCGCAAGATGACCGGGGCGACGGCCGAGGCGTTGCGGCTCTCCGACCGCGGCTTATTGAAAGAGGGATACCGGGCCGACATCGCGATCTTCGACCCGGCCGATTTCAAGGACCGCGCAACCTACGCCGCGCCGCACCAATACCCGAGCGGCGCGCGCACCACGGTGCTGATCAACGGCGTCGCGGTCGTCGAGAACGCCCAGCACACCGGCGCCTTGCCGGGAATGGTGCTGCGGCGCGCGCCCTGAGTTTTGCGAGATGGCGAGCCGCTGGCACGCCATCTCCGACCCAGGCGTTCGCGGTCAGTGTGGTGCCGCTGCCGTCTCCGGTGTCTTGCCGGTCGCGGCGAATTCCTGCAGCAGCGCGTCGCGCACAGTGTCGAGGTCGAGGCCATGCTCGGCGATCAGCGGGGTGGTTTCGGCAATGATGTTGTCGATGTCGCCGATCAGCTTCAGCCGCTTGTAGAGGTCCTCGGCCTGGAGGCCGAGGCCGGCGCCGAGAATCTCCATGAAATTGACGATCTCGAAGCTGCGCCCGTCGCCCGCGTCGCACAATTCGCGGTGGCAGGCGTGATAGACCGTGGCGAGCGTCGTCACCCCGGCATCGGCGACCGCGGCGAGCTCGCGCTGCACCAAGGCGCGCTTGAACTCGGGCAACGCCGCCAGGCTGTTGGCCTGGGTCCCGACCCGCGGCACGTCGATCTCGATCAGTTCGACACCGGGCACGATCGACAGCAGCTTTTTGACCGCCGCCATGACCTGCGGCAGCACCGGGCGCTCATGCAGCGCAACGCGCTTCTCTACCCGGTGAGTCATCAGCCGGGCGAGCTCGTCTGCGCGATCGGCGAGGAATACCAGAAACGGGTTCAGATCGAACGGCCGCGCGCCGAATTGCGATTCGTAGCTCGGCAGCGCCACCTCGCCGATCTGCAATTGGCAGCTCGGGCACCAGGACAGCACGGTCGAGGTGCCAGCCTTGGCGAGGCCGTCGATCGTGGCAAACCCGACCCGCCCGGTATTGGCAAAGTCGCCCTCGCGGAACTGATAGACGCCGCAGCATTGGCCCGGGCCGCCCATGACCTCGTAATCGACGCCCAACAGGTCAAGCGTGTCGAGGCACAGCAGTGCTATGTGCGGCGTCTTCAGGATGTTGCACCCGGTGTAGAAGACCACCTCGGGCGGCCTCTCGCGCGGCGAGGCATCGAGCCCGCGCAGCCGCGCCAGCGTCTCGGGCGGCATCTGCAGCCGCGACAAGATGCGCACCCCGCGGCTCATCCCCTGGAACGGCTTGCGCCAGCGGGTCGCGAGCGGTTTGTCGCCGGCGCGGGCGCGGGCAAAGCCGCGGGCCAACTGCACCATAAAGCGCGGGTTGACCCCGTAATTGCAGGCCGGGATGCAATTGCCGCTGCCGCTGCACACATTGGCCCAGCGCACGGCCTCGTCGTTGCCGGCGCCGCCGGTCACAAGATCGACGATCGCCGCGGTGGTTTCCTGCGCATCGGCCTCGCCGATCCCGGCCGGCTCGACCATCGGGCAGGCGCGAAAGCAGTCGCCGCAGCGGGTGCAGGCATCGGCTATCGCCTCGCCGCGCGCCCGGAATTCCTCGACATAGGCCGCCGCCGCCAAACCGCTATCGCTCATCTTGTGCCCTCGCATTTTTGTTGGTTCGAGCCTAGCGCATTGCGGGCCGCGACGAAAGCCGCAGGCCGCCGGCGCCGGGCTGATGCGCGCCGGGTTTGAGGCGCAAGGCCGGGCTCTCGACCAGGTGCCAGGAGAGGAAAGCGAGCGCCGCGGTCGCCGGCAATGCGATTGCGAACACCTGCCACCAAGCCGCCCGGCCGCCGCTGAGCCAGCTCGCCGCCTCTTCGACTGGCCAGCCGTAGATGTAGAGACCATAGGAGAGATCGCCAAACCGCGCCGCCGGGATCACCGGCAAGCGCGGGGTCAGCGCCAGCCACAGCGCCAGATAGCAGCCGAACAGCGGGAACAGCAGGATGAACTGGCGCAGCGGCACGCTGATGACGAGCCCGGTCAGCGCAAACAGCGCCACGCGTCCGTCAAAGATGCAGGTGTCGCGCAGCTTGTAGAGGATCATCCCGGCGGCGAAAAAGCCCAACAGCCAACCCCAGCCGCCCAAAACGCCGAGCGCCGGGAAATAGAGGCAGGCGATCCCCAGCGCCAACAAGCCGAGCGCCGCCGGCAGGGTCAGCAGCCGCAGCACCCCCAACCCCAAAACCATCAGGTACATGATGAATTCGCAGCGCAGGGTCCACATCGACCCGTTGATCTCGAGCCCGACCGGGTTGTTGACAAACATGACCCCGGGCAATTCGTGCACCCGCTGATCGAGCAGGGTGTTGCCGAGGACGTATTGGTAGGGCTGCGGACGGCTGAAATAGGCGCCGGGCTCCAAGGTGGTGACAAACGGCGCCAGCACCAACGCGGATAAGAGGGTGGCGACGAACAGGCCAGGGAAAATCCGCAGCGCGCGCTTGGCAAGGAAACGCAGCGGGTCTGGGGTCCGCTCGAAGCTCTGCGTCACCAGAAAGCCGCTGATCGCGAAAAACACAAAGACGCCGCAAAGCCCGAGGATCGACTGATTCCGGGTCAAGAGGATCAGCCATTCGTGCTTTTGCGTGCCTTGCGCGATCAGAAAAGCGTGGGAAAAGATCACCGAAACCGCGGCCAGCAGGCGCAGAGCGTCAAAATTATTTTGGCGTAGGCCGATGCTGGCCCGCATCTCTGGCAAGGTGGTCACCGACGGGGCTCTGATCGTGGCGCAAGCCGATGCGGCATCAACGGCGCATTTTTTGCTCCGCAGCAAGGCGCGCCCGGCCCCGATGCTTTACCTCCTCGGTTAGTTCCTTCATCGAAGCCTTGGTGATGGCGATACCCTCTCCGTCTGCAAGGGAAGCCTCAGCCTCATCGATCGCGGTGAGGATTTCCTCGCGCGTGCGCTCGCGCTTCACCCACAGCTCCGGCGCTTGCTGCACCGCTTCCTCAGTTCGCTTCACCCGGCCAGTTGCGATGGCGCGGCGGATGAATTCCCTTTGCTCCGCGGTAAAATTGATTTGCATTGGCTCACCCCGCCTTCAGCCGCCTCGCGGCGTCCACGGCGGCGTAGCTCAGGATGCCGTCGGCGCCGGCGCGCTTGAAGGCGAGGAGGCTTTCGAGCATCGCGCGCTCGCCGTCGAGCCACCCGTTCTGGGCGGCGGCGTGCAGCATCGCGTATTCGCCCGACACCTGGTAGGCGTAGGTTGGCACCCGGAATGCCTCCTTGACCCGCCGCAGCACGTCGAGATAGGGCATGCCGGGCTTGACCATGACCATGTCGGCGCCTTCCTGCAGGTCGAGCGCCACCTCGCGCAGCGCCTCGTCGCCATTGGCCGGGTCCATCTGATAGGTGCGCTTGTCGGCGCTGCCGAGCGCCGTTTTCGAGCCGATCGCGTCGCGGAACGGCCCATAAAACGCCGAGGCGTATTTCGCCGCGTAGGACATGATGCGGACCTGCTGGAAACCAGCCTCGTCGAGTGCCGCGCGCACCGCGCCGACCCGGCCGTCCATCATGTCGGAGGGGGCGATGATGTCGCAGCCGGCCTCGGCCTGGATGACCGCCTGGCGGCGCAGGATCGCGACGGTCTCGTCGTTTTCGACATAGCCGGCGCGGATCACGCCGTCATGCCCGTGCGCGGTGAACGGGTCGAGCGCCACATCGCACAAGACGCCGAGATCGGGCACCGCCTTCTTCAGCGCGGCGACCGCGCGGCAGACCAGATTGCCGGGGTTCAGCGCCTCGCTGCCCTCGGCGTCCTTGAGCGCGGCCGGCACCGCCGGGAACACCGCGACCGCCGGGATGCCAAGCCCCGCCGCCTCGCCGGCGGCATCGACCAATGCCGCGATCGGCAGCCGGAACACGCCGGGCATCGAAGCGATCGGCGCCTTACGGCCCTCGTCATGGACAAAGACCGGCCAGATCAGATCGCCCGCGGTCAGCACATGTTCAGCGACAAGCCTGCGCGACCAGGGGTCGCGCCGGTTGCGTCTGAGGCGCAGGCGAGGGTAGGCGGCGAGCGGCGGCAAGAACGCGGTCACAAACTCATTCCCCCAATGCAATGGGCCGGCGAATGCGCGAAAATACGCCTGCCCGCAGCTCGGCACAACGCGCCCCGGCAACCGGGCGGGGTCCGGCACGAGTGGTCCGATCGAAACGTTGGTTCCTAAGCGTTTCGTGAATCGGCCCACGAGAATAATAAGTTAGTGGAGCGAGATGGACAATTCCAGAAAGACCAATTTTGACGACCGGCTGAACGCGGCGGCGGACGCCAGGAAGGCGCAGCTCGAGAAGTTTCGCGCGAGGTCCGCAGCAAACGATCCGGCAGCCGCCGAACGACAGGCGGCCCGACAAGCGGTCGCCGCCGCCCGCGAGGCGCGCGCTGCCGAGCGCAACACGCGCAAGGCCGAGGAAAAGGCCGCCCACGCCGCCGCAGCCGAAGCCGAGCGCGCCGCCCACCATGCCGCTGCGGCCGCCGAGCAAGCCGCCCGTGACGCCGAAATCTCCAGGCAGGCGGCCGATGAGGTCGCCCTTGAAGCGGAACGCAAGGCCGCCCGCGACGCCCGCTACGCCGCCCGCAAGGCCCGCCCCCGCAAGCGCTAGCATGCCCTCCGCGGTGCCGCGTCGCCACCGAAGCGCGCGCCCGGCGGGCGAACGGCGCCGTCCGGCGCGGTCAGGCGACGCCAGGTGTCGTCGTAGATTCCGGATGGCAGGGTGGTTTCAGAAAATCGAGATAGCCGCGCCGTAGCTCGGCCCAGCGCGCCCGCTCTTGCGGCCTGATTGCGGTGACGATGATGTCGGTCATCCGAACTTGTCCGAATTTTCGCCGGCTGGGCATAGAATAGCGCGGCAATCAGGTCGCATCCCGAGGCGGTGGCGATGTTGGTCTTCCGGCAATTGTTCGATCCTACATCTTCGACCTATACATATCTGCTCGCCGACCGGCGAAGCGGCCAGGCGGTCGTCATCGACCCGGTGTTCGAGCAGGTCAGGCGCGACGCGGCGCTGATCGAGGAGCTCGGCCTCAACCTGGTCTATTCGCTCGAAACCCATGTCCATGCCGACCACGTCACCGCGGCCTGGCTGCTGAAGCAGCAGACCGGGTGCCGGACCGCGCTGTCGGCCGACAGCGGCGCCGAGGGGGCCGACCGCTATTTGGTGCCGGATGATGTAATCGCCTTTGGTGCGCGCAATCTGCAAGTGCGCAAGACACCGGGCCATACCAGCGGCTGCCTCACCTATGTGCTCGACGATCGCAGCATGGCGTTCACCGGCGATTGCCTGATGGTCCGCGGCAGCGGCCGAACCGATTTCCAAGGCGGCGACCCGCACGCGATGTACCGCTCGGTGCACCAGCAGATCTTTACGCTGCCCGACGACTGCCTTTTATACCCGGCGCATGATTACCGCGGGCTTACCGTGACCAGCGTGCGCGAGGAGCGGCGCTTCAACCCGCGCCTCGGCGGCGAGAGCGGTGAGGTCGACTTCACCGGCTATATGCGCAATCTGCGGCTGGCGCACCCGAAAAAGCTCGATGTCGCGGTGCCGGCGAATCTCAAATGCGGGCGGCCCGAGGGCGACATCGATATGGTCGCAGCGCCCAGCTGGGCGGCGTTGCGCTACAGCTTTGCCGGAATCTGGGAGATCGACCCGCACGGCCTTGAAGAGCATGCGCGCGCGGTGCAAATCCTTGATGTCCGCGAGCCCGAGGAATTCACCGGGCCGCTCGGCCATATCCGCGGCGCCGCGCTGATCCCGTTGGGGGCATTGGCCGAGCGCGCCGGCGAACTGGCGAAGGACCGGCCGATCGTCGCCGTCTGCCGCGCCGGCGGCCGCTCGGCCCAGGCGACGGTGATCCTGCGCGACGCCGGCTTCGCCGATGTCGCCAACCTCGCCGGCGGCATGCTGCGCTGGCGGGCGGAGGGCCACGCTGTCGAAGGCGGCAGCCCGCTCGACCCGATCCCCGAATATTCGATTTGACCGCTGCCGATTTCCTGGCGGGGCGGCGGCGATCGGGTGCTACACTTTTTCGCAGGTAGAAGGGCGTGTGTCGCAACCACGAGAAAGGGATGGAAATGGCGTATGATCTGCTGATCAAGAACGGCCGCATTATCGACGGCTCGGGTATGCCGGCGTTTAACGGCGATGTCGGGGTCAAGGACGGCAAGATCGTCGAAATCGGCAAATTGAGCAGCGCCGGCCGCCAAGACGATCGACGCCGCCGGCCGGGTCGTGGCGCCGGGCTTTGTCGATAATCACTGCCATTACGATGCGCAGGTCACCTGGGACCCGCTGTGCTCGTTCTCGCCCGACCACGGCTGCACCACGGTGGTGTTCGGCAATTGCTCACTGGCCTTGGCGCCGGTGCGCCCGGGCACGGCCAAGCGGGTCGCCGAGTTCCTCAGCTACGTCGAAGCAATCCCGATGGAGGTGTTGAACACCGTCGAGGTCGATTGGGAAACGATCCCGCAATACATGGACCGGCTCGACCAAAACTTGGGCGTTAATGTCGGCAATCTGATCGGCCATTCGACGGTGCGCTACTACGTGATGGGCGACGAGAGCCAGGGCCGCGCCGCGACCGACAACGAAATCCATAAGATGCAGGAGGTCGTGCGCGACGGCATCAAGGGCGGCGCATTGGGCCTCTCGGTGTCGCGCAACAAGGGCCATTACGACCCGCAGGGCGTGCACATCCCGGCCTTGTGGGCCGAGGAAAAGGAGATTTTCGCGCTCGGCGACGTGTTGCGCGAGATGGGCACCGGCATCATCCAGTCGGGCGGCGGCCGCGCCGCAGAGCTCGACAACGGGCTGATGGCGCGGCTCAGCGAGGCGACCGGCCGGACCGTCATTTACAACAATCTCGGCCAGACCGTGCGCGAGCCCGACGCCTGGAAGCGCCACATGGCGCGGGTCGAGGAGACCTCGAAGGCCGGCATCCGCGCCTATCCGTTGTGCAGCCCGAACCGCACGACGCAGAGCTTCACGATGCGCAACTGCCAGGTGTTCCGCGGCTCGCCGACCTGGCACCCGATCCTGCTGTCCTCGGACGCCGAAAAGCTCAAGGCCTATGCCGACCCGGCGATCCGCCAAAAGCTGCACGACGAGGTGGTCGAGCACACGGTCAATGTCCCGGCCGCCGGCTATTCGCGCGAATGGTACAACTACATGTGGGTCGAAACCCCGGTGCTCGAAAAGAACCAGGGGCTCAAGGGCAAGACCATCGGCCAGATCGCCAAGGAGCAGAATAAGCGGGTCATCGACGCCTTCCTCGACCTCGTCGTCGAGGAGAACCTCGACACCGGCCTGATGCAGTCGGAAAACAATGTCGACGACGAAGCGATGGCCAAAATCCTGACCTATCCGAACGCGATCGTCGGCTTGTCGGATGGCGGCGCGCATGTCCAGTTCCACGGCGGCTACGGCTATTCGACGCGGCTGCTCTCCGAATGGGTGCGCGACAAGCAGATCATGACCCTCGAGCACGCGGTGCGGCGGCTGACCTTCGATTCGGCCTCGGCGCTCGGGCTTTACGATCGCGGCCTCCTGCGCCCCGGCATGGCGGCCGACATCGTGATCTTCGATCCCGAGACGGTGCGCCCGTTGCCGGAAAGCGTCGTCCACGACTTCCCGGCCGGCGGCTGGCGCATGAAAGAGCCGGCCCAAGGCATCATGGCGACGATCGTCAACGGCCAGGTCCTGATCGAGAACGGCCAGCACACCGGCGCCCTCCCCGGCCGCGTGCTGCGCAACACCTACTACAAGGCCAACCACGCCTGACCAACGCGGCATAGCCGCGAGACGACCGCCCGCAGCCTCGGTTGCGGGCGGTTTTTCCATCGCTAGGGGATTTAGTCGTGGTGTGAGGATCGCGAAATTCCCGTGATCGCGGGTTCATTCCTTTTGGCCATCCCGGCGCAGGCCGGGACCCATCCCGGCCATGGGCACCGGCCTGCGCCGGTGTGGCGAGCAACGGGTGCGCAACCAAAATCAGGGGCTAACTCCGGTTCACCACAAGTGCGGCCGGAGATTGCAGCGCTTCGCTGGCAATGACGAAACCATCCGATCCGGTAGAAGGCCGCTCTAGACCGGTGGCGTGAACCCAACTCGTCGATCTCGCGAGCGACGCCCTCGCTCATCGCGCTCCCTCACTGTGATCGGGGGCGGGAATAAACCGGGCGGGGCACCGGTCTCCAACGGCGCAACTGCCACGCCATTGGAGAGAGACATGGGCGATCGCGATCAGAGAGAGCCGTCGGGCGCCGCGGGCCTCAACCGCCGCGGCCTGTTGAAGTGCATGGGCTGGGCCGGCACCGGCGTCGTTTGGAGCCTGAGCGGCGGGGTGCCGCGCACGCTTGGGCTGATCGGCTCGGCCGCCGCGGCCGAGGCGGCGCCGGGCGAGCTGATTTTTGTCCAGATCAGCGACAGCCATATCGGCTTTCACCTGCCGCCCAACCCGAACCCGACCGCGACGCTCGGCGAGGCGATCGCCAAGATCAAGGCAATGCCGAACCAGCCGGCCTTCCTGATCCACACCGGCGACATCAGCCACCTGTCGAAGGAAGCGCAGTGGGACACCGCCGATCAGGTGATCAAGGGCGCCAACAAGCAGGTGTTCTTTATCCCCGGCGAGCACGACGTGGCCGACGCCGACAATGGCAAGGCCTATCTCGCCCGCTACGGCAAGAACACGCATGGCAAGGGCTGGTACAGCTTCGATGTGGCCGGGGTCCATTTCATCGGGCTGATCAATGTCTTCAATTTCCAACCGGGGTTCAAATCGGCGGGGCTCGCCACGCTTGGCGACGACCAGCTCGAATGGCTGGAAAAGGATGTCGCCGGGCGCTCGGCGAGCACCCCGATCGTCGTCCTCGCCCATCTGCCGATGTGGACGATCTATCCGCAATGGGGCTGGGGCACCGCGGATGCCGGCCGCGCGCTCGGCTATCTGAAGCGCTTCGGCTCGGTGACCGTGCTGAACGGCCACATCCATCAGATCATCCAGAAGGTCGAGGGCAACGTCACCTTTCACACCGCGGCATCGACGGCGTTTCCGCAGCCGGCGCCGGGCACCGCCCCTGCGCCCGGGCCGATGAAGGTGCCGGCCGCCGACCTGCACAAATATCTCGGCGTCAGGACCGTCGACTACGTCGCCGGCAAAGGCGCGCCGGCGCTGACCGACAGCCCGCTGGTCGCGTGAAAGGAGCAGCCATGTTTACGACCCGAATTGCAGCGCCGCAGCGGCGCAGCCGGCTCCTGCTCGGCGCCTTGGCGGCGGGCGCGCTGTTCGCCGCCGGCATCTCCGCCGCCCAGGCGGAGGCGGGCGCGGTCAAAGCCGCGGCCAGTCCCGCCGCGGTCGAAATCCACAATTTCCAATTCGTGCCGGCGACCTTGACCGTGACCGCCGGGACGACGGTGACCTGGACCAACGACGATCCCAGCCCGCACACGGTGACCGACACCAAACGGGCATTCCACTCGGCAGCACTCGATACCAAGGACACCTTTACCTACAAATTCGCGGCGCCTGGCGAATACGTTTACCGCTGCACCCTCCATCCGATGATGGTCGGCAGGGTGATCGTCGAGCCGGCCGGCAAATCGTCGTAAGGCGCGCTGGAGACGGGCCATGTGGGATCATCCGGCGGCGTTCGCCTTGGGCAAACGCGACGTGATCGGCGCCTGGCTCGTCTGCCTCGCCGTCGCGGCGGGAAGCCTGGTGCTGCTCGCCGCCGCGGCCCCGGCGTGAGCCGCGACGGTTTTTCCGATAACGAATAAACTGGCGCGCGGCGGGGTCTCGTCCGGATCGAGGCCGACACAAAATCAGTATCGGGCATTGGGTTGTGCGGGGCGACGTGCCGGTTTTAACGCGTAGCGACTCGTTCGAGGCGGTTGTGCTGCCGCAGCTCGACGCCGCCCACAACCTGGCCCGGTGGCTGATGCGCGACGCCGCGGCGGCCGAAGATGTGCTGCAGGAGGCTTTGTTGCGCGCCTTGACCTATTTCCCGAGCTTCCGAGGCGTCAACCCGCGCGCCTGGCTGCTGCAGATCGTGCGCAATACCGCCTACGACTCGATCAAGCTCGCGCGCGGCGCGCAGCTGGTGCCGCTCGGCGGTTCGACCGAAGACGACGACGGCATCGGCCTCGATCTGCCGTCGGGCGAGGACGACCCGGAGACCAGCCTGATCAAGTCGCGCGACCGCTGCCGGGTGCGCCAGCTGATCGCCGGCTTGCCGGTCGAGCTGCGCGAGACGTTGGTGCTGCGCGAGCTGGAAGAGCTTTCCTACAAGGAGATCGCCGAGGTGACGCGGGTGCCGATCGGCACGGTGATGTCGCGGCTGTGGCGGGCGCGACGCTCTCTGCTGCAGGCCGCGGCCGGACAGGAGCAGCAAGGATGAGCGGACCGGACCCGTCGCGCCATTGCGAGATGGTCCTCTTGGTGCAGGCCGAATTCGATGGCGAGCTTGACGCGGCGCAGGCGGCGGCGCTTGCCGCGCATCGCCAGCAATGCCCGGTCTGCGAAGCGGCGGCCGAGGCGCTGACGCGGGCGCGCGGGCTGATGCATGGCGGGTTGTATGAGCCGGCATCCGACGAGGTGCGACGCCGGATCATGGCGCGGCTCGACAAGGCGCGGCCGGTTACGGCCCGGCATCTCGGCTCAAGGCTGCGCGCCTGGTGGGGCGCCGGCCTCGGCTTCAGCCTCGGCGCCGCTTGCGCAGCGGTAATAGCGTTGCTGCTCGTGGCCCCCACCGAACCGAATTTGACCCGAGAGCCAGACTTGACCCGAGAGCTCGTCGCCGACCACATCCGGGCGTTGCAGCCCGGCCATCTCGAAGACGTCGTCTCGACCGACCAGCACACGGTCAAGCCGTGGTTTGACGGCCGGCTCGATTTCGCCCCGCCTGTCAAGGATTTGGCCGCGATCGGGTTTCCGCTGAAGGGCGGCCGGCTCGACTATGTCGCCGGCCGGCCGGTCGCGGCGCTCGTCTACCAGCGCGCCAAGCATATCATCGATCTCTATGTCTGGCCGCAATCCGGCGGTGGGGGCGCCCCAGAGACGGCCGAGCGTAACGGCTACAATGTCGTGCATTGGACGCAGAACGGCATGAGCTTCTGGGCCGTCTCCGATGTCGAGCGCAGCCAGCTGCTCGATTTCGCCAAAGCCTGGCGCCGTTCACCCTAAACGGCCGGGCGTAATCTTTACCACCGGCCGGGGAGCGTCGGCTCGCTGACTCAGCAGCCGGGTGGTTGCCGCTCGCCGGGCGGCCGCTATATTGCTGCAATGGATTTTGAGCTGTCGGAGGAGCAGCGGGCGTTTCGCGAGACGGCGCGGGAGTTTGCGCGCGATGAATGGCTGCCGCAGGCGCCGGGCTGGGACGAGCGCCAGGAGTTCCCGGTCGAGGCATTGCGCCGGGCGGCGGCGCTGGGCTTTGCCGCGATCTATGTCGGAGAGGAATTCGGCGGCAGTGGGCTCGGCCGGGTCGATGCCGCGCTGATCTTCGAGGAATTGGCGGCGGCCTGCGCCTCGACCGCGGCGTTCCTGTCGATCCATAACATGGCCTCTTGGATGATCGACCGGTTCGGCACGCAAGAGCATCGCGCGCGGTTTTTGCCCCGCCTCGCGCGCATGGATCATCTCGCCAGCTATTGCCTGACCGAGCCGGGCAGCGGCTCGGACGCCGCCGCACTCGCCACCCGCGCGGTGCGTGATGGCGATCACTACGTGGTGAACGGGACAAAGGCGTTCATCTCCGGCGGCGGCGCCAGCGATATTTACGTCGCGATGGTGCGGACCGGCGGCGAGGGGCCGCACGGCATTTCCTGTATCGTCGTCGAAAAAGGCGCGCCCGGGCTCAGCTTTGGCAAGAAGGAGCGCAAGCTTGGCTGGAATTCGCAGCCGACGGCGATGGTGATCTTCGAGGATTGCCGGGTGCCGGTGGCGAACCGGCTCGGCGCCGAGGGCGACGGCTTTAAGATCGCGATGATGGGGCTCGACGGCGGCCGGCTCAACATCGCCGCCTGCTCGCTCGGCGGGGCGCGGGCTTGTCTCGAGGCGGCGCGTGCGCATCTGTTGGAGCGCCGCCAGTTTGGCCGTCCGCTCGCCGATTTCCAGGCACTGCAATTCAAGCTCGCCGACATGGCGACCGAGCTGGAGGCAGCGCGGCTGATGGTGTGGCGGGGCGCCGCGAGCCTCGATTCGGCCGATCCGCAGGCGGTCACGCATTGCGCGATGGCCAAGCGCCTGGCGACCGACGCCGGCTTCAACATCTGCAACGAGGCATTGCAGCTCTTCGGCGGCTACGGCTATCTGAAGGACTTCCCGGTCGAGCGCTATGTGCGCGATCTGCGGGTGCACCAGATCCTCGAAGGCACCAACGAGATCATGCGGGTGATCATCGCCCGCCGCCTGCTCGGCCCGTCAAATGCCTGACAAGGCTGATGCTGATGAAATCCTGCTCGGCCGTATAGGCGGGCTCGCGACGATCACGATCAACCGGCCGCACGCGCTGAACGCACTCACGCTCGCGAATTACCGGCGCATCGCTCCGGCATTGGCGGCCTGGGCCGAGGACCCCGCGGTGCACGCGGTCGTCGTGCGCGGCGCCGGCGGTCGCGCGTTCTGCGCCGGCGGCGATGTGCGCGCGGTCTACGAAGCCGGGCGCGGGATCGGGAGCGACCGTGAGCTCATCCAAATCTTTTTCCGCGAAGAGTATCAGCTGATCCACCAGATCCATCGCTTTCCGAAGCCCTATGTCGCGATCATCGACGGGATCACGATGGGCGGCGGCGCGGGGATCTCGGTCAACGGCGCATACCGAGTGGCGACCGAGCGCACCTGGTTCGCCATGCCGGAGACCGCGATCGGGCTCTTTCCCGATGTCGGGGCGACCCGGTTCCTCAATCGCTGCCCCGGCCGGATCGGCCGTTATCTCGGGCTGACCGGCGCCCGATTGCGGGCGGCGGACGCGCTCTATTGCGGGCTTGCCACTCATGTCGCCGGGCAGGAGCAGGTTGAGGCCCTGGTCGCGGCGCTCGGCCGGACCGAGTGGCAGGCGGGCGGCGAGAAGCGCCAGGCCGAGGCCGTCCTCTCCGGCTTTGCCGCGGATCTCGGGGCCGCGGATCTCGGGGCCGCGGATCTCGGGGCCGCGGATCTCGGGCCGGCGCCGCTCGCGGCCTTGCGGCCGGCGATCGATCGCTGTTTTGCCGGCGACACGGTCGAGGCGATCCTCGCAGCGCTTAACGCCGAGGCGCAGGCGGATGGTGCGATGGCCGGCTGGGCCGCCGAAACCCGCGCCGGGCTGCTGACCAAGTCGCCGACCAGCCTCAAGGTCACCCTTCGCCAGCTCTCGGTCGGCCGCGATTATGACCTCGACCAGGCGCTGATCCTCGAATACCGGCTCGTCCAGCACATCATGGCGGCGCACGATTTTTACGAAGGGGTGCGCGCCGCGCTGATCGACAAGGACCAGCAGCCGCGCTGGCGCCCGGCGAGCCTAGCCGAGATAGACGACGCGATGATCGACCGCTATTTCGCGCCGATCGGCGCGCGCGAGCTGCGGTTTGGCTGAACCGAGCGAGACGAGAGGAAACCCGGATGGCGACGGTCGGATTTATCGGGCTCGGCAATATGGGCGCGCCGATGGCGGCCAATCTGCTCAAGGCCGGCCATCAGGTCGTCGGCTATGACATCATGCCGGCGCCGGTCGCGGCGCTGGCGGCAAAGGGCGGCCGGGCTGCGGCCAGCGCCGCCGAGGCGATCGCCGCCGGCGAGATCGTGATCACGATGCTGCCGGCCGGGCCGCAGGTGCGCGAGGTTTATCTCGGCAATGGCGGGGTTCTGGGCCGCGCCGCCAAGGATGCGCTGTTGATCGACTGCTCGACGATCGATGTCGAGACCGCCCGCATGGTCGCCGTCGCGGCTGGCGAAGCAGGGTTCGACATGCTCGACGCGCCGGTTTCGGGCGGCACCGCCGGGGCCGAGGCGGCGAGCCTGACGATTATGGTCGGCGGCAGCCCCGGGGCGTTTGCCCGCGCCGAGCCGGTGCTGGCGGCAATGGGCCGCACGATCGTCCATGCCGGCCCGGCCGGCAATGGCCAGGCCGTCAAAATCTGCAACAACATGCTGCTCGCGGTCTCGATGATCGGGCTGTGCGAGGCGTTCACCCTGGCCGACAGGCTCGGGCTTTCGGCCCAGACCCTGTTCGACGTTTGCAGCAAATCCTCCAGCCAATGCTGGGCCTTGACCAGTTATTGCCCGGTGCCGGGGCCGGTCCCGTCGTCGCCGGCCAACCGCGACTACGCGGCCGGCTTTACCGCGGCAATGATGTTGAAGGATCTGCGCCTGGCGCAGCAGGCGGCCGGGGCGAGCGCCGCGCCGACCCCGCTTGGGGCCGCCGCCGCCGCATTCTACCAGCTGTTTGTCGACGAGGGCGCGGGCAGCCTCGATTTCTCGGCGATTTACCGCTTTATTGCCAAGCCTGGCCGTAAAACCTGAAACCAATCATTAACTAAGTGCGCATTATGCTGTCCGAGACCGCCCTGTAACGAGGCTCGGATGGATAATACGAATACATATCTCGAAGTGATCTCGCTGGTCGAGCGCCTGCACCGCCATTTCCTCGAAGTGGTAAAGCTCGAGCTCGAGGGGCTCGGGATCCACGACATCAACAATGTGCAAGGCATGATGCTGTTCAACATCGGCGACGCCGAAATGACCGTCGGCGAATTGACCTTGCGTGGCTGCTATCTCGGCTCGAACGTCTCCTACAACGTCAAGAAGATGGTGGAAAACGGCTATCTGGTGCAGCAGCGCTCATTGCACGACCGCCGCTCGGTCCATGTTCGGCTCACCGATAAGGGGTTCAAATTGCGCGACCGGCTGACCGAGATGCATCAGCGCCATGCCGAGATGCTGGGCCAGGCGCTGGTCAGCGCCGAGGATCTTCAGGCCGCCGGCGTCACCTTGCGCCGGCTCGAACGGTTCTGGATCCGCGCCGGCGACATGCTGCAGCGAGCGCCGCAATTTGCCGCCTGATCTTTTCGGGTGACCGCGGCAGCGCCACCTGCAAGTGTGCGCCGGCAAGGTTTGGAGGAGCAGCATGGCAGCCGAGCTTATTGCGCTGGCACAGGGGCTGAGCGTCGCGGGCCGGCTCGATCGCGCCGATATCGAGGCGCTGGCCGAGGCCGGGGTGCGCACGATCGTCAACAACCGGCCAGACGGCGAAGACCCGGGCCAGCTGCCGGCGGCCGAGGCAAGACAGCTCGCCGAGGCGCACGGCATCGCCTACCACCACATCCCGATCACCGCGGCGAGCCTGACGCGCGCCGATGTCGACGCCTTTGCCGCGACCTTGCGCGAGGCCGAGGCTCCGGTCGTCGCGCATTGCCGCAGCGGCACCCGCTCGACCCTCTTATGGGCGTTGGCAAGGCTGCGCGAGGGCGCCGACCCGCTAAGCCTGGTCGCCGAGGCCGCACGCCACGGCATCGACATCGCCGCTTTGCCGGCGGTCGCGGCCCGGCTGCGTCAGCGCGCCGGCTGAGGCAGCCGTTGCTGAGGCTCCAGCCTCAAAGATGCAAATGGTGCCGGCACCGCGCCGTCGCCCGCGCGAAGGGGTGTGTGACGGGATTGCCGATGAGCTTGGAGTGGCGCGTGCGTCCCTCGCTTTCGAGCACGTGAAAAAATCGGTTGGGGCCGGAAACGACGCGCTGCATCGGCATCGTGCGTGCTTCGCACCGCGGGACGGCCGCCGGCGATGGTGCGGCGCCCGCGGATCGTACCGCTCTCGCGGTTGATCGGCGCCACCTCGGACCAGTGCGGGGCCGAGTTGCACCGATCGCCGGAGGCTGCGCTCCCAAAAAGGCGGCGACCTCCTTTGCGATGTACTAATTCAAGGCGAGCCGGCTATGCCCAGATCAAGGCGGGCTCGCCTCTAGGCGCGCGGCCGGGAGCAATCGGCTGCCGCCGGCGTTGGTAGATGCAGCCGGACGCCGTCGGCGGGCCGGCGCGAAACAAATCTGGTGCGTGATGTCGGCGGAAAAAACTGAGGAACCTTTGGCCGAGCCGTGGGCGCCGGCAGCGGACACGGTGGCGCGGTTCGAGATCGGATGGAGCCGCTTTATCGACCCCAAGGGCAAGGCGGTGCGGCCGCTGCCCGATTTTGCCCGCGATCCGGCCGAGCTGAAAGCGCTCTATCGCGGGATGGTGCTGGCCCGCAGCTTTGATGCGAAGGCTGTGGCGTTGCAGCGAACCGGACGGCTCGGCACCTTCGCGTCGGCGTTGGGTCAGGAGGCGGTGTCGGTCGGCCTTGCCGCCGCGATGCGCGAGGACGACGTGCTGCTGCCGAGCTTTCGCGAGCATGGTGCGCAGCTGTGGCGCGGGGTGAGCCTCTTCGAGCTGTTTTTGTTCTGGGGCGGCGACGAGCGCGGCAGCGATTTTGCCAAGGCGCGCGAGGATTTTCCGGTCTGCGTGCCGGTGGGCACGCATGCGCCGCACGCGGTTGGCGTGGCGCTGGCGTTCAAGCTGCGGCGCGAGGCGCGCGCTGCGGTGTGCGTCTTTGGCGACGGCGCCACCTCGAAGGGCGATGTCGCCGAAGCGCTCAACATCGCCGGGGCATGGCAGTTGCCGGCGGTGTTTGTCATCAACAACAATGGCTGGGCGATCTCCTTCCCGGTCGCCAAGCAGACCGCGGCCAAAACGCTGGCGCAAAAAGGCATCGCCGCCGGCATCGCCAGCGAGCAGGTCGATGGCAACGATGTCGTCGCGGTCCGCGAAGCGGTCGCCCGCGCGCTTGTGAAGGCGCGCTCCGGCGGCGGGCCGCACCTGATCGAGGCGCTGACGTACCGGCTCGGCGACCACACCACCGCCGACGACGCCAGCCGCTATCGCAACGACGCCGAGGTCAGCCAGCATTGGGCCGAGGAGCCGATTGCCCGGCTGCGCCACTACCTGGTCGATGCCGGGCTGTGGGCGAAGCCCGACGAGGAGCGGCTGTTGGCCGAGACCTCGGTCGCGATCGAGGCGGCGGCTGCGGCCTACCTCGACACGCCGCGGCAATCGCCGGAAGCGATGTTCGACTTTGCCTATGCCAGCCTGCCCGAGGCGCTCGCCGGGCAGCGCCAGGCCGCGCTCGACGCGGCGGCCGAGTGAGGACGCGATGCCCGAGATCACGCTCGTCCAGGCGGTGAACCTGGCGCTCGCCCGAGCGCTCGGCGACGATCAGGCGGTCGTCGTGCTCGGCGAGGATGTCGGAGCCGAGGGCGGCGTCTTCCGCGCCACCGATGGGCTGCTGCAGCGCTTTGGCGCGGGCCGCGTGCTCGACACTCCGCTCGCCGAAGGGGCGATCGCCGGGCTGTCCGTCGGCCTCGCGGCGCAAGGGATGCGCCCCGTGTCGGAAATCCAGTTCACCGGCTTCATCTATCCGGCGATCGATCAGATGGCGAACCATGCGGCCCGGCTGCGCACCCGCACCCGCGGCCGGCTCAGCTGCCCGATGGTGCTGCGCGCACCTTATGGCGGCGGCATTCGCGCGGTCGAGCATCATTCCGAGAGCCCGGAGGCGATGTTCGCCCACATTCCCGGGCTGCGGGTGGTGATCCCGTCCTCGCCGGCGCGCGCCTATGGATTGCTGCTGGCGGCGATCCGCGACCCCGACCCGGTGGTGTTTTTTGAGCCGACCCGGCTCTATCGCGCGGCGCGCGAGGAGGTCGAGGATGATGGCGCGGCCCTGCCGCTCGACCGCGCTTTCGTGCTGCGCGAGGGCAGCGACATTTCGCTCGTCACCTGGGGGGCGATGACCAAGGAGACGACAGCCGCGGCCGAGCTCTTGGCCGAGGACGGGATCAGCGCCGAAATCCTCGACCTCGCCACCCTGAAACCGTTCGATGCCGAGCGCGGTGCTCGCCTCGGTCGGCAAGACCGGCCGCTGCGTCATCGTCCATGAGGCGCCGCTGACCGGCGGGGTCGGCGCCGAGATCGCCGCCCGCCTCGCCGAGGACGGGCTCGTCTCCTTGCTTGCTCCGGTCGAGCGCGTCGCCGGCTGGGACACGGTCATGCCGTTGCCGCGTCTCGAGCAGCAGTATCTGCCGAGCGCCGCGCGCATCGCCGCCGCCGCCCGCCGCGCGCTCGCGTATCAGTGAGCCACGGCTCTCGTCAAAGAAGATGCGAAACGGTCGTCATTCCGGGGCGCGGGCGCAGCCCGCGCCCGGAACGTATGAACACAGTCTCATCGGGGAAGCCGGTGTTCATGGGTTCCGAGTCTGGCCTGCGGCCGTCCCGGAATGACGAAATAGAGCGGGCCCTTCCCGGACGTACGGTGAAACATGACCACCTTTAACCTGCCCGATCTCGGCGAAGGCCTGCAGGAGGCCGAGCTGGTCGCCTGGCATGTCGGCGAGGGCGATCATGTCGTGGCCGACCAGCCATTGCTTTCGGTCGAAACCGAAAAGGCGGTGGTCGAGGTGCCCTCGCCGCAATCGGGGCGGATCGCCCGGCTGTTCGCCAAGCCGGGCGAGCGGGTCAAAGTCGGCGCCGCCCTGGTCGAGTTCGACGATGCGGCGCGCGGCGATACCGGGACCGTGGTGGGCGAGCTTGCCGCCGCCGAGCCGGCGTCTTCGGCGCCAGCGGCGGCCCGGCCGGGCCCCGGCGCAACCAGGGCGGCGCCGGCGGTGCGGGCGCTGGCGCAGCGGCTCGGCGTCGATCTCGGGATCGTGGCGGCGAGCGGCCCCGGCGGGGCGGTCACCAGCGCCGATGTCGAGCGCGCGGCGCGGGCCTTGACCGCGGCCGGGCCGGTCGAGGCGCTGTCGGGCGTGCGCCGGGCAATGGCGGTCAACATGGCGCGGGCGCATGCCGAAATCGTCCCGGCGACGGTGTCCGACGAGGCCGACATCGAGGCGTGGCCGGCGAAAACCGACGTGACGATCCGGCTGGTGCGGGCGATCGTCGCCGGCTGCGCCGCGGCCCCGGCGCTCAATGCCTGGTATGACGGGCGCAACCTCGAGCGGCGGCTCCTAAAGCAGATCGACCTGGGACTCGCCGTCGATGCCGAGGACGGCCTGTTCGTGCCGGTGCTGCGCAATGTCGGCGGGCGCGACGCCGCCGATCTGCGGCGCGGCATCGAGGCGATGAAGCGCGATCTGCGGGCGCGCACCGTGCCGCTCGCCGAATTGCGCGGCCAGACCATCACCTTGTCGAATTTCGGCATGTTCGCCGGGCATTTCGCGGCCCTCGTCGTGGTCCCGCCGCAGGTGGCGATCCTCGGCGCCGGGCGCATCGCCGCGCGCGCGGTCATGGCCGACGGCACGCTTGCCGCGCATCGCATGCTGCCGCTGTCGTTGACCTTCGACCACCGCGCCGTGACCGGCGGCGAAGCGGCGCGCTTCCTCGCCGCGGCGATCGCGGATCTCGGACGCGCGGACTGAGGCGGGTTCCGGGCGCCGAGCCGTCAGCGGGACAGCGCCGCGACGATCGCCGACACCAGCGGTTTCATAAAATAGGGTCCGCTCGGCATGATCGCTCGCGGTCACGCCGCGCCGTTGCAGCTCGGCGGCGACGACCGGCCCGATCGCGGCGACCCTGGTTCGCCCGAGCCCAGCCTGCAGCGCTTCTTCATGGTTTAGCGCGCGGGCGACATCGAACAGGCGGCGAATCTGAGGGGCGCTGGTGAAGGCGATCGCGTCAATCCGTCCTGCCGCCATCTGGTCGATCAGCGCCTTGACCTTCGCGTCGTCCGCTTTCGAGGCGTATTCGTACGGCACCACCGCATCTGCGATCGCCCCGGCGCCGCGCAGAAACTCGACGATCCGGTTGCTCGCCCCCGGATAGAGCTGAACCCCGACCCTGCGACCGTGCAGATCGTCGCGCGCGATTAGCGCGATGACGCCCTCGCTCGTCGGCTTTTCCGCACGCAAGTCCGGCGCAAGGCCGAGCTGGCGTAATGCCCGCGCCGGTTTGGGGCCGCGGGTGATCTTGCGGGTCTGCGCGAGAGCGTCGATGAATGTCGGCTCCATTCCCAATCGCCGGGCAGTCGCGTGGAGGCGGTCGAGGCCTTCGCCGGTCAGCAGAATTAGGTCGTCGAACGGCGCCTCGATAAACCGTCGGAGCCAAGCGACAATCGGCGTCGGATCAGCCACATCGAGGATCGCGACCAGCGGGCAGCTGACCGTCTCCGCTCCCTGCTCCTGGAGCATCGCGGCAAGCCGGTCGGCCTCGCGCGCCTCCAGCAGCGCAATCCGCCGGCCGCTTAACGGTCCGCCCTTGCTATTGTCGTCCACTGCTGCGCTTCACCCAATCGCGGCAACTGTGCCGGCGTTGCGCAGGATAGCTCCACGCGCCGGGAGGCACGAGCCGCGAATCGCCCGGCGGGCAGCGCGCCGCCGACCTCGGCGATCGGTCACGCCGTTTCCCGCCGCAGCCGCGCGGCGGCTTCGAGCGCCGGCGCGGAAAGGAAGATCCGACCTTCGACCAGCCTGGTTGCGAGGATCGGCACGCAGCCCTGATCCGGCGCTTCGGCCTGTCCATCATCGAGCCCGATGACCCAGCCGTGCAGCGGGCAGGCGACGGCGCGCCCTTGCACGATGCCCTCGGATAGCGGCCCGCCGCGGTGCGGGCAGCGGTCGAGCAGCGCGAAGACAGTATCGTCGGCGGTGCGGAAGATCGCGATCGCCGGGCTTCCGGGCGTCCAACTCACGCGGCGGGCGCCGCGCCGCGGAATGTCGTCGAGGCGGCCGATGTCGATCCATCGGGGCGGCGCCATCGCCTCACCCGAGCTTGGCCAGGGCGCGGTATTCATGCGCGGCGACCTTGCCGCCGGCGCGCTGCGCCCAAGGGTCGGTCTGCGCGGCGCGCTGCGACACCAGAAAACGCCGATGGAGCGCTAGGCGGCCCTCAGCGTCGGCTACGATGCGGCGGCGCACGCAGCCGATGCCGACCCGGGCGACCCAGGGGGCGGTGCGCTCGAGGTAGCGGGCTTCCTCGCGGTAAAGCTGCAAAAAGGCGCCGACATGCTCGAGCACCTCAGCTTCGCTGGCCAGGCGCACGAGATGATCGGTGACGCGGACCTCGACCCCGCCATTGCCGCCGACCATGATGTCGTAGCCGGCCTCGACGCAGACGACGCCGAGATCCTTGATCGTCGCCTCGGCGCAATTGCGCGGGCAGCCGGAGACGGCGAGCTTGACCTTGTGCGGGGTCCACGAGCCCCAGCACATCTTCTCGATCTTGACCCCAAGGCCGGTCGAATCTTGGGTCCCGAACCGGCACCATTCGCTGCCGACGCAGGTCTTGACCGTGCGCAGGGCCTTACCATAGGCGTAGCCCGAGACCAGGCCGGCCTGGTTGAGGTCGGCCCACACCGCCGGCAGCTGCTCCTTCTTGACGCCCAGCAGGTCGATGCGCTGCCCGCCAGTGACCTTGACCGTCGGGATCGCGTATTTGTCCGCGGCGTCGGCGATGGCGCGCAGCTCGCCCGGCGTGGTCAGGCCGCCCCACATCCGCGGCACCACCGAATAGGTGCCGTCCTTCTGGATATTGGCATGCACCCGCTCGTTGACGAAGCGCGATTGCGGGTCGTCGCGGTAGGTTTCGGGCCAGGCGCACAGCAGATAATAGTTCAGCGCCGGCCGGCATTTCTGGCAGCCGTCGGCCGTCTTCCAGCCAAGCGCCTCACGCACCGCCGCGATTGTCCCGAGCTTTTGCTTGAGGATCGCGCGCCGCACGGCGTCGTGGCCGAGCTCGGTGCATCGGCACATCGCCGGGTCGGCGAGCCGAGCGCCGCTGTCGGCGCCGAGAGATACGAGGATCGCCTCGACCGTGCCGGTGCATTGGCCGCACGAAGCCGAGGCCTTGGTGTGGGCGCGCACCGCGTCGAGCGTGGTCAAGCCTTTGCCGAGGACCGCCCGGCAGATCGCCCCTTTCGAGACCCCGTTGCAGCCGCAGACCTGCTCGCCATCGGCCATGGCGGCGATGTCGATGCGCGGCGGCGGCGCGCCGGCTCGCTCGGCAAAGGCGCGGCCGAACACCAGCTGGTCGCGAAAGGCCGACGACATCGGTCTTTTCGCGCATCAGCTGCACGTACCAGGGGCCATCGGCGACGCTGCCGTAAAGCACTGCGCCGACCAGCTTGTTCTCGCGCAGGACCACCTTTTTGTACACGCCGCGCCTGGCGTCGTGGAGCGTGATCTCGTCATCGGCTGCGTCGGCTGCGCCCAGCGCCCCGGCCGAGAACACCTCGATCCCGGTAATCTTGAGGCTGGTGAAGACCGGCGGCGGGACATAGACGGCGGCCGCGTCGCCGGCCAGACGCGCGCCGCACACCTTCGCCTGCTCCCAGATCGGCGCCACCAGCCCGAAGACCTGCCCGTTATGCTCGATGCATTCGCCGACAGCGTAAATATCGGGGTCGCTGGTGCGCAGATCGTCGCCGACCTTGATGCCGCGGTTGATCGCCAGGTCGGCGCCGCGCGCGAGGTCGATGTTTGGCCGGATGCCGATCGCCAGCACGACCAGATCGGCCGCGATTTCGCGGCCGTCGGCGAGGCGCACCCCTTCGGCCCGCTCGGTCCCGAGAATTTCCTCGGTCTGGCCGTTGGTAAAAAAGGCGATGCCGCGCGCGTCGAGGTCGCGGCGCAGCAATTCGCCGGCGGCCGGGTCGAGCTGGCGCTCCATCAGGCTCGGCATCAGATGCACGAGCGCGACCGACATGCCGCGGCGTTTGAGGCCCCACGCCGCTTCGAGGCCGAGCAGCCCGCCGCCGATCACCACCGCGCGCCGCCGGGAGCGGGCCGCCTCGATCATCGCCTCGACATCGCCGATGTCGCGAAAGGCGCACACCCCGGGCAGGCCGAGGCCGGGGATCGGCGGCGCCAGCGGCTTGGAGCCGGTCGCCAGCAGCAGCCTGTCGTACGGAATGATGCGGCTATCGGCGAGCGTCACGGTCTTGGCGATGCGATCGATCGCCGTGACCGCAGCGCCGGCGATCAGCTCGATGCCATGTTCGACATACCAATCGCGCGGATTGATGATGATCTCGTCGAGCGTCTTCTCTCCGGCCAGCACCGAGGACAACAAGATGCGGTTGTAGTTAGGGTGCGGCTCGGCGCCGATCACGGTGATGTCGTGCCGGTCGGGGTCGCGGGCTAACAGCTCCTCGGCGGTCCGCATCGCCGCCATGCCGTTGCCGACGACGACCAGCCGCTCTTTTATCCGCGCGCGCATTTTGATCAGTCGGTTCGCTCTTGTGGGCCGGGTCCGCCGGAGTTGAGCAAGGACCGTGCCAACGGCGACCGCTCGAAAATCCGGCTGGCCTGAACCGACGGGGCCGCCGCGCTGCACACCGCGTGAGCGGCGCCGCGCCAATTTTGTGCAATGCAAGATCAGCCGGCGCCGGAGAGCCCGCCGCAATCGGCGAAACCGCGTGCCGAAGGTCGGCTCCGTAGACGGTGCGGGCGCGGGGTCAGCGGGTGGCGAGGAGGTGGTCGACCATGGCGGGCGCGGCGCCGAGATAGTTGGCGGGGTCGGTCAATTCGCGCAGCTTCTCCGGCCCGAGGGGCCCCGCGACGGCGGGGGTTTCGAGGAGCACGTCAAGGAGCGGGCGGTCGGCCTCGATCGCCTGATTACAGGCGTCGTAGACGAGGTCGTGCGCCTCGTTGCGCCCGGTATGCGGGGCGAGGCCCATCATCACCGCCTCGGCGACGATCAGCCCGTGGGTCATGCCGAGATTCTTCGCCATGCGGGCCGGATCGACGATCAGCCCGCTCAACAGAAAGCGCGACTGATGCAGCGCGCCGGCGGCGTAGCCGAACGCCTCGGGCACCGCCACCCATTCGACGTGCCACGGGCCGGTGGCGCGCTCGAAATCGGCGACCATTGCGTCGAGCACCAAGCCGGCATGCTGGCGCAGCACTTTAGCAGCGGCAAGGATCAGCTCGCACGAAATCGGGTTGCGCTTTTGCGGCATCGTCGAGCTGGAGCCGCGACCGGCGACAAACGGTTCGGCGGCCTCGCCGAACTCGGTTGCCGACATCAGCATCACATCGAACGCGATCTTGGCCAGGCTGCCGCCGAGTAGCGCCAGCCACTGCACGGTCTCGGCGATGCCGTCGCGGGCGACGTGCCAGGTGATCGGCGGGTCGCCGAGCCCGAGCTCGCGGGCCAGCTCGCTGCGGCTTTTGACGATGTTCGGCGCCCTCGCCGAGCGAGGCGAGCGTGCCGGCCGCGCCGCCGAACTGGGCCAGCAGCACGCGCGGGCGCAATTCGGCGAGGCGCGCGGCATGGCGGTCAAGCGCCGACAGCCACACCGCCGCCTTGTAGCCGAAGGTCACCGGCAGGGCGTGCTGCAGATGGGTGCGGCCGGCCATCGGGGTGTCGCGATGACGGCGGGCGAGGTCGGCCAAATAGCCGCGGGCCGCGCCGAGGTCGGCTTCGAGGAGGTCGAGCCCGGCGCGGATCTGCAGCACCACCGCGCTGTCCATGATGTCCTGCGTGGTGGCGCCCCAATGCAGCCAGCGCCCGGCCTCGCCGGCGCGCTCGGCAAGCTGGCGCACCAGCGGCAGGATCGGATAGCCGACATTCTCGGTGTCGCGCTTCAGGCGGGCCAGATCGAGCGTCTCGGGTCGGCCGGCCACCGCCTCCGCGGCCTCCGTGATCTTGGTCGCGGCCTCTGTCGGTACGATCCCGAGCCGGGCCTGGGCGCGTGCCAGCGCCGCCTCGACCTCGGCGCACCGGACGAGGAACGCGGTCTCGCCAAATACCGCGCGCATCGCCGCGGTGCCAAACATGTCGGCGAAAATCGCCGAGCCGAGCATGCCGATCGCCATGATGCCGCCGCCTGCGCCCCTCACCCCGGCCCTCTCCCCGCAGGCGGGGCGAGGGAGGACGCTCCATCGAGCGTGGGCAGCGGTGCGAAATCGGTCCAGCCGGCGGCGGTCAGCTGCTCGAGCGCAGGAAACCGCGCCTTGTAGGCCATCTTTGGGCTGTCGGCGATCCAATAGCCGAGATAGACATAGGGCTGGCCATGCCGCGCGCAGTGCTCGACCAGCCACAGGATGCTCCAGGTGCCAAGGCTGCGCTTGGTCTGATGCGGATCGTAAAAGCTGTAGACGGCCGAGACGCCGTCGTCGAGCAGGTCGATCAGCGAAGCAGCCACCAGGGTGCCGGCGGCGTCGCGAAACTCGGCGATCCGGGTCTCGACCGGGCTCTCTTCGACCATTCCCCGATAATCGGCAAAGCTCATCGTCGCCATCTCGCTGTCGCCGTGCCGCGCCTGCTGATAGGCCAAAAACAGGCGGAACTGCTCCGGCGTCGCGCGGGCGTGGACAAGCTTGCCGGCGAGGTCGCGGTTGGTGTTGCGCACCCGCCGGGTCGAGCGGGTGTGGCAGAACGCGGCGACGGCGATGCGCACCGGCACGCACGCGCTGCAGATGCGGCAGGCCGGCCGGTAGGCGAAGCGATGGCTGCGGCGAAACCCGGCGCGCGACAGCTCGTCGTAAAAAGCCGCCCCCTCGCTGCCGCCGAGCTCGATGATCAGCTTGCGCTCGGCCCGGCCCGGCACGTAGGGGCACGGCACCGCGGCAGTGGCGAAGAACTGGTGCGGCGGGACCGCGAGCGCCGCCCGCGCCGCAGCCCGCCGCGGATTGCGCCAAAGCCGATCGCGGTTCGGCCGATTGCCGCCCGCCGGGCCGATATCCATCCCGCTGCCCTTCCGCCGCAGTTTTGCCCAAGTATGGATGAGAGCAGGGTCCGGGTGCCAGCCCCAAGCTGCCCTGAGCCCAAGCCGCCTCGATCTGTGCCGGTCAGGTCGGCCCCTTGGCCCATTTGAACCCGGTCAGGACGTCGCCGTCGAAACGGCATTGGATGGCCAAATGCCGCGCCACAGCCGCCTGCGGCGGCAGGTTGCGGCGCACCCCTTCGACATCGGCGACGATCGTGGTGATGCTGGTCGCGGCGGCCCGGCTGTTGGTGATGTCGATATCGGCGCCCGGATCGGCCCGCTGCATCAAATCGGCGCAGCGCTCGGCCATGCCGCCAACCGGGGCGAGCCGGCAGCCGCCGACAAAGCACAGCGCGCTCGCCGCCAGGATGGCCGAAACTTGCCGGGCGCAACGCATCGCGACAACACCGCGCAGTCAGGCGTTTACTCTTGAACGGAGCGCAGCCGGAGTAAAGCGATGCGTGCGGAATTGTTGAGCGCAGCCGGCCAGCCGCTGGTCGCCGCGGATTTGCCGGAGCCGCGGCCGGGGCCGCAGCAGCTGTTGATCGCGGTCAAGGCCTGCGCCGTGTGCCGGACCGACCTTCATGTTGTCGATGGCGAGCTGCCCGACCCGAAGCTGCCATTGGTGCTCGGCCACGAGATCGTCGGCGCCGTGGTCGAGAAAGGGCGGGAGGTTGACCGCTTCGCGATCGGCGACCGGGTCGGCGTGCCGTGGCTCGGCTGGACCTGTGGGGTGTGCGAGTACTGCCGCGGCGGCCGGGAGAATCTGTGCGACCGCGCCTGCTTCACCGGCTACCAGATCGACGGCGGCTATGCCGAATTGACCGTCGCCGACCAGCGCTATTGCTTTGCGATCGACCGGCGCTACAGCGACGTCGAGGCGGCGCCGCTGCTGTGCGCCGGGCTGATCGGCTATCGCGCCTTGCGCATGGCCGGGGACGCAAAGCTGGTCGGCATCTACGGGTTCGGCGCCGCCGCTCATATCGTCGCCCAGGTGATCCGGCACCAGGGCCGGCGGCTCTTTGCGTTCACCCGGCCAGGCGATGGCGCGGCGCAGGATTTCGCCCGCAGGCTCGGCGCCGAATGGGCCGGCGATTCGACGATGCCGCCGCCCGAGCCGCTCGACGCGGCGCTGATCTTCGCCCCGGTCGGCGCGCTGGTGCCGGCCGCACTCGCCGCGACCAAAAAGGGCGGCGCTGTTATCTGCGGCGGCATTCATATGAGCGACATCCCGGCCTTTCCCTATTCGCTCTTGTGGGAGGAGCGGGTATTGCGCTCGGTCGCCAACCTGACCCGGCGCGACGCCGAGGAATTTCTAGCATTGGCGCCGCAAGCCGGGGTCAAGACCGAGACGGTGCGCTACCCGCTGGCCCGCGCAAACGACGCGCTCGCCGATCTGCGCCGCGGTGCGCTGCAAGGCGCCGCCGTGCTGGTGCCCTGAGCAGGCGGGGCCGGCCAGCGGGCCGGAGGCTTGACCCGGCCTGGCGATTGCGCGACAGACAGCGCCCCGATGCGGACGACAATCAGCTGTGTTCTTCTCGTTTTTCACCGAATTGCGCGCGGCCAAGATTCCGGTGTCGCTGCGCGAGTACCTGAGCTTGATGGAGGCGATGCACGAACGCGTCGCCGCCTTCGCGATCGAGGATTTCTACGTCGTCGCGCGCACCGCGCTGGTCAAGGACGAGCGTCACCTCGACCGGTTCGACCGGGTCTTTGGCAAGTGTTTCAGCGGGGTCGAGACCTTGGCCGATCCGCAGGCCGAAATTCCCGAGGAGTGGCTCAAAAAGCTGGCCGAGCGGCTCTTGACCGAGGACGAAAAAAAGCTGGTCGCGGCGCTGGGCGGCTGGGAGCAGCTGATCGAGACCCTGCGCCGGCGGCTCGCCGAGCAGCAGGCGCGCCATCAGGGCGGCGGCAAATGGATCGGCACCGCCGGCACCTCGCCGTTCGGCGCGCATGGCTACAACCCCGAGGGCGTGCGCATCGGCCAGGAGGAAGGCCGGAACCGCAGTGCCGTCAAGGTGTGGGACCGGCGCGAGTTCCGCAACCTCGACGACACGGTCGAGCTCGGCACCCGCAATATCAAGCTGGCGCTGCGCCGCCTGCGCCAGTTCGCGCGCGAGGGTGCGGCCGACGAGCTCGACCTCGACGGCACCGTCAGCTCGACCGCCCGCAATGCCGGCTGGCTCGATCTGAAGCTGGTGCCGGAGCGGCACAACGCGGTCAAACTATTGCTGTTCATCGATGTCGGCGGCTCGATGGAGGACCATGTCCGGATCTGCGAGGAGCTGTTCTCAGCCGCGCGCGCCGAGTTCAAGCACCTGATCCACTTCTATTTTCATAATTGCGTTTATGATTCGGTGTGGCGCGATTCGCGCCGCCGCCATGTCGAGCAGGTGCCCGTCCTCGAGCTGATCCGCACCTACGACCGGGGCTACCGGGTCGTCCTGGTCGGCGACGCCAGCATGAGCCCCTATGAAATCGACAAGGAGGGCGGCAGCGTCGAGCGCTGGAACGACGAGCCGGGCGCCACCTGGCTGCGCCGCCTCTTCGACGCCTATCCGCGCGCGGTCTGGCTGAACCCGGTGCCGGAACAATATTGGGCCGGCACCGCCAGCATCGGCATGATCCGCAGCCTGACCGGGGATCGCATGTTCCCCCTGACCCTCGACGGCCTCGACCGCGCGATGCGCCGCCTGCGCCGCACAGGGTGATCAATCGGGCCGCGGGTGATCAGTCGGGCCGCGGGTGATCAGGCCGCGTTGGTGCCCTGCTCCCGCGGCCGGACATAGGCGATGGCCGCATGCTCGGCGCAATAGGGTTTGCCGGGCAATGGGCGCGCGCCGCAGAAATGAAAATTCGTGTCGTCCGGGTGGCCGTATGGCCACAGGCAGCTCGGCCCGGTGAATTCGAAGACGTTTGGCCGCGCCGGCGCTTTTGGCGCCGGTTCGCGCCGGGTCATCGCGTTGCGGTGCAGCCGGCCGATCACCGCATTTTTAGTCAGTCCCAGCCGGCGCCCGATCTCGGCGGTGGGCAAACCCTCGGCAAACAGCTGGCCGAGCCGCTCGACTCGCTCCTGAGTCCAGGTGATTTCCATTGATTCCCCCGTATTCTGTGGACCCCCCGATCCACCCCACAAAATACGGTAGCACCTTAGTAGCCCGGCCGCAACCAATATCTATTAGTAGTGTTTGGTATCAATTGCTCCTGGGCTTGGGCAACTATTGGTAGAATATAGCGAGCCATATCGTCGGCGCGGCTGGGTCGGTCCAGTCAACGCGGTGGCGCCGATGGGGCGCTATGTCGAGCCAATCGCCGGGTCCGAGCAACCGGGCTTCGGCCTCGTCGGCAAAGCGCAGCCCGGCAGCACCCGCCAGCAGGATAACCCACTCGCCCTCTGCCTGATCGTACCAAAAGCCGGGCGGGCTCGCCTGGCCCTGCGAAACAATCCGCTCGATGCGCAGACCGGGCCGGGTCAGCAGCGCGTCGACGGCTTCGGCCGCGCGCGCCTCGGGCAGCGGCGAGAACAAGTTCACGGTGCGACCGCGCGCTCCAGCGCCGCCCGGTCCCATTGCGCCGCATTCGCCGCGGCCTCGTAAGTGCTTTGCAGGAAGTCGAGCAGGGCCTCGTCCGGCGTCGCCGCCTGCCGCACCTGGTCATAAGGCAGCACGAACTCGCCGAGCTCGGGCGCATAAAAGGCGCCGTTCGGCCGCACGGACGCATCCTTAAAGCCCGCCGGCTCGGCATAGGCGTAGGAATAAAAGATCGGCTGCTCGAGACCGGCCCCGCCCGGCCAAAACCCGCAGCTGCTGACCTCGTGCGAATAGGCTTCCCGCGTCACCCGGTCGGCGGCATTGGCGGCGCCGGGATGCGGCGGCGCGCGCCGGCCCGAGAACCGCGTCGCCGCCAGATCGAAGCTGCCCCAGAAGAAATGCACCGGGCTCGCCTTGCCGATAAAGCGGGCCCGGAACACGGTTAGGACCCGGTCCGCCTGGACCAGGGCGCGCCAAAAGCGGTTGGCAAACTCGGGGTCGTAGGCGGCGTTTTGCCGATCCTCTTCGAACGGGATCGGATCGGGGATCTCGACCGGCGTCGTCCAGATCCGAACCTCGAGCCCGAGCGCCTTCAGCCGGTGCATGATCTCGGCGTAGAAATCGGCAACGGACATCGGGCGCAGTGCAAAGCTGCCGGTCGCCCCGTCGCTGGCCGCGATCGTCAGGCGATGATCGACGAAATCGAAATCGATCTGGAACGTGCGCCCCCCATAGGGGATCGGCGAGGTGGTCAGCCCGCGGCTCGTCACATAAAGCGGGACCTGCCACCAATGATTGATTAGCGGCGCTTGCGCGAGCCGGATCTTGCCGACGATTTGGGTCCATAGATGGAGTGTGGCACAGGTGTCATGCCACGCGGCAAAAGGCAGGCTCGGCCATTGCTCAGCACCCGTCATTGCTGCCGCCATCGTTCGGGCTCGGTATCGCCGCCGCCGTCAAATCGGCCATCAGCGAACGACCATAAACGCGCGCGAGGGCGAACCGATCCACGCTGCGTTCTATCCCCATTCGGAACGCGCCCGTAATCCTGAAACAAGCCGCTGTCCCAGCACGATTTTGCCGAATTTAGCCGACTGATGAACTTGGTCCGCTTAAAAAATATCGAAGCTGGAGCGTTCTGTTGCCGGCGCTCATTGCGCCGCCGCCCCGAAAGCAACACAATGGCATCCGTTGCCGCCAAGGCTTGGCGAATGTCGGGGAAGGAGTCCACCATGGTACTCGTTAAAGCAACTTTGAAGCAAGCCTCTCTCGTAGCTGCGGTGGTTTTGTTAGGCGCATTTGCACCTAGTGCACAGGCGAGGGCGAACGGAACTCGACACCTGCAAATTTTGATAAACGCATCAAATCCTTCATTTAAGTATGTAATCAACGATGGTACTGGGCTACATTATAACAATCCCTTCTTCCCTCGCCCGTTTGGCGCAAATTACATACTAAATGGTTTAATATTCCCTGGAGGTACTGTAAATGTTAACCAACCTGATTACACGGTCGATGCTCGTGGCGCTAAATTAACAGAAGCGAATAGCATCGGTTTATGGGAATGCATTGGGAACGTGCTCACAGACTTGCTTAATCTCCCAAACGTCCCGGCTCAACCAATGCTTGCAGAGCAAATCACGTGGGATTTCTTTTTCAAGCATCGCGGCGGCGGTGTGCCTGACAACGTTTATGCATCTGGCGCCGCAACGACCGGCGTCCTGGCCCCGGGTCAACCGCTTTTCACGGTCATAGAGGCAGTGATTGGCGGCACCGGGCATGACGACAATATTGGCGGAGATTTAACGGCGCAAGTTTATTTCCAACAAAAGACTGGAACCATGTTGATAAACGTCACGTTCGATAATAATATTAAATATTAGTCGCGCTCCGCGGCTCGCTGTTTGAAGATTTGATAAGGTTCAAGATTCTCCATTGTAACCTCCGTAGGTGGGGGCAGCAGCCTGCACGCCGGCGACCGCACGCCGCCAGCCGGCATAGCGCTCCTCACGTTCGGCCTCCGGCATTCGCGGCGCGAATCGGCGTTCGGGGCGCCAGCGTGCCATCATCGTTTCGGGTCCGGGATAAACCCCCCGCGTCAGCCCGGCGGCATAGGCAGCACCCCAGGCGGTGGTCTCGACGATGGCCGGGCGCTCGACGGTTGCCGGCAGGATGTCGGCCAGAAACTGCATCGTCCAGTCGCTGACCGCCATGCCGCCATCGACCCGCAGGGCGCCGATCTCGATCCCGGTATCGCCCGCCATCGCCGCGACCAGATCGCGGCTCTGGTGGCCGACCGCTTCGAGTGCGGCGCGGGCGATCTCGGCCGGGCCGCATTCCGCGGTCAGCCCGATCAGTGCGGCGCGCGCCCGTGGCGCCCAATGGGGAGCGCCCAACCCGGCAAAACCGGGCACGAGATAGAGGCGCTGCCTCGGGTCCGCACGCGCCGCGAGCTCGGTCGCCTCGGCCGCCGTCGCGATGATGCCGAGCCGGTCGCGCAGCCATTGCACCGCCGCACCGGCGACAAAGATGCTGCCTTCGAGGGCATAGGCGGTATGGCCGCCGAGCCGGTAGGCGATCGTCGTCACCAATCGGTGGCGCGAGGCGATCGGCTCGCTGCCGAGGTTGACGAGCGCGAAAGCGCCGGTGCCGTAGGTCGATTTGATCATGCCGGGCCGAAAGCAGCCCTGGCCGATCAGCGCCGCCTGCTGGTCGCCGGCCAGCGCCGCGACCGGGATCTCGGCGTCGAGCAATCCGGGCGCGGTCGAGCCGAAATCGGCGCCGGTGTCGAGCACCTCGGGCAGGATCGCGCGCGGGATGTGGAATGCGTCGAGCAGGTCGTCGTCCCAGGCGAGGCGGTTGATGTCGAGCAGCATGGTGCGCGCGGCGTTGGTGACGTCGCTCGCATGGCGCTTGCCGCCGGTCAGCCGCCATAAGAGAAAGCTGTCGATTGTGCCACAGGCGATCTCGCCCGTTTCGGCGCGCCGGCGCAGCCCCGGTACATTGTCGAGCAGCCAGCGGATCTTGGACGCGGAAAAATACGGGTCGATGACGAGCCCGGTGCGCTGCGCCACGGTTTCGGCGAGCCCTTCCGCCCGCCAGCGCGCGCACAAATCGGCGGTGCGCCGATCCTGCCAGACGATCGCGTTGTGGATCGCCCGGCCAGTGGCGCGCTCCCACAACACCGTGGTCTCGCGCTGGTTGGCGATGCCGAGCGCCGCGATCGGGCCATCGGCCGCGGCGACGGCGGCGCGAGCGCTCGAAACCACGCTGCGCCAGATTTCCTCCGGGTCGTGCTCGACCCAGCCAGGCCGCGGGTAATACTGGGTCAGCTCGCTTTGCGCGCTGCGCCGCACCGCACCTTGCGCGTCGAACAGGATCGCGCGCGTGCTGGTGGTCCCCTGGTCGATCGCCAGGACATAGGCTGATCCGGTCATCCCCCGGCTCCGGCGGCGATGCTCGCAGCTTCCGCAAGACTTTAGCAACAGCCGGGCGACAAAGTCTTCGATCACGGGCTGTTGCGCGACACGCCGCTTGGCCGGCCGTGCCGCTCGGTCGTATGGTCGCGGCAATCGACGCTCTGGGGTCACCAAAAAATGAGATTGTCGGGGCTGGCGGTTGTTACGCTGGTTCTCACCGTCGCCGTCGGTGGAGCCGCCGCGCAGACGCCGCGGCAAGTCTATCGCGTCGGGCTGCTCGCGGTGGGCCCCGACCCAACCGATCAAAGCCCCTTTGGCGCGGGGTTGATCCGCGGTTTCGCCCGCGACGGGTTTGTTCTCGGCCAGAACCTCGCCTTTGTTCGCTACGCCGCGCACGGGCATGTCGAGCGGTTGTCGCATCTGGTGCACGAGCTGGTCGCGGACAAGGTCGCGGTCATCATCACCCAAGGCTACCCGGCGGCGGTCGCCGCGAAGGACTATTCGAGCTTGCCGGTCGTGGCGGTTCAGGCCGGCGACCCGGTCGAGGACGGGCTGGTCAACAGCTTTGCCCGACCGGGCGGCCGTGTCACCGGCATCTCCGAGATCGCCGCCGAGCTGTCCGCCAAGCGGCTGGCATTGCTGAAGGGGGCGGTGCCGAATGTGCATCGCGTGGCGATGCTGTGGAATGCGGATGATCTCGGCATGTCGCTGCGCTACAAGGCGGCGGAGGCACAGGCGCGCAGCCTCGGCATCGAGGTCGAGTTGCTCGGGGTGCGTGCGCCCAACGATTTCGACGCGGCGTTCGCAGCGATGGTGCGCAAGCCGCCGGATGCGATCCTGATGGTCAGCGACGTGCTGACGACCTTGAACCGGAAGCGGGTGATCGACTTCGCGGCCCAGCACAAAATACCGGCGATCTACGAATACGACTTCCTGGTGCGCGATGGCGGTCTGATGTCCTACGGCCCAGATGTGAGCGAGATGTTCGATCGCGCCGCCGGCCTCGCCGCGCGCATCTTGAAGGCCGCCGATCCGGCGCAGCTGCCGCTCGAGGAGCCGAGCCGGTTTGTGCTGGCGATCAATCTTGGGACCGCCGAGGCGATCGGGCTGAAGATCCCCCCATCCTTGCTGGCCCGTGCCGACAATGTGATCGAGTGACAGGGTGATCGAGTAACAGGAGCGGCCATTTCGTGCTCGCCAAGGAGGGTGCCGCGTTCGAGGTGACCGGGGCCGCGGGCAGGCCCGCTCGGCGGCGTCTGCGGATGGGGCTCGCGCCCAAGCTCGCGCTCGCTTTTATCGGGCTCGTCAGCCTCGTGCTGGTGGTCAGCGGCGGGCTCAGCTGCTGGTTAGGCTATCGCGAGGCCGAAAATGCCGCAATCCAGATCCAGCAGGAAAAGGCACGCGATGCCGCCGCGCGCATCGGGGAGTTTCTAAAAGACATCGAGCAGCAGATCGAGTGGACGACCCCGCTGCAGTGGGATGCGCTGCCGCTCGACCAGCGCCGCTATGACTTCATCCGCCTGCTGCGCGAAGTCCCCGCGATCTCCGCGATCGCCGAGATCGACGGCGCGGGCAAGGAACAGCTCAAGCTGTCGCGCACTGCGCCGGATCTGGTGGCCAGCGGGGCCGACTTTGCCGCCGACCCGCGCTTTGTCGAGGCGGAGGCAAAAGGCGTGTGGTTCAGCCCGGTCTATTTCCGCAATCAGTCCGAACCCTATATGAGGATCGCAGTTGCGCATGCCGGCCATCACGCCGGCGTGAGCGTCGCCGACGTCAATCTGAGATATATCTGGGATCTGGTCGGCTCGCTGCGGGTCGGTCGCAACGGCTATGCCTATGTCGTTGACCGGCGTGGGCGGCTGATCGCAGATCCCGATCTCAGCCTGGTGCTGCGCGACACCGACTGGTCGCAAAAGCCGCAGGTGGCGGCGGCATTGGCGAGCTTGCGCGGAGCCGCGCCGGCGCACGGCTCGCATATCGCCGAGGCGCCGGACGGCGAGAAGGTGCTGACGGTCTACGCACCGGTGCCGCGGCTCGACTGGGTGGTCCTTGTCGAGCGGCCGCTCGGCGAGGCGCTGGCGCCGGTCTACGCCGCGCTCTACCGCATGGCGGCCTTGCTGGCACTCGGCCTGTTGCTGGCGGCGGGCGCCGGCACGGTGCTGGCGCGGCGCATGGTGGTGCCGATCCGCCGGCTGCAGGACGGGGCCGACCGGCTCGGCTCGGGCGAGCACGGCGAGCCGATCGAAATCCGCACCGGCGACGAGATCGAGATACTGGCCGAACGGTTCAACCAGATGGCAGCCAAGGTGCGGGAGTTGCGCGACACTCTGGAGGCCAAGGTCGAGGCGCGCACCGAGGCGTTGCAGACCAGCGAGCAGACCGCACGCGAAGCTCGGCTCGCGGCCGAACAGGCGCTCTCCGATCTGCACCGGGCGCAGGACCGTCTGGTCGAGACGCAAAAGCTCGCCGCACTCGGCCAGCTGACCGCCGGCATCGCCCATGAGATCAAAAATCCGCTCAATTTTGTCAACAACTTCGCCGAGCTGTCGGCGGAATTGACCGACGAGCTGTGCGTGGCGCTGGCGGCGCAGGATACGGCATTGTCCGAGGCGGCGCGCGGCGAGATCGACGACCTGACCCGGACGCTGAACGGCAACCTCGCCAAAATCGTCGAGCATGGCCGCCGCGCCGACAGCATCGTCAAGAACATGCTGCTGCATTCGCGCGCCGAAGTCGGCGAGCGGCGCACCGCGAACCTGAACGCGCTCGTCGAAGAAAGCCTGAACCTCGCCTATCATGGGGCCCGCGCCGAAAAGCCGGGGTTTAACATCACCTTGCACCGCGATCTCGACCCGGCGGTCGGCGAGATCGACCTCTACCCTCAGGAAATCACCAGGGTTCTGCTGAACCTGTTCGGCAACGGGTTTTACGCGGTGCGCGAACGGCAGCTCAGCGCCGGCGAGTCCGGGTTCGAGCCGAGCTTGTGGGTGGCAACCCGGGCGTTGGCCGACCGGGTCGAGATCCGGGTGCGCGACAACGGCACCGGCATTCCCGACACGGTGAAGGCGAAAATCTTCGATCCGTTCTTTACCACCAAGCCGGCCGGCGAGGGGACCGGCCTCGGGTTGTCGCTGAGCCACGACATCATCGTCAAGCAGCATGGCGGCACGTTTGACGTCGAGACGGCGTCCGGCGAGTTCACCGAGTTCATCGTGACGTTGCCCTGGGCGACAATGCCCGCGGAGGCCAGCACAGGAGGGCCAGCATGACCGCGACGATCCTCGTGGTCGATGACGAGCCGGATCTGGAATCTCTCGTCCAGCAGCGGTTTCGCCGGCAGATCCGCGGCGGCGAGCTCGGCTTCCACTTTGCCCGCGATGGCGTCGAGGCGCTCGAAGTGTTGAGCAATGGTGCTGCAGTCGACATGGTGCTCAGCGACATCAACATGCCGCGAATGGACGGCCTGACCCTGCTGCAAAAGATTCAGGAAACCGCCGACCCGCTGTCCACGGTGATTGTCTCGGCTTATGGCGACATGGCCAACATCCGCACCGCGATGAACCGCGGCGCGTTCGATTTCGTCACCAAACCGATCGATTTCGCCGACCTCGAAACCACGATCAAAAAGACCCTCGCGCATATCGAGCGGCTGCGCGAGGCGCGCCGGCGGCAGATCGCCGCCGAGCGCGCGCACGCGCTGCTGTCGCGCTATTTCTCGCCCAATCTGGCCGAGCGGCTGGCGAGCGATCCCGAGGCGATCGACCTCGGCGGGCAGCGGCGCGAGATCACCTCGCTGTTCACCGACATCGCCGAGTTCACCACCTTGGTCGAGACCCTCGATTCGGAGATCATCGCGCCGCTGTTGAACGATTACCTGGGGGCGATGACCGACATCGTGTTCGCCCATGGCGGGACCGTGGTCAAGCTGGTCGGCGATGCGATGCACGTGCTGTTCGGGGCGCCGGCCGATCAGCCCGACCATGCCGAGCGCGCGGTTGCCTGCGCGCTCGAGCTCGACGCCAGCGCCGAGGCGTTCCGCCAGCGCTGGCGGCAGCGCGGGATTATTCTCGGCGCCACTCGGCTCGGCCTTGCCGCCGGACCGGCGATCGTCGGCAATTTCGGCGGCGCGCGCTATTTCGACTACACCGCCTATGGCGACACGGTGAACACCTCGGCCCGGCTCGAAGCGGCGAACAAGCAGCTCGGCACCCGCATCTGCGTCGGCGCCAGCGTCGCCAGCCGCGTCGCCGAGTTCAAAGGCAGGCCGGTCGGCGAACTATCGCTGCGCGGCCGCAAGGAGCCGCTGCGCGCGTTCGAGCCGCTGTCGGACGAGGCATTCGACGATCCGGCGACCCGCGCCTATCTCGACGCCTTCGCCAAGCTCGAAGCCGGCGAGCTTACCGCGATGCCGGCCTTTGCGGCCCTGCTCGGCCTGCGCAGCGACGACCATCTGGTCGGCTTTCACCTGCGCCGGCTGCTGAGCGGCGCCAGCGGCGTGCACATTGCCCTCGAATAGCCTTGCGCGACTGTTTGGCCTCCATCACCGCCGCTCGTCGGACATGGACATCCCGCTTGCCGCCGCCACGCCCTCGGGCGCGATCAGGTCGGTGATGTCCACAGCATGCCCGATGCTGAGAAGTTAGTCAGGAGCGCGCATTCGGTAACCCACCCCCTGCTCCGTCAGGATGTAACGGGGTTGCTCGGGGTTGGGCTCGATCTTATTGCGCAATGCGCGTATGTACACCCGCAGATATTGCACGTCGCCCTCACCGCCCCTGATCTCGCGCAGGATGAAGCGATGCGTCAGCACCTTGCCGGCCTGCGACACGAGCAGGCGTAGCAGGTCGTACTCGCGCGGCGTCAGTTTCACTTCATCGCCGGCGAGCGTCACCTTCCGCCGCACAAGGTCGACCGCGAGGTCGCCGCAACAGAATAGCGGGGCTTCGCCTTCCTGCTGCAGCCGATGCCGCAGTGCCGCCCGCAGACGGGCGAGCAATTCATCGATGCCGAAGGGTTTTGTGACGTAATCGTCGGCGCCGCGATCCAGCGCATCGACTTTCCCGGTCTCGTCGGTGCGGCTCGATAGCACGACGATTGGGACCGACCAGCCCTGGCTGCGCACCCGGTCGATGACCTCCAGGCCGTTGATGTCCGGCAAACCAAGGTCGAGGACCAGGATGTCCGCGGGATTGCGCCGGAGCATATCGAGGGCGCTGCTGCCGTCCTCGGCTTCGATGACGTCGTACCCTTGGCTGGCAAGGCTGGTGCGCAGAAAGCGGCGGATGGCCGGCTCGTCGTCTACGACCATCACTTTCAGCCGAGCGGCTTTGCCGATCATGCGGCAATGTCCTTTGCTGCCTCGCGGTGCGGCGGCACCGGCAGCGCGATCGTGAACACCGCACCCGACCGGTCGGCACGATTGCCTGCCTTGATCGTGCCCCCCATCGCCTCCACGAAACCACGGCAGATCGCGAGGCCCAGACCTGTGCCGGCCCGGCGGTTGTCCGCCCCCTGGACGCGGTAGAACTTGTCGAAGATCTGGTCGAGATCCGCCGCCGGGACACCGGGGCCTTCATCGATGACTTGCAGCCGCACCGTCTGTCCATCGCGCATCGCGGTGAGCCGGATCTCGCTCCCTTCCGGGGAATATTTCGCAGCGTTGTCGAGCAGATTGAACAGGACCTGCTCGAACAGCACCGGATCGAGCTTCAGCAGCGGCAGGTCGTCGGCGAGATCGACGACGACACGATACCGCGCCAGCACCCTACCGGCGCGGCCGAGGGCGCTCCCGATGATATCTGCGACATCGGCGACGTCCGAGCGCGGCTGCACGGCCCCCGCTTCCAATCTGGTCATATCCAGCAGATTGGCGATGAACCGGTTTAGGCGCTCGCTCTCCTCCTGGATCATCGCAAGCAGCTCATCCTGCGCTGCATCGTCGAGGAGGCGTCGGTAATTTTTCAAACTCGTGGCGGCGCCGAGCACAGCGGCCAGCGGCGTGCGAAGATCATGCGAAATCGAGGTCAGCAGGGCCGCGCGCAAATTCTCCGTTTCCGCTGCCAAACGGGCGCGCTCGAGGTTTTGCGCGAGCCCGATGCGTTCGATCGCCAAGGCTGCCTGATCGGCCAATGCGTTGAGCAGACGCCGCTGATCGGGGGTCAACAGCGGCCCTGGCCGATCGCTGTCGAGCCCGATGATGCCGACCGGCCCGCTGCCGGTGCGCATCGGCAGGAACAGCCGCTTGGCCCCCGGCAACGTATCGGCGCCACGCCCCGCCGGCCGGTTGTTTTCCCAGGACCATTTGGCAGCTGCCAAATCGGCTGCCTCGAGAATGTCCTCCGGCGGGTACGCGGCCCTCACCGCGACCGTGCCCTCCTCCGGCAGCAGCAGCACGACATTCGCCTTCAACATAGAAGCGATCTGAAAGGCGGTCGCCCAAAGCAGATCATCCAGGATCGCCGAGCCGGCCAGCTTGCGCGCGAACAGGTAAAGCTCTTCAGTCGTCTGCGCGCGCTGCCGAGCGGTGATCGCTTGCGCCCTGACGCGGGCCGCCATGTTGCTGACGATCACCGCGACAACAGCGAAGAAGAACAGCGCAACAACGTTTTCCGGGTCGGCGATGGTGAACGTGTAGAGCGGCGGCAGGAAGAAGAAGTTGTAGGCGAGGACGCTCAGCAGACAGGCAAACAGCGACGGCACGAGGCCGTAAGCAGCGGCGCTGGTCAGAACCGCCGTCAGGAACACCAAAGCAACGTTCGAGATCGACAGGAACTGCTGCAGGAGAATTCCGATTATCAAAGCGACCGCGACAAACCCGGCGGAGGCGAGATAGGCGTCGGGCTTGCCGAGCCAGCGGCGGTCCGAACCGGTTCGGACCGCCGGCGCGTGGTTTTCCGACAGGTCGGGCCGTGCGGCGATGACGTGGACGCTGATATCGCCTGCCTGGCGGATCAGCTGATGAGTGACCGAGCCGCGCAGCCATTCGGACCAGCGCGGACGGTGGGATTTGGCGATGACCAGGTGCGTCGAGTTGTTGGCTCGGGCGTATTGGAGCATGCCCTCGACCACGCTCGGCCCGGGCACGGTCAGCGCTTCTCCGCCCAAGCGCTCAGCCAGGCGCAGACATTCCGCGACGCGGTCACGCTCGACGGAAGTCAAGCGCTGGGTCTGCGCAGTTTCGATGTGGATCCCCGTCCACGGCGCTTGCAGCCGATCGGCAAGCCGGCGCGCGTAACGTACAACCGCTGCGCAGCTTGGATCCTGGTTGACGCCAACCAGGATGCGCTCGCCGGCGGGCCAGGGGCCGGTGATCGCGTGCGCCCGCATATAGTCGACCATTTGCGCGTCGACCCGCTGGGCGGTGCGGCGTAACGCGAGTTCGCGCAGCGCGGTCAGGTTTCCCGGCTGGAAATAGTGTCGGACCGCACGCTCCGCCTGCGCCGGGACATAAACCTTCCCTTCTTTCAATCGCTGGATCAGATCGTCGGGCGTAAGATCGACGACCTCGATTTCATCGGCACGGTCGATGATCGAATCGGGAACCGTTTCGCGGACGCGGATGCGGGTGATCCGCGCCACGACGTCGTTCAGACTTTCGACGTGCTGGATGTTCAGCGTCGTATAGACGTCGATCCCGGCACCGACCAACTCCTCAACGTCCATGTACCGCTTTGGGTGCCGGTTGCCGGGCGCGTTGGTATGTGCCAGTTCGTCGACCAGCACCAGCTGGGGCCGGCGGCCAAGCACCGCATCGAGATCCATCTCGCCGAGTTGGTGCCCCCGGTAATCGACTTGGCGTCGCGGCACGATCTCAAGGCCGGCGAGCAGCGCGCCGGTTTCGCGGCGATCATGCGTTTCAACCACCCCGATCACAACATCGACCCCGTCGCGCTGCTTAGCCTGCGCCGCTTGCAGCATCTCGTAGGTCTTGCCCACGCCAGGGGCGGCACCGAGAAATATCTTGAGATGTCCTCGTGATTTCTGCGCCGCTTCGCGCAGCAGCGCGTCCGGCGACGGACGGCGTTCAAACGGAACACGCTCGTCCATGGGGGATGTCTCCGGGCGGCCTCCGTACGAGGCGATAATCGACCCCGCGCTCGGTTAAAATGTACCGAGGACGAGCCGAATCAGGTTCCAGCTTACGGCGCAGGTCGCGTATTGCAAGGCGTAGGTATTCCACTCATCGACCGAATCCTGACCCCACACTGCGCGCAAAATCGTCTGAGATGCGATGACCTGGCCTGCCTTTTCGGCGAGTATGCTTAGTACCCCGAACGGCTTACGGCGCAATCTCGCTTCTGCACCGACAGAGCGGACCTGCCGTTCCGGCAAGTTAATCTCAACCTCACCGGTGACGACCACTTCAAGCCGCCTCTTCGACGCGCCACTCCGACGCATCGCGTTGGTCACCCGCGCATCTTCATCTTCCCTGGGCCGAAGGGCTTCCGGACGATCGTCATCCGCGCCACTTTTGAGGGCTTTCACCGCTGTATCTTCCTCGCGCACTGCGTCTGGTCCCGTCCGGCCGGCGCATCCAGGTCAAACAGCACTAGGTCGATACTCTGGCCTATTGCCCGCCGGATTGAGGTTTGGTCCGGGGCCCCATCCTCGACGGGATAACCCGCCGCCGTCAGGCTCCGGCGCAGCAACGTCCTTACCGCGGGATCATCGTCGAGAACGAGGACGGTGCGCCCTCCCGATCGCGTCGACCTGCTCATCCCGAACGGGCGCCTTTGCAATGCGTTTATTTGTTCCGCAGCGCATCGAGGGCAAGGTTTAGCTTCAGCACATTGACGTGCGGTTCGCCGATGATGCCGAGGATACGATCGCTTATATGGGCCTCGACCAGTTGATGGACCTGCGCCTCCGGCAGTCCGCGCGCCTTGACAATGCGCGATACCTGAAACAGGGCGGCGGCGGGAGTAATATCAGGATCGAGGCCGCTTGCCGAGGTCGTCACCAGGTCGACCGGCACCGGCTGGCTTGGGTTTTCCTCATGCAGCGCGGCGGCGTCGACCTTGACCCGGTCAATCAGCGCCTGCGAAGTCGGCCCCAGATTGGAGCCAGCGGAATTGTCGGCCGCGTACGGCACTGGGATCGTCTTCGATGCGTCCTTCGGGTCGGGCTCGGTCGTCGCCGACGGGCGGCCATGGAAATATTTGGCCGAGGTGAAGTTCTGGCCGATCAGTTCGGAGCCGATGACTTTACCGTTCTTCTCGATCAGGCTGCCGTTCGCCTGGTGCGGAAAGATCAATTGGGCGAGGCCAGTCATTCCGAGCGGGTAGGTGAGCCCGGTGATCGCGGTCATGACGATAATCATCATGATCGCCGGACGGATTTGCTTCAGCATTTGAGGACGTCCCAAAAAGGCTCAGGCGAGGCCGACCGCGGTGACCGCGAGGTCGATCAGCTTGATGCCGACGAACGGTATGATCAGGCCGCCGACCCCGTAAATCAGCAGGTTGCGGCGGAGAATGCTGGCCGCCCCGGTCGGTCGATACGTTACTCCCCGGAGCGACAGCGGGATCAGCGCAATGATGATCAGCGCGTTGAAGATAATCGCCGACAGGATCGCGCTTTCCGGGCTGTGCAGACCCATGACGTTGAGGACGCCGAGCTGCGGATAAAATGCGGCGAACATCGCCGGGATGATCGCGAAGTACTTCGCGACATCGTTGGCGATCGAGAAAGTCGTCAGGGCGCCGCGCGTCATCAGCAATTGTTTGCCGATTTCGACGATCTCGATAAGCTTGGTCGGGTCGCTGTCGAGATCGACCATGTTGCCGGCCTCGCGCGCCGCCATCGTGCCGGTGTTCATCGCGACTCCAACATCGGCCTGTGCGAGGGCCGGCGCGTCGTTGGTGCCGTCGCCGCACATCGCGACGAGCTTGCCCTTCGACTGCTCATCGCGGATCAGCTTCAGCTTGTCCTCCGGCGTCGCTTGCGCGAGGAAATCGTCCACCCCGGATTCGGCCGCAATCGCGGCGGCGGTCAGCGGGTTGTCGCCGGTGATCATGACCGTGCGGATGCCCATCTGGCGCAGTTCGGCGAAACGCTCTCGGATGCCGCCCTTGACGATGTCCTTGAGCTGAATGATGCCCAGGAGCTTGCGGTCCTTGGCGACGGCGAGTGGGGTGCCGCCCTCGCGGGCGATGCGCTCGGCTGTGGCCGTCAGTTCGCCGACCGCTTCCGAAACCACCGGCGCGGTGCGGGCGGCGGCGACCGCGGCGCCACCGCCCCGGCCCCCGGTAGGAGCGGTCGCGGTGCCCTCGACAAAGGCGACGATCACGTCGACCGCGCCCTTGCGGATCGTCGCGCCGTCGACGTCGATGCCGCTCATCCGCGTCTGCGCCGTAAACGGCACGAACGTGGCGCTGAGCGGCGCCATGTCGCGGGCGCGGATGCCGTATTTTTCCTTCGCCAGCACGACAATCGAGCGGCCTTCCGGCGTCTCGTCCGACAATGAAGCGAGCTGCGCGGCGTCGGCGAGGTCGCGTTCGTCAATGCCGGGGAGCGGCAGAAACGCGGTCGCCTGGCGGTTGCCGAGCGTGATTGTGCCGGTCTTGTCGAGGAGCAGCGTATCGACATCGCCCGCCGCCTCGACGGCGCGGCCGGACATCGCCAGCACGTTGAACCGCACGAGCCTGTCCATGCCGGCGATGCCGATCGCCGACAAGAGGGCGCCGATCGTCGTCGGGATCAGGCAGACGAACAGCGCGATCAGCACAACGACGGCGACCGCGCCTTTCGCATACGCGGCAAAACTCGGGATCGTGACGGTCGCGAAGACGAAGATCAGCGTCATGCCGGCGAGCAGGATGTTGAGCGCGATCTCGTTCGGCGTCTTCTGGCGCACCGCGCCCTCCACGAGCGCGATCATGCGGTCGAGAAACGTCGAGCCCTGCGCCGCGGTGATGCGGACCTTGAGCCGGTCGGAGGTGACGCGGGTGCCGCCGGTGACGGCCGAGCGGTCGCCGCCGCTTTCCCGGATGACCGGCGCCGATTCGCCGGTGATCGCCGAATTCGTCGACCGAAGCGACGCCCTCGACGACCTCGCCGTCGGACGGGATCAGGTCGCCGGCCTCGACGAGCACGAAATCGCCCGCCTTCAGGTCGGCGGCATCGACCATCGTGAACGCATCCGATCCGGCGCGGCCGAGAAGCTTGGCGCGGGTCTCGGCGCGGGTGCGGCGCAGCGTATCCGCCTGTGCCTTGCCGCGCCCTTCCGCCACCGCTTCGGCGAAGTTGGCGAACAGCACCGTGAACCAGAGCCAGGCAGTGATTTGCCCAGAGAAGCCGGGCGTGCTGCCGACAATTCCGGTCCCGCCGGTGATCAGGTCACGGATGAAAAAGATCGTCGTCAGAACCGACACGATCTCGACGCAGAACATGACCGGGTTCCTGACCAGCGTGCGCGGGTCAAGCTTTTGGAACGACGCCCAGATCGCCGGCACCAGCAGCGAGCGATCAAGCAGTGCCAGCGGCCGCACATGGCGTTTGAGTGCCTCGCTCTCCGGCGCGTTGAGCAGGGACGAAACGTCAGTCATTGGGATATTCCCTCGGGAATAGGTCGCCTACGGGCTGCGATAGAGGTGGCCCTGGTTCATCGCGATCTGTTCGGTGACGGGCCCGAGCGAGACGGCCGGGAAGTAGGTCAACCCGCCGATGATCAGGATGACGCCGACGAGAAGGCCGACAAATTGCGGGCTGTGCGTCGGGAAGGTGCCGGCCGAGCGTTCGACGAGCTTCTTCCGCGCTAACGAGCCGGCGACGGCGAGCATCGGCACGACAAAAATGAAGCGGCCCGTCAGCATCGCCCCGGCAATCGTCAGGTTGTAGAACCAGGTATTGGCGCTGAGGCCGGCAAAGGCGCTGCCGTTGTTGGCGGTACCTTCGGTATAGGCGTAGAGGATCTCGGAGAAACCGTGCGGCCCGCTGTTGGCAAGGCCGGCGAGGCCCTGCGGCAAGACCACCGCCAATGCGGTCCAGCCGAGGATCGATAGCGGCAGGCTCAGCAGCGCCAGGATCGTCATCTTGACTTCCTTGGCTTCAAGCTTCTTGCCGAGATATTCCGGGGTGCGCCCAACCATCAGGCCAGCGACGAACATCGCGACGATCGCAAATCCGAGGATGCCGTAGAGCCCGGAGCCGACGCCGCCGAAGATGACTTCGCCGAGCATCATATTGACCATCGGGATCATGCCGCCGACCGGCAAATAGCTGTCGTGCATCGAGTTGACGGCGCCGCACGAGGTGTCGGTCGTCACAACCGCCCAGAGGGTCGACAGCGCCGGCGCGAAGCGCACCTCCTTGCCTTCCATGTTGCCGCCGGATTGCAGGGCGCTGTGTGCTGAATCGACGCCGTATTGCGCGAACGCGGGATTGGCGTGGGCTTCCGAGTTGTAGCAAACCGCGACTCCGGCCAGGAACAACAGGCCCATCGCCGCAAAAATCGCCCAGCCCTGGCGCTCGTCCTTGACCATGCGGCCGAGCACGTTGGTCAGCGCCGCGCCGATCGAGAAGATCGCGACCAATTCGATCAGGTTGGCGATTGCGTTCGGGTTTTCGTATGGATGCGCAGAATTGGCGTTGAAGAACCCGCCGCCGTTGGTGCCGAGTTCCTTGATGATCTCCTGCGAGGCGACCGGGCCGTGCGCGATGACCTGCTTGGCGCCTTCGAGCGTCGTCGCCTCGACATAAGCGCCGAGATCCTGCGGCGCGCCCAGCCATACCAGCACGAGCGCGCCGACGATCGAGATCGGCAGCAGGATGTAGAGGGTGCCGCGGGTCAGATCGACCCAGAAATTGCCGACGGTTTTGGCTTCGCGGCGTATGAGGCCGCGGATCAGCGCCAGCGCCATCGCGATGCCGGTCGCCGCCGACACGAAATTGTGCACGGTGAGGCCGGCCATCTGCACCAGATAGCCCATCGTCGTCTCGCCGCTGTAGGCTTGCCAGTTCGTGTTGGTGACGAAACTGACCGAGGTGTTGAACGCGAGGCTTTGCTCGACCGCGCTCTGGCCCTGCGGGTTGAACGGCAGGTACCGTTGCAGGCGCTGCAGCGCGTAGAGGCTGGCAAAGCCGGCGACGCTGAAAAACAGCATCGCGACGGCATAGGTCAGCCAGTGCTGCTCCTCGTTCTCGTCGACGCCGCAGCACCAGTAGACGGCGCGCTCGATCGGGCGCAGCACCGGCGTCAGAACGGTTCTGTCGCCGGCGAACACACGCGTCATGTAGCCGCCCAGCGGCCGCGTGATCAGGATCACGATCGCGCTGAACAGCGCGATCTGAATCCAACCGTTCCAGGTCATGTGAGGCTCCGGGAAGCGCTCAGAAGCGCTCGGGGTTGATCAGCGCGAAGACGAGGTAGAGCGTGATCGCCAGGCTGGCGATCGCGCCGAGGAGAAAATCGAACAGCATCGCCGAGTCTCACATCCGCTCGCAGGCCAGCGCGTAGAGCACGGCGGCGGCGAAAAACCCGCAACCGATCGCAACCATCAGCGCGTCATACATCGATGTCTCCATTGGGATCCTGCGACATCCGGCCGGCGGAGCCTTGTCGGCGGTGCCGGCGGCCTCTCGGCCGGCGCTCATCACGCCCGTATCGCCGGGAAAAATTGCAGGTTTAAAATAAAAATTCGAGAGGGTGCGGGAGCCCTTTTAATAAATTTCGCATATAAATCCGGTCCACTCGGGGCCTTGATCTGCATCAACCGCCGCACGAAGGCCGCGTTGAAGCAGTCGATTACGCGAAGCGAGCATGCACGGCGGCACCGGCGGTCATATGCCGGCGGTGAACTTTGAGCGATGCGGGGCGAATTCGACGGACCACTGCCGGCGGGCTCGCAGCAAATCCGAACCCGGATGTGCATTGTCCAACCCTTTAGCCGGCTGTGATCCTGCCCGGCGCGCTCCGCCGGCCCACATGGACGCGAGATGTGTCACCGGCCACTTCGCGCAGGGCGTATCGGAACGGGGTGTTTGCGGCCACGCTGGTCGCCCTTCCTCGCCGAGATCGGTGACAAGGCCCAGATCCCAACCACCGCGCTCGCCGCTGCCTGCGCCAATCTGGGGGCGGCCGTAATGGGCTTCCGGCAGCATCCGTGCGGAAATTTACGGTAAGAAATCACCGAAAGCTGCGCTTACCGTAAAAATGAGCGTGGCGCGGCCGATTAAGAACCGCGCTCGGCGAGGGTTTCATAAAGAGTGGAGCGACCGATGCCGACCTGGAAGGCGGCCTTGGTCGGCGAGAGGGCCGCGGCGACCAGAGCGAGGGCAGCCTCCAGCTTTTCGGGATCGAGAGGTTTGCGTGCTGGGCGTCTGCCGTTAGCGGCCGCGGCGGCGAGACCGTCGCGGGTGTGCTCGGCGATGAGGCGCCGCTCGAAATGCGCGATCGCACCGAACACATGGAAGACAAGTTCTCCGGCGGCGGACCCTTCCCGATCTCCGCAGGCCATTACCACTGCACCTTGGCACCTTTCGTTTCCGAAAACACGCGTTGCGAAATCGGTCCTGCGACCCAATTCCCTCGAAAACGTACGCGTCGCACGCCTCAAGGGCGAAGGAGGCGCAGATTTTCCGAAGTCGCCGCTCGCGATGCTGGCATCGCCCCATACCGTGCAGGTCGAGTGTCGCAGATGGCGTGGCCTCGAGTGATCGCGCTAACCCACAACACCTATGACCGGTTCCTAAACGATGCCATTCCAATCCCGACCGCGCGGCTGCGTGAAGTGGCCAATAATGCCATGGCAACGGCAGCATCTGGTTCACCGACCCCGGGCTGCGGGTGCCGCTCGCCGACAAGGAGCTGGCGCATTCCGGGGTCTACGCGGTGATGCCCGATGGTGCGAGCCGGCTCGTCGCCGAGTTCGAATACCCAAACGTGCTCGCCTTCTCGCCCGACGAGCGCACCCTCTGTGTCGCCAATACCCGGCACGCCCAGTACATCCATGCGATCGAGCTCGACAGCGCCGAAAACATGGTCAGGCGGCGCATCTTTGCCGATATGTCGTCCGAGGAGGCCGACGGCGTTCCCGATGGCTGAAGGTCGACCAGCAAGGCCAGTCTACTGCACCGGCCCCGGCGGGACCTGGGTGTTCGCCCCGGACGGCAGCAAATTGGGCGTGATCCGCACCCCGGAGGCCCCGGCCAACCTGGCGTTTGGCGGCCCGACCTGAACAAGATCTTTTTCACCCCACGCACTTCGGTCTACACCCTGCGCGCCAAAATCCCCGGCCCGCCGCATCCGTGGCACCGCCTGCGGGCGAAATGAATGTCACCACAGAGACACAGGGAACGCAGACCAGAAATTTCATTCGTCATTCCCGCTTTCGCGGCGCTTGCGCGGGGGTGGCGGCTCAATATGCCGGGAAACGCGGCAGCCCGGGCGGCGCCGCGCGCTCAGATGCAGTAGGTGCGGATCGGCGCGAAGCCGTTGAACCCGACCGAGGCGTAGCTCGCGGTATAAGCGCCGGCCGATAGGATCTCTACCTTGTCGCCGACCTCGAGGCCGAGCGGCAGCCGATACTCGGTCCGTTCATAGAGAATGTCGGCGCTGTCGCAGGTCGGCCCGGCGAGGATCACCGGGCCACAGGCCCCGGCCCGGCCCGGGGTCGCGATCCGGTATTTGATGCTCTCGTCCATCGTCTCGGCGAGCCCGTTGAACTTGCCGACATCGAGATAGACCCAGCGCCGCGCGTCGCCGCACCCTTTTTCCGAGATCAGCACGACCTCGCTCTGGATCACGCCCGCATCGCCGACCAGCGAGCGCCCGGGCTCGATGATGATCTCCGGCAGATGATTGCCGAAATGCCGGGTGACCGCCGCCATCACCGCCCGGGCATAGCAATCGACCGCCGGGACCTCGCTGGTGTAATGCGCCGGAAAGCCGCCGCCGATATTGACCATGCGCAGATCGATATCGGCCTCGGCGAGCAGCGAGAACATCTGCGCCGCGGTCCCGACCGCGCTGTCCCACTGGTCGAGGTCGGTCTGCTGCGAGCCGACATGGAATGACACTCCGTACGGGTCGAGACCAAGCTCGCGCGCCCGGCGCAGCAGCTCGACCGCCATCTCGGGGGCGCAGCCGAATTTGCGCGACAGCGGCCACTCCGCACCGGCGCAATCGACCAGGATGCGGCAGAAGACGCGGGCCCCGGGTGCGGCACGCGCCAGCTTGTCAAGCTCGTGCGCGCTGTCGAAAGCAAAGAGGCGCAGCCCCATGCCATAGGCAAAGGCGATGTCCTTTTCCTTTTTGATCGTGTTGCCAAAGGACAGCCGATCGGCGGCGACCCCGTTATCGAGGCACAGCTCGACCTCGCCGCGGCTCGCCACGTCGAAATTGGCGCCCTTGCGCTCCAGCATGGCGAGGATCGCCGGGGCCGGGTTGGCCTTGACCGCGTAGTAAACGCGGGCCAGCGGCAGATGCCGGCACAACGCGTCATAGGCCTCGGCGATCAGGCCGAGATCGACGACGAGGCACGGGGTCTCGGGCATGTGGTCGGCGAGGAAGCGCGAAATCCTCTCATTCATTCCTGGGGGTCATCCTTCCCGCGAGGCGGCTGAGCAAAACAGCTGCTGCCGGCAGCACCCGGAGCCGCGACGGCGCGTCGAAACGACGCCAGTGCAGCCTCGGGTTTGGCCGAGAGCAGATAGAAAAGGACCGGCCGGTGCGCAGGCGCCGGTTCGGTCTGGTTGTGCTGCTTAGCTCAGACTACTCGGGTCGATGACCCGGTTGCCCCGTCCGCGCAGACGCGTCCCACGGAGGTTCGCGTCAGGGCAGGGCACCACGCCCCTCAGTCGGATAGCAACCATACCGTCCTCCCTCTCGGGACCGGCCTTGCGGCCGGACGACCAAAAAGGACGCGTTACGTCGTTGCATAACCACCATGGGCCATAGGCACGTGCGAGTGCGTCGAGAGCCCGATAGATACGCTGATCCGCCCGGAACGCAAGCGGCAATTCCGGGAAAATTTGCCGCTTAACCATACAATCCGCTGACTGCGAGCGTGCGCTCAGATCAGCCCCAAGTCGCGCAGGCTCACATGCCGGTTGCGGCCGATGATGACGTGGTCGTGCAGCACGACGCCAAGCGGGGCGGCGGCCTTTTTGATGTCCTGGGTCACCGCGATGTCGGCCTTGGATGGGGTCGGGTCGCCGGAGGGGTGGTTGTGCAGCAGGATCAAGGCCGAGGCGCCGAGCTCGAGGGCGCGCTTAACCACCTCGCGGGTATAGACCGGGGTGTGATCGACCGTGCCCTTCTGCTGGCGCTCGTGCTTGAGCAGCACGTTTTTGCGGTCGAGAAACAGGATGTGGAACTCCTCGATCTTGTTGTGCGCGACTTGGGCGCTGCAATAATCGATCAGCTTGTCCCAGGAGTTGATCACCGGCTGCTGCTGCAATTCGGCGCGCATCAGCCTTAACGCCGCCTCGCGCACCGACTTGACCGCGGCGATCCCGGCGAGGTTGAGCCCGGCCGCGGCGAGCGCGTCGAAATCGGCGCTCAGCACCGCGGCAAAGCCGCCGAACTGCTCGATCAGCGCCTTCGCCAACGGTTTCACGTCGCCGCGCGAATTGGCGGCGAACAGCAGCACTTCGAGCAATTCGTAATCGGGCAGATTGTCGGCGCCGGCATCGACCAGGCGCTGGCGCAGCCGGTTGCGGTGGCCGTAATAATGCGGCACCGCCGGCCCCGCTTCGGCGAGCTGGTTGCGGCCATGCCCGACCGCGGTCCCGCCGCTTGGATAGTCGGTCCCGTCGGTGCCGTAGATCTCGCGGCACAGCAGCCTCACGCGCTCCTGATCGCCGGCATCGAACATCCACACCCGGCGCGCCGCATCCCACGATCCGCCGAGCCCGCGGGCGCGCGCCGGGAAGTTCGGGTGATAGGGGCTCGTCACCGCGATGCGGCCGTCCTGCTCCACGATCGACAGAAGCATGCACCGCCCCGTTTCGGCACGCCGATCGCTGAGCCTGGCACCCGGACCGTCAAATTGGCGTCATTTCCGCTGAAACTCTCGGCGGGCTATCGCCACAGCGCCGGCTCGACGGTTTCGCGCCGAACTCGTCACCGCGACCGACGGGCGCGCATCTGGGCGAGGGCGGCGCCGGCCAGCCGCGCTGGCTCGTCGGTGTCGAAGGCGCTGACGAAGGCGTCGATGCCGCGCGCGATCGCCGCCCCGGTCGGCAATTCCTGCCACTCGCGGATCAAGGACTTTCTGCAGCCGGATCGCCTGCGGGCCGGCGGCGAGGATCGGCTGGGCGAGGCGGTCCACCGCCTCGTCGAGCCGGTCGGCCGGGGCCAGCGCGTCGATCAGCCCCCAGGCGAGCGCCTCGGCGGCGCCGATCGTTTCGCCGGTCAACAGCAGCCGGCGGGCGCGGCCCTCGCCGATCAGCCGCGGCAGCAGCGCCGCCTCGACCACCGAGGGGATGCCGACCCGCACCTCGGGCATGCCAAAGCTCGAACTTTCGCTGGCGACGCGCAGATCGCAGGCGGCGGCGAGCTCGAGCCCGGCGCCGAGCGCAAAACCGTCGATCCGAGCGATGACCGGCACCGGCAGCCGGCGAAACGCGTCGCAGCAGCGATGGACGAGGGTGATGAACCGGCGCGCGCCCACATGGTCGAGGGCGGCAATCTCGGCCAAGTCGGCGCCGCCGGCAAAGGCCCGGTTGCCGGCGCCGCTGAGGATCGCGAGGCGCAGCTCGGGGTCGGCAGCGAGCCCCGCCATCGTCGCGACGATCTCCTCCATCAGCCCCGTATTGAGGCTGTTGAGCTTGGCCTCGTTGTCGATGGTCAGTCGCGCCACCCGGCCGCCCTCCGGCCGCTCCTCGCAGCGGGTCAAGAAGCCCATCGCGCCCACCTCGCGGGTTTTTCGACTGATACAGGCGCCGGCGGCCAAAGCCAATGGAGCTTTCGCCGCGTGGCGTGCATAGTGCCGGCGGTTCGACACGGAGGCGAATTTTGGACACGATCGAGAACCCCGAGCGGCTGCACGAGATTTACGGGGCGCCGAGCGAGCGGGCGGTCAAAAAGCAGCTGAGCCGGCTCGACCGGCATTGCCGCGCCTTTATCGCGCGCTCGCCGTTTCTGGTCATTGCCTCCTCGGACCCGTCGGGGCGGTGCGACGCTTCGCCCAAGGGGGACGCGCCGGGCTTTGTCCAGGTGGTCGATGACCAGACCCTGCTGATCCCCGACCGGCTCGGCAACAACCGCGTCGACACGCTGGGCAATTTGCTGGTGCGCCCCGGGGTCGGGCTGATCTTTTTTGTGCCGGGGGTCAACGAGACCCTGCGGGTGAATGGGCGGGCCAAGGTCACCACCGACCCCGCACTCCTCGAACCGCTCGCGGTCAACGGCAAGGCGCCGCGCAGCGGCATCCTGATTGCGGCCGAGGAAGTTTATTTCCACTGCGGCAAGGCGCTGATCCGCTCCGACCTGTGGAACCCGCAAAAGCACATCCCGCGCGGCGATTTCCCGTCGCTCGGCCGCATCATCGCCGAGCAGATCGGCGGCGTCAGCGTCGAAGAATCCGAGCGCGCCACCGCCGAGAGCTACCGGACCCGGCTTTATTGAACGGCTTCGACTGGCGTCACTCGGCGGCGGCCGAGGCGGCGATGCGCAGCGGGTGGGCCGGGTAGACGCCGAGGATTTTCAGCTCGCGCGAGAAAAAGGCCAGCTCCTCGAGGGCCAGCGCCAGTGGCCGGTCCTCGGGATGGGCCTCGACATCGGCATAAAACTGCGTCGCCGCGAACGCGCCGCCGACCATGTAGCTTTCGAGCTTGGTCATGTTGACGCCGTTGGTGGCAAACCCGCCCATTGCTTTGTAAAGCGCGGCCGGGACGTTGCGCACGCGGAACAGAAAGGTGGTGACCGTAGGCGTGCCGCGCGCCGGCCGCGCCGGCTCGCGCGACATGACCAGAAAGCGGGTGGTGTTGTGCTCGGCGTCCTCGATGTTCGCTTTCAGCGAGATGAGGCCGTAGGTCCGGCCGGCCAGTTCGGAGGCGATCGCGGCGACGCTGGGGTCGCCGCGGGCGGCGATTTCGGCCGCGGCACCCGCGGTGTCGGCGGCCACGACCGGGTCGAGGCCGAGCGCGCGGATCAGCTGGCGGCACTGCGACAGCGCCTGGACATGGCTTCTGACCGTGCGCAGGCTCGCCAAATTCGCGCCGGGCAGCGCCAGCAGGTGGTGGTTCACCCGCTCGAAATGCTCGGCCACGATGTGCAGCCCCGAATCGGGCATCAGGTGGTGGATGTCGGCGACCCGGCCGGCCACCGAGTTCTCGATCGGGATCATCGCCAGACGCGCGCGGCCGTCGCGCACCGCGGCAAACGCGTCCTCGAACTGTGCGCAGGGCAGGGTGGTCATGTCCGGGAACACCCGGCGGCAGGCCAGGTCGGAATAGGCCCCGAGCATGCCCTGAAACGCGATCGCTCGCGCCGCATCGGCGGCTTTGCGCTCGCCTTCAGCCATGCCTCTGTTCCGATTCTCGCATCAGCTCGCGGTGTTCCAATTCTCGCATCAACTGGCGGGCGCGCTCGAGGTCGGCCGGGGTGTCGACCTGCACGCCGAGCCGGCCGGCCTCGATCAGGCTGACCGAGATTCGCATCCCGGCCTCGAGCGCGCGCAGCTGCTCAAGATGCTCGCGCTGCTCCAGAACCCCGCGCGGCAGCCCGACAAACTGCTCCAGTGCCGCGCGCCGATAGGCGTAGAGCCCGACATGCTCGTAATGCGGTCCCTCGCCCCACGGCACCGCGGCCTTGCTGAAATAAAGCGCCCGCGCCGGAAGCAGCGGGTCGGCAAAGCCGGCCACGACCTTGTTGACGCTGGTGTCGGCGAGCGCCGCGTCATCCTCGATCGGCGCAGCCAGGGTCGCTATATCGGTTTCGGGATCACTGAGCCCCTCGACTGCCAGCCGGATCGCCCTCGGGTCAAGAAACGGCATGTCGCCCTGGACGTTGATCACAGCGTCATGCGCACGGGCGGGGTCGAGACCCGCGACAGCCGCGTGAATGCGGTCCGAGCCGGTCGGCAGCCGCGGATCGGTCAGCACCGCCCGGCCGCCCGCCGCCGCGACCGCCTCGGCGATTTCCCGGTCGCCGCAGGCGACGACGACTGGCCCCATCTCGGCCGCGACCGCGCGGCGCCACACATGAACGATCATCGGGGTCCCGCCGATCAGGGCGAGCGGCTTGCCGGGAAGCCGGCTCGCCGCGAGGCGCGCCGGGATCAGGATGATCGGGTTCTTTGGGGCGGCTCTGGTCACGGCTTCTCGGCGGCGGACAATTCGGGGGCGGGCAACTCGGCCGCGCGCAACTTGGTGGGTCGGCAGCGACAACATGCCCGGTTCGTGCCATCGCCGAAAGCGTGATAATTCATTTGAGTTGCCGGGGGGAATTGGCTTTGCTCCCGAGCCGCAGCGGCGGAAGGGGAATCGATGTCGTCGTTCGAGTGGAACAAGATCATTGGCTCGATTCTGACCGCGCTGATCATCGCCATGGTTTCCGGCATATTGGCGAGCATGCTGGTGGCGCCAAAGCAGCTGGAAAAGCCGGTGTTCCTGGTCGCCGGCGGCGCCGCGCCGGCGGCCGCTCCGGCCGAGCAGGCCGCGGCGGCGCCAAAGCTCCCGGACATCGGCCCGCTATTGGCCAAGGCCGACCCGAAAAAGGGCCAGCAGCTGACCACGGTGTGCCAGGCCTGCCACAATTTCACCAAGGGCGGAGGCGCCAAGATCGGTCCGGATCTTTGGAATGTCGTCGGCCAGCCGATCGCCGAGGACCGCGGCGGTTTTGCATTCTCGTCGGCGCTGCAGAAATATAAGGGCAAAAAATGGAGCCCGGAATTGCTCAACGAATGGCTCGATGACCCGCAGCATTTCGCTCCAGGCACCAAGATGACCTTTGCCGGGTTCCCCCAGGCAATGAACCGCGCCGACGTCATCGCCTATCTGCAAACCCTGAAATAGCCCGTGCCCGCGACAGAGCTCGACGGGTTCTTGGCATTCGCGGCGGAGCTGGCCGACCTGGCCGGGGCGGCGATCCGGCCTTATTTTCGCCGGCCTCTCTCGGTAGACGACAAGCCTGACCTGACCCCGGTGACGGCCGCCGACCGCGCCGCGGAACGGGCGATGCGGCGCCTGATCGAAGCCCGCTTTCCCGAGCATGGCATTGTTGGCGAGGAGTTCGGCCGGGTGCGCGAGGATGCCGAGCTGGTCTGGGTGCTGGACCCGATCGACGGGACCAAATCGTTTATCAGCGGGGTGCCGCTGTTCGGGACCCTGATCGCGCTGACCCGCGGCGGCGACCCGATCCTGGGGATCATCGACCAGCCGATCTCGGGCGAGCGCTGGGTCGGCGCCATCGGCCGGCCGACCACCTTGAACGGCGCCGCGATCCATTGCCGCGAATGCCCGGGCCTCGCCTCCGCCACCCTGTTCGCCACCACGCCCGGACATGTTTACCGGGCCGGATGCGGCGGCCTTTGCCCGGGTCTCGGCCGCGGTGAAGCTCGTGCGCTTTGGCGCCGATTGCTATGCCTATGGCCTGCTTGCCGCCGGTTTTGTCGATCTGGTCATCGAGGCCAGCCTCAAGCCCCACGATTTTTGCGCGATGATCCCGATCGTCGAGGGCGCCGGCGGGCTTGCTACCGATTGGCGCGGAGGAAAGCTGGGTCTGGCCTCGGACGGGCATGTCCTGATCGCCGGCGACCGCCGCGCCCACCAGGCGGCGCGTGCGCTGCTCGCCCTGTAGGCCGATCGCGAGGACAATGAAGATGCGCAGGCTATCGGCGATCGCCGTCGGGCTGGTCGTGTTGCTCGCCGCCGGCGCGGCGGCGGCGAGCGAGGGCATGTCGTTGTTCGGCGACCTCAAATACAAGCCCGGCTTTACCCATTTCGATTACGTCAACCCGCAGGCGCCCAAGGGCGGCACGATCCGCTACTCGGCGATCGGCACCTTCGACACCTTGAACCCGTTTGTCATCAACGGGGTGCCGGCCGCCGGCATCAACATGATCTTCGATACATTGTCGGCCGCCGCCGAGGACGAGCCGGCGAGCGAATACGGTCTCGTCGCCAAGAGCATCGATCTCGCCCCCGACAGGCTCTCGGTGCTCTACACGTTGCGCCAGGCGGCGCGGTTTCACGACGGCACGCCGATGACCCCGGCAGACGTGATCTGGACCTTTGAAACCTTGCAGAAAAAGGGGCTGCCGGCCTACCGCGAATATTACGGTGACGTGGCCAAGGTGGCGCCGGAGGGGGATCGCGGCGTCCGGTTTTACTTCAAATCGGCGAAAAACCGCGAATTGCCGCAAATCCTTGGCGAAATGCCGGTGCTGTCGAAGAAGTATTGGTCGGGGCGCGACTTCGAAAAGACGACCTTGACCCCGCCATTGGGCAGCGGCCCGTACACGATCCAGTCGGTCGATCCCGGCCACTCGATCACCTACCGCCGGGTTGCCGATTATTGGGGCGCCGACCTGCCGGTCAACAAGGGCCGCTATAATTTCGATACGATCCGCTACGACTATTACCGGGACGCGACGATCGCGCTCGAAGCGTTCAAGGCCGGCCAATACGATGCCCGGGTCGAGAACTCGTCAAAGGATTGGGCGACCGGCTATGACAGCCCCGCGCTGCGCGCCGGCCTGATCAAAAAAGAGCAGATCCCGAACCAGCTGCCGAGCGGCATGCAAGGGTTTGGCTATAATTTGCGCCGGCCGATCTTCCAGGACCCGCGGGTGAGGGACGCGCTGGCCTACGCCTTCGATTTCGAATGGTCCAACAAGAATTTGTTCTATGGCGCCTACCAGCGCACCCGCAGCTATTTCGACAATTCCGAATTGGCCGCGACCGGGGTGCCAAAGGGCCAGGAGCTCGAAATCCTCGACAAGTTCAAGGGGCAGGTCCCCGACGCAGTCTTCACCACCGAATACGATCCGCCCAAATACGACGGCTCGGGCAACATCCGCGACGGGTTGCGGCAGGCGCTCAAGCTGTTGATGGCGGCCGGCTGGACCTTCAAGGGCGAGCAGCTGGTCAACGCCAAGACCGGGCAGCCCTTCACCTTTGAGATTCTGCTCGACAACCCGCAATTCGAGCGCGTCGTGCTGCCCTTTGTGCAGAACTTGAAGCGCATGGGCATCACCGCGCGGGTGCGCACGGTCGATACCGCGCAATATGAGCGGCGGATGGAGACGTTCGACTACGACATGACGATCGTGCTGTTTCCGGAATCGCTGTCGCCCGGCAACGAGCAGCGCGAATACTGGGGCTCCGAGGCCGCCGACCAGCAGGGCAGCCGCAATCTGCTCGGCATCAAAAGCAAGGTCGTGGACGCGCTGGTCGAGGAACTGATCCAGGCGCCCGACCGGGCGAGCCTGGTCGCCCACACCCGCGCGCTCGACCGCGTGCTGCAATACGGCTATTACGTGATCCCGCAATTTCATCTGGCGGCGTTTCGGGTCGCCTATTGGGACAAGTTCCGCCGCCCGAAAATCTCTCCCAAATATGCGCTGGGCTTCGATACCTGGTGGGTCAATCCCGCCGCCGCGAAAGCGGTCGAAGCAAAAAAGGGCGAGGTGGCGAAGCCGTGAGGCGTTCACCCGGTCGCGCCGCCCTCACCCGCCTCGCTGCGCTCGGCACCCTCTCCCGCAATGCGGGAGAGGGGGGACCCGGCCCGAAGGGCCGGGTGGGTGAGGGCATCGGGCCGATCTGGAATCTCCGATGATCGCCTATGCGCTGCGCCGGCTGCTGTTGATGATCCCGACCCTGTTCGCGATCATGGTGGTCAATTTCGTCATCGTCCAGGCGGCACCCGGCGGCCCGGTCCAGCAGATGATCGCCAAGCTCAAAGGAGAGACGGTCAGCGCCACCGAGCGGGTCAGCGGCGGCACCGGCGAATTGGCGGGTGCGGCGAGGGCGGCCAACCCCCGCTATCGCGGCGCGCGCGGCCTCGACCCCGCGCTGATCAAGGAGCTGGAAAAGCAATACGGCTTCGACAAGCCGCCCTTGACTCGCTTTTTCTTGATGATGCGCAACTATTTGACCTTCAACCTCGGCACCAGCTTTTTTCAGGACCGGAGCGTCATCGACCTGATCAAGGAAAAGCTGCCGGTATCGATCTCGATCGGGTTGTGGACGACCCTGATCACCTATCTGGTCTCGATCCCGCTCGGTATCCGAAAAGCGGTGCGCGACGGCAGCCGGTTTGATGTGTGGTCGAGTGCTGTGATCATCGTCGGCTATGCGGTGCCGAGCTTTTTGTTTGCGGTGCTGCTGATCGTGCTGTTCGCCGGCGGCAGCTATCTGTCGATCTTTCCGTTGCGCGGGCTCGTCAGCGACAATTGGCTGGCATTGTCCTGGCCGATGCGCATCGGCGATTATTTCTGGCACATCGCACTGCCGATCACCGCATTGGTGATCTCCGGGTTCGCCACTCTGACGATGCTGACCAAGAATTGCTTTCTCGACGAGGTCAACAAGCAGTACGTGCTGACCGCGCGCGCCAAGGGGCTGACCGAGCGACGGGTGCTTTATGGCCATGTCTTCCGAAACGCGATGCTGCTGGTGGTCGCCGGCTTTCCGGCGGCATTGGTCGGCATCCTGTTTACCGGGTCGCTGTTGATCGAGGTGATCTTTTCGCTCGACGGCCTCGGCCTTCTGGGCTTTGACGCGGCGATCAACCGCGACTACCCGATCATGTTCGGCACGCTTTACGTCTATACCTTGATCGGCCTGGTGCTGAAGCTGGTCAGCGACTTGACCTACATGCTGATCGACCCGCGCATCGATTTCGCCACTAGGCGCGCTTGAGTTAGCCACGGAAGTCAGAGCGGCGGCCAGGAGCGGCGCTGGTAGGCGCCGTCCCAGAACAGCCATTCGTATTGCGCGGCACGGGTAAAGGCGGCGAGCATGCGGCGCGCGCACGGCAGCGCTCGCGGCCTCGGCCGCCCGATCGGCGGTGGCGATCACCCGCTCTACCGCTTCACCAAAATTCGGATCGGCATAGGTGTCGATCCAGGCGCGATAGGGATTGCCGGGCGAACTCTTGGCGGCGATGGCGCAGCCGACGTCCCAATAAATCCAAAAACACGGCAATAGCGCCGCGACCAGCACCTCCCACGGCTCGTGATAGGCGGTGGCGAGGAGAAAGCTGGTATAGGCGAGGCAATCGGGCGCCGGCTCGGCATCGGCAAGCCCGGCGGGATCGAGCGCCGAACTCGCGCAGATAGCGCTCGTGCAGGCGCTGCTCGACCGCGACCGCGCCCAGCGCCGAGTGGGCGAAGGCCTGCATTGTCGCCGCGTCGGGCGCCTTGGCCGCGGCGAGCGCCAATGCCCGCGAGAACTCTCTGAGGTATAGCGCGTCTTGGGTGATGTAATGCTGAAAGCGCTCGCGCGCCAACGTGCCGGCGGCGAGCTCGGTGTTGAACGGCAGCGCGTCGATCGCGGCGCGCAGCGCGTGCGTGCGCTGTCGCGCCTCTTGCGAAAAACTGGTCATTTCTCCGTCCTTCTCGCCGAACACCCTGAGTGGATGGGTCAGTTGCCGCCGGTCACGTCGATTGTGACGCCGGTGACGAAATCGGCGTCGCTCGATGCGAGAAAGCAGATCACCTTGGCCTGATCGGCCGCCTCGGCGATGCGGCGCAAGGGCGTGCGCTCGATTTCGGCGGCCTGGTCCTCGGGGCTCTGCTGCTCCCAGCGCGGCCGGATGCGCTCGGTCAAGGTGCGGCTGGGTGCTATCGCGTTGACGTTGATGCCATAGGGCCCGAGCTCGTGAGCGATCTTGCGGGTGAAGGCGATGATCCCGCCCTTGGCCGCGGCATAGGCGGCGCTGCTCGAACTCGCTCAACCCACGCCCGGCGATCGAGGAGAGGTTGACGATCTTGCCGCGGCGCTGGCGTTTCATGACCGGCGCCACGGCGTGGCAGCCGAGGAATGTGCCGTCGAGGTTGAACGCGATCAGCCGCTGCCAGTCGGAAAGGGTCAGCTGATCCATTACCGCCCCCGGATGCGGGATGATCGTGCTGCCGCCGACCGCGTTGACCAGGATGTCGATCGACCCGAATTCCCGCGCCACCGAGGCGATAAGCGCGTCGACCTGGGCGGCGTCGAGCACGTCGACCCGCCGGCCATGGGCGCGCCCGCCGGCCGCGCGCAACGCGGCGACGGTGTCGTCGAGGCGCCCTTGGTCGAGATCGACCGCAACGACGATCGCCCCTTCGGCCGCCATGATGTCGGCGGTGGCGCGGCCGATCCCGCTCGCCGCCGCGGTGATGATCGCGACCCGATCGGTAAAGCGCATCGGTTTCCTCCTCTACAGGCGCCCTCGACAACTGACAATCGGCTGGACTTGCGCTTTCCGTCCCCGCTTTCGCGAGGGCAGGCTCTGCGAGACGCCCGCTGTGCGGGCTCCTCAGGATGAGGAGCTTCGTTGATCCCATTAACAGCACATCCTCATGCTGAGGAGCCGCCGCAGGCGGCGTCTCGAAGCACGCATGCCGCCGCCGCTCACCCGCTTCTCAGCTCTTCGGGGCGATCGCGATGCCCGCGTTCTTCTCGAACAGCTTGACCAGGGTCTGGGTGTCCTGGTCGGCGCCGTGCTCGTTGATCACGGTCTGGAACAATTCGCGCACGACATTGGCCAGCACCATCGGCGTGTTGCTGTCCATGCCGAGCTTGGTCGCCAGCCGCACATCCTTGTGCATCAGCGCCAACGTGAAGCTGACCGAGAAATCGTTCTTCAACAGCTTGGGGAGCGCCAGCTCGGTCGCCGCACTGCGGGCGCTGCCCTTCTGCAAAACCGCGGTGCAGGTTTCGAGGCTGAGCCCGTTCTTGATCCCCATCGCCAGCGCTTCGAAGGTAACGGCGCGCACCCCGGCGCTGATCACATTGTTGACCAGCTTCATGACATGTCCGGTGCCGACATCGCCGGTGTGAAAGATGTTGGGGCTGATCGTCGCAAAGATTGGCTTGACCTTGGCGAAGATGTCAGCCGGCGCGCCGACCATGATCGCGATCGTGCCGGCATTGGCGCCGTGCGGGCCGCCGCTGACCGGGGCATCGATCATCTGCACTCCCTGCTCGGCGAGGCGCGCGGCCATCTCGCGGGTCTCGCCCGGATCGCCGGTGGTCATGTCGGCCCAGATTTGACCCGGCCGCAGCACCTCGGCCACGCGGCCCTCGCCGAACAGCACGTCGCGCACCTGCGCCGAGGTCGGCAGGCAGGTCATGACCATGTCGCTTTCGCGGGCCAGCGCCTGCGCGCTCTGGGTCGGCACCGCGCCCGCCTCGGCAAAGCGGGCCACCACCTCCGGTCTGAGATCGAAGGCGCGGATCTTGTGCTCGCGCATCAGCCGCCGGGCCAAGGCGCCGCCCATATTGCCCAACCCGATATAGCCGAGCTCCATCCTCATTCTCCTGCCACTGCCATTGCCGATTGCTGATCCGAGCTTCGCACTATCGGCGGTGCCGGGATAGGGGAGGAGTGATCGCGCTTGGCTTGGGATGGCGGGCTTGGCTAGGGTGCCGCAGGAATTGCAGCGAGAGGGCGAGGCCGGTTATGGAATTCGGCATGTTCCACGAGTTTCCGTCGCTCCCCGGCCGGTCCGAGAGCGAGGCGTTTGACGAGGCGATGGAGCAGGTCGATGCCGCCGAGCGTCTCGGGCTCGACGTGATGTGGCTGGCCGAATTGCACTTCGAGCCGCGACGCTCGTTGCTGTCGGCGCCGCTCAGCATTGCCAGCGCCATTGCCGCGCGCACCAGGCGCATCAAGATCGGGATCGCGGTCCAGGTCTTGCCGCTATGCCACCCGCTGCGGCTTGCCGAGGAGGCGGCCACGGTCGATCAGCTGAGCCACGGAAGGCTGATCTTTGGGGTCGGGCGCAGCGGCGTCGCGCAGACCTACGAAGCCTACGGCGTCTCCTATGCCGAGAGCCAGGCCCGCTTTCGCGAAATCCTCGATATCGTCCAGCGCGCCTGGACCGAGCCGAATTTTTCGTATGAGGGCGCTTATCACCGCTTCAACAATGTCAGCGTCGTGCCGCAGCCGTACCAGAAGCCGACGCCGCCGATCCGCATCGCCGCCAGCACGCCGGACACGTTCCCGGCGATCGGCCGCCGCGGCATGCCGGTCTTCGCTTCGGTGCGCCACACCAGCTGGGCCGATCTGGCCCGGCAGGTCGAGACTTATCACCAGGCCTGGGAGGCGGCCGGGCATCCGGGCCGGGGCCAGGTCTTTGTTTCCGCGCCAACCTACATCGCCGAAACCGAGGCGCGCGCCCGCGCCGAGCCCCGCGAAAGCATCATGCATTTCTACCACGAGCAGGCGAATTTGCTGGAAGGGGCGGCGAAGCTGGTCGATCCGGAAACCGCGGCGCGCCGCATGCGGCGGGTGCACGAGCTGCGCCGCCGCGCTTACGACGACGCGGTAGAGGCCAATGCCCTGATCGGCACGCCGGAGACGATCGCCGGCCGTCTCCAAAGCTTGCAGGCTGAGATCGGGTTGAGCGGGATACTTGCCGAGCTGAACTGCGGCGGCCTGATCCCGCACCAACAGGTGGTGGGCGCGATGCGGCTGTTGTGCGCGCAGGTCATGCCGAAATTCGCTCCGACCGGGGACCCGCGGAGAATTTGATAATCCAGCCGAAAGGAAAATTCCGATGCTGACCCTCTATTTTTCGCCCGGATCGAGTGCCATGGCGACGCATATCGCCTTGCACGAGGTCGGGGTGCCGTTCGAACGCCGGCTGGTCTCGCTCGCCAAGGGTGAGCAGCATTTGCCCGAATATCTGGCGGTCAACCCCGAGGGCAAGGTCCCAACCCTGCTGGTCGACGGCCTCAAGCTGACCGAGGTGGCGGCCACCCTCTATTATCTCGCGCGGCGCTACCCCGAGGCGGGGCTGTGGCCGCAGGGGGGCCTCGAAGCCGAGGCTGAGGCGATCTCGTGGATGTCGTTTATCGCCGCGACCATCCATCCGGCCCGCCGCATCGGCCTCGAGCGCTGGCGGGAGGTGTTCAAGATCGCCGACCCGAAGCTCGGACCGAACGAATGGGCGGTCGGCGGCCATTACTCGATCGCCGACATCCACCTGTTCCGGCTCTATTGGCGGTTCAAGACGACGACCGCGCCTGCCGCCGGCGAATATCCGAGCCTCGACGCCCATTTCGAGCGCATCATGGCCCGCCCGGCGGTCAAACAGACGATCGAGATCGAAAGCGCGATCGGCTACAATCTGCCCTAGCATTGGCGGTTTGCCCGCGCTGCGAGCCGCGCGCGAGCAGTCGTGCCACTCCCCGGCAGCGTGGGTCCCGCCGATTTGCCCAGGCAACCCGGTCCTCAGCCATGAAGAACCAGGCCTTTCTGCTCGCCTTCACCTTTATGCTTGCCGGTGGCCAGGTATTGTTCAAGAGGCTTGGGCTCGCGGTGAAAGGCGCACCACCGGCCGAGGCGCTGCTCGCCGTGCTGCGCGACCCGGTCTTGTACGCAGCACTGAGCCTGTACGGCATTGCCACGATATTATGGATTTGGATTCTGTCGCGCGTGCCGTTGAGCCAGGCCTACCCATGGGTCGCCATCGGCATGGTGATCGTGCCGCTGTTGGGCTGGTATCTGTTCGACGAGCCGATCGGGCCGATATTTTGGATCGGGGCGGCGCTGGTTGTTGCCGGCATTTTGGTCATTCAGTACGGCAGCCAGCGGGTTTGACCGCGGGTTCGGGCGTCAGGCGTGGCCGGCGTCGCTCGACAGGGTCGATGGCTCGACGCCGAGTTTGCCGAGCGCGCGCCGCCATTTGGCGTCGTGGTCGGGGTCGAACACGATCGCCTCGTCCGCCGCGACCGAGAGCCAGCCATTCGCCTGGATTTCGGCGTCGAGCTGGCCCGGCGCCCATCCGGCGTAGCCGAGCGCGAACAGGCTCTGGCGCGGACCGCGGCCTTTGCCGATCGCGCGCAGGATGTCGAGGGTGGCCGTCACCGAGATATTGCCGGCGACCGGCAAGGTTGCGTCCTCGCGGTAATCATCGGTGTGCAGCACAAAGCCGCGCCCCGGCTCGACCGGGCCGCCAAAATGCACCGGGCGCCCCTTGGCTGGCCCGGCAGCCTCGATCTCGAGCTGCGCCAACAGCTCGGCCATGCTCAGCGAGCCCAACAGCTTGTTGATCACCAGCCCCATCGCGCCGGCCTCGCCGCTATGCGCGCACAGATAGATGACCGACCTGGCAAAGCGGGGATCTTCCATCTGCGGCATCGCCACCAGAAGCTGGCCCGCGAGCGAATTCATCGCGCCCTCCGATGCGATCCAGCAGCCATCGCGCCCGTCCTTGTGCAAGCCCGCAGTTTATACGCCTACCATACGGTTTTGTTGCCGGGCGCCCGCACAAAAACCGGCGGCCGGCGCTGCCCGGTGCGGTTTGCCCGGCGCGGGGCGCTGTGCTATCGGTGACCTTTCGCGCACCGGAGGGACTCCCCATGACGATCAAGATCGGCGACAAGCTGCCATCTGCGACCTTGCGGCAGGTTACCCCTGAGGGGCCGAAAGAGGTCACCACCGACGATTTCTTCCGCGGCAGAAAGGTCGTGCTGTTCGCTGTGCCGGGCGCCTTCACCCCGGCCTGCTCGCAGCGCCACCTGCCGGGCTATGTCGACAAGGCGGCCGACATCAGGGCGAAGGGCATCGACGAGGTCGCCTGCGTCGCGGTCAATGATCCCGCGGTCCTGGGCGCTTGGGGCCGGGACCAGAACACCGCCGGCAAGGTGACGATGCTGGCTGACGGCAGCGGTGATTTCGCCCGCGCCCTCGGGCTCGAGCTCGATCTGAGCAAAGGCGGGCTCGGGGTGCGTTCGAAGCGCTATTCGATGCTGGTCGACAACGGCGTCGTCAAATCGCTCAACGTCGAGAGCCAGCCGGGCCAGGTCGAGGCCTCCGGCGCCGAGGCGATGCTGAAGGCTCTATAATACGAGCCGATTGGTTTCGGCTTACTTTCCTCGTCGCCCCCGCGAAAGCGGGGGTCCAGGAGCTGCCGCGCGGCGCCAGCTGCCCATAGTTCGAGCCGGGGGCACGTGAGCTCTGGGTGCCCGCTTTCGCGGGCATGACGCGAAGGGGCGCGGCGGCCAAGTGTCGTAATCGCCCTATTGCTTTTTAACCGTCGGCGGCGGGAGCGAGGGGTAGCGCTACCGCCGCGGGCGGTCGGCGATGTACGCCTCGCTCTGCATCTCGTTGAGGCGCGATACGGTGCGCTGAAACTCAAAGCTGCCGTCGCCGGCGACGAAGATTTCTTCGGGCGGCACCTCGGCCGAGGCGATCAGCAGGGTTCGCGCGTCATAGAGCGTGTCGATCAGCATGTTGAAGCGGCGCGCCTCGTCGCGCTGCTCATGCCCAAGCCGCGGAATGCCCTCGACGATGACAGCGGCGAACCGCGCGGCGAGCGCCAGGTAGTCGGCGGCGCCGAGCGGCTTGGCGCAGAGATCGGCAAAGCCGAACCAGGCGAGGTTGCGCGCGGCGCGCGGGACCGCGAGCGGGCGCGCCTTGACGATCAGGCTGGTCGGCTCGCCCGGCGCACCGTCGCCGAGTTCGGCGAAGACCGCCTCCAGCGCTTGGTGCGCCGCCTCTCCGAGCGGATGATAATAGACCCGCTTGCCATGGATGCGGGCGAGGCGATAGTCGCGCCCGCTGTCGAGCTCGAGCACGTAGAGCTTGCGTTTGAGCAGAGCGACGAACGGCAGAAACCGGTCACGGTGCAAGCCGTGCTGGTAAAGCTCGTCGGGTGCGCGGTTTGAGGTCGCCACCACCACGATCCCGGCATCGAACAGCGCGGTAAACAGTCGGTCGAGGATCATCGCATCGGCGATGTTGTCGACCTGAAACTCGTCAAAGCATAAGAGTGTCGCCTCGGCCGCGATATCAGCCGCGACCTTGGCAATCGGCTCGCGGGCCTTGTCGCGCCGCTCCTGCTCGATGCGGTCGTGCACTTCCAGCATAAAGGCGTGGAAATGGACCCGCCGTTTTCGGGGCCCGGGCGCCGTGGCGAAGAACAGATCCATCAACATCGATTTGCCGCGCCCGACCGGACCGCACAGATAGAGGCCCATCGGGGCGTGCGCGCCGTTGTGCTCGGCAAGGCCAAAGCGGGCTAGCCAGCCGTGCAGCCCGGATTCGGAACGGTAATCGAGGAGCGCCCGATAGAGGCTCTGCAGCTGCTCGACGGCGAGCTGTTGCGCCGGATCGGGTTCGAGCCGGCCCTGCTGGCGCAGCGCGCGGTAGGCCGCCATCGGCTCGGACGCCGAACCCAAATCGAGCGCGTTCATGGAGAAACTGAGAAAACCGGCAGGCATTGCGCCGCGGAGCGGGTGGGGGCAGGCTGGCGGGATATTGCGGGATGCGGGTGTGGGGTCTACTTGAGCTGAGGCCAAGGCGCAACCCGGTCGCGGCCCGCAGGAGGGACGGCAATGAACGAGGATCGGTTCAACATCGATATCCGCAGCTTTCTCAAGGTCGTCGGGGTCACCTCGCAGCGCGAGGTCGAGCGGGCGGTGCGCGCGGCGCTGGCCGACGGCACGCTCGCCGAAAATGCCGTGCTGAAGCCGCGGATGACCTTGTCGGTCCCGGAGCTCGGGCTCGAGCACGTCATCGAGGGCGAAATTGAGCTGGAGGAGCCAGCTCCTGGGGCTTAATCCCCGGGGCTTAATCCCTGGGTCTTAATCCCCGGCCTTAGTCGTTCCGCCCTCAATCCTCGAGCGCCGCCGCCTCGGCGGCTCCGTCGAGCCGCAGCAGCAGGGTGGCCTCGGTTTCGGGCAAGGTTTCGACGCTCGCCAGCTTGCGGCCGATCTGCCGCCGGCGGACGGCGACGTCTTCGATCGTCTTCGATGCTTCATGCAGCTTTTTCTGCACCTTGTCCAGGATATCGCCGTATTTCTCGAACTCGGTCTTGACCGCGCGCAGCACCTGCCAGACCTCGCTCGACCGTCGTTGGATCGCCAGGCTGCGAAACCCCATGCGCAGGCTGTTGAGCAGCGCCAGCAAGGTCGTCGGGCCGGTGATGACGACCCGCCAGTCGCGCTGCAAAGCATCGACCAGCCCGGGGCGCCGCACAATCTCGGCATAGAGCCCTTCGGTCGGCAGGAACAGCAGCGCGAAATCGGTCGAGTGCGGCGGCGCCACGTATTTTGTGCAGATGTCGCGCGCGGCGAGCCTGATGCGCGCTTCGATCGCTTTGCCGGCCGCCTCGACCGCCGCCGCGTCGGCGCGCTCGGCGGCCTCCGACAGGCGCTCGTAATCTTCGGTCGGAAATTTGGCGTCGATCGGCAGCCACAACGGGCCGTCGCCTTCCGCCCCCGGCAGGCGGATGGCGAATTCGACCCGCTGGCTGCTGCCCGGGCGGATTTCGACATTGCGGTCGTATTGCTCGATGGTCAGCACCTGCTCGAGGATGCCGCCGAGCGACACTTCGCCCCAAGTGCCGCGCGTCTTGACGTTGCTCAGCACCCGCTTGAGGTCGCCGACGCCGGCCGCCAAGGTCTGCATCTCGCCGACGCTCTTGAACACCTGCTCGAGCTGGGCGCTGACCAGCTTGAAGCTGGCGCCAAGCCGGTCTTCGAGCGTCTTGTGCAGCTTTTCATCGACCGTGGCGCGGATCGCCTCGAGCTTTTCGGAATTGTCGGCGCGCATCGCGTCGAGCCGGCCCTCGACCGTGCGTTGCAGCGAATCGCCGAGCCGGATCACCGCCCCGGCCACTTCCTCGCGCAGCTGGCGGGCTTCCTCCGCTGCGAGGCCGCGGCTGCGCGACAGCTCGTCGCGCCAGCCTTGGTCGAGGCGGTCGAGCGCCGGCTCGATCGGCGCCTCGCCGCGGCCCGCCAGCGCGCCAAAGCGCAGCAGCAGGACTACTCCGGCGGCCAACGCCAGCACCGCCGCCGCCAGCGCGGCAGCGGCGATTGCGGCTACGCTCATCAGCCGCCCCTGATCCCGCCCCTGATCCCGAGTGCGGCTACTTGGCGGCGGTCACCATGATCTCGATCAGGATTTCGGGGCGCGCCAGATCGGCCTTGACGCAGGCGCGGGCCGGCGGGTTCTGCGGATCGACCCAGGCGTTCCACACCGAGTTCATCTCGGCGAACAGGGCCATGTCCTTGATCCACAGATTGGCCGCGAGCAGGCTCGATTTGCTGGTCCCGGCCTGGGCCAGATAGGCGTCGATCTTGTCCACGACCTGTTTGGTCTGGCCCTTGATGTCCTGCGACGAATCGCTGGCGGTCAGCCCGGCGAGATAGACCGTGTCGCCGCGCACCACGCAACGGCTCATCCGCGGGCCGGGCGGCTGGGTCAAATCGATGCGGCGGATGTCCATGGCTTGTCCTCCTCCTGTCGATGCCAGAAATCCAGAAATCAAAGGCGTCAGCCGCCGGCTGGCGGCGGCGTCGCGTAATCGACGATGCGCTGGCCCGAGGCATGAACGCCAAAGGTCACCAGCGGCCGGTCGCCGGTGGTGCGAAAGCCGTGCACGCGGCCGGCCGGCAGCAGCACGGTGACGCCAAGCTCCAGAGTCACGACGCCATCTTCGCCGTCGAGCCACACCTCGCCGGTGCCGTCGAGCACGGTCAGCGTTTCGACATAGGGGTGCGAGTGCAGTCGCGTCTGATAGCCTGGCGGCGACACCTGGATGCCGGTGCGAATCGGCAGGCCGGCGCCGGTGTCGTCGCCGATCACCGGGCAATAGGTCGCCCCGCCGGGGAACGCCGCGCTCGGCCGCTCGGCATGGCGGATCACGGTCAACGCATCGGGCATGGATCTCTCCCTCGTCGCTCGAGCGTCGATTGTACCAGCTCCGGCCATGGCCGGCGTTTGAAATGCGCATGCGGCCAAAATCGACGGTAAAGGTTGATTGTTGTTTAACAGCACCGGCTTGCCATGGCTACCGGCTCATCGCCGCTGGCGGAAGAAGGCGCGCAGCAGCTCGGCGGCGCGGCGTTCGGCGATGCCGCCATAGATCTCCGGGCGATGATGGGTGGTCGGCTGGTCGTAGAGGCGCGGGCCGTGCTCGACTGCACCGCCCTTCGGGTCCCGGCGCGCCGAAATAAAGGCGCCGCAGCCGGACGAACGCCACGGCGGCGGCGCACATCGCGCAAGGCTCGAGAGTGACCCACAAATCGCAGCCGTTGAGATGCTTCTCGCCGAGGAGCTTCACCCCAGCGCGCAGCACCAGCATCTCGGCATGGGCGAACGGGTCATGGTCGGCCTCGACGCGGTTGCCGGCGGCGGCGAGGAGATTGCCCGCGGCATCGACCAGCACGGCGCCGACCGGCACCTCGCCGCGCGCCGCCGCTGCTTCGGCCTGCGCCAGCGCCAGCTCCATTTGCCGTGGGGTTCCGGTCATCGGCGATAATGGCGGCGGATCGGCTCGGGGATCGCGATCGGGCGCCGTGTAGACAACCGCATGAACAGGCCTTCCTGCTCGGCCTCGGCGTGGATCGCATCGCCGACGGCGAATTCGGCGGCGAGCCGCCAGCGCACCCGGCCGAGGGACAGCACGCGAATCCGCCCGACCAACGCGTCGGCGATCGTCACCGGCCGGCGATAGGCAATCCGCGTCGATAGGAGGATCGGCGCCACGTCTTCGGCCAAGGCCCGGGCCAGCGGATAGGCCTCTTCCATCAGCCCAAGCCGCAGATCCTCGAGCCAGCGGATGAACACGATGTTGCTGACGACCCCGGCGAAGTCTATGTCGTAAGTCTGCACGCGCAGCTTCTGCTCGTAGAATTCGCCCATCGATCATACCGGCCTCCGATCGGACCCAAGCATGACACACCCGGTTTTCGGCTTCACCAACCTCGATCGCGGTCTGCCGTGAGCGGGTCCGAGCGCGCCCTGCCCGAACGCGCCCCGCCTGAACGCGCAAAGGCGCTGCTCGACTGCTGGTTCGGGCCGCCGGGCGATCCCGACCGCGAGCAGCACCGCCAGCTCTGGTTCCACAGCACCGAGGAGTTCGACGCGGCGCTGCGCCGGATGTTTTTGGCCGATTACGAGGCGGCCGCCAATGGCGGCCTGGCGGCCTGGGAAGAAACGGCGGAGGGCGCGCTGGCGCTGGTGCTGCTGCTCGACCAGGTGCCGCGCAACATCTTCCGCGGGACGCCGCGCGCCTATGCGACCGACGTGCTGGCGCGCAAGGTTGCGGACCGCGCCCTCGAACGCGGCTTTGACCGGCAGGTCCCGACCGGCTGGCGGCTATTTTTATACATGCCGTTTCATCACAGCGAACAGCTCGCCGACCAGGAGCGATCGCTGGCCTTGTTCGAAGCGCTGCCGCGCAATCCCGACCGGCGGGGCTCGCTGCGCCGCTATGGGCGCCCGTATGTCGAGGTCATCGCGCAGTTTGGACGCTTTCCGCACCGCAACGCGATCCTCGGCACGGCAATCGACCGCCGCAGAAATTGAATTCCTGAAGCGGGCGGAGGCTCTATCCTCGGCACAGCGAAGACCGACAGCGAAACGAGGAGCCGGGTCATGGCGATTGTTGAGATCAACGTCGATGCGATCGAGCCGTTTGCCGAAGGCCGCAGCTTTGGTTCCGCAGGCGCGTATCTGCGGATAAAGGGCGTCGCTAGGGGCGAGCTCGACCCGGCCGCACCCGAAAACACCGCGATCGCCGATCTCGACAAGGCGCCGAGGAATGCCCGCGGCATGGTCGAGTACGAGACCGATTTTTTTATCCTGCGGCCAGCCAAACCAAAGCCGGCGGGCGGGATTCTGGTCTATGACGTGACCAACCGCGGCCGCAAGGTGATCCTCGGCCGACTCGACGAAGCCGGGGCCGATGCCGACACCAACAACCCCACGACGGCGCAGGATGTCGGGTTGGGGTTCACCCTTGGGCGCGGCTACAGCCTGTTCTGGTCCGGGTGGGATTCGGGTGCGCCGCGCGCCAATAACGGCATGACGGCGCGCCTACCGCCGGCGCTCGAAAAGGGCGCGCCGATGGTCCGCCGCATCCGCGACGAGTTCCATATCGGCACCCGCGCGCCTGGCATCGGCGATGTCGTCAAGCTCAGCTACCCTGCGGTCTCGACCGATCGGGCAAAGGCGCGGCTCGTTATGCGCGACCACGAAAGCGACCCCCGCACCGAAATCCCGGCCGATGGCTGGGAGTTCGTCGATAATCGCTCGATCCGGCTGCTGCCCGCCGGCGCCCGCTTCGCGCCCTTCAAAATTTACGAAATCTGGTACGAGGCGACCGGCTCCTCGGTGATCGGCGTCGGCTTTGCCGCGACCCGCGATCTCGTCTCCTTCCTGCGCTACGAGCGGGCCGACCGCCGCGGCACGGCCAATCCGATGATCGCCGACGGGGCGACCCAAAGCGGCGTCGACCATGCGCTGGCCTTTGGAATTTCTCAGGCCGGGCGCTTTTTGCGCCATTTCCTCGAACTGGGCATGAACGACGACGGGCGCGGGCGGCGGGTATTCGACGGGGTAATGAGCCATGTCGCCGGCGCCGGCAAGGTGTTCGCCAATCACAGCTTTGCGATGCCCGGCCGCACCGCGACCCAGCACGAGGACCGGCTTTATCCCGAGAACTGGTTCCCGTTTGGCAATGCGACTACCACCGATCCGTTCTCCGGCCGGACCGGGGCGATCCTGAAGGGCCGGCCGACCGACCCGCTGATGATCGAGGTCAACACTTCGACCGAATATTGGCAAAAGGGCGCCTCCTTGGTGCATACCGACCCGGCCGGGCGCGGTGACGCCGAATTGTCGGCAACGGCGCGAGCTTACATGCTCGCCGGAACCCAGCATGGCGGCGGCCCGGGGACCGACCCGAGCCCCGGCCCGTGCGTCAACCCGCGCAACCCGCACAGCGCCAGCCCGGCATTGCGCGCCCTCTTTGTGGCGCTCGAGGAGTGGGTCACGACCGGAAAGGCGCCGCCGCCGAGCCGGGTCCCGTCGATCGCGCAGGGGACTGCGGTCTTGGCCGAGGCCGTCAGGATGCCAAAGGTCGCCGGCTTCGCCGTTGCTCCCGGCGCCAACCGCATCGGGCCGCCGGTCGATTGGGTGAATCCGCCGGCGCGGCTCGACACGTTTTACGAAACCCGGGTCTCGGCGGTCGATGGCGACGGCAACGAGGTCGCCGGCATCCGATTGCCGCCGATCGCCGTGCCGCTCGGCACCTATACCGGCTGGAACGTCTATCGGGCGCAGCCCGGCGAACTGGCCGACCGCGACGGGTCGCTGATCCCATTCGCCCGCACCAGACACGAGCGCGGGGCCGCCGGCGACCCGCGCCCCTCGCTCGAAGAGCGCTACGCCAGCCGCGACGACTATGTGGCCAAGGTCGAGGCCGCGGCCGAGGCGCTGGTCGCCGAGCGCCTGCTGCTGCCGGCCGACGCTGCCCGCTATGTCACGGCCGCCAGGGAATGCGATCGCTTCTGATTGTGAAAGAGGCAGTCAGACACGGCACCGGACGTGCGCGGCGGCGCCCCGGAAAAACAACGGAGGGGAGGATGCGTTCGCCGATTTCCACCACAATCGTACTTGCCGCAGGCTTGGTCTGCGCGGCGTTGGCGCCGGTCTTTGGCCAGACCTTGATCGTCGGCAACGATGAGAAGAACGGGGTCGATCAGAACTTCAAGCCGGTTATTCGCCCGCCCGGCCACGATACGCTGTCGGTGATCGATCTCGCCAATCCCGCGGCGCCGAAGATCACGGCATCGATCCCGCTGATCAACTCGGTCGTCGGGCCGCCGGTCAATCTGGCAATCGCGCCCTCCGGCGACATCGCGCTCGTCGCCAACTCGCTAAAGCCGGTGGTCGAGGGTTGGGGGCATCGGCTCGAACCCGACGACAAGGTCTTTGTCGTCGATCTAAAGGCGAGCCCGCCCAAAATCATCGGCACGGTCGCCGTCGGCAAGCAGCCCTCCGGCCTGGCGATCTCCCGTAACGGCGACATGGCGCTGGTTGCCAACCGCGGCGACGGCACGGTTTCGGTGCTGTCGATCCACGGCAAGGATGTCCTCGTTACCCAGACCGTCCCGGTCGGCGCCCCAGCGGACCAGGTCTCGGCTGTCGCCATCACCCCGGACGGCAAGCATGCGCTCGCCGCCAAGCCCGTCGCCAACAAGGTGGCGCTGCTATCGATCGACGGCGGCAAGGTCAGCTATGAAAAACGTGATCTGCCGACCGGGATCTTCCCCTACAACGTCGCCGTGACCCCCGACGGCAAGCTTGCCTTGACCGCCGACAATGGCGGCGGCGGCAGCTCGGACGGCAATATCGATACGGTCGGGGTGATCGACCTCGCGGCGAACCCGCCGCGCGTGATCGACCATATCGTGGTCGGCGACTCGCCGGAAGGGCTGGCGATCAGCCCAAAGGGCGATCTGGCGGTCTCGGTCCAGGCGGAAGGCTCGAACCGGCCGCCGAGCGTGTTCTATCGGCATGCCGACGGCGATATCGCGGTGCTCAAGATCGACGGCGACAAGGTCACCAAGATCGCCTCGGTCACGGTCGGCGCATTTCCCGAGGGCGTCGCCTTCAGCCCCGACGGCAGCCACATCTATGTCGGCAATTTCATCGACGGCGATCTGTCGATCCTCAAGGTCGACGGCACCAATGTGACCGACACTGGCCAGCGCCTAAAGCTGCCCGGGCATCCCGCCTCGCTGCGCTCCGGCCCGCAATGAGCCGCTTCTAACCGAGCGCCAACAGGCAGGCGCGGGCGGCGGCGTCGAGGATCGCGTCCGCGTCGATGCCATAGGCGTGGTAGAGGTCGGGGATGTCGCCCGATTGGCCAAAATGCTCGACCCCGAGCGGCACGACCGGGTGGTGGGCGACGGCGCCGAGCCACGACAGCGTCGCCGGGTGGAAATCGCCGACGGTGACGAGGGCCGCACCCGGCCGCAGCCGCCCGAGCAGTGTCGCGGCGGTGCTTGCCCCACCCTGAGCGCAAGCGGCGCGCCAATCGCGGTGCAGGCGGTCGGGCGAGGTGATCGCCAGGAGCCCGGCGCCGGGGATGTCCTCAGCCAGCGCTTCGAGCGCAGCGCCCGCCTCGGGAGCGACCGCACCGCAATAGGCGATCGCCAGCTCGGCGTCGGGCGCGGGCGGGCGCAGCCAATAGGCGCCGGCCACGATCGCCTGTGCCAGCTCCGGGTCGATCTGGCGCTTTGGCTGCTCGATCGGCCGCGTCGATAGCCGGAAATAGACCGATTGGCCGTCCTCGCGCTGAATTTCGGCGAAGGCCCAGCGCAGCAGCACCGCCAGTTCGTCGGCAAAGGCCGGCTCAAAGCTGGCGAGCCCCGGCTGGGCCATTCCGATCAATGGCTCGCTGACCGATTGATGCGCCCCGCCCTCCGGCGCGAGCGTGATCCCGGACGGGGTCGCCACCAGGATAAAGCGCGCATCCTGGTAGCAGGCGTAATTGAGCGCATCGAGCCCGCGCTTGATGAACGGGTCGTAGAGGGTCCCGATCGGCAGGAGGCGCGCGCCGAACAGCGGCGCCGCGAGGCCGAGCGCCGCCAATTGCAGGAACAAATTGCTCTCGGCGATGCCGAGCTCGATGTGCTGGCCGTTGGGCGACATCGCCCAGCGCTGGGCCGAGACCACCTTTTCCTCGCGAAACGTGTCGGCCCGCTCGGCGCGGTCGAAAATCCCGCGCCGGTTGACCCACGGCCCGAGATTGGTCGAGACCGTGACGTCGGGCGAGGTGGTCACGATCCGCCGCGAAAGCTCGGTGTCGCTCGCGGCGATGTCGCCCAACAGCCGCCCGAAGGCTTCTTGCGTTGACAGCCGCTCGCCGCGCGGCACCGGCAGGCTCGCCGGCACCGGCACCGCCGCCGCCTGATGCCGCCGCCGAACCGGTCCGGCCAGCGGCGCCCCTTCGAGAAAGGCCGAGATGTGCCGCTCCGGAAGGTCGAGGCCGGCGAACCTGTCCCACTCGGCCCCCTCGGGCACCGTCATGCTGCGCTGGAACGCGGCCATCTGATCGGGGTTCATCAGCCCGGCATGGTTGTCCTTGTGTCCGGCGAAGGGCAGCCCGTAGCCCTTGATCGTATAGGCGATAAAGCAGGTCGGCCGGTCGTCGGCGATGCCATGAAAGGCGTCGAGCATGGAGGCCAGATCGTGGCCGCCGAGATTGGTCATCAGCCGCTGCAGCGCCGGATCGTCGTGCTCCTCGAGGATCGCGCGAATGCCGGGATGGCGGTTGAGGTCGCGCCCGAGATGCTCGCGCCAGCCCTCGCCGCCCTTGTAGACCAATGCCGAATAAAGCGAGTTCGGGCAGGCGTCGATCCATTCGCGCAGATGGTGCCCGTCGGCGCGGGCAAAGGCGGCCTCCAGGAGCCGGCCGTATTTGAGGGTGACGACCCGCCAGCCCATCATCTCGAACATCGCGTCGATGCGCCCGAACAGCCGGTCGGAGACGACGGCGTCGAGGCTCTGCCGGTTATAGTCGATGACCCACCACAGGTTGCGCACGTCGTGCTTCCACCCTTCGAGCAGGGCCTCGAAGATGTTGCCCTCGTCGAGTTCGGCGTCGCCGGCGAGCGCGATCATCCGGCCGGGCGGCTCCTCGGTCGGGATCAGCTCCTTCAAGCGCAGATAGTCCTGCGCGATCGAGCCGAACAAGGTCATGCCCACGCCGAGGCCGACCGAGCCGGTCGAGAAATCGACGATGTCGCCGCCATCCTTGGTGCGTGACGGGTAAGACTGAGCGCCGCCATAGGCGCGAAACCGCTCCAGCTTGTCGCGCGTCTGATGGCCCAACAGGTATTGGATCGCGTGAAACACCGGCGAGGCGTGCGGCTTGACCGCGACCCGGTCCTGCGGCCGCAGCACATCGAAATAGAGTGCCGTCATCAGGGTCGCCAACGAGGCGCTCGACGCCTGGTGCCCGCCGACCTTTAGCCCGTCGCGGTTGGGCCGCAGATGGTTCGCGTTGTGGATCATCCAAGTCGAGAGCCACAGCACCTTGCGCTCGAGCGCCCCGAGGCAGGCGAGCTTGTCGCCGCGCTCCGCCTCCTCTCGGCCGGCGCGCGCGCTTTCAATGACCTGCGGCATCTTCAACTCCCATTTCCGCGGTGCAGCTTAGCCGATAACGCCCGGAGACGTGAATTTTTCAGGCGTTGCGGGGTTAGCCGGACAGAACAACCGTGAGCGTCACGATGACCGACCGAACTGTCGCCGCACTCCTGATCCTCGCCCTGGCCTGCGCTGGCGCCGCACCCGTCGCCGCCGCGCAGAGCGCGGTGACGCCGCAGATGAACACCGGCCACACCGCCAACCGGTCGCCGAAAACCCCGGCGGTCAGCCCGACCGCCGACCAGATCGGGGCCAGCAACGTCATCGGCGCGAATGTCGAGGATGCCAAGGGCACGATCATCGCTAAGATCAGCGATATCGTCATTGACCGACGCAACGGTGCTCCGCTCGCAATTATTGCTTCCCTCGGCGGTCAGGCCTTCCCGCATGGCAAGAGCGCCGTCCCCTGGAGCAGCCTGCGCTTCGAGCCGCGGCCCACACCCCATTTCGTGTCCCGGCTCAGCAGTGGGGCGCTGGCCGCGGGCGGCGCCCTGGTCGAGCAGGCGAAGAGCGGGAAGGCCTATTACGACGTGAAGCAAGACCTGCTCGGCAAGGAAGTGATCGGCGCCGACGGTGCGTCGCTCGGCCACGTCCACGACCTGGTGCTGACGCTCGCGACCGGGCATCCGGTGGCGCTGGTCATCGAGACCGGCGGGCTGATCAGCATCGGCGCCAAAAACCATGCGGTGGCTTGGGACGCCGCCAAGCCGCAGGTCGGCGCCAATGGCGCGCCGGTTCGCGTTGCTCTCTCCAAGACGCAGGTCGATCAGGCGCCGGTCACGGCGACGATGGCTCCGGCGCCGATCGCGCCCAAACCCGGCAACAATCAGGTGCAGATCCGCCGCGACGCGACCGGCAACATCAGCGGCAGCTGGGTCCCGGCTCCGGCCAACAACCGCTAAGGTTCTGCATCGGGCTGATTGTCGGGGAGTGCTGCGCGGAATGGGTCGAGCGTCATGCAGCGCTCGAAGATCCGCGCGATGGTCGGATAGGGTGCCATGTCGAGGCGGTAGCGCCCGGCGTTGACGACCTGCGGGACGAGCGCCACATCGGCGAGGCCGGGCCGGTCGCCGTGGCAAAAGCTCCCGGTCTGGGGATCGCCCGCGAGCAGCGCCTCGAGCGCCTGAAATCCGGCGGCGATCCAATGATTGTACCAGGCGGCGACATCAGCCTCGTTGCGGGCGAACGAGTGGGTCAGATAGCGCAGCACCCGCAGATTGTTGATCGGGTGGATGTCGCAGGCGACGATGTCGGCGAGCGCGCGCACCCGGGCGCGCTCTGCCGCGGTCGGCGGCAACAGCGGCGGATCGGGGTGGGTCTCGTCGAGATATTCGATGATCGCCAGCGACTGGATCAGGGTGCGCCCGCCCGCCTGGAGCGCCGGCACCAGCCCCTGCGGGTTTACTCCCAGATATTCAGGCTTGGCCTGATCGTTGCGGCGCAGGTGGATCGCCGCCGTCTCGTAAGGGAGGCCCTTCAGATTGAGGGCGATGCGGACGCGAAACGCGGCGGACGACCGGAAAAAGCCGTATAGCTTCATGCGCCAGACCCTCGCCAATTGAGTGAGCGGTCGAGCCGCGCCGGGCGCGGCGGATCGAACCCCTATGGCCGATTCTAGCCGATCGCCGCCGGAAAACAGAAGTCCGTCGCCGACACTGCCGCGATCGCCGCCCTCAGGCGCAGCGCATTGGCGGTAAGCCCGCGCCGCAGACCGGCTCGTCCCCGGCGTAAGGCCCACGAAAGTTATTCGACTTTGGCACAAACCTAGGCGTTAATCTCCAGGCCGGCGGCGGTCGCGGCGAGGCCGGCGTCTCGATTTGAATGGCTCCGCCTGCGGTTCAGCGTATCTGGGATTGAACCCGATGAGGCAACTCCGGTCAGCCAGCCTGGCGCGTCGGCGGCATCTCGTCGAATGCGCCCCCGCCCGCAACTTCGAGAGACGCAGCCGAAACGGAATTCGCGGCGCAGCGTGGCTCGCGCTGTCGGCGCTGGCCACGCTGCTGCCGCCCCAGCCTGTCCGGGCGCAGGCCGCGCCCGCAGCGCCGCAGGCACCGGCTGCCGTGGTCGCGCTACCCGCGTCGGGGGTGACGGTGCTGCCGACGGTCGAGGTGGTGGGGGCGACGCCGCTGCTCGGCTCGGGGGTCGATCGCGCCAAGGTGCCGGCCGAAACCCATGTGCTGAACGCACGGGACATCAGTCGCGATGGCACCGCCAACGCGCTGCGGGCGATGAATGAACAAGTGCCGGGCGTCACCCTCGATGCGGCGGCCGGCAACCCGTTTCAGCCGAGCCTGGTCTATCACGGGTTTCAGGCCTCGTCCTTGCAGGGCAACTCGCAGGGGCTCGCGGTCTATGTGAACGGGGCGCAATTCAACGACCCGTTCGGCGACACGGTCAATTGGGACCTGATCCCCGACATCGCGATCGACCGCATGAACGTGGTCGGCTCCAACCCGGTGTTCGGGCTGAACGCGCTGGGCGGCGCCATCTCGGTGCAGATGAAAAATGGCTTCACCTATGACGGCACCGAATTCGATCTGCTCGGCGGCTCGTTCGGCAAATATCAGGGCGAGATGCAATATGGCGCCCGGGTCGGCAACGTCGCCGTCTATGCCGCGGCCAACGGTCTGCAAGAGAATGGCTGGCGCGACGTGCAATCCTCGCAGCTCAGGAATTTTTATGGCGACGTCGGCTGGCGCGGCGACCGCGGCGAGGTCCATGTCAATGTCACTGGCGCGGTCAACCGGCTCGACCAGCCCGGGACCTCGCCGATCCAGCAGCTGGCGGCCGATCCGGCCGGCGTGTTCACCGCGCCCAATCTGGTCACCAATCAGTATGCACACATCAATTTGACCGGCAGCTACAATATTTCGGATCAGACCTCGCTCCAAGGAAATGCGTATTACGATTATCTGCTGCAGAAAGTCTATAACGGCGATGTTTCGGATTTTTCACCGTGCAATGACGGCTCGGGGTTTCTGTGCGAGATGCCGGGCGAGTTCGCCTTCGACCGCAACGGCGACCCGATCCCCGATTTTCTGCATGGCGGCCCCTATTCGAACCTGGTGCAGCAATCGACCAACACCAACGGCTATGGCGCCGCCCTTCAGGCGACCAACCATCATCAGCTGTTCGGGCGGTCGAACCAACTCGTCGGCGGAGTCAGCTTTGATGGCGGGCAGACCCTGTTCGGGGCCAGCACCCAGATCGGCGGATTGGACGTGCCCACCTCGGAATTTGCCGGCCCCGGCGTCACCGTTGACCAGCCGGACGGGTCCATCGTGCCGGTGCGGGTCGGCATTTCGAACGCCTATTACGGCATATTCTTCACCGACACCTACGACATCACCCCGGTGCTGTCGGCAAATGTCGCCGGCCGCTTTAACCTGGCGCAGATCGATTTAAGCGACCAGCTCGGCACGGCGCTGAACGGCAATCACACCTACAGCCGTTTCAACCCGTCGGGCGGCCTGACCTGGAAGGCCCTTCCCGACCTCTCCGTTTACGCCAGCTATGCCGAGGCGAACCGGGCGCCGACCCCGGTCGAGCTGACCTGTGCCAGCGCCGCCAGCCCGTGCAGCCTCGCCAATTTCCTGGTCTCCGACCCGAGCTTGAAGCAGGTCGTGTCGCATACTATCGAAGCGGGAGTGCGCGGCGAGGCTCACCCGCTTCCAGACTCGACCCTGTCTTCCGATGTGGCGCTCTACCGCACCACGGTCACCGACGACATCCTGTTCCTCAACAGCCCGATCCAGGGGCGGGCGTTTTTTGGCAATGTCGGCGAGACCCTGCGGCAGGGCGTCGATGTGAATCTAAGGTTCACCAAGGGCCGGCTGCTCGCCTGGGTCGGCTATTCCTATATCGACGCGGTGTTTCAGAACGCGTTCACCGAATCGAGCGTCAACAATCCCGGCGCCGACCCCGAGGGCAATATCCAGATCGAGCCCGGCGACCGCCTGCCCGGCATTCCGGCCAATCTGTTCAAGATCGGCGCCGACTACAAGATAACCCCGGCCTGGACCGTCGGCGGCAGCGGAATCTATGCCGCCGGCCAGTTTCTGTTTGGCGACGAAGCCAATCTGACGCCGCCGACGCCGCCCTATTTCGTCCTAAACCTGCATACGAGCTATCAGGTCAATAAGAACTTTCAGCTGTTCGCGCTGCTCGAAAACGCCGTTAACGTCACTTATTACACCTTCGGCACCTTTGCCCCGACCTCGTCGGTCCCAATCGCCCAAGCGCCCGGCGCCACCAACCCGCGCAGCTACAGCCCGGCGGCCCCGATCGCGGTCACCGTCGGCCTGCGCGCGACATTCTGAACCGCGCTGATCTGGTCGGAAAAAATCAGCCGAGGGCGCGCGCGGGGGCGTGGGCGAAGGCCGCGGCCATCGCGGCGAAGGCGGGTTTGGGATGCAATGCTGCGTCGAACGGCAAGGGCCGCGACGGCAAGCCGTCCTTGCGCCATTTCACCTGGTTGGTCTCACGCCGCACGATCCAGCTGTGCCGGTCGGAGAGGCCCCAGGTCACCACCATCTTGACCGCCGGCTCGTCGAGCGCCGCGTCGAGAAACCGCCGATAGGCGTCGGCGACCAGCTGATCTCGGGCGGCGATGTCGGCCGGTGCGTGCTCGTCGGTGACATCGAGCTCGGTGATCTGGATGGTAAGGCCGAGCGCGGCGATGTCGGCCAAGAAACGCCGCAACCGCGCCGGCGAAAACGGCGGCCCGCCGGCCGCGCTCAAATGCGCCTGGATGCCGACCGCGTCCACCGGCGTGCCGGCGCGCTGCATGCGCCCCAACAGGTCGAGCAATACCCGGCGGCGTCGTTCGTGCTCCGGGGTGTCGAGCTCGACATCATATTCGTTGACGACAAGCTGCGCCTTGGGGTCCGCCTCGCGCGCCGTGCGATAGGCGAGGTCGAGATATTCGGGCCCGAGCGCGTCGAGAAAAACCGCCTTGCGCAGCCCGTCCGCGCGCCCGTCCTTGGGCTCGATCGGCTCGTTGACCACGTCCCAGCTATGGACGAGGCCGCGGTAACGCCCGACCATCGTCTCGATCCGCTCGGTTATCGCGCGTTCCTTGGCGGTACGGCCTGGCAGGGCGCCGAACCAAAATGGCGTGCGGTAATACCACAACAAATTGTGACCGCGCAGCGCGAGCCCGCCCTCGACGGCAAAGCCGGCGACCGTGTCGGCGGGCCGGTAATCGTCATGCCCCGGCGCGCCCAAATTCATGTCCTGCCATTTCATGTCGTTCTCGGGCACGACCAGACCGGCCTGCGCCAGCACCAGCGCGACAAACGCCGGATCATGGGTGATCTGCTGAGCTGAGATCGCGGTTCCGTAAATCAGGCCCCGTGCCGCCGCGAGCCGGCGCAGCTTCTCGGTGGCTGCCGCGAGCGGGCGCAGCGTCTCGGTTTCGGCCGCCTGCGCCGGCGTATGGGCTGCCGCGGCGAGCAGCGCCAAGCCGCCGCCCAGCACCTCGCGCCGCCTTGGCCCGCACCCCCGGACCCGTCCGCCGCTCACCGCGGCACAGCCTTGTTGCCGGGGGTGGCCGGCGCCGCGCCGCCGGCTTGCGGCAGATGCTCGAGATTGGCCCGCGCCGCCATGTCCTCGGGGCTGCCGGGGGCGACCTCGCCGACCTCTTGCCAATCCCTACGGGCGCCGGCGGCATCGCCTTCGAGGCGGCGGATATTGCCGCGCTCGAGCAGGGCCGCCGGCGAATGCGGCGCCTCTGAGAGCGCCTTGTCGATGTCGGCGCGCGCCGGGTCGAGGCGGTCGAGCGCGCGATAGGCCGAGGCGCGGTAGATCAGCGCATCGACCTGGTTCGGATCGGTCTTCAGCACCCGGTCGAGATCGGCGACGGCGCGGTTGAGATACCCGGCCGAGGCGGCGGCTTCGGCGCGGTCGATCAACAAATTGGGGTCGCTCGGCTGCAATGACACCGCCTGGCCCGCCGCGGCGTAGGCCCGCACCGGGTCGCCAGCCAAGAGCCAGGCCTGGGCGGCCTGGTCGATCACATCGGCGCGCAGCGCCGCCGGCGCCGTCGTCATCGCCTTCGCCAACGCCTGGAGGCGGTTCGCCCCCTCCTGGTATTTGCCGAGCGTGATCAGCGCCACCGCAGCGCAATGCTCGGCCGGGTGCGCCCCGCCGCGCGCCAGCCATGAGCGCGCCAGGCTTTGCGCCGCGTGCGGCTCGTCCTTGGCGAGCTTGAGGCAGCGCGCATAAGTCTCCGCATCGGCCGCGGCCGGTGGCGGCGCGACCGCTGCTGGCGATAGCCCAGGCGGCCCCGCCGGGTCGGCCACCGCCTGGCTGCCGAGCCATGACAGCGCCAGCAGCGCGACAACGAGCGCGCCCGTCCGAGCGCCGCACCGGCCTGACCGCATTCCCCTCACCCCCGTTTCCGCGCCACCCATAACACAGCGCCGGGTTGGCGCCAAAACCTGCGGAGCGTTACTCTCGCCGCCACTGCTCCTGGCGGAAAGTGAAGCGTTGGCCGTCGATCTCAAACTTCCGAACCGGGACGAGCCCGGTGCCGCAAAGGCTGTCGAGCAAATCGATGGGGTATCTCCGCACCTGTTCTGCTTTGGCCTCGGCTACACCGCGCTGGCGTTGGCCCGGCGGCTCGTCGCCGGCGGATGGAACGTGACCGGCACCTGCCGCGGCGCGGAGCAAACGGCGGCGCTGCATCGCGCCGGATATCCGGCCCACCTGTTCGACCGCGACCGGCCGCTGCCGCCCGAGGCGATGAAGTCGGCCACCCATGTTCTCGTCTCGGCGCCGCCCGACGCCACCGGCGACCCGGTGCTCGACCGTCACGGGGAGGACATCGCGGCGTTGCGGGGGCTTGCCTGGCTCGGCTATTTGTCGACGACGAGCGTTTATGGCGACCGCGGCGGCGGCTGGGTCGATGAGGGCTCGGCGCTGCGGCCGAGCGGCGAGCGCGGCCGCCGCCGGGTCGCGGCCGAGTGCGGCTGGCGCGCGCTGTGTCGCCGCCGCGGGGTCTCGGTCCACATCTTTCGGCTGGCCGCGATCTACGGCCCCGGCCGCAGCCCGTTTGCGGCATTGCGCGCGGGCGCGGCGCGGCGCATCGACAAGCTCGGCCAGGTGTTCTCGCGCATCCATGTCGAGGATTTGGTGCAGGTGCTGTGCGCCTCGATGTCGCAGCCGCGGCCGGGCGCCGTCTACAATGTCTGCGACGACGATCCGGCCGCGCCCGAGGCAGTCGTGGCTTACGCCGCCGCCCTGCTCGGGGTGCCGGCGCCGCCCCTGGTCCCGTTTGCCGAGACCCCTTTGTCGCCCCTCGCGCGCAGCTTTTATGACGACAACAAGCGGGTCGCGAACGCGTTGATCAAGCGTGAGCTCGGCGTCACACTGCGCTATCCCGATTATCGCGCCGGGCTCGCTGCGGTGCTCGCCGCCGAGCCTTGAGGCTTGCCGATCAGGGCGGGCTTCGGCATGGTCGGCGTCAACCCCCGAAATCGCCGGCGATCATGCCCAGCTTGGGAGGAAAAGTGATGACGACCTACAATGTGCTGATTCTCGGAGCCTCCTATGGCTCGCTGTTGGCGACCAAGCTGCTGTTCGGCGGCCACAAGATCACGATGGTGTGCCTGCCTGCCGAGGTCGAGGCGTTCAACCGCGACGGCGCCCGGGTGCGCCTGCCGATCCGGGGCCGAAAGGAGGCGATCGAGCTCGACTCGCGCAAATTGCCGGGAAGCCTGCGAGCCGCCGGCCCCGGCGAGGTCGCCCCGGCCGATTTCGATCTGGTGGCGTTAGCGATGCAGGAGCCGCAATACCGCTCACCCGGTGTGCGCGAGCTGTTGGACGCGGTGGCGACCGCCAAGCGGCCCTGCATGTCGATCATGAACATGCCGCCGATGCCGTACCTGAAGCGCATCCCGGGTCTGCAGACCGATCCGCTGAAGGTATGCTTTACCGATGCCAGCGTCTGGGACAATTTCGAGCCCGGTCTGGTCAGCCTGTGCAGCCCCGACCCGCAGGCCATCCGCCCGCCTGGCGAAAAGATCAATGTGCTGCAGGTCACGCTCCCGACCAACTTTAAGGTCGCCCGCTTCGACAGCGACCAAGCGACCGCGATGCTGCGGCAGATGTCGGCCGATATCGACGCCGCCCGCTACGACCCCGGCGACGGGGCGATCGAATTGCCGGTGAAGCTCAGGGTGCACGACTCGATCTTTGTGCCGTTGGCCAAATGGGCGATGCTGCTGACCGGCAACTACCGGTGTGTCGGGCCGGATCGGGCGATTGATATCAACGATGCGGTGCATGCCGACATCGCCGCCTCGCGCACCGTCTACAACTTTGTCTGCGCGGTGTGCGAGAAGCTCGGCGCCAGCGCCGACGATCTGGTGCCGTTCGAGAAATACGCCGCCGCGGCGCGCGACCTGGTGCGGCCGTCCTCGGCGGCGCGCGCGCTGTTCAACGGCGCGCCCAACATCGAGCGGACCGACCGGCTGGTGCAGCTGATCGCGGCGCAATTTGGCATGCGCAACGCGATCGTCGATCAGACCGTCGCCGCCGTCGATGCCCGCTTGGCGGCCAATCGCAAGGCTGCCGCCGCCTGATATTCCCAGCCTGACGACTATATAGTGGTCAGCGTCCTGATGGGGATGGAGCCTCCCCGAAACCGCCGCAAGGCTGATAGCTCCTGCTGCGCTGAATAAAGCGGCGGGAGCTATCCGGTCCCGCCGCCGAGGTGGGATCGAGCCGTCGCCCCCTCGACAGAGCCGGATCGTGCACGCCTCGGCGCAACCTGCCGACGGCATGCGAGCCTGGGAGGCGGTGAGATGGCGAGCCGGTTTCTGGATGGCCGCGGCGGTCGCGCCGATCTCGGAGCCGGCCCCAAGCGGTCCGGTTTCGGGCGTACGGGCCGATGACGTTCCAAAGCATTCTCTACCGCGCCAACCGGCCCGATCTGCTGATGGAGCAGGCCGCAGCGCCGGGGTTTTTTGGTGACCTCAACTTCGATCAGATCGTGGCAGCGGTGACGGCGGGAAGGGACGAATACGATTTGAAGCCCTTCTTTCACCGCTCGCTCAACGATGTCGGCGAGATCGCCTACCGCCAGCAGATCATGCAGGATCTCGAGTGCTCCAGCGTGTTCGAGCCGATCGTATCGTTCGCCGCCGCGATGCGGGAGGTGCGCAGCCTGTTGCGAGCGTCAGAGCAGGCGCATTACCGCTGGCACAAGAATGGCTGGTTCCTCGAAGCCGCCGCGGCCTATTGCGAGGCGGTGCGCCAGCTGTCGGCCAGCCTGACTGCAACCGATCTGCGGTCGGCTGGGCTGCAAGGGTTTTGCGAATATCTGTCGGGCTATATCGCCTCGGCAGCGTTCGCCGGCCTCGCCGCGGACACCGAAAAGGTCAAGACCGCACTGGAATCAATTAAGTACAGCATCCTCGTCCGAGACCTTGCGGTCACGGTCCGCGAATATCAGGACGAGTCCGACTACAGTGCGGAAATCGAGGAATCGTTTGCCAAATTCCGACACGGTGACACTAAGGATTATCGTCAAAAACTCACCGAATATGCCGGAATGGGCCACGTCGATGCCCAGATAGTCGAGTTTGTCGCCAGATTAAATCCGGAAATTTTTGCAACATTTGAGCAATATTGCATCGATTACAACGGCTTTATCGATCCGATCTTGAGAAGGTTCGATCGCGAGGTCCACTTTTACGTATCATATCTGCAATATATCGGCAATATTAAACGCGCCGGGATGCGATTCTGCTATCCGAAGGTGGCGCAACCGGCCACGACGATTTACGGCAACGATGTTTTCGATCTGGCGCTCGCCGCCAAGCTGGCGAGCGAGGGGGGCACGGTCGTCCCGAACGATTTCCGCCTGGACGACGGCGAGCGCGTGCTGGTTGTCTCCGGCCCCAACCAGGGCGGCAAGACGACGTTTGCCCGTGCTCTCGGCCAGCTGCACTATCTCGCCCGCTTGGGGTGCCCGGTTCCGGGCTCGCAAGCGCAGCTGATGCTGTGCGAGCGTACTTTCACCCATTTCGAAAAGCAGGAGGACATCGAAGACCTGCACGGCAAGCTGCAGGACGATCTGCTGCGCATCCGGCAAATTCTGCGGCAGGCGACGCCGCACAGCCTAGTTATCATCAACGAGATCTTCTCCTCGACCGCGCTCGATGATGCGGTTTTCCTCGCAACCGAAATCATGCGCAGGGTTCTAGCAATCGGCTGCTTGTGCGTTTGTGTGACCTTTCTCGACGAAGTGGCCGCTCTCGACCCCTCGGTTGTCAGCATGGTCAGCACCGTGGTTCCAGACGACCCGGCGCAGCGCACCTTCAAGCTGGTGCGGCGCCCCGCCGACGGGCGCGCCTACGCGATGGCGATCGCCGAAAAGCATCGCCTGACCTATCCGTCATTAAAGAAGAGGCTCGCGTCGTGAAAGCGTTCCTGATGTACCGGGACCGCGACTTCGATCCCGCGCAGGAGCCGCCGCCCGGCGCCCGGGATTTCGTGCCGGATCTCGAGCTCGACGTGCTGTTCGAAGCGATGGCTGGGGGCGATGCATTTTTGCTGGGGGTGGCGAGGGCGGCGGTCCTCTCGATGCTGACCGACGTGCCGACGGTGCTGTACCGCCAGGCGATCCTTCGCGACTGCATCAGCAACGCCGCGGTCGTGCGCCACCTCTACAACCTCGCCGTCGCAACCATCGAGCGCGAACGCAAGAACTATTGGGGCATCCACAGCCACAGCCCTGGGTTTCTGCTGCATCGGTCGGTCGAAGTATTGTCGATGTTTGTTGAGGCGCTGCGCACCTTGCGACGCGAGGCGGAGGCGCATATGGCCGGGTTCGCCTCCGATGGCTTCACGACCCTGTTCGCGATGCTGCGCCGCGAGCTGGACGACGCCTATCTCGGCGCCATCGAGGCGCACCTCGCGCGACTGAAGTTTCGCCGCGGCGTGTTGATCAGCGCCCGTCTTGGGCAAGGCCTGGTGGGCGTCGGCCACATGCTGCGCAAGCCCAACGATGACGACCGCCCGTGGCTGCAACGCCTGCTGACGCGGGGGCCGGCCGCCCACACCTTTCACATCGCCGAGCGCGATGAAGCCGGCGCCAAGGCGGTTGGCGAGCTGCGCGACCGAGGCATCAACATCGCCGCCAATGCCGCCGCTCAGTCCTGCGATCACATCCTCGGCTTTTTTCGCATGCTGCGCACCGAGCTGGCGTTCTACGTCGGCTGCCTGAACCTGCGCGACCGTTTGGCGGGACAGCGCGAGCCGATGTGCTTTCCAGCGCCGGTCGCCTCGGCGGAGCGCCGCTACACGGTCCGCGGGCTCTACGATGTCTGTCTCGCGCTGAAGCTCGAGCACAGGGTCGTCGGCAATGATTGCGACGGCGACGGCAAGGGCCTTTTCGTGATCACCGGGGCCAATCAGGGGGGCAAATCGACCCTGCTGCGCAGCGTCGGCTTGGCGCAGCTGATGATGCAGTGCGGCATGTTTGTTGGGGCACGATCATATTGCGCGAATCTGAGCGCGGGCCTGTTCACGCACTATAAGCGCGAGGAAGACCCGACAATGCGCAGCGGCAAGTTCGAGGAAGAGCTGCTGCGGATCAGCGGCATCGTCGATCGCCTCGCGCCGGACTGCATCGTGCTGTTCAACGAATTGTTCCAATCGACCAACGAGAGGGAGGGCTCGCAGATCGGCCGGCAGATCGTTCGGGCGCTGCTGGAGAGCCGGGTCAAGGTGTTCTTTGTCACCCACATGTTCGATCTCGCCGGCAGGCTCTACGAAGCGAAGCTCGACACTGCCCTGTTCTTGCGCGCCGAACGTAGCGAGGACGGGACCAGGACTTTCCGGGTGCTGCCGGGCGCGCCGCTGCGAACCAGCTACGGGACGGATTTGTACCGGCAGATCTTCCACGCCTCTGCGGCGGACACTCCGAGCCTGGGCGAACAGCACCGAGTTTCGCACCAGGATGTCGACGCCACGGTGGCGAGATGATGCCGGCGGTGCGATTTAAGCGCGGCTGACCTTCCCTCGCAGCGATTGACCTCGCTGGTTTGCGGCGCCTATTCGTTAATCCCGCTGCAGCGAATGGGAACGGCGGCCATAGCGGCGCCGAGGGGGAGTAGCAAATGCCCGGCCAAACGTCCGAAGACCTGCTGTCGCTCTATGACCGCGCGCCGCTCAACCTGCGTTATTGGGTGGCGTTTGCGATATTGTCGGCGATCACGGTCCTCGAATTCTTTGACTTTTCCGTGGTGGCGTTTCTGCTCGCGGTGGTCGGGCCGCAATGGCATCTGACTTACGGCCAATCGGCGCTGATCCTCTACAGCGGTGGCCTCGGCGCGATCGCCGGCGCGCTGATTTTCGGCGGACTGGCGGATGCCTGGGGGCGCAAGGCGCAGATGATCATCGGCACCTTCATCTGCGGCGCGGGCGCGGCGCTGATCGGCTTTGTCCCGGATGGCGCCTGGCAGCTCTTTGCGCTGTTGCGGTTTGTCGTCGGCCTCGGCCTGACCGCGGCGGTGGTGCCCTGCCTGACCATCATCGTCGAGTTGACGCCGACCCGGCACCGCACCTTTGTCACCAGCTTTTATGTGGCGTTCGCGACCGCCGGCGGCCTCTTGTCCTCGATCACCTCGGCGGCGTTGCTGGCGGCGATCGGCTGGCGCGGCATGGCCATGCTCGGCATTTTTGTCGCGGTGGTCGGGGTGCTGGCCTGGCTGTTCGTGCCTGAATTGGTGCGTTGGCTGACCGCTATGGGGCGCTTCTCCCAGGCCCGCGCCAATATTGCAAAGCAGCTCGGGATCCCGCTGCAATCGGTGCCGCAGCCGACCGCCCGGCCGGCAACGGTGCCGCGCGGCAAGCTGTCGGAGCTGTTGCAGCAGCCGCGCCAATTCTGCGAAACCTTGCTGATCTGGGGCGGCGCCGCGACCGCGGCCTATGGCGTCTATCTATGGGGGCCGACGGTGATTTCGCTGCTGCTCCATGTCCCGGTGCCGCAGGCCGCCAAATATTTCATTTGGGTCGCCGGCGCTGGGGTCACCGGCAAGATCGTGGTCTCGTTTTTGGCGCCGCTCCTGGGTCGCCGCCTGCTTGGCGCGCTGTGGGGCTTTGGCGGCGTCGCCGCCCTCGCCGCGGTCGGCTATTGCGGCAGCATCCTGGTCGGCAGCGTGCCGCTGATCGTCGTGCTGTTGTGCGCCTCGACCTTCTGCATCGACGGCAGCTTCTCGAATTTGGCGCCCTATACGGTCGAGAGCTATGGGGTGCGGCTCGGCGCCCGCTCCTCCGGCCTCGGCCAAACCGCGAACGGCGTCGGCAAGATCCTCGGACCATTAAGCTTGGCGCTGATCGCCGGCACCAGCAACATCGTCTCGCCAAAGGCGACCGAGGGGGCGCTGATCCCAGCCTTTTTGTTCCTCGCCTTTGGCATGCTGCTGGTGGCGCTGTCCTTCACCTTTCTTGCGCGCGAGACCCATGGTCGGCCGATGGCGCTCGGCGAGGCCGAGCCTGCCCCACCCCGGCCGGTGGCGCTCGGTGCCGGGACGCGCTGATCCGGCACCCTCGCTATTCCGAGGAGACCGCCAATGACGCCTCGATCCCCGCCCCGCGTGGCGATCCTCGGCTTTTCGATCGAGTGCAACAAATTCGCCCCACCGGCGACCAAGGCGCATTTCCTGGCCCGCACCTATCTCGAAGGGGAGGCGATCCTCACCGAAGCGCGCACCGCGGCCCCGGTCATGCTGCCCGAGACGCCGGGCTTTGTCGCGGCGATGGATAACTCGGGGCCATGGACGCCGGTCGGCGTGGCACTCGCCATGGCCGAGCCCAATGGGCCGGTCGAGCACGCCTTTTTCGCCGAGCTGATCGACACGATCGAGCACCGGCTGAAGGCCGCGCTGCCGCTCGACGCGGTCTATATCTGCGCGCATGGCGCCGGGCTGACCACCGAGGAGGACGATCCCGACGGGCTCCTGTTCGAGCGGGTGAGGGCGATCGTCGGCCCGAATGTGCCGATCGCTGCGACCCTCGACCTGCATGCCAACGTCTCGCCGCGCATGGTGCGCTCGATCGACGCCTTTATCGGCTACCGCACCAACCCGCATCTCGACATGCGCGAACGCGGCGCCGAGGCGGCGGCGGCGATCCGCGAGATGCTCGCCGGAATGCGGCCGCAGAGCGTCTTTATCCGCTTGCCGATCGTGCCGCCGACGGTGACGATGCTGACCGCCGCCGGCCCTTATGCCGAGATGATCGAGCTCGGCCAGCGCCGCATCAGCCCGGAAATCCTGAACGTGTCGGTGATGGGCGGTTTTGCCTTTGCCGACACCGCGGACAACGGCCTCACCGTCGTGGTGACCGCGCGCCATGACCGGGGTGCTGCCGCAGCCTTGGCGCAAGAGATCGCCGAGCTCGGCTGGAGCAACCGGGCGCGGTTCAGCCCGCAGCTGACTCCGCTCGACCAGGCGGTCGCCAGGGCAGTGGCGGTCGGGCGCGACCCGTCCTTGCCGGCACTGGCGTTTGCCGATGTCGCCGACAACCCGGGCGGCGGCGGGCGCGGCAACACGGTTTATCTGTTGCGCGCCCTCTATGAGGCCGATGTCGAGCGGGCATTGCTCGGCATCTTCTACGACCCGCCGCTGGCCGCCGAGGCGCACCGGCGCGGGGTCGGCGCCACCTTTGAGGCGCGGTTCAACCGCTGGGAGACGACGGCGTTCTCCGAGCCCTGGGCCGCCGCAGCGACGGTCGCGGCATTGCGCGACGGCAACTGCATCGGCCGGCGCGGCATCTATGCCGGCATGCGGCTGGCGCTCGGGCCGTGCGCGGCGCTGGAAGTCGGCGGCGTCACGGTCGTCGTCGTCTCGCACCGGCTGCAATGCGCCGACCCGGTCTTTTTCGAGATGATGGGGCTCGACATCGCTGCGGCGCGCTCGGTCGCGGTCAAATCGCGCGGCCATTTCCGCGGCGGCTTTGACGAGTTCTTCGGCCCCGACCAGATCGTCGAGGTCGATCTGCCCGGCCTGACCTCGCCGATGCTGAACCGCTTCACCTGGACCCGCCTGCCGCGTCCGGTCATCCCGCTCGACGACAATGTCGAATGGCATCCTGCGTCACCCCCCGCAACGGAGATCTAACATGCCGGTAACCCCGCCCTCGCCCGCCCGCGAGCAGGTGCGGCCGATCGCGCCAAAGCTGATCGACCTCGCCGAGAAGGTCGTCTATGGCGATGTCTGGGAGCGCCCCGGCCTATCGAAGCGCGACCGCAGCCTGATCACGGTCGCGGCGCTGGTGGCTCTCGGCCGCGAAAAGCAGCTGGTCGGCCATCTCGGCCGCGCGCTCGACAATGGCCTGAGCCAAGAGGAGATCGGCGAATTGATCACCCATCTCGCGTTTTACGCCGGCTGGCCGGCGGCGATGACTGCCGCGCTGGTGGCAAGGGACGTGTTCGCCGGGCGCTGACCCGACCTGTCGATGCGTTCAGGCGCACCGCCGTGCGCGTGCTGGTCAGTCTTTGGGGATGCGGAACTCCAGCCGCTGGTCGGAGAGGAAGGTGGCGTAGAAATAGAGCTCGGCGTCGAGCGCGCGCTTGATGTTGTCGGCGCGACGAAAGCCGTGCTGCTCGCCGTCAAACAACAGGTAGAGCGACGGGATCTTCCGTTCACGCAGCGCCGCGACCATGGCTTCGGCCTGCTGCGGCGGCACCACCCGGTCCTCGACGCCCTGAAAAAACGCGACCGGCACCGAGATGAGCCGCGCGCTGTGCACCGGCGAGCGGGCGACGTATAGGTCGCGGCGCTCGGGGTAGGGCCCGATCAGGCCGTCGAGATAACGCGCCTCGAATTTGTGCGTGTCCTTGGCCAAGGCTTCGAGGTCGCTGACCCCGAAATAGCTGGCGCCGGTTTTGAACTCGTTGCGAAACGTCAGCACCGCGAGCGTCGTGTAGCCGCCGGCGCTGCCACCGCTGATCGCCCAGCGCTCGGGGTCGACCCGACGCGCCTGCGCCAGATGGCGCGCGCCGTTGACGCAATCGGCAACATCGACGATGCCCCAATTGCCTTGCAGCCGCAGGCGGTATTCGCGGCCATAGCCGGTGCTGCCGCCGTAATTGACATCGAGAATGGCAAAGCCGCGGCTGGTCCAGTACTGCGTGCCCCAGCTTAAGGTCGGCGAGGCGGCGGCGGTCGGGCCGCCGTGACAATGCACGATCAAGGGCGGCAGCTGCTCCTCTGGCGCGGTGAAATCGCGGTTTCGCGGCGGGTAGTAGAGGCCGTGCGCCTGCTGGCCGTTATCGGTGTCGAACGTCACCGGCTCGGGCTCCGACAAATAGCCGCGATAGGCTTCGAGGTCCTGCGCGGTCGACAGCTTCAAGGCGGTGGTGCGGCCGCTGGCGAGGTCGAGCTCGACGATGGCCGGCGGAAGGGTCGGCGAGCCGCCGCGAAAATAAAGGCGTCCGGCATCGGCGCGCAGCGAGGAGATGTCCTGATAGGGGGCCGCGAGCGGCCTCACCCGCAGCGACGCCAGATCGACCGCGCTCAGCCGACAGACGCCGTTCTGCAAATGGCTGCACACCAGCTCTCGCGCCGAAGCGAACGCAAACGCCGACATTCGGAAATTCCACTGCGGCCGGCCGAATTCGGCCGCCAGCGGATAAACCGGCTCGACCGCGTCGCCGCGGGCGCGATGGAGGTTCCACCAGCGGTCGTCGAGCCGGTGCTGGGAGCGGTCGGAGACAAAATAGAGGGTGCCGTCCGGCGACCATTCGGGCTGGAAGATCGACTCATCCTCGCCGCCGGCGACCAGCCGTTTGCGCCCGACCGAGCCCGCCTCGTCGAGCTCGGCAAGCCACAGCTCGCAGCCGAGCCACGGCATGCTCGGGTGGCTCCATTCGAGCCAAGCAAGTTGGCGCCCGTCGGGGCTAAGCCGCGGTGCGGCATAAAAGTCCCGGCCCGACTGCAGGATGTGCTGCGGCCGCGACCCGTCGAGCGCAATCTCGACCAGCGTGTTGACCGGCTCGCGCGCCCCGGTGGTGTGGTCCTCGCGAACCCAGATCATCCGCCCGCGCGCCGGGTCGATCACCCCATCGGCGTAGCGCAGCCCGCGCGGCCGGCCGGGCTCGGGGGTGATCGCCGCCGGCGCCGCCCCGCGCTCATGGCGATAGAGGCGCTGGTCGGCATCGTTGCAGAAATAGACGATGCCGGCGCTGACCAGATAGGCGCCGCCGCCATATTCATGGACTCGCGTGCGCACATTGAACGGCGCCTTGCCGCCGCCAGGCACGGGCGGCGTCAGATCGGCCGTCGTTCCATTGGCGGCATGGCGCACCAGAACCGACCGGCCGCCCTCCTGCGGGCGCGATTCGAGCCAGTAGACATCGCCGCCGTCGAGCTGGATCTCGCCAAGCCCGATCGACGAAGCCACGATCAGGTCGGAGGTGATCGGCGACGACCACGATCCATAGGCTGCTCTTTGGGGTTCAGGCATGATCACCTCCGCGCGCATCCGCGCCATGCTGCTTGCGACGATGAAGCGGCTCGCCGTTTCAAAGCCGTTCTCAGCATAGGTTGTGCCGCTGCCGCCGACGATAACTTCGTCGAGCCCTGAGCACCCCCACCGGCAGCCTCTTTCCGGCGCTTGGCGGCCTTGACAAGCAGCCGTAAAGCCGCTTCTGATCGCCGCGGGGAATTGAGTTCAGGTTGACGTAATGGCGTTCATTCTCAACAGGCGCGCCCGCGATCAGAGAGACATCCAGGCGCCCGGCTTATCGCAGAACGTGCGGCAGCTGCTGGCGGCGGCGGATCTGGCGCGCGACAATCGAAAATGGGCTGAGGCAGCCAAATTTTATCGTCAATACCTGGCAGTTCGTGCCGAGGATGCGCCGATCTGGGTGCAGCTCGGCCATGCCCTCAAAGAATTGGGCGATCTGGGCGAGGCAGAGGCCGCGTATAAAAAGAGCGCGGCGCTGGCCCCGGACGTCGCCGACACCCGGCTGCAGCTGGGCCATCTCTATAAGAAAATGCGCAATTTTTCGGACGCGATCGCGGCGTATCGCGAGGCCGCGCGGATCGACGACATGCTGGTCGACGCCCAGCTCGAGCTCGCGGCGTTTGGCGTCGGCGCCGAAGACCTGCCGCCGGCTCAACGCTCCGCCTTACCGCGCCGGCCGACGACGTTCATCGACCTCTCCGACCTGTTCTTTTATCCGGACGATCGACGGATGGCCTCGGCCATTCAGCAGCTCCAGCTCGGCATCGCCGCGGCGATCCTTGCCATGCCGTCCGAGGAGCGCGCCGGAAGCCTGTTTGTGTCGGAAGCCTACGACGGTTCTCATTACACCGTCATCGATGATGCCTTTGTCGGGGAGCTTGCCGATGAGATGTCTCGCGGCGCGGCCGAGCCATCCCGGCTGATCGGCATCGCGCGTTCGGCGACGAGCCGCGGCCACCCTTACGAGCCCAGCGCAGGCGACGTGCTGCTGATTCTTGGGGAATTCTGGGTCTCGGAGAACATTACCGAGCGGATCATCGATTTTGGGCGCAAGGGTGTCCGTATCGGCGCGCTGATCCATGACACAACGCCTCTGACCCACCCCGAATTGGGCACCGCGGAGCTCGCGGCCTCATTCAAATCGGCATTGTTGTCGATGCTGCGCGTCGCGGATTTTATTTTTTGCGTGTCGGACCACGCCGCTCGCGAGGTCGAAGATTTCGCAGTCGAAAACCGCATCTCGCCGGCGGCGCTCCGCACGCTGAAGCCGGCTCACAAGGCTGGCCCGGCTCACGAGGCTGGTGATGAGCCCAGCGGCAATGGCGATGTGTCGATTGCGGTCGCTCGGCTGCTAAGGGGCGAGTACGTTTTGTACGTTTCGCCGATCGAAGCCCGTAAGAACCATGCTTACTTGCTGCGGATCTGGAAACGGCTGCTCGACCGGCGCGACAGCGCAACGCCAAAGCTGGTGCTGGTCGGCGAGGCTGGATGGCGCGGCGACGAGCTGCTGCACCAGCTGCAGTCGACGAATAATTTACATGGCAATGTGATAACGCTGGGCGATGCATCCGCCGCGGAGCTCGCGGCACTCTACCAGTCGGCGCGGTTTACCGTGTTCCCTAGCCTCGAGGAAGGCTGGGCGGCGCCGGTGGCGGAGAGCCTCGCCAGCGGCCGGCCATGCGTTGCGGCGAGCACCGGCTCGGTTCCCGAGCTGGCCGGCGACCTGGCCGATTACCTCGATCCCTTTAACGACAACGATGGCTACGACAAGATCGCGCGGCTGATCGAAGACGACGAATATCTCGAAGGCAGAGCGCGCAATATCCGCGAGAATTTCCGGCCGCGGGAATGGCGCGACGTCGCCAGCGACGCGATCGCGATGGTGCGCGCGTTGCGTGACGAGTGGGGACCCGCCGAGAAAAGTGTCGAGCCGCCGCTCGCGACGCCGGGGCGGGTCTATCGGCTGGGGCACCGCGAGGATGTGGCCGAATTTATCCGGGCCGGCGATTCGGCGTTCGTGCAGTTTGCCTGCGACACCTCATGGGACGCGGTTGAGAGCTTTGGCCGCTGGATGCGCGGCCGCACCGGCAGCATCACGTTCGCGACCGCAGAGCGCGAACCCGGCCCGGTCGTGATCATGGTCGAGATGTTTACCGTGGCGTGGGTGCAGTCGATGCAGCTGCGCATCGCAATCAACGGCACCAATTATCCGCCCGTCGAGCTCGAAGCTGGCACCCGCCGTTTTCTGCTGCTGCACGCCGCCTCCAACAACGGGCGGGTGGCGCTGGAGCTTGAGGCGGTCGGAGAGATCGCCGCCGGTCTGGATCCGCGCGAGTATCTCTGGCTCGGGGTAGCCTCGATCGGTTACGCGCCAGCCACCGACGGCTTGGCGCGGGTTATGCTGCTCGAGGACATTATGAGCGGCATGTCCAACCTGATCACGATCCGGCCGACGCGAGCGTCGTTTCGCAGCGACCCGAGCGCTTGGCCGCGGCACGATCGCGCAGCCGAGGAGCCCGAAGACAATCCCGAGGAGCCCGCCGAAACATGACAGCCGCCTGAGATCGACCCGCGATTTCAGTTGGTCTGCCTTCGCCCGAGGCGCCGCGCAGGTCCGTAGCGCCCGCTGGGCTCCCGCCAATTGAGCAGTCGCACATTACTGTTTGAAAGAACCCCTTGGATATGGCGCTCCAACCGACAGCCGACCTGATCGCGTCCCAGCCAGACGCCGGGCTAGATCCGCTCCCAGAGCCGGGGACCAGCCCGCCGGACGAACAAGCCGGTGCCGCTTCCGAGCCGCCGTTATCAGAACCCGGACCCTGCCGCTATCCCGCGCTGCTCGCCCGGGTCTGTCGCGCCCTGATCGATCCCGAGGGCTATGATGCGGGGCTGCGGCGGTTGGACGATGATCTGCGCCGGCGCGGCCCGAGCCAGTTTGCCCGCTTTTACATTGAGGAGCTGTTGGGACGCAGCCCGGACACCGCCGCGATAGCCCAGGAGGTCGTGGTCTCCCCGTCGCGCCATATCCGCCAAATTTTGTCCTCGAACGAATTCATGGAGCAGCACGACATCGTGCTGCAGCGCGAGTTCGCGCATCTGTCGCGGGAGTTCTTTTTCGATATTCCAAAATCGGGCGGCGCCACTTTGTTCGAGGCGTTCCGTTCCGACCCTCGGTTCTGTCCGATCCACCTATTTCCTGCGTATGACAATGGCTGGTTCGGCGCGAGCTTGGCCTATCTGCGGAACACGATCTTACGCCTGGAACACCCGCAGGCCCGGCATATATCCGTATTCGGGCACGGTTCCGCAGTAAGAATTTTGAACAATACTCTGAAACGCGGCTGGGACAGCGCATTTGCAATTCTTCGTGACCCGATCGACACGTGTCTTTCGGTAATTAACTATGCGTTGGATTTGCTTCGCACCAAACCAAGTCACCCCGATGTGATCCGCTGGCGCTGCGCGCTCGAACTTTCCGATAGCGCGTTTTTGCCGGATCGGCGCGCCGCGCTCGATCTCGCGCCAAAGATCATCGACCTGGTCGCCCCAGGAAATCCCCTATGCGAAATATTGGGCAGCGAGCCCTCTCTAGAATCAGTCCTCGATAACGCCGCGATCCTCGATCTAAAAATTATCCGGTTCGAGCAGCTCGACGATTATATCCGTTTTCGCGGCACCACGCGATACGGGCGCATGAATGTCTCGGCGAGGTATGTTGAACTCGCGGATCTCGACCGGCGTGCTCGCCTGGCGATCTACGAGAAGAACGCGGAGGACATCAAGTTTTGCGATTGGGTCGGCAGGCATATGGTTCCTGGCAACGGGCCGTGGTTCGAACTTTAGCGGCCCGCTGGCGCCTGAGCCCCGGGGCCTCCGCGCCCCGGAGCGGGGCGCGGCCGATCCGCAAAATTTTGCCGGCGGCCGAATTGATCCGCCGGCTATGTTGCAGGAGAACTATTTCACCGCCGAGAAGCTGGTCGGCTGCAGCATGTAGTTTTCCACTCGGGCAACGATTGGCCCGTTGGCTTCGGTCTGGGCCCGCTTGGTGTGCCATTCGGGGTCGGCTTGGAACGCGTTCCATTTCCTTTCGCGATCGGCCAGCGACTCCCATTTGAGCAGGTAATGGAGCGTCTGGTTCGACTCGCCGATCAGAGTGGTCCAGAACCCGGCCTGCTCGATCCCGTGCCGTTTCCAGATGCCCAAGGTGATCGTGTCGAACCGCTTCAGCAGATCCGGGAGCCGGCCCGGCGGGCAGTGATAAATGCGCAGTTCGTAAAGCATCTTTTGGTTCCTTTCCACGGATTGGGGCGTCACGCTAAATTTCTCAGCGACCTGCAAAACGCACCTTTTATTCGTCACCCCCGCGAAAGCGGGGTCCGGAGCTCATTCGTCACCCCCGCGAAAGCGGGGGTCCAGGGCGAACCCGGCTCTTTCGCCGCTAGATTTCCGCTTTCCCGCGAATGACGAAAGAAGGACTTATTTTACCGCCGAAAAGCTGGTCGGCTGCAGGATCGTGTTGGTGATGGACGCGACGATCTGGCCGTTCTTTTCGGTCTCGGCCCGCCCGGAGATCCATTCGGGATCGGCCTGGAACCCGGCGAACCTTCTCGCCCGATCGTCGAGCGATTCCCACTTCAGCATGTAATAGAGGTCCTGGTTCGAGGTGCCGATCGCCACGGTCCAAAACCCGGCTTGCTGGATCCCGTGTTTTTCCCACAGCGGCAAGGTTAGGGTGTCGAACCGCTTGATCAGGTCCGGCAGGCGCCCTGGCACACAGTGATAGACGCGCAATTCATAGATCATCTGGTCTCCTCCGAGGGTGTCCCGTGCAGAATGCGTCGGCCGGCGGCCGCCGGCAAGCGCGCCGGCTCAGCCAAGCCGGGCCTCGACCCAGGCGGCGGCGTCGAGCAATCCTTCATCGCCAAAGCGCGGCCCGACGAGCTGGATGCCGAGCGGCAAGCCGTTGCGGCCCGAGCCGGCAGGCAGGGTGACGCATGGCGTCCAAGCGAGGGTCCAGATCGCGTTGAAGCGCGCGTCGCCGGTCGAGCCCAGGCCCTCGGGCGCCTCGCCGACCGCGCTCGGCGTCAGCAATACATCGAATTCGCCGAACACATCATCGAGGCGGGAGCGAAACATCTCGGCAGCTTCGATCGCCTCGGTATATCTGGCGAGCGGCAAGGCGCGGCCCGGCGTCAGCAGCCCATCGCGCAATGCCGGGCTCAGCTGGTCGCCATGCGCCTCGTATTCATGGGCGTAATTCCGCGCCGCCTCGAATTCGAAGATGCGCCGCTGATGGTCGAGGAAATCGGTTGGGACCGGCGCCGCGTCCTTGACCGGCGCACCCGCCGCCGACAGCCGGGATGCGGTACGTTCGAGCAATGCCTGGGTGTCGGTGCTGGCGTGCTCCCAGGCGGGTGTGCGGCAGAAACCGATGCGCGGCGCGCTCGACGAACGATCAACCCGGTGCCGGGGCTGCGCCAGCAGCACTGCGCGCATCAGCGCCACATCGTCGAGGCTGCGACAGATGACGCCGAGCGTATCGAGGTTGTGGCACTGCATCTTGATGCCGACCCGGCTGAACTCGCCAAACGACGGCTTGTAGCCGATCACCCCGCAAAACGCCGCCGGACGGATCGTCGAGCCGCCGGTCTGCGTGCCGAAGCCGACCGGCACCTGGAAATCGGCGACCGCCGCCGCCGAGCCGCTCGACGAGCCGCCGGGGGTGTGCGCCGCATTGTGCGGGTGAACCGTTTCGCGCGGATGGCGATTGGCGAACTCGGTAGTCACGGTTTTGCCGAGGATCACGCCGCCCGCGGCGCGGGTCAGCGCGACACAGGCGGCGTCGGCGAACGGGCGATTGCCGCGATAGATCGGCGAGCCGTGCTGGGTCGGCATGTCGTAGGTGTCGATCACGTCCTTGACCCCGACCGGCACGCCCTTCAACAGCCCCGGGCGGCCGGCGCGGTCGATCGCGCGCGCCTGCGCCAGGGCCAGTTCAGGGTCGAGCCACACCCAGGCCTTGACCGCGGCGCGCGCCTCGGCGCGGTCGAGGCAGTTGCGCACCAGCGCTTCCGCGGAAAGGTCGCCGGCTTCGAGGCGGGCCGCCGCCTCGCTCGCGGTCAGCCGCTCGGCGCCGCTCATTTCGGTTCTCCTTGCGACAGCCGGCGTTCGACCCAGAGGGCCACCTCCAGCAGCCGGGCATCGTCATGGCGCCCGCCGACCAGCTGGACGCCGAGCGGCAGCCCGTTCGGGCCCCGGCCCGCCGGCAGGGTCAGGCAGGGCATGTGGAGCTGCGTCCAGATCGCGTTGAACATCGCCGAGCCGGTGTCGCCGAGCCCGCGCGGCGCCTCGCCCGGTGCCGGCAGAGTCAGGATCGCGTCAAAGCCCGCGGCCCATTCCCATGCCGCCGCACGCGCCTGGTCGGCGCCGCGACAGGCATCGCGGAACTGGTCGAGGCTCAGCTTGCGGCCGAGCGCGATCTTGGTCTCGCGCAATTGCGGGCTTAAGAGCGCCTCGTGCCGGTAGAGCTCGGGCATGTGGTTGCGCAGCCCCTCAAACGCGCCGATCACCCGCTGATAGTCGTCGCACTCGGCGCATTCCGGCGGCAGCGCGGTATCGGCGATCCTTGCGCCGGCGGCGGCCAGCCGGTCGGCTGCGGCTTCCAGCACCGCACGGCCTTCGGGTTCGGCGTCGTCCCAATGCGGGCCGCGGCAGAGCCCGATGCGCGGCGCCGTCTGCGGCATCGCCGGCGGGTGATAGGGGATTGCCATCATCGCCGCGCGGAACAGCGCGATATCGGCGACCCCGCGGGCCATGATGCCGACCGTGTCAAAGGCCTCGGTGTTGATCCGCATGCCGGCCGGCGGAAACAGGCCGAAGCTCGGCTTAAAGCCGATGACCCCGCAATAAGCAGCCGGGCGGAGAACCGAGCCTGCCGTCTGGGTCCCGATCGCCAATGGCACCATAAAATCGGCGACCGCCGCCGCCGACCCGCTCGACGAGCCGCCGGGCGTGCGCGCCGGGTCGTATGGGTTGGAGGTCGGGCCGGGATACCGATTGGCGAATTCGGTCGTGATCGTCTTGCCGAGCAGGATCGCGCCCGCCGCTTTCGGCAACGCCGCAGCACTGGCGTCCGAGGGCGGCCGCCACCCGGTATAGATGCGCGAGCCGTAGCCGGCCGGCATCCCGGCGGCATCGAAAATGTCCTTGAGCCCAAACGGCACGCCGCCGAGCAGCATCTTCTTGCCCGCCCGGTCGAACGCCCGCGCCTCGGCCAGCGCAGCCTCGCGCGCCAGAAAAGCCCACGCCCGCACCACCGACTCGCGCGCGGCAATGCGCTCAAGGCAGCTCGCCACCACCGCCTCCGCGGTCAACCCGCCACCCTCGGTCTTTCGCGCGATTTCGGTCGCCGACAAGCGGTGCGGTTCGACATTCGGCATTGCGTCGCTCCCTTGTTCGATGGCGCCATTAAGCCACAACGGAAAGCGGCGCGCATGCGTGAAAGTCCAGAGTGTCGTAAACCTGGCGTCGAGAACGATGCTTCTTTCGCTGCGCGCCGGTTCGGCGCTGCTACACCAGTGAGTTTTGCCACGTCAACCCGGGAAATCGAGCGAGATCGCCGTCTGTTGAACACAAAGTCAGCCCGTGCTTGATCGCGAGTGCCGTCAGATGCGGGCCCGGCACGTACTCGCCGCGGATCTCCGTAAGCGCCACCAGCTGGGCCAGTATCGAGTGCCAGCTATTTTGCAATCCGCTTGGACGCCGCAGAGGCGATTGCTTTAATAACTGCCCTGATGCGCCGGGTATTGCGGTTGTCCTTGTGGACGGCAAGCCAGAGGTCCACCACAGGCGCTGGTGTGGGCGTCTCGTCGATCCGTTTCAGTCCAGCCTCTCCATCGGCATGAAAGCGCGGCAGGTACGCCATGCCGTCGCCCGCAAGGAGTGAACGGAAGCGGTTGTCGTAACTGCTCGTCTTGAGGACGACACGCGCCTTTATGGCGAGGTCGGCAAGCCATCGCATTTGGGGCAGATCGCAGAACTCGTCGGGCAGTGCTATGACGCGATGGCCAGGGCAGCCGCCCGCAAAATCCGGGAGACCAAAGCGTTCGAGATAATCGGGGCTACGGCCACATTCCAGGCGCCGGGCTTTTACGAGCGATGCGGCTATCGGTGCTTCGGCGAGATCGCCTGCCCGCCCGACGGCGCGACGCGGGTCTTTCTGACAAAGTCGCTCTCCCTCGGCGCACAAGATGGCAAACCGCTCTAGCCCGCGTCTCCCCCAACCCGGGCTCAAGCCGGCGCGGGAGTCCGGACATGTTCGGGGCGAAAGCCGAGGCCGATCAACCGCGCCGGAAGCCGCCGCAGCAGCGGCCAGCGCGCGAACATCCGCAGCAGCAACGGCGCCGACAGCTTGCCGGTGCTGCGCAGGACGCGGCCGATGACCCGGTTCTGCACGATCACCTGGACCCGCTGCATGGCCCGCGTCGGGAACTCGCGGCGGCGCTGCACCGCACGCAGATCATTGTCGCCGACCGCCCCTCTCAGCAGCGGCAGCGCCAGAATGTTGGCGGCGGCGACCGCGTCCTGGATCGCCAAATTGATGCCGACGCCGCCGACCGGCGACATCGTGTGCGCGGCATCGCCAATGCACAGCACACCCGGCCGGTGCCACACGCGCAGGCGATCGACCGCGACGCTCAACAGCTTGACGTCATCCCAATCGCGCAGCTCGCCAGTCCGCTCGCGCAGATAGGGAACCAGGCGGCCGAGCTCGGCGCGCAGGTACGGCAGGCCGCGTCGCCGGATCTCGTCAAACCCGCCCTTGGCGATGACAAAGGCGCATTGCCAATACTCCTCGCGGTTGAGCATCACCAGGATTCGCCCGGCATCGACGCGGCCCAGGGTCTGTGCCGGATCGTCCGGGCGCCGCGGCAGCCGCATCCACAGCACGTCCATCGGAGCGCCGATATCGTCGCTGGTGAAGCCGGCCTTGTCGCGCACGGTCGAATGCCGGCCATCGGCGCCAATGACCAGATCGGCGTGGACGGTCAAGGCGCCCTCGGGGGTTTCGGCCCGCGCGCCGATGATCCGCCCGGCCTGCTCGACCAGACCGGTCACCTCGGCGCAGGTCCTGAGCTGAAAACTTGGATAGCGCCGCGCCTGCTCGGCAACAAAGTCGAGGAAATCCCATTGCGGCATAAACGCGATAAAGCGGCAGCGGGTCGGCAGGCGGGTAAAATCGGCGAGATCGATGACATCGTCGCCGATCTGGGCGCCAACCGTCCGGGCTTCCTGGTGCGGACGGCGCAGAAACTCATCGAGCAGCCCGAGCTCGTGCATGATTTCAAGGGTCGAGGGGTGGATCGTGTCGCCGCGGAAATCACGCAGAAAATCCGCGTGCTTTTCGAGCACCAGCACCGAGACGCCGGCGCGCGCCAGCAACAGGCCGAGCATCATGCCGGCGGGGCCGCCGCCGGCGATGCAGCAGCGCACCGACAGGTCGCTATCGCTCACGGCACTTCTCCGCGGCACCGGCCGATCGCAAGCCGATCCTCCACTCAAACGGTGAGCGACGGCCAGGGATGAACCAGGTGCCGCTGCGATCTGGCCCTTTCCAGGCGGGCCGCTTCCTTGGCCGCGATATAGCTGCGATAGGCGGCGCGATCGTCAGCTGCGACGGTCGCCTGGGTCGGCACCGCGCACACCGTAGGGCAGCGGGTGATGCTTTTGGTGCGCAGAAACAGGGCAACCGCGGCCTGATAATCGGTGGTCTGGTCATCACTGGTCTGCTCATCAGTGGTCTGGTCATCAGCCTGGGGCACGACCGACGCTCCGTGTGGGTGGGGGGGAAGCCCACTGATATCCTGAACTGGTTAACGACAGGTTTAGAAGAAGATCACGAAAAACCCGCATACCGCGTGGCCGCCGCCCCGGCGATATAGCTTTTTTCAGCAAACCAATCGATATTACCGGAGAGGCGAGGGTAGCAGATTAGGACCCGAGGCTTGGTCCAGCCGAATTACACGGTGCGGTTTTGGGGTGTGCGCGGCAGCATCGCTTGTCCCGGCCCGGATACCGTGCGCTATGGCGGCAACACGTCCTGCGTCGAGATTCGATGCGGCGACCGGCTGATGGTGTTCGACGGCGGCACCGGGCTTCGCCTGCTCGGCAACGAGCTGGTGCGGGCCGGCGACCCAGCCGAGCTCGATCTGTTTTACAGCCATAGCCATTTTGACCATATCTGCGGCCTGCCGTTTTTTGCCCCGTGCTATGACGCGCGCAGCCGGATCCGAATCTGGGCCGGGCACCTCGACGGCATCGGCATCGAGGCGGTGCTGAACAGCATGATGATCGCGCCCTTATTTCCGATCCCGATGGGCATCTTTACCGCCAAAATCGAGTTCGTCGATTTCACCGCCGGCAAAAAGCTCTCGCCACATCGCGGGATTCGGATCGCGACGGCACCGCTCAACCATCCCAACGGCGCCACCGGCTACCGCATCGAATATTCCGGCAAGGCGGTTGCCTATATCACCGACACCGAGCATCGCCCGGGCGGGCTCGACCGCAGCATCTTGGGGCTGGCTGATGGTGCGGACGTGATGATTTACGACGCCACCTACACCGATGCCGAATATTCGAGCCACAAGGACTGGGGGCATTCCACCTGGCAGGAGGGGGTGCGTCTCGCCGATGCGGCGGCCGCGCGCACCCTAGTCATCTTTCATCACGACCCCGGTCACGACGACGCGTTTATGGACCGGATCGCGGCCGAGGCGGCGAATGCACGGCCGGGGACGATCGTCGCGCAAGAGGGGCTGGTGCTGCGGCCGTAACCGGGCGGCGAGCCGAGCGCCCCCTCGCCTGAGGCGGCGGCTGCCCGGCAATGAGCTGCCCTCAATGATAAGGGTCGGCAGCGTCGCGCAGGCCGTCGCCGAAAAAGTTGAAGGCGAGCACGGCGACGATCACCGCCACCACGGGCAGCATCAGCCACGGGTAGAGCGCCACGACGTTCATGTTCTGCGCTTCGTTCAACAAGACGCCCCAGCTGGTCATCGGCGGGCGCACACCAAGGCCGAGAAACGACAGCGCGGTCTCACCGAGGATCATCCCGGGGATCATCAGGGTCGCCGAGGCGATCAGATGGCTGGTAAAGCTCGGCAGCAGATGGCGGCCGATGATGCGCGCCGGGCGCGCGCCCATCAGCACCGCGGCGGTGCAGAAATCCTCTTCGCGCAGCGCCAGCAGCTTTGAGCGCACGGCGCGGGCGAGGTGGGTCCAGTCGATCATCCCGAGGATTAAGGTGATGCCGAAATAAACGAAGATCGGGCTCCAGCTGACCGGCAAGATCGCCGACAGCGCCATCCACAATGGCAGATGCGGGAAAGATTGGATGACCTCCATGCCGCGCTGGATCAGGATATCGGTCCAGCCGCCGTAATAGCCGGCAATCCCGCCGATGACGATGCCGAGGGTCAGGCTGACCGCGACGCCGAGCAGCCCGACGGTCAGCGAGACGCGCGCGCCATAGATCATCCGCGACATCAAATCGCGCCCCAGCCGGTCGGTGCCGAGCAGAAACAGCTGCCCGCCCTTGGCCGGGCAAACCAGATGCAAGTTTCCGGGAAGCAAGCTCCAGAACAGATAGCTGTCGCCGTGGCAGAAAAACCGCAAGGTCTGCCGCTTCTTGGGGTCGGGCGTGTAGATCCGCTCGAGCCGGCGCATGTCGAGCCGGTAATCGTAGCCATACACATAGGGGGCGACGAGCCGCCCATGATCGAAAATGTGCACCGGCTGCGGCGGGGCGTAAATGAAATCGGTGTTGCGCGTGTCGATCCCGTAGGGGGCGAGGAATTCGCAGATCGTGATGCCGAGATACATCGCCACCAGGATCGCGCCGGCGGCGACGGCGACCCGGTGACGGCGCAGCTTCCACCACATCATGCGCCACTGCGAGGCGACGTAGAAGCGCTCCTGCGCCGCGGTCATCCGCTCGACCGCGTAAGGATCGTATGGCGCGGTGGCAACGTAATGCGGCAGCGGCACCGGCGCCGAGCTGCCGCCGGCGGGTTCGGGCGGTGAGCCGGGGATAAGGGTCAGATCGCTCACTGGCGCCGTCCCGCCTGCAGCCGGATGCGCGGGTCGAGCAGCGCCAGCGCCAGATCGGAGACAAACACGCCGATCACGGTCAAGGTCGAGATGAACATCAAAAACGAGCCGGCGAGGTACATATCCTGGCTGCGCAGCGATTCGAGCAGCATTGGCCCGGTTGTCGGCAGCGACAGGACGATCGACACGATCGCCGCACCCGAGATGACCTGCGGGAGCAGCGACCCGATATCGGAAATGAACGGGTTCAACGCCATGCGCAGCGGGTATTTGAACAGCACCTTGAATGGATGAAGGCCTTTCGCGCGCGCCGTCACGACATATTGCTTTTGCAGCTCGTCGAGCAGGTTGGCGCGCAGCCGGCGGATCATCGCCGCGGTTCCGGCTGTGCCGATCACGATGACCGGGATCCAGATATGGGCGAGCAGCGAGACGACCTTGCCCCAGCTCCACGGCTGGTCAGCGTATCTCGGGTCCATCAACCCGCCGATCGAAACCCCGAGATAGACATTCGCCAGGTAGAGCAGCACCAGCGCCAACAAAAAGCTCGGCGTCGCCAGCCCGAGAAACCCGAGCAACGTCAGCAGGTGGTCGCCGAGACTATATTGGTGCGTCGCCGAATAGACCCCAATCGGAAACGCCACGAGGTAGGTAAAGATGATCGTGGTTATCGACACGATGGCGGTCAACAGCATGCGGTCGCCGACCACCTTGTTGACCGGCAGGTCATAAGAAAACGAATATCCCATGTCGCCATGCAGCAGGCCGCCGGCCCAATAGAGGTATTGCTGCCACAACGGGCGATCGAAGCCGTATTCGGCTTCGAGAAATTTGACCTTGGCGAGATCGGCCGTCTCGCCCGAGCTCTCCAGCTCGGCGACGTAGGTAGTAAAGTAGTTGCCGGGAGGCAGGTTGATGATGGTGAAGATGACGATGCTGATCGCGATCAGGGTCGGCACCATGATCAGCAGGCGGTGGATGATGTAGCTCAGCATCGGGCCGGTTCCCTCCTCACCAGGCCTGTATTGCGCGGCCGGCCTTTGGTTATAGGGCTGCTGGTCATGGGGCTGCTGGCGATGGGGCTGCTGGTCATGGGGTTGTTTGCGGAAGCGCCGGCGCGCCTGGCACGGCGGACGCCGATTTCGCCGCCGGCGTCGGGCCGAGCCAGAAACGGTCCGGCTTGTACATGCCGAAAAAGGCGCCGGGATCCCAGTTGTAGATGCCCTTGTCGGGAACGTTGTGCAGCTTGTCGCTGACCACCACCGGCTGCAGCACCCCGGCGACGGTCCCGATCGAAAACACCTGTTGCGCCCAGGTCTCCAGGATCTGGTGCCAGATCTGCGTGTGCTGTTGCGGCGAAGCGGTGCCGAGCCAGTCGTTATAGAGGTCCCTCAGCTGCACCGCGGACGGCAAATCGGGCGGGTCGTCCAGCCATCCCCTTGGTCTCGTAATACTGTCCCCATTTCGGCCATTCGAGCTGCTGTTGGCTGGTCGGCGCAAACTCCCACGGCGAGGACGCTGCGCTGGGCAGCCCGTCATCGACCCCCTTGTCGATCGACATCAAGGTTTCGCCGGAAAACACCCGGCGCCGGAACAGCGTGAGCTGCAGCGGCTTGGCAAACAGGCTGATGCCGATATGGCGCCAGGAATCGCGGATCAGCTCTAGCACGTCGGACTTCTCGGGCCACTCGCCCGAATCCTCGACGACGATCTCCATCGGCCGGCCATCGGGGAGCAGACGCACGCCATCGCCGTTGCGCTTGGTCAAGCCGATCAGATCGAGCAGCCGGTTGGCTTCGCCCAGATCGAATTGCGCCCAGGCCGTGCGATAGGCGGGCTTGTAGAGCGGGCTCTGCGGCAAGACCGTGTTCTGCCCTTCGATCGCCAGCCCGAAATAGAGCACCTGGTTGATCTCGTGGCGATTGACGGCGAGCGACAAGGCGCGGCGAAAGCGCACGTCGCGCACCAAACCCCGCCACACCGGGTCATCGACATTGAGGTTGGGATAGAGCGCGAATTGGCTGCCCGGCCCGGTGCGCCACAGATGCACCTTGTAGGTGCTCGCTCTCCTCGTTGCGCCGCAAAAACGTATAGTCGTCGAAGCTCAGATAGCGCGCCTGCAGATCGCTTTCGCCGGCGCCGGTCTTGGCCGGGATGATCTGGCTGTCGGCGAGCGACACGATCACGCGGTCGATATAGGGCAGCTGGTGGCCCGCGCGCGTCGACGCGGTAGTAATACGGGTTCCGTTCGAACACCATCCGCTCCGACGGCAGGCTTAGTTTTAAGAACCCACGGCTCCAGCGTCGGCAGATCGGGATTGTCGTTCCGGTACATGGCGTTCATCCGATGGAACAGAGCGCGCCCAATTGTGGACCCTGGTCGTTTTCACCAGAGCGGCAAGCTTAACCTTGTTGGCATATTTCTTGTCGAATTGCTTCAAATAATGAGCAGGGCAATAGATGAACAAGGGGTCGGCATCGGCCAGAGCGGGGAGGAACAATGGGTTTGGCTGCGGCCAGCTATAGCGGACCGTGACGGCGTCGAGCACCTTGAATTGCGGCGGCTGACCCTGCGGCAGCAGCGCCACCGGCAGCCCCGAGGGCGACAGCTTGGGATTCTCGGCCACATCCTCGAACCAATAGCGGAAATCCTCGGCGGTGAAGGGCTGCCCGTCCGACCATTTCATGCCCTGGCGCAGATGCAGGGTGAACACCCGGCCGCCCTCGACATCGATCGAGGTCAGAATATCCGGCTCGATTTTGAGCGCCGGGGTGTAGCCGAGCAGCCGCGCATAGCCGTAGACCACCATCATGCGGGTGTCCTTGGGGCTGAGCCATCAGCATGCGCAGGTGCCGCCGGGCGTGCCGCTCGTATCGACCAGCCACCGGATCGGCCGGGACGCGGTCCTCGACCTTTGGCAGCGCCCCGCTCGCCACCGCCGGCGCGAAAAACGGCGTCTCCACCAGCGCCGGCCGATCGGCCCGCGCCGAGCGCGCCGCCGGCGCCAGCAGCGCCGCGCGCCAGCGCGAGGATGAGGCGAAACCCCGTTCTCCGACGCCTGCCGATCGATCGCGGCCGGTCTCGGCTCATCGCGGCGCTCTCTTCCTCACGCCCGGGCCAAGCCGCCGGCCAGGGCCGGCATCGCCGGCAATGCCCGCGCCTCGACGGCGTGGCCGGGGGCAACCTCGATCAGCCGCGGCGGGTTCGCCGGCTCACGGCGGAACGGCTCGGGCCAGGCCGCCGGGTTGGAGGCGCGGTCTTCCATCAGCTGGGCGAAATCGAGCGGATGGGCCAGATCGGGCGCCGGCACCGCGGCCAGCAGCGCCTGGGTGTAGGGATGCACCGGCTGGCGAAACAATGTCGCCGCGGTCGGCGATCTCGACGATGCGGCCGGCGCACATCACCGCGATCCGGTCGGCGATGTAGTCGACCACCGCCAGATTGTGCGAGATGAACAGGTAGGTCAGCCCGAGCTTTTGCTTGAGGTCCATCAAGAGGTTCAGGATCTGCGCCTGGATCGACACGTCGAGCGCCGAGATCGGCTCGTCGCAGATCACCAGATCGGGCCGCAGCGCCAGCGCCCGAGCGATGCCGATGCGCTGCCGCTGTCCGCCGGAGAAGCTGTGCGGATAGCGCCGCAGGTGGCGGCGATCGAGCCCGACCAGGCCGACCAGCTCGTCGACCATCTCGCGCCGCGAGCGCGCGTCGCCGATGCCGTGGATCGACCAGCGGCTCTTCGATGATGTCGAACACCGTCATGCGCGGGTTGAGCGAGCCGAACGGGTCCTGAAAGATGAACTGCACCTGGCGGCGAAACCGCTTCAGCCCGTCGCCGTCGAGCGCCAGCACGTCGATCAGCCGGCCGCGATCGTTGAACGCGATCGAGCCGTTATCGGGCGTCACCGCGCGCAGCAGGACCTTGCTGAGCGTGGTCTTGCCGCAGCCGCTTTCGCCGACCAGCCCGAGGCATTCGCCGCGCTCGATCTTCAGGCTGACGTCATCGACCGCGACGACCTGCGCCGCGGTGCTGGCGAACCAGCCGCCCTTGCGGATCGAATAGCTCTTGCGGATCCCGACGCATTCGAGCAGCGGCCCGCAGGGCCCCGGCGGCCACGCTACCTTCTCGGCCATCAGATGCGGCGCATCGCCGGCGGCCACCTCGCGGATCGGCACCAGACGCTCGCCCGGCTGCATGTCGAAGTGCGGCACCGCGCGCAGCAGCGCGCGCAGATAGGGATGCTCGGCGATGGCGAAAGATGTCTTCGAGGGTGCCGCTCTCCACGACCTCGCCGCGGTACATGACGACGATTTCCTCGGCGACGTTGGCGACGACGCCGAGATCGTGGGTGATCAGCAGCACCGCCATCCCGAGCTCGTGCTGCAGCTCGACGCATCAGCTTCAGGATCTGCGCCTGGATCGTCACGTCGAGCGCGGTCGTCGGCTCGTCGGCGATCAGCAGCGCCGGGCGGCAGACCAGCGCCATCGCGATCATCGCGCGCTGCCGCAACCCGCCCGACAGCTCGAACGGGTAGCTGCGCAACGCCCGCGCCGGGTCGGGAAAGCCGACCAGGCGCAGCATCTCCACGCATCAATTCGGCGGCCTCCGCAGCGCCGACCGTGCGGTGCAGCCGCAACGCCTCGCCAACCTGATCGCCGATCGTGTGCAGCGGCGACAGCGAGGTCATCGGCTCCTGAAAGATGATCGAGATGCGGCCGCCGCGGATCGCCCGCATCGCCGCGCCGTCGCTCGGCAACCTGACCAGATCGACCGGCGTGCCGTCGCCGCGCGGATCGACGAACAGAATCTCGCCGCGAGCGATGTGGCCGCTGCGCGGCAGGATGCGCATGATCGTCTGGCTGACGACCGATTTTCCGGAGCCGGACTCGCCGACCAGCGCCACCGTCGAGTGCTGGGCGCACGCGAAACGAGGCGCCGGAGACGGCGCGGATCGACCCGCCAGGTGCGGCAAAGCGCACATGCAGGTCGCGGACCGTCAAGAGATCGGTCATGCCATCGCTCCGCCCGTCGCCTCGGCGATCGCAAATGCCGGGGGCACGATGCCGAGCGCCTCGAGATTGGCCGCCGTCGCCGCGCTCGGCACCAGGCGGCGCGCGCCCGCGGCCAGCGCCGAGCGCTCGACCAGCTGGGCGAACCCGTCGATGCGGCTGTCGAGGCGAAGCACCGCCGCGCCGGCGCGCAGCTCGAGCTGCATCCACCCGTCACGGCGGTCGCGTCGGGTCGAATAATAGGCGAGCTTGCATCCGGTCGAGCTCGGCCCAGCGGATCGTGACGCCGAGCGGGCCCGAGGCCGACAGCCCGGTCTCGGTCATCTCGACCCGGGTCCCGTGGCGCAGCGCGGTGCGCAGGCCAAACACCGCGAACAGCGCGACGAGGCCGCCCACGACAGCGGCGCCTACAGCGCCAAGCGGGGCGAATACAAGGATCGCGGCGGTCGGCACCAGGCCGGCGGCAGCGCGCAGATAGTCGCCGAGCATCGCCGAGCCGGGATAGGTGTGCCGGGTCACGGCGGGGTCTCGTTCGCCGCGCCGCTCCCTGTGGGCGGCCCGATGGCGGAGGCGAAGACCTCGCTGCCGGCGAGCCAGCGGGCTGCGGGATGGTTGGCGGTCAGCTCGATCAGTCGGCCGAGAAAGGCGCCAGTGGCTTCATCCTGCACCAGGTGATGGGTCAGGATCCCGCTCGGCTCGGCGCCATCCGCGGCGCCGCTGCGGCGCGCGCGCAAATGCCCGACGAGGCCCATCAGCGCGGCGCCCTCGCCGATAAAGCCGCGGTCGCGCTTCCAGGCGACCAGATCGACGTGAACATTGGCCTCGAACACCCCCGGCGACGGCCATGCCGTGCGCCGCGGCCCGACCCGCGACACGGCCGCGATCCCGCATCCCGCCAACAGCGGCAAAAAGCGCTGATCGAGGCGGTTCCAGGGCGGCGCCAGCACGTCGAGCGCGCGGGTCCCGAACAATGCGGCAAGCCGCGCCCGGCCCGCGCTGAGCTCGACCGACACAGCGGCTGGTGAGCGGGTCGCGGGAAACTCGCTTTTCTTCGCTCCGGCAGCATGGTTCAAATGGCGCCAGCCGTGCTGCAGCACGGCGACTGCCGGTGCTGCGCCGGGCCGCGCCGCAGCAGTGCCGCCGAGGCGTGCAGCAAGGCCAGGCTCCGCTGCCGCCGGGATGACCGCGAGGGCCACCGGAACATCTCCGGCGATTTCCAGCAGGCGGTCGAGGCGCCCGTCCGGCGCCGCCGCGTCGTCGTCGCGCCACCACAAGGTAGCGGTCCTCCCTTCCTCTCCCCAGCGGTCGAGCTCAGCCGCCAAGTCGCACCATCGCGCCGTGGCGACCGGTGAGGGTTGGCAGAGACTTATCATTTGTCGGCCGTATAGTCACCCGGCGACATTACGAAATCCTCAATCGCCGCTCCCCCACCGCGGGCAGCATCGCTAATCATGCCGGCGACCAGCCGCGCGCTGCGCTGCGCACCGCCGGTATCGATCGCGAGCGCCGCTGGCCGGCGCGTCGCCGCGCGCTCGATCGCTTCGGCGAGCCGGTCCGGCGACAGCTCGCCGGGCGCCAACATTTCGACGGCCCCGCGCGCCGCCAGCCGCTCGGCCCGAAGGGTCTGCTCGCTCTCGCGCCCTTCCGCGAACGGCACCAGCACGGCGGCGGCGCGGGCGGCGAGGATGTCGAGGACGGTGTTGTAGCCTGCCTGGCTGACCGAAACCCGGCAATGCCGCAGCCGTTGCGGAAAATCGCGGCGATAGCGTTCGACCCGAACCCGTGGCGGGAGCCTCTCCGTCAGCGCGGAGAATTCCGCCGCGGCCAGGTTTGGCCCAGTCAGCAGCCGCCAATCGAGATCGCCGAGGCAGCCGCGACGCCGCGCCTCGAGCGCGGTCGTCAGCAGCGCGCCACCGACAGCCCCGCCGCCGGTCGAGACCAGCACTTCGCCTTCGCCGGCCCCGTCATCGGCGCCGGCCGGCTCGATCGGTGCTGCGACATAGCCGGTGTAGACAAGCCGGTCGGCGATCTCGGACGCTTCTGGAAAGCTGGCGTCGAGCGTGATCAAGCCGGGGTCGCCGTGCACCAGGACGGCATCGAAATCGGCGCGCACGCGCTCGATGATGACCTGCCGGCGCGCGCGGTCTTGCGGCGCCACCACAATGTCGCGCAGCGAGCACAGCACCAGCGGCCGGTTGCGGCGAGCGCGGGCGGCGGCGAGCAGCGGATCGAGCTCGAAGCGGAAGGCGCGCCGGCCAAACGGAAACGCCTCGATGATGACCGCGTCCGGCTCGGCCGCGGCAAACGCTTCGAGCAAGGCCGCGCGACGGCATGCCCGCAGCGTGTCGTCGATCGGCCGGCCATCAGCGTCGACCAGACCGGTAAAGCCTGCGTCCTGCGCCCGGACCGGCGCCAGCTGGACCAGGCGCGTGGCGGCGGTCGCGGCCAGATCGGACACCTTCTCGCCGCCCGAAACCAACGTCACCGCAAGCCCTTGCGCCGCCAAGCCGTCGACCAGGTGGAGCGCCCGCCGCAGATGCCCGATGCCGAGCAAATGCTGCACATAGAACAGGACGGAGCCGGTCACGCGGCCTCGATCGCCTCGGTCGAGCGCGCGCTACGCGGCATCGGCTGGCCGCAAGGCATCAATCACGGCACAGAGCCGACGGGAGGCGGCCGGGAGGTCATGCTCGTCGAGGACGCGCCGGCGTGCCGCCGCGGCGAAGCGGGCGCGCAGGTCATGGTCGAGGATCAGCCGCCGCACTGCCGCAGCAAAGGCCGCCGCATCGCCCGGCGGCGCGAGCAGCCCGGTCGCCTCCGCCGCGACAATTTCGCCGACCCCGCCGCTGGCGCCGGCGATTACCGGCAGACCGCTCGCCTGCGCTTCGAGCAAGGCCATGCCGTACGCTTCGTTGATTGCCGGCCACACACAGAGATCGGCGGCGGCGAGCTCCTCGCTGAGCGCCGCGGGCCCGAGCGCCCCGATCCAGCGAACCCGCCGGTCGAGCGGAGCCAGCGCGCGCGCGACCTCGGGCCGGGCAGCGCCGTCGCCGACCACGCCGAGCGACCAGTCGAGATCGCGCAGCAGCGTCAAGGCTTCGCCAAGGACCCGGTAGGAGGCGAGCTTGTCGCCCTGCCGCATCATCGCCACCGTGATCAGCCGCGGCGGCCCGCGCCCGCCCCGCGCCCGCGGCCCGTAGGAGCCGGCGTCGAGAAACGGCCGGATCGAGACCCAGCGCGAGGGGTCGGCGAGCAATGGCAGCACGCAATCGCGGTCGGCCGGGTTGAGCCCGATCACCGCGGCGGCGCGGCCGATCGCTTGCCCGGCCGCGCGATGGCCTAATTCCCAGGGCCCGCCGGCCTGCTTGGGGGCAAACGAGGCCTCGGCGACGACATAGGGAATGCCGAGCCTCGCGGCGATGCGCGGCCCCAGCCAATCGGGCGCCTTGTGGTGAATGTGGTAGGTGAACCACAGCTCCGGCGCGGTCTCGGGAGCGGCCCGGCAGCGGCGCAGGAAACGATTGGCGAGGGCCCGACCGACCGTGGCCAGCCGCGCCTGGCGGATCGGGTCGCCCTGCCCCTCAAAGCTGCGAAAGCGCGCCGCCAGCGCCGGCGCGTGCCCGGCCTGCTGCAATGCTGCAACGAACAGCTGCGCCACCCGCCGATCCCCCGACGGCACCGGATGATCGGGCGATTTCAGCGGCGCATAAAACGCGATGCGCATGGTTCGATGCCGCTACAGCGCTTCGGCGAGCTGTGCTGCGCCGAGCCCCAATTGTTGCGGACCGACCGCTTCGAGCCCAAAGCGGCGAGCAAGCAGGTCGATCCCCGCCTGCATCGCAAAGGCGCTGCGCACCCGCCGCTCGCCGGCGGCGCCGAGCGCGGTGCGTCGCGCCGGATCGGCGATCAGGGCGGCCAGCGCACGGGCCAGCGCCGGCGGATCGCCGGGCGGGACCAGCACCCCGGTGGTACCGTTCTCGATCAGCTCGGGGATGGCCGAAACATCGGTCGCGACGCACGCGACGCGCTGGCTCTGCGCCTCCATCAGCACGTTGGGCAGCCCGTCGCGGTCGCCGTCGCCAGTCACCTTGGCGGCGAGCACAAAGAGATCGGCCTCTCGATAAGCGGCCAGCACCGCCGGCTGCGGCAACGCTCCGCGCCACTCGATCCGCGACGAGAGGCCGAGGGTTTCGGCCCGGCGCCGCAGGCTCGCGGCGAGCTCGCCGCCGCCGATATGGATAAGGCGCCAGGCAAGGCCGGCCGGCAGCAGCGCCAGTGCGTCGAGCAGATCGTCGTAACCTTTTTTGGCCACCGCGCGGCCGACCGACAGCAGCACCACCGGGTGCGCCGGATCGCTGCCGTCGGCGTCCGTAGACCGCCGCGGCGGCGGCGAAAAACGTTCCAGGTCGAGCCCGTGATAGCACAGCGCCACCCTCTCGGGGTGGGGCGCCAGCGCCGCCAAATGCGCGCGCCCGGCCTCGCTGCAAACCACCGCCCAGCGGGCTTCGGCGAGCTTCTCGCGCTTCTCCCAGGCCGGGGTCGTCCAGATGTCCTTGGCGTGCGCCGACACCGTCCAGTCACGGCCGGCAGTCAGCGCGGCATAGCGCGCGACCGAGGCCGGCGTGTGCAGAAAATGGGCGTGCAGGCGAGCAACATCGCCGGGCAATTCCGCCGCCAGCACCAGCGCCTGGCCAAACCGGCGCACCCGGTTCGGCGTCGGATCACGAACCAGATCGGCGAGCCAGGCGCGCCGGGCACGCCGATAACCGGGCAGCCGCCGCGAATGCCGCCAGCCGCGCCACACGCGCCACGGCTCCTGGTGCAGGTATTCGGGCAGGTAGAGCCGCTCAGCCCGGATCGCCTGATGCACCGGGTGGATGGTGCGGTCGGTCGGCTGCCGCAGAGAGACGAGCAGGATGTCGAGTCCGCGCCGTTCGAGCGCCCGAATCTCCTGCGCGATAAAAGTCTCCGACAGTCGGGGATAACCCTTGAGGACAAAGGCGACCCGCCCCCGCGACGCGGCCGGTGGCGGGATCATCATGCCCCGATCCGCGCCCGCACCGCGACCCGCCCCGCCCGGCCCCGGTCGAGCCATTTTTTGGCCAGGCGGTTGACATTGGGCATGCCGTCAAGGAGGCCCGGGATGACCACCCTCGATGGTCGGGGCTGACCCGACAGCCGGCGCAGCGCCGCGGCCATGACCAGCGGGTCGCGGCCTTGCTGCTCGGACAGCATGGCGACCAGCCCGAGCTCGGCGGCGCGCTCGGTGCGGATAAACTGCTCCAGCCGCGGTGCGGTGCGCGGCACGATCAGCGCCGGCTTGTCGAACGACAGTATCTCGCAAAAGGTGTTGTAGCCGCCCATCGCGACAACGCCGGCGGCGCGCTCCATCAGCGCCTCGAGCCGGGCATTGAAGGTGATGGCGCGGACGTTCGGCAGCCTGGCGGCGCGGGCGGCGAATGCGGCCCGCTGCTCGGGCACCATGAACGGGCCAAACACGATCAGCGCCGGCAGCGCGATGGCGCGATCGTGCTCATAGGCAGACAACACCAGATCGACCAGCGCGTCGCCGTCGCCGCCGCCGCCAGGCGTGACCAGCAGGAAGGCGTTGTCGACCAGCTCCTCTAGATCCGGCGTCACCGCCAGTTCGGTGGCGCTGCGCCGCAGATAGCCGGTGTAGACCATGCGGCGGCGCACGCTCGCCGGCACCGCCAGCCCGGCCAGCGGATCGCAGATCTGCGGCAGGCCGTAGACCCACAGCTCGTCGTAATATTCGGCCAGCGCCGGCACCGCGTTTTTGCGCGCCCATTCGCTTTCGAGCGCTTCGGGATCGTCCATCACGTCGCGCAGACCGAGGATCACCGTCGCCCGCCGCCGCTGCACCAGCTGCAAGGTGTCGCGCACCTCGCCGCGCAACCCGAGCGGCTCCTTGTCGATGATCAACAAATCGGGGTCGAAGATGTCGGCGGTGTGCCGGATAATCGAGGAGCGGATCGCCAAGGTCTCCTCGATGTCGATGTGCAGGTTCAAGGAGACGTATTCGCCGTTGCGCAGCTTGATGACGCCCGGCACCCGCACAAAATCGACGCGGGCGCGAAAATCGAAGCTGCCGATGATCGGCGAGCCCGACAGGATCAGGATCGACAGCGCGGGGTCCGCGGCAACCAGAGAATGGGCGATCGCCCGGCACCGGCGCAGGTGCCCCAAGCCAAAGCTGTCGTGGCTGTAAATAAGCACACGCCGATGACGATCCCGACCAACCACTTAACCCCCCTTGCGCGAGCGCGCGGTTTAACTATTGCATAGCGGCGACGGTGGCGGAATGATCTTTTGATGAAGCCGATCCTGACCGAGCGAACGCAAACAGCCGTCCACGTGGCGTCCGCACTGGTTCGGGGCGGTGCGACGGCGCGGTTGCAACGGCGGCTCGCCGTCAACGAACGGGCGTACCCCGCGTCGGCAAGGAATGGAGGGAGGAATGAGCCTGAAACAGGAGTTCGAGCTGCTCCGCCGCGTGCCGTTCTTCGCCGAGATCGAGCCCTCGAAGCTCAAGCTGCTCGCGTTTATGAGCGAGCGGGTCGGCTTTGACCCCGGCAAGGTCGTGGTTAGGCAAGGCGATCCCGGCAATGCCGCCTATCTGATCGTCGACGGCGAGGCCGAGGTGGTGGTGGAAGCGCCGAGCGGCCCGGTCACGGTTGCCACGCTTGGCGCCAACGACATCTTCGGCGAGATCGCGATCCTGTGCAACGTGCCGCGATCGGCGACGGTGCGCGCCAAGAACCGATTGATCACGTTGCGCATCGCCAAGGAGCCGTTCATGCGCATGGTGCGCGAATTTCCCAACATGGCGGTCTCGATCATGCAGGAGCTGGCGCATCGGCTCGAGGCGACCAACAACCAGCTGCGGGCCGCGCTCGCCGAGGTCAAGCAGCTGCGCGAAGAGGCCGGTTTCGGCCGCTGACCCGCCGGCCCGGCCGCCAATGAGCCGGCTCGACAGCTTTATTCGGCGGTTGGAGGCGCAGCGCGCCTGCCTCGGCTTGGCGGCGGCGCTGGTGCGTGCGCTCGACGGGCCGGTGCTCGAGCTCGGGCTCGGCAACGGCCGGACCTACGATCATCTGCGCGAGCTTTGCCCGGATCGGCAGATCTATGTTTGCGAGCGGCACATCGCCGTCCATCCCGACTGCCTGCCGCCCTGCGGGCTTCTGCTGCTCGGCGACATGCGCGACACCTTGCGCACGGCGCGCCGGCACCTCGAAGCCAGGGTAAGCCTGGCCCATTTCGACGCGGCGAGCGGCGAGGCCGCGGCGAGCCGGGCGTTCGCCGCCGAGGTCATCCCGCTGCTCGTGCCGCTGCTGCGCGTGGGGGCGGTGCTGTGCAGCGAGCCGGCGATGACCGCGGCCGAGCTTGCGCCGCTGGCGCTGCCCGAAGGGATCGCCGCCGGGCGGTACCATCTCTATCGCCGCGTCAGTCCCCGATCGTCAGCATGACCGGCACATGATCGGAGGCTTTGTCCCAGCCGCGGCTGTCGCGGTGGATTTGTGCCCCGGAGAGCACAGCGGCGACAGCGCCCGTCACCCAGATGTGGTCGAGGCGGCGGCCGCGATCCGAGGCGGCCCAATCGCGGGCGCGATAGCTCCACCACGTGTAAAGCCGCTGCGGCTCTGGGACAAAATGCCGCACCGCGTCTAGAAAGCCGCCCGCCTGCCGCAGCCGGCCGAGGCGTTCGACCTCGATTGGCGTGTGGCTGACGACGCTCAGGAGCTGCTTGTGCGACCACACATCGGCCTCGAGCGGGGCGATGTTGAGATCGCCAACCGCGATCATCGGCTGACTCCCCCGCCGCTCCGCAGCAAACCAGGCGGTCAGCTCGTCGAGAAACTGAAGCTTGTGGGCAAATTTCGGGTTGGCCTCGGGATCGGGCAGGTCGCCGCCCGCCGGCACATAGATGTTGTGCAGCTCGATCCCGCCCGGCAGCACCGCGACGGCATGGCGACAATCCGCGCGGGCGCACCAGCTCCTGGTTCCGGGCGACGCGAGCGGGACCCGCGACAGGATGGCCACCCCGTTATAGCCCTTCATTCCGTGCACCAGCCGGTGCTGATAGCCGAGCTCGGCGAGCGGCTGGTCCGGGAACGACGCATCCGGCGTCTTAGTCTCCTGCAGGCACAAGACGTCCGGCGACCATTCCGCAATCAGGCGGCGGACATTGTCGATCCGCAGCCGCACCGAGTTGATGTTCCAGGTGACGAGCCGTAGGCTCATGGCCACATCGTCGGCCGCCGCGCCCGGTATAGCGGTCGGTCAAAATGCATTGGCGCCCGGTCGGGGGGGAAGACCGGGCGCCTGCATGTCAGAAGCGTTTGGGGGAAATCGGGCCCGCAGGGGAAACGGGACCGCTTTTCGAGAGAGCTAGGCGCTCTCTCCGCTTCTGGAACACAGATTTGGGGCTCGCCGACGGGAAAACCAACCCCGATTCGTGCATGCCCGAAACAAAAAAATCGCATGCAGGGCGGCGGAACGGTTGGCCGCTCGCTCATGCCGCGCGCACAGCGGCGGGCAGCCCTGCGCTGGTTGCATGGCAGGCAGCGCCAAAGGCCGCAAACAGCGCGGCCGAGAGCGGGTTCTCCAGCACCTTATGCTCCGGATGCCACTGAACGCCAATGACAAATCGAGCCTGCGGCAGGCTGACCGCTTCGATTTGGCCGTCGGGCGCCACCGCCTCGACGCGAAGCCCCGGCGCCGGGCGGTCGATGCCCTGGGAATGGAGGGAGTTCACCATCACTTCGGTGCAGCCGGCGAGTGCAGCGATCAACCCGCCCGGGGTCAACGCCACGCCGTGCGCCGGCCCATAAGGACCCTCCGGCGCTCCTTTGCGCGGGCGGTGGCTGATCCGGTTCGGCATGTCCTGAAGCCGCTGGTGCAGGGTCCCGCCCAGCGCCACGTTCAATTCCTGAATGCCGCGGCAGATTGCCAGCACCGGCAGATCGCGCCGCACCGCCTCGCGGATCAGCGGCAGGGTTGTCGCGTCGCGCGCGGGGTCGTGCAAAATTTCGGCGTCGAGCGGCTCGCTGCCGTATTCGCTCGGGTGAACATTGGATGGGCTGCCGGTCAGCAACAGCCCGTCGAGCAGGTCGAGCACGGCGGTCACGTCGATCTTCGACCCGACCGCCGGGATGGCAATCGGCAGGCACCCGGTCGCCTCGATAATCGCGCTCGGATACTTGTCGGCGAGGGTATGAACCACCCGCTCGTTGGTCGTGCGCAGGCAGGCGGGGATGCCGATGATCGGCACAGAGCGAACTGGCGTTGGGCGGGCTGGCATTCGGTTGGTGCTCAGTTATCGTTATATCGTTGGGTCGAGCTGTACGGGTTCCGGTATACAAACAGGTTGGGGTCGAGCGCCATACCGAATTGCTCCTGCGACAGCGACACGGTGGTGACGTGACCGCGCTGATCGACGATCGTCCACTGGCGCAGCGCCAGCGGCTGGTCGGTGAACGCCATCGTCAGGCTGCCATTGTCGGGCGCCTTGGGATCAACGACGGTGATATGCAACAAATTGTTGCCGCGCTCAAAGCGGGTGACGATCAGGTCGTCAAAGCTGATTGGAACCCGCAGCAAGAACCAGGCCGGCGTGAATTTCAACCCGACTTCGGATACTTCGGCCAACTGAGTATCGATGTAATAGACATAGAACCGGTCTGCGATCAGCAAAATCGGCGTCGGCGGATCGTATTGGAAGCGCATCCGGCCGGGCCGCTCCATCCACAGCCAGCCTGCGGCGGTGCCGCCATTGGCGGTATGCTGGTGAAAGCGCGCCGTCATCGTGCCGATGCTGTTCAAATACATCGCGACCCGCTGCAGATCCGCCTGGTCCTGCGCGCTCAAAGGGGCCGGCTGCGGCGCCGCGTCGGCGCGTGATGCGTCCGGCGCCCCGAACAGCGCCAGCGCAAGCGCCAGACCTAAAGCCGCCAGCGCCCGGCGGCCAAGGCCCCGGCGCGTGATCCGCGCCCGATCCAGGCTGTTCCCGATCCCGACCATGCCGCTTTGTCCCAGCCGCCGACCGCATCTATGAAGGCTGCCGGGAAGATGAGGCCGGTTGCCGCCGCGTTCAATTGCGCTCAATCGCCGCCGCGCGCCAGGACCTCGCGCTTGCCGACATGGTTGGCGGCGCTGACCACACCTTCGGCCTCCATCCGCTCGATGATCCGCGCGGCGCGGTTATAGCCGATCTGCAGGTGGCGCTGGACAAAGCTGGTCGAGGCCTTGCGCTCGCGGCAGACCACGCGCCACCGCCTGCTGATAGAGCGCGTCGCCCGATTCGCCGTCGTCCTCGCCGGGGAGCACGCCGAACGGCGCGTCGTCATCCTCGGTGATCTCGTCGATGTAGTCGGGCTCGCCGCGCGCTTTCAGGAACGAGACGACGCGCTCGACCTCCTCGTCGGAAACAAAGGGGCCGTGCACCCGGGTGACGCGGCCGCCGCCGGCCATATAGAGCATGTCGCCGCGGCCCAGCAGCTGCTCGGCGCCGCCTTCGCCGAGGATCGTGCGGCTGTCGATCTTCGAGGTGACCTGAAAGCTGATGCGTGTCGGGAAATTGGCCTTGATCGTGCCGGTGATCACATCCACCGACGGGCGCTGGGTCGCCATGATGATGTGGATGCCGGCGGCGCGCGCCATCTGCGCCAGCCGCTGGATCGCCGCCTCGATGTCCTTGCCGGCGACCAGCATCAGATCGGCCATCTCGTCGACGACGACGATGATCAGCGGCAATTCGCTGGGGTCGAAGGGCTGCGGCTCGAAAATCGGCTGGCCGGTCTCGTCGTCGAAGCCGGTCTGCACGTTGCGGATCAGGCTTTCGCCCTTGGCTGCCGCTTCGGCCAGCCTGGCGTTGAACCCATCGATGTTGCGCACGCCGAGCTTTGACATTTTGCGATAGCGGTTCTCCATCTCGCGCACGACCCATTTGAGCGCGAGCACCGCTTTTTTGGGCTCGGTGACGACTGGCGCCAACAGGTGCGGGATGCCGTCATAAACCGACAATTCCAGCATCTTCGGATCGACCATGATGAATTTGCAGCGGTCGGGCGGCATCCGATAGAGAATCGACAGGATCATCGTGTTGATGCCGACCGATTTGCCCGACCCGGTGGTGCCGGCGATCAACAGGTGCGGCATCTTGGCAAGATCGGCGAGCACCGGCTCGCCGCAGATGTCCTTGCCGAGGATCAGGGAGAGGCGGCCGGGGTGTTTTTCGTAAACCGGCGAATCGAGCAGCTCGCGCAGGAAGACAGTCTCCGCCTTGCGGTTTGGCAATTCGATGCCGATCACGGTGCGCCCCGGCACCACCGCGACGCGCACCGAGATGGCGCTCATCGAGCGGGCAATGTCGTCGGCGAGCCCGATGATCCGCGACGCCTTGATCCCGGGCGCCGGCTCGAACTCGTAGAGTGTCACCACCGGGCCCGGCCGGACCTGCACGATCTGGCCGCGCACCCCATAATCCTCGAGCACGGTTTCGAGCATGCGGGCGTTTTTTTCGAGCGCTTCTTCGTCGATCGCAGCGGTCTTGACGGCCGGCGGCCGGTTCAACAATTCGAGCGAGGGCAGCACCGGGGCTTCGTCCGGAACCAGATCGAGCCGGGGCTGGCGCTCCTCCTCGCCGCGCCGTCCGGGCCCAAGCGGCTTGACCTGCGAGGCAACGAGCCGAACTGGATGGGCCCGATCGCGATCCCCGCCCGGGGCCTGCGGCGTGCCGGCGCCGTCGAGCCGCGGCTCGCGCCGTTGCGGCAACGGCGTCACCGCCGAGCGAAGCTGCGGATCGACTGCCGCCTGAGCGGCATCCGGGCGGCCAGACCGCGCCCGCCACCAGCGCCGCAAGAAGCTGCCGCCAAACCCAGCCATCGCCACGGTCCCGCGCGCCGAGAAGACGGCTAACCGGCCGGCGCCGCTGCCCGCGCCGGAGCCGAGGTCACGCCAGTCGCGCCACGACAGCCCGAGGATGGCCAGCAGCAACAGGCCGACCCCTCCCGCCGCGACCATCGCCACCGGCAATGCCGCGGCGCCAAGCCCGACCAAGATCACCACCCGGTGCAGCGCCCAGCCGACGGCGCCGCCACAATCCGCCGCGTTGGAGGGGGTCCCACGATCAAGCACCGACAAGGCCAGCGCTGCCAGGACCAATGCCGCCGGCAGCAATCCGAGCTTGAGCCACAACCGTTTCAGCGGGCGGTCCAACACCAGCCGCAATGACCAGCCGAACAGCACGAGCGGGATCACAAAGGCGGCCAGCCCCAGGCCCTGGCGCAAGAGATCGGCGAGCACCGCCCCGCCATGACCGAGAAAGTTGTGCGCGGCCGAATCGATCGCGGTGTCTAGCGAGGGGTCCTGCGGGCTGTAGGACACCAGCGCTGCGGCGATCACCAGCGCTGCCAGCAGCAGGCCAAAGCCCAGGGTCTCGAACAGCCGGCGCTTTAACGCCGTCAGCGCCTCGGCCCAGCCGCCCAGCCGGCGCTCGCCAGCGCCCGTCGCCAACCCGATCGATCTGGCCATGCTTCCCCCGATGCCGGCCTGCCCCAAACCCGGCGTTTCGCTGCCGCATGCACGCGGCCCGCGCACAGACGGCTGTCGAGCTATCCTTCAACGAGCTTACGCGATCGCCCGTCGTGACGAAAGCGTGCACAACGGGGTGACTGGACAGCCCGACGGACCCGCCTCATGCTTTGCCGATGAGCGATGATTTCGAGCTGCTGATCGCCGGCGGCGGGCTCAACGGGCTGTTGCTCGGCATCGCCTGCGCGGGCGCCGGGCTCGCCGTCGCCATCGTCGATCGCCAGGACCCGGCGGCGATGCTCGACGCCGGCTTTGACGGGCGCAGCTCGGCGATCGCATATGGCTCGCAGCAGGTGCTGGCGGCGCTCGGGCTGTGGCCGCTCGTCGCTGCCGAGGCCGAGCCGATCCTCGAGATCCGGGTTGCCGACGACAATGCGCCGCTGTTCCTGCATTACGATCACCGCGAATTGGGAACGGACGCGCCGCTCGGCTGGATCGTCGAGAACCGGGTGTTGCGCCGCGCCCTCGTCGAGCACGCGCGCACGCTGCCGGCCCTGTCTCTTCTCGCGCCGCTGGCGGTGGGCGCGGCTTTCGCTACGGCCGACGCCGCCTCGGTCACCTTGTCGGACGACCGCAGGCTGACCGCGCGCCTCGTCGCGGCTGCCGACGGGGCCGGGTCGCCATTGCGCCGGGCCGCCGGCATCCGCACCGTCGAATGGCGCTATCGGCAGACCGCGATCGTCACGACGGTGCGGCACGCTCGCCCGCATGCCGGCATCGCGGTCGAGCATTTTTTGCCGGCCGGGCCGTTCGCGATCCTGCCGATGACCGGGGGCCGCTCCTCGATCGTCTGGACCGAGCGCGAGGAGTTGGCGCCACGGCTGATGGCATTGCCCGATCCCGAGTTCGCCGCGGAATTGGCAGCGCGCTTTGGCGATTTTCTCGGTGCCGTGGAGCCGGTCGGCCCGCGCTGGTCGTACCCGGTAGGGCTGATGCTGGCCGAGCGCTACGTCGACCGCCGGCTGGCGCTGGTTGGCGAGGCGGCGCACCTGATCCACCCGATCGCCGGACAGGGGCTGAATCTTGGCATCCGCGACGTGGCCGCCCTTGCCGAGATCGTCATCGACCAGCGCCGCCTCGGGCTCGACATCGGCGACGACCCGCCCTTGCGCCGCTACCAGGAGTGGCGCCGCCTCGATACCCTGCTGCTCGCCGCGGTGACCGACGGCCTCAACCGCCTGTTCTCGAATTCGCTCCCGCCGCTGCGCCTCGCCCGCGATTTCGGCCTCGCCGCGGTCAACCACCTGCCCCCCTTGAAGCGCTTCCTGATGCGCGACGCGATGGGCATCACCGGCACCCTCCCCCGCCTCTTGCGCGGCCTGCCGCTATAACCTGCTCCGACCGCTAAGCCCATCCTAGGATCATCAAATCCCGTACAGCGGGTTTAGCTGCTGAAGCTCGGTGAGGTACACCCGTTCGAACTCGGAGAAGCGCCGCCCCCACACCGCATAACACTTGTCTTCGGCTCCGAGAACATTTGCCGCCAGTTCGCGCGAGCTCAGCAAGAACTTGAGCCGACGGCGTGGCAGATAATCGGATATATACTCCCAGAAGCGCGGCGCCGTTTTGACCGAGCCGAGCACCCCCTCTACAAGCGCCTTGGCCCCCAGCTCATGAGTGACCGGCGTCGGTAGGAGCAATCCGCCGGCGCCAGCCGCAAAACATAGCGCCAAATGGCCGAGCTCGTTGCGGTCAACCTGCGACGAAAGCGATCTGAGCATTTTGCGCAACGGAACCGAGTTCGAACGGATCGCATTCGAGTGCCGCGGTCCACTCGCGCAACTGGGCGCGCATTGGATCTGAATCCGTTCGCCACTCTGCTGCCAGCGTCACCCAGGTAGGGTGATCGAGCCCAACCCGTTTGGCCGGATCGAATTCGAGAAGCTTTCTGAGGAGGGCCGCAAGCATCGGATTGAGCCGCAATAGCGGAAGTTGCAGATGCAGCTCGTCGATCTGCTGCGCAAGGTCGAGGCCGAAGCGGCCGACGAGATCCGATCGGCGCAACCCTGCGGCACCGGTAACGGTCGGACGCGCGGGCTTTCCTGGCTGGCCGCGCTGACCGCAGCTTCTATGTCAGCAGCTTTTCGAGCGTCTCGAGGGTATCGGCTTCGTGGGCGGGTTTGTCCCAGCGGATGCGATGGATGCGCGGGAAGCGCATCGCCACCCCGGATTTGTGGCGGGTCGAGCGGTGCACGCTGTCAAAGGCGATTTCGAGCACGACCGCGGGGGCGACCTCGCGCACCGGGCCATAACGCTCTGTGGTGTTGTTGCGCACCCAGCGGTCGAGGCGGCGCAACTCGTCGTCGGTAAAGCCCGAATAGGCCTTGCCGACCGGCACCAGCGCGTCGCCGGCCCAGGCGCCGAAAGTATAGTCGGAGTAGAACGACGAACGCTTGCCGTGGCCGCGCTGGGCGTACATCAGCACTGTGTCGAGGGTCAGGGCGCCGCGCTTCCATTTGAACCACGGGCCTTTCGGCCGGCCGGCGACATAGAGCGAGTCGGCGCGCTTCAGCATCAGCCCCTCGATGCCGCGCTCGCGCGCGCCGTCGCGCAATTCGCGCAATTCGTTCCAGCCGGCGAACGGCACCAGCGGCGACAGGTCGAGCCCGGCCCGCGGCGCCCGCGCGTACCATTCTTCGAGCCGCCGACGGCGCACGGCGAAAGCCAAGCCGCGCAAATCCTCGGGACCTTCGCGCAGGATGTCGTAAAGCCGCACCGCCGCCGGGTATTCGTCCAACATCTTCGCGGTCGGCGTCTTGCGGTTGAGCCGCTGCTGCAGGTCGTTGAACGGCGCCACCTCCGCGTCGCGCACGACCAGAAGCTCGCCGTCGAGCGTCACCGCGTCGGGCATCTCCGCCAGGATGTCGGGAAAGGCGGCGCCGATCTCGTCCCCCGAGCGCGAATAGAGGCGTTTTTGGCCGCCGCGGGCGACCAGCTGGACGCGGATGCCGTCCCATTTCCATTCGGCCAGATAGTCGCGCGGGTCGAGCGCGGCGAGGTCGGCCTCGTCCAGCGGCTGAGCCAGCATCAACGGGCAGAAATTTGGCAGATCGCCCGGCTGCGGCGCCAGGGCGTGGCCTTCGAGCCACGCGAAGAGCGGCCGGTAGGGCGGTTCGAGCCCGTGCCAGACCTCCTCGATCTGGTCGATTGGCACACCGCCCCATTCGGCGAGCGCCACCTTGGCAAGACGCGCCGAGACCCCGATCCGCAAGCTGCCGGTGACGAGCTTGAGCAAGGCCCAGCGCCCGGTCGCATCGAGAGCGTCGAGCCAGGGCGCCAGCAGATGGCCGACCTCGGCTCGGCTTGCCCGCATCAGCTTGTCGACGATTTCGGCCAGGCTCGGGACCGGCCCCGGCGGCTGCGCCGGATCGGGCCAGATCAAGGATACGGTCTCGGCCAGGTCGCCGACAAAATCATAGGACCAGCCGAGGAGCTCGGGATCGATCCGCGCGGCGGCGAGGGCGCGGATTTGCGCGGGCTTGGCCTCGGCAAAGGCGAGCCCGCCGGTCAAGGCGGCCAGAGCCCAGCCGCGCTCGGGATCGCGCTCGCCGGCGAAATATTCCTGCATCAGCCGCAGCTTGCCAAGGCGCGAGGGGGTGAACAGCAGCGCGTCGAGCAGTGCTGCGAACCGGTTCACTCGTCTTCCTCGAAGCCGGTCAGCGCCAGCGCGCGGGCGCGGTAGCCATGGCCCATCGCGTAGTGGACAAGCGCCTCCTCGCGCCCGTGGGTGACCCAGATTTCTTCGGCGGCGACCTCGCCGATAGTGGCGACGAGCTCGTCCCAATCGGCATGGTCGGAGATGACCAGCGGCAATTCGACCCCGGCGGCCTTGGCGCGCTGGCGCACCCGCATCCAGCCCGAGGCCAGCGCCACCACCGGGTCGGGCAGCCGTCGCGACCAGATGTCGGCGAGCGCCGCCGGCGGGGCCAAGACGATGCGGCCCTTGAGCGCGTCGCGCGCAACCCCGGTCGCCGGCACCACCGGCCCCAGCGCCACGCCAAAGCTCTCGTAGAGCTCGCACAGGCCGATCAGCGCGCCGTGCAGATAGACCGGCTCCTCGTATCCGGCCCGACGCAAGAGCGCCAATACCCGCTGGCATTTGCCCAGCGCATAGACCCCGACGAGGTGGCAGCGCTCCGGGAACAGCGCCAAGGAATGCAGCAGCTTGTCGATCTCCTGGCGGTCCGGGGGATGGCGGAACACCGGCAGCGCAAAGGTTGCTTCGGTGATGAACAAATCGCAATTCTGCGGCTCGAACGGGGCGCAGGTCGGGTCGGGCCGGCGCTTGTAATCGCCGGAGACGACGACCCGGGTGCCGCGGTAATCGAGCACGATCTGTGCGCTGCCGAGCACGTGGCCCGCCGGCACCAGCCGCACCCGCACCTCGCCGATCGCCAGGCTCTCGCCGTAGGCGAGCGGCTGAAACGCGCCGCCGGCTTCCTCGCGGTAGCGCTGTTGCATGATCGCGATCGTCTCGGGCGTGGCCAGGACCCGGAGGTTGCCGGAACGCGCGTGATCGCCATGCCCGTGGGTGATCACGGCGCGCGGCGCCGGTTGGCGCGGATCGATGTGGAAGTCGCCGGGAGCGCAATAAAGCCCGGCCGGCGTCATCTTGATCCAGCTTTCGGGCGACGGTGTGGCGATCGGCATTGGGGTAGCAGGGGCGGCAGCGGCAAATCCCGGATATGGGGCGGGCGGCGCCGAGCCGCAAACCGTCCGCCGCGAGGCTGCGCCGGCGCGGGGCCTCCGCGCTCAGATCAGCCGCTCGATCGCCGCCGGGTCGCGGATCACGATCGAGCCTTTGGCGAGATCGATCAGCCCGGCCTTGTGCCAGATCTGCAGCTGCTTGTTGACGCTCTCGCGCGAGCTGCCGACGATATGCCCGAGCTCGGTCTGCGACAGGTGCAGTTGCAGCGCCGCGCTGGGCACGTCACGCTGCTCGGAATGCCCGGTAAGGTGCAGCAACGCCTTGGCCACCCGCGCTTCGAGGTGGCGGAACTGCAGATCCTCGACCTGCTCGCTGGTCTGCCGCAGGCGCTGGCACAGAATTCTGATCAGCATTAGGCAGAGGTCGGCGTGCCGTTCGAGAAACGGCATGAAGTCGCGCCGGCTCAAGACCAACAGCTCACAATCGCTGATCGCGACTGCGTCGCCGCTGCGCTCGCCGCCGTCGAGCAGCGCGATCTCGCCGACGATCTCGCCGGCATTGATGATATTGAACACGATCTCCTTGCCGGCCAGCGAAATCGAGCTGATCCTGACGCTGCCGCGCAACACCAGCATCATGCTGTTGCCCGGCGACCCCTTGGCAAAGATCTCCCGGCCGGCGGCATAGTGCTCGACCCGCGAATAGGTTAAGAGCGCATCGATTTCGCTGCCGGTCAATTTTCCCAGCAAAAAATTTTGCTCGAAAATCCGCCGCTTTTCATCATAGCTCGGGCCGATCATGACGGTTCTCCCGCGCGCTGTTGCGACACCGCTGGCCCAGTTCGCCGGCGAGGCCGGTGGCCGCCGCCAGGACTCGATTGCCGTTCGGCCCCATGCGAAGCTGCGGAGTGACGCTGGCGAACTGCGCCTGGCGAGCTCAATTGCTCAGTTGGATACTACAAACAGGCTCAGCGGCCAACGTCTCGCGCAATCTGCGGACCCTTGCCAGCCAACCGGCTCGGCGGCAAGAGCGAAGCGGTGGCGCAGCGACACGGGATGCAGGACAATGGTGACCGGGCACGCCGCGATATTCTGCGGCTCGCGCTGGAGCATAGCCATTGCGCACACCCGCGCGGCTTCGGCTTCCTCCACCCAACGAACAGGGATCGACTTCCGCGCGCTCATGACGATCTCCTGACGTCGTCTCGGACGCAGATTGTCAGATATCACCCATCGTCCACGGTCCGTGTGAGCCGCTTCACACGCCGGAGGGTTCAGCTTGCTTTCAGGCTCACGGCCGATACCGCGCCGATGGCGACCGCGCCCGCTCGCCGCCCGCGAAACTTGTCAATCTCGGCGCGCATCAGATATTGTTAACTCTCTCGCCGACGCAGCACCCCGGCGCGACCCCGGAGGCCGGGCATGAGATGCTCTCGGTGTGACGCCGAAAATCCCGCCGGTATGAAATTCTGCGGCCAATGCGCGGCGCCGCTCGACCGCTTCCGCCCGCCCGGCGCCCCCGGGGCCGCCGGCGCGGCACCACCCGCCCGGCCGGGCTCCGCCGGTGAAATCAAGCTGGTGACCGTGCTGTTCTGCGACATTGTCGGCTCGACGGCCTTGACCGAGCGGCTCGGCGCCGAGGCGATGCGCGATCTTGTCACCCGGTTTCTCGATCTCTCGATCGCCGAGGTGCGGCGCTATGAAGGGAGCGTGCCGCAATTCACCGGCGACGGCTTTATGGCGGTGTTCGGCGCGCCGCAGACCCAGGAAGACCACGTGCGGCGAGGGCTGCTGGCGGCCCTCGGCATCCGTCAGGCGCTCGGCGGCGAAGGTGATGCCTCGGCCGAGAACGGCCGGCTCGACCTGCCGGTGCGTATCGGCATCCATACCGGCCCGGTCGTCTATGGCCCGGTCAGCGGCAATTTCGCGATGGAGACGGTGATCGGCGACACGGCAAACGTCGCCGCCCGTCTGCAGCAGGCGGCCGAGCCCGGCGCCATCCTGCTCAGCGAGACAACGCGTTTGTCGGCGCAGAGCTATGCTCGCGTCGATCCGGTCGGGCCGCTCGCCATCAAAGGCAAAGCCGAACCGATCCCGGCCTATCGCCTGATCGGAGTTTCGCGTTGGCGCGCCGCGCGCGACGGGGCGATGCCGGAGCAGACGACGAGCTTTGTCGACCGCATCGGCGAGGCCGCGATCTTGCGGCGTTATCTCCAAGAGGCCGAGAGGGGGCAGGGCCGCGCCGTCGGCATTGTCGGCGAGCCCGGCATCGGCAAATCCCGGATCATCGACGAGGTTCGCCGCGGGTTCCCCCCCGGCCGCGTCACCTGGGTCGAAGGCCGGTGCGCGTCCTATGGCGCAACGATCCCCTACCACCTCGCCCTTGATCTGTTGCGCAGCAATTGCGGGATCGTCGAGACCGATGCTCCCGAGGAGATTGGCGCAAAGCTGAGCGCCGGGTTGCAGCAAGTGGGAATGGACCCCGCCGAGGAACGGCCCTTCCTGCTCCACGCCCTGGGGATCGAGGCGATCGAGGAGCCCTCGCTGCTGTCGCGCCCCGAAGCGGTCAAGGAAAGGACGTTCGAGATCTTCCGCCAGCTTGCGGTCAAGGGCAGCCAGCGCCGCCCGCTGGTGCTGGTGCTCGAGGATCTGCACTGGATTGATACGCTGTCCAACGAGTTGGTGGGCTATTTGGCGGAGAGCCTTCCCGGCGCCGGGATCTTGATCCTCGCCACCCATCGCCCGGAATACCGCCCGCCATGGATCGACAAATCCTACGCGGGGCAGATAGCGCTCCAGCCGCTGACCCCCGGCGACAGCCTCCAAATCGTCCATTCGGTGCTGCGCGACGATGACTTGGCTGAGCCGGTGACCAAGGAGATCGTCGCCAAGGCCGACGGCAACCCGCTGTTTCTCGAGCAGCTGGCGCTGCACGCGGGGGAGGCCAAGAGCCGCCGCGCGGAGCTGAGCGTGCCGGCCACGATCCATGACGTGGTGATGGCGCGCATCGATCGCCTGCCGGACGAGGCCAAGCGGCTGTTGCAGGCCGCCGCCGTGATCGGCCGCGAATTCTCGCTGCGGCTGCTGCGCGCGATCTGGCCGCAGCGCAACGGGCTCGACGCCCTATTGCACGAGCTGTGCCGTCTCGACTTCCTGTCCGAGCGGGCGGCACCCGAGGGGGCCAGCTATGTCTTCCGCCACGCGCTGACCCAGGAGGCCGCGTATGGCAGCCTATTGGGGCGGCAGCTGCGCGCCAGCCATGCCGCGATCGGCGCGGCGCTCGAAACCCTTTATGCCGGCCGCGGCGACGAGGTGGCGGAGCTGCTGGCATTGCATTTCGGGCGCAGCGACGACGCCGAAAAAGCGGTTGATTACGCGATCGCCGCCGCCGAGAAAGCGCAGCGCCGCTGGGCCAACAGCGAGGCGCTCGGCTATTTCACCGACGCGCTCAGCCGCCTCGAGGCACTGCCCGACACCAGGTCCAACCGGCTGCGCCGCATCGACGCCGTCCTCAAGCAGGCCGAGGTCAAATACGCGCTCGGGCAATACAGCGAGCAGATCCAGGCACTCGACAGCATTCGCAGCATTGTCGAGGCCACCGGTGACCCGCCGCGCCGGGCTGCCTGGCATTATTGGACCGGATTCTTGCGCAGCACCTCAGGAGGCCGGCCGGATGCGGCGATCCAACATTGCCGTGAGGCGGCGAAGATCGCGTCTGCTTCCGGTCTCGACGAGATCAACGCGTTTGCCGAATCCTGTCTGGCCCAGGTTTACATGGTCGCGGGCAGGCTGCGTGACGCCGTCGAAGCCGGCGAACGCGCCCTTGCGAGCTTCGAATCCCGAGGCGATCGCTGGTGGGCGGGCCGCACGCTGTGGCATCTGACCGCAGCTGCGAATTACCTCGGCGAATGGGATAGAAGCCTCGAATATTGCCGGCGCGGCCTCGAGCACGGCATCGCGCTCAATGACTTGCGGCTCAAGGCAGCCGGCTGGTCCCGGATGGGGACAGCACACATAGTCCGAGGCGATTTCGAACGTGGAATAGAATGCTGCGATCAAGCACTGGCGCTCAACCCCATTCCCCGCGACGCCGCGTGGGCCAGGGTGGTGCGCGGCTACGGTAAAATCAAAGCAGGGCGGGCTGATGACGGGATCGCGGAACTCAGCGAGGCGCTTGCCTGGTTCGAGAGTTCCCACATGCGCTGGACCCAGGTTCTGGCCGCAGCACGGCTTGCTGAGGGATACCTTCAGCGCGGCGATCCTGCCAGCGCTCGCCCGTTGGTTGAGCAGCTGCTCGCGACGGCTCGGGCAACAGGCTATCTCCAGTATGAGGGCCGGGCATGCTGGTTGATGGCCGAATGCCTTTCTCCGGCGCTACCTGCCGCCGCCGAGGACTACGCCGAGGCCGCGATGCGAATTTTCGAGCACATCGGCGCGCGAAACGATCTCGCCAAGGCAATGGTCACGCGTGCGGCTTCACGACAGGCTCTGGGGGACATTGGCGAAGCGAAGCGGCTCCTTGATCAGGCTTACGCGATCTTTCTGGCGCTGGGCACGCTTGACGAACCCAGCCGGGTTAAAGCTGCGCTTGGCGCGCTCGGCCGCGGCGCCCCGATCCGCCCGCCTGCCGGCGCAATGTGAGATACGTCACATTCGCGACGGCGCGAAAGTCATAGGCTATAGCTGCCCGTCTGGTCGCTGAGCAAATTCGGTGACCCAGGCCGCAGCAAGGCGCCGCATGCATTCGTTGCCAATGTCGCGATCACGAATTCGTCGGGCCGTTTGTGTGGTTCTTTGCGTCATCCCGGCAAAGGATGCGTAGCTTAAAAACAGGACAAAACTCCGGTTCGCCACGGTTTGTTTCCTTATGTTCCCATGGAGAGCAAGCAAATGTCGACAGACCAAGATCTCGGCGCATTGATATGCATGTTGAACCCGTATACCAACGGGGCACAGGAGTTGATGGACCCGCACGTATTTGTCGCCGCGAACTGGTCTTTAGCGGGCGCTAATGCAGCCCCTGCTATCACCCACCAAGGCTCAGCGGCGTACCCCAACCCCAGTCCAAATCCCGCTCCGGCGCCCCCCGCCGCCGCGCCGGATATGACTGGCGTTTGGATCGAGGAGGACAAGCAGCACCCGCATTGGGAGTTCAAGCAGCAGCCGCACCGCATCGCCAAAGCGGTCCGCATCGCCTATCGCTGGCCGTACACAGTCGGAACCCAGACGGTGTGGATCACCGATTACGTGCTGATCGGCTTTGAAGGCTCGAACGGCGACGGCTGACCTCTTTCTGGTTACGCGGGTCGGGCGCCGATGCTCGCGCCGGCGCGCCGTCTTCCCAGCAAAGGGCTAGGAGGGTAGGCTTTGGGGGCCTCTGATCAGGCGGATCGTGTGGGAGGGCGGCATGAAGCGGAGCGTCGATCGGATCCTGACCACCCATGTCGGCAGCCTGCCCCGGCCGCCGGACCTGTTGGCGATGATAGAGGCGAAGGAGCAGGGTGCGGCCTTCGACGACGCCGCCTATGCGCAGCGGGTTGCCGGCGCGGTTGCCGAAGTGGTCGAGAAGCAGGCCCACAGCGGCATCGACATCGTCGCCGACGGCGAGATGGGGCGGTTCGGGTTTATCCCCTATGTCAACGAACGCCTCGCCGGCATCGAGCCGCGCAAAAACACCAGCCGCGCCGGCAATTGGAGCCAATCGCGCGAATACCTGGCCTTCCCGGAATATTATGAATGGGCCGCGCAAATGCCGGGAACAGCCGGCCGCGCGCCGCCGACCCAGTGGGTGTGCACCGGCCCGGTCTCCTATCGCGGCCACGCCGCGTTGCAGCGCGACATCGACAACCTGAAAGCCGCTCTCGGGCAAATCTCCTGCGAGGAAGCGTTTATGCCGGCGGTGTCGCCGACCAATCTCGCCAATTGGAACAGCAACGAACATTACCGGACCGACGAGGAATTCCGGGTGGCATTGGCCGAGGCCCTGCATGAGGAGTACCGGGCGATCGTCGATGCCGGCCTCGTCTTGCAGATCGACGACCCGCAGCTCGCCAGCCATTGGGCGATGCATCCGGAGATCGACTTGGCGCAATGCCGCAAATGGGCCGCCGCCAGCGTCGAGCTGCTAAACCATGCGCTCGCCGGCATTCCCGAGGACCGGGTGCGCTATCACACCTGCTACAGCATCAATATGGGTCCGAGGGTCCACGACATCGAATTGCAGCACATCGTTGACATCATGCTCGGCGTCAATGCCGGCGCCTATTCGTTCGAAGCCGGCAACCCGCGCCACGAGCATGAATGGCGGGTGTGGGAGATGGCCAAACTGCCCGCGGGCAAGGTGCTGATCCCCGGCGTCATCACCCACGCCTCCAACCTCGTCGAGCATCCGGAGGCGGTGGCGCAGCGCATCGGCCGGTTTGCCGGTGTGGTCGGCCGCGAGAATGTGATTGCCGGCGCCGATTGCGGCTTTGCCAGCTTCTCGACCTCGTGCGAGGTTCATCCGAGCGTCGTGTGGGAGAAGCTTTCTGCGTTGGCCGAGGGCGCGCGGCTCGCCTCCAAGGAATTATGGGGCGGGGCCTGAGCGGCCTATCTCTCCCGTCATTCCCGCGAAAGCGCGCGACAGCGGGGGGCCAGGATTGCAAGCGTTAGGCCGATCATTCTGGGCCCCCCTTTCGCGGGGCGACGTACTTTTCTCTGTGCCCCGTGGCGAATTGTAGTTGGAGGAGAGCCATTATGAAAGTCGGCATCGCGCTCAACATGCTGTCGGAACCAGGCCGTCCCGATGTGGCGGTCGTCTGCGACCATCTGGCGATGGGCGACCTGGCCGAGCCCTTGGCTTCGACTCGCTTGTTCGCGCTCGAGCATCATTTCACCGGCTACGCGATGTCGCCGGCCCCGCTGCAGCTGCTCGCCTATTTCGCCGGGCGCACCAAGCGGATCACCTTTGGCACCTCGGTTATCGTCCTGCCGTGGCATGACCCGATCCGCGTCGCCGAGGAGATCGCGCTGCTCGACATCCTCTCGGGCGGGCGCTGCCTGTTCGGCTTTGGCCGCGGCGCGGCGAGCATCGAATATGCCGGCTTCCGGGTTCCGATGGGCGAGGCCCGGCCGCGCTTTGCCGAAGCCGCACAGCTGATCCGGAAGGCGCTCAGCGAGCCCGAATTCGAGTGGCAGGGCGAGTTCTACCAGATCCCGCGCACATCGATCCGGCCGCGCCCGATCTCACATCCCGAGGAGCGCTTCTATGCCTCCTCGGTCAGCCCGGAATTGGCCGAGATCATGGCCAAGCTTGGCTTTGGTATCCTCGTCGTGATGCAGAACGAATGGCCGAAAGCGGCCGAGAACATCGTCGCCTATCGCGAGATCGCATTGAGCGTCGGCCACAACCCGCCGCCGCCGATCATCCTGACCAACGTCTCCTGCGCCGAGAGCCGCGAGGAGGCGCAAGCTCGGGCGATGCAATGGCTCGGCAAGAAATGGGAGTCGATCGACAGCCACTACCATTTCTCCGACGGGCACCTCGCCACGGTCAAAGGCTACGAGACCTACGGCAAGATGGCCAAGACCTATGCCCGGCTGCAGGACGAGCAGGAGCGGGTCCGCGCCACCGAATTCTACGTCAAAATCCAGATCGTCGGCACACCCGAGGACTGCCTTCAGCAGATTGCCGAGTTGCAGCGGGTGACCGGGACCGATCATCTGGTGACCGAATTCTCGTTCGGCGGCATCCCCCACGCCGCCGCCGAAAAAAACATGCGCCTCTTCGCCGACAAGGTGCTGCCGATCTTGCAGCAGGATGCCATCTTCGCGACCCCTGCCGCGCCCGCGACACCGCAACCTGGCGCAGCATCGGATTTGTTTGCGCCGGCATAGTGCGCAGAATCATTCACATGATTCGGCAGACGAAGGCGGATTAATGATGACGCTCAAAACCTCGTCACACCGGCGAAGCCTGCCCCTGGCGGCGAACAGGGGGCCGGTGCCCATGGCTGAAATGGGTCCCGGCCTGCGCCGGGAAGACAATAAAGGAAAACCACGATGAGTTTTCCGACTGAGTCTGAGCGTTGGTTAGCCGCTGTCTCCTCTCGTCATGGGCGCAGGAATTTTCTTTCGCTTAAATACGCCTCTTAATTTGCGAATCCCGCGCCCACCGTCACGACAGCTATCACGACAAATTTCTTGAGCAGGATTAACAACCCACCAGCTGCTGCTGCCTTGACAAATTTTACTCCCACCAGAGTGGCTACTAACCGCGCTATTGAGTATGCTGCCACTTTATCGCCCGGAGCGAAATCTCTATACTGTGACCCTGGGTCGAAGCTGAACGCGCGGAGCATGAGATCTAGATCGCCGCCTATGGTCATTTGGGACAGATAAGGTAGAATGCGAGGCGGAAAGCCTGTGGGTCGCACTCGTTCCCCAGGGCAATTTGAGGATCGCGTCTCGCCGGCTCTCGGAATCGTCCTGCGCATGGGCGGCAAAGCTCATAACGACCGACAAAACGATCAACAGAACTGCCACACGATACTGCCGCAAAATCTTCTCCCAGGTTATCCGTGCTACCGGAGTTTGCGGAGTAGAATCGTCTACAGGCCGTTAAAATCTCCCTAACAGTCTACAGGAATTTACGGATCGCAGGAGAAAGAACATCGAACGTAATCCAGCAAGAACATTGCATGCTTGTGATGCAGCGCGGATGCGGCGGTGACGAGGCGATCCACTCGGTGCTCGACCTGATCTATGCCAAGGCTCCCGACACGGTCCTACAGCGGGCGATGCACATCCATCCGACTGTGTCGGAGCTGTTGCCGACAATCCTGGGCGAGCTGCGGCCGCTCCGCTAGATGACGGCGGCAGTTTTTGCCCCCGCCGCGGCGGCGGCGGCGCGCAGGGCGTGGAAGCCGCGTTCGAGATCTTCGATCAGGTCCTGCGGGTCTTCGAGGCCGATATGAAGGCGCAGGGTCGGGCCCTCGGCGGACCAGCGGGTGGCGGTGCGGCCGCCGGAGGGCTCGGTCGGCAGGATCAGGCTTTCGAACCCGCCCCAGCTGGAGCCGATGCCGAACAGGTCGAGCGCATCGATCAGCGCATAGACCGCCGCCTTCGCCGCCGGCTTCAGGACCACGCCAAAGAGCCCGCTGGCGCCGAGAAAATCGCGCTTCCACAATTTGTGGCCCGGATCATCGGGCAGCGCCGGGTAGAGCACGCGCGCCACCTCGGGCCGGGTCTGCAGCCAGCGCGCCACTTTGAGCGCGTTCTTCTGGTGCCGTTCGAGCCGCACGCTCAGGGTGCGCAGGCCGCGCAGCGCGTAATAAGCGTCGTCGGGCGCGGCGCAGTGCCCCAGATTGGCGGCCATCGAGCGCACCGGCAGATACATCTCCTCATTCGTGATCACCGCGCCGAGCATCACGTCGGAATGGCCAACGATGTATTTGGTCGCGGCGTGGATCGACACATCGACGCCGCGGGCAAAGGACGGGAACAGCCACGGCGAGGCCCAGGTGTTGTCCATCAGGACCTTGGCGCCGGCGGCGTGGGCGGCGTCGGCGATCGCCGGCACATCCTGCACCTCGAAGGTCAAGGAGCCAGGCGATTCGACGTAGACGACCCGGGTGTTCGGGCGCATCAGCCGGGCAATGCCCTCGCCGATCAGCGGGTCGTAATAGGTGGTGGCGACCCCGTACCGGGTCAGCACCTTTTCGCAGAAGGTCCGCGCCGGGCCGTAGCACGAATCGACCATCAGCAAATGGTCGCCGCATTTGAGGCAGGCCTCCAAGGGTGCGGTGATCGCGGCCAGCCCCGAGGACATCAGCATCGCCCGATAGCCGCCCTCGATCGCCGCCACCGCCTCCTCGAGCGCAAATGTCGTCGGCGTGCCGAGAAGCCCATAGCGGACCACGTCAAAGCGCTTGGCGGGATCGCGTTTTTCCTCCCATTCGGCCATATTGGCCGAGAGGATCGTCGAGGCGTGATAGACGGGCGGGTTGACCGCACCATGATGCGCCTCGGGATGGCGGCCGAGATGGGTCAGCAAGGTGTCCTTGCGGTAATGGCGCGGACGGTTGGTGCTCTTCATCGGGCTCGACTCCACCTCGCAGCGCCGCCCCGAAGAACGGTGGGGCAGACGGCGACATTACATCGCCTTGCGGCGGCCGCACAGGGTGCGGCAGAGGATCGAGGTGCGGCTTCGCCCTGCTGCCGCCCCGAGCCGGCCGCAGGCCCGCCTTGCAATCGCCGCAGTTGCCGGCAAACAGTTTGCCGTCCGGTTGCGGGCGGCGGGCGATAACCGCGGCCCCTAGTGGTGCGATGCCAACGGATGGCTCCCATCTGTTGGCTGAATTGTACCACCAACTTATTGGCCTGTTCACGAAACGCCTGGAAACCAAGCGTTTCGATCGGACCACTGGTCTCGATCTGGTTTCGGTGGGAGGAGAGTGCCGGTGAAATCAGGTCTGTTGATGCTGGTGCTGGCGGTGGGCTTGGCGGGCTGCTCGGGCTCCTCGCCCTCGCCGCCCGCGGGTGCGACCGAATCGGCGGCGATGGTGCAAAAGAACTGCAACGACCCGCATTGGCGCGACGCCAATCTCGGGCTTTGGTATTCGGTCTGCCGCCAGTCGCTGAATTGGTGAGGGCCCGAGCGGCCCGGCTCAAAACCGCTTGAAGCACTCCCGGCCGGTGCCCTTCAGCACCCGGCAATCGGCGACCACCGCGGTGCCCTTGGCGTCGGGCGCGATCTGCACGACGTAGCTCTTGCCGTTCTTGCAGCGCACGCTCCAATAGGCGTTGCCCTTGGCCCGGCCGCTGGTGGTGACGCCCATCGGGAAGGCGGAAACCCCGATGCACCCCTTGCGAAAGCTGCTGGCGAGGACTTGCGCCTGTCGGGCCGGGGGCAGCGACAACAGACGGTCATTGGTGCGGTTGCCCGAACTCGCGGCCTGCACCGTCGCCCATCCCGAGCCGGCCGAGAGCAAGGCTGCCGCCAGCAGCAAACTCCACCCCCGCATGACCCGCTCCACCATCGCGATGCCGCGACCCTATCGGGTACAGCCACCCGCCGCAACGGCGTCGCCGGTCTGACCCGCGCCGATCAGACCCCCAGCAGGATGGGGCGCCGTCAAATTGACGGCCTGCGCTTGCCTGGCCCACGCGTATTCGCTATCACCTTGATCTCCGCCGCGGGTCGCTGGCGAGGGCGCGTAGCTCAGCGGGAGAGCACTACGTTGACATCGTAGGGGTCACTGGTTCAATCCCAGTCGCGCCCACCATCGCCAGCTGCGACAGCGGCGGTCGATCCCACGACCGGTGGTCTAGCCGCCCCGCGATGTGGCGGAAAAGAGCTTACCTCGTCGACATCACCGGGCCTTTGGAGCTCAGCATGGCGCAGGCGGTCATCGGCCTCACCCTCGATCACGAGCCGCCGGGCGGCTGGTCGAAGTTTCCGTGGTATGCGATCCGCGAGAATTACTGCAGCGCGGTGCGCCGTGCCGGCGGGCTGCCGATCCTGCTGCCGCATGACCCGGACGCAGCACCGGATTATCTCGACCAGATCGCCGGGCTGATCGTGACCGGCGGCGGCTTTGACATCGACCCGGCGCTGTTCGGGGCGACGACGCGCCATCCGAGCGTCACCACCAAGGACCGGCGCACCGCGTTCGAATTGGCCGCGACCAGGGGCGCCCTGGCCCGCGACCTGCCGGTGCTCGGCATCTGCGGCGGCCAGCAACTGCTGAACGTGGCGCTCGGCGGCACGCTCATTCAGGACATCCCGGACGAGGTGCCGAATTGTCTGCCGCACCGTCAGCCGAACCCGCGCGACGAGCCGGGCCATGATGTGCGGGTCATCGCCGGCACCATTCTCCACCGCATTACCGGCGCGGAAACCCTCGCCGTCAACAGCGCCCATCACCAGGCGGTCAAGGCGGCCGGCCCAGGCATCGTCGTCGATGCGGTCGCCGGTGATGGCGTCGTCGAAGGCATCGAAGACCCGCGCCGCCGCTTTTGCCTTGGCGTGCAGTGGCATCCCGAATTCGGGATCGGCGAGGCCGACCGGCGCATCTTTCGCTCCTTTGTCGAGGCCGCGCGCCGGTCATGACAAAGCGGAACAAGTCGCCAGCCCTGACACCGCCGCCGCCGCGGGACGGGCCGAGGGGGGGCGAGCGTATCGCCAAGCTGTTGGCCCGCGCCGGGCTATGCTCGCGGCGCGACGCGGAGCGCTGGATCGCGCAGGGGCGGGTCGCGGTCAACGGTGAGGTCCTGACCAGCCCCGCCGTGACGGTCGGGGGCGACAGCGACATTCGGGTCGATGGCAAGCCGATCCCGCAGCCCGACCGGGCGCGCCTGTGGCGCTATCACAAGCCCTCTGGACTGGTCACCACGCATCGCGACGAAAAGGGCCGGCCGACCGTGTTCGAGGCCCTGCCCAAGGAGTTGCCGCGGCTGATTTCGATCGGCCGCCTCGACCTCAACTCCGAGGGGCTTTTGCTGCTGACCAATGACGGCGCGCTGGCCCGCCGCCTCGAATTGCCGGCGACCGGCTGGGTGCGGCGCTACAAGGTGCGGGTGCATGGCGAAGTGGAGGAGGGGCGGCTTGGCGCGCTCGCCAGGGGCGTCAGGATCGACGGCGTCGCCTATGGCCCGATCCGCGCCAGCCTGGAGCGCACCCAGGGCAGCAACGCCTGGGTCGCGCTGGCGCTGACCGAGGGCAAGAACCGCGAGGTGCGCCGGGTGCTCGAGCATTTGGGCTTGCAGGTGACGCGGCTGATCCGGCTGTCCTTCGGCCCGTTTCAGCTCGGCAGCCTCGAACGCGGGGGGATCGCCGAAGTGTCGAACAAGGCGCTCGCCGAGCAGCTCGGCACCGAGGCCCCCAAATGGGCTGCGCATGCGGATCGTCGGCGGTAGGCATCGCGGCCGTCGCCTCTTGGCGCCGCCGGGCGACGCGGTCCGGCCGACCAGCGACCGCGCCCGCGAGGCGCTGTTCAACATCCTCTCGCATGGCCGCCTTGCCGCGGCGGGGCTGCCGTTCGCCGGCGCCGCAGTGCTCGACGCCTTTGCCGGGACCGGTGCCTTCGGTCTCGAAGCCCTGTCGCGCGGTGCGGCCGAAGCAGTCTTTATCGAGCGCGACCGGGACGCTCTCTCGGCCCTGCGCCGCAACATCGAGACCTTGGGCGAGACCGCCCGCGCCCGTATCGTGCCCGGCGACGCCACCCGGCCGCCGCGCGCCGCCGTCGCCTGCGCCGTTGCCTTCTTCGATCCGCCCTATGCGAGCGGGCTCGCCGGCCCGGCGCTGGCCGCGCTCGCCGCTGCCGGCTGGCTCGCCGCCGAAGCGCTCGCCGTGGTCGAGGTTGCCGCGCGCGAGGAGCCGCCGCGGCCGGATGGGTTCGCCCTCCTCGACGAGCGCGTCTACGGCGCCGCGCGCCTCTTATTTCTGCGCCGGGAGGGCGGCCTCAGAGGACCAGCTGCGTCTGGGTGACGAGCGCCAGCAGCCGGCCCTCGGGGGTCGAGACCCGGGTCTGCCACACCATCGTCCGGCGGCCGCGGTGAACCGGCGTCGCCTCGCCGACGATCTCGGTGCCCTCGGGTGCCGCCGCGATAAAATTGGTCTTGCTCTCGATTGTCGTGGTGCCCGCCCCGTCGGGCAGGTTGACCAAGGTGCCATAGGCGCCGAGCGTATCGGCAAAGGCCATCAGCGCGCCGCCGTGCAACAGCGCCGGACGAGTGCACAAATCCGGCCGCACCGTCATTCGGGCGAGGATCCGGTCCGCCTCGGCGCTGACCAGCTCGATGCCGAGCAGCGCCGCAAACGGCAGCGCCTCCTGGTTGATCCGCTGGAGCATTTCCATGCTGCTTCTCCCTTGCGTCCGTGCCGCCGCCGGCCTCGCCGCGAGAATCATGGTAATGCCACGATTGCTCGACTAGGGTCGCGTTCTGCCGCGCGGGCTCGCCCCGATGCAAAAGGGCTGCTGCCGGCGAGTTTGCGAAGGCCGGGTTTCGTTGGAGGATGGTGCGCGTGCGGAAACTTGCGATCGTGATGTTGGCCGCCACCGGGGCGGCGGTCTGCGCTGCGCCAGTCGGCGGGTTCGCCCAGCAGCAGCAAGCTGGCAAGGACGCCGTCTACGACGAGCTCAACCTGTTCGACCAAGCCTTTGAGCGCATCCGCGAGGACGCGGTCGACCCGGTTGCCGACCACAAGCTGATCGACGCCGCGATCGCCGGCATGCTGTCCGGGCTCGATCCGCACGCGGCCTACATCGATCCGGCCGCCTATCAGGCGATGCATGCGCCGGCCGGCCCGGCCGAGGCTGGGATCGGCGTGGCGGTGACGCTCGACAACGGCGAATTGCGGGTGATTTCGCCGCGCGACGGCTCGCCGGCGGCGGCGGGCGGGATCGAGCCCGGCGATCTGATCTTTGCCATCGACAAGGTGCCGACCTACGAGCTGACCCTGGCCGAAGCCGAGCAGAAATTGCGCGGGCCCGCCGGCAGCACGGTCAAATTGACCTTGCAGCGCGACGACCAGGAAAAGCCGATCAAGCTCACGTTGAAGCGCGCCGTCGAACATCTGCAAACCGTGCGCGCGCAGGTCAAGGACGGCAACATCGGCTATTTGCGGATCGCCGGGTTTGACGACGACACTCCGGCCGCACTCGCTGCCGCGGTCCAGGATCTGCGGCACAGGACCTCCGGCAAGCTGGTCGGCCTGGTCGTCGATCTGCGCAACAACCCCGGCGGCAGCTTCCCTGATGCGGTGGCCGCCGCCAACGCCTTTCTCGACCGCGGCGACGTCGCCCTGATCAAGGGCCGCAAGCCGGGCAATATCAAGCATATCGCCGCCACCCCCGGCGACCTGGTCAAAGGGCTGCCGATCGTCGCCCTGGTCAATGGCGGCACCGCCGACGAGGCCGAGCTGGTCGCCGGCGCGCTGCAAGACAATCACCGCGCCATGCTGCTCGGCACCAAGACTTACGGCGAGAGCGACATTGAAGCGGTGATCCCGCTCGCCAGCGGCGGCGCCATCCGCCTGACCACCACGCGCTTTACCCCGCCCGACGGCCGCGACATCGCGGGCAAGGGGATCACACCCGACATCACCGTGACCCCGTTGAAGATCGAAAAGCTGGCGCAGGAAGAAAGCATCCACGAAGCCGATCTGCCGGGCGCCCTTAAAAACCCCGACCAGCAGACACTAGCCGCGCCGGGCCCGTCCGCGACACCGGCTCCGGGCGGCAAGGCCGCCCCTCCTGGAGCGCCTCCGGGCGCGACCGTGACGCCCAACAAGGCCGCGCCGTCGGTCGCGACCGGCGACATCGGCGGCGCCAATGACGAGCAGCTGACCCAGGGATTGGACATCCTGCGCGGGCTTGCGGTGTACAACCGCCGCGCCGCCGGCTGATAGCTGGCGGCTAAGGGCTGAGCCGGCGCCGCCGCCGCGCCGACCCGCGGGCGGCCACCGCGCAGAGCCAGAGAGCAGGGCCTTGTCCCAACCGCGGGCTTGGGCGTTATCATCGGGTGTCGCCGCCCGCGAGCGCGAGGGAGAAGCCCGATGCAAGTGCGTGCCGCCGTCGCCTATGAGGCGGGCAAGAAGCTGACCCTGGAGACCGTCGATCTCGAGGGTCCGCGCGCCGGCGAGGTGCTGGTCGAAGTAAAGGCCACCGGCATCTGCCACACCGACCAATACACGCTCTCCGGCGCTGATCCCGAGGGCCTGTTTCCGGCGATCCTCGGCCATGAGGGCGCCGGGATCGTGGTCGACACCGGCCCCGATGTCCGCTCGGTAAAAGCGGGGGACCACGTCATCCCGCTCTACACGCCGGAATGCCGGCAGTGCGAATCCTGCCTCTCGGGCAAGACCAATCTGTGCACCGCGATCCGCGCGACCCAGGGCCGAGGGGTGATGCCCGACGGCACCAGTCGGTTCTCGCGCGCCGGCCAGCCGGTCCTGCACTACATGGGCACCTCGACCTTTGCCAATTTCACGGTCTTGCCCGAGATCGCGGTCGCCAAAATCCGCGAGGATGCGCCGTTCGACAAGGTCTGCTACATCGGCTGCGGCGTCACCACCGGGATCGGCGCGGTCATCAACACCGCCAAGGTCGAGCCCGGCGCCAAGGTCGTGGTTTTCGGGCTCGGCGGCATCGGCCTCAATGTCGTGCAGGGCTGCCGCCTGGTCAGCGCCGACATGATCGTCGGCATTGATGTCAACCCGGCGCGGCGGGCGCTCGCCGAGCGCTTCGGCATGACCCATTTCGTCAACCCGCGCGAGGTCGCGGGCGATCTCGTGCCCTATTTGGTCGATCTGACCAAGGGCGGCGCCGATTACAGCTTCGAGTGCATCGGCAATGTCCAGACCATGCGACAGGCGCTCGAATGCTGCCATCGCGGTTGGGGTGTGGCCACGATCATCGGCGTTGCCGGAGCCGGCCAGGAGATCAGCACCCGCCCGTTCCAGCTGGTCACCGGCCGGGTGTGGAAGGGGACCGCGTTCGGCGGCGCCAAGGGCCGCACCGACGTGCCGAAAATCGTCGACTGGTACATGGACGGCAAGATCAACATCGATGACCTGATCACTCATCGCCTGCCGCTCGAGCGCATCAACGACGGCTTCGACCTGATGACTCGCGGCGAGTCGATCCGCAGCGTCGTCGTATACTGACCGGGAATGCGCGTCATGAAAGTCGGCCTGTTTGTCAACACGCAGTTCCCCGAAGGCGTCAATGTCGCGGCGCGCGTGCCCGAGATGGTGGCGCAGGTGCGCGCGGCGCGCGACGCCGGCTTTGCTTCCCTGTGGTTCCCGCATCACTGGCTGACCCAGCCGATGCAGATGCTGCAGCTGACGCCGGTGATGGGCTATGTCGCGGCGCACGCCGAGGGCATGACGATCGGGCCGAACATCCTGATCTTGCCGCCTCTCAACCCGGTGCATGTGGCCGAGGAGGCCGCCACCCTCGACATTTTGACCGGCGGCAATTTCATCCTCGGTGTGGGCTTGGGGTATCGCCAGCCCGAGTTCGACGCGTTTGGCGTCCCGCTGAAGGAGCGCGCGCCGCGGTTCAACGAAAGCATCGCGCTGATGCGCCGGCTATGGACCGAGGACCGGGTCAACCATCAGGGCCGGTTCTATCGGGTCAACGATGCCGGCATCGGGGTGAAGCCGGTGCGCCCCGGTGGCCCGCCGCTCTACATCGCCGGGCAGGCCGAGGTGTCGGTGCGGCGCGCGGCGCGGATCGGCGACGCCTGGCTGATCGTCAACAGCGGCGGGCTCGCCAAGGTGGCGCCATTGATGCAGGCCTATCGCGCGGCGCTCGCGGAATACGGCCGCACCCCGATCGAATATCCGATCACCGTCGAATGCTATGTCGGCGCCAGCCATGCGAGCGCGCATGAGGAATGCCGCGGGCCGCTCGAATACAAATACGCCGCTTACGCGGCCTGGGGATTGCAGGACCGCACCTCGCCCGATTTCAAGGAGTTCGCCCGCGACCGCTTCATGATCGGCGATAAGGCGTCGGTCAAGGAGGAGATCGTGCGCTATCGCGAGCTGCTGGGTGTCGATCATTTTATCATGCGCTGCCAATGGCCCGGATTGCCGCAGCAGCAGGTGCTGCACTCGATCCAGCGTCTCGGCGAAATCTTCGCATAACGCCACCGAGCCGCATTGGGTTGGCCAACCGCTCGTCGCTTAGAGGCAGGTTTCGAGCCGACCGGAGCGCCACGCGCGGATTGTCATTGCGAGCGAAGCGAAGCAATCTGGAGCCGTTGAGCCCTGTCAGTTCGAGATTGCTTCGTCGCACAATGTGCTCCTCGCAATGACATCGCGCCAACGCTCGCCTCAGCTCGAGGCCGACCAGGAACTCGGTGTTCGACAGCAACGGAGCCAGCCATGATCGAGGACGCTCAGGGACATCCCCTCTCCGGCGCGACCGAGGCGGCGGCCGCCGCCTACGATCGGGCGGTGCGCGCGTTCAACATCGTCCACGGCGATGCGATCGGCCTGTTCGACACGGCGCGCAAGGCTGCACCCGATTGCGCGATGGCGCATCTGGGCAAGGCCTGGGCGCTCGCGCTCGCCAACGATCCCAGCCTGATCGCCGAGGCTGAAAACTTGGTCGAAACCGCCCGGCCCTTGCGGTTGAACGAGCGCGAGGAGGGCCATCTCGCCGCCCTCGCTCATTTGATCGAGGGTTCGAGGGCCGCCGCGGTCGCGGTGCTCGACCGCCATTTGATGCGGTTTCCGTTCGACCTCGTGGCGCACCAGGGCGCGGCGCTGACCGACGGGTTTCTCGGGCGCTTCCACTGGTTGCGGGATCGCTCGGCGCGCGCCCTGCCATTGTGGTCGAAGGGCCAGCCGGGCTACGGCACCTTGCTGGCGTTTCATGCCTTTGGGCTCGAGGAGGCCGGCGATTACGCCCGCGCCGAGGATGAATTGCGCGCCGCCGCCGAGCTTGAGCCGCTGAGCTTCTGGCCGCACCACACCGTCGCCCATGTCATGGAAATGACCGGCCGCCCGGAAGACGGGCTCGGGTGGATGGCGGCGCGCGAGGCGCTATGGTCGGGTCCCGGCCATATGAACGAGGTGCATGTCTGGTGGCACCGGGCATTGTTCCATCTCGAGCTCGGTCAGTACGACGCGGCGTTGGCGCTCTATGACGGCCCGATCCGCGCCACTCAACGCGCGTTCGCTCTCAGCCTGACCAACGCGACGGCGCTGTTGTGGCGCCTCGATACCTTGGGCTGCGACACCGGCGAGCGCTGGCCGGAGCTGGCCGCATTGTGGGAAGGCCACGCCGACGGCAAATGCCTGGTCTTTGCCGATATCCACGCGGCGATGGCCGAATTGGGGTCGGGCCGGGAAGCATTAGTCGAGCGGCGGCTCGCGGCGATGCGCGCGACGGCAGCCGGCGATCGTGAAGCGGCCGGCCTCTATCGCACCGTCGGGGTTCCGGTGGTCGAGGGTCTGGCGGCGTTCCACCGCAGCGCCTATGCCGAGGCGGTCGAGAAGCTGCTGCCGGTCCGTGTCGATCTGTGGCAGATCGGCGGCAGCTACGCGCAGCGCGACGTGATCGGCTGGACCCTGACCGAAGCGGCGGTGCGCGCCGGTCAGCGCGATGTTGCCCTGTCATTGGCATACGAGCGCCTCGGGGCCCGCGCACGCAGCGCCCCAAACCAGCGCTTTCTGCGCCAGGCCGAGGCCCTCGCCGGCTGATCGCCCGCCACCGCCAGGTATTCGAGCAGAGCGGACAAGAAAAAGGCCGACGCCTCGCGGCGTCGGCCTTCGGTTGGCTCGATCGTTCTACGGCACTATCCGATCAGTTTGCACCATTCCTCGTCACCCCCGCGAAAGCGGGGGTCCAGGGCAAATGTGACGTCGCTTGCCCCCTGTTCATGCCCAAGGGCAGGCTCCGGGTTCCCGCTTTCGCGGGAATGACGATTTATATGATCGGAATTGGCTTTAGTAGTCGTCCATGCCGTCCATGCCGTGATCGTGCGGCATTCCGGACATCGCCTTCTTTTCGGGCTTTTCGGCGATCATCGCTTCGGTCGTCACCAGGAGCCCGGCCACCGACGCGGCGTTCTGCAAGGCCAGGCGCACGACTTTGGTCGGATCGATGATGCCGGCCTTGACCATGTCGACATATTGGCCCGACTGCGCGTCATACCCGTAATTCGGGTCCTTGCTGTCGAGCAATTTGCCAACCACCACCGAGCCCTCGCTGCCGGCATTCTCGGCGACCTGGCGGACCGGCGCCTGCAACGCGCGGCGGACGATGTCGATGCCGACCTTCTGGTCGCTGTTTTCCGGGGTCAGCCCGTCGAGCGCCTTGGCTGCATAGAGCAGCGCCACGCCGCCGCCCGGAACCACCCCTTCCTCGACCGCGGCGCGGGTGGCGTGGGTGGCGTCATCGACCCGGTCCTTGCGCTCCTTGACCTCAACCTCGGTCGAGCCGCCGACCCGGATCACCGCGACGCCGCCGGCGAGCTTGGCCAGCCGCTCCTGCAATTTCTCGCGGTCGTAGTCGGAGGTCGTCTCTTCGATCTGCTGGCGGATCTGGGCGATGCGGCCCTGGATGTCGGCCTTGGCGCCGGCGCCGTCGATGACCGTGGTGTTCTCTTTCTCGATCCGCACCCGCTTGGCCTTGCCCATCATGTCGAGGGTGACGTTTTCGAGCTTGATGCCGAGATCTTCGCTGATCACCTGACCGCCGGTCAGGATCGCGATGTCCTCGAGCATCGCCTTGCGCCGGTCGCCGAAACCGGGCGCCTTGACCGCCGCCACCTTGAGGCCGCCGCGCAATTTGTTGACCACCAGGGTGGCCAGCGCCTCGCCCTCAACATCCTCGGAGACGATCAGCAATGGCTTGCCGCTCTGCACGACGGCTTCGAGCAACGGCAGAAGCGATTGCAGGCTCGACAGCTTTTTCTCGTTCAGGAGGATGTACGGCTCGTCGAGCTCGGCCACCATCTTCTCGGCGTTGGTTACGAAATACGGGCTGATATAGCCGCGGTCGAACTGCATGCCCTCGACCACGTCGAGCTCGGTCTCGAGCGATTTTGCTTCTTCGACGGTGATCACCCCCTCATTGCCGACCTTCTGCATCGCCTCGGCGATCATGCGGCCGATCTCTTTGTCGTCGTTGGCCGAGATCGTGCCGACCTGGGCGATTTCGTCGTTGGTCGAAACCTTTTTCGAGCGCGCTTCGATGTCCTTGACGACCGCCTCGACCGCACGGTCGATACCGCGCTTCAGGTCCATCGGGTTCATGCCGGCGGCCACCGCCTTGGCCCCCTCGCGCACGATCGCCTGCGCCAGCACGGTTGCCGTCGTGGTGCCGTCACCGGCCAGATCGCTGGTCTTCGAGGCAACCTCGCGCACCATCTGCGCGCCCATGTTCTCGAACTTGTCGGCGAGCTCGATCTCCTTGGCGACGGTTACACCGTCCTTGGTGATCCGCGGCGCGCCAAACGACTTGTCGAGCACGACATTGCGCCCCTTCGGGCCCAACGTCACCCTGACCGCGTTGGCGAGAATATCGACGCCGCGCAGCATCCGATCGCGCGCGTCGCTGTGAAACCGGACTTCCTTCGCTGCCATGATCTTCTCCTTCAGGCGGTCAGATCGACGACGCCCATGATGTCGCTTTCCTTCATGATGACGAGATCCTCGCCATCGATCTTGATCTCGGTGCCGGACCACTTGCCGAACAGCACGCGGTCGCCGATCTTGACGTCGAGCGGGTGCAACTTGCCGTCCTCGCCGCGCGCGCCGGGACCGGCGGCGAGCACCTCGCCTTCCATCGGCTTTTCGCGGGCAGTGTCGGGAATGATGATGCCGCCTCTGCTCTTCTCCTCCTCCTCGATGCGCCGAACCAGAACGCGATCTTGCAACGGTCGAAATGTCACGGGGTACCTCCTCAAAGACCGAACCTCACGGGTGTGTAGCACTCTTCCGAAGAGAGTGCTAACAAAATTAAGGGACTGTCCGCCGATTGCAAGCGGTGCGCGGCCGCCCGTCATCTGCGCTGCCGAGCCCCGTTTACCTTGCGCAAAATCCCGGCGGCTTGTAAGGTCTGCCAGCCAGCCGGTTCCGGGCTGACGTTGTTGTGGCGGCGCTCTGTCGATGGCGGATTCGCGTGTTTCGGTTGAGCGCTCGGCAGCCGGCCAGCCGTCGGGCGAGTTGCCGGCGCCCGGCAACAGCGTCGAGTGGGAGCAAAAGCAGGAGCCCGCCGAATATTATCGCGCTGCGGCAGCCCGCGCCCGCGCGCTCGAGCAAGATGCGACTACGCCGCGGGTCAAGCAGCACCTGCGCGAGCTGATCAGCCGCTACGATCGCCTGGCCGGCGAAGTCGAACGCACAACCGAGAACGAACCGGGCAGGAATGCGGGCCGCGGTCGTTAAGACCTGGCGCTCAGACCGGGTGCTCAGACCTGGCACTCTGAGATCGGCCTTGGGAACCCGGCGTGCATGAGGCCGCTTTGATGACAATCAGGACGCAAGCGTCCGGCGCGGTTTTGTCCGGCGCTGACTTTCCGGCCGCGATCACCGTGGTCGGGGCGGGCGCCATCGGCAGCGCCGTCGCCTATTCGCTCGCGGTCGCCGGCTGCGCACCCAAGCTGGTCGCCCGCGGCGCGAGCCTGGCGGCGATCCGCCGCGACGGGCTGCGCGTCGAAAAATGGGATGGAAAGGGCGGCGCAGCACACCTCGAAGCAAGCGACGACCCGCGGGCATTCGGGCCGCAGGACCTGGTGATCGGCACGATGAAGGCGCAGGACTGGCCTTCGGCGCTCGGCGTGCTGAGCCCGCTGATCGGCCCGCAGACCGCGGTGCTGCCGGCGATCAACGGCGTGCCGTGGTGGTATTTCGACGGCATCGACGGCCGGTTCGCCGGCGAGCCGATCAGGGCGGTCGATCCGGACGGCGCCTTGCTCGCCGCACTGCCCGCCTCGCTGGTGATCGGCTCGGTCCTCTACATGGGCGTGAGCCGGACCGCCCCGGGTGCGATACGCTGGACCAGCGGCAACAAATTCGTCCTCGGCGAGGCGGCTGGCCGGGCAGGCGAGCGCACCGAGAGGGTGGCCGCGGTGCTGCGTCGCGCCGGGTTTGACGCCACGGTCACCGACGACATCCGCGGCGAGGTCTGGGCGAAGCTGCTCGGCAATGCCGCGATCAACCCGCTGTCGGTGATCGCCCGCGCCCGGATCGACGAGATCATGGCCGATCCCGGTCTCGGCCGGGTGGCGCTCGCCTCGATGCACGAGGTCGCCGCGGTCGCCGCCGCGGTCGGCGCGCCGTCGCGGATGGCGGTCGAGCAGCGCTATGCGATCAATGCCGAGCTCGGCGCCTTCCGCACCTCGATGCTGCAGGATTACGAGGCCGGGCGCGAGCTCGAATTGGCGGCATTGGTCGATGCCGTGGCCGAGATCGGCCGGAAGCTCGGCATCGCCACGCCGATGACCGAGGCGTTGGGCGCGCTCGCCCGCCGCGCCGCGGCACTGCGCCAGAGTGGCGGCTGAGCCATCTGTCGATCGGTCAGCCTCGGCCGAACAGCCGTCGCAGCGCATCCTTGGCTTTCGTGAGAATTCGCTTGCGCTCGGGAGGCAGGTTGCGGCCGGCGCGGTTGATGTAGAAGTTCAGCATCGACATCGCCGACTGGTAGGATCCGGCCTTGCGGCGATCGCTGCGCTCGGCCGAATGTTTCAGTGAGCGGGCGATGCGCTCGGGGTCATCCTTCGTAAACACGCCAGGCTCGAGATCGAGAGCGTCGCTCTCTTTGGTGACCCTGCCCGACCAGTATTTCTCGTCTTTGGGCTGGCGTTCCGTGTGGCGTGCCATTCGCTTCCTCCGCAGCCGATCGGCTCGCAGCCTCTGCCGATTGAAAACGCTGCGGCACGCGGTTTCGCCCCGCCGCGAACGCAGATAGAAGTAGCCGGCGCCGCTCCCCGTCCTCGCGGCGGGAGCTGCCTTCTCCGAGGGTTTCCATGCCTGCCGACAGCACCCATGACGAGATCAATGCGTTTGTCCCCGGCCCGCGGGTCCATATCGAGGGGCGCCCGGGCGGGCCGCTCTCCGGGCTGACCTTTGCCGCCAAGGACTTGTTCGACGTCGCCGGCCACCCGACCGGCGGCGGCAACCCCGATTGGGCGAAATATAACCCGGTCCCGACGCGGCACTCCTGGGCGGTCGAGCGGCTGCTTGACGCCGGGGCGAGCCTCGTTGGCAAGACCATCACCGATGAGGTCTCGCTCGGCATCGTCGGCGAGAACGCGTTTTACGGCACGCCGGTCAATGTGCGCGCGCCGGGACGGGTGCCGGGCGGCTCGTCCTCGGGCTCGGCCGCGGCGGTCGCCGCCGGCCTCTGCGACACCGCGATCGGCACCGATACCGGGGGATCGGTGCGGGTCCCGGCGAGCTTTTGCGGGCTTTACGGCATCCGCCCGACGCATGGCCGGATCGACGTTGCCGGTATGATGCCGCAGGCGCCGACTTCGGACACGACCGGCTGGTTTGCCCGCGACGCCGCGGCCTTTGCCCGCATGTCGAGCGTGATGCTCGGCGAGGCGATCCCCTCGGCGCTGCCCGACCGGCTGATCGTCGCGGTCGATGCCTTCGCCTTCGCCGACCCGGAAGTGGCCGCGGCGTTGCAGCCGATGGTCGAGCGGCTGAAGGCGCTGATCGGCAACGCGCGCGAGGAAATCATGGCTTCGGCCGGCATCGTCCAATGGGCGCGCGCCCAGCGCACCTTGCAGCCGGCAGAAGCGTGGCTGACCTTCAAGGACTGGATCGAGCGCTGCAACCCACGGCTTGCCTACAATGTCGCGCGCAACATCTATACCGGCTCGCAAATCCCGGAGAGCGAGCGGCAATGGGCGAATTTGGTGCGCGAGGAGGCGCGCGGACGGATGCGCCAGCTGCTGCCCCCCGGCACGATCCTGTGCCTGCCGACGACGCCGTTCCCGGCGCCAAAGTGCTCTGAGCCGCTGTCGGTAGCGAGCATCCAGCGCGACCGCATCCTGTGCCTCGCCGCCCATGGCGGGCTGACCGGCGTGCCGCAGATCAGCATCCCAGGCAGCACCGTTGATGGCTTGCCGGTCGGCCTGTCGATCCTCGGCGGCCGCGGCTCGGACGCGACCCTGGTCGCGGTGGCACAGGCGCTCGCCGCCGCGTGAGGACCCGTCTTTCAAACCCAACCAGCCGCGCCAAATTGTCATTGCGAGCGAAGCGAAGCAATCTCCGGCCAAGGCCGCCGCTCCGGTCGAGATTGCTTCGTCGCGCGAAGCGCTCCTCGCAATGACAATTTCTAAACGACCGGAGCTGGGTCAGGCCTCGGTGATGAGGTAATCCATCGCGGCGGCGACGCCGCCTTTGCCGTGCGGGATGCCGCTCAATTCGAGCGCCATCTCGATCGCCGCGAGCGAGCCGAGGATCATCGGCTCGTTCAGATCGCCCATATGGCCGATGCGGAACACGCGCCCTTGCAGCGGCCCGAGGCCGCCGCCGAGCGACACGTTGAACTTTTCGAGGCAGATCGCGCGCATCTGGTTCGCGTCATAGCCGTCCGGCACCAGCACCGCGGTCACCGAATCCGACTGGCCGCGCGGATCGACCGCGAACATCTCCGGGCCGTCGTTCTGGCGCCAGACCTTGACCGCGCGCCGGGTCGCCTCGGCGAGGCGGTGATGGCGCGCGAACACCTGATCGAGGCCTTCCTCCTCGATCATGCGCAACGCCTCCTGCAACCCATAGAACAGATGGACCGGCGCTGTGCCGTTCCAGAACGCCTGCGTGGTGCCCTCGACCAGCCGGCGCCAATCCCAGTAGACCCGCGGCAATTTCGCTTCGGCGGCGGCGGCGAGCGCCTTGGCGCTGACCCCGGTGAAGGCCATGCCGGTCGGCAGCATCAGCCCCTTCTGCGAGCCGGCGACGACGACATCGACACCCCATTCGTCCATGCGGAAATCCATCGACACCAGGGACGAGATCACATCGACCAGAAACAGAGCCGGATGGCGGGCCGCATCGATCGCGCGGCGCAGCCGGGCGATGTCGTGGACCACGGCGGTCGAGGTTTCGTTGTGGACCACCAGCACGGCCTTGATCTTATGCTCGCGGTCGTCGCGCAACCGTTGCTCCAATGCCGCCGGGTCGGCGCAATGGCGCCAGTCGCCGGCGAGGGTCTCGGCTTCGATGCCAAACGCCTCGCAGCGCAAGCCCCAATTCAGTGAGAAATATCCGGTCTCGACCACCAGGACCTGGTCGCCGGGCGAGAACAGATTGACCAGCGCCGCTTCCCAGGCGCCGTGCCCGGAAGCGGCATAGCCGAGGATCGTCTGCTCGGTCTTGAACACCCGCTTGAGCCCGGCGAAGCATTCCTCGGCGATGGCTTTGAACTGGGCGCCGGTGAAATCGATCGTGCCGCGGTCCATTGCCCGCAAAACGCGCTCCGGAATGTTGGTCGGGCCCGGATTTTGGAAAAAATGTAGCCCTCGGCTGACGGCCATCGACGCCTCTCGCTCCGATCTGGTGATGCAATCCCGCGCTAAGGGCAATTAGACCCCACGCGGGCACTGCACCATAATCGGATTAACGAGAGATGTCTGCCGCGGCAACGCCGCAGAACGAATAGAAAAGGCGGGGCCGCAGCCCCGCCTTTGCCCTTACGCCCCTCGCCCGGCCGGAATGACCGCCCCGGCGACGCACCCTCCCTAAACCTGGGCCGGCGCGCTGACCGCGCCGTTCGATCGATCGCGCAGTATAGGCATGCGTGCGACCGATCGTCACGCAAAATCTTAACAAATTTTTGGCCCGCCGCATTTCGCCTCCGAGCCGTCGAAGAGCTGTGGATCGGCGATGCCCAGGATCACGACGGGCATGCGCTGCGCCGGCCCTGGCGCAACCCGCGGCCGCGACCTATTGTCCGCAGCACGGTGCGTCGGCGTGGGTCCGCAGCCGCACGGGCGCCAACAGCAGGAGGTCGCCATGGGGCGCGAGAAATTTGTCATCCAGCCGCATTTTCGGCTGCAGGAATGGGTCGCGGAGGAGAAGGGCTACTTCCGCGACGAGGGGCTCGACTATGTGTTCGAGGAGACGGTCCGCTCGACCGAGGGCAAGTCGCACGACCAGGGCGGCGCAAAATCGGGCGCCTACCAGACATTCGAGCGGGGCCGCACCTCCGATGTCAGCTGCGCCTGCCATTGGACCGTCAACGTCGCCGCGTCAAAGGGCCACGGCAAGCTGTGGGCGGACGTCTATTCGGTGGCGCCGGCCGGCATCTTTGTGCCCGACGCCTCGCCGGTCAGACGGCCGGAGGACCTCGCCGGGGTGCCGATCTCGGTCGGCTATCAATCGGGCAGCCATTACGCGACGATCCAGGGGCTCGAGCAATATCTGCCGCTCGACCAGATCAGGCTGTCGTTTTCCGAAGGCTTGCTGTTCAAGCGGCTCGACAATCTGCTCGACGGCGTGTCGCAGGCCTCGACCCTGTTCAGCGGCCCCTACTACCTTGCCGAGCAGCTTGGCTACCGCAAGGTTATCGACACGACGTTTATGATCGCGTCGATGATCACCGGCGACCCGGACCGGCAGGATCTCGGGAAGTTCTTCCGCGCGCTCAAGCGCGCGCAGCGCGACATCGACCTGCGCCCGGACCGATATACCCATTATTACAAGAACGAGTTTCCGACCCGCTATCACGACATCATGGATACGCGGCGCTGGGGCCCGGGCGAGCGCATCGTATTCGAGCCCTATACCGAAGAAGCCTTTGCGCAATCGCGCGACTGGATCGCCGAGCGCGAAATCTTCGAAGGCGGCAAGCCCGCCATGGGCTCGGACCGCTACCAGGATGTTGTGGTCCGGCTGAGCTGAGCGCAGGCCGACGGCGCTGCCGGCGGATCCGAGCCTCGGGCGCTTGGTGGACAGGGTGGAGCGGCTTGCCTAGAGTGCGCCGCCGTTGGTGCTGCGCGAGGCGAGATGCGTCTGTCCGAATATTTTCTGCCGCTCTTACGCGAGAACCCGAGCGAGGCGCAGATCGTCTCGCACCGGCTGATGCTGCGCGCCGGGATGGTCCGCCAGTCGAGCGCCGGCATCTATTCGTGGCTGCCGCTCGGCCTGCGCGTTCTCAAGAAAGTCGAGCGCATCGTGCGCGAGGAGCAGGACCGCGCCGGCGCGCAGGAAATTCTAATGCCGACGATCCAGCCGGCCGAGCTGTGGCGCGAGAGCGGGCGATACGACGATTACGGCAAGGAGATGCTGCGCATCCGCGACCGTCACGATCGCGAAATGTTGTATGGCCCGACCAATGAGGAGCAGGTCACCGAGATCGTCCGCGCCTCGCTCAGGAGCTACCGCGACCTGCCAAGGCTGCTCTACCACATTCAGTGGAAATTCCGCGACGAGGTCAGGCCGCGCTTTGGCGTGATGCGCGGGCGCGAGTTCCTGATGAAGGACGCCTACAGCTTCGACCTCGACGCGGCCGGCGCCAAGCGCTCCTACAACAGGATGTTTGTCGCCTATCTGCGGACCTTCGCGCGGATGGGGCTGAAGGCGATCCCGATGCGCGCCGACACCGGGCCGATCGGCGGCGAGCTCAGCCATGAATTCCAGATCCTGGCCGAGACAGGCGAGAGTGAAGTCTTTTTTGACCGGGATTTCCTGGATCTCAACTTCCAGAATGCCGACATCGACTACGATGACGCGCAATACGTACAGACCGTAGTCGATTATTTTACTTCTCTGTATGCGTCGACGAGCGAAATCCACAAGCCGGAGAGCTGCCCGGTACCCCCAGAACGGCTGATCGAAGGTCGCGGGATCGAGGTTGGCCAAACCTTTCATTTCGGCGCCAAATACTCGAAGCCGATGGGCTGTGTCGTCGCCGGCCCGAACGGCGAGGAGGTGGCGCTCGAAATGGGCTCCTACGGGGTCGGCGTGTCGCGGCTGGTCGGTGCGCTGATCGAGGCCAATCACGACGACGCCGGCATCATCTGGCCGGCGAGCGTGGCCCCGTTCCGGGTCGGGCTGATCAATCTGCGCGTCGGCGACGCGCGCTGTCGCGCGGCCGCCGACGACCTCTACGGCAAATTGTGCAATGCCGGGGTCGAGGTGCTCTATGACGACCGCGACGAGTTCGCCCGGCGCCAAATTCGCGACGATGGACCTGATCGGCCTGCCCGAGCAGCTGGTCATCGGCCCCCGCGGCCTCGCCGCCGGCACCGTCGAGGTCAAGCACCGCCGTTCAGGAATGCGCGAGGATGCGTCGCTCGATACCGCGCTCAACCGGCTGACTGCATCGACAAATTAGGGTGGCGAAATTTGCAAACTCCGCCGTCACCCTCGCGAAAGCGAGGGTCCAGAGCCGGTCCCCCGCAGGGCCAAAAAACGGGCATGGCGGCTGAGGCCCTGGATTCCCGCTTGCGTGGGAATGACGAGAGGGACGCCGCTTCCGAAGACATCGCCGGGCAGGCATCGTTTGAGATGGCTAATTTGCGCCCCGAGCGCACCGGCTTGCCCTTTGTCGTGTTTATCTCGCAAAAGGGTGGAGCGCGCCACGACGTCCCGATCAAGCTCGCCCGTACCGCGAAGGTGCGCCCCTCGGAACTGCTGAGCGTGGCGGTTCGCCCGGTCCCGCGCCTGGTCCGTGGCGCCTTGACCTCCCAGGAATTCGATCTGGTCAGGCGGTGGATAGACCTAAATCGCCGCGTATTGATCGATTATTGGAACGGCGACATCGAGTACACCGAAGACGCGCTGAGCGCCTTGATCCCGATTAGCCAACCGCGAACCGAGTGACGTGATCTTTAACACTTTTGAGCGGATGGTGGCGTTCCGCTATCTGCGGGCGCGGCGGGCGGAGGGGTTCGTTTCGGTCATCGCGATCTTTTCGCTGCTCGGGATCGCCCTCGGCGTCGCCACACTGATTATCGTCATGTCGGTGATGAACGGGTTTCGCGCCGATCTGATGAGCCGCATCCTCGGGCTGAACGGCGATCTCGGGGTCTACGCGCAAACCGGGTCGCTCGGCGATTTCGCGGCCGCGGCGCAAAAGGTGAAGCGGGTGCCGGGCGTCACCGCGGCGATTCCGGTCGTTGAGGGCCAGGTCATGGCGACGACCGACGCTGGTGCCGCGGGCGCCCTGGTGCGCGGCATCCGGCCGGCAGACCTGCAGGGCTTGCGGCTGGTCTCGGGCCGCATCGTGGCGGGCTCGCTCGCCGCGTTCGGCGATGACGGCGTCGTCGTCGGCTATCGCCTGGCGCAGCGGCTCGGCATCGGCGTCAACGGCCGGGTCACGCTGATTTCGCCGCAAGGGACCGCCACCGTCTTTGGCACGATGCCGCGGCTCAAAACCTACCACGTCGTCGCATTGTTCAATGTCGGCATGTACGAATACGACAACAGCTTTATCTACGCCCCGCTCGACGCGGCCCAGCTGTTCTTTCGCCTGCCGCATGCGGTCAGCGATCTGCAGGTCTATGTCGCCGACCCCGACCGGGTGGACGTAGAGGCCCGGCTGATCGACGCGGCTCTCGGCGGCAAGGTGCGGATCGTCGATTGGCAGCAGGCCAATTCGAGCCTGTTCAACGCGGTCGAGATCGAGCGCAACGTCATGTTCCTGATCTTGACCCTGATCATCGTGGTCGCCGCCTTCAACATCATCTCGAGCATGATCATGATGGTGAAGGACAAGGGCCGCGACATCGCGATCCTGCGGACGATGGGCGCCTCGCGCGGCATGATCCTGCGGATTTTCATGCTGTCCGGCGCCAGCATCGGCGTTGTCGGAACGCTGGCGGGGTTGGCGATCGGCGTCGCGTTTACCCGCAACATCGAGGCGATCCGCGAGTTCGTCCAGAACATCGTTGGGGTCAACCTGTTTTCGGCCGAAATCTATTTCTTCACCCGCATCCCGGCGCGGATCGACACCGGCGAGGTCGCGACCGTCGTGATCATGGCGCTGGTCCTCTCGTTCCTCGCCACCCTCTACCCCTCCTGGCGCGCCGCCCGGCTCGACCCGGTCGAAGCGCTGCGCTACGAATGATGGCTCGTTTCGAACAATTTTCTCCGAATGAAAAACCCTCGCCCCCCGACGGGGGGAGAGGGCAGGGTGAGGGGGGCTGCGCTCCCGCCGGTTTCGGAGACCGCCCCCTCACCCCGACCCTCTCCCCCGAGGGGGAGAGGGAGAAGAGGTTTGGCGGCCCCGAAAAGAGCGCGCCGGCGCTGGAATTGCGCGGCGTGCGGCGCGTCTTTAAGACCGGGGCAGCCGAGATCGTGGTGCTGAACGGGGCAGATCTGGTGCTGCGCGCCGGCGAGCTGGTGGCGCTGGTCGGTCCCTCGGGTGCGGGCAAATCGACCCTGCTGCACCTCGCGGGGCTGCTTGAGCGCCCCGACAGTGGTGCTGTGCTGATCGGCGGCGTCGATTGCGCCCGTCTGTCCGATCCGCAGCGAACCCTGCTGCGCCGGTCGGAATTGGGCTTTGTCTATCAGTTTCACCATCTGCTGCCGGAGTTCTCGGCGCTCGAAAACGTCATGCTGCCGCAGATGATCGCCGGCATCCCGCGCAGCCGCGCCCGGCAGAAAGCGGCGGCGCTGCTGGAGGGGGTCGGGCTGGCGCCGCGGGCCGCGCACCGCCCGGCGCGGCTCTCGGGCGGCGAGCAGCAGCGGGTCGCGATCGTGCGCGCGCTGGCCAACGACCCGAAAATCCTGCTCGGCGACGAGCCGACCGGCAACCTCGACCACGCCACTGGCGACAGCGTGCTCGAAACCCTGGTCGGCCTGGTCCGCCGCACCGGCCTGGCCGCGCTGATCGCAACCCACAATCTCGACCTCGCCCGCCGCCTCGACCGCATCGTCGCCCTCGAGGACGGCCGCCTCAAACCGGTCGAATAAAAACTCGCACATTTCGGAAGCGGCGCCCAGGCGCGGCGGCCGGCGGCGATCACAGTGCGGCGGCGACTTCGTGCAGCACGCCGCGCAGCCACTGGGTAGCGGGCTCGCTGCCGTGCTCGCGGTGCCACAGCGCCATGATTTCGAACGGCGGCGACACATAGGGCGGTTCGAACAGCTTGAGACGGTAGACCCCGGCAAAGGCGATGGCGAGGCGGCGCGGCAGCGGCGCGGCCATATCCGAGTGGCTGATCACGGCAAGCGCCGCAAGAAAGTGCGGCGTCGTCAGGCCGACGATCCGGCTCAGCCCTTGGGCCGCGAGCGCGCCTTGCAGCAGACCCACCTCGCTGCGCAACACCAGCCGTTCGAGCCCGTGATCGATGACATAGCCGGCCACCGCCTGCTCGTCCTCGCCAGTCGCCGAGTTGATCAAGTGCGGTAGCGAGGCGAGCCGTTCCAAGGTCAGCTCCGGCCACGCGGCGGCGGGGTTGTCGGCGCTGACCACCCACACGCGCGTCTCGCTGAACAGCGGCGCGCAGGCGAACCATTCGGGCACGCGTCGGAAGCTGCCGATCGCCAAATCGGCGCGCCCGGCGAGCAGCGCCTCGGCGACCCCCGTGTTGCTCGGCCGGATCCGGAACTCGGCGTGGGGCGCTTCTTCGCGCAATCGTGCCAATAGGCCGGGAACCAGCACGGCGCCGACATATTCGCCGCAGATGATCGTAAAGCGCCGGGCGGTCTGTGCGGGCACAAAATCGCTGGGGGTCAGCGCCAGCTGCAGGTGCAGCAGCCCTTGCCGCAGCCGCGGCGCGATCTCGGCGGCGCGCACCGTCGGCCGCATGCCCTCGGGCCCGCGCACAAACAGCTCGTCCTCGAGCACATAACGCAACCGGTTCAGCGCATGGCTGATCGCCGATTGCGTCAGGCCGAGCCGTTCGCCGGCGCGGGTGACGCTGCGCTCCTCGATCAGCGCGTCGAAAACCCGCAGCAGATTCAGGTCCACGGCGTTAAAATGAACTGTGTTCATGGTTGCGATGCAATATTATCATTTGCGGGAAGAGTTTGTCGGGCTGACGATGGGTCCTCCCGTATTCACAGATCAACTGGAGATGGCAATATGCCGAGCATCGTCAAATCGGTCCTCCTCGGCTTCGGGCTGGTGGCCGGGACCGCACTCGCCGCGCAGGCGCAGTCGATCTCTTCGCTGCCGCCCGGCGGCGGCGTGGTGCCCCAGCAGCAGAGCGCGGTAACCCAGCCCTACGGCTCGACGCAGAGCTTTTACCCCAAGCCCGGCGGCAGCCAGTTCTGGAAGGAAGAGCCGCACTATCAGCCGCCGGCGGATTATGCGACCAACCCCGATTATCATCCCTATTCGACCTCGATCGGCCCCAAGCCCGGTTCCCACTCGTCCGGAGTTGATGTGCACTACCGTGCGACCTCGGCCGATGCCCTCCCGGCGCGCCATCCTTATGATGCGGCCGGAGTGGGTCCCCGCCCCAACTGACGCGAGCGCGCGGCGTTCGGACGGCGCTGGCGCAACCACTCCTTAGCAAAAACCCCGCTGGCGCTCTGCTGGCGGGTTTTTTGCGGCCGTCGGCTGCCGTCACGGCGCGCCAGCCATCAACGCTTGGCGGCGAAGACGCCCGAGGTGAAATAAGGCGAGCCGACGGTCTTGCCAAAGGCGAAATTGCCGCCGGTTTCTGCCGCCATCGGGCCATAGAAGCTGCCGGAGACCGCGCCCGCCACACCGGCCGCTTTGAGCCCGAAATTATAGTTGGGTCCGGACAGCGCGATATTGCCGTTCGCGGTGAAGCTCAACCCATCATAGTTGGCGACCGAGAACGATCCGCGCCCGGTGCCGAAATGGTAAACCGCGGTCAGTCCGCCGGACGCCAGATATTGCGCGCCGTTGTTGAACACGGTCCCGAACAGATTGCCGGCATAGCTGCCGGTGAAGTTGGCCGCCTTGAGGCTCGAGATGTCGCCGACGCTGGTGGGCATCCCGGCAATCCAGGAATTGATGTGCCCGACATCGACGCGCGCGGCGCTTTCGCTTGGGGCCGGCGTGTCGAGCTCGCCGCCCCAATAGCCCCATTGCAGGTACCGGCACGCGCTGCACAGGCCCTTTGGCAACAGCCCGGTCGGCGGCGCCGCGGTCTGCGTGACCAGATAGATGTTCGGGTTGGTGTTGGGGAACGACAAGTTGAGCGGAACGTCGTTGCCGTTGACCATCGACGGCTTGTTCGGGCTTTCCTCGGCCGCGAACAGGTTGTTGTTGATGTAGGCCTGCCGGGCATTGGTCCCGCCGGTCGAGCCGAATTGCAGCACCATGCCATTGCCCGCGCGGATTCCGCTGGTGCTCGAGGTGGCGGGGTCGCCGCCGGTCAGGGTCGCGGTGATGTGCAGATCGCTGGGATAGGTCGAGATGACCGCTCGGCCGGCGAGAATGTAGGGGATCGGCCGGCCGGCGCCGCCATTGGGCTCCTTGGTCATGATCCCACCGAACCAGCCGGTCAAGGTCTGCGCGGTCGGGGTTGCGGTGGCCGCATTCGGCGTCGCGACCGGCAATAGCGGCTGGGCGAATTGATAATTGGCGGTCGTCGCCTGGTTCAAGGTGTTGGTTTCGACCGCGCTGGCAGCCCCGGCGCCGGGGCTCAGCACAAAGCCCGAGATCGCGTTGCGGCCATAAAAACTGTTGCCGGCGCCATCGGTCGGGGTCGCGTAATAGCTGTTGATGCGGACCGGCTGTGCTGTCGCGGTGGCCAGATAACTGCCGTGGATGACCCCTTGAAGAGCCGCCGGGCTGCCAAAGACGTTGCCGACCAGAACGACGATCGCCGAGCTTTGCTTGGCGCCGGTGCCGCTGACCGCCAGGCTCGCCTGCAGCGCCTTGGTCGCGCCGGCGCCGGTCGAAAACACGCTCCCGGCCGGGGTCGCCAGGATCAGCGGCGAGACGCTGGGGCTGGTCAGCGCGCCGCCCGCCTGTCGCCGGATAAAGGGAATGGCCGAGGCCAGGGCGCCGTCCGGCACCACGGCAAAAGCCAGCACCCGCGGGCCGGCCGCCGCGGTGAAATTCGCGCCGACCGGCTGTCCGCCATAGACGAATTCGCGTTGGGCCGGCTGGCCGACCGGCGCCAGATCGGCAAAAAAGAATGAGCCGTCGGGCGCGAGGTACGTGGCACCGGTGACCGGGCCGAGCGGGCTCGTCGTGCCCACGCCCGAGCGGGCGAGGACCGCTCCGCCGGCGGCCAGCGGGAAGCTGACCGCGCCAAACGGGCCGTTGGCGCCAAACCGGCCATTGACGACCGTGCCGCTGGCATAGGGCGAGCCCGCGCTGCTGAACCCCAAGGCCGTGCCTTGGCCCCCGGTATCGTAATAAGCGCCGGCAAGCCCGGCGATGTTGATAGGCGGGGTTGGCGGCGCCGGCGGGGTTGGCGGCATTGGCGGGGCTGGGGGCACCGGCGGGACCACGATCGGCGTGATCGGCGGCGGGACGACCGGCGGCACGACCACCGGAATCGCTGGCAAGTGGCCGGGAAATTGGGCGATGGCGATGCTGGGGCCGCCATTGACCGGGGTGACCGTGGCCCCCGGCACCGAGGCATTCTGGTTGTTCAGCTGGCTCAGCTCGACCGTGGCATTGGCGTTGCGCGGCTGCGCCGCCGGCGGCTGGCTGCGCGTCGAGGCCTCGATGCTGGAGGCGATGCTGGCCGAAATCGTGTTGGCGATGCCGCTGTTGGCCACCATGATCTCGGTCGGGATCGCCGGCGCGCCGCCATGGCCGCCGGGCCGCCCGTCGAGCTGGTCGAGCAGGGCCACGGTGGCGCCCGGAGGCGCCGGGCCGGGATCCGATGGCGAGGCGCCGGGCCGCGACACGCCGACCGCGAAGCCCGGCCGGGTAATCGTCTGCGCGACCCCGTTCAACCCGGTCACGGTGACGCCCTTGCCGTAGACAAAGATGACCTCGAGCGCGTTGCAGCCGGCGGCCGACGCGGCCGACGCGGCCGGCGCAGCCGCGGCGCAGCCCGGCCCAGGCCCGAGCCGCACCAGCATGACCCCGCCGCGGATGCCGATGGTGGCCGCCGGCGTGCGCATCGTGACCGCGTTGTCTTGCTTGCTGAGCTTGCCGCCGACAAAGCGGAACACGCCGCGGGTCAGGCTCGCGACCAGCTTGCCGGTCCCTGTATGCGGGTTATAGACGAACTGGTCGATCGTCATGTTCGCGTTCGGCCCGACCGACAGGGTCGATTCATCGACAAACAGGACCTGCGTCTGCCCGTCCGCCCCGGTGCTAATGCGCTCGTTGAACAGCACGTCCTGGCCCAGCACCAGCCGCCGCGGGGCGCCGCCCGGCGGGATGCCCATCGCCGCCGGGTTGACCGCGCTGTCGATGCCGACCTTCTGCTGGGCAAACGCCGTGCCGGCGAGCCCAGGGCCGAGCAACAGCGCGGCCAGCGCGATGATCCGCAGCGGCTGCCGGACGAGCGCCATCATCGAACCCTCTTCTCCGGATGGGCCTGCCTTAAAAGCGGATTTGCGGCCCGAGCAACACCGAATTGTTAGTGTAGGCGTAAATCGGCAGGTTTGACGAGACGATGTCGCGCTCCAATTGCAGCACCACCGCGATCGTCGCGGTGACCGGCACCGCTTCGGTCACGCCAAAGCGCCAGCGTTGCGTCAGTTGGCTGCTGTAGCCGGCCGGATAAATGTTGGGAAACAAATTGCCGCTGGTGTTGCAGCACGGGTCGGCGGCGGCATAGATGCTCCAGGCGCGGCCGACAAACAGCGAGCTCTCCCAAGGATAGGGTGAGAGGGCGAACGGTGCGCCGTAGTGGATGCGATAGGCCCCGGTCACCGCGTAGCTGTCGTTTGTGTAGTAGGCCAGACGCGTTGTCTGGTCGAGATAGTCGAATTCGAGGTTCAGCGCCGAATTTGCGCCGAGCGGCTTGGTCGCCGACAGCGAGACCAGCTTGTCGCTGCCGTCAAGGCCGCGCGACAGCGGCCGGTCGGGGGCGTTGGTGAAGTTCTTTTGGCGAAATTCGAAGACCGATTTCAGCGCCAAATCGCCCCAGACGATCTCGTCGTATTCGAGCCCGGCGCCATAGGCGTCAAAATACTGGTTCTCGCCCAGCCCGACCTCGTCGAAAATGGCATAAGGTTTAACCGAAGCGAACTGGTGGCCGACCAGCCCGCCATTCGGAAAGTTGAGGCGCGGCCCTGCGGTCGCCTCGAGCAGGTCGAGGTCGAGGCGGGTCACCGCTTCATTCAGATAGTGATTGACGTAGCCGACGCTGGTAACCTCGAGCGTGTCGTGGTTCTGGGTTTCCAGATCGTAGCTGTATAATAGCGAGCCGCTGGCGAACACGCTGCCCGAGGGCTGTTTGACAAACTGATTGTTGAGCAGCACCGGGCCGATCGGCGACAGGATCAGCGGCGAGCCGGGGGCGACATTGGCGTCGGTCTGGTATTGGCCGCCCAAAAAAATGTAGCCGGACAGCTGGTGGCGCGACTGGCGCTTGTCGATCTGCGCCAGGTATTCGGCGATGCGGGCGCGGACCTCGGCCGGCGGCGGCGGGGTGGCGGCGGCGGCTTTTTCGAAATAATCGCGGGCGACGGCGAGGGAGCCCATGCGGAAGTAGAGGGCCCCGAGCTCGAGATCGACCCGCGGTAGATCGGGGTTGAACAGCAGCATTCGCTCGAGCGCCGAGACCGCTGCCTCGTAATCGCCAAGACGCGCCGAAACATCGGCATAGGCAAAGGCAACGTCGAGGTTGGCGGGGTTGCGCAGCATCTGTTGGAACAGCGCTTCCTTGCGGGCCTCGAGCGGGCCCTGCTGGTCGGCCGCGAGCGGCTGGGCAGTCGCCGCCGGCGCCGGGAACGACACGGCCACCACCAACGTGCCCCAGATCAAGGCCGTGATCGCCATCAGATGGAGCATCGCGCGGTTCTTGTTGGGCAAAGCGCGCACCAATGTTTTCCCCCGGTTGGCCCCACGCCATGCTCGGCCCCCGGCCCAACCTTGACGATTTTAAGTTAACGCGCCGCGCGACCGCAAGGCTCGCCGCCGCCAACCCGAGCCATCGCCGTTGGCCCCGATGCACCCGCGCCGTCCGTAATTGCCGCGCGCAATATAACGTTAACCGGCTGGTCATAAGCTCGCCGTAATTTACGCCAATCCAACAGCCGGCAGTGGCGGCGGCACACGCGTCCGTGATCGCCCCCGCGGGGGGAAGCTTCTGGTGCGGCCGATATCCCGGCTCCTCTATTTCCTGTATGCGCGCCGGCTGGCCCGCGGCTTGCGCCGACGGCCGCGACCGCGGCACATCGGCATCATCCTCGACGGCAACCGCCGCCACGGCCGCTCGCTCGGCCTGATCGAGCCGCGGGCGATCTATGATCTCGGCGCCGACAAGCTCGACGAGGTGCTCGAATGGTGTGCCGAGCTGGCGATCCCGACCGTGACCCTATGGGTGTTTTCGACCGAGAATTTTCGCCGGCCGGAAGCCGAGGTCTCGGGCATCCTCGCTTCGGTCGAAGCCAAGCTGACGGCGCTCGCCAGCGACCCGGCGATCCACCGCCGGCGGGTCCGGGTGCGCGCGATCGGCTGTCTCGAATTGCTGCCGGAGCCTGTGCTCGCCGCGATCCGGGCGACCGAGCAGGCCACCGCGGGCTATGACGGGATCGAGCTGAACATCGCGGTCGCCTATGGCGGTCGCCAGGAGATCGCCGACGCGGTGCGCGCCTTTCTCGGCTGCCTCGCGGCCAAGCAGACGACCCTGGCCGAGGCGATCGAGCGGATCACCCCCGAGGCCATCGCCAGCCACCTCTACACCGCCGGCCTGCCCGACCCCGACCTGATCATCCGCACCTCAGGCGAGGTCCGCCTGTCCGGCTTTCTGATGTGGCAAAGCGTGCACAGCGAATTCTATTTCACCGACGTGTTGTGGCCGGCCTTTCGCAAAATCGATTTCCTGCGCGCGATCCGCTCGTTCCAGGAGCGCCAGCGCCGCTACGGCTGCTGAACCGCTTTATGCAAAGGTCGACGGCGTTCTCTTCTCCAGGCCTCATGCGTCTCGCTCCGTGATTGGGCTGCCCGGCACGCAACCCGGCCAGCGCGCGTTCCGCACCGTTCTTCAGGCTCGGGCAGGTCGGTAGTGATCCGTGTCCCAGACCATTTCGAGATTGACCCGATCGTAGGCGTGGCGAAACCATTGCCCATTCCGCGAATATCGCGCCGAAGGCTGATTGGGCATCAATTCTGCCGCGAGATCACCGAGCCTGAATGCAGCCTCGCAGATGCGCTCCGAGCATCGCTCTACTGCATCGCAGGTTCGTCCATCGTTCCGCGAAATCGTCGCGGCTCATCCCCGGCAGAAAATACGTACACTTCGATGCGCGCGATGTTGTCGAGGATATCTGCCAGGCAGTCAGCCGGATCGTGCTTAGAAGGCACGCGCCGTCCCGGTCAATATTTTCCTGCAAGCGCCGTTTTTCCATCGGTTCGGGGATCAGATCGACCTTGCGGCCGAGGATTTCGCTAATGCGGCTTCCGATGCCATCGAGGCCAAAGAGGCCGATGTGAGCCTCCCGGTCCAACTCCACGGCAAGATCGACGTCGCTCTCCGCCCCGGCCTCGCCGCGAGCAGTCGAGCCGAACAGCGACAGATGCCGGATCCCCGCCGGCCGCAGCTCGGCTGCATGCGTCTCGCAGGTCGACCGGACGACCACTTCGTGATGACTCGTGATCGTGCTCCACGAAGCTTCTCCATCGCGGAGCCCGCAAGGCCGAGCTCGTCGCCTTAGGCGGACATTCCGCATGCGGCTGGCAGCCGGATCGCCAGCCCCGGCCCTTATGGCCGGGCCACCGGGCCGCGCGAGTCGGGGACGGTCGCGGCCTTGTCCTTCCAGTCCTTCGACCATGGGGTGACCGGCCGCGGCACCGCCTTGCCGTCGACCCGGATCTCATCGACATGCTCATTGAAAAAGCACAAATACCCCTTGATCTTTGGGCATTCCGGGATCGGCTCGGGATAGCTCCACACCAGATCCGGGTAGAGCTGATCGCCGATCTTGACCGAATAGTAGCGCGCCCGGCCCTTGTAGGGGCAGGCCGTGGCCTTGTCGCTCGGGACAAGGAGGTCCATGCGCACATCCTCGGGCGGGATGTAATAGCGCGTCGGCAACCGGGTCTCGAACAGGAAGCGCGCACGGCTCGTGTCGGCTACGATTTCGCCGCCGAGGATGATCTGCACCGGGCGCGAGGATTGGATGACGTCGATCCGCTTATAAGGGTCGCGCGGGTGGACGAAGATCTCCTCATCCTCCTCGTACCAATGATCGACCCGGTCCCAGTAGAACGCGACAAAATCGCCGATCGCCGCCACCTCGTCGAACGGGTCGGGATAGCCCCACATGGCGTTTTCCGCGGCCCGGTCGCCGACCTTGAGGGTCCAGTAGGACGCCGTCCCCTTATACGGGCAGAAGGTGTGGTGGTCGGTCGGCGTCATCAGCTCCATGCGCACGTCGCCCCGCGGAAAATAATAGACCGGCAGGTGGCGGGTCTCGAACAACAGGTGGGCGTTGGTGCTGTCGGCGATGGTTTCGCCGTTGAACTTGACGCGCACCCGGCGCGGCGAAGGCTCGAAGGTGATCTTGTAGTCGGGGTTGGCCTTGAACCCGGATTCGCGCTTCACCGGTTCGCGGGTCTGGGGTGCCGCTGCCGCTGCCATGGTCCGATCCTCCTCGCTGTTCCCCGCGAAGATGAGCCCGGCCGGCGCCGCCCACAAGCCCCGAAACGACCTTCGCAAGTCAGGGATCGGCGGGTGCGGCGGCGGTGTCGCTGTCGACGGCTTCCTCGATCAGGTTCGCCTTCATCTCGATCAGCATATCGAGCAGCCGGCTGCGATCGGGCTCGGGGATGCCGGCGAGCGCGTCTTCGCGCACCTCGGTGGCGAGCGCAAAGATGCGGTCGAGCAGCGGATAGGCGGCCTCGGTCAGATAGAGCAGATGGGCGCGGCGGTCTTTCGGGTCGGCGCGGCGCACGATCAGCCCGGCCGCCTGCAGCCGGTCGAGCAGCCGGGCGAGGGTGATCGGCTCGAGCTCGAAGAATCTGCGCCAGGCTGACCTGGTTGATCCCTTCCTGGCGGGCGAGATTGGCGAGCACCGCCGCCTGCGCCCGGGTTAGCCCGAGCGATGCGGCGCGCGCCCGCTGCTCGAAGTGCTTGCGCAGCAGCCGAGCCACATCGTTCAGGACAAAGCCCAAAGTACGGCTCGGGATTTCGTGGATCATGGCGACACCCAACCAACAGCCGCATCGGCGATTATAGGCGCGCTTGGCGCAACCGTCTCACCAAGCGCGCATGCCAGACATGCTCGGCGATTGACAGCGGCGGCCGCGGGTGGTGCAGTTCCTCTGTTCGAAGCGACCCCGCCCCCGCGTGCGGCGAACTCTCCCAAATAAAGGCGGCCGACGATGAAAGCCCCGGCCTTCGAGTATCTGCGGCCGCAAAGCCTGAGCGAAGCAGTCGGTCTGCTGGCCAATAGCGGGGGCGAGGCGCGGGTCATCGCCGGCGGCCAATCGTTGCTGGCGATGATGAATCTTCGGTTGGCCTCGCCCGAGCTGCTGATCGACATCGCGCGGCTGCCGGAGCTGGCGGCGGCGAGCGAGGATGATGGCGCGGCGACCCTCGGCGCCGGCGTCACCCATGCCGCGATCGAGGATGGGCGGGCGCCCGACCCGTCGCGCGGGCTGATGCCGCGCGTGGCGGCGGGCCTCGCCTATCGCGCGGTCCGCAACCGCGGCACGATCGGCGGCAGCCTGGCGCTCGCCGACCCGGCGGCGGAATGGCCGGCCGTGCTCGCGGCACTCGACGCCCGGGCGACCGTGCAGGGCGCGAACGGCCGGCGGGTGCTCGACTGCAACGGCTTCGCGACCGGGATTTACGCAACCCAGCTGGCCGACGACGAGATCGTCGAGAGCGTGCGCATCCCCAGGCTGTCGGCCGATGCGCGTTGGGGCTATGTCAAGCTCGCCCGTAAATCCGGCGAATTCGCCAACGCGCTCGCCGTAGCCGTCGCCGACCGGGCGCGCGGCCATTGCCGGGTGGTGCTCGGCGCGGTCAATGGCCCGCCGCTGGTCTTGGCCGAGGCGTCGCGTCGCGTCGCCGAAGGTGCGCGCGACCGCGATGCGCTGAAGGGCGCGATCGGCGCCGACCTCGACCAGGCCGCCGACCGGCATTTCAACGATTTTCAGCGCAACCTGCACGCGGTGGCGGCGATGCGGGCCATAGAAGAGGCAACGGCATGACCGCGATCCGGCTCCAGCTCAATGGCGCTGCGATTGCCGACGAGGTGCCGCCCCGGCTGTCGCTCGCCGATTACCTGCGCGAGCGGCGCAACCTGACGGGGACCCATCTCGGTTGCGAGCACGGCGTGTGCGGCGCCTGCACGGTCCTGGTCGATGGCGAGCCGGCGCGCGCCTGCCTGATGCTGGCGGTCGGCTGCGACGAGCGCGCGGTCCGGACCATCGAAGGCTTTGCCGGCGACCCGGCGATGGCGACGCTGCGCGACAGCTTTCACCGGGGCCATGCGCTGCAATGCGGCTTTTGCACGCCGGCGATGCTGATCGCCGCGCGCGACCTGATCCTTCGCGGGCAGGCCCATTCCGAGCGCGCGATCCGCGCCGGTCTCGCCGGCAACATCTGCCGCTGCACCGGCTACACCAATATCGTCGCCGCAATCGCCGAGGCCGCCGCAGCGCTGGCCGGGGGGCAACCCGATGCCGAATGACGCCTGGGGCGTGGGCGCCTCGCTGCTGCGCCGCGAGGATGAACGCCACCTGCACGGCCGCGGCGAGTTCGTCTCGGACATCAAATTGCCGGGCACGTTGGAGGTCGCCTTTGTCCGCAGCCCCCACGCGCACGCGCGCATCCGCTCGATCCTAAAGCCGCCCGATGCCGCCGGCCGGGTGTTCACCGCGGCCGACCTGCCGCGCATCCGGCCGATCCGCATCGCGACGCAAGCTGCGGGGGCGAAGTCGCCGTCGTGGACGCCGCTCGCCACCGACAAGGCACGCTATGTCGGCGAGGCGATCGCCGCCTGTATCGCCCCCAGCCGCGCCGAGGCCGAGGACCTCGCCGCCGCCGTCACGGTCGATTTCGAGGTGCTCGACGCGGTCGTCGACGCACGCAGCGAGCTGCGCGGCAGCCGCCATCTGGTGCATGAGAGCTGGGGCGACAACCTCTACAGCGAGCGGGTGTTCGAGGGCGGCGACATCGAGGCCGCCGCGCGCGCGGCCGAGGTCACGGTGCGCCGCGAATACCGCATGCACCGGCAGTCGGGGGCGCCGCTCGAGGGTCGCGCCGTCCTCGCCTGCCGCGACCATCGGCTCGATGAAATCGTGGTCTATGCCTCGACCCAGACGCCGCACACCGTGCGCGTCGCGTTGGGCGAGTTTCTCGGCCTCGAATTGCGCCGGCTGCGCGTCGTCGCCCCCGATGTCGGCGGCGGGTTTGGCCCGAAGGCGCGGCTCTATCCGGAGGAGATCATCCTCGCGGCACTGGCGCTCGAGCTCGACCACCCGGTGCGCTGGGTCGAGGACCGCGGCGAGCATCTATTAACCGCGGCGCATACCCGCGACCATCACTACAAGATCGCCGCCTATGCCGACTAGCCAAGGCCGCATCCTCGGCATCGATGCCGAGATCGTGGTCGATGCCGGCGCCTATGGGCTGTGGCCGCAGGGGCCCTACAACGAGGCCTCGATGGCGGCGCGCAACCTGCCCGGGCCGTATTCGATCCCAAATTACCGGGCGCGCGCGATGACCGCCGCCACCAACAAGGCGCCGCTCGGCCCGTTTCGCGGCGTCGGCCGGCCGGGCGCATGCTTTGCGATCGAGCGGACCATCGACGAGGTCGCCCGCGCGGTCGGCCGCGACCCGGTCGAGGTGCGGGCGCTGAACATGGTGCGTCCCGAAGAAATGCCGTTCACCACGGTGGGCGGCATGCGCTTTGACAATGGCGACTATCCGCAGAGTGTGCGGCTCTGCGCCGAATTGCTCGACATGCCGGCGATCCGCGCGCGCCAGCAGCGGGGCGAGCCGGACGGTAGGCTGATCGGCATCGGCTTGGCCTCGTTCGCCGAGCAGACCGCGCACGGGGCCGCCGAGTTCGTCAGCCGCGGCGCCTCGATCGTGCCGGGCTTTGAGAGCTGCACCGCGCGCATCCTGCCCGATGGTTCGGTGGTGCTGATGGTGGGCATCCAATCGCACGGCCAGGGTCTCGAAACCACCCTGACGCAGATCGCCCACCACGAGCTCGGCATCGACCCGGCCCGGATTTCGGTGCGCCACGGCGACACCGAGAGCACCGCCTTCGGCTTTGGCACCTTCGCCTCGCGCAGCATGGTCATGTCCGGCGGTGCCGTCGCGCGCGCGAGCCGGATGCTGCGCGACAAGCTCGCCCGGATCGGCGCGCATCTCTTACAATGCGATGTCGCCGCGGTGCATTGCGCGGATGGCATGGTGCGCGGGCCGCAAGGCTCGGTCACGATCGCCGAGATCGCCAACGTCGCGCATTTGAGGATGGACGGGCTGCCTCCGGGGGTCGATCCATTGCTCGACGCGACCGCGACCTACGAGCCGTCGGTCGGCACCGGCGTCTTTTCCTACGCGACGCATGGCGCCGTTGTTGCGGTCGACCCCGAGACCGGGTTTATCGAATTGCTCGATTTCGCGGTCGCCGAGGATTGCGGCACGATGGTCAACCCGATGATTGTCGAAGGCCAGATCCGCGGCGGCGTCGTGCAGGGGATCGGCACCGCCCTCTACGAAGAGATCCCGTATGACGCGCAGGGCCAACCGCTCGCCGGCACTCTCGCCGACTACCTGCTGCCCGGCGCCGCGGAAATGCCGGCGATCAAGATCGGCCATCTGCACACCCCCGCCACCGCCACCGAATACGGCATGAAGGGGATGGGCGAGGGGGGTGCGGTCGCCCCGCCCGCGGCGATCGCCAACGCCGTGCGCGACGCGCTCGCCGCGATCGGCGATTCGGGCGCCGAAGTCAACGAAACCCCGATCACCCCGCAGCGCGTGATGGCGGCGATCAGCAAAGCGCGCGGGATCGGCAGCGCCTAACTGTACGATCCCGGCACTTGGTGTATCCGCGGTGCCCCCCGCGAGATTGCTTCCCCGCGGGTCTGGCGCGCGGGTCGCAATGACACTTCAAAGGCCTTGTCATTGCGAGGAGCGGAGCGACGAAGCAATCTCGATGCAGCCGCCCATGACCGGAAATGCCGAAATCTCATCACACCGGCGAACGCCGGCGCCTGTGCCAGAAATGGGTCCCGGCTTTCGCGCTTGTGAAGAAATCGTTCTCTCTGAAAAAGTCATTCCGGGGCGGTCCGAAGGGCCGAGCCCGGAACCCAAGAACACCGCATTTCCAATAGATGTGCCGTCCGGTGTTCATGGGTTCCGGGCTCGCGGGCTGCGCACCCGCCCCGGAATGACGAATATTTTGGGATTTCTTCACACGCTCTTTCGCCGGGAAGACGATGAGGGAAACGCCGCTCTGCATCATCCGAATGCATCTGAGTACTAAAAGCCTGGTCCGTTGAAATTGAATCGGCTTCCATCTTCGCCCTTGCCCGGACTTGGTCGGCCGAGCCCGGGGGAGGCGAGGAGCGGAGCGCTTTCCCTTAAAAGGATCGCGCTCCTCAGCGGCGGCTTGGTTCGAGGCCCAAGAGCCGGCGGGCCAGGGTCAGGTGCGGGCGGTCGATCATCTTGCCGTCGAGCGCAATGGTGCCGGCGTCCGGGTTTTCGGCGAACAGCGCCACGACCCTGCGCGCCCAGGCGAGCTCGTCCTCGCCGGCCGTGAACGCCCGGTTGATGACCGGGATCTGCGCCGGGTGGATCGCCATCTTGGCGGTGAAGCCGGAGCGGCGCGCGGCGGCGGATTCGGCGGCGAGCCCGGCCTCGTCCCGGAAATCGGTGTAGATCGTGTCGATCGGCATGACCCCGGCGGTGGCGGCGGCCAAGAGGCACAGTGAGCGCGCGAGGCGATAGATGTCGTCATAGGCCCCGTCGGCGCGGCGGTTATGGCCGCCGATGCACGCCGCCAGATCCTCGGCCCCCCAGGTGATGCCGAGAAGCCGCGGCGACACCCCGGCATAGTTGCCGAGCGCGAACATCGCCGCCGGGGTCTCGGTCGCGATCGCGATCACCCGGATCGCCCCGCGCGGCAATTGCGGCGGCGGTCTCGAACGCTGCGAGATAATGGTCGAGCGTGCGCAGATCGTCCGGCACGCATTTCGGCAGCAAAATGCCGTCGGGCTTCCCGGGCACGGTCGCGGCCAAATCGTCGAGCGCGGCACTGCTCGCCAATGGATTGATCCGCACCCAGCGGCGAAAGCCGGCCGCGCCGGTGGTCTCGAGAAAGGCGCGCGTGCGGCTCCGCGCCACAGGCCGATTGGCGGGCACCACCGAGTCTTCAAGATCGAGGATCAGCGCATCGGCCCCCGATTCGGGCCCGCGGGCCAGCTTGCGCTCGCTGTCGGCCGGGACAAACAGGAACGAGCGCATTCACCCCTCCGCCTTGTCCGCCGTCGCCGGCCGGCATTTCATCAGCCCGCTGCGGCGGCAGAGCGCGACGGTCTCGCCGCGCTGGTTGATGCCCTGGTGCTCGAACTCGACGATGCCGGCGTCGGGCCGCGACCGGCTGCGGCGCTTCGAGCGCACGATCGTGCGCGCCCGCAGGGTGTCGCCGTGAAACACCGGCTTGGGAAAGCGAACGTCGGTCATTCCCAGATTGGCGATCGTGGTGCCGAGCGTCGTCTCGCCGACGCTGAGGCCGATCACCAGGCCGAGCGTGAACAGGCTGTTGACGAGGCGCTGGCCGAACTCGGTCGTCTTGGCGAATTCCTCGTCGAGATGCAGCGGCTGCGGGTTCATCGTCAAGGTGCTGAACAGCACGTTGTCCATCTCGGTGACGGTGCGGCTGGCCGCATGCTCGAAGACCTGGCCCTCTTCGAACTCCTCGAAAAATAACCCCGCCATTCTCCCTCCTGATCGCGCCAAGGCTGCCGGGCCGGGTGCGAGGCTGATCCCGTCGCGGCACCCCGTCAATGCGCTCCTGCCGCCCGCCGCAGCCGATGGCGGCCCTCCACGAAACCAGCTCCGATCGGCAAAACCAGGGCGCATCGGGGCGGTCGCAACAGGGTCGCAACGGCTGGCGGCCACAACGGCAAGCTCGCGACCGGCAATCATTCGGTCGCTGTCGGCATGTCAAAATCCATCGCCCGGGGCAATTCCGCTCGACCACTGCCACCGAAAAACCTAGCATGGCGCCGCGCCGCAAAGGGGAGCGCGCCGCTGGGGCAAGCAGGAACGGTTGGAGAATGGAGATCAATCGGCTCATAGCTGAGCACGGCTCCTGGTTTTATCTGATCGCGTTCGTTTGGACTTTTTTTGAAGGCGAAACCATCGTGGTTTTTGCCGGGTTTGCCGCGGCGCAGGGCTTGCTCGACCCGTTTCTGGTGCTGGTGGCGACCGGCCTCGGCAGCTTTGTCGGCGATCAGAGCTGGTTTTGGATCGGCCGTCATTTCGGATCGAGATTGCTCGGCCGGTTCCCGCGCTGGCGCCCTGGCGTCGATTCGGCGCTGCGCTGGCTTGAACGCTACAATACCGGCTTCATCCTGTCGTTTCGCTTTATCTATGGGGTGCGCAACTTCTCGTCTTTTGCGATGGGGATGAGTGCGGTTCGCAGCCGGCGTTTCCTGTCGCTTAACTTTTTCGCGGCGGCGCTGTGGGCGGCGGGCTTTGTCGCGGTCGGCTATTTTCTCGGCCATGCGTTTCGCGCGGTGTTGGGCGACCTCGGCCGCTCGCTCAGCCTCGCGACGCTCGGCGCGTTTGTGATCGTCGCCTGGGGGATCGGGCTCGTGCATCGTCTGCAGCGGCGGCGCCGGCCGCGAATCCCCTCGGGGGTCAATGTCGCGAGCCCGCCATCGTGACGGCGGGTCCGGGGCGTTGCCGGCCGCCGATCAGGGCATGACCGCGACCGGGGTTCCGACCCCGAGGCCGAGCGCGCTCGCGGCCCGGCCGGCATTGACCGCGATCTCGGCGAGGCCGTTCGAATTCTCATACCAGAAGGCCGCACCCGCCGGCACATCGGAAAACGTCCGGGCGCGCGCCAAAAGGTGGCCGCCGGCGTCGAGCGTCGCCTCGGCCGGCAGCGCCGCCGCGCGCAGCCCGGTCATGGCGTTGCCGTAGCCGTCGATATAGACGATCTCGAGCAAATCGTCCGGCCAGTCCGCAAAGCGGCGGACCGGGGCCTGGCGCAAGGCCCCCTCCGGCAGCCCGCCGCCGGCCAGGTGCGCCGCCACCGGGGCAAACAGGTCCCGCCCGTGAAAGCTCGCCGACAGCGGCGCCGGGCGCCACAGGATCTCCGAGGCGCGGGCATAACCGGCGCGGCGCAGCACCAGCTCGAACAAGCCATTGTCGGGGCCGACATAAAAGCGCCCGTCCGCCTCGACCACGACGGCGGCGCGGGCGCTGCCGACGCCGGGATCGACGACCGCGAGCAGCACGGTCCCGGGCGGGAACCACGGCCCATAGGCGGCCAAGAGATAAGCGGCCGGTTTGGGGTCCGCGGCCGGCAGGTCGGCAAACAGGTCGATGACCGCAACGCCGGGCGCCATCCGGTGGAGCACCGTCTTAACCTGGCCGGTATACGGCCCGGCGAGCCCAAAATCGGTGCATAACGCGATGATCGGCGGCTCCGCCATCCTGACCCTCCCCTCTCCCGACGCGCCCCAGCTTACCAACTAAAGCTTGGTCGGGACTTAGCGATTCGAATGCCGGCGGGATTTTACGAGTGGCCGTTGCAGGTTGATCAATTGGTGGTTGGCAAAGCCGCGCTGCATTGTGCGGATTCATATAGCTTTTGCTGCGGATCGCTGGGCGGCGATACAGCAACGCGAATGGTTTCTCTTGAACATGCTCGCAGGCTGCGTATGCTGCCGCTCTCGCAGGGGATAATTGGGGGATTGCGATGAGAAAGGCCGTCCTGGCCGCGGCAATTTTTGCCGCCGCGTCGGTTCAAGGTGCCTCGGCTGCCGACCGGCACTGCTACTCGCCGGCGGATCTGGAGGCGGAGCAGGCGATCCGCTTCCAGACCAACCTGATGGTCATCAGCTCGGCCTGTCGAGATACTGTCTATGGCGAGTTCCGGGCTCGCAACAAGGATGCGATCATGCGCTACCAGCGGATCATGATCGCCCATTTCCGGCGCGAGGGCGCGCGCAATGCCCAGAGCGAGTTCGACGCCTGGAACACCAGCCTCGCCAACCAGATCTCGTTGAGCGAAGGTGCTACGCCAACCGTCGTGTTGTGTCAGAAGGCGGCTAATTTGCTGAAGGCGGCGAGCACCCTCAACCCCCAAGGGCTGCACAATTATGCCGTCGCGCTGGCGGCGAGCCCGACGGAAACCCTGCCGCGATGCGTCAGGTGAGGCGACGCAGCCCGATCGCGGCAAGCCTAAGCCCGGGCCGCGCGCCGCAGCCGCAGGGCGCCGAGGAGGCCGGCGGCTGACAGCACCGCCATGCACAAATAGGCATGCCCGCCCCAATCGGCATAAAGCGTGCCCGCCGCGATCATGACGAGGCCGCCGCCGATGCCCGACGATGCCGCGGCAAAAATCGTCTGCGCGCTGGCCGCGGCCGCCGGCGGGACCGTGCGCGACAGATAATGCATCGCGCCGAGATAGCTCGCGCCAAAGGTCAGGGCATGCAGCAGCTGCAGTGCTGCGATCGCCGGCAGCGAGACGACGAGCCCGGCAAGGCTCCAGCGGACCACCCCGGCAACACCGCCGAGCGCCAATAATCCGGTCGGGCATAAGCGCCGGAGCAGGTGACGGCCCTGCCAGAACAGCAGGATCTCGGCCGCCACCCCCTCGGCCCAGAGCCAGCCGATCGTCGTGTCGGACAAGCCGAGCGAGCGCCAGTAAAGTGAGCCGAAGCCGTAATAGAGCTGATGGCTGGCCTGCAGCGCCGAGGCGGTGGCGACAAAACCCCAGAACCGAGGGTCGCCGGCAAACACGCGTATTCCCGGGCGGCGCGCCATCACCCGGGTTGGTCGCCGGCCGGGGTCATCGCCGGGCGGAACCCCGCAGCACGCGATCGCCAGCAGCGCCGACGCCCCAAGCACCAGCGGCAGGACCCGCTCGCCGGATGTGTGGGCGAGGACGGCGCCGGCGGCGAGCGAGGCCAAGATAAAGCTGACCGAGCCCCATGCCCTGACCCGGCCGTAATCGAGCCCGCGGGTGCGGGCAAGCGCCAAAGTGACCGTGTCGCCGAGCGGCATCAGCGCCCCCTGCGCGGTCAGCGCGACAAGATTGAGCAGCAGCAGCGGCCAGAACCCGCCGGCGGGCCACAATCCGACATAGGCGGCCAGCGCCGTCATGGCGAGCACAACCATCGTCCGCCGCCGCCCGAGGCGGTCGGCGAGCCCGCCGATCGCCGGCGTCGCGATCACCTTCACCCAGATCGCCGCGGCAAATAGGGTGCCGATCTCTCTCGCGCCGAGACCGCGCGCTGCGAGCCAAACCGGCCAGAACGGCAGCTGTGCCCCGGTCACCAAAAACGCCGCGGCGTAAAAGGCGGACAGGCGCGCCGCCGGGCGCGAAACGCCAGGTCTCGGCATCGGGCGGCTCTCGATGTTGGCTGGGTTCGTGCTTATCTCGCCAGGGTGCTGATCAGCGTCAATCAACTCGGCGCGCTGCTGTCGGTCGTGATCATCGACGTTGTGCTCGCTGGCGACAACGCCATCGTCGTCGGCATGGCCGCCGCGAGCCTCGGGGCCGAGCAGCGCCGGCGGGTGATCGTGCTCGGCATCGCGATCGCCACTGCGCTGCGCATCCTGTTCGCGTATTTTGCCGCTGAGCTCCTCGAGATCATCGGGCTGACCCTGGCCGGCGGCGTGCTGCTGCTGTGGGTTTCGTGGAAGATGTACCGCGAACTGCGCGAGACGCGCCGACGCGGGCGGCCCGCGGCGGGGGCAGAGGTCGAGAAATGCCGGGGCCCGGCCCGGCACAACGGCGCGCGGCAGGCGCTGGTGCGGATCGTGCTCGCCGACGTGTCGATGTCGCTCGACAACGTGCTCGCGGTGGCCGGAACGGCCCGCGCCCATTTTTGGGTGCTGGGGTTTGGGCTGATCCTATCGGTCGCGCTGATGGGGGTCGCCTCAAACTACATCGCGCGCCTGCTCGAGCGCCATTTCTGGATTTCGTGGGTCGGGCTCGGCATCGTCACCTTTGTAGCGCTGCGCATGATCTGGGAGGGCTCGACCGAGGTCATCCAGCAAACGGCGGCCCTGAGCCTGAGCGGATCGGGCTGGATCATGTGAAGCGATCGGTGGCCGTCCGTGTGCCGCAGAACCTCAGCCGCGGCTGCAGGCGCCGCCGCCGAGCACGCAGAATTTGGCGCAGTGCGGATGGTTGAGCGGGACTGGGCGGCTCGCCTCGGCCAAGGTCGGGCCGAGCTCGAAGCGTTCGTCATAGGGGATCAAGGTGCAGGCCAGCACCGCCGGGCGCGCCGCACCCTTGCGTTTGACGACCATGCGCGCGGTCGCGCACATAACGCTCTGCGGCGATTTGCCGAGGATGCCCCAGCACGCTTCGGTGATCTCGGGGACCTCGGCGGCGGCGTCCATCTCGGGAAACACCGTCAGCCGCACCGGGTCATTGGCGTCGATCGTGACGCCGAGGCGGGCGAACAGCCGGGCAAAGCCGGCACGGATCTCTGCTTCCGATTCGCCCGACAGCCGCCGGCTCGCCACATGCAACGCAAAACCGTTGCGCGCGAGCCACAACATCCCGTCGATGGTCGGCTGCCAGCTGCGGCGCCCGCGCTCCCGCTCATGGACCGGGCGCCCATAATGGTCGATCGAGACGCGGATCGTCAGCCGGTCGCCATAGCGGTCCCGCAGCCCGAGCAGCGCGGCGCGGCATTTGGCCATCGGCTTCATCGCGTTGGTCAAGACCAGGGCGCGAAAGCCGCGGGACAGCGCGTCGTCGAGCATCGCCGGCAGATCGGGGTTCATAAACGGCTCGCCGCCGGTAAAGCCGATCAGCGCGGTCGGCAGGCCGGCGCGCTCGATTTCGTCGAGATATCCGGCGACTTCCGCCACAGTCAGATAGGCCAGCCGATCGTTCTTTGGCGATGATTCGATATAGCAATGCCCGCAGGTCAGGTTGCACAAAGTGCCGGTGTTAAACCACAGCGTCTCCAGCGCGCTGAGCGCGACCTGCGCGCGCTTCTCGCCGCTGGCGGTCTCTAACGGGTCCTGGAATTTGCGCGGGTCCATGGCTGGGCGCCCTGACGGCGGTCTGCGACGCCCAGCTTAATACCACCCCGTCCGTTTCCAGAATCCGTTCTTGCCGATCAAGTCACCGTAATGGAGCTGCGTGAAAGGGCTCGCGGTCAATGGCCGCTGTAGGAACTCGTGTGCCCGTAGCCGCTCGATCCCTCCTGCTGTTGCTGTTGTTGTTGCTGCTCCCGTTCCTCGCCGCGCATGCTTGGTGGCCAGATGGTGGCCGACGACGCAGCCGCCCACAGCGCCGAGCACGGTGTGGTGATGGGCAAAGTGCCCGGCAACCCCGCCGACGACCGCACCCTTTATGCAGCCCTTGGCTTGAGCGGGCGGCGTCATGGTCGAGCCGGCGGCGAGCGCGAGCGCGAAGGCGGCCGGCAACAGCATCGATTTCATCTCGACTTCCTTCGTGATTTTTGCAGGCACAGTTCCCATAGAACGCCGAGAGAGCCCGGCAGTTCAATTGCGGGTTTCCGCGGGCGCGCATTTCCGCTGCGTTGCGTTGCGCCGAGTTGCGATCAGCGGCTCCGGCGCCTACGTTAAACCGCTTCGGCTGCGGCCCGGCGGAAAGCAAGCAACATGGAGCACATGATCCCGCGCCACATCCGGCTCACCTCGCATCCGGGGAGCGCCGGTCTGGGCGCGATCCGGCTGCGTTGGGGTGCGGCCGACCCCGCCGAACGCGGCCCGGTGGTGGCGAGCCCGGCCGAGCCGGCGCTGCGCAACGCGATCGGCTCCTATTCCGGAAGCTATGGTATTTACCGCGCGCTGGCGGTGGCGACCAAGGCGTTGGCGCGCGATCACCGCCCCGATTTGACCGACACCGCCCCCGCCGCCTTGATCACACCCCGCCCGGCCTGGGGCGATTCGGCCAAGATCGTTTCGCTTGATCCTTGGGGCCACCTCGTCGGCGAGGTGTTCGCCGCGGCGATCCGCGCCGGCGTTGATGCGCGGCCGACCATCGCGATCACCACCGCCCGCATCGCCATGCCCGAAATTCACCAGCTGATCGCCCAAGGCAAGCTTCGCCCCGACGGCGACGTGCTGCTCGCCAACGGCGAAATCCGGGTCACCAAGGCCGCGATCGACCCGGTCTGGCATCTGCCGGGGCTGGCCGCGCGCTTTGGCGTCGCCGAGAGCGAGCTGCGGCGCAGCCTGTTCGAGGAAACCGGCGGCATGTTTCCCGAGCTGGTCACGCGGACCGACCTCGAAGTGCTGCTGCCGCCGATCGGCGGGACCACGGTCTATCTGTTTGGCGACGTCGATCGGATCGCCGCGCCAGAAACGGTCATTGCCTGCCGGGTCCATGACGAGTGCAACGGCTCGGACGTGTTCGGCTCGGATATCTGCACCTGCCGCCCCTATCTGGTGCACGGGATCGAGGTGTGCGCGGCGACTGCGCAGCAGGGCGGGGTCGGGGTCATTGTGTACAACCGCAAGGAGGGGCGCGCGCTCGGCGAGGTCACCAAATTTCTGGTGTACAATGCGCGCAAGCGCCAGCCCGGCGGCGACCGCGCCGACACCTATTTCCAGCGCACCGAATGCGTTGCCGGGGTGCAGGATCTGCGCTTTCAGGAATTGATGCCGGACGTGATCCATTGGCTCGGCATCCGCCGCATCGACCGCTGGGTGTCGATGTCGAACCTCAAGCGAGCAGCACTCGAAGCGCAGGGGATCGCGGTCGTCGAGCAGGTCGCGATCCCGGACGGGCTGATCCCGCTCGATGCGACAGTCGAGATCGAGGCCAAGAAGGCGGCCGGGTATTTTGCCCCGTCGGGCATCCCGGACGCCGCGGAGCTGCACAGCGTCAAAGGCCGTGCGCTCGGCGAGTGAGGCAACCGCCGACCCGACGGCGCTGCTCAGCGCGGCGGCGGTGCGCGAGCGCTGCGAGATTGTCTTTGCCGCGGCCAAGCGGGGCGAGACGCCGCATTTTCGCCTCGACTGCGCCCGCCTCGACGAGGTCGCCGATCGGGTGGCGGCGATCACCCGGCGGCGCTATCCCGATCTCGCCGTCCCCTGTCACAGCCGCTGGCGCCACTTCTCCACTGGCGGCATCGACCGCGCGGCACTGGTGGCGCCCGACGCCGACAGCGCGCAGGCCGCTCGGGCTCGCATCGATCTGGCAGTTGTCTCGGTGCTGCTCGACGCCGGCGCCGGGGCGGGGTGGCAGTACCGCGAGGCGGAAACCGGGTATCTGCTGCAACGCTCCGAAGGGCTGGCAGTGGCGAGCCTGCGGGCGATGCAGCAAGGGGTGTTCTCCGCCGATCCGGGCGACCCGTGGCGCGCCGACGCCGCGGCGCTGCTGGCGATCACCGCGGAGAAGCTCGGCCGCGCCTTTCAGCATGGACCCGGCAACGAGCTCCTCGGGCTAGAAGGCCGCGCCGCCCTGCTGCGCCGCCTCGGGAAAGCGTGTGTGGCCGATCCGGCCCGGTTCGCTGCGCCGGCGCGGCCGGGGCACCTTTATGACCGCTGGCGGGGGCTCGACCGGCCGCTCCCGGCCGCCGAAATCCTCTCCACCCTGCTCGAGGCGCTGGGCGCGATCTGGCCCCACCGGGTCAGCCTCGGCGGCGTGCCGCTCGGCGATTGCGGCCGGCACCGCGCGATTCCGGGCGATGGGCTGGTGCCGTTTCACAAGCTCTCGCAATGGCTCGCCTATTCGCTGGTCGAGCCGCTGATCGCTGGCGGCGTCAGGGTCGAGCAGCTGGACGGGCTGACCGGCCTCGCCGAATATAGGAATGGCGGGCTGTTCGTCGATTGCGGTGTCATCGCGCCGCGCGATCCGGGCCTCTTCGCCCAACCGCTCAATGCGTCGAGCGAGCCGGTGGTCGAGTGGCGCGCATTGACTGTGGCGCTGCTCGATCGCCTGGCGCCGCTTGTGCGCGAGCGGCTCGGCAAGACGGCGGCGGAATTCCCGCTCGCCTGCGTGCTCGAAGGCGGCAGCTGGGCCGCGGGGCGCGAAATCGCCTTCGAGCGCCGGCCGGACGGCCGCGCCCCGCTCAACATCGTCAGCGACGGCACCTTGTTTTAGGGTCCAGTCAAAATTGGCAAAATGCTGGGGTCATTGCGAGAAGCGAAGCGACGAAGCAATCTCGATCCCGAGGGATGCCGGCGCGTCGAGATTGCTTCGCGTCCGCTCGCAATGACAACCTTTCATTTCGAAGTGAAACTCCGATCGACCACGCTGGGCGCTTTGAGGGCGCCGGCGAGCGCTCCAATCAATCGGCCTTGGTCGGCGCGGGGATGCCCTTGGCGGCGGCCGCCGCTCTTCCTCCGGGGCGGCGGGCCCGCAACGGGCCTGGAAGGGCTTTGTCGGCCCTCTCCTCGAGCTCGTCCTCGTGCCGGCGAAAATAAATCCAGCCGACGATCATCAGGACGCCGATCGCGATCGCGATCGCGATCGTGATCGGCCACAGCACACGCTCGGACGCCTGGCCGAGCCCATAGGCGCCCAGACCCCAGACGCAGGCCCACACCAGGATGGCGGCGGCGTTGGTCGGGGCGAACTGCGCCCACGGCATCGCATTGGCCCCGGCCAGAAACGACTCCCAGGCCCGCAGCAGCATGACAAAGCGACCGACAAAGACGATCGGGCGCCCGTATCGCAGATAGAGATATTGAACAAATTTTAATCTTTTCAGGTCTAGCTTGAGGTAGTGTCCATAGTGGTTGAGAAACGGAAAACCCAGCTTTTGGCCGACCCAGAACGAGAAATTGTCGCCGAGCACCGCGCCGCAAACGGCGCAGACCAGAACCCAGACGATTTCCAGATGGGCGGCGCCCTTGGCGAACACGCCGGCCGCGGCAATCGACGCGGCAATCAGCATGGTTTCGCCGGGAACGAAGAACAGCCCAAAGCCTTCCAGTGCGGCGAATGCGAAAACCGCGTAGTATCCCCAGGTCGCGAGGATATGGTGGACGATCGCATCGAACACGTCGTCACCTGGCGATCGTGGCGGTCACGCAATACTCCATGCGACCTTGGCAGCTTTGGGGACGGAAGTTGTGGACGGCCCCGATCAAGTTGGCGAGCAGCGCCTGGCAAACAGCCGCGCCGCAGCGAATGTTCCGCGCCGCAACCGCGGCCTTGTTGTCATCGGCCGCGAGGGGTCAGAGGAGCCGCCGCCCGTGCCGCTGAAATTCGCCCGGTCCAGCTTTGAGGAGTGACGCCGTGACAGAGGACGCAAGGTTGATCGTCGTCGGCCATCCGTTGGTCCAGCACAAGCTGTCCTTGATGCGCGACCGCGACACCCCAACCGCCGAGTTCCGCCGGCTGCTGCGCGAGATCGCGCTGCTGTTGGCCTATGAGGCGACCCGCGAATTGCCGCTCGAAGCGGTTGAGATCGACACCCCGCTCGAGCACGGCGCGTTCCCGCTGCTCGCCGGCAAAAAGCTCTGCCTGGTGTCGATCCTGCGCGCCGGCAACGGCATTCTCGACGGCATGCTCGACCTGTTGCCGTCGGCGCGGGTCGGGCATATCGGCATCTACCGCGAGCCGCGGACCTTGCAGGCGATCGAATACTATTTGAAGCTGCCCGACGATCTGGCCGAGCGCGACGCGATCCTGGTCGACCCGATGCTGGCTACCGGCAACTCGGCGGTGGCGGCGGTCTCCCGCCTCGTGGAGCTGCGCGCTCGCTCGATCAAGATCGTCTGCCTGGTCGCGGCGCCCGAGGGGGTTGACAAGGTGCTCGGCATCTTCCCGGAGGTGACGATCGTCGCCGCCGCGCTCGACCGCTGCCTTGACCAGCACGGCTACATCTTGCCCGGCCTCGGCGACGCCGGCGACCGCCTGTTCGGGACGAAATGACGCGGTTGCCGATGCTCGATCGCATCGAAGACGGAATACCTCTGCCGCAGTTTCCTATCGGATCGAACCACGAGAGTGCCTAGCGTCTTCGGAAGACTCACAGAGATGCCCCCTTGTCTTCCGGCGAAGGGCCGGGACCCAGTTCTGCAATGGGCACCGACCTGCCAGGCTGTGTGAAAACCGTGCCGGCCATCCAGAACCTGTCCCGTCTTCCCGCGAAAGCGGAGACCCAGGGCATTTCAGGCTGAAATCCCTGGATTCTCCGCTTGCGCGGGAATGACGGGAAAGGGGTCCGAGGAAGGCGGACATGCAGTTTTCACACGGCCTGCTTAGCCGGTGTGATGGAGTTTTGTTCGAAGCGCAAGCGGGGTCCCGGAGCGTGCCCGTTTTCGCGACGTCTTGGCGGGCATCTCGAAAAGGGGAGTGGGCACCAAGTGTTGATCGCACCACTCGGTGGTTGCGCGTTGGCCTGGCCCCCCCGGGACGGCGATGGGCCGGCCGATGCCGAGCGGATTTGACGAATTTTTTGCGTTTTCTGTCCTGGCGATTCGCTTTTCGCATCGATTTTCTGCTAGTGTGGACTTAGGCCGTTAACCGAAATTAGGCCGAGCGAGCGCGCAGCATGTTCGAAAGCTATCCAAGGAAGTGGTATCGCCGCTGCGCGACAATGGCCGGGTGGCCGAGGTTCGGCTGCCGGCATTCGCTCAGCGAGCGCTTGGCATGAACTTCGCTGGCGCCGCCCTGCCGCTCCATCAGGACGGCTTGGCGGCAGCCGCGGCGCATGCCGGGGTTGATCCGGCGGTCTTGTGGTCGGTGATTGTGGTCGAAACGGCGGGCTGCGGTTTCCTGCCCGACCGGCGGCCCGCCATCCTGTTCGAGCGGCATGTGTTCAGCCGGCGCACCGGCGCCCGCTTTGACGCCTCTCATCCCGAGATCAGCGGCCCGCCGGGCGGCTACGGCCCCTCGGGCGCGCGCCAGTTTGCGCGGCTGGAAGCGGCGGTCGCCTGCGACCGGCGTGCGGCGCTCGAGAGCGCATCCTGGGGTCTCGGCCAGATCATGGGTTTTAACGCCGCTCCGGCCGGGTTTGGCGATGTCGAAACCATGGTCGCGCAGATGATGCAGGGCGAGAACGAGCAAATCCTGGCGATGGCATCCTTTATGCGGGCGAGCGGGATGCACGCCGCCCTCCAGCGGCGCGACTGGTCGGGGTTCGCTCGCCGCTACAACGGGCCGGGCTTTGCCGCCAACCGCTACGACGACAAGCTGGCAGCGGCCCACACCAGGGCTTCCGGCGGGGGATTGCCAAATCTGACCATCCGCGGCGTGCAGCTGCTGCTGTCCTATCACGGCTTTAACCCCGGAAAAATCGACGGCGCCGTCGGCGATCGCACGCGGGCGGCAATCGCGGCATTCACCGCGGCGAACAGCCTTCCGGACATGTCCGGGAGCTACCAGGATTTGCATGCCGCTCTGCTCGAGCGCCTGCCGCCCGCAGCCGCCGCACAGCAGGCCGGCGCGCCGCCGCCGACCGCCGCGCGGATCGCGGCCCCGAATCTGCGATTGGCCCAGTCGCTGCTCGCTTATCTCGGCGGCAAGCCCGGGCCGGTTGACGGCAAGCCCGGCCCGCGCACGCGCGCGGCGATCGCCGAATATCAGAAATCTCAGGGCGCGGCCGCGACCGGCCAAGCCGACCCCGCTCTGCTCGCCGCGCTCGAGGCTGAAACGCGCCGCCGTTTCGGGAAAAACCGCAGCGCCGATGTCCGCTTGGTGCAGCAGCTGCTCGCGCTCAAGGGCTTTGACACCGGCGGCATTGACGGCCTTGTCGGCCCGAAGACGACGGCAGCGCTCGCCGCGTTCGCTCGGGCCCGGCGCGGCGTCACCGCGGTTGCGACCGATCCAAAGGTGCTCGACGCCCTCTTTCTCGGGGATTAGGCGCTGGACTGCGGATTAGCCACTGGCCGATGGCGGCATCAGCGACGCTGGGAAGCAGCATGGCAATCGATGTTTTGACAAGGCCGCGGCAGCTCGCTCTGGAGGAAGCACCCGCCGCATCCAACGCTAAGGAGGCCTGCCATGCCGCACGTCTACCATAAAGAGCACGTCTACCATAAAAAGACTGAGCGCCCTTCGGCGCCTCAGCACGCGTGACATCGGCTGGCCGGGCCGCCAGGTGGCATAGCGCGAGGGACCCGGCTCCACAGATTTCCTCTTGAGAAAGACGAGGGAGACAATGGCAAAATCCGCAAGTGTAGTGCCGCCGGCCACGGTTCCCGCAGCTAAAGCCGCGGCAAACGAAACGACGGTCTATGTTCTCGGCAAGCTCAGGATCGAGGACGAAAAAGTGTCGGTCAGCGCGGTTGCCGGCAAGAACATGATCTTAAAGCTGGACAAGCCGGCGAAATTGGGAAACGCCTTGACCATTGGCGCCTGGCTGAACAATTCGTGGGACACCCAGGTCGACGCCCTGCTGGTCAACAAGCGTGACGCCAGAGGCAAAGTTGCGTCTCAGTCCAAGGTGACAAAGACGCAGGTAGAAGACCATCTCAAAACGCTTGATCGCTATCCGACAGAGGTGGTCAATTTGCTCGCTGAATTGTTTACTGCGAATATCTGGATCACAGATCTTGACGTCAGACGCTCTGAGGTGAACGGCGTCGCCGAGAATGCCTTCAAATTCGGTATCGTCGTCGACTTCGCGAATAATCAGAACCCCGACGGTCTCACCTTGTTCGGGGATATCAAATTGGAGCAGGCGTGCCTCGGGATCATCAACGCTCCAAAGGATTACGATTTTACCAAAGTCCCAACCGTGGTCTTTCCGAAGTTCGCACTCCCCGAACCCGCTGAGCTCAAAAAAGCTGATGACCTGGAGAAAGTTGTTGCCGGCGACGATACGCAGCTGCTCAAAAACGGATCGGATGATCCGGCCCCCGCCAAGCCGGCCGACGACCAGACATCCCCCGCGCCGGCCGCATAGGGCAATCTGGCGACGTCATAACATGGTCGGGCCGTGCCGGGGTCTGTTACCGCCTCGTGCAGCGTGCAGCAGCGCGGGCTAGTGGCCCGATCGAAACGCTTGCTTCCCAAGCGTTTCGTGAATCGGCCCACCAGATCAATGCGCTGGTGGTGCGATTCAGCCAACGGATGGGACCCATCCGTTAGCGTCGCACCACCAGTGACGCCGGGCCCGGTGGCCGATCGGGGGGCGCAGAGCGATGCAGTCCGCTGATCAACGCGGCCCCTCAACCGGGGCCGCCGATCAAGCCGGCCAGCTGACCGAGATCACCCTCGGCCTGCGTGGCCGCTTTCACGAGTACGCTTGCCGGCTGGAGGCGGCGATCCGCGGCGCCGAGGGTGTTACGTTCACCGGCACGGTCGATGCCAAGGATGCGACGCTCGGCGATTTCCTGAAGCGGGCTTTCCCCTCTGAAGCGCAAAATTGGAGCGCTTTTCCCGAGCTTAAACTGCCGTCGCTGGAGTTCATCTATCGCAGCCAACCCGCGGCGCTGCTGCTGCGCCTCAACGATCTCAAGATTCTGCTCGGCGCCGGTGCGCCGATCAAAGAGCTCGATTTGTCCTTCGCCTTTGGCCGGCTCAGCGGCGAACAGGAGCCGGGTGGCGCGCCGGATGACGCGCCGGCCAGCACCCGGTATGTCGCTGGGATCCGCGCCCTGACCCGCGAGCGCATCGAGCTCGCGGCGATCGGCGGCTCGGCGATCATCGGCAAATTGCTGGGCGACCTCGGCGTCAGCCATCTCGGCGTCTATTTCGCCAGCGAGGCCATCGACGCCGTCGAGCGGCTGGCGCTGTTCGACGGCGAGGCCCAGGGGCAGGCTTTCGCCAAGGGTTTCTCGTTCTCCGCCCGGTTCGGCACCAAGGACTCTTATACCGACATCATCTTGCCGCCGCAGGGTGGCGCCGGGGCTGGTGCTGCGCTGCCAGCGCCCGCATCATCGGCCATGCCGGCCCGACCGGCGGCGGTCGGCGGTGCCGGTTCAGCCTCCGCCTTGCCGGCAACGCAAGCCGCACCCTCGGCAGGCGGTGCCGCCGGCGGCGACCAGCGGATGCGCAAATGGGTCAATGTGCAAAAGACCTTTGGGCCGCTCGAGCTGCGGCGGATCGGCGGCGAGTGGGACCGGGGCAAGCTCGGTTTTCTGCTCGACGCCGGGGTGGACCTCCTCGGGCTGAAGGTCGCGCTCGCCGGGTTGCGGGTCAGTGTCGAGCCGGCCAAGCTCACCAAGCTGAAGGTGCAGGATCTCGAATTCGGGCTCGACGGGCTGGAAATCGGCTTCAAGGCCGGGCCGGTCTCGATCAGCGGCGCCTTTCTGAAAACCCCAAAAGGGGATTTCGCCGGCATGGCGCTGATCCGCGCCGAAATGTTCTCGATCGCCGCGATCGGGGCGTATGGGCAGACCGCGCAGCGCGACCCTTCGCTGTTTATCTTTGGCGCGTATATCGGCGTGATCGGCGGCCCGCCCTGCTTTGTCGTGCAGGGATTGGCCGCCGGGTTTGGCTACAATCGCGGCTTGACGATCCCGCCGGTCGAGGACGTCAACAAATTTCCGCTGGTCAGGCTGGTGGCGCCACCGGCAGGCAGCTCGACTTCTGTCGTCGGGCCGGGGTCGCCCGGCGGGTCGCCGAGCATGTTGGAGCAGCTCTCGGGCGACCATTTCCCGATCATGCAAGGTCAGTATTGGCTGGCCGCCGGCGTCAAATTCACCTCGTTCAAGCTGATCGACGCCTTTGCGCTGATCACGGTTCAATTCGGCGTGCGGTTCGAGCTGGCGCTGCTCGGTCTGGCGACGATGCAGCAGCCGCCAAAGATCGAAGGGTTGCCCGCCCCGAGACCATTTGTGATGGTCGAGCTGGCGCTCAGCGTTCGCTTTGCCCCGGACGACGGTCTGCTCTCGGCCCGCGCCGTCCTGACCTCGAATTCCTACCTGTTCGACACCAGCTGCAAATTAACCGGCGGGTTCGCCTTCTGCATCTGGTTCAAGCCGACCAATCCCGCGTTTGCCGACCATTCCGGCGATTTTGTCCTGACCCTTGGCGGTTATCACCCGCGGTTCAAGCTGCCGGATCATTACCCGCGCGTGCCGAGGATCGGCTTTAACTGGCAGCTGCCCGATGCGGGCGTGACCGTCAAGGGCGAATGCTATTTCGCGCTGACCCCGTCTTGCCTGATGGCCGGCTGCCGCCTGACCGCGATCTATCGGTCGGGCGATTTCGCGGCGTGGTTCGAGGCTTACGCCGATTTTCTGATGGCCTGGGCGCCGTTCCATTACGAAGCGGATATCGGCATCTTTATCGGGGCATCGTTTACCTTGCGGGTTGGCGACCTCACCTCGGTCATTTCGTTTCAGCTCGGCGCTTCGCTCAGCATCTGGGGGCCGGAGTTTGCCGGCACCGCTTATATCGATCTCGGGATCGCCGCCTTTACCGTCCATATCGGGGCCGCCAACGTGCCGCGCACGCCGGCGCCGATCAAATGGAACGACTTCTGCGGCCGGTTCATCCCACATATCGACAACAAACCCGCACCACTCAGCGTCACGATCACCGGCGGTCTCCTGCGCGAAATCAAAGAAAAAGGACTGATTATTATCAATCCCTCCGAGCTCGGGCTGACCGTCGAAACCTATATTCCGGTCACCCAAATCGTGCTCAACGATAAGCCGCTGAACCAGAGCGGCGAGAAGCTCGAGACCAATTTTGGCATTCGGCCGTTGGCGGAGACGGCGATCAAATCGGAGCTGAAGATTTCCTTCGGGCGCGCCGACACACCTCGCCAGCCCTATGATGGGCTGGAGTCTGGGCCGATCACAAAGGGCCTGCCCGAGGCGCTGTGGAGCCGCAACCCGGCTCCCTCGGCATCGGGCAATCAGCCAATCGAGGCGAAAGTCATCAATGATGCATTGAGCGGCGTCCGCCTGTTTGTCGGGCAGCCGCGAGCGCCAAAGCAGGCAAAGGCCTCGCCCGGGCTCGACGAGGTGTCGCGGCCGACGGCCCAGCCGCCGACGCTCTCCCGCGAGCCCGCCCAACCCACTGACCAGAAAAGCGCCAACGAGCTTGGCCAAATCTTGCGCGACGACGCTGTGGAGAGGGGCAAGATCGTCACGGCATTGCGGCGCTCGGGTTCGATTTTACGCCCGAGGCAATCGACCTCGCGCAAATGGCCGACTGCGCCCAGCAGGCGGACATGCTTGCGGCCCCGCCGGCGTTTGTCGCGCTCGGCCAATTGCCGCCATTGGCCGAACTGAAGCGGCAATAACGGCGACAGCGGCGACACGCGATGCCAGATACGCCTGACCCGACCAAACCAAACCTCGAAATTGTGTTCGCGGACGGGTTTGCGCCGCCATTGCCGGCCGGCCGGTACACGATCAAAGCTAACCAGCAGCTGACGATTTCGAGCGAGCCGAATTCAATAGGATTCGAAGCGGAAAAGACGGTCTACGTGTCAGCGCCGCGCTTTAGCCTCAGCCCGGGCGAGATTTATTCGGTCTACCCGCCGGCGGGGCAGTCGGGAGCGTTCCATACGGCGCTGCCGCACATTGTGCTGACGCGCAAAACCCTCCCTTGGGAGCGCAGCATCGACGGCAGGGCCGCAGCGGAGGAGCTCCCTGCGCCATGGATGGTGCTGCTGACGCTCGACGACGAGGAAATCGCCCACCATAAGATCGAGATCAAATCTTTGTCGTTGTTCGATTTCTTCAACCCGCCCGCGGGCGTTTGGCGGCCGGAGATTGCGCAGGAGCCGGGCGAGCGCGTCGACCGCGCCGCGCCCGAGGGGGACCATGGCGACCCGGCGCACAGCGAGCAGGATCATTGCCTGGTTGCAAAAATCCCGACAGCGCAGTTTCGCGAGATGGCGCCGGCCCACGACGAGCTGCGCTTTCTCGCGCACGCAAGGCAAGTCGGAAGCGAAGACAAGGATGCCGCGGATGTGGTCAGCGACGGGTGGTTCGCCGTGGTCGTCGGCAACCGGCGGCCGCGACAGGGGATCCGCAGCCACGGCCTGCTTGTTTCCCTTGAGGGCTTCGGCAAAATATTGAAGCAGCAGCGCAATGAAGATTCTGCCTCGAATCTGGCCGGATGGGTGCAGCCGGCAGTCCTGCATCATTGGACCTATGTTTCCGAGGGGCAGACCTTTGGCGAATTGCTCAAGGGCCTCACCGAAAAAGACGGGACGCAAAAAGACGTGTGGCTGCGGATCTTGCCGGATCGGGACGCGGCCGGCGCGCCGGATCGCGACGGGGGCAGCGAGAAGGCGCTTGACGCGTTAAAGCTCGGCTACACCGCGCTCAGCCACCGCATGCGCCAGGGTAGCCAGAGCGTATCCTGGTATCGCGGCCCGTTGATCCCAATGCCGGTCGCCACCAGTTCATACCACCCGATCCACACCAATGCCGACGAAGCGCTGCAATACGATCCCGGCACCGGTTTTTTCAACGCGTCTTATGCGGCGGCTTGGCAGTTGGGCCGGCTCCTCGCCCTACAGAATCTGGACTTCGCCAATTCTCTGCTGCATCGAACGGACGGTTATGTCGCCCGCGGCACACTGGACCAAGCCAAGAAAATACTGAAAACGGACGATACGATCGAGGAAAAAGCCAAACTGCTGCTTCAGGATGATTTGGTCGTCGGGCTGCTGACCGAGTGGTGGTTGTCCGACCCGGCGAACGCCGACACCGACAGGGGCAGCTGAGCATGACGACAAATTTGTTCGACGCGCTCCATGAAGAGGGGACGCGCAACAACATTCTCGATCAGGCGCCGCTGCTCCCCGAGGACACCAGGAGATGGCTCGGCCGGCTGACGCTGCTCTATGGCGTCCCGTTTCAATATCTGGTGCCGGACGAGAGAATGCTGCCGACCGAGTCGCTGCGCTTCTTTTATGTCGACCCGGTGTGGATGGAAGCGCTGCTCGGCGGCGCGCTGAGCATTGGGCCGCCCGCGGACGTTCGGCTGCTGTTGAACAAGGTGATGGCCGCCACTTACACCAAGACGCTGATCGACGAGGCGAGAACGATCCGCCAAGGAGAGCAGGCGGGGCGCGACGCCAGCCTGGCGCCGCCGCCGGTCGCGGGGTCGTTCCAATTCAGCGGTTTTCTGTTGCGCTCCGACCTCGTCGCCGGGTGGCGGGGGCTCACCGTCAGCGCCTATCAGACGGCCGACGGACGAGGCGGCGGCGGCGCGCTGGTGACCCTGCGATTGGAGCGGCTGGCGCGCGATGTGCTGTTTGGCTTGTTTGAGGGACATTTGCGCAGCCTGGAGATCATCCAGCCGCTCGAAAGCCTCCATTTCGCCCCGAAGGACGAGTTTGTCGATGCCCGCTCGCGGGTGCTCGACGTCAACCGCTATCGAAATGCGCTTGACCCGGTCGCGGACAACTCCGCCGGGCTTGCTGCCAGCCTTTTGGCAAGGCCGGCTCGCTTCACCTTCAGGATCGAGGGCTGACGGGTGAGCAACGGCCGGGAGCGAAGCGTTCCTGCTGACGCGGCTGTTGCGACGAATTGCTCGCTGCTGGTGCCGATGCGGTTGCAGGCGCTGCCGGTGCCGGAGGCTCCCGACCCCGACAGCAGGTGGGCCGACCTGACCCCGCGATACGATGAGCTCGAGGGCGAAACACCACGGACCCTCGGATACGAATTGCAGCCCGCCCTTTTTGACCAGCCGCCGGAACCGCCGGGGCCGGGCATCCACCTTCATTGGGCGCTGCCGGCCGCCTTTACCCATCTCGACCAAAAGATCGGCGAAGCGGCGAGTTTTTCTCCGGTGCCAAACCGCTGGCTGGTCGTGCGGGTGTGGGAGGAACGCCCCGGCGCGCTTGCCTATCGCGCCCAAGTTGTCGAGAGCGATTACCTCGGCGAGGAGGGCACCAACCCGTGGCTGACATTAGGCGGCAATCCCCGCGAATTTCGGGCCAGCGATAAAATTGGCCGCGCCGTCGATTTGGCCAGCTATGTCGAACAGCCGAGCCCGGCCTCGCTTACCGCGGTCGCCCCGGGGAATTTGGCGTTCGCCAGCTTTTATCCCTCGTGCCGAAATGTTTTCGGATTTTATGACGAAGAGAGCGGTTCCGCACAGAGGGTCTATTCGTATTTGGTCATCGGCTGGTTCGCCGAGCCGGCCAAAGATCCGTTGGTGGGCTGCAAGGACAGGGCCGATTGGCTTTTGCGTATGGGCAAGCTGGGCTGGTCGGTGCCGGAAAACACCAAGCTGTTGCCGACCCGCATTCTCTGTCACGGCGCGATCCACGGCGTCAGATGGCCGCCGACCAGTGCCGACGTTGTCAGCAACTTTCCCCAGTTCGAGCTCGCGGTTGGAAGCAACGCAGTCGATGCGATCGCCGCACTGGTCAATAAAAGGACCGCCCTCTTGCCCGATCTCGGCGCGGCCCGCGACCGGCTTCTCGGGGAGCTGCAGTTCGCGGTGCTGCAAGATCGGCCGCCGACAGCCCGAGAGCTGTTTTCCGAGACATTCACGCAGCGCCGGCGGCTGACGGCGCTGCGCGCAAGGCTGCACGAAAAGACCTTCACCGCGCTGCCCGGCGGCACGCGTTGGGAGATCGATCAGCCGGGCCGGAACGGCAATCAGGCGACCCAGCAAAACCGGCCGGTGCTCAAGCTGTCGCCGCAGCTTGCCGGCTGGCTCAACCAGATCAACCAGGACCAGCGCGACTATGACTTGAAGCAGCGCGAGCTGACTGGCCTGCAGCAAGAAATCTATTTTCAATGGCACAAAAAGCGCCAGCTGCCGGGGATATTGTTGGCTGAGGCGGAGGCGCAAGAGCGTACCGACATCCTCAATCGGCGCATCGCCGCGGCGGAGCCACAGGTTGGGCAGCTGAGGGTCGAGCTCGCACAACTGAAAGCTAAGATCGAGCGGGCCGCACAAGCCATTCGTGCCGTCTTCGCCAACGATCCGGCGTGGCGTGGCCATTTGCTGGTCGCGCGGCCGATGCCGCGCTATTGGCGCCCGAACGATCCCACCCTGTTGATGGCGGGCGTGCCGATCCCGGCGATCCAGGATGGTGCTGCGCCGCTGGTCTGCCGGGTGACCGGGCAAACCGTCTCGAGCTTTGCCCCTCGCGCCGAGGTGGCCGATTTCGGGTATGTCGACGTCAAAGCCGACGATCTGGCGGGCACCGACGTCGTCAAGGAATTCTTGTCGCGTATGCCGGCGGGCATCCCGCCCGGCGCCGCCGGCCTGCTGTGCGAGGCATTGCTGCTGGATCCGGGGCGGGTCCGGGTGCTTGCCCGCATTGCTCGTCGCAAGACGCCCGCACCGATCTCAGAAGATGACCTGACGGCGCGAATTCGCAGCGTGTTGGCAAGCCACTCCGCCGGCGACTTCACAATCGGCAGTCAGCGCGCGGACGAATGGGCCGCCTCGACCGCCTTTAACGCGGCGCTCTCGGCAATTGTCTCGCCGTCGTTCCCATGGAAGCCGGTGTTTATGATTTGGCGGGTGCGTTATCTCCCGGGGCGTTCCCCTTCCGCACAGAAGAACTTGCAGCCGTGGCGGCTCGATGCCGATGGTGTCGATTACGATTGGCGCGGGCCGCCGCCTCCCGAGCCCGACAGCGCCGCCCCGGATGATTATGTGGATTACCAGGGATATTCGCCGCTCAGCGACAGCGTCGGGCGCGGTTTGGCGAGCGAGCGGCCGCGGCCCGCGGTTTTCAACACGCTCCCTGCGAGTTCCCTGGTCGTGCAGAGCATCGGCGGCTTCACCGAAGCGCTGCTGATGCACGACGCGGCCACCCAGCTTCCGCCGCTGCAGGAGAGAAGCCGGGCGATCGACGAGGCAACGCGACAATTGGTCGGCGACCAGTACGCCGTGGCGCCAATGGCTGAGCTGTTGGATAAGGACAAATTCTTCCCGATCCGCGACGGCCACCTGGCGCTGCGCCGGCTGTGGCTGGTCGATACCTTTGGTCGGGCAAGGCGGGTGATTGACGACGATGACGGGGTGGCGTCGCCAATTTCGATCAACCATGGCCTCGCCGTTCCCGGCAGCCCCCAGCAAATTCGGCTGGCCCCGAGGCTGGCGCAGCCCTCGCGCCTGCTGTTGCGCTGGCTGTCGGCCGAAAATGACCAGCATGAGTTTCTCGGTGACAGCGCAACCGAGCCGATCTGCGGCTGGGTCATCCACAATCGCCTCGACAAGAGCCTGCTGATCGGCGACGCCGCGGGGCGCCCGTTGGGCGCGGTGCAGTCGGTGGTCCAGCCGGGCGGCTGGAACGACTGCGGCATCCGCTGGGCGAAGCTGCCATTGGGCCCGATCGATCCCGGCCGCGCCGCGGCAGTGCAGCGGCCGGCCGAGAGCGACATCCCGAACCGGCACTTGCGCGGGTTCGTCACCGGCTTGTTAGACCTCGCCGACCCGACGACCGGAAAAGCCACGACCGCCGCGTTCGAAGATTTCATCGGGCTGATCGCCAGTCTCGAGGACAGCGAGCCGCGGCCGTCCGAACGGCAGGGCTTGTCGGTCCTGGTCGGCCGGCCATTGGCTCTGACCCGCGCGTCGCTGCGCCTCGATCTTCTCGGCCCGCCAGCCCTCGATCAGAGCTGGTCGCAACTCGACGCGGCGGGACCCGCCAGCTTCACCGAAATGCCGTTTGAGGTGCGCTTGGGCAGCCGTCGCAAGGGGCCGGACGGGCTCGTCGGCTATTTCCCGTCCGACGATTATCGGCTGATCCGTCTCGCCCACGATTTGGCGCCACGGGGCGCCGGGACCGAGCACCAGTACTTCCGCTCGAACCAGGCCGTGCCGGTCACCTGCAACCCGGATGCGCCGGCAGCACTGCTGACCCTGTTGCTCGATCCGCGTCGCGGCGTTCATGTCAGCTCGGGCATCCTGCCGACCAAAGTCATCGACCTGCCGGCCGAGCTCGTCTCCGAGGCGCTGTCGCGGCTTGAGGTGCCGTTTTTGGTGGCTCCCGTGCTCGGCGAGCGACAGGCCGATGGCGTCCCAAACATACCGTTGCCAAACGACATGCCCGGCACCTGGTTCTGGACCTGGCGGCCGGCACCCAACGCCGCTTCGGAATTTGCCAAGATTACGTCGGAAACCGCTCCGGCGCGCTCATTATTCAAGACGATGGCGCTTTACGAAGGCTGGCTCGCGCTGCGCCAAAACGGGACGGAACCCAGATGACCACCGAAATCTCGATACGGAACCCAAAACCGTTGCAGACCGTCGGCAAGCAAACCCTGTCGATCGAGGTCAAAACCAAAGATAGCGAGACTTTGTTCTTGCTGATTCCGGTCGGCAACGCCGTTGGAGATTTGCTGACCCAGCAAGAATTCGAGCGGGCGAGCTGGAAAATTGCCAAGGCAGACCCCGCCAAGAAGGAACAGCCGGATGCCCGATTGGGCACCCGTAACATCGACCAAAATAAAGGTCGAGCACCGATAACACGAAGATATCGAAGCACGGAGGCAAATTTTTTTGTCGTAATCGAGAATTTCACGCCCGCGAAAGCTGCCAAGTCGATAAATCTGGAAATCTGGGACAACCGCGAGAAGCTTGCCGGTACGACAGTGGCCGTCAACGACGCCAGCCCGAAAATCGAAGAATTCGTCAGCACCACATACAATTTCGAGAGAGGCAAAGGGGCGACATTGTCGTGGGTCATCAAGCCGGCCGGGCCTCACCGGCTGCAGTGGCTCGACCACAAACAGATGGTCTACTCCGGCGATAAAGAACAGGGCGAGACAACAGTTGCTGATGCTGGAACCTACCAGCTCGAGGCAATGTCCGGTGACACGGTGGCCGACACGCGCAGCATCACCCTTTATTCTTTTGGCAAGACCGAAGCCGAGTCGATCTACTGCGGGCCGACTAGGGATATTCCCCCAGGGGCATTAGCATGTGCCGAGATCCTGGGGATCTATCAGCATAAGGGGAAATTATACGCGGTGGTCCGCGACAGCGCGGCAGCGGATAGCGCCTCGATCTGGCGCACCGAATACGGCTTCGAGCGGAAGGACTGGCTCCGGTTGGCGCCGAAGCAGGGAGCGCCGGTCAGCATCCCGGTGGATGCCGCATCGTCCCCGGGCGTCGTGTTCGACGACAAGCTCTATTTCATGGGCGGCAGCAGCTTTGATGCTGACGGCCCAGCCTCGGATGTCGGCTATTTCCATTTCGAATCCGTCACCTGGGTGGATCAGGACATCGTCGCCGAAGCCTGGCCAAAGCCCCGGCCCGAAGATCAAGACAGGCCAGCTGCCCCCTTTCCCAAGGCGCGCATGGGCCACGGCCTGCTCGCGTCGCCCGACGGCCAACGCCTCTGGGTCATCGGCGGCTATAATGGCGATGGCGGCGCGCTGAATGACATCTGGGTCTATGACAAGCTTACCCAGACATGGGAGCAACGCGCAGCACCGCCGTGGGAGCCGCGCTGCTTGTTCGGAGCGACCTTTTGCGGCCCGAGATTGTGGATCGCCGGCGGTTTCGACAGCCCCGGCGGTTATCCGACGTATGATGATATTTGGTACTGCGACATCAGCAAAGAGTATGAGTGGAAAAAACTCGATGCTTCACTGATAATCGCACCGGATAACAAAATAAGACAATATCGTGGTTGTGCACTGGCGCCGATGGGCGATCAAATCTACGCCTTTGCTTCATACGATGAGGTAGACCAGCACGGCCAGAACAAAGTCTTCCGGATCTACCCTTCTGGCAGCAGCCGCTGGCGGGTCGAAGAGGTGACCGGCGTCACCAGCGACTGGGTGACGTCGAAAGACCTCGTCCCATTGGATTGCTACCGCTTGGACGCGACCGTGTTTGGCGGCGCGATCTTCGTCCGCCGGCTGGCCCGAGCGGCAGCCAAGGATAACAGTCTGCGCTACCTGGTCCTCGTTTAGCGCGCCACATAACAAAAAGGGGAGCGGGAAGTTGGACAAGTCGATCCGGCGACTATGCGCGCGCGCCATCGGGCTCTTGCTGGCAATCGCTGCCCCGTCCGCCACCGCGCTGGCCGACACCTCGACGACAGTAGCGACAACGCTCCCCGTACAAGCCGAGGCCGGGACGCCAACAGTCGCTGTCAGCGCCGACAAGTTCAAGCAGCCGGTCAGCCAGATGACGCTCGGCGTCTATCTCGGCGCCATTCCGGCCAATGCCGAGATCAATTCCTGCACGCTGCGCCTGGTCACCGCGAGCGAGGTCTCCAAGACGCAATATAATGGCGTTCATCTTCAATTGTTCGATGCCGCCCAAGACGCCAAATCGGCAAAGTCGCTGGCCGCCCGCACGGTCAATGCCGACACTCCCGCCGGCAAGATCGTCGAGCTGAACGGCGCCGGCCTGTGCCAGAACCTCAAGGCAGCCAAGCCGCCGGCCTCGACTGCCCGGCTGCGCCTGCAAACCACCAATGCCGACGCCCAGATCAGCTTTTACGGCCGTGCCGCCGAGCCATCGAAATCGCCGCGGCTGCTGCTGACTTACGTGCTGCCCAATTCGTGGCCTGGCCTTGCGGACTGGTCGCAGCCCCGCCGCGACGCGCAGCAAAGCGGGCGCTCTGCGTGGCGCATCTACAACCCGGACCAACGCTACGACCCGAGCCGCTTCAGCGTCCACCCCGTTGGCAGCAGCAGCTTTGCCGACGTGTCGCCGCCGCTGCTGCTCTACAACCGGCAGCTGGTGGCGGTGTCAGGCGACGCCAATGTCCAATTCATGGACGCGAACGGCGCGGTCCTGAAAACAATCGCGCTCGATGTCAAACCCAAATTCATCGCGATCAGCCAGCAAGGCTGGCTCTACGCCACTGGCGAAAACCGGATCGTGATGCAGCCTGTCGTGGGGGAAGGCCGGGCCGCGGTCGATGTCCCGGAATCACAAACGGTGCTGGACCCGCCGACCATCGGCGCCGACGGCAGCCTTTATGTCGTGACCAACACCTACGTTTACGCTTACCCGGCGCCGCCGGTCCCGGCCAGCCTCGCCAATGTGCCGTTATGGCGATATCGAACCGGGGCCGGCAACAGCAACGGCGTCAGCACCGTCGCCCTCAGCGAGGATGGACGGACCGCTTATGTTGTCGACCAGCAAAGCGGCGCGATGATCGCGCTCGATGCCGCGACCGGGGCCGAGAAATGGAAGCGCGAAGGCTTGCCGATCAGCCGCGCCGAGAATGATCCGATGCCGGTGCCGGTGGTCGCCGACCGCGCCGTCTTTGTCACCAACAGGGCCCCTACCGGCAGCGCGCTCTACATTGTCGACGGGATGACCGGCGCGCTCCTCGGCACGGTTTCCGGCAAGGACATCACCGCCCCGGTCGCCGGCCCCGACCAGAGCGTCTACTATTTCCGCGACGACGCGCTGCGCCGGTTGCGGCGCGACCCCGCCGGAGAGAAGTTCGAGGAAGTCGGCGCCGGCAATTGCCCCAACAGCGCAAGCTTTGATCTGCTGCGCGCGGATCAGAGCGGCAACATCTACGCCCTCGACCGGAAGAACAACGTCTTTCTTTTTGTGGCGGCCGACAACAACGCGGCGCCGACCGAAAAGTGCATGCGCGAGCCTATGCCGGGCCTCGATGCCGCCAGTCTCGTCATTGCCGCGGACGGCACCGTCTACGGCTACACCCGAAAACGGCAGCTTCAGGCGATTGTTGCTGGAGAAAATAATGGGCTCGTTCTGAGCAACCAATTCCTCAAGCTGAGCCAGGACGCGAAGGTGCTGGTCGAGAATAACGACATGACCTTTCGCGCGATGGACGTGACGACGGACCCGAAGCTGAGCCTGCCGGCAAACACCAACATCAATATCGTCGCCGATAAGTCCATCGTCTTCAGTCCGGGCCTGCGGGTCGCCGTCGGAGCCCGCTTGCACGCCCGAGTGGGTGACTGACCGGACCGCTCGGGTTTCGATTGCAGAGGCTTGGGGAAGTTCACACGTGCAGAAGGAAAGCAAATTGGCGCGCCATGCCACGGACGGGTGTGAGAATGACAATGCCGACGCGGGTGCTCCCGGCCTGCTGGCGGAAGTGGAAGCGCTCAGGGACCGACTGGCGGCATTGGAGGCGCGCCTGCCGGGGAACGCCCGCAAGGACCCGCCGCGATGGCCGGCGAAGCGGCAGATCGCTATTGGTCTGACAGCGGGCGCCGCGCTGGCAGTGGTTGCCGGCGTGTCGGTGGTCTATGCTGAGGGCGAGGCCGAAAGCGTCGCTGACGCATTGTTCATCAGCAAGAACGGCAACATCGGCATCGGCACCTCGACCCCGGCCGCCAAGCTGCAAGTTGCGGGCAGCGGCTGGTTTGGTCCTGATTCAGGCGCTCTGGACGCCGCCGCGGGGGCCGGGGTGCGCGTGTTCCAGTGGGATCGGGAGGGGGTCATAGGGGACGGCCACAGACAGGACGCCGCCGATGCATGGAGCACATGCTATTTTACCGACGCTACCTTCGACAAATACCAGGAGCTGGGTGACAAGAATACGGGGATGCAGCTGTTGGTCTGGAATGGGAATAGCAACCCGGCGCGCACCTGCGAACTCACCTTGATCCCTTGACCCATTCTACTCGTCGCACCCGCGGGGATGGTGCGCCCGCAGCGTCACCGCCAATGCACCGACAGCGCTGATCGGCAGCAGCGGGCCGCGATCGCAGCGAAGCCCAATGCGCAGACCTGGAGGAAGCCCACAGTGACGATGAGACGGGATGCGCTGGTCATCGGTGATGACCTGCCCGCCAATGCAGCAGCCGGCAACGGCACGGCGGCGACCGGCAGACGCAGCGCGCTGCGGCTGGGCTTGGCGGCGTCCGCATTCGCGTTGGGCGGCGCTGGCGCCGCCCGCGCCGCCGATTCGCTGACCATCGAGCCGGCCGGGGTCAAGATCGACGCTCTTCAGGTGGCGAAAAGCCTGACGGTTTCGGGCCCAATCAAAATCGACGGCAAAACCGCGCTGGAATTCGGGGCTGGCGTCAGCGGCAAAGAAGGAAATGCTGGGAAAATCGGCTACCAAACGTTTACGACAGACGCCCTCGACATTGTCGGCGCCGGCCCCACGAACACGAACCGGAAGATCAAGTTTTGGGCCGAGGGGGGTGCCGCACTCGCCGGCAATCTCGAGGTTGCCGGAACCGTAAAAGCCCAATCGTTGGTGACCAGCTCGGGTGCATCGCTGGCAGCAGTGCAAAATGCCGTCAATATGCTGGTCCCGTTCGGGACGATCATGGCCTATGCCGGGGACACCAGTAATAATGGCGTCGTCGAAGCGCTGAAGAGCCAGGGATGGCTGCCCTGCGACGGCCGTGCCTATTCCGCGCAAGACTATCCCGACCTGGCAACGGTCATCGGAAATTCGTTTGGGAGCCTTCGTGTGCCGGATCTGCGCGGGCGCTTTCTGCGCGGCACCGACCAAGGCGCCAGACGGGACCCCGATGCCGGCTCCCGCCGCGCAGAAAATGGGGGGAACGCCGGCGATAAAGTGGGATCATTGCAAGATGATGAATTCAGGCAACATGCGCACCAATATAACATGTTCCCGGGCCAGCGAGGCGGGATCGCCTCGGGAGAGTATTGGGCGGCTGCCGGCGCCCAAACCGGCCCGGCGGGCGGCAACGAGACCCGGCCCAAAAATGTCTATGTCAACTGGATCATCAAGGCTAAGCAATTACCGACATCTGCGTAACGTCGGCTGCTCCCGCGCCGCGGATGCCCTGACCCTCGAGCCGGGCGGTGTCAAGATCCACAATTTCGACGTTGCGAAAAGCTTGACCGCTCGGGATCGGGCCAGGCTGAGGATCGCACCGAAACCCAATGCGCATACGGGAGGAAATTCACAGTGACAATCAGACGGGATGCGCTGGTCATCCGTGATGCCGATGCAGCGGCCGGCGGCGGCATGGCCGCGGCCGGCAGACGCAACGCGCTGCGGCTGGGCTTGGCGGCGTCCGCATTCGCCTTGAGCGGCGCCGGCGCTGCCCGCGCCGCTGATTCGCTGACCATCGAGCCGGCCGGGGTCAAGATCGACAACCTCGAGGTCGCGAAAAACTTGATGGCTCGGGGCGAGCTGACGGTTGAGGGCGGCGCCACCCTCAAGGGCTCCAAAAAACCCCTGACCGTCGCCGGCGATGCCACTGTTACGGGCAAGCTGGATTTCGGGAAAAGCCTGGGACAGCGGGTGATCCTTTGGGATCCCGATTACACCCTCGGGATTCAGCCCGCCACGATGTATTTCCGCACGGTGGAGAATTTCGCCTGGTATTATGGGGGCGAGCCCGACGCCAACGTCAAGCTCGGGGCTGGCCCCGCAAAGAAGGCGATGTCGCTTTCGAACAACGAGCTGACCGTCGCCGGCCCGATCAAAATCGATGGCAAAAACGTGCTGGAGTTCGGAGCGGGCATCAAAGGCAAAGAAATCAGTGCTGGGCAGATCGGCTACCAAGCGCATTCAGGCGATGCTCTGGACTTTGTCGGTGCGGGAACCACTTCGGCCAACCGGAAGATCAAGCTTTGGGCCGAAGGGGGCGCAACGCTGACCGGAAGCTTGACCGTCACCGGCAACATCGGCATCGGGACTCTCTCGGCTGCCGGTGGAGTAGAACATCTGCGGATGCTGCGTGGGATAATCAACTCCGATGGCACCAAGTTTGCCGGCGACGGGTTTACTGTGGCCAGAGTGGCGAATCGTGGGCTTTACGATATCACGTTTGATCCAGGATTTCCTTCGGTTCCCGGGGCATCCGCGACGCAAATCCATGGATTTGCTTCCGTTGGGAATGCGCCGGCGACCAGCGAAGGAGGCAAGACGACAGATAATGCCGTAATCGCTCACCTCAGCGCTGATCGGATGCGGGTCAAAACCGGGAACAACAACGGCGATGAAAGTCCTAGAGTTTTTTCCTTTATCGTGATCGGGCCGCGTTGATCCGGACGTCACATCTGGTGACGGGAAAGATCTGGTGATGGGAAAGATTATGCGAGAACAAATGCAAGCCCGGTTGGAAACCCTGAAAGCTGAAGATCGCATTGGCCAGGCGAAGCTGCATGAGCTCGAGCAGCAGCAAACCTCTTTACGCGAGACGCTCCTGCGCATCAGCGGCGCAATCCAGGTATTGGAGGAGCTCCTCGCCGAGGAAAAATCATCAAAGACCGAGAGTTCCGAGGCGAGGCCCGCTCAACCCGCGACAGGCGCCTGACGACAACACCGCCTTGCAGGCGAACGCAGCGCCGCCCTACCCGAGTTGCAACATCGCGCTTTCGCAATCGGCTCGGCGAGTGTAGATAAAAAGAAACCCCTTGATCGGAGCGCGGCCCGGTGTTAGCGTTAATCATTAATAAAACGAAAGGGAGACGATCATGGCCAAGTGGGCAGCTGGAGCCAACCAGAGCTTCAGCCAAATCAAGAATGCCGCTCATGTCACCGATGCACAGATGCAAACTCTGAAGCAGCAAATAGAAACCTGGGCGGACCTAAATCCGGATGGGAACACAAATTTCCCATTCGGGCAATATAGAGCCTCGCGGGTCGACGTCAAAACAGAAGGCGGCTGGGTCGTAAGGGCCGAATACGGACAGAATTAGCCGCGACGCGAGCAGCGCAAACTTAAAAATTAAAATAATGTGCCTCGGTTAACGTCAGCAGTTGCCCCCCTTTGGCGCTGCACTCTGCGTTAAGTGGAGCCGGATCAAAGCCCTTCGCTGACGCGACCGAGGTTGCCGGGAATAGAGTGGGATCGGATAACCCATGGCGACCGAACGCTACAACAATACGAGCAGGCAGTGGGTCTTTTATGATGCCGACAACAGCATCATAAGAGAAGCCAATATCGGGTGGGGCGGCCCCAATCTTTATTTTCCCGCGGTCAGCACCTGCACCGCCTTGGTGACGGTGCTGGCGGACAATACGTTGCTTGGTGCGCATTTTGACAAAATGCTTTCGGTCGGCGATGTCGATACGATGCTGGATCGGATGTTGCAGAAAAAAGCGGGCCGCAGCGTCGATCATTTGGCCGTAATCGGCAACATGACCTACGGCGAGAACGACGGGGCAGGGTTTATGTCGGCGCCGCCATTTCAAGGGAAGCAACAGCTCCTGACCTTTGCCAAGAAGCTCGGCGTCACCGGCGTTGTGTCCAGCCACGACCAGGGACAGAAAGCCAATAAGCACTACCGGGCGCAGGCTACGGGCGATGGGGGTCTCCTGCTCTATTATGCCGATGTCACCTATGTAAACGGCAATCCGGTTGCGTTTGACCGAGATCAGACGTCCTGGCTGAAGCAAACGGTCACCCCGCTGCGGGAGCTCTATTAAATCCACTGCGGGTGAGCGGCGAGGCCGAGGGCGATATGATTATCGAAATTCGGTTGTAGCGTATCTCTGCTGGACGACGTGCGCCGAGCTGCGAATGCGGGTGCCGGCAGGGACCCGCGCACCCCTCAACGTGGCGCTGATTACCTGATCGGTTGGTGATTTATGTCCTGGGTGCAGTTGGTTGGATTTGGGCTGCCGCTCGCTCTGTGGCTGGCGTCATCGGCTGTGGCGCAAACTACGTTCCAGCCCAGCACCGATCGTCGAACCGGGTTCGACTACGAGGACTCGACGATGGGGCGGCCAAACCCTCAGCTGTGTTTGGACATGTGTCTCAACAGTGCGCCTTGCCGCTCATGGACCTTCGTCAAAAAACCCGACGGGAGCGCGACATGCAGCTTGGGCAACCAAAAGCAGCTGCCAGCGCGCGATCTGTGCTGCACCTCGGGGACGCGCTGAACTTGCCGGCTGCCGCTCAGTCACACGAGTTCCTCAGGCAGATAGGTTCGCTCAAAGGCCGACAGCGCGGCGACGATGGTCTCTTTCGGCTTGTCGAGCAGCGCCGCCGCATTTTTTGGACGATACGGAAACGGCGCGAAGCTGCCGGCTTTCAGCGATTTGTATCGCTGCACGACGGAAGAATGAATGAACTCGCAGGTTTCCTTGCCGGCGGGCGGCTTCGCCATCAATGCCCGCACCTGCTTTGGCAGAAAGCGCCAGGTCCCGCCGGCTGAATCGGCCAGCGCGCCCATGCTGCGGTGCAGCTTTTTCCTCAAGTAATCCTCGTCAAAGGCGAGCGGCCGGCCGCCATCGTCCAGTGCCGCCGCGGCGGCCTTGGCGACCATCCAGAGAAACGAGATGTCGGACAGGCCGCAATCCTCGTAGCCGCCGCCGATATTGGAATGACATCCGGCGAACCAAACCTGTTCGAGAACTTGCTTGTGAGCCTGCTCTTCAGGAAGGGCGCCGCGCCCCTCCTTGCGCGTCCACAGGGTTGGAGAGAATGCCCCGCGCCGCTCGTCGATCGCCAGCGCCTGGTAGGCGAAATTGACCGCCTCGCTCAAATCCGTGTTGTGAAAATTGTAGCGGGAAGCGGCAATTCGGCTCAGCGGCCCGTACGGGACGCCGAGCGAGCCGACCGTGTCCCAGACGCCGATGAAATGAAGTGCGGTGCGTCGCGAGTTGTCGATTGCTTCGAGGAGCTCGCCATTCTGCCCGTTGGCCTCCCCCGCCGGAAAAAGCTTGGCAAGCGCATCCTTGGCGGCGGCGAGGTCCTGGCCGCGAACCAGCGCCTCGCGATGCTCGCGCGACATGTAGATCTTGTACACCTGAGGAAAGTAGTCCATGTCGGTCTTTTGCATCAGGCCGACAAGTCCGATCAGGCCCGCAAGGCTACGAACCGTATACGCGCCACGGGAAAACCCGAACAGGAAGATCTGATCGCCGTAGTTAAAGTTGTCGACAAGAAATGCGTACTGGCTCTGCACGTCACCGGACAGGCCGACGCCAAATGCGCCGCCGATAAATTGATCGACACGGTTCCCGGTGCCGACGCCGGGATGGTAGTAGATCAGCTGAGAGATGCCGCTGCCGTCGAACGGCCGAAGCGAACGCGCCATCTTGGCGACGTTGGTCGTGGCGCCGGGCGCGTCTCGTTGATTCCAGGTTCCGTCGCAGCAAACTATCAGCTTGCGAGGCTGAGGTCCCTCTACGTCCACACCCGGACTTCCTTTCGATCCTCGTTACTAAAATTGTCATCACCGGCGCCATTACGCAAGGCGGGCTTGACGGCGCTGATGCCAACCGAAGCGAAACGGGCGAGCCGATGCTGCTCCCGTGGCCACCGTGAGTTTTGGCCGCATCGGCAATGGGTTCGCGCTGCGCGGCGTTTGCGCTATCGTTCGAGCCGGCTGATCGTGCGGCGTGACCGGGCTCGGCAGGAGGGCTGATGGAACTCTGGAACCATTGCGAAAACCCCTATCCGTTTGTTGCCAACGAGGTGCTGGAAGCGGCCCCCTCGGTGCGCGCCAGCCTGCCGAACCAATACTGCGACCCGAAGATTGCGGCGCGCCTCTATGACGAGGTGTTCGACGAATACCGGCTGTGCGACGACATCGGCCTCAACATCGTCACCAACGAGCATCATTCCGGGATCAACAATCTGTGGGCGGCAAGCCCGGTCATTACCGGGGTGGTCGCGCGGATCACGCGCAACGTGCGCATTCTGTCGCTGGGCACCTTGGTCACGGTGCGGCCGGACCCGGTGCGGGTGGCCGAGGAATACGCGACGATCGACGTCTTGTCGCGCGGCCGGCTCGAAATCGGCTTTGTCAAATCGGGTGCCACCGAGATGGTCTCGGGCGACGCCAACCCGATGCGCATCCGCGAGCGCGAATGGGAGGCGATCGACCTGATCGAAAAGTCGCTGACGACGCATGACGGGCCGTTCAGCTGGGAGGGCAAGTTCTTCATCCACCCGCATGTCAACATCTGGCCGCGGCCGTACCAGGAGCCGCGCCCGGATTTCTGGGCCGCCACCAGCGATTTGCCGACCTGCGCCGAATTGGGGCGCCGCGGCATGGTCAACACCCTGCTGTTCGGCGGCTACGAGCGCACCCGGCAAGCCTTTGACGCCTACAAAAAGGCGCGCGCCGAGGCGGGCCTGCCGCCGCCGGGCGAGGACCGGTTTTCCTACATGGCTTTTTGCTATGTCGGCGACACTGACGAGGAGGGCCTGCGCATCGGCCAGAAGATCGCCTGGTTTCTGACCGTCAGCATCAAGAGCTCGCCGCAATTTTCGAAGTTCCAGCCGGGTGCGGTTGCCCCCGAGATGGCGCCGGCGGCCTGGCGCAGCGGCGTGTCGCGGCGCCCGCGCCCGACCAACCTCGATGCCGAGGTGCTGGTCGGCCAGGGCCAGATGTTCGCCGGCAACCCCGACACGGTGGCCAGGCAGATCAAGGAGTTTCGCCGGCGGGTCGGCGGCGTCGGCCACATCATCATGATGACCCGGCAGGGGCTCGTCACCCACGCCGAGGCCGAGAAAAGCTTCACCCGTGCCGCCAAGGAAGTCCTGCCGCAATTGCAGGAGCTGGCGCCGCTCGACCCCGACGAGGCGGCTTGGGCGGCGCGGCGCCCGGTCGCAGCCGCCAAATGAACACCGCGCCCGGCCGTCTTCGCGCCGGACCGCACGAGGTCGAAGTGCTGCGCCGCGGGCAGGAAGGTGGCAACGCCCCGATCCTGCTAGTCCACGGCATTCACCCGTTCGGCCGCAGACGCACCCTTTCTCGATCTCTTGGCGGAGCATGGCGAACTGGTCGCCCCGTCGCACCCCGGGTTTGGCAATTCGCCGCGGCCGGCCGATTTCGACACGATGTATGACCTGGTCCATCTCTATCTGGCCGTTCTGGATGCGCTGCCCAGCGACCGGGTCACGATGATCGGGTTTTCGTTCGGCGGATGGATCGCCGCCGAGGTCGCCGCCTGCGCGCCCGCCAAGCTCGACCGGCTGGTGCTGGTCGACCCGGTCGGGGTCAAGCTCGGCGGGCATCTGGAGCGCGACATCGCCCATTTCTTCAACACCGCGCCGGAGGAGCTGAACCGGCGCGCCTGGCATGATCCGGCAAAACGGCCGCCCGGCAATTACGGGCTCGGCTGGCAGACCGCGATCGACGCCGAGATCAGCGACGCGGACATGGTCGCCTTGGCGCGCAGCTGGGACGCGCTGTGCCTTTATGCCTGGCGCCCGCACATGTATAACCCGCAGCTCAAGCATTGGCTGCACCGCATCGCGGTGCCGACCCTGGTGCTGTGGGGGGCGAGCGACCGCATCGTGACGCCGGAATACGGGCGCGCCTATAGCGGCCTGATCCCGGGCGCGCAGTTCGAAACCATCGCCGCCGCCGGCCACCATCCCGAGCTCGAGCAGCCGGCCCTGTTGGTCGATCGGGTCGCGCGGTTTATCGAGCGGCGGGACGAGAGGGCGAAACCCCAATGATGTTTATCATCCGCAGCGCCGGCGACAAGCCAGGCTCCGCGGCGATCCGGATCAAGGCGGAGCGCAAGACGCCGGCGATCGTCGCGGGCGCGGCCGGCAAGACCGACTATTTCTGTGTCGGCGCCGCCGAGGCGATGGCGGTGCTTCGCGCCGAGGGCTGGGAAGTCGTCGAGCTGCATGATGGCTGGTACGAGGACGACACCGGCGGCGGGATCGCGATCTCGGGGCAGGGCCGGTATTGGGAAGTGCGCGACACCCCGTTCACCGTCAAGGATGCGGTGCGCCCGGCAGCGCAAGAGGCAGCCGAGCCCGGCGGCGCCCAAGGCGACCAGGTCAACGTGCGCGGCGCCATTTTTGGCGTTTAGTCCAGTGCGGTCGCTCCGCGGCGCCGCCGAGGAGGTCAAAGCCGTTCAGCTTCGATGCGCCACGTCCTGCCTGGGGCCGCGTCCTGTCCGGGATCAGCGTAGCCGCTATTCCGCCGCCAGCTTGGTCGGCCGGGCCATCTTTTCGCGCATCGTGACGAACTCCTCTGCCGCACTCGGGTGGATGCCGACGGTCTGGTCGAACTGCCGCTTGGTGGCGCCGCATTTGAGCGCGATCGCCAAGCCCTGGATGATCTCCGGCGCGTCGGGGCCGAGCATGTGGCAGCCCACCACCCGCTCGCTCTTCGCATCGACCACGAGCTTCATCAGGGTGCGCTCCTCGCGCCCGGACAAGGTGTTCTTCATCGGCTTGAAACGCGCGCTGTAGATATCGACCTCGCCGTATTCGCGCCGCGCCTCTTCCTCGGTCAGACCGACCGTGCTGAGCGGCGGCTCGCTGAACACCGCGGTCGGCACGTCCTTGTGGTCCATCCTGATCGGGTTGTCGTTGTAGAGCGTCTCGGCGATGGCGCGGCCCTCGGCAATCGCCACCGGGGTCAGGTTGAGCCGGTCGGTCACATCGCCGACGGCGTAGATGTTGGGCACCGTCGAGCGCTGCCATTCATCGACCACGACGGCGCCCTCATGGTTCAGCTCGACCCCGATTTCGGCGAGGCCGAGGCCGCGCGTGTTCGGCTTGCGCCCGGTCGCGTACATGACAAGGTCGGCCGAGATTTCCTCGCCCTGCGTGGTGACGACCGAATAGCCCTCGCGCGCCGCTTTCTCGATGCGCGCGACCTGGGTGCGGGCGCGGATCTCGACGCCGCGGCCGCGCATCTCCTGCGCCAATGCGACCCGCAGGTCGTCGTCGAAGCCGAAGAGCAATTCCTCGCGGCGGATGATCTCGACGACCTCGCTGCCAAAGCCGTTAAAGATGCCGGCGAACTCGACCGCGATATAGCCGCCGCCGACGATCACGATGCGCCGCGGCAGGCTCGGCAAGTCGAGCGCCTCGTTCGACGAGATCACATGCTCGATGCCGGGGATGCTCGGCACGGTCGGATGGGCGCCGACCGCGATCATGATCTTGTCGGCGGTGTAGCGCTTGCCGCCGACCTCGATCGTGTGCGGGTCGACCAGCACGCCGCGCGCCTCGAACAGCGCGACATTGCTGTTCTTCAGCATGCTGACGTAGATCTGCGACAGCCGGCCGATTTCCTTGTCCTTGGCCGCGATCAGGCTCGGCCAGTCGAACTGCGCCGGCGGCACGGTCCAGCCAAAGCCGGCCGCGTCGGCAAAGGCGTCGGCGAATTGCGCGCCATACACCAATAGCTTTTTCGGGATGCAGCCGCGCAGCACGCAGGTGCCGCCGACCCGCAGCTCCTCGCAGATCGCGACGCGCGCGCCATAGCTGCCGGCACGGCGTGAGCCGGCGACGCCGCCCGACCCGGCGCCGATCGTGAACAGGTCGAAATCATAGCGCGGCATGTGCGGTCTGCTCCTTCTGCCCCGGATTCCATCATGTGCCCTGAATTCCATCGTCTGGTTGTCACAACTCTGCCGATGCTGCAAGCATGCGCGCTATGATCGATTCGAAGCTATTGACCAGGAGGCGGGCAATGTCCTCGGCTCACGACGGGATCCCGATCGACCATCACGATTGGCATTCGCCGGGCTATGTCGACGCATGGATCACACGCGACCTGACGCGCGACGACGAGCGCCGCCGGCGGCTGCGGGAAATGTTGGCAGCGGCTCCCTTCGCGGCCGAGGCCGCGATCGCCGTGCTTGACGTCGGCGGCGGCTACGGTGTCGTCACCGAAGAGGTGCTGCGTGCGTTCCCGCGCGCCCGCGTGACGTTGCAGGATTATTCGCAGCCGATGCTCGACCAGGCGCGGCAGCGTCTCTCAGCGCATGCCGGCCGGGTAAGCTACGCCCAGGGCGACCTGCGCGATCCGGCCTGGGTGCGGCAGGTCGGCGGCCCGTTCGACCTGGTGGTCTCGGCGATCGCGATCCACAATCTGCGCGATCTTGGCGAGATCGCCGCCTGCTACCGCGCGATAGCCGGGCTCTTAAAGCCCGACGGCGTCTTTCTCGACTACGATCTGTTCGAGTTGATCGGCGGGATCGAGGCGCAGCTGGCGACGATCAGGGATGCCGGCTTTGCCGCGGTCGACCGCCTGTGGCAGGAAGGGCGCGTGGCGATCATCGCCGCGCGCCAGCCGCGGCAAGGCCCCTGATCCGATCGGCCCGCCGTCAACCAAGATGTAATCGCGAGCTTGCGCGGGGTGGCTCTGTGTCGCATCGTCCGGCGCGACGGGCGCGCTAATCTTACCGGCTCAGATCGCGCATCGCGGGGGGCGACAATGGAAACCGGCCAATGATGGCACCCGGTGCTTCGGCGGGGCCGCGCGCGCTGACCCAGCTGTTGTCGCTGGGGCTGACCCGTGCCGCGATTTTCCTCGTGGTCACGATCGAGCCCGGCGCCGCGGCCGAGGCAGCGGTCCGGTCCTTGTGCGCCGATTTTGCAGCGCTGCTGCGCACGGTCGGGTTTCGCGACCTCGAAGGCCGCTTGTCCGGCGTTCTGGCGTTTGGCTCGCAGGCTTGGGACCGGCTCTTTGGCGAGCCGCGCCCGGCCGAGCTGCACCCGTTTCGCGAATTGCGCGCGGGGGCGCGCCACGCCGTCGCCACCCCGGGCGACCTGTTGTTCCACATCCGCGCCGAACGCATGGATTTGTGCTTCGAGCTGGCGAGCCTGATCATGGCGCGCCTCGGCAAGGCCGTGGCGGTCGCCGACGAGGTGCACGGCTTTGGCTATTTCGACCAGCGCGATCTCCTAGGCTTTGTCGATGGCACCGAAAACCCGCAGGGCGAGGCCGCCTTCGACGCGGTGCTGGTCGGCGCTGAGGACGAAGTGTTTTCGGGCGGCAGCTATGTGATCGTGCAGAAATACCTGCACGACCTCCGGGCGTGGAACGCGCTGCCGATCGAGGCGCAGGAGCGCGTCATCGGGCGCACCAAATTGTCCAATGTCGAGCTCGACGACGCGGTCAAGCCGAGTTGCGCCCACAATGCGCTGACCGTGATCGTCGAGAATGGCGAGGAGATTAAAATCGTCCGCGACAACATGCCGTTCGGCCGGGTCGGCGACGGCGATTGCGGCACCTACTTCATCGGCTATTCCCGCTCGCCGCGCACCATCGAGCAGATGCTCGAAAACATGTTTATCGGCAAGCCGCCCGGCAATTACGACCGCATTCTCGATTTCAGCAATGCCGTCACCGGCAATCTGTTCTTTGCCCCGACCGCATCGTTTCTTGAGGGCGTGACGGTCGAAGAGCCGGCCGCAGCGCCCGCCGCAGAACCCGCGCAACCTGGCCAGCCGGCGCCCGATGGTTCGCTCGGCATCGGCTCGCTAAAAGAAAGGCCCCCGCAATGAACAATTTGCACCGCGAGCTGGCGCCGGTCTCCGAGATGGCCTGGGCGCAGATCGAGGAAGAGGCCTCGCGCACCTTGAAGCGCTACCTCGCCGGGCGGCGCGTCGTCGATGTCGCGGGGCCGGCCGGCACAGCGCTCTCCGCCATCGGCACCGGCCACCTGCGCAATATCGCAGCACCCGGCGACGGCATCCTCGCCCGCCAGCGCCAGGTCAAGCCGCTTGTCGAATTGCGCGTGCCGTTCGAATTGGATCGCCAGATGATCGACGATGTCGAGCGCGGCTCGAACGATTCGGACTGGCAGCCGGCCAAGGACGCCGCCCGGAAGATCGCCTTTGCCGAGGATGTCGCGATTTTCGACGGCTACGCGGCTGCCGATATCGGGGGCATCCGGGAGGGCGCCAGCAATCCCGTCGTGACCTTGCCGGCCGATGTGCGCACCTATCCGAACGCGATCGCCCATGCGCTGACCGAATTGCGCCTCGCCGGGGTCAACGGCCCCTATTCGGTGCTGCTCGGCGCCGACGCCTATACCGCGGTCAGCGAGGGCGTCGATTACGGCTATCCGATCATTCAGCACATCCACCGGCTGGTCGAAACCGAGATCATCTGGGCGCCGGCGATCGCCGGCGGGTTTGTGCTGAGCACCCGCGGCGGCGATTTCGCGCTGCAGCTTGGCCAGGATTTCTCGCTTGGCTATCTCTCTCACACCGACACCGCGGTCCGGCTCTATCTGCAGGAAAGCTTCACCTTTGTGTTGCTGACCGCCGAGGCCGCCGTCGCGCTGGCGCCCCCGCCCGCAGCCTGACCCGTCTGCCGACCAAACCCGGAGCCGTCGGCCGGCCCGCAGCAGCTGCTCGCGGGCTAAGACTTTCGGTTCCTGCGCAGCGGCGAGCTCGGCATCCTTGGCGCGGATTTTGATCGCCGCCGGGCGCGCGCCGATGCGCTGCACGTAGCCCATGATCGGCGGCAATTCGGGCACCAGCTTGAACATCGTCGTCCAGCCGAGTGCGGTGCCCCACAGCACATCGGCTGCGGTAAACCGGTCGCCGAGCAGATAAGGCGCGCGGCCGAGCTGCGCGGTGAGGGTTCCCAGCATCGTGTCGTAATCGCCATAGGGCGACATCATCGACGGCCCCGCATCATTCTTTCTGAAGCGGTCGACCACCGCCGGCTCGAACGAGGCGGCGTAAAACGCCATCCAGCGCAGATAGGGCCCGCGCAACGGATCGCCGATCGGCGGCGCCAGCCCGGCCTCGGCGAACAAATCGGCGAGATAGAGGTAGACCGCGACCTGCTCGGTGACGATCGCCTCGCCATGCCGCAGCGCCGGCACCTTGCCCATCGGGTTGACCGCCAAATAGGCCGGCTGGCGCTGCTCGCCGGCCTTCATGTTCAGCACATGGAGGTCATAGGGCGCGCCCAGCTCCTCGAGCAGGATCAGCGCCCCGGTCGAGCGCGTGTTCGGCGAATGGTAGAGCGTCACGCGGCGATCGCCGGGCATCGGCAGCTCCTGTGGGTTGGCCTCCTGCGAACATACCTAGAACACGCGTCGTTGGCAACACTCGGGCGGACCAGACAGTCCTAAAAGCGCGGCACTTGCATGCCGCGCTGCACCGCCGGGCGGGCTGCCACAGCCGTAAACCAGCGCTGCACATTGGCGTGATCGGCGAGCGACACGCCCTGCCACTCATGCCGCGACACCCACGGAAAGCTGGCGATGTCGGCGATCGAATAGCCGGCCCCGGCCAAAAACTCGCTGACGCCGAGGCGGCTGTCGAGCACCCGGTAGAGCCGGCCGGCCTCCTTCGAATAGCGCTCGATCGCGTAAGGCACCGGCTGCGGCGCAAACCGGCGAAAATGCTGCGCCTGCCCGAGCATCGGCCCGAGCCCGCCGACCTGGAACATCAGCCACTGCATCGTCTGCGAGCGCTCGCGCGGCTCCGCCGAGAGAAATTGGCCGGCCTTCTCGGCCAAATAAATCAGAATGGCGCCCAACTCGAAGACCGTCAGAGGGCCGCCGCCCGGCCCGTCCTGATCGACGATCGCCGGGATTTTGCCGTTCGGGTTGATCGCCTCGTACTCCGGAGCGAACTGCTCGTCATTGGCGATGTCGACCGGGTGCACGCGATAATCGAGCCCGGTCTCCTCGAGCATGATCGACGCCTTGTGCCCATTGGGCGTCGCCCAGGTATAAAGATCGATCATCGCTATCCCATATCCGCCGCCCGCGAAGATCGCTGGTCACGCCTGTGTAAAGGACGGTGTGGCGCCGATTGGTCAGAATGTATACGCAAAAGAACTTGTCCAAGACATCACGCTGTCATTGCGAGCGCAGCGAAGCAATCTCGACGGGTGCGCCCGCCGCGACCAGATTGCTTCGTCGCTGCGCTCCTCGCAATGACATCACTTTTGTTGTTGGACCGGCGCCCGCCAACGTCGACGCTACCACCCGAGCGCGTAGGCGGCGCGGCGCGGGTCTGCGCCGGCTTCGAGCACGCCGCGGCGGCGGTCGGCGAGGATCGCGCACACGCTGCCGGCGGTCCAGATCCAGTCGGGCCAGCGCTGGATCTCGTGGCCGCGGCGGGCGAGCTCGGCAATGACCGGCTCGGCGATCCGGCCTTCGACCGCCAGCCGTCCGGGGTAATAATCGAACGGCGCGAACGACGAAGGATAGCTGTAGCTGGCAAAACGCGGGCTCTCGATCGCCCCCTGCACATCCTGGCCAAAGGTGAACAGGTTCAGCAATACCTGCAGCATCGCCTGGGTCTGCACATCGCCGCCCGGCGTGCCGAACGGCAGAAACTGCTCGCCGCCCTTGATCGCCAAGGCCGGGTTCGGGGTCAGCCGCGGCCGCTTGCCGGGGGCGACGCCGGCCGGATGGCGCGGGTCGGGGCGCGACTGCGAGCCGCGGTTCGACGGAATGAGCCCGGTCCCCGGCACCACCGGCGAGCCGTAGGAGCCGTCGCTCGGCGTCGCCGAGAACAGATTGCCGTGACGGTCGGCGACGCAGACATAGGAGGTGTCGGGCTCCGGGCTCGGGTCGCCCTGGGCATGCGCGAACCGGCCAAAACCGCGGCCGGCCTGGCTGCCGAGCTGTCCCGCGGGCGGCATCTCCGGCCAGGCCCGGTCCGGGCGGATCAGCTTGCGCCGCTCGGCCGCATATTCCTCGGAGATCAGCGTTTCGATCGGCACCTCGACCATTGCCGGGTCGCCGTAATAGGCCTCGCGGTCGGCAAAAGCGAGCTTCAGCGCTTCGGCCAGGCGGTGGATGTAGTCGGCGCTGTTGTGGCCGAGAGCCGCGAGGTCGGTGCCCTCCAACAATGCGAGCGTCTGCAGCAGCACCGGCCCCTGGCACCAGGCGCCGCAGGTGTAGACGTCGAGATCGCCGAACCGGCGATGCTCCGGCCGGGTCACCGGCGAATGGTATTCGGCCAGGTCCTCGGCCGACAGCAGCCCGCCCTGCTGTTTCATAAAGGCTACGATCTTGGCCGCGATATCGCCGCGATAGAACGCGTCGCGCGCGGCTTCGAGACCGGCCTCGCGGCCGCGCCCGGCGGCGGCCCGCTCCTCGTCGGCCATGTATTGCAAGGAGGCGGCGAGGTCGGTCTGGCGAAACACATCGCCGGTCTGCGGCACCCGTCCGTCGGGCAGGAAGATCGCCGCTGTCGATGGCCAGGCGCGGTGGTCGGCCGCGTGCCGCTCCAGGCTCGCTTCCATCAACGGGTACATCGGGAAGCCTTCATGGGCGAGCCGGATCGCCGCCGCCGCGACCTCGCCAAAGCTCATCGTGCCCCAGCGCCGCAATGCCGTGATCCAGGCGTCGGGTGCGGCCGGCACCACGGTGCGCAGCACGCCCTTCGGGATTTTGCCGCCGTGCTCGCGCATAAACAGCTCGGGATCGAGCGCCTTTGGCCACGGCCCCAGCCCCTCGATGGTCACCACCTCCTGGCTCTCGGCATGGTAGATCATGATCGGCGCCACGCCGGCGACATCCACCAGGTCGCTCTGCAAAACGCCGAGCGCCAACCCGGCCGCGCATCCCGCGTCGATCGCGTTGCCGCCGCCCTCGAGTATGGCAAAGCCGGCGGTGGCGGCGAGGTAATGGCCGGCCGAGATGGCGTGGCGGGTCACGGCGATGGTCGGGCGGTGCGCGGCTGCTGCGGTCATGACAAGCCCCTTGCGCGAGATTCGATCCGCGCCACACTAACGCCTGACCGGGCGCATTTAGAAGAGGCGTCGTCGGGTCAACCGCGCGGCCGCGGCCCGTTACACCAGCGTTGCTTGCCGAACGAGGGACCGAGATGAGCGATTATGATCTGGTGATCCGCAACGGCACGGTGGCGACCGCCGCCGACACGACACTATGCGATGTCGGCATTAAAGACGGCATCATCGTCACCCTCGGCCGCGCTCTCGGCGCCGGGGCGCGCGAGATCGACGCCGCGGGCAAGCTCGTGCTGCCGGGCGGCATCGACAGCCATTGCCACATCGAGCAGCGCTCCTCGGCCGGGGTCGTCTGCGCCGACGATTTCTACAGCGCCACGGTCGCCGCCGCGTTTGGCGGCACCACGACGGTGATCCCGTTCGCCGCCCAGCATCGCGGCCAGTCGTTGCGCCAGGTCGTCGAGGATTATCACGCCGCGGCCGGGCCCAAGGCGGTCATCGACTACGCCTTTCACCTGATCATCTCCGACCCGACCGCGGAGGTCATGGGCCAGGAATTGCCGGCGCTGATCCAGGACGGCTACACCTCGTTCAAGGTCTATATGACCTACGACCTCCTGCAGCTGAACGACGGCCAGATGCTCGACATCCTGGCGGTGGCGCGGCGCGAGGGCGCGCTCGTCATGGTCCATGCCGAGAATTACGACATGATCAAATGGCTGACCGCGCGCCTCCTCGACCGCGGGCTCGCCGAGCCGCGCTGGCACGCCGCCGCCCACGCCAGGCTCGCCGAGGGCGAGGCCACCAACCGCGCCGTCAGCCTCGCGCAACTGCTCGACGTGCCGATCCTGATCGTTCATGTCTCGGCCGCCGAGGCGATCGAGGTGATCCGCACCGCCCAAACCAAGGGCCTCAAGATCTATGGCGAGACCTGCCCGCAATATCTGTTCCTGACCGCCGACGACATCGCCAAGCCCGGTCTCGAAGGTGCCAAATTCTGCTGCAGCCCGCCGCCGCGCGACCATGCGGCGCAGCAGGCGGTGTGGGCCGGGCTCCAAAACGGCACGTTCCAGGTGTTCTCGTCCGACCACGCGCCCTACCGCTACGACGCCTCGGGCAAGCTCCCATTGGGCGACAAGACCACGTTCAAGGACATCGCCAACGGCGTCCCCGGCATCGAATTGCGCCTGCCATTGTTGTTTTCCGAGGGTGTGGGCCAGGGCCGGCTCGGCCTCGACCAGTTTGTCGCGCTGACCGCGACCAACCACGCCAAGCTCTACGGCCTCTACCCGAAAAAGGGCACGATCGCGGTCGGCAGCGACGCCGACCTCGCGATCTGGGACCCCGAGCGCCACGTCACGGTCACCGCCGCCATCCTCCACGACAACGTCGGCTACACCCCCTATGAAGGCCGCCACCTGCATGGCTGGCCGGTCACGGTGCTCAGCCGCGGCCGCATCGTCGTCGAGGACGGCGCCCTCGCCGCCCCGCGCGGCAGCGGCCAGTTCCTCCCCTGCGCCCTCTCGACCTTCGCCAAGCCCGCCAACACCCCCACCCCCGAACTCGCCCTCGCCGCCGCCTCCGGCTCAGCGCTGGTGTGAAGCGCTCGCCCCAACGCCCCTCTGGCAAAAGCCGCACAGCCTGCATTCTGGAACGCGCCCGGGTCAGCCCGGCCCGGCGGCAGGGGGGCGGTAAGGCTTAACGGCGATCTCGCCCTCGCGTTGCCGCATGGTGTAGGCGTCGTGCCATGCCTGCATGTTCAACAATGTTTCCATCTTGACACCGAACGCCTTCTCGATCCGCAGCGCCATTTCGGCCGGAAGCGCCGCGTTGCCGTTGATCAAGTCGGAAAGGGTGGCGCGGCGGACGTCCAGCCCCTGCCGCCTCGCTGACCGATAAGCCGAGCTCGTCGAGAATTTCCCTCTCGGATGAACGCGCCCGGGTGCGGCGGGGCCATCGCTACTCTGGCAGGTGCGCGGCTCATCAGTGATAATCCTCCAAGTCGAGGTCGCAGATTTCGTTTTGCCGAATGTCAAATGTCAGCCGCCAATTGCCGCTGACTGAAATGCTCCATGTGCCGGCACGGTCGCCCTTGAGCTGGTGCACACGCCAGCCCGGCGGCCCGGTCACGCCGCTGATGTCTGCCGCCGCGATCAGAACTATACACACTCCAACCCGGCGCCCGGTCACGCCGCTGATGTCTGCCGCCGCGATCAGCGCCGCGAGGATGTTGCGCAGCCGCTGGACCAGATCGTTGCGGAGTTCCCGGCTGTCATCGTCTTCGATGAGGCGCAACAAGCCCCGATGCCGGACGCTTCGAATGATCATACCGAAGTGTACGCCGTCACCGTACTATCGTCAACCCCAGGCGGTTTCGGCCCAAATGTGTCCGTGGGGCATGACGCCCGGCATAATTGCCATAATCGCATTCTACGGTGCGGGCCGAGAGGGTGCTCGGGAGCTGGCGTCATGGCAACGTTGGCAGTGTCGATGCCGGTACGTTGGGTGGAGGAGCCTGTAAATTGCCTGCAAAAAACAGGCGGAACAGGAGCCGCGGAGCATTTCGGGAGGGTCGGCCAACTCCACGATCGAGGGCGGCGCTGACGGCGCCGCTTGCTCAGCAGCCGCGGCTGGCGATGACGGGAGTACCGCAGCTTCGGGTTTTGCTGCAGATTTGCTGCAGAAGCAGCGGCGACAGCCGCGCCGATGCACGCGAGCGGTGGTCTGCGCTAACCTCGCCGCGGGAGTGACGTCGAGAGGAGAATGGCCTTGTCCCGCAAATTGCCCGTCGCGGTGGCCCAGTTGGGGCCGATCCATTTGGCCGACAGCCGCGCGTCGGTGGTGCAGGCGACTGATGGCGCTGTTGCGCGAGGCGCATGGCGGCGGGCGCGCGGTTTGTCGTCTTTCCCGAATTGGCGCTGACCACGTTCTTCCCGCGCTGGTGGATGACCGACCAGGCCGAGATCGACCGGTTTTTCGAGCGCGCGCATGCCGAATGCCGAGACCCGGCCCTTGTTCGATCTCGCCAAGGATTTGCGTGTCGGGTTTTATCTCGGCTATGCCGAATTGACCGACGAGCACGGCGAGGCGCGGCACTACAACACCTCGATCCTCGTCGATCTCGGCAGGTCGGATCGTCGGCCGCTATCGCAAAATTCACCTGCCCGGCCATTCCGAGCATCTGCCCGAGGCGCCGTTCCAGCATCTCGAAAAGCGCTATTTCGATGTCGGCAACGAGGGCTTCAAAGTGTGGCGCGTTCTCGACGCGGTCGTCGGCATGTGCATCTGCAACGACCGGCGCTGGCCCGAGGCGTTCCGGGTCATGGGGCTGCAAGGGGTCGAGATCGTGGCGCTCGGCTACAACACCCCGACCGACAACATCCACCATCCCGAGCCGCTGCATCTGCGCATGTTCCACCATCTGTTGAGCCTGCAGGCCAACGCCTATCAGAACGCGGCCTGGGTCCTGGCCGCGGCCAAGGCCGGCAAGGAGGACGGGTTCGGCCTGATCGGCGGCTCGGTCATCGTGGCGCCGACCGGCGAGATCGCGGCGCGCGCGCTCGGCGAAGGCGACGAGCTCGTCGCCGCCACCCTCGACCTCGATCTCGGCGATTATCTGCGCCGCACCGTCTTCAATTTCGCAAAGCACCGCCGCACCGAGCATTACCGGCTGATCACCGAGCGCACCGGCGCCAAAACCGAGGTGTAGGCCACCGCCCGCCATCAGTGAGGAGGATTGTTTCGGCCCGGCGGCTTCGCTAGGCTGAGGCACGGCAGGCGAGCGGAGGGCCCGGCATGGCGATCATGGTTGGCAGCGGCGACTATAAGTACCGCATCGTCGAGGATTGGGCGAAACTGCCCGATGGCTGGTCGTTCAAGGAAGTGGCGGCGGTCGGCGTCGACAACAACGACAACGTCTATGCGTTTGGCCGCGGCGAGCATCCGATGATGGTGTTCGATCGCAACGGCAATTTTCTGCGCTCCTGGGGCGAGGGCCAGTATCCGCGCGCGCATGGAGTCCATATGGGGCCGGACGATTCGATCTATCTGACCGATGATGGCGGCCATTTCGTGCGCAAATGCCGGCTCGAAGACGGCAAGGTATTGTTGGAGCTGGGTGTGCCCGGCAAGCCCGCGCCCTATTTGAGCGGCGAGCCGTTCAACCGCTGCACCCACACGGCCCTCTCGCCAAAGGGCGAGATCTATGTTTCCGACGGCTACGGCAACGCCAAGGTCCACAAATATTCGCCCGACGGCAAATTGCTGATGTCTTGGGGCGAGCCCGGCAGCGATCCCGGCCAGTTCAACCTCGTCCACAACATCTGCGCCGACGCCGACGGCTGGGTCTATGTCGCCGACCGCGAGAACCACCGCGTCCAGGTGTTCGACGGCAACGGCAAATATGAGACGCAGTGGAACAATCTGCACCGCCCGTGCGGGCTCTACATGCCCTACACGCATCAGCCGGTCTGCTACATCGGCGAGCTTTCGGTCAACCGCCTCAACGCCAATCTCGGGCCGCGGGTCAGCATCGTCGATAACCAGGGCAAGCTGTTGTCGCGGATCGGCGACCCGTTTGCCGGGACGGCGCCGACCGCGTTCATCGGGCCGCACGGGCTAAGCGTGGATTCGCGCGGCGATCTCTATGTCGGCGAGGTGTGCTGGACCTTGTGGCCAGGGCTGTTCCCAGGCCAGCCGCACCCGCCGGGGCTGCGCGCCCTGCAGAAATACGAACGCGTGCACTGACCTGGATGTCATTGCGAGTGAAGCGCAGCAATCTCGCCCGCCAGCCTCGCCGGCCCTAGATTGCTTCGTCGCCCAAATGGGGCTCCTCGCAATGACGAGCTCTGCAACAAGGAGAAAACGATGGCGATCGTTGTCGGGGATGGCGACTACAAGTACCGGATCATCGAGGATTGGGCGAAATTGCCCGAAGGATGGTCGTTCAAAGAGGTCGGCGCGGTCGGCGTCGATAACAAAGACAACGTCTATGTCTTCAACCGCGGCGACCACCCGGTCATGGTGTTCGACCGCGACGGCAACTTTCTGCGCTCGTGGGGCGAGGGCCAGTATCCGCGTGCCCACGGCGTCCATATGGGGCCGGACGATTCGATCTATCTGACCGACGATGGCGGCCACTTTGTGCGCAAATGCGCGCTCGACGGCAAGGTGCTGCTCGAACTGGGGGTGCCGGGCGAGCCCAAGCCCTATATGTCGGGCGAGCCGTTCCATCGCTGCACCCACACGGCGCTGTCGCCAAAGGGTGAAATCTACGTCTCCGACGGCTATGGCAACGCCAAGGTGCATAAGTATTCACCAGACGGCAAATTGCTGATGTCGTGGGGCGGCCCCGGCACCAACCCGGGCGAGTTCAACATCGTGCATAACATCTGCACCGACGCCGATGGCTGGGTCTATGTCGCCGACCGCGAGAACCACCGCATCCAGGTGTTCGACGGCAACGGCAAATACGAGACGCAATGGAACAACCTGCACCGCCCGTGCGGGCTCTATATGGACTATACGCGCCACCCGGTCGCCTATATCGGCGAATTGGGGCCGGTGCAGCCGGTCAACCGCAACAGCCCCAACCTGGGTCCGCGGGTCAGCATTGTCGACAACAAGGGCAAGCTGTTGTCGCGGTTTGGCGACATGCATGCCGGCACCGCGCCGACCGCGTTTCTTGGGCCGCACGGGCTCAGCGTCGATTCGCGCGGCGACCTCTATGTCGGCGAGGTGTCGTGGACGCAATGGCCGCAATTCTACCCGGACAAGCCGCGGCCCGACTACATCCGCTCGCTGCAGAAATACGAGCGGGTGCGCTGAACCGCATCGCGGCCGGTCGCGCAGGGCTGACCGGTGAGCCGGCTCGGCGAGGCGCTCCTCCGCCTCGAACGCGCGGTGGCCCGGCTCGAAGCTGCGAGCCGAGCCGGTCGCGGCGCGATCGAAGAGGGGCGCCGCGCGGAGGCGGCCGAGTTGGAGGCCGCCCGGCTGCGCGCCGCGGCCGGTGAAATCGCTGCTCGAGTTGATGGTGCGCTCGCCCGGGTCGGCCGGGCGCTGGGGGAGGGGGGAGTGAAATGAGCCAGGTCGCGGTGACGGTCAACCGGCACCCGTACAAGATCGCCTGCGACGACGGGCAGGAGCCGCGGATCCGGCGGCTCGCGCAATATGTCGATGCGCGCGTCGGCGAATTCGTCAATAGCGTCGGGCAGGTCGGCGAAGCCCGCTTGCTGCTGCTCGCGGCGCTGGTCATCGCCGACGAATTGTCGGACGCCAACGAGGCCTTGCAGGAAGAGCGCTCGCGGCTGCGCGCCGCCGAAACCGAGATGGCCGAGGCCGGCGACGCCGCGGCCGGCGGCGTCCACGGCATCGCCCAGCGCATCGAAGCCCTTGCGGCACGGCTGGAGAGCCCCTAGCTTTGCCAGCGCGGGGTGGAGCTGCGCGGTGCGTCAGGCCGCATGTTACCCCGGGGCCGATACCTACCTCATGGGTGCTGTCCCTGTCGCGGTCGTGGCCGCGGCACATGGCGCCCACCTGCTATGGCGGGCCACGGTGGGATTGCCGGTCAACGGCCGAGGCGGCTCCACCCCGCAGCCATGACGCCAGGGGCTTTCCCAAGCTGCGGATCAACGCGCGTCGGGGCCATCAGGTGTCATTCGTCGCTCCCGCAAAAGCGGTTGTGAAAACAGTGGCGGACGAACGACAACGAGCTGCTGCATCGACACCGGGCGTGCTTCGAGACGGCCCGGCGGGCCGCGAGCCCGTTAGCAGATCTGGTTGCGCAATTGCGGTTCGCCGCGCCACAGACGCCCGAGGTTATCGAGCAGGATCTCGATCAAATTGTCCTCGTAACGCCGCGTCTCGCCCGCCGTATGGGGCGTGATCAGGACATGCTCCATCGCCCAAAGCGGCGAACTTGGCGCAAGCGGCTCTTCCGCCGTCACGTCAATGGCGGCGCCGGCGATGCGATGCGTCGCCAGCACCTTGATCAGTGCCGCCTCATCGACCACCCGCCCGCGCGCGACGTTGACAAGATGGGCGGTCGGCTTCATCCGGCCGAGCGCTTGGGCATTGACCAGGTGCTCGGTTGCGGCGGTCAGCGGACAGGTGAGGGCCACGAAATCGGCGTCCGGCAACAGCGCGTCGAGCTCGTCTATGGCGTGCACCGCATCCGCCGCACCGCCGCCCAACGCCGGCTGGCGCCGCAGCCCGACGACGTGCATATCGAAGGCCTTGGCCAGGCGGGCCAATCGTCCGCCGATGTCTCCCAGGCCGACGACAAGCAGCGTCTTGCCGCCGAGCTCGTCCTCCCGTCCGGAGAGATCGCCAATCATCCCGCGCCAGATGTGCTTTTGTTGGTTGTCGCGGGCTTCGGGAAGACGCCGGTTTAAGGCGAGCATCAGCGCCATCGCGTGCTCGGCGACCGCACGAGCATTGACGCCGCGGGCGCTGGCCAGCCGGATGCCGCGCTTCGCCAGCTCTTCGCGCGGGAATTGGTCGGTGCCGGCGCCGATCGACTGGATGAAGCGGAGCCGCTCCGTGCGATCGAAGAGCTGGTTCTGCCACAGCCCGGAGATCACCAGCACGTCGGCCTCGCCGACCCGCCGCTCCAACGTCTCGGGGTCGCCGACCGCAAAGCTGTTGATCCCAGTGTCGAGCGCCGCGAACCGTTCTTGGAGCCGATAAGCAACATGAGCGAAGCAAATGACAATCTTATCGGGGGCGGGGATCATGGCAGATAGTTCTCACAGAAGCTGGCGGCACTGAAGCAGGCGGCTTCGGCCGAAGAGCAGATCGCCCGCAGAACGCGGACGGGCGGGTCTGCTCGCCCGACCGGCTAGCCGCGGCTCGGCCGGATCGGCATCGTGGCGATGCTGGTCCAGGCGACCGGCGCGCCGGCCTTCTGCGCTGCTTGTTCGGCCGGAAGCGCGCTGTCCCAATGAACGGCCAGAAACCGCCGACCCGTCACATTGCCGGCCTCCTCTGAAACGAGCCACACAAGGGGCGGCGCCATCACTTCCGGTTGGATCATCCCGGCGCGATCGAAGCCCGCCTCGTCCGAAATCATCGGCGTGTTGGTGATCCCGCCCGGAACCAAGACGTTGACGGTCACCCCGGTGCCGTCGAGGTCCTTGGCCATGATCGCGCTGAGCGCTTCGAGCGCCGCCTTGGAGGGGCCGTAGGTTGGGGAGCCGGCGTTCAACATCGTTCCGAGGCTGGTTGTGACGTTGACGATCCGGCCCCAGCCTTGGCGCATCATCTCGGGCACAACGGCGTTGGCGAGCGCCAACGGCGCCGTGGTATGGACGGCAACAAAGCGCCGCCATTGATCGGAGGTGACCTCCCAGAATTTGAGCGGGCGCTGCCAGCTGTCGGGCCGGATCGCGCCGGGGCCGATCCCGGCGTTGTTGACCAGGATATCGACCCGGCCAAAGCGGTCGCGCGTCGCTCGGGTGATCTGATCGGCAGCCGAGTTAGTCGTCAGATCGCTCTGGATGGCGAGCAGTTCGGCGCCCTTTCCCAGCGCCCGCGCGCTCGCCGCAAGCGCCTCCAATGGATCAGGATCGCGATCGACCCCGGCGACCCGGATGCCTGCCGCCAGCAACCCTCGCGTCATTGCCCTGCCGATGCCGCCTGCCGCACCGGTCACGATCGCCACTCTTTGCGTCTCGCCCATGGCGCGCTTCCTCCCGTTCTGCCAGTCTTCATCCTACTTCCGATCCCGGCCGCGAAGTTGGAGAAGTCCCTCAACCTCAAGGAAGGCGGCGCTAATTCGCCTCAGGCTCGGGACCGAGACTCAAAATCACGTTTTGAGATCCTCCTGCATCTTTGAAAATAGCGAGGGCGTGGGGTTGTCGGTTGACGCTCGATGTCACCGCCCAAGGCATCGATCTGATGGCAAGAATTGGCGCTGAAATGGCGGAGAGGGAGGGATTCGAACCCTCGGTCCCCCGCAAGGGGGACAACGGTTTTCGAGACCGCCCCGTTCGACCGCTCCGGCACCTCTCCCGCTGAGCGGAGGCACACCGCTTAGCATGACAGCGCCAGGAACGGCAAGAGAACAGATCACAGCTGCGCCCGACCGCGCTTTTCGGCCAAGCCGGAGACTCCCTCGCGGCGCGCCAGCTCGGCAGCGACATCGGCCGGAGACACGCCGGTGTCGGCCCACAGCACCAAGAGATGATAGAGCAGGTCGGCGCTCTCGCCGACGAGCTTCTGGGCATCGCCCCGGATCCCCTCGATGACCGCCTCGACCGCCTCCTCGCCGAGCTTTTGGGCGATTTTCGTGCGGCCGCGGGCGAACAGCCGTGCCGTGTACGAGGCCTGCGGATCGGCGCCGCGGCGCGACCCGATCACCTGCCACAGCCGGTCGAGGGCAACGCCCAGCTCCTCCGGCATCATTCAGCTCCGCACCGGAATGCCGCAGGCGGCGAGCCGGGCCTTGGCCTCGCCGATGCGGAATGTCCCGAAATGAAAGATCGAGGCCGCCAGCACCGCGGTCGCATGCCCGTCGCGGATGCCCTCGACCAAATGGTCGAGCGTGCCAACACCACCCGAGGCGATGACCGGCACCCGCACCGCGTCGGCGACGGCCCGCGTCAAGGCGATGTCGAACCCCGATTTGGTGCCGTCGCGGTCCATCGAGGTCAGCAGGATTTCGCCGGCGCCGTAATCGGCGAGCCGGCGCGGCCCATTCGACCGCGTCGATGCCGGTCGGCCTCCGTCCGCCATGGGTGAACACCTCCCAGCGTTCCGGCGCCACCCCCTTTGCATCGATCGCGGCGACGATGCACTGGCTGCCAAATTTCCGCGCCGCCTCGCGCACAAATTCCGGGCGGGCGACGGCGGCGGTGTTGATCGACACCTTGTCGGCGCCGGCGAGCAGCAGGCGGCGGATATCCTCGAGCGTGCGCACCCCGCCGCCGACGGTCAACGGCATAAAGCATTGCTCCGCGGTGCGGCGAACCACATCGTACAGCGTGTCGCGCCCTTCATGGCTGGCGGTGATGTCGAGAAAGCATAATTCGTCGGCGCCCTCGCGATCGTAGAACCGCGCCTGGGCCACCGGATCGCCGGCATCGATCAGATCGACAAAGTTGACGCCCTTGACGACCCGCCCGTCCTTGACGTCGAGGCACGGGATGACGCGCATCTTCAGCATGCCCGCCGCTCCGCCAGCAGGGCCAAGGCTGCGCGCGGGTCGATCCGGCCGTCATAGAGCGCGCGCCCGCAGATGATCCCGGCGATACCGTCCGCCTCATACCCCTTTAGCGCGGCGATGTCGGCGAGCGAGGCGACGCCGCCCGAGGCGATGACCGGGACGCAAACCTGGCGCGCCAGTAGCGCGGTGGCCGCGGCATCGACCCCGCCGAGCGCGCCGTCGCGGGAGATGTCGGTGTGGATGATCGCCGCCACGCCGCAATCCTCGAAGCGCCGGGCCAGCTCGACCGTGCCGATCTCGCTCTGTTCGGCCCAGCCGGCGACCGCGACCCGCCCACCCCGCGCGTCGATGCCGACGGCAATCCGGCCGGGGTGGTCGGCTGGCCGCGCGCCGCACCAGCTCGGGATCGCGCAACGCGGCGGTGCCGAGCACGACCCGGTCGATGCCAAGCCCGAGCCAATGCTCGATCGCCTCCCGGTCGCGAATGCCGCCGCCCAGCTGGACGCGCAGACCCATGGCGTCGCGGATTGCCGCAACCGCCCGGCCATTGACCGAATGGCCGGCAAAGGCGCCGTTTAGATCAACGACATGCAGCCAGGCGAAGCCGGCAGCCGCAAACCGCCGCGCCTGCGCCGCCGGATCGTCGTTGAACACGGTGGCGCTGGCCATCTCGCCGCGGACCAGGCGCACGCAGGCGCCGTCTTTCAGGTCGATCGCCGGGTAGAGGATCACGGGCGCGCCCGGTCGTCGGTGAGCAGCTTATAGTAAAAATGGCCCGGCACGATCCGCCCTTCGACCCGTGCATAGACCGGGTGGGTGCCCCAGCGGCGGTAGCCGAGCTTTTCATAGAGGCTGATCGCCGCCCGCTGCGTATCGCGCAGGTCGAGGTTGAGCACCCCCAGGCCCAATTCCCGAGCCAGACGTTCGATCTCGAGCACGATGCACCGGCCAAGACCGTGACCGCGCGCCCAGGGCGCCACAAACGCGCTGGTCAGGGTGCCGGCAAAAGCTTGCGCCTCGTTGTTGCGCGGCGCGCGGCTCAGCTGCGCCGAACCGGCCACCACGCCGTCGAGCCGACCGACCACAAGCCGGCGTTCCGGCACCAAGAGCACGCCCTTCCAATAATTTTCCAGCACCTGGCGCGGCGGCGGCGCGAGCCAGCCAAACCCGCCGCCCTCGGTGATGGCGCTCTCGGTCGCCTCGCACAGATCGTCGAGATCGTGGCCCGAGCAGCGGGTCATCCGCTCGACCGAGATCACCGCCGGGGGCGCCCCATCGCCGATCCGGTCGCTCATGGGCGCCACCGCAAAAAATTGCCGATCAGCTGCAACCCCGCCTCCTGACTTTTCTCCGGATGGAACTGGGTCCCCGCGAGATTGCCGCGCGCGACCACCGCGGCGATCGGCCCGCCGTAATCGGTCACGGCGATCAGGTCATCGCGATCGGTCAGCCGGAAATGGTAGCTATGCACAAAATAGGCGTGCGCGGCCCCCCCGAGCCCAGCGAGCAACGGGTGCAACGCCCGCAATTCAAGCTCGTTCCATCCCATATGCGGGATCTTCAACGCCGGGTCCCCAGGCTCGACCGCGACCACCTCGCCGGCGATCCAGCCGAGGCCGGCGACAGCTTCGAACTCGCGCCCTCGTTCCGCCATCAGCTGCATGCCGATACAAATGCCGAGAAACGGGCGCCCGCGAACCCGCACCGTCTCGTCGAGCGCGTCTTCGAGACCGGGCACGGCGGCGAGCCCGCGCCGGCAATCGGCAAAGGCCCCAACCCCAGGCAGCACGACGCGATCGGCGGCGACAACCACGTCCGGCCGGCTCGTCACCGCGATCTCGGCGTCAATCCCGGTCTCCGCCGCAGCGCGCTCAAAGGCCTTTGCCGCCGAGCGCAGATTGCCCGAGCCGTAATCGACGATCGCAACACGCATCACAAGGTGCCGCCGAGCACGCCCTTGGTCGAGGGAATCGCGCCCTGCCGCCGCGGATCGATCTCGACCGCCTGGCGCAACGCGCGCGCCAGACCCTTGAAGCAGGATTCGACGATGTGGTGATTGTTCTCGCCATAGATGTTCTCGACGTGCAGGGTCACCCCCGCCGATTGGGCAAAGGCCTGAAACCATTCCTTGAACAATTCGGTGTCCATCTCGCCGAGCTTCGGCCGGGTGAATACGACTTTCCAGACGAGATAGGGCCGGTTCGAGGCGTCGAGGCTGACCCGGGTCAGGGTCTCATCCATCGGGATCACCGCGTGGCCGTAGCGCGCGATGCCGGCGCGGGGGCCAAGCGCCTTCGACACCGCCTCGCCGACGACATAGCCGGTGTCTTCGGTGGTGTGGTGAAAATCGATGTGCAGATCGCCCTTCGCGCGCAACTCGAGATCGATCAGGCTGTGCTTGGCCAATTGCTCGAGCATGTGATCGAGAAAGCCGATCCCGGTTGATATTTCGGCAACGCCGCTGCCGTCGAGATCGACCCGGCCGCTGATCTGGGTTTCCTTAGTGTTGCGCTCGACGCTCGCCACCCGCACGCGCTCTCCTCCCGTCGCCATTCTAGCCGCGACACTGCCTATTTAGCGATTTCGCGGCCGCCTTGCTATTGTCGGGATCGCGATGGGCAGCCGTCATGCCGTGCCACCCTCGATACGCTCGGCGACGCGGGCGAGCAACGCCAGCATCGCCGACATGCGTTCTTCTTGTACGCCAAAGCGCGACTCCAGAGATCCCAGTCGAGCTTCGATTCCGCCCATCCGCGCCTCCATGGCGCTGAAGCGCTGTTCGAGGGCGCCGACGCGCAGCTGCAAATCGCGCAATTCCGCGGTCATGGTCAGCACCCGGGAGCCGAGGAGATCGAGACTCACTCTTTCGTCGCTCACCGCTCTTCTCCGAGTTGTGCGAGGGGATATTAGCACCCTGATCGTCCACAGGCGATCACGGTCCCGCGCTCCGTGCAGATTGCCGGTGCGGCCGCGCTGCGCTTGATCGCGGATCGCGCCAGCTTACATCTCACTCGGTCGCGCGGCAGCCAATCCCGAAAGGCGCATGGATCATCCCGAGAGCAAGGCTTGGCACGGCACGACGATCCTGTGCGTGCGCAAGGGCGGCCAGGTCGTGGTCGCCGGCGACGGCCAGGTCACGATGGGCCAGACCGTGGTCAAGTCGAATGCGCGCAAAGTGCGGCGGCTGGCCGGCGGCGCGGTCATCGCCGGGTTTGCCGGCGCCACCGCCGACGCGATCACCTTGTTCGAGCGGCTGGAGGGCAAGCTCGAGCAATATGCCGGGCAGCTGTCGCGGGCCTGCGTCGAGCTCGCCAAGGATTGGCGCACCGACCGCTATCTGCGCCGGCTCGAAGCGATGATGGCGGTGGCCGACAGGAGCGTGTCACTGATCCTGTCCGGGACCGGCGACGTGCTCGAGCCCGAGGACGGGCTGATCGGCATCGGCTCGGGCGGCGGCTACGCGCTGGCCGCGGCGCGCGCGCTGGTTGGCATCGACGATCTCAACGCCGAAGAGATCGCCCGCCGCGCGATGGCCATCGCCGCCGGAATCTGCATCTATACCAACGATAAGATCACCCTAGAAAAGCTCGGTGGCGAAAAGCTCGATGGCGAAAAACTCGATTGCTGACACTGTGATGCCCGCTTTTAGCCCGCGCGAAATCGTCTCCGAGCTCGACCGCTTTATCGTCGGCCAGCACGACGCCAAGCGCGCCGTCGCGATCGCGCTCCGCAACCGCTGGCGCCGCCAGCAGCTGACGCCCGAATTGCGCGAGGAGGTGTTGCCCAAGAACATCCTGATGATCGGGCCGACCGGCTGCGGCAAGACCGAGATCGCCCGGCGCCTAGCCCGGCTGGCGCAGGCCCCGTTTGTCAAGGTCGAGGCGACCAAGTTCACCGAGGTCGGCTATGTCGGCCGCGATGTCGAGCAGATCGTGCGCGACCTGGTCGAGATCGCGATCGCGATGACCCGCGAGCGGCTGCGCAAGGAGGTCGAGCCCAAGGCTGAGATCGCCGCCGAGGAACGGGTGCTCGACGCGCTGGTCGGCGGGTCCGCAAGCGCCGACACCCGCCAGAAATTCAGGAAGCAATTGCGCGAAGGCGCGCTCGACGCGCGCGAGATCGAGGTCACCGTGCAGGAAAGTGCGGCGGCGAACCTGCCGACCTTCGAGATCCCGGGCATGCCCGGCGCGCAGATGGGCATGCTCAACCTCGGCGACATTTTCGGCAAGGCGTTCGGCACCCGAACCAAGCCGAAAAAGATGACGGTCGGCGACAGCCATCGCGTGCTGATCGCCGAGGAGAGCGACAAGCTCCTTGACCAGGACATGGTGGTGCGCGAGGCGATCGCCGCCGCTGAGCAGAACGGCATCGTCTTTATCGACGAGATCGACAAGATCAGCGGGCGCGGCGAGCGCGCCGGCGGCGGCTTTGGCGGCGGCCCCGATGTCAGCCGCGAAGGGGTGCAGCGCGACCTGTTGCCGTTGATCGAGGGCACCACGGTCGCGACCAAGCATGGCGCGGTCAAGACCGACCACGTGCTGTTTATCGCCTCGGGGGCGTTTCACCAGGCCAAGCCCTCCGACCTGCTGCCCGAGCTGCAGGGCAGGCTGCCGATCCGGGTCGAATTAAAGGCGCTCGACCGCAACGATTTCCGCCGCATCCTGACCGAGCCAGAGGCGAGCCTGATCACCCAATACAAGGCATTGCTGGCGACCGAGGGGGTCACCCTCGAATTCGACGAGGACGCGATCGACGAGCTCGCCCTATTGGCCGAGGAGATCAACGCCGCGGTCGAGAACATCGGCGCGCGCCGCCTGCACACGATCCTCGAGCGGCTCTTGGAGGAGATCAGCTTCACCGCCTCCGATCGGCCCGAAGGCACCGAAGTGCGGATCGACCGCGCCTATGTCCGCGACCAGGTCGGCGCCCTGGCGCAAAACGCCGACCTCTCCAAATTCATCCTGTAAAGCGCTTCCGGCATCATCGCACGGGCCTTAGCCGACGGACCTGATCCTTGCGCACTCGCGGCCTCCTCGGGGCCGTGCCGAAACGTGGCTGGGCTTCCAGATTGCCTTGACGGGCTTTGGCACAACAGGATTTGGCCCGCACACGGTTCCCAAAATCACCTAAAGACCAGCCGACTGACCGATCTCCCCGAAAGTTAAGATTACGACTTCGCGATTACCGAAATAATTTGCCCTAAGCGACTTTTGACGCGAAATCAGTGCGATAACCGATCCGCAGTATCTAGTCGGAGTCTCACTTGAAGTTTTCAGCGTATTGTGCTACATTGTAGCTCAAAGGAGATTATGCCATGACCAATTCTGTCGTGCGCGCCCGCATCGACGAGCAGATCAAGAGGGAAGCCGCCGCCGTGCTGGAGGTAATGGGCCTCACCGTGTCCGACGCCTTCCGCCTGATGATGGTGAAGATCGCCAAGGAGAAAGCGCTGCCGTTCGAGCCGCTGATTCCGAACAAGGAAACCATCGAGGCGATGAAGGCGGCGCGGCGCGGCGAGCTGACGACGGCCGGCCCGCCGGGGAAACTGCTGGCGAGCCTGAACGCGGATTGTTAGATACACCAGCCGCTTTCGCCGCGACTACAACCGGGAGCAATCCGGGCGGCACGGCAAGCGCCTCGACGCCGAGCTGATGGAAGCTGTCGCGATGCTATCGAAGAACGAGCCGTTGCCCCGGCGGTATTTTGACCATCCGCTCGGCGGCGAATGGAGCGATCACCGCGACTGCCACATCAGGCCCGACCTGATCCTGATTTACCGCAAGCCAGACTCGGCCAGCCTTGGGCTCGTTCGGCTCGGCTCACACAGCAAGCTTGGCCTGTAGGAAGTAAAGTTCAAGGAGTTTCTTTTGCAATACGAATTTGTTCTGGGAGTTCCCTACAAAGGCGCTCTGCATCTTGAAAGGGTACCATCTGGTCATGTTCCAACTCAAAACCGATAAACTCGCATTCCGGTGAGTGGTACGCCATTCTGTGATACCGGAAGATTTCTAGTGTCATCACGATGAACCTCGCTCTCCGTCAAGAGCCAGTGCCTCTCACTTCTGGGTCAGAGCGGGCAGTGTCTGGCGCAAGGTAGCCAGTTTCTAACCCTACCCGAACGAGCGCAGAGAGCGGTGCGCCCGCATCGATTGCAGCGGTCAGCGCGGAGGGCAAAGCTCCAAAATAACCGTCGCATAAGCCCACCAATATGTCTTTCCAATTTTCGGCGGTCAGATAGCCGGGGGCCGGAAGGCCTCGGCTTGCAAGCAGTGCCGGCCAAGGATCAGGGCCAAGACGCTTCGCCGCTTGGCAAGCGGCCTTCCAGTCTTTCCGTCCCTCCGCGACTGCGCGCCATGCGCACAGAATTACACACCCCAATTTCTTTGCCGCTATACGGAGCCGCCGGCGTTCGCAAGCGGCGGTAAGCAGAACATGCAATGGGGACAACGGCACGGCCAGACTTTGGGTCGAGGGCAGGAGATCATCCGCTAAAACGCATTTACAGGGAGTTAGCGCACTGACGAGCAACGAGGTGCCCAATTCTTCCAGATTTCCGGTTATCGGACTTTTTGACGGGCTGCCGCCACGACCGGCAGGCCAAGAGTTGCACAGACGAAGGATTCTGCGCCCGGCCCCGGGACAAGCCGGTTCAGCGCCTTAACGGTCGCGCAAGTCAGTCTCGAAATGGCCCGGCGTGTGCTGCAAGCTTTGATAACAAACGAAATTTTTCGTGTGGAAGACAGGCGCGAAAAGATATGCGGCAAAACCGCAGCTAAATGCAGTTAGGGACCCCACCGGCTGCGTGAAGCGGCGACGGTAAAATTGACGAAATCTCGTCGTATCGTTGCGTCATTGGGCGGTCCGGGAGCGGCTCCCTCCGCAAAGGAGAAACATTTTGCTGCAGATTCGCTGCAGAAGCAGCCGACGCGGTCCGGATGTCGTTGCCGGCGATCGATCGAGCGATTTCGACAATAGTTGGCGCGGCTCGAAGGCGGCCGGTCGGCGGCCAGTGCAAGGCGGAGAGCTGACGTTGGTCGGAAAAGCGGTCATGCCTCGATGCGCCGTGCTGAGCCCGGCGGACGGCCCGGCAATCGCCGCGACCAGAGAGCGGCCTGATGATTCCCTGCAAAAAACAGGTGGAACAGGGCAGGACATGGCCTGCCTTTGGCAACGTGCGGCTCGGCAGTCGCGGCCGACCAAGCGGCCACCCCACTTGACGCGTGCCCGCCGCACCATCCCGCGGTAGTCTCGGCCGATTGCCGATGGCGCTGGGCGGGTCCATCACGGTCGTCGGCGTCCCGGCAACGCCGTTCCCCGGCGAGCCGCGGCCTCGCTCGGCAGCGCGCGAGTTGTTTCACCGCCGCGTGCAATCGCGGCCTTGACCGAGATCGAGGGAGAGTGGCGATGCTGTCGGACGCGCGCATTCAACAGCGGTTGGCGCGGCAGGCGCTGGCCCTGGTGCTGGCCGGCGGGCGCGGCAGCCGGCTGCGGCAATTGACCGACCGGCGGGCGAAGCCCGCGGTGTTTTTTGGCGGCAAGTTCCGCATTATCGACTTCACCCTGTCGAACTGCCTGAATTCGGGGGTGCGGCGGATCGCGGTCCTGACCCAGTACAAGGCGCACAGCCTGTTGCGCCATCTGCAGATGGGATGGTCGTTTCTCCGCCCGGAGATGGGCGAGTTTCTCGACCTGTTGCCGGCGCAGCAGCGGCTCGACGAGGCGACCTGGTATCGCGGCACCGCCGATGCGGTCTACCAGAACTTCGACATATTTCGCGCCGCCGGGCCGCGCTATTTCGTCGTCTTGGCCGGCGACCACATCTACAAGATGGATTACTCGAACATGCTGGCCGACCACGTCGCCAAGAGCGCCGACTGCACGGTCGCCTGCGTTGAGGTGCCGCTCGCCGAGGCCTCGGATTTCGGGGTCATGGCGGTCGATCAGGAGATGCGCATCGTCGATTTCCTTGAAAAACCGAGGGTGCCGCCGGCGATGGCCGGCAAGCCCGACCGCGCGCTCGCCAGCATGGGGGTCTATGTGTTCGACGCCGATTTCCTCTATGACGAGCTTGAGCGCGACCATCGCGACCCCGCATCGAGCCATGATTTCGGCAAGGATGTGATCCCGAATCTGGTCAGCCGCGGGCTGGCCGTCGCCCATTCGTTCGAGGAAAGCTGCGTCAAGACGACGCCCGAGGCCGAGGCCTATTGGCGCGACGTCGGCACCATCGACGGCTATTGGGCGGCCAATCTCGATCTTGTTATGCCAACGCCCTCGCTCGACATCTACGACCCGAACTGGCCGATCTGGACCTACCAGCAGCAATTGCCGCCGGCCAAATTCGTGTTCGACAACGACGACCGGCGCGGCATGGCGGTCGACTCGATGGTCTCGGGCGGCTGCATTGTCTCCGGCGGCACGGTGCGGCGCTCGCTGATGTTTTCGAATTGCCGGGTCAACTCATATGCGCTGACCCGCGAGGCGGTGCTGCTGCCCGATGTCGAGGTCGGCCGCCACGCCCGGCTGACCAAGGTGGTCATCGACCGCGGCTGCCGCGTCCCGGAAGGGTTGGTGGTCGGCGAGGACCCGGCTCTCGACGCCGAGCGCTTCTACCGCAGCGACGGCGGCGTCACCCTCGTCACCGCCGAGATGCTGGCGGCGCTGGAATAGCCCCGGCGAGCGACACGGCGGCGGGCTGCCGTATGCAAGCGGGAATACACCATCGGCGAAAATCAACGTACCTCCGCTCAACACGGGGGAATGGGGGCTGTTTTCTATCCTAAAGTCTGATCGCTCCTTTTTTCCTTGTAAGCCGCGAGCGCAATCGCGCGAAATTAAACCTTAAACAAATCCCTTGGGAATGAGACCATTCTCACGGGCTTCACGCTCGAGTCCTTCACGATAATCGGGATGTGCAATTGAAATTAGCGATTTAGACCGATCTGCGACGGATTTTCCCTTGAGGTTCGCTAGGCCATATTCAGTAGCGACAAACATTATATCCGAGCGCGGTGTGGTGACAATGGTGCCGGGCGTCAGATTGAGAACGATCCTACTTCTGCGTGTGCCGCGCCTCTCGTATGTGGAGGCGAGACAGATGAAAGATTTTCCGCCTTTGGAAGCATACGCGCCACGCACGAACTGCAATTGTCCACCCGTGCCACTGATATGGCGATGCCCATCCGATTCCGATGCGGCCTGACCCTGTAGATCGATTTGCGTTGTGTTGTTTATCGAGATCATCCGATCGTTCTGCATGATAATATGAGGAGGGTTGGTATATTCGACCGGGACACAATCAAAATCCATGTTGCGATCGATGGTCGAGTAGAGCTCCTGCGATCCAAGTGCGAAGCTGAATACGATTTTGCCAGTGTTGAGCCTTTTTGAAACACCAGTGATACGGCCGGCCTTATAGAGATCTATCATCCCATCGGTAAGCATCTCGGAATGAACACCGAGATTGCGAACACCGCTTTCCAATAGCAGTGAACACACCGCGTTCGGCATTCCGCCAATACCGATCTGGAGGCAGGCCTCGTCCTCGATCTCCCCGGCGATAAAGCGGGCAACGGCGCGATCAATTTCGGACGGTGGCGAGCTTGGCAACTCGGAAGGAGGCTGGTCGTCGCCGTCGATCACATAGTCGACCTCATCTTTGTGCAAGCCGTTTTGCTCACCAAAGACGTACGGTAGCCCTTCGGTTATTTCGATGATGACCAGCTTGGCACGCTCAATGATGGCGCGGTGCCATAAGTTCGTGGGGCCGAAATTAAAAAATCCGTTCTCATCCATCGGACGAGTTTTCAAGATCGCGACATCCACCGGATCGGCGAACTCGCGATAGTAATCCGGGATTTCGCCAAGATTACAAGGCATGTAGTGACAAATTCGAGCATCATGCTTCTTGCGGTCGTATCCCGAAAAGTGCCAGCTGAACCACAAGAAATGCTCGCCGTCAGGATCGCATTCCAAAACAGCGCGCGGTTTCATAGAAAGACAGGAGCGAATTTTTACATCTTTAAGTTCTGCCTTACGGGCAGCTAGTGCCTGATCAAAGATATCGGGTTGGCAGAGAGTAATACTGTAGTCAATCCAATCCCCCGACCGCACTAGCCTCGCGGCCTCAGCCGCCGATATGTGACGCGCCTGCTTCCTTTGACCGTGTGCGCGCATGTCCTCGTGCTCCCTGAGTTATGTTCTTGGGGCTTGGTACCGCTAAGCCCGAACTGACGAAGCGAGAATTTTGCAGCACGCTTTTCGTGCAGACCAGCCGAGCGCGCCGATCTGGGATAGTCACTTCAGCACCGCCATGTCGGGCGGATCGAGGCGCAACACGATCGCCAGACACGGGCCGCAAATGCGCTGCCGAGGGTCACTAATTCAGCTGCCAACCGCACAGTACCTGGTTTCCTCAAAGGGCCGCGCGCGGTTAGATACCGATATGTGTCAACTATTCTGCGTTCGTAGTCTAGGAGGCAAGATAAGCGTTCGCAGTAACAGCAGGTGATGGCGGCACCGCGAGGACGCCTCCATCCCGGCGTCAGAACACTCGTGCGGCGGTGCTGCGGTCGCGGACCCACACCTGGGCCTCGCGGCCGGCCTGCAGCGCGTCGCGCGCGGCATCGACGGCGTCGAGCAATGCCTGCTCCTTATCGAGATAGGCGCCGTAGACCGCGTTGCCGAGCGTCACCACCCATTGCGCTTCGCGGCCGCGCCGGCACACCTGAAACTCCATGACACTCATTGGCTGCGCTCCTTTGGCGACAATTGCCGCCATGGCGAGTCTGGTCCCCGATGCCCGATGCTCCCGTACCCGCGATTATCATCGAGAATGCGCTTAAAATAAAGTCACTTTCCGTTACGAATTGACACAAAGAGGGTTAATTTTTGCCGGGCGCCTCGCGGCTTCAAAGGGTTAACTCTCCTGCCGCGCCGCTCACTTCTCCTCTGCGGTGAACACTCCGTCCCAATCGCCGGGCGGCCCCTCGGCCTGGAAGTGGGCGATTCGTCGCCGGTAGAGCGCATAGAGCGGGGCGAGGTGCCGCGCCGCGATCAGCCGGCCGTCATCGAGCAGCCGCAGTGCTGCCGCCCAATCCTGGTGGCGATAAGCGCGCAGCAGCGCCTGGTGCCGCTCGCCGTGCTCGTCCCTGCCCAACTCGTTCTCGCCCACCTCGTGCTCGCCGAGCCGGCTCTCAACGGCTTCCGGCGGCAGCGTATAGACGTGGCCGGCTCGGCTCTTGCCTTTGACCGCGACCAGATCGACCTCGATCAGGGTCCGGGCCAGCTCGCGGTCGTCGAGGCGCGCCGCGGTTTCCTCGCCGATCACCAGATCGATGCCATAGATCTTGCCTAGGCCCTCGAGGCGGGAGGCCAGGTTGACCGGGTCGCCCAACAATGAATAGTCGAAATGCTGCTCCGAGCCGAAATTGCCGACGACGCATTCGCCGGTGTTGATGCCGAGGCCGATCTGCACCGGGCGGAACGGGTTGCCGGCGGCTGCGGCCTCCTGCAGCCACACACGGTTCAGCTCGACCAGCTTGCGGCGCATCGCCTGGGCCGCACGCACCGCATTTCCCGCATGATCGGGATCGTCGAGCGGCGCGTTCCAGAACGCCATGATGCAGTCGCCGATGTATTTGTCGATGGTCCCCTTGTGGTCGGTGATGATCTCGGTCATCGGCGACAAGAAGCTGTTCATAAAACGCGTCAAGGTGCGCGCATCCATGCCTTCGGCCATGCTGGTAAAGCCGCGGATGTCGCAGAACAGGATCGTCATGACCCGCGCCTCGCCGCCGAGCACCAGTTTTTCGGGGTGGGCTGCCAGCTCCTCGACGTAATGCGGCGACATGTAGCGCGAAAAGGCGCCGCGGATTTCGCGCTGCCGCGCCTCGGTGCGCAGATAGCCCAAAAGGCTCGCCACCAGATAGACGAGGGTGATGACCGCCCAGGGATAGACCGGGTCGAGCAGCAGGTGGAGACGCGCGAAGGCCAGCCATGAGCCGCCGAGCGCCGCTGCGACCGAGGCGCCGCCGAGCGCCGCACTCGCCAGCGCGCCGATCCGCGGCACCAGCAGGATCAGCCCGGCCCCGACCACCAGCGCAAACAGGATTTCGGCGCCGACCGCCCAGTCGGGCCGCGTCAGGTAGCTCCCTTGCAGAATTTCGTCGAGCAGTTGGGCGTGAATCTCGACCCCGGGCACGGCGCGCGACAGCGGCGTCGCCTGCTGGTCGTTGATGACCCCGGCGGCCGATGTCCCGATCAGCACGATATTGCCGGAAAACATCGCCGGGTCGAATTTGCCGGCCAACACGTTGGCGGCGGAAACGGTGCGGTCGGGCTCGCGCCGGGCATAGTACAGCCAAACCCGGCCCGCGGCGTCGGTCGGCACCGTCAGCGGGCCGATGCGCAGCGCGGTCAGGCCGGTGTCCTGGCCGAAATTCTTTTCGCCATTGGCGCCGGCGGCCCGCCCGACAAAGGTCGTCGCGCCAAAGGCGACCCGCAACGCCTCGGCGTCGAGCGAGGGGTAGGGCTTGCCGTTCAAGGTCAGGATCAGCGGCACCCGGCGCACAACATGGTCGGGGTCGAGGTATTGGTTGAGAAACCCGTCGCCGGCCGCCGCGGCTTCGAATTCGGGCAGGTTTGGTATCGCTGCGGTGAAATTGTCGACATGGCCGAGTGGGTCGTCGCCGGCAAAGGCAAAGCCGGCCTTGGCGGCGGGCGCCCGCGCCTCGCCATGGTCGCTCAGGATAAAACCGGTCACCACCGGGGCTTTGCGCATCGCCGCGGCCAGAACCTGATCAGGGTCGGGCAACGTGGAGAGCAGCTTTGCCGCGGCCGCCGTGTCGCCGCCATTCTGATCGAGCAGCGGCAGCAGCAGCCTTGGCGAGGTCCGGTCGGGCTCGGCAAAGTCGATGTCGAAGGCAACGACCGCAGCGCCCGCCGCGGCCAGGCGGTCGACCAGGCGCGCCACCGTCGTGCGCGGCCACGGCCACTGGCCGATCTGGGCGAGGCTTTTCTCGTCGATATCGACGATGCGGATCGGCGAATTTCCCGGAGCCCGCGGACGGGCGCGCTGCTCGAGGTCGAACGCGATCAGCGACAGCCGATCAAGCAGATCCGGCGCGGCGAGGCGCGCGCCCACTGCCGCCAGCAGCACAGCGAGCGGCAGCAGATAGAGGATGCCGCGGCGAAGATGAGCGAAGAAGCGCATGCGTTGGTTGATCCGCCAGCCGGCAGCATATTCGCCCCGCGCGGCGGCGCTTTCCACCATCCTCCCATGATCCTCGATACGCAATATGGCTTGCCCGAACGGTGTCGGGTGCCCAGTGTTTAAAATCTGATGACCAGCACGATCGAACTGCCGCCCCCGGGCGAGCCCAAAGATGCCGGCGAACGCACGCAGACCGGTGAAACCATAGATCCCGGCGCAATCAAACCGCCAGCTGAAGCAAAACGGCTGAAGCTGCTCAAAAAGGCGGTGGCGCTGGCCGAGGAGACGCTCGACCCGGCCGAGCGCGATGTCGCCGGGCGGGTGATCGGCGAGCTTTACCGGCATGCGCCGCCTGCCGATGTGGCCCGGCGCAGCCCGCGCGACCTCGGCGGGGCCGCGCTGTCGTTGTGGCGGCTGGCCGGGCGCCGGCGTCCGGGCCAAGCGAAAATCCGAGTCTACAACCCGGAGCCGGTGGCCGATGGCTGGTCGTCGCCGCATACGATCGTCGAAATGGTCAACGACGACATGCCGTTTCTGGTCGATTCGACGACGGCGGCGATCAATGCGCGCGAGCGCGTCGTGCATCTGGTGATCCACCCGATCCTGAGCGTCGATCGCGATCCGGCCGGGCGGCTGCGCGAGATCCGCGAAGCCGGCGCCGCGGGCGAGCCCATGGGGCAGCGCGAATCATGGATGCAGATCGAGATCACCCGCGAAACTGATCCGGCGAACCTTGCCCTCTTGACCCAGACGATCGCCGGTGTTCTCGCCGATGTGCGCATCGCGGTCGGCGACTGGCAGCCGATGCGGCGTCGGCTGCGCGAGCTCCTTGATGAACTGCCCGGACCGCCCGCTCCGCCGGTATCGGCCGACGAACTCGCGGAAACGAGCGATTTCCTGCGCTGGCTCGACGACGACAACTTCACCTTTCTCGGCTACCGGGAATACAATTTCAGCGACGCCGCCGAGCCGGCGCGACCGGCGCTCGGGATTCTGCGCGACCGCGATTATCCGATTTTCGGCGGATTGCGTGAGCTGTCCTCGCTGCCGCCCGACGTGCAGCATTTCGTCCGTCGCCGCGAACTGCTCGTCGTCACCAAATCGAACCTGCGCGCCACCGTCCACCGCACCGCGCATATGGATGCGATCGGCCTGCGCCGGTTTGGCGCCAGCGGCGAGGTCGTCGGTATCCGCCTGTTTCTCGGGCTGTTCACCTCGCTCGCCTACAGCCGCAGCCCGCGCGCGATCCCGCTGCTGCGGCTGAAGGTGCGCCAGATCGTCGCCCGTTCCGGGCTGTCGCCGAGCAGCCACGACGGCAAGGCCTTGCAGCACATCATCGACGGGCTGCCGCGCGACGAGCTGTTTCAGGGCAGCGAGGACCAGCTGTTCGAGACCGCGATCGGCATCCTCAATCTGCAGGAGCGGCAGCGGATCGCGCTGTTCGTGCGCCGCGACCCGCTCGAGCGCTTCGTCTCGTGCCTCGTTTATGTGCCGCGCGAGCGTTACGACAGCGATTTGCGCCGGCGCTTTGCGGCGATCCTCGAACAGGCGTTCGCCGGCCGGCTGTCGGCCTTTTACACGCACCTCAACGAGTCGGTGCTGGCCCGGGTCCAGTTCATCATCCACACCACCCGCGGCAGGGTGCCGGCAGTCGATGCCGGAGCACTCGAGCAGCAATTGGTCGAGGCCGGCAGGGGTTGGTCGGACCAGCTGCGCGAGGCAGCGGAGAGCGAATTTGGCGAGGCCGAGGCGCGGGCCCGGCTGCGCCGCCTAAAGCCGTTTCCGGTCGCCTATCAGGCCCTGACCCGGCCGGCTCAGGCGATCGCCGACCTGCCGCGGATCGAGGCCGCGCTGGCCGGCTCGCCGTTGGAGGTCTCGCTGCATCCGGTGGCGGGCGAGGGTCGGCCGGGGCTGCGGCTTTATCGCGCGGGCGGGCCCGTCGCCCTCTCCGATGTGCTGCCGATGCTCGAAAACCTCGGGCTCCGCGTAATCGCCGAAGAACCGTTCCGGATCGAGGCGGCCGATGGCGGCGTCGTCTGGGTGCACGAGCTCCAGCTCGACGGCGAGACTGCCGCGGCTCCGGTTTCGGCTGAGCTCAGGGGGCGCTTCGAGGAGGCTCTGGTTGCGGTGTGGACCGGGCGTGTCGAGAACGACGGCTTCAACCGGCTGGTCCTCGCCGCCAACCTTGAGGCGCGCCAGGTCAGCCTGCTGCGCCTCTATGCCAAGATTTTGCGCCAGGCCGGGGCGGCGTTCAGCCAAGCCTATATGGAGGATACTCTCGGCGCCCATCCCGACATCGCCGCGCGGCTGGTGCGGCTGTTCGAGACCCGGTTTGATCCGGCAACGACCGCCGCCGATGCCTCGCTCGCGGCCATGGGCGAGGTTCAGGCGATCGAGCACGCGCTCGACCGGGTCGCCAGCCTCGACGAGGACCGCATCCTGCGCAGCTACCTCGCTCTCGTCCTCAATAGCGTGCGCACCAATTATTTTCAGAAATTACCCTCCGGCGGTCCCAAGCCCTATCTCGCGGTCAAGCTCGCCAGCAGCGAGATCGACCTTCTTCCGCGGCCCCGGCCGTTGTTTGCAATCTACGTCTACAGCCCGCGCATGGAGGGCGTGCACATGCGCGCCGGCAAAGTCGCCCGCGGCGGTATCCGCTGGTCCGACCGCAAAGAGGATTTCCGCACCGAAATTCTCGGGTTGATGAAGGCGCAGACAGTCAAGAACGCGGTCATCGTGCCGGTCGGGTCGAAAGGCGGGTTCGTCCTCAAGCAGCCGCCGGCGACGCGCGACCAGTTCGGGACCGAGGCGGTCGAATGCTACAAGATTCTGATCCGCGGTTTGCTCGACCTGACCGACAATATCGTTCCCGAACGCGGCGATGGCCATCGCATCGCACCGCCGCCCGACGTCGTGCGCCACGATGGCGACGACCCGTATCTCGTCGTCGCGGCCGACAAGGGCACCGCGACTTTCTCCGATTACGCCAATGCGATCGCCGAGGAATACGGGTTCTGGCTCGGCGACGCCTTTGCCTCGGGCGGTTCGGCCGGCTACGACCACAAGGCGATGGGGATTACCGCCCGCGGCGCCTGGGAGCTGGTCAAGCGCCACTTCCGCGAGCTCGGGCAAAATCTCGAAGCCGCCGATCTGAGCGTGGTCGGGGTCGGCGACATGTCGGGTGACGTGTTCGGCAACGGTATGCTGATGTCGCGCCGCCTGCGGCTCATCGCCGCCTTCGATCACCGGCACATCTTCATCGATCCCGATCCCGACCCCGAGCTCAGCTACTCCGAACGCGAGCGCCTGTTTCGGCTGCCGCGGTCGAGCTGGGCGGATTACGATCCGGGCTTGATCGCCGAGGGCGGCGGGGTGTTCGAGCGCGGCGTCAAATCGATCGCAATGAGCCCGCAGATGAAGCGCCTCTTTGCCATCGAGGTCGACCATCTGACCCCGGCCGAGCTGATCCGAAAAATGCTGATGGCGCCGGTCGATTTGCTGTGGTTCGGCGGCATCGGCACCTACGTCAAGGCGCCGCAGGAAACCCATGCCGAGGTCGGCGACCGCGCCAATGATGCGTTGCGCATCAACGCCGACGAAATCCGCGCCAAAGTGGTCGGCGAGGGCGCCAATCTCGGCGTAACCCAGCGCGGGCGGGTAGCCTATGCCCTCGGCGGCGGGCGGATCGACACTGATGCAATCGACAATTCGGCCGGGTGTCGACACCTCCGACCACGAGGTCAATTTGAAAATCCTGATCGACCACGCAATCGCCGTTGGCGCGTTGGCCGGCGAGGAGCGCGAGCCGCTGCTGCACCGCATGACCGGGGATGTCGCGAGCCTGGTGCTGCGCGACAATTACCTGCAGGGCGAGGCGCTGTCGGTGGCCGAGGCGCGCGGTCCCGCGGCGCTAGACCGGCAGGCGAGGCTGATCCGCGATCTCGAGCGCTCGGGCCGGCTTGACCGCGGGCTCGAATTTCTGCCCGACGACGAGACCCTTGCGGCTCGTGCAGCCGATCGCCGGGGCTTGGTCCGCCCCGAGCTCGCGGTGCTGCTCGCCTACGCCAAAATGTCGCTCGATGAGGAGCTGCTCGCCTCCGATCTGCCCGACGCCCCCGAACTCGCAGCGGAGCTGCGCAGCTATTTTCCGGCCGCCTTGCGCGACCGGCTCGGGGCGCTGATCCCAACTCATCCGCTGCGCCGCGAGATCACCGCCACGGTGGTCACCAACGGCCTGGTCAATCGGGCCGGCATCACCTTTGTCAGCGACATGCGGGCGCGCACCGGGCGGCCCGCGCCGGAGATCGCCCGCGCCTATCTGATCGTCCGCGAGATCTTTGCGCTGCGCCAATTATGGGCCGAGATCGAGGCGCTCGACAACAAAGCGCCGGCCCGGGTCCAGGCCGAGATGCTGCTCGAGATCGGGCTGGTCGTCGAGCATTCGGCGGCCTGGCTATTGCGCCACCGGCGTCTCGATTTTAACGCTGAGAGCGTCAGGCTCGGACCGGGGGTGCGCCGCCTGGCCGGGTCGCTCGCCGAATTGCTGCCGCCGCGCGACAACAGCCTGGCGGCCGAGCGCAGCCTGCGCCTGACCGAGGCCGGCGTCCCGGAGGCGCTCGCCGCGCGGATCGGGGCGATGATGTTTTTAGCGCCGGCGCTCGACATCGCCGAATTGGCCGAAGCCGCAGCACAGCCGCTCGACCACGCGGCGCGGGTCTATTACGGGGCCGGCGTGCGGTTTGCGCTCGATGAGATGCGCGCCGCCGCCCGCCGCCTGCCGGCCGAGACCCAGTGGCAGAAGCTGGCGGTCCAGGCGACGGTCGAGGATCTCTTGGCGCTGCAGGCCGATATCGCCCGCCGCATTCTGGCGAGCGAGCATATGGGCGAACCCGACCCGCTCGCGGCGTGGGCCACCGACAATGCCGCCGCACTGGCCCCGGCCGAGGCGCTGGCCCGCGAGCTGCGCGCCAGCACCGCCCCCGACCTCGCCCTCCTCATCGTCGCCGCCCGCCAGCTGCGCCAAGGGCTCGGGATAGCGGCGGGCTCGCCTGACAGCGCGCGCCAGCCGAGATTTTTCCGCGCTGCCGCGGCACTTGAAGATTCGTGCTCGCAAGCAGTTTGATCTGCTTCAAGAAAACCTGCAACACCCTTCCATACAGGCGAAGAAGTACGACGAGGGCGCTGACGTATGGCAAGGCCGAGTCAAATCGCGACTACAGATTTTATTTTCAAGTCGCCGGCAGCGACTATGTGATCGTCCGTATCATACCGCATCCGAACTGATGGGCGAGCAGCGCTTCGCCACTGCTCCCGCTCTTGCAATGCTCGTCGCCGTTACTCGCCAGCAGCGCCAAGCGCTCGATTAGACGCGGGGGGAGCGGCTATCCGGCGCGGTTGAGGCGGTTGCCGACGAGGTCGGCGACGACGCTCGGGTCGGCCAGGGTCGAGATGTCGCCCAAGGCGTGGTGCTCGTCGGCGGCGATCTTGCGCAGGATGCGGCGCATGATCTTGCCCGAGCGGGTCTTGGGCAGGCCCGGCGCCCATTGCACGAGATCGGGGGCGGCGATCGGGCTGATCTCGCGGCGCACCCAGGCGACCAGCTCGGCGCGCAATTCCTCGTTCGGCTCCTCGCTGATTTTCAGGGTCACATAGGCGTAGATGCCCTGGCCCTTGATGTCGTGCGGGTAGCCGACCACCGCAGCCTCGGCGACCTTGGGATGGGCGACCAGAGCGCTCTCGACCTCGGCCGTGCCGAGCCGGTGGCCGGCGACGTTGATCACGTCATCGACGCGCCCGGTGATCCAGAAAAACCCGTCCTCGTCGCGTCGCGCCCCGTCGCCGGTGAAATAAAGCCCCGGGAAGGCCGAGAAATAGGTTTCGACAAAGCGGCGGTGATCGCCAAAGACGGTGCGCATGATGCCGGGCCACGGCCGCGCCAGGCACAGATTGCCTTCGCCCAGGCCCTCGATCCGCCGGCCGTCATTATCGACCAGCACCGGCTCGACGCCAAAGAACGGGCGGGTCGCCGAGCCTGGCTTCAGCGGCGTCGCCCCCGGGATCGGGCTGATCATGATGCCGCCGGTTTCGGTCTGCCACCAGGTATCGACGATCGGGCAGCGCCGCTCGCCGACATGGTCGTAGTACCACAGCCACGCCTCGGGGTTGATCGGCTCGCCGACCGTGCCGAGAATGCGCAATGAGCGCCGGCTGGTGCGCCGCACCGGCGCTTCGCCCTCGCGCATCAGGGCGCGGATCGCGGTCGGCGCGGTATAGAAGATCGCCACCTGGTGCTTGTCTACGACCTGCCAAAAGCGCGAGGCGTCGGGGTAGTTTGGCACCCCCTCGAACATCAGGGTGGTGGCGCCGTTGGCGAGCGGCCCGTAGACGATATAGCTGTGCCCGGTCACCCAGCCGACATCTGCGGTGCACCAATAGATCTCGCCGTCGCGATAATCGAAGACGTATTGGTGGGTCAGCGACACATAGACGAGATAGCCGCCGGTGGTGTGCAGCACCCCTTTGGGCTGCCCGGTCGAGCCCGAGGTATAAAGTATAAACAGCGGGTCCTCGGCCGACATCTCCTCGGGCGGGCAATCGGGCGAGGCCGCGGCGCAGGCTTCGTGATACCAGATGTCGCGCCCCGCCACCCAATCGACGGCACCTGCGGTGCGGCGCACGACGATCACGTCCTTCACATCGGGGCAGCTTTCGAGGGCGGCGTCGGCGTTGCGCTTGAGCGGCACCGCGCGGCCGCCGCGCAGGCCCTCATCGGCGGTGATCAGCAGGGTCGAACGGCAATCGCGAATACGCCCGGCGAGGCTTTCCGGCGAAAACCCGCCGAACACGACCGAATGGATGGCACCAATGCGGGCGCAGGCCAGCACCGCCACCGCGATTTCCGGGATCATCGGCAGATAGACCGTGACTCGGTCGCCCTTTTTTACGCCGCGCGCCTTCAGCACATTGGCGAAGCGGCAAACCGCCTCATGCAATTCGCGATAGGTGATGCGGCGGTCTTCGCCGGGATCGTCGCCTTCCCACAGGATCGCGGTCTGGTCGCCGCGCCGGGCGAGGTGCCGATCGACACAGTTATAGCAAGCGTTGAGCGTCCCATCCTGATACCAGGCGATGCGCACATCGCCGTCGAACGAGGCGTCTTTTACGTTTGTAAAAGGCTTGATCCAGTCGAGCCGCTTGCCGTGCTCGCCCCAGAACCCTTCGGGGTCGGCGATCGATTGCTGATAAAGCCGGAGATACTCGGTCTCGCTGATCTTGCCCGCCTGCGGGTGGGCCGAGATCGGTATCAGGTTCCGGCTCGACATGGCGGCTTCCCTCCTCGGCTGACGGCGCCGACCGAGGCGCCGTGCGGTTGCCGAGGATTATTTCGCCGGGCCGGGCGGTTTACAATACCCGTTCCACGGGGCGGGCGGATGGCGGGCGGACGAATGGCGAGTCGGCCGGCCGGCGGGCGCCGGTAGCCAGCAGCGCCGCCTGAGTTCGGTTAGCGACTCGCAGGCGCTTGATGATCTGCTTGACGTGAGCCTTGACCGTGCTTTCCGACATCGACAACGCGTCGGCGATCAGCTTGTTCGACCGGCCCTCCGCGATCAGAGCCAGGACATCGCGCTGGCGTCGGGTCAGCTCCTGCCAAGCCGGCTGCGGCGGCGCCGACGCGGTCTCGCCGGCCCCGGCTTCGGAGAGCGCCAGTGGCACATAGCTCCCCCCGGCGCGGATGCGCTCGAGGGCGGCAACCAGGACCTTGAGGCTCAGGCTCATCGGCAGAAAGCCCCGGGCACCCGAGCGCAGGATGGTGCGGGCGCGCTCCGGGTCGTCGCAATCGGCGGCCACCAGGATCGGGGTCTGCGGCGCCGCCCCAGCCAACAGCGCGAGGTCGACCAGATCGATCTGCCCGCAAGTCGAACCGCCGAGCAGGATGACCGTAAAGCCGTCGCCGTGCTGCAATAGCCGCACCAGGTCCGTGGCCATTGGCACATCAGTGATCCGCCAGCGTCGGGGCTGCTGGCCAAGCGCCAGCTTAAAGCAATCCCGCCGCAATCGGCTCTGATCGACAATCGCCAGATGCCGCCGAGCCGGCTCGACAAACTCGACCGGCGCTTCTCGCGGCTCCGCGCTGCGCGGCTCGTCGATGACATTGTCGTGCAGCGGCCCCAACAAATGCAGAAGTTCCAAACCTTGCCCCCCAATGTCTCAGGTTTGCCGCCGGGAGAATGCGCGCCGGCACGCTAGCACCAGCGTAAATTTTTGTAAACAGGTGTAACGTTTGGTGAATACATATTGCGGGGCGGCCAATCGCTTGAGCGACAAGGGTTAGCGCCTTGCAGGACCGGCGGCAGAGGCTCTGCTTATTTTGACGTTATTTTGCCACAACCCGGCGAACCCGGCAGCATCGCTGCCCAATGCGGTCTACGCGCCGGGCTGACGCGCCGGCTCGCGCGAAGCTTCCCTCGCAGCGGGCTTCGAGCTGTGAGCCAGATCTGCGGCGTTGCCAGATCTGCGGCATCGATCGGGCGACCGGCCGCCGGGTTTCCGGTCCAAGGGCGGGGCGGCGATTCCATCCGAGCCAAACCGCGCCCGGCCTGCTACCCTTGAGGCCAGAACGAATTCTTGCCGGAGGCAGAAATGCAGTATGGGTTTGGCGCGCCGGTCAGTGGTTCCCTTGCCCAGCCCGAGAACCTGGCCCGCATCGCTGCTGCGGGTGAGGCGGCCGGCTACGATTATGCGACGATCAGCGACCACGTCGTGATCCCGCACGATATCGAGGCCCGCTATCCCTACAGCGACACCGGCGAGTTTCCCGGGCGCTCGCGCGGCGACCGGCACGAGCAGCTGACCGCGGTCGCCTTTATCGCCGGCAAGACCTCGCGGCTGCGGCTGGTGACCTCGGTTACGGTCGTCCCGCACCGGCCGGCGGTACTGCAGGCCAAGATGCTAGCGACGATCGACGTTTTGTCGGACGGCCGGCTGACCTTCGGCATCGGCGCCGGCTGGATGAAAGAGGAGTTTGCCGCATTGGGCGTGCCGCCCTTCGCCGAGCGGGGCGCCGTCACCGACGAGTACCTGATGGCGTGCCGCGAGCTGTGGACCAAGGAGGCGCCGAGCTTTGAGGGCAAATACGTCAAGTTCGCCGATGTGCTGTTCGAGCCCAAGCCGGTGCAAAAGCCGCACCCGCCGATCTGGGTCGGCGGCGAGAGCGGCCCGGCCCTGCGCCGCACCGCGCGCCTTGGCGACGGCTGGTACCCGATCGGCACGAACCCGCAGCATCGGCTCGATTCGATGAAGCGCTTCACCGCCGCGGTCGAGCGGCTGCGCCGGCTGACCCGCGAGGCCGGGCGCGACCCGTCGCAGGTGGCGCTCGCCTACCGCATCACCAGCTGGGGAAATGCGCTGCCGGCCCGCGCCGATGACGGCGAGCGGCGGCTGTTTTCCGGCGAGACTGCGGCCATCGTCGCCGATCTGCGCGCGTTCCGCGACTTTGGCGTCGGCCATGTCGATTTCAATTTCGACGGGGCCACGGCAGAGGCGATGATCGCCAACATGCGCCGCTTCCGCGAGGATGTGCTGGCCAAAGTGTGACCGCTTCACACATTGGACGCAGAGGACAACTGACGATTGGCCGCCCCTCATTGTCTTACCGGCGAAAGCCGGTATCCAAGGTAGGAGTGGGTCCCGGCCTTCGCCGGGATGACGAGGAGGTCGGTCCAGTGGCCTTTCTATGTGCCCTGGTGAAGTAGCGACAAAAGGAGCTGAGGGTGCTTAAGCTTGGATACAAGGCGTCGGCCGAACAGTTCGGACCGCGCGAATTGCTCGACTTCTCGTGCCTGGCCGAGGAGGTCGGGTTTGACTCGGTGTTTGTCAGCGACCATTTCCAGCCGTGGAAGCACACCGACGGGCACGCGCCGTCGGCGCTCGCCTGGCTCGGCGCGCTTGGCGCTCGCACGCGGCGAGTGGTGATCGGCACCAGCGTCTTGACCCCGACGTTCCGCTATCACCCGTCGGTCGTCGCCCAGGTCTTCGGCACACTCGGGACCATGTTCCCGGGCCGCGTCGTGCTCGGCGTCGGCACCGGCGAGTCGCTGAACGAGGTGCCGTCGAGCGGCGTCAAATGGCCGGGCGCCAAGGAGCGGCGCGACCGGCTGCGCGAGGCGATAGCACTGATCAACAAATTGTGGACCGGGGACCGGGTCACCTTCGAGGGCCAATTCTATCGCACCGAAAACGCAACGATCTACGACAAGCCCAACGAGAAGGTGCCGATCTGGGTCGCCGCGTCCGGGCCGCTCGCGGCGGCGATGGCGGGCCAGGTTGCCGAGGGGTTTATCTGCACCAGCGGCAAAAACCCGCAGCTCTATACCGAGCTGACCGGCAAGGTCCGCGAAGGCCTCGCACGGCGCGGCCGCAACGAGGACAGCCTCGAAAAGATGATCGAGGTCAAAGTGTCGTTCGATACCGACGCGGGGCGCGCCAAGGAAGACACCCGGCACTGGGCGGCGCTCGCGCTGACACCCGAGGAAAAGGTCGGGGTCGAGGACCCGGTCGAGATGGAGCGGCTCGCCGCGGCACTGCCGCTCGACCGTGCCGCCAGCCGCTGGATCGTCTCCGCCGACCCGCAAGAGCAGGTGGAGAAGATCCGCCCCTATGTCGAGCTCGGGTTCACCCACCTCGTGTTCCATGCCCCCGGCCCTGACCAGCCGCGCTTTCTGAAGCTCTATGCCGAGCGGGTCTTGCCGCTGCTGCGCGCCAAGCTCGGCTGATGCGCAACAACGAGGTCATGCTCAAGGCGCTGACCGGGATAAAGCTGGTCGAGCCCGGCGACGATCTGGGTGTCATCGCCGTCGACGCGTTCAGCGCGAACGGGATGGCACCAGAGCCGGGTGACGTCTTGGTGGTCGCGCAAAAGATCGTCTCAAAAGCCGAGGGGCGGTATGTCGATGTGGCCTCGGTGGAGCCCTCTGCGGCCGCCATTGCGCTCGCCGCGCAGACCGACAAGGACCCGCGCTTTGTCGAGGTCGTGCTCGGCGAGTCGAAGCGGGTGGTGCGATACCGCCCGGGGCTGTTGATCGCCGAGCATCGGCTCGGCTTTGTGATGGCCAATGCCGGCATCGATCACTCGAACATCGAGCATCCGGAAGGGGGCGAGCGTGTGCTGCTGCTGCCGCTCGATCCGGATGGCTCGGCAGCGCGGCTGCGCCAACACATCTTCGCCTTTTTTGGCGTGCGGGTCGGTGTCGTCGTCAGCGACAGCTTTGGCCGGCCGTGGCGCAAGGGCACCGTCGGCGTGGCGCTCGGTGCCGCCGGCCTCCCCGCCTTTATCGACCTGCGCGGTCAGCCGGATTTGTTCGGCCGCGAATTGCGGGTGACCGAAACCGGCTTTGCCGACGAGATCGCCGCGGCGGCCGGGTTGATCATGGGCCAAGCCGACGAGGCGGTGCCGATGGTCCTGGTGCGCGGTCTCAGTTGGTCGGCGCCTGACTTGCCGGTCGCGGCGATGGTCCGCTCACCGGAGAACGACCTCTTCCGATGAGTGCTCTTTTGCGATGAGCACCGCCGACGGCTTTGTATTGGCGCTGTCGGGCGGGATCGGCGGCGCCAAACTGGCGCTCGGGCTCGATCGCGTGCTGCCGCCGGGCGCGCTGACCGTCATTGCCAACACCGGCGACGATTTCGAGCATCTGGGGCTCGCGGTCTCGCCCGATCTCGACACGCTCCTTTACACTCTCGCGGGCCTCGACAACCCGGTGACGGGCTGGGGCCGCCGCGACGAAACCTGGACCTTTATGGCGGCGCTCGAACGGCTTGGCGGGGAGACCTGGTTCAAGCTCGGCGACGGCGATCTGGCCACCCATGTCGAGCGCACCCGCCGGCTTGCCGCCGGCGAACGCCTGTCGCAGATCACCGACGATTTCCGTCGTCGGCTCGGGATCGTGGCGCGGCTGCTGCCGATGAGCGACGACCGGGTGCGCACCCGGCTCTTGACCGACGCGGGCTGGCTCGACTTTCAGGACTATTTCGTGCAGCGGCAATGCGCGCCCGTCGTCCGCGAGATTGCTTTTGCCGGTGCCGCGGCGGCGCAGCCGTTGCCGGAGTTTTTGGCGACGCTGGCCGACCCGGCCTTGCGCATGGTCGTGATCTGCCCGTCGAACCCATTCATCAGCATCGACCCGATCCTGAGCCTGCCGGGGGTGCGCCAGGCGCTGCGTGATTGCCCCGCGCCGGTGATCGCGGTGTCGCCGATCATCGGCGGGCGGGCGGTCAAGGGTCCGACCGCCAAGATGATGGCCGAGCTCGGCCTGCCGATCGATGCCGCCGCCGTCGCCCGCCGTTATGGCGACATTCTCGACCATTATGTGATCGACGAAGCCGACCGCAGCGCGGCCGCCGATCTCGATGTGCCATTTACCGCGACGCGCACCTTGATGGAGACGCTCGCCGACCGCGAAGCGCTGGCAAGGGTGGTGCTCGGCCTGGCTCAAGGGTTTTAGGCATGGATTTGTGGGCGGTGGTGCCGGTCAAGGAACGCGATCGGGCGAAGGAACGGCTCGCCCCGCTGCTCGTGCCCGAGCTGCGCCAGGCCCTGGCCCTGGTCATGCTCGAAGATGTGCTGGCGGCGCTCGCCTCCACCTCGGGTCTCGCCGGCATCCTGGTCGTGACGGTCGATGCGGATGCCCGGCCGATGGCCCGGCGTTACGGCGCGCAGGTGGTTGAAGCAGGGGCGCGAGACGGCCATACCGGCGCAGTTGCCGCGGCCGCGCGGCTGCTGGCGCGAGAAGGGCGCGCCGGCATGCTGGCGCTGCCCGGCGATATTCCGCTCGTCACCGCCGCCGAGATCGACCAAATCGCCGTCGCGCATCGCCGGGCGCCGTCCTTCACGATCGTTCCGTCGCACGACGAGGGCGGCTCGAACGCGATCGCGGTATCGCCGCCCGATGCGGTGCCGCTGCGCTTTGGCGTGGACAGCTTCTTTCCGCATTTGCGTGCGGCCGAGGCGCAGGGAATAACCCCGACCGTGCTGCGCCTGCCGGGGATTGCGCTCGACATCGACAATCCCGAGGATCTCGCCGCCTTTGCGCGGCGATCGGCGCCGACCCGCACGCGCGCCTTCCTCGCCGAAAATGCTATGCTGCCGACGGCGCTCGCCGCAGCACACCGATAGGAGACCGTTTGGCATGGCGATCGACGAGGTTTTGCACGAGATCCAAGCCGGGCGGCGGCTGTCGGCCGAGACAGCCCTGGCTCTCGCCGCCGCCGACGCCGCCGATCTGGGCCCCCTGATGGCGGCGGCGGCGGCGTTGCGCGACGCCGGGCACGGCGATCTCGCCTCCTATTCGCCCAAGGTCTTCATCCCGCTGACCCAGCTGTGCCGCGACGTGTGCCATTACTGCACCTTTGCGCACCCGCCGCGCCCCGGCGAGCCGATCTATCTCGACGCCGAGGAGGTGCTGGCGATCGCCCGCGCCGGGGCCGAGGCCGGCTGCCACGAGGCGCTGTTCACGTTGGGCGACAAGCCCGAACTGCGCTACGCGCGCGGCGCGCGAGGCGCTGGCGCGGCTCGGCCACGCGACGACGCTTGTCCTATCTCGCCGAGATGGCCGGGCTGGTGCTGCGCGAGACCGGCCTGTTGCCGCATCTGAACCCGGGGCTCATGATCCGCGCCGACCTCGACCTGCTGCGCCGCGTTTCGGTGTCGCAGGGGATCATGCTGGAGAGCGCTTCCGAGCGGCTGTTGTCAGCGCGGCGGCCCGCATTTCGGCTCGCCCGACAAGGAACCGGCGTTACGCCTCGACACCATCCGCGCCGCCGGAGAGGCGGCGGTGCCGTTCACCTCGGGCATCCTGATCGGCATCGGCGAGACCCGGCGCGAGCGGATCGAGGCGCTGCTGGCGCTGCGCGACCTCGACGACCGCTACGGCCACATCCAGGAAATCATCGTGCAGAATTTCCGGGCGAAGCCGGGGACGCGCATGGCCGGTGCGCCCGAGCCCGATCTCGCCGACCATCTGTGGACGATCGCCGCAGCGCGGCTGATCTTCGGCGCCGAGATGAACCTCCAGGCGCCGCCCAACCTGAACCCGGGCGCGCTCGCCGAGATGATCGCCGCCGGGATCAACGATTGGGGCGGGGTCTCGCCGGTCACCCGCGACCATGTCAACCCCGAGGCGCCCTGGCCGACGCTCGACCGTCTCGCGCGCGCGACCGCCGCCGCCGGCAAGGTGCTGGCGCCTCGCCTGGCGATCTATCCCGAATACACCAGCACCCCCGAGCGCTGGCTCGACCCCGCTTTGCGCACGCCGGTGCTGCGCGCGATCGACGCCGAAGGCTTCGCCCGCCCCGACGCCTGGATCGCCGGCTCCGGCAGCGAGCCGCCGTCGGCCTTGGCCCCTCACCCCGACCCTCTCCCCGCAAGCGGGGCGAGGGAGAAGACGGCGGAAAGCCCCTCGCCCCGCTCTGGCGGGGAGAGGGAGGGGCCCGCGCAGCGGGAGGGTGAGGGGCGGCTCGTGGCCATACTCGGCCGGGCCGCCGCGGGCGAGGCGCTTGACGAGGCTGACATCGTGCGGCTGTTCCAGGCGCGCGGCGACGCATTCGCCGAAGTGTGCCGGGCGGCCGACGAATTGCGCCAGCGGGTCAACGGCGACACGGTCAGCTATGTCGTGACCCGCAACATCAACTACACCAATGTATGCTATTTCCGCTGCCAGTTCTGCGCCTTCTCCAAGGGCAAGCTCAGCGAAAACCTGCGCGGCCGTCCCTATGATCTCGATCTGCCGGAGATCCGCCGCCGGGTCGAGGAAGCCTGGGAGCGCGGCGCCACCGAAGTCTGCCTACAGGGCGGCATTCATCCCGAATATACCGGCGCCACCTACCTTTCGGTCTGCCGTGCGATCAAGGAAGCGGTTCCCGAGATCCACATCCACGCCTTCTCGCCGCTCGAAATCTGGCAGGGGGCGAAGACGCTCGGCCGCACCCTCCCCGACTTCCTGCGCGAGTTGAAAGAGGCCGGGCTCAGCTCACTGCCCGGCACCGCGGCCGAAATCCTCGACGACGAGGTCCGCGCGGTGATCTGCCCCGACAAGATCAAGACAGACCAGTGGCTCGAAGTCATGGAGGCGGCGCACAGGTTGGGCTGCGCGCCACCGACGACGATCATGTACGGCCATGTCGATCGCTACCAGCATTGGGCGCGGCATCTCCTGCGCATCCGCGGCTTGCAGGCCCGGACCGGCGGCTTCACCGAGTTCGTGCCATTGCCGTTTGTGCCGATGGAGACGCCGATCTATCTGAAAGGCCGCGCCCGGCGCGGCGCCACCTGGCGCGAGGCGGTGCTGATGCATGCGGTGGCGCGGCTGGCGCTGCACCCGCTGATCACCAACATCCAGACCTCCTGGGTCAAGATGGGCAGCGGCGGCGCCGCGTTCTGCCTGGAGGCCGGGGCCAACGATTTGGGCGGCACGTTGATGAACGAGAGCATCACCCGCGCCGCCGGCGCCGTGCACGGCCAGGAAATGCCGCCCGAGGCGATGGAAGAGCTGATCCGCGGCTTGGGCCGCACCCCGCGGCAGCGCACCACGCTCTACGGCGACGCACCGGCCAGCCCGCCGCGCCGCCTCCTTCGCCGCCGCCCCGCTCGCCGACCCTGTCAACACCCCCGCCCGCCGCTACGAGCGGTATCAGGATCACGCCGCCGCCGGGGATTGAGGCCGATCACCCCGACAGGGCTGTGTGAGGGAGAAAAGCATGGAAGCCGCAGCCGCCGTGTTTCGCAAAGTGCACGAACCGCTGACCATCGAGCCGATCGACCTCGACCGGCCGTGGGGCCGTGAGGTGCTGGTGCGCACGGTTGCGACCGGGGTGTGCCACAGCGATCTGCATGTCGTGGATGGGGTCGGGCGGTTTCCACTCGACCGGCCGATTGTGCTCGGCCATGAGGGCGCCGGCGTGGTCGAGGCGGTCGGTGCCGAGGTGACGACGGTCCGGCCCGGCGACCATGTCGTCGCCTGCCTTTCCGGGTTTTGCGGCAGCTGCCCGCAATGCCTCTCCGGTCATCCCAATCTGTGCACCGGCGGAATTGTGACCCGGCCCGACAATGCTGCCCCCCGGCTGTCGCAGAACGGGCAGCCATTTCGCCAGTTCATCGGCATTTCGAGCTATGCCGAAAAGATGCTGCTACACGAGAATTCGATCGTCCGGATCGACCCGGAACTGCCGCTCGACAAGGCGGCATTGGTCGGCTGTGGGGTGTTGACCGGGGTCGGCGCGGCATTGCGCAGCTCGGGGCTCGAAGCCGGGCAGACCGTCGCGGTGTTCGGCTGCGGCGGCGTCGGGTTGTCGATCGTCCAGGGTGCGAAGATTGGCGGCGCGCGGCAGATCATCGCGGTCGACCAGTTCGAGGCGAAGCGCGAGATGGCGACCCGCGCCGGCGCCACGCATTTCGTCAACAGCGCCGAGGACGACCCGGTCAAGGCGGTTCGCGCGCTGACCGGCGGGCTCGGCGTCGATCACGCCTTCGAGGCGGTGGGCATTGGCAAAGCTGGTGCGGCAGGCGATCGAATGCCTGGCGATCCGCGGCACGGCGACGATCGTCGGCGTGTTGCCGCCGGATGCGATGATCGAATTCCCATGGATGGCGATCCGCCCCGAATGCAAGGTGCAGACCTCACGCATGGGCTCGAACCGGTTCCGCACCGACATCCCGCTCTATCTCGACTTCTACCGCCAGGGCCGCCTCGACCTCGACGCCATGGTCACCAAGCGCGGCCATCTTTCCGACATCAACGAAGCCTTCCGCGCGATGAAAGCCGGCGAAGTCGCGAGAACGGTGCTGACGTTCGATTAATAGAAGATCGAAGACGATTCCCAAAGTACTCTCGTGCAGTGACTAAAGCTTCACTTTGCACGCTTCGGCTAAAGGCTTGGCCGCGTTAGTCAGACCGGAAGTATTGAAGATAGCGGTGACGGGACCCTCATCATACGGAGTAACTTCAGCAACGAACTGCCTCACTGACTCCAAATTCCTAATAAACTGTATCGGGTTATGAGGGCTAAATGCAGCCTCTTTGTCTGTTGACAGAGCCCACGATTAAGTCGTCGCGGGCTTCTCGCCAAAACGCACGATCATTTCTACTGGATCGTCACCAAGGAACTCGTTCCAAGTGATAAAGGCGTCTGTCTTTCCACTCATACACCGGAGCATAAGAGTTATCGGCTTTCCAAATTTGGACTGTGCGTTACCTGCGTCTAAACCGAGGACAACCGTCTTCGTATCGTCAACAGGATTTGCTTCGGTATGTATCTTCCATTCGCTTCCAGCGTCGGGCACGGTCTTTGGGTAAGCGTCGCTCTTTCGAGCAAGATTATCGTAGCATTGGAGGCGCACCAAATCGCCTTGGATCGATGCGCACGCCCCAAGTGAAACAGCGGATGGCTGCTGCGCCGCTGCTTGGGAGACAATAATAAATGAGGCTGCCAGACCGGGAACGGTGAACCTGCCCCACATCCGCACCGGCTTCCTCACGTATCCAACGATTAATCGTGATGCTGCGGGCCCAATACCAAGCACCCAAATTGATGCCGCAGGTAATCCCCAGTTCGCCATCGGACCCCCTCAACGGCAGACAACCGGCGTCCGGATTCTCGGATACCGGAATTACCGTCAGAGTAGCGTCCCAAGTTTAGACACCGTTAGCAATGAGGTGCTAATGCTGGCCGCGTGTCGCTCTCGACGATTCTGGCCAGGCGCAGGCTGAGAGCGTTCGCTGCGAGCTACCGGATCAGAACAATTTCGACGCCGATATCGAGCTTGGCCCAAACTCGGTCGGCCGTGACCACCGGGCGTCCCAGGCTTTGGCCGAGCGCCAGGCAGGCGCGGTCGCCTAGCGACAGGCCGGCACGCCGGGTTGCAGAGCGCAGTCGCGTCGCATTACGCGCTTGCGGCTCGTCAAACGGCACCACTCGCAGGTCCATCGCCGACACCGCCCGATCCGCTTGCGCCTCGTTCAGACCATCATCGTGCAACTTGGTCCGGACCTCGCAAACATTGACGGCGCTGATGGTCGCGCGAACAAGCCGTTGCGGATTGATGTTGTCGAACCGTTCGTTTTTCAGCGCCGCGAGGATCGCGGATGCGTCGGCAACGATATCGCCCTCATTCACGCGTCGCTTCTTCGCGTCGCTCGGCTATCAGCTCAGCAACCAAGTCGCGGCCCGAGCTGTAGCGGGCGACGATCTGCTGCGCCTCGTGCAGCGCTTGCGCCGGGGTACGCAGACGCAATTCGCCTTCGCCAACTGCTTCGATCAGCAGTTCGTCACCGGGCTTCAACCCGGCCGCGGCACGGCATTCCGCCGGGATGACGATCCGGCCCTGCTGGTTGATGCGCGCTCTCCCTGCCATGACACTATTCCGCATTTTGTCAGACGAATGAAATATGCATGGTGAGCCAGGATGTGTCAATTGCGGCTCGGTTTGTCCCCGCCGAACGCAACCGATCTTCTGCGCAGCGGCTCTGTGAGGCCATTCCTGTGGAGGATTGGGCGAGGCTGATCCAATCCGAAGACCGGCTGCATTGCATGCGGCCGCGCAATTTTGCTCCTCACTCCTCTTCGTCCTCGATGGCGCTTTCGTGCCAGTGGCGCAGCGCCAGGCGCGACAGCAGATCGATGGCCAGATAGATCGCGATGCCGGTCATCGACAGCAGGAACAGGGCCGCGAACAGCCGCGGGATCGCCAGGCGATAGCCGGCTTCGAGGATGCGAAAGGCGAGCCCGGTCTCGGCGCCGCCGGTGCCGGCGACAAATTCGGCGACGACCGCGCCGATCAAGGCGAGCCCGCCGCTGATCCGCAGCCCGGCGAGGAAATAGGGGAGTGCGGTCGGCAGCCGCAGATAGCGCAGGGTCTGGGCCGGCGAGGCGCCGTAGAGCCGGAACAGGGCCAACAGATTGCGGTCGGCGCTGTTGAGCCCGACCGTGGTGTTGGCGACGATCGGAAAAAACGCCACGATCCAGGCGCACACCAGGAGCGCCAGAAACGGCTGCTGCACCCAGATGATGATCAAGGGTGCGATCGCCACGATCGGCGTCACCTGCAAGATCACGGCATAGGGGAAGAGGCTGATCTCCAAGAGCCGCGACAGCGAGAACAGGAGGGCGATGGCGCCGCCGAGAACGGCTGCCGCGGCCAATGCCGCGAGCGTGATGCGCAACGTCACCAGCAGCGAGCCCAAGAGGCTCGGGCCGTCGATCCACAGAGACTCTGCCGATCGCCACCGGGCCGGGCAAGATGTAGACAGGAACCTGCTCGATCCGGACCACGCCTTCCCAGAGCGCCAGCAGCACCACGCCGACCAAAAGCGGTGCTGCCACCCGCGGCCAGCGCCGCGTCCGTCGCCCTCTCATCGCCCGTTCATCGCCGCAGCGAGCTCGCCCGATGCCGCGGCGCAGAGTGCGGCATATTCCGGTGCGGTGCGCAACGCGCGCTGGCGCGGCTGCGGCAGGTCCACCGCCAGCTCTGTGGCGATGCGTCCCGGTCGCGCCGTCATCACCGCGATCCGGGTCGACAAAAAGACCGATTCGAAGACGCTGTGGGTGACGAACACGACGGTCGGCCGGCGGCTCGCCCACAGCCGCATCAGATCGTCGTTCAAGCCCATGCGGGTGATCTCGTCGAGTGCGGCAAAGGGCTCGTCGAGCAGCAGCAAATCGGGGTCGGTGACCAGCGCCCGGGCGATCGACACCCGCATGCGCATCCCGCCCGACAGCTGGCGCGGATAAGCGCGCTCAAACCCGGCGAGCCCGACCGCGCGAATTTCGGCCGCGGCGCGCTCGCGCTCGGCCGCGCCGATCCGGCCCGCGAGCCGGAACGGCAGCAGCACATTGCCGATGACTGTGCTCCATGGCATCAGGGTCGGGTCCTGAAAGACAAAGCCGATCCGCCCGGCTGCTCCCGCTGGCGGTCGCGCGCCCGGCCGGTCGAGCGTCAGCGCCAGACGGCGCTCGCCGGCGCTCGGCTCGCTGAGCCCGGCGATGATCCGCAGCAAGCTCGTCTTGCCGCAGCCCGAGGGGCCGAGCAGGCTCAAGAACTCGCCGCGGCCGATCTCGAGATCGATCGGGTCGAGCGCCGTCACCCCGCCGCGAAAGTGCTTGGCGATGCCGCGCAAGGCGACGATCGGCGCGGCAGTCGCGACCGGGCGGGGGATCAGCCGGGCGGTCAGGGCTTCATTCCGAATTTCTTGTTCCCAAACTTTTTGTCGATGAATTCGAGGGTATAGGCTTTCTTGTAGTCCATGTCCTTGGGATAGACGCCGGCATCGGCCATCGTGTCGAAGAAGTCGCGCCAGCGGGCGTCAGTCATCGCCCCAATCCCGTATTTCTTGGCGTCGCCGCTGTCGACGATGCCGTATTGTTTGATCTTGGCGCGGCCATAGGCCAACAGCGCGTTGGTCATTTCCGGGTTGTCGCGCTTGATCAGCGCGTTCGCCGGGGCGGGATCTCCATCAAGGTATTGGCGCCAGCCCTCGATGCTGGCATCGACAAAGCGCTGCACCAGCTGTGGGTTGTCGTGCACCAGCTTTTGCGAGGTTTCGATCAAGGAGCTGTAGCTCGAATAGCCGGCATCGGCGATCAGCAGCACCACCGGCTTGACCCCATGCTGCTCGATCGTGAACGGCTCGCTCGACAGATAGCCCTGCTGGATCGCCTTGGGGTTGGCGAGGAACGGCGCCACGCTAAACGTGTAGGGCCGGACCTGCGCATCGGTATAGCCGAATTTCTTTTTCAGAAAGATCCAGCTGCCGACCCTGGTGTCGGAGCCGATCATGATCGGCTTGCCTTTGAGCGCGGCAAAGCTGTCGTCGCCTTGACCCGGATGCGCGATCAGCACCGAGGGGTCCTTTTGAAACATCGCCGCGATCGCGACCATCGGAATGTTCTGGCGGACATAGTTGAGCGGCACGAACGAATTGGTCGCGATGTTGAAGTCGAGCCGGCCGGCGGCGAGCAATTGCGCGTGGTTGACCTGCGGCCCGCCCTGGCGCAGTTCGACGTCAAGCCCATAACGCCGGTAGATGCCGGTGGCGATCGCCTCGTAATAGCCGCCATGCTCAGCTTCGGCCTTCCAGTCGGTGCCGAACCTGACCGTCTGCACCGCCTGGGCCGCAGGCGCCGGCGCCGAGCCGAAAACGGCCAACAGTGCGGCACCGCACGCTACCACCCACCGCATCCCGGTCATGGCCAGTAATCCCCATCCATTCGGGGCGGATATCTAGCCCGCGCCAGCACATCCGTCGATGCTCCGCTGCGTGGTCAGCGCGTCCACAGCCCGCGGTTTTCCCGATGGTTCCATGCAAATCGCACATGCCCGCATCCCGACGCTGCCGAGGATCAATTCTTTGTTACAAACTGTTTGAGTTCTGTCATAAATGAGGCAGTCAGCCTGGAAAACGCGATCAAACCGGGCCCGCCAGTTACAGAGTGCGAGAAATGAGCGAATTCGGCAAGCTGGTGATCTTTGCTCCGCGCCATCGCTGCGGCCCGCCGCGGGCAACGAAGGCACAGGGCGGCGCGGAGGGCCGGATCGCCGCGTTTCTCGCCGGGGATTCGGATGGCGGCGACCTGCTGCACGCGCTCTACGACCATGTGCTCGACGAGCCGATCCCACCGGCGATGTTGGCGCTGGTTCGCCAATGACTACAACGAGGCTATAGAACGCCGCAGAACATCGCGCCGGCGATCTCCCCGCGTGCCGGGCCGATTCAAGCCGCGCGGCTGATGGCGAGGCGAGCGTCGGCCTCATCGCTTTGCTCGCGCAATGTATTTGAGCTAGTTTGCCGCTGGTCAGCTGCCGGGTGGCGCGGCATCTGGGGCAAGAGGCGGCTCCAGAGCGATTAACCATAAGCGTAAGGAGAAGGATGGCCAACGTCTCGTCGGCGCGGCGCGGCCTGATCGGCGGCGTGAGCGGTGAGGAGCGAACCGTCATTTTCGCAGCCTCGCTCGGCACCATTTTCGAATGGTACGATTTTTACCTATACGGTGCGCTCGCCGCAACGATCGGCAAGGTCTTCTTCTCCGGGGTCAACCCGGCGGCGGCTTATATCTTCGCGCTGCTCGCCTTCGCCGCGGGCTTTGCCGTGCGGCCGTTCGGCGCGCTGGTGTTCGGCCGGATCGGCGATCTGGTCGGCCGCAAATACACCTTTCTGGTCACCATCACGATCATGGGGCTCTCGACCTTTCTGGTCGGCCTGCTGCCCGGCTATGCCGCGATTGGGCTCAGCGCCCCGGCGATCCTGATCGTGCTGCGCCTGCTGCAGGGCCTGGCGCTCGGCGGCGAGTATGGCGGCGCCGCAGTGTATGTGGCCGAGCATGCGCCGCGCGGCAAGCGCGGGCTCTACACCTCGTGGATTCAAACGACCGCTACTCTCGGGCTCTTTTTGGCGCTGCTCGTCATCCTCGGCTGCCGCGAATGGATCGGCCCATCCGGCTTTGACAGCTGGGCTTGGCGCATTCCGTTTCTTCTGTCGCTCATTCTGTTGGGGCTCTCGTTTTATATTCGCCTGCGGCTGCACGAATCGCCGGTGTTTCAGCGCATGCAGGCGGAAGGGCGAAGATCATCGGCGCCGCTGACCGAATCATTCGCCGAAAAGCACAACCTGCGGCTGGTCCTGCTGGCCTTATTCGGCGGGACGGCCGGACAGGCAGTGGTGTGGTACTGCGGCCAGTTCTATGCGCTGTTTTTCTTGACCCAGACGCTAAAGGTCGATCCGACCACAGCCATATTGATGATCGCCGCGGCGATGGCGATCGGCACGCCCTTTTTTATCCTGTTCGGTTGGCTGTCGGACCGGGTCGGCCGCAAGCCGATTATCATGGTGGGCTGCCTGCTCGCGGTCGTAACCTATCTGCCGTTGTTTAAGGCGCTGACCCACTACGCAAACCCGGCGCTCGAGGCCGCCATCGTTGCCTCCCCGGTCGTGGTCGCCGCCGATCCCGCCCAATGCTCGCTGCAGTTCAACCCGGTCGGCACCGCGCAGTTCACCAGCTCATGCGATGTCGCAAAGCGCGCGCTGATCGCCCGCGGCATCCCCTACAGCAGCAAAGCCGCCCGGCCCGGCGCCCCTGCGCAAATAAAGGTCGGGGCGACCGCCGTCGCCAGCTACGATGCAGCGGCGCCGGATGCTTCGGCCAAGGCGGCGGCCTTCACCAACGCCCTCGCCGACGCGCTCAGGACGGCTGGCTATCCGCCGCATGCCGACCCGGCGCGGATCAATCACGGCAGGGTCGTGGTTCTGCTGTTCATTTTGATGATCTATGTGACCTTGGTGTATGGGCCGGTCGCGGCGATGCTGGTCGAGCTGTTCCCGACCCGCATCCGCTACACCTCGGTATCCTTACCCTATCACCTCGGCAATGGCTGGTTTGGTGGGTTTTTGCCGGCAATCGCTTTTGCCGTCGTGGCCGCGACCGGCAACATCTATGACGGGCTGTGGTATCCGATCGCGATCGCCGCGATGACGCTCGTCGTCGGCGTCCTGTTTCTGCCCGAGACCAACGGTACCGACATCCAGGCGCCCTGACGCGCTGCGCCGGCCCCGGTCGCGCAGCAGCCGGCAGTCAGCCGGCGATAAAGCGGTCGATCTTGCGGTAATGGAACAGCCAGCGCCCGTCCTGCTGCACGATCCGGTCGGCATAGGCGCCGCCCGAGCCGATCTTCGGCCCCTGCGGGCTGTTCTGCATGACCGCCCAGTTCGAGCGCACCTCGGCATGCGCGCCGTCGAGCGCGATCACGATGTTGGTGACCAGATGCGCCGCACGCGGCCGCTCGGCCCCGGCCCGCGCCCGGATGCTGCGGGCCAATTCGGCGATCGCGGCCCGCCCGGTCGCCTTGCCGAACGCAGTGTCCCAGGTGCCGTCTTCGGTAAAGAGCGCCGCCATCTCGTCATAGCGGCCGTCGTCCAGGAGAAAGCAATATTCGGCCATCAGCTCGCGAATGGCATCCTTGTCTTCGACCGCGCTTGGCATCGGCTCAGCCCCGGAGTTTTGCTCGCCGACAGACTACCACCGATCGGCGCCGCGTTGGTCACAGCGATCGGCTCTTTGCCGCGGCGTCGCGCAGGGCTAAGGTGGCGAGCGACAACCGGCTCGGAGGGCCGTCGATGGCGATGCCGATCACGCTGGAGATCTTCACCGACTACGTTTGACCGTGGTGCTATCTCAGTACCGTGCGTATTGAAAAGCTGAAGCGGGCATTCGAGGTCGAAACAACGCTGGTGCATTTTCCGCTGCATCCCGAGACCCCCGCCGAGGGCCGCTCGATGGCGGAGCTGTATGCCGGGCGCAATACCGACCCGGAGGCGATGTATCAGCGCATGAAAACGCTGATGGACGCCGAGGGGCTGCCCTACGGCCGGCGCACCCACACCTACAACAGCCGGCTCGCCCAGGAGCTCGGCAAATGGGCCGACACCCAGCCTGGCGGCGAAGCAATCCACGACGCTCTCTACCGCGCCTATTTTGTCGACGCACGTAATATCGGCGACCCCGAAATTCTGGTCGAGATCGCGCAAGCGGTTGGGCTTTCCGCCGAGGAGGCGCGCGCCGTCTTGACCGAACGCCGGTTCAAGGACGCGGTCGACGCCGATTGGGCGAAGTCGCACGCTTATGGCGTCACCGGGGTCCCGACCTTTGTCGCGGCGCGCTATGGGGTGGTCGGCGCCCAGCCCTACGAGGTGCTGGAGCAACTGCTCGACAAGGCGGGCGCGACGCGACGCCCTTAAACTGAACGCGGGCCGGCGGGGTCAGCCGGCGGCACCGCGCGGCCGGCGCGCCAGCAACGCGGCCAGCATGCCGACCACCGATAGGACCACGAAGCATTCGAGCGAGCGCACATAGCTGCCGGTCCAGTCGCGCAGCGCGCCCGACAGAAGCGGGCCCGCAGCCTGCGCCACAATCTGCGCCGGCAGCGCCAGGCCACGGATCGCGCCGTAATTGGCCCGGCCGAAATAATCGGCCCAGGCGATCGGCAGCAGGGTCAGCACGCCGCCGATGCCGAAACCAAACACGGCGGCGGCCACCGCCCCTTGCAGCACCGAGGAAATGCCGATCATCAGCACCGTGCCGACGGCCAGCAGCGCGCCGGTCGCGGCCAGCGGGTATTTGATCGGGAAAGATCGCGGCAGCAGGCCGCAGCCCGCGCTCGCCACCCCGGACATCAGCGAGAACAGGCTGATGATCGCCGCCGCGGTGGTGGCGCTGATGCCGCTCTCGATCAAGTTGGCCGCCTGATGCAGGCTGACCCCGGCCTGCACCGGGTAGACCAGCACCGTATAGAGCAGCAGCAGCCAGAAGGCCGCGGTGCGCACCGCCTGCCCTCGGCTGTAGCTCGGCTCGACCGGCGGCGCCGTTTTGCCGCCGCCGGAGGGCGGGCCTCGCCCGGCGGTCGGGTTGCAGCCCCAAATCTTCCGGCCGGCGCACCAGAACGAGCCAAACCGGTACAAAGCCGACGACCAGCACGCTCGCGCCAATCGCCAGCCAGCCGGCGCGCCAGCTGTGATGGCGCATCGCCAGCCCGGCGATCAGCGGCATCGCCACCAGCCCCGCCATCTGCGCCACCGTGGCGATCGAGGTGGCGAGCGCGCGGCGGGCGACAAACCAGTTGTTGAGCGTGGTGTAGAGGCCGAGCTCGAACGGCCCCGCCCAGTTCATGCGCGCCGTGCAGAACAGCAGGTAAAACACCAGCAGCGAGTTGGTCAGCGACAGCAGCAGCGCCGCCGCCCCGGTGCCGAGCACGGCGAGACACAGCGCCAGCCTCGAGCCGTGGCGATCGAGCAGCGGCCCGATCAGCGGCGCCGACAGCGCGGCCAGCACGCCGCCGAGCGACACCGCGCCCGAGAGTGCGGTGCGCGACCAGCCGAATTGCGCGGGTCAGCGGCTCGACAAACACCGACAGTGTGGCGACCGCACCCCCCTGCCGCGCAAACCCGGCGCAGCACAGGCAGCCGAGCACAACCCAGCCATAGTAGAACGGCAGCCGCGCGCTGAGCAGCTGCGGCAGGCTCGATCGGCGCGCCGACCGCGGTCGAGCGGCGGCGAGGCGGAAACGAAACAGGTTCAGCTCGGCACCAGCCCGCCATCGACGTTGTAGGCTTGGCCGGTGATGTTGCGCGCGCCGGGCGAGGCGAGGAACACCGCCATCGCCGCGATGTCCTCGGGCATGTTGGCGCGGCCCAAGGGTATGCGCGCCTCGGCCTCGGCCTCTAATTCGGCGACGGTGATGCCGCGTTCGGCCGCCCGTGCGACCGCGTTGCGCGCGCCTAATTCGGTGCGCGTCACCCCGGGGCAGATCGCGTTGACGTTGATGTTGTGCCGGGCGAGCTGCTGCGAGGCGGTTTTGGTCAGCGCGATGACCGCCCCTTTGCTCGCGGCATAGGCGGCGTTCGAGGCGCCGGGATAGCCGCGCCCGGAGATCGAGGCGATGTTGATGATCCGGCCGCCGCTGCGATCGGCCCCGAATTGCGCGATCATCTCCTTGGCAGCGCGCTGCAGGCAGAAAAACACGCCCTTGGCATTGACCCGGTGGATCTGGTCCCAATCGGCCTCGGTCAGGGCCATGATCTCGGCATAGCGGGTAACCCCGGCATTGTTGACGATCACGTCGAGCCGGCCCAGCTCGGCGACGGCGCGTGCGACCATCTGATCGATGCTGGCGACATTGCCGCAATCGGCCATGATTGCGATCGCCCGGCGGTTGCTGCCGGCGGCGGCCTCCGCCGTCCGTTGCGCCGCGGCGAGGTCGATGTCGGCAGCAGCGACGGCGGCACCCGCCTCGGCCATTGCCAATGCCGTCGCCCGGCCGATTCCCGCCCCCGCCCCGGTCACCAGCACCACCTTGCCCGCCAGCTCCGCCATCGCCGCCTCTCCCGCCATCGCATCGCATCAAATCCGGGGTATTGTGGCACGAGCCGATGCGCACTCCTACATGGAGCAGACCAGCCGCGCGCAGAACAGGGGATGCGATGAGCAAAGCCTTTGTCAAAGAAGCGGATGCCGAAGAAGACCAGGCCGAGCTGCCCGACGAGCCCGCGGCGATCCCGGCCGGGGCCAAGAACTACATGACCTCCGAAGGCCACCGCCAGCTCGCGGAAGAGCGGCACCGGCTGCTGCGGGTCGAGCGCCCTCAGGTGGTCGAGACCGTGGCCTGGGCCGCCGGCAATGGCGATCGCTCGGAAAACGGCGACTACATCTATGGCAAGCGCCGGCTGCGCGAAATCGACCGGCGCATCCGCTTTCTGACAAAGCGCCTGGAAAACGCCGAAGTGGTCAACCCGGCGCAGCAGAAAAACCGCGACCAGGTATTTTTCGGCGCAACCGTCACTTACGCCAACGAGCGCGGCAGCGAAACCACGGTGACGATCGTCGGCATCGACGAGGCCGATCTCGCCCGCGGCCAGGTCAGCTGGATCTCGCCGATCGCCCGCGCGTTGATCAAGGCCCGCGAAGGCGACGTCGTCGAGCTGCGCGCCCCCTCCGGCGCCGAGCAAATTGAGGTGCTCGCGATCCGCTATGGCGATGCTGATGCCGAAGCCGGGTGAGCGGTGGCTATTAGGGCCGCTCTGCGGTGGTCTCGAGGAGGAGCCTCACGATCCCAGCTGCTCGAGCGTTGCCGGGTCGTATTCCCCCGCGAAGTATTTTTGCACCGCATCCCTGAACACCTGATTGTCCGCGGCCGCATGGGCGAACAGGGTCATGCACGAGCGGAATTTCATGTCGTCCGGATCGCCGAAGATCTGCCCGACATCGCGGCCCTCGATCAGGTTTACCAGGCGGGTGCATTCGCGCAGCCGCGGCCCGAGGATTGGATGGTTCAAATAGGCCGCGGCTTCTTCCCGCGAAGATATCGCGAACTCGGTCGCCAGGCGGCTGCGGCCCAGCCCCGAGATCTGCGGAAAGACAAACCACATCCAATGCGTTGTTTTGCGGCCGCGGCGCAGCTCCGCACGGACCTGCTCGAACACCGGCTCCTGGGCCTCGACAAACCGCTGGAGATTGAACGGGTCATCCATTCCGGTGCACAAGCTCACGACAGCAACCGTAGAGCCTCGCCTCTAAGCCGCCGCGTGCGCCGGCGTAGCTGGTCAGATCGATGAATTCGAGCACGGTGCCGTCAGGGTCGTGAAAATAGGCGCGCGGGCCGTTCACGACGCCGCCCTGCCGGTCTTCCTCAAAGGTTATCTCGACATTGTGCGCGCGCAGATGGTCGAGCGCCGCCGCGTAATCGTCGTGGGCGACGGCGAAGGAATGATGCACGCCGCCGTGATCTTCTGGCTTGGGGTTGATCGGCGGCTCGCGTTTGACCAGGATCAGACAGGTTCCGGCCGCGTCGAGAAACGCCATCTGCCCGCGCGCGACTGTCGACAAATGCCGACAGCCGACGATCTCCGTATAAAACCGGGTGCTGTTTGCGACATCGCTGACTGGAATGCTGAAATGGGCAACGGATTTGATCGCGACCATCTAAAGTTCTCCATTGCTGATGCCGGCACCCGTATTACCAGCTTTGCGCGTGGCGCGTCGACCCCGCCGAGGCGGCGACTTATTCGGCTCCCGAAACGGCTTCGGCGATTGGTGAGCCTGCGCCCCGTGCGATGGCGCGCAGAACGCGCTGGAGCCGCCATGCCAGCGGCAAGGTCAGCAGCACCACCGCGGCCACCAGCAGCATCGCCGGGCGCAGGCCGATCGCATCGCTGAGCAGCCCATACAAGGCTGGCGATACGGCCCCGGAGCCGACCGTGCCGGTATAGAACACGCCAAAGGCATGGTCGCGGCGCCCAGGCATCACCAGTTCAGGCACGGTGCCGTAGAGCACCGACGATGTCCCGTTGAGCGCCACGCCGATCAATGGCAAGAGCGCCAGCGCCGCGCCGATCGGCAGCGGCAGCAGCGCCAGGATGCCGAGGGCCGTCGCGCCTTCGGTGAGGAACACCGTCGTCAGCACGCCGAGCCGGGCCCCCAAAAAGCCGCAGACGAGCTTGCCGGCCGCACCCCCGGCGAACACCAGGGTCAGCGCCGCGCCAATTTCCGGGACCCCGGCCCCTTTGGCCCGCAGCAGAAACGGCAGAAAGGTCAGAAAGCCCATCCGCGTCGCGCTGTCGACAATGCCGATCGCCAGCAGCAAGGAGAAGCCGCCGCGCGGCGGCTCGACGCGGCTCTCGGCGGTTCTGCTCGGCGCCGCCGTCACGGCGTGCTCGCCGCCCGCGACCGGAATCCGCCCCAGGGCCAGCGCGATGATGCCGGCGCCAACCAGCCCGATCATGCCAATGACGCTCGCCGCCGAACGCCAGGCCATCACCGCGATCAGGCCGGCGGTGATCGCCGGCAGCGCCATCTTGCCGAGGTCGCCGGCAAAATTGTAGGTGCCGAGCGCGCCGCGCGAGCGCGGCCCCTCGTAAGCCGTGGCGACCAGGCCGGAGGCGATCGGATGCTGGGTGCTCGACCCGATGCCGCCGAGGATCAGAGCGAACGCCAGCACCGCGATGCTGGAGGTTTGTCCGAGGCACAGATAGGCCGCCCCGGCGACCGCGGTGCCGAGCGCGAGCAAGGTAACCCCGCCGACCCGCCGCGCCAGCTTGGCCGCCGGCACCTGTAGCCCGGCCATCGCCCCGGCATAGAGCGCGCGCAAAACGCCGACCGCGGCGTAGCCCAGGGCGAATTCGGTCTGCAGCAAGGGCAGCAGCAGATAGAGCGTATCGGTGAAGCCGTCGTGCAGGGCATGCGCGCCGCAGGCGCCCAGCAGCACGCGCGTTCGGCTGCGATTGGGGCGGCCGGTCGTGGTCGAGAAAGTTGCCGCCGTCATCACGCCTTCCTTGCCTCGGGAGTTCGACGCCGGCGGAAGCCGGGCCGATCCATGGCTCCCTTTCGCATGATGACGGGTCGGCGACAAACGACTTGTGCTGACCGCGCGTGTGAGGAAAGCTCACACCCATGGTTCGCCCGCGCCTGCCGCCGCTGAACGCGATCAAGGCCTTTGAGGCCGCGGCTCGGCTCAGCAGCTTCACCCGCGCCGCGGAGGAGCTCAACGTCACCCATGGCGCCATCAGCCGGCAGATCCGCGTGCTCGAAGATTGGCTCGGCGCGCGGCTGTTTGAGCGCACCAGCCGCAACGCCGTGCCGACGCGGGCTGGGGCGGAGCTGCTGGCCGAGATCGGCCCCGCCCTCGACCGGCTGGCCGGCGCCGCGATGCGGGCGCGCAGCGGCGCTCCGGCGCGAGGCCCGCTCCGCGTATCGGCGCTGCCGACCTTTGCAATGCGCTGGCTCATTCCACGCCTGCCCGAATTTCAGCGCGACCATCCCGAGCTCGAGCTGGGAATTGTCACCGCCAGCACGCCGGCCGAGCAGTTTCGCATGGATGTGGATGTCGTGATCTCGGGCCCGTCTCAGCAACCCGGCTGGGCCGGCCGGCAATTCCTTGGCGAAGCGCGCCTGCCGCTATTGAGCCCCGACCTGATCAGGCGGTGTCCGCTGCAAGCGCCGCCGGATCTCGCACGGCACACGCTGCTCCACGCGGCGACGTTGCGCGACGCGTGGCCGCGATGGCTGGCGGCCGCCGGCGTCCCCGAGCTGAAGCCCGCGCGCGACCAGGTGTTCGAGCATTTCTATTTTGCCATCCAGGCGGCGCTCGAAGGGCTCGGCGTGGTGATGGGCCCTCTGGCGCTCGTCAGCGACGAGCTGCGCGCCGGACGGCTCTTGGCGCCGATCCGGAAACCGGTGGTCCGTACGCGCGGATATTTCGTCTACGCGCCGGAAGCGAGCAGCGACGCACCGGCAATTGCCGCATTTCGCAAGTGGCTGGTCGGTGCCGGCAGCGCGGCGGCGGCCGAATATCCCTCGGCGCTCGCGCAAAGTCTTGTCCAGTAGCATTCACCAGTCAGATCGCGTGCGCCGGTCGGACCGTTCAGGGCTGGTTTTTGACCACGACCTTGATCGCGTCGTCGATCCGCTCGCGGGCGTATCTGAGCGCGGTCGGCAATTCGTCGAGCGGGAAGGTGTGGGTGTGGATCAGGCGGGCGTCAAAGCGCTTCTGCTTCATCAGCGCCATCGCCCGGTGGGTGGCGCTCTGCCCTTCGCCGCGGATGCCGTAGACATAGATGTTGTTGCGCACCAGGTGGGCGAGATCGACCGGCACCTTCTCGGCGGGGAAGGCGGCGAGGCAGATGCGGCCGCCGCGATCGACCATCTGCGCCGCCTCGTCGAGCGCGTTGGCGGCGCCCGAGCATTCGACGACGAACTGCACACCCTTACCGCCGGTGATGCGCCTGACCGCGGCAACCGCGTCCTCCTCGCGGGCGTTGACGACGTGATCGGCGCCTAGCTTTTTGCCGAGCTCAAGCCGCGCCTCACGGGTGCCGGTCAGGATCACCGGGTCGGCGCCGAGCGCCTTGGCGACCGCCACCCCGAGCAAGCCGATCGGCCCCGGCCCAGTGACGGCCACACCCTCGCCGGCGATCAGCCCGCCCAACACGTCGAGCCCGTACATCGAAGTGCCGGCGGTGACGACGAGGGTTGCCTCCGCATCGGTCATGTCGTCGGGCACATGGACCAAGGTGTTGACGTTGTTGACCGCGTATTGAGCAAAGCCGCCGTCGGTGGTGAAACCGTTGGCGCGATGCCCCTTTTTCAGATCGCCATAGTTCAGGCACGAGGTGTACATGCCTTGCCGGCAGCGCGCGCAGCGCCCGCAGCCGGCATGGACCTCGACGGTAACGCGGTCGCCGACCGAATATTCATCGACCGCCGGGCCGAGCTTGACCACCGTGCCCATATATTCGTGGCCGATCGTGAAGTTCTTGTGAAACGGCAGGCCGCCATCGACCATCGCCGGCAGCCCGTGGCGCATGATTTCGAGATCGGTCGCGCAGATCGCGACCGCATCGATCCGCACTAGCACTTCAGCGGCGGCAGGCTGCGGCACCGGCTTCTCGACCGGCAGAATCTCGCCGGGCCCGCCGAGCACCCAGGCCCTCATTCGCTCCGGCACCGGGTATTCGTTGCTCAACACCGACTGATCCGCCATCGCGCTGGTCTCCAGATTGAGCTTGCGTTGCCGTCAGCCGGGTTCTAGCCCAACCCGCCACCGCCGAGAAGGGTCGCCGGCTTTCGGCGATGCGCGCGTTGCGTTATAGATGACCGGCATCGGGGGACAGGGCGGGGGGTGCATGGCCGGAGGACCTATCGGAAATCGCCGGACCGCGGTGCTGGGCGGGTCGGGCTTTATCGGCCGCTACGTGGTGCAGCGGCTCGCCGCGCGCGGCGATGTGATCGCCGTCGGCTGCCGCCACGCAGAGGGAGCGAAATTCCTGATGCCACAGGGCAATGTCGGGCAGATCGCGGCGGTGAACCTGGCGATCGACGACGAGCGGCTGCTGCCGGCCTTCCTCGCCGGCAACGCGGCGCTGGTCAATTGCGTCGGCATATTGCGCGAGAGCGGGTCGCAGACATTCGAGCGGGTGCACCATACCGGGCCGGCGCGGCTCGCCCGGCTCGCCCGCGAGGCCGGGGTCGAGCGCTTTGTCCATATCTCGGCGATCGGCGCCGATTCGCGCGCGCCTTCGGCCTATGCGCGCACCAAGGCGGCGGGTGAGGTCGCGGTGCGCGACGCCTTTCCGACGGTGACGATCCTGCGGCCCTCGGTGGTGTTTGGCCCGGAAGACCAGTTTTTCAACCGCTTCGCTGCGATGGCCACGCTCTCTCCGGTGTTGCCGCTGATCGGCGGCGGCGACACCCGGTTTCAGCCGGTTTATGTCGGCGATGTCGCCGATGCGGTGGTGAAATGCCTCGACGACCCGGCCACCGCGGGCCGCACTTACGAGCTCGGCGGCCCCAAGATCTATACCTTCCGTGAGCTGGTCGAATTGCTGCTCGGTGAGATTCGCCGCAAGCGGTTGCTGGTCAACCTGCCGTTCGGGCTGGCGGCGTTTCAGGCGCGGCTGATGGCGCTGCTGCCGAGCCCGCCCTTGACCCCCGACCAGGTCGAGATGCTGAAGCGCGACAACGTGGTCTCCTCCGGCGCCATGAACCTTGCCGCCCTCGGCATCGCGCCGACCGCGGTCGAGGGCATTCTGCCGACCTATCTCGATCGCTTTCGGCGCGGCGGCTGGTACGAGGGCCGATCCTGAAGCGAGGGCCGATCCCGAGGCGCTTTTGCGGCGCCACGGGTTCGGTTAAGGTCGCCCACCTACCCCAGATGCAGGAACCGATTGATGGCAGCGTTGGGCCGGCTCGTCATGCTGATCGCCGCGCTCGTTGTTGGAGGCAAGGCGATGGCAGCAGATCTCGACAATACGATTTACCTCGATGTGCCGGCGGGCCGCGTCGTCATTGATATGCGGCCCGATCTGGCGCCGGCGACCTGTGCCCAGATCAAGGAATTGGTGCGCCGCGGCTTTTACAACGGGCTGACCTTTCACCGGGTGATCGCCGGCTTTATGGCGCAGACCGGCGACCCTAACGGCAACGGCACCGGCGGCTCGGGCCACCCGCTCAAGGCCGAATTCTCAAAGGAGCCGTTTGTCCGAGGCACGGTGGCGATGGCCCGAACTTCGGACCCCAACAGCGCCGACAGCCAGTTTTTTATCATGTTCGCGCCGGCGCCCTCACTCGACGGCCAATACACGATCTGGGGCAAGGTGGTTTCCGGCATGGAATATATCGACCAGCTCAAAAAGGGCGACCCGGCCGACAACGGCATGGTCACCAACCCGGACAAGATCATCAAGATGCAGGTCGCCGCCGACGCCGCAAAGGCGCCGGCGAAGCCGTAGCGGAACAGTCTTCGCCCAGGGTGCGGGGATGGCCCCTCACCCCACCCTCTCCCCGCCAGCGGGGAGAGGGAGGGACTCGCGCAGCGGGAAGATCACGGGCTGCTGCAAACTCGGCCGGGGGAGCCGCAAGCCGCTCCCTCTCCCCGCAAGCGGGGAGAGGGCCGGGGTGAGGGGCTGGCTGCCGCCGCACCGGTCGGTTCTCTGGCTGTCCTCGCTCGCAATCTACCGCCAGCAGCGGCTGATCGCGATCTTGGCTATGGGGTTTTCGAGCGGGCTGCCGCTCGCGCTGACCTTTGCCACCTTGTCGTTCCGGCTCGCCGAAGAGGGCGTGTCGCGCACCACGATCGGGCTGTTTGCGCTGGTCGGCGTGCCCTACAGCGTCAAGTTTTTGTGGTCGCCGCTGATCGATCGGCTGCCGATCCCGCTGCTTACCTCGGGTCTTGGGCGGCGGCGCGGCTGGGCATTGGCGATCCAGCCGGTGTTGGCCCTGGCGATCCTGGCGCTGGGGCTCGCCGATCCGCGCGCCGCGCCGGGCCTGACCGCGCTCGCCGCACTCGCGGTGGCGTTTTTATCGGCCAGCCAGGACATTGTCATTGACGCCTATCGCATCGAATTGCTGCGCCCGGAGGAGCAGGGTGCCGGCGCCGCGGCAACGCAATGGGGCTATCGCTTTGGCATGCTGGCGGCCTCAGCCGGCGCGCTTTACGCCGCGAGCTTTGCCGGCTGGCGCGTCGCCTATGCGCTGATGGCGGCGCTGATGGGCGTCGGCATGGTCACGGTGTGGCTGACCCCCGAGCCGGGCGGGGTGCGCACGCCGGAACCGCTGCCCGGCCGCAGCGCCCTCGACCGGGTCGCGGCCTGGCTCGAGCGCGCGGTCGTCGGCCCGTTCAGCGACATGCTGACCCGGCCCGGGATGCTGGCGGTCCTGGCTTTTGTGATCCTCTACAAGTTTGGCGACGCGCTCGCCGGGACGATGTCGAACCCGCTCTACGTGTCGCTCGGCTTTACCAAGGTCGAGGTCGCCGACATTGGCAAGATCTACGGTTTCGCCGCGAGCCTCGCCGGGCTGGCGCTCGGCGGCGTCGTCGTGCTGCGGCTCGGCGTCATGCGCGCGCTATTGGTCTGCGGCATCCTCCAGATGCTGTCGAATTTGATGTATGCGGCGCAGGCCTGGGCCGGGCACAATTTGCTGGCATTGGCGCTGACCATCGGGATCGAGAATCTGACCGGCGGGATGGGCTCGGCGGCGTTCGTCGCCTACCTGTCCGGCCTCTGCAATATCGCCTTTACCGCCACCCAATACGCGCTGCTGTCGTCCTTGGCGGCGGTCGGGCGCACCACCTTGTCGGCCTCGGGCGGGGCACTCGCCGACATGCTCGGCTGGGGGCCGTTCTTTGTGCTCAGCACGGCGGCCTGCCTGCCCGGCCTCGCGCTGCTGCTGTGGATCATGCCGGCGCGGGCTGACCCCCGACCCTGAGGAAATCGTGCGCGCCGACCCCTTGCACCAGCACGAAGCGGGTATCGGCGCCCGACGGGTTCGAGACCAGATGCGCGGTCTTGGGCGAGACGTGGCAGCGGGCTCCAGCGTCCAATATCTGCCGATCGGCAGGCGCGCGGGTTTCGACCGACAACGTGCCCTCGAGCACAAAAAACCAGTCGGTCGCCACGCTGTGGAAATGCCACGGGATCTCCTCGCCCGGCGCCAGGGTGAAGACCCGCGCCTGAACATCGCTGCCGATCGCCACCGGCTCGATCGCTTTGACGACGTATCCTGTGCTGCCTTGCGCCATTGTTTGGGCCTCCTCCCGTGTCGCCGCTCAGCCATAGGAAAGCAATTGGGCGCGGTGCCGATCGAGCCAGGCGCGTGGTTCGGCATTGTCGGGCGCCAGAGTCTCGACCAGCCGCCAGAAGCGCGGCCCGTGGTTCATCTCCGCCAGATGCGCGACCTCATGCGCTACGACATAGTCGATGACCGGCTCGGGGGCAAAGATCAGCCGCCAGCTGAACGACAGATTGCCGCGCGACGAGCAGCTGCCCCAGCGGCTCCTGGTATCGCGCACGCCCACTCGCGCGATCTTATGCCCGATGCGCAGCGCCAGCGGGCGAGCGCGCCGCGCCAGCTCGCCGCGGGCGAGTGCTACGAGATGATCGTGGACCCGGCGCCCAATATGCTGCGGGTCGCCGCGCACCCGGATATCCCCTTCGCCGATCGTCACCGGCGCCGGCACCGGATCGAGCGAGCGGCGGATGCGGTGCGGCACGCCCAGCACCGGCACCACCGCCCCCTCGATGAATGGCACCCGATGGGGCAGGGCGGCGAGGCGGGCGGCGATCCAGCCGCGCTTGTCGCGCAGAAACCGCAAGCCAAGTTCGGCCGGGACGCCCTGAGGCAGCACCAGCTCAACCCGCCGTTCAGCGGCATCGATGCGCAGCCCAACGCGGCGCGCCCGCAAGCTGACCCTGACCCGTAGCGGAGCGCCGAGGTCGAGCGCCACCGCCTGCCGCCCAATCTCGGCGAGCGCCAATTCGCCGTGCTGCCGGGCCGCACCCAACGCGACGCCGCGAAAATCCGCCATTTCCTCGCCTTTGCCGTCAGAGAGCGAGCCCCTGAGCGAGGCCGCGACAAAAGCTTTTCGTCTCTGTTTCGATTCCGCAAGCTGGTTACGTTGGAGCCCTTTCCGAGGAGGCGGAGGCGTCGTTCCCGCGACAGCGACCAAGTGCGGGCAAAATTGTGAGCGCCAATGTTGGAAGAACCACTCGAACTCGTTCGCTTTGGCCGGGCTTGACCCGGCCATCCACGCCTTCCCGCGCCGGAAGCAAAGACGTGGATGCCCGGATCAAGTCGATCAAGTCCGGGCAAGGCGACTTAGATGCGCGCGCTAACCCCGGGCTGCCAATTTCATCTCGCCGAGATAGGCGTGGCGGATTGCTTCGTTCTCGCGCAATTCGGCGGCGGGGCCGCTCAGCACCACCTCCCCGGTCTGCAACACATAGGCGCGGTCGGCGATCTGCAATGCCATATTGGCGTTCTGCTCGACCATGAAGATCGTCGTGCCCTGCCGGTTGATCTCGCGGATGATGTCGAAGACCTGCTCGACATAGGCGGGCGACAGGCCCATCGACGGCTCGTCCATGCACAAAAGCTTGGGGCGGGCCATCAAGGCCCGGCCGATCGCGACCATCTGCTGCTCGCCGCCGGAGAGTGTGCCGGCGATCTGGCGCAGCCGTTCCTCGACCCGCGGGAAAAGCGTCAGCACGCGGGTCAGGTCCTGGTCGAATTCGGGGCCGCGGCGGCGGGTATAGGCACCCATTTCGAGGTTCTCGTAGACCGTCATGCGCGGGAACAGGCGGCGCGCCTCGAGCACCGGGGCAATGCCGCGGCGCACCCGCTCGGCCGTGCTGATCCCTTTCAGCGGCTTGTCTTCAAACAGGATCGCGCCCTGCCGCGGCGTCACGGTGCCCATGATCGCCTTCATCGTCGTCGATTTGCCGGACGCGTTGCCGCCCAGCAGGCAGACGATTTCGCCGGCTTCGATCCGGTAATCGACCGATTTCAGCACATGGAGGTCGCCGTAATAGGTGTCGACCGCCCGAAATTCCAGCATCGGGAATTCGAGCATCGCCCCGGTCACGCGAAGGCGGCGCTGCGGCCGAGGTAGGCGCGAATGACTTCCTCGTCGCGGCGCACCGTTTCGGGCGGGCCCTCGGCGATCTTTTCGCCATGATCGAGGACGACCACCTGGTCCGCCAGGCTGACCACGACATCGAGCTTGTGCTCGATCAGCACGATGGTCAGCCCGTGCTGATTGAGGCTCTTGATCTGGTCGGCGAGCTCCAGGGTTTCGGCCGGGTTCATCCCCGCCGTCGGCTCGTCGAGCAGCAGGAGCTTGGGCCGCGAGGCGAGGGCGCGGGCGATTTCGGTGCGCCGGCGGTTGGCGTAGGAGAGGCTCGAAGCCAGATGCTCGGCGCGCGGCAAGAGGCGGTTGCCGAATAGCGCCAGGATTTCCAGCGCCCGCTCGCGCGCCGCCTCCTCCTCGCGCCGCGTCCAGGGCAGCCGCAGCAATGCTCCGACGGCGCCGGTGCCGAGCCGCGCATGCATGCCGATCATGATGTTTTCGAGCACGCTCAGGTTCGGGAACAGGCGGATATTCTGAAAGGTGCGGGCAATGCCGCATTCGAGCACCGCATCCGGCCGCAGCCGGCCGATGTCCTCGCCGGCAAAGCGGATCGTGCCGCTATTGGCCGGGACCAGCCCGGTGACGGCGTTGAACAGCGACGATTTCCCCGAACCGTTGGGCCCGATCACCGCGACGACCGAATGCGCCGGCACCGTCAGATCGACCGAGCGCAAGGCGACGAGCCCGCCAAACCGCAACGTCAAGTCGCGGACCTCCAGCAGCGGCCCACTGGCGCCGCGCTCGGCCGGCTCGGGGCCGACCAGGGTCGCAAACCCGCCGCGGCCGACCTGCGCCGTCTGCTCGGCCAGGCTCAGCGCCGGCACCGGGCGTGAGGCCGGGATCAGCCCCTGGCGGCGATAGAGCATCATGAACACGAGGATAAAGCCAAAGATCAGCTCGATCGACGAGGCCAGCTCGACATGCTGCAGCCAATCGACACTGACCAGTCGGCCGAGCGCATGCAGCCAGCCGGAGAGGTCCTCGAGCAGCCAGGATTGCAGGATTTGCAGGATCAGGGCGCCGATGACGACGCCCCACACGCTGCCGAGCCCGCCAAAGACGACCATGACCAGGATCATCACCGAAACCGGAAACATAAACATGTCCGGCGTCGCGGTCTGCAATTTGGCGATGTAGAGCGTGCCGGTGGCGCCGGCAAAGGCGGCGCCGCAGGCGAAGGCCAACAGCTTGAAGCGAACCAGGTTGATGCCCATCGCCGCGGCGGCGATCTCGTCCTCGCGGATCGCCATCCAGGCTCGCCCGATCCGCGAATCCTTGAGCCTGAGGCTCACCAGGATCAACAGGGCGACCAGCGCCACCCCGACGTAGTAATAGGGTGTGGCGCTGACCCCGAAATTAAAGCCGAAGAGCTGCGGCGGGGCGACCCCGTTCAAGCCCATCGCGCCATTAGTCAAGGACGGCCAATTGCGCACGACGATCGGCACGATCTCCCCGAAACCCAGGGTCACGATCGCCAGATAATCGCCCTTGAGCCGCAGGGTGGGCGCGCCGAACACTATGCCGCAAAAGGCGGCGATCGCGGCCGAAACCGGCAGCATCAGCCAGAACGAGACCTGAAAATGGACAAAATCGCCGGCGGTCGTGTGGTTGCGCGCGACCAGGCCGAGCCACTGGAACGGCTCCCACAGGCTGGTCCATTCCGGCTGCAGCTGCCACGAGCTGAGGATGCCGTAGGCGTAGGCGCCGATCGCAAAGAAGGCGGCATAGCCGAGATCGAGCAGGCCCGCAAAGCCGACAACGATGTTGAGGCCCAAAGCCAGCGCCGCAAAAGCCAGCGCGTTGGCCAGCGAATCGATGTCGGCGTCGTTGTGGTGCAGCAGCGGAAACAGCAGCGCCGCCGCTGCGAGGCAAACGATCAGGATGCGCGCCCGGCTGCGGGGCCGCATCAGCGCGATCGATCGGAGCGCGGGGGCTCTCGCCGGCAGCGCCGGCCGCAGGCTCGCGGTTCTGACCGGCGGCGGCTTGCCGATCTCGGCCATTTTAGGATTTGGTCGGGGTGGCGCGGCCGAACAGGCCGGACGGGACGAACACCAGCACCAGGATCAGGATCGAGAAGATGATCACATCGGTCCAGCGCACCGCGATCAACTGGCCGCCCAGGCTCTCGATCAGCCCGATCAACAGGCCGCCGACCATGGCGCCGCCGATGCTGCCGATGCCGCCCAGCACCGCCGCGGTGAACGCCCGCAACCCGGCGGTGTAGCCGATGATAAAGCTGGTGAAGTTGTAATAAAGGCCAAAGATCAGCGCGGCGGCGCCGGCCAGCGCCGAGCCGACAAAAAACGCCGTCAGGATCACCCGGTCGACCTCGACCCCCATCATCCGCGCCGCCTCGGGATCCTGCGCGGTCGCCCGCATCGCCTTGCCGAGCCGGGTGCGATGGACAAAGAGGTGCAGCGCCACCATCAGCACCGCGGTGATTGTCCAGATCAGGACTTCGCGCAATTCGAGGGTCACTTCGCCGAACTGCCAGCGGACCACCGGCATCGGGTTCGGGTAGTTCTTCGAACTCGGCGCCGACGGTCAACAGGATCACGTTGAACAGGATGTAAGAGACCCCGATCGTCGTGATCATCGCCGCCGGGCCCTTGACCTCGCGCAACGGCCGCAGCGACAGCCGCTCGATCGCGACGCCGAGCCCGCCGGCGGCGAGCATCGTCACGCTGAAGGCAAAGGCCAATGCCCCGGCGAGCGCCAGCCCGGTCAGCACATGGCCCTGGCCCGAGATGCCGAGCGCCTCGAGCGCCCACATGCCGATAAACGAGCTGACCATAAACACGTTGAAATGGGCGAAATTGATCAGCTCGAGGATGCCATAGACCAGGGTAAAGCCCAGCGCCAGCAACGCGTACATGGCGCCCAGGCTCAACCCGTTGATCACTTGCTGCAGCAGCACCCCATATTCGGTCATCGCGCGGGCCGCGGGCTTACGAGCTTGCCGGCGCCACTCCCATGTATTTGTATTGGTGGAGCACGTCGTCGAGCGGATACTTGTCGTTCTTGGTGATCTGGAAGACGCTGATCACCCGGTTCGTGATGTCGCCGTTGGCGTCGAAGCTGACCACGCCTTGCAAGGTCTTGACGTGCGAGTTCTGGATCGCCTCGCGCACTGCGTCGCGGGTGACATCCTTGCCCGAGGCGGCCACACTCTTGACCGCGGCGAGGATCACCAATGCGGCATCATAGGCGGTGATCGAGTAATTGTCCGGCTGCTTGCCGTATTTCTTGGCAAAGTTCTGGATGAACGGCGCCGCATCGGGATTGTCGAGCACGTTGGGTGCGGCGATCGTGGCGTACCAGCCCTCGGCCGCCGGGAACCCGGCGCCGGTCAGGATCTCGGCCCCATAAACGCCGTCACCGCCGGCCTTGATGATCTTGGGGACGATGTCGTAGGACTGCTTGACCACCTTGACCCCGGCCTGGCCGACCCCGCCGTAGTAAAGCGCGTCGGGGTTCAGCGCTTTCATCTTGGTCAGGGTCGTCGTGTAGTCGGCTTCTTTCGGATCGAGCCGGTCGCGTCCGAGCACGTTGATGCCGCGCTTCTTGGCCTGCCCCTGAAACGCGTCGGCGAGCCCGACGCCATAGGCGCCGCTGTCGTCGAGCACATAGACCGATTTGACCTTTAACGTATCGGCGAAATAATTCGCCATGTTCGGCCCTTGATAGGCATCAGTGGTGACCGTGCGGAAATAGATCGCCTGGCCTTTGGGCCGGTATTGCGCGGCGAATTTCGGGTCGGTGATGTCGGGGTTGGTCGAGGCCGGGGTGATCGTCGCCAGACCGCCCTGGCTCAGGATCGGCGACATCGCCTTGCCCGAGCCGCTCATCTGCGGGCCGATCGCGGCCATCACCGAATCGTCCGACACCATCTTGCGGGCGTTGGTCGCGGCCTGCGCCGGGTCGTATTGCCCGGCGGTCGCGGTGCCGGCGTCGAGCAGCATGACGTCGATCTTGTAGCCGGCCGTCCCGCCGGCGGCGTTGGCCTCGTCGATCGCCAGCAAGGCGCCGTCCTTGATCAGCTCGGCGTCGTGCGCGTCGGCCCCGGTAAAGGGCAGGTTGATCCCGATTTTGATGGTTTTGTCGGCGGCGAAGGCGAAGCGCGCCCTCGCGGCCACGGCGCCGACCAGCGCCGTCGTCGACAGGTTGATGATTAGAGCGCGGCGCGACAGCATTTCGACCCTCCCCTGGTCGAGGCTTTTCTGGTGCCTCAGCAATTGCCGTGCCGACCTTCGGCGCACCGGCGAGACCGCGATCCTATCCGATTTTGCGCCGCGCATCAGCCTCGTCTGTTTTCGCAGCGCCAGGCTTGAAGAGACCGGAGACCAGAGTGCCGAGCGAAGGCGCCTCGCCGGGACTGAACTCGACCGGGCGACACAACGCCATCGCGACCAGGCCGAGCCGCGCGATCTTCTGCGCGGCATAGGCGCTTTCGGCGGCGTTGGCGCTGATCCGCTCGAGAACCGCACCACCCAATTGCTGGACCAGCACACCACCGACGATATCGACGGCGCCGACCAGCCCGGCGCTGCCGACCAGCCGGCGCAGCAGATGGACGGTGCCGGCAAGCCCCGGACGCTGGCCATAAATCTCCGCAATCTCGCGAACCAGCCGCAGCGCGCGGGCGGCAAAGAACAAGGTGTCGGTCAGCACCGTCGGGCTGACCGCGTTGATCGCGAAGGCCTGGGCTGAGGCGCGGCGGATGGCGGCCTGCGCCAGCCGGTCGGCCGGGGCGAGCACGAATCGGGAGAACAGCTCGAGCGCGTCGCCGCCGCTATGGTGCGCCTCGAGGGCGCCGCGATAGCTGGCCACCGGCGCCGCCAGCAGCGGATCGCGGCCGAGGATCGCCGCCGCCTGGTCAAGCTCGCGCTTCAGCTCGCCGGCGAGCGCCGACGGGATCAGTCGCCGCAGCCGCTCGGCCGAGCGCAGGCGCAGCAATCCGCGCAGCTCGCAACCGCACCAGTACAGCGCGCCGCCGGCGCCGGCGGCGACCGCCACGGTGGCGAGCACGCCGAACCCCGCGCCGTGCGCAAAAGCGCCGCCGATAAACTCGGAGAGATCAATCGCGACAACGCCGAGAGCGAGCAGCCCCAAACCGCACAGCGCCACCGCAAAGGGCGACCGGCGCCGGCCAACCGGAACCGGCGCCGGGACCGGCTGCGGGACCGGCGGCAGGCTGAGCTCGAGCCGGCCGGTCTCCTCGGTTTCGCGAATTCGCGGCCGCAGCGGCGGGCGGCGCGGCTCGGTTTCAACGCTCATCGGTTTCAATGGTCATCGGGCGATGTCCTCCGGCACAGGCTCGCGCCTTTTCGAACGTCATATGGGGAGGCGCCGCTCCACTGCACCGCCGCAGCCTCCCCATCCGCCCGCTGCAATGCCGCCATTCCCGCCCATATTCCGGTTAGGCCTCGCTCGCTCGCGATGCGGCGGGTAGAGTGGGGCAGGGTGGCTGATGCGGTGAGAGGATGGCAATGCCCGACGCCAAAACCAAACCCAGCGGGGCGCCGCCGCGTTTCGACGAGCTGTTGGCTCGCGCCGAGGCGCTGATCCCGATCCTGCGCGAGCGCGCCGGGCGGGCCGAGGAGCTGCGCCGGCTGCCCGACGAGACGATCGCCGATCTGCATTCGAGCGGCTTGTTTCGCATGCTGCAACCGGCCCGGGTCGGCGGCAGCGAGCTGCCCTACCGCGCGCTGTTCGAGCTATGCGCGGTGGTTGGCCAAGGCTGCGGCTCGACCGCCTGGGTGCTGGCCAACCTTGCTGCCCACCATTGGCTCCTGGCCATGTGGCACCCCGAGGCGCAAGACGAAATCTGGGGCGAATCGCCAGACAATCTGATCGGCTCGGCCCTGATCTTTCCGCGCGGCCGGGCCAAGCGAGTGCCGGGCGGCTACCGGCTCAGCGGGCGCTGGCCGTTTTCGAGCGGCATCGATGCCGCCCACTGGGCGATGATCGGCGCCTTTGTCATCGACGAAGAGACCGCAGAGAGCGAGCCGCGCATCTTTCTGTTGCCGGCGAGCGACTACACGGTCATCGACACCTGGCAGGTGATCGGGCTCAGCGGCACCGGCAGCAAGGATGTCGAGGTCAAGGATGTGTTCGTCCCGGCCTACCGCACGTTGGCCGCCGAGCGGATCACGGGCGGCCCCAACCGGGGCAGCGCGGTCAATCCTGGCTCGCTCTATCAGCTGCCGGCGATCAGCCTGTTCGGTTTTGCCATCGCCGGCGTCTCGCTCGGCATCGCCCGCGGCGCGATCCAGCACTTCGCCGAGACGACCCGAACCCGGCTCAGCATCTACACCGGACGGAACCTCGCCGATTTCAGAAACTTGCAGGTTCATCTCGCCGAAGCCGCAGCATCGGCTGATGCCGCAGAGGCGATCTCATTACGCGATTGCGACGAGGCGACGCGGATCACCGAAGCCGGGGTGGTGCCGAGCCTCGAGCAAAAGGCGCGCTATCGCCGCGATGGCGCCTTTGCCGCGACATTGTGCACCCGAGCGGTGGATATTCTGTTCAGCGCGAGCGGTGGCGGCGCGATCTATGCGCAAAACCCGATCCAGCGCGCTTTCCGCGATGTCCATGCGGCCAATGCCCATTACACGCTGACCTGGGACGTCAATGGCGCCATTTATGGCCGGGTGGCTCTGGGCCTGCCACCCGAAGTGTCGCTTTGAGCAGATCGTGGGGATCGACCGTGCGAACCAATAACCAGCAAAGCGCAACGCCCAAGCCCGATCTGCCCGAGCCCGAGCATCCCGGCAGCCATGCGGCACCGGTCAAGGCGACCTCGGGCGAAGGCTTTGATTCGCGCGATTTCCGCAACGCGCTCGGCAGCTTTGCTACCGGCGTCACGATCATCACCGCGCGCGGCAAGGATGGCGGGCTCTATGGTCTGACCGCGAACTCGTTCACCTCGGTGTCGCTGGCGCCGCCCTTGGTGCTGTGGAGCGCCTCGCTCTACGCGCAAAGCCTGCCGGCGTTTCAGGAGGGCTCGCATTTCGTCGTCAACATCCTGGCTTACGACCAAATCGAGCTGTCGAACAAATTCGCTCGCAGCCACGAGAACAAATTCGCCGAGATCGACCACATGATCCCGGAATGCGGCGCCCCGGTGCTGATCGGTGCTGCGGCGCATTTCGAGTGCCGCAACGAGTACCGGCATTACGGCGGCGACCACATCATCTTTATCGGCCATGTCGAGCGCTACGCTCACACCAATCGGCCGACCCTGTTGTTCTGCCGCGGCAAATACATGCGCGGCGAGCCGCTGCCGCCGGGCTGACGCGCTCCGGCACGCGGAGCCGCCGGCCGTTAATCTGCGCCTTGCTTAATTGTTGTCGGCGGCGGCAGGCTATCTGACCACCGGCAAAGGCGATCGCGGCACTGTGCCTGCGTGCTCAGCCATACAAGTGATTTGCTGAATGACGGACGTTTTCCCTCCTTAAAGTTTAATAGGCCTCTCGTATCAGGCCTTCCGGTTTATTGTGTTCTCATTATGGTAGAATCATGTTCAGGTAACTGAAAGGTGTTAAGACTTCGTTGGAAAAGCGTTGACTCGGTGGCGACCATAGATAATTTTGGGTGGTCGGGCATCTGCCTCGATGCACGATTGTAAATGTATTGTAACGGGAGGACGCTATGCTTCGCGGGAAGGGTTCTTTTTGTGTCTTCAGGCGAAAACATTTCCGCCTGTCCGCCTTGACTGCGGTGGCGCCGGCGCTGCTGCTCGCCGCAACCGGCGCCTGGGCGGCCGCGCCGGAGGATAACGGGCCCGTCCTGCTCCACGCCACGATCCCGATCCCGGTCGCGCGGGCGAATACCACCGGCGGGATGTATTCGTTTGATATCAGCTACGTCGATCAGCGGACCCAAACCGGCTATGTCGCCGACCGCTCCAATAAGGCGATCGACGTCTTCAACGCGAAAACCGACAAGTTCGTCAAACAGATTTCGGCCAGCCCCGCCTTTGCCGGGGCCTCCGCCGTCAGCTCGGAGTTGTCCGGCCCGAATGGCGTTCTGACCGCCAACAGCTGCATTATCGCGACCGACGCCAATGACCGCGTGGTTTCGTTCACCCTGGGCGGCTCGCAGGTCAGCAATGTGCGGCTCGCCAATGTGCCGGGGCGCGCGGACGAACTGGCGTTCGATCCCAGGGACAGCCTGCTGCTGATCATCACTCCCGTTCCCAACGGCAGCGCCAACCCGCCGTCGCCCTACGGCACCTTGGTAAAGGTCGGTGCCGGCTGCAAGCTCACGGTTGGCAAGAACATCCTGCTGCCGTTTGCCACCAACGGCGCCGAGCAGCCGCAATGGGACCCCAACACCGGGCGGTTCTTCCTCTCGATCCCGAATGTCAGCGCCACCGACCCGACCAAGGGCGCGCTGGTGCGGATCAACCCGCTCAGCGCCGCGATCGACGCGGTTTACGCGGTCGATTCGTGCGCGCCGGCGGGCCTCGCCATCAATACGAACAACAACACCCTGCTGCTGGGCTGCAGTGTGACCTTCGACACGGCGGGCGACCCATGGAGCGGCACCGATACAAACACCGCAGTTCCGCGCCAGCTGATTTATGGCACCGATGGCTTCCCGCAAGCAGTGGTGCCCGGCCCCGGCAGCAGCGACGAAGTCTGGTATAATAGTGGCGACGACCATTTTTATACCGGCTCTTCGAGCAGCCCGTTTGCGCCCTCGGTTGTCGTCGCAAAAGCCACCTCGGTGTCGCAGGGTGCGGCCATCCTCGGGGTGATCGACGGGACCAGCCAGCGGCTCGATCAGCTGGTGCCGACCTTCAACGTGCCGAAGACTGCAACGCACCCGGCCGGGAGCGCGCATTCGGTGACCGCCAATGGCGCCAACAATCAAGTGTTTGTGCCGTTCGCCGCCAACAACGCCTACGCGAGATGCTTGACCGGGTGTGTGGCGGTGTACACGCGAAGCGATGTCGACCTGACCGGCGCCACCGACTAGCCGGCGGCAGTTACGCGCTTTTGCGCTGTGGCCCGAACCGGCTGCGGCGCGGGAGCTCCAAAGCAACGCGGGCTTCAGGGCCCGCGTTTTTTTTGCCCGATCCGAAAGTATGGTAAATCTCGTTCGGAGGATAGAACAATGCCACAGTTTTCTTTGAAAATCATTGACTCAGGGGCTTTCTTGGTTGATTTTCCCGGGCCGGGCAAATCAAGCTCGACGTCGGATTATTAACGCATTCTAGCAGGAGAACGCTATGCTTCGCGGGAAGGGGTCGTTTTGTGTCTGGCACCGGAAATTATTCCGGCCGCCGGCGTTGACGGCGGTGGCGCCGGCGCTGCTGTTGGCGGCATCCGGCGCCTGGGCGGCCACGCCCGCGAGCCAAGGGGCGGTCTCGCAGATGTTCACGATCCCGGTCCCGGTGGCGCCGAGCAACAAGACCGGCGGGATGTACGGGTTCGACATCAGCTTTGTCGACCAGACGACCCAGACCTACTATCTCGGCGACCGCTCGAATGCGGCGGTCGATGTCGTCAACGCCAAGACCGGCAAGTTTGTCAAGCAGATCAAGGCCAGCCCGCCGTTCGCCGGGGCCACCGGCAACAACGCCACCTCGGGCCCCAATGGAGTCGCCACCGGCGGCGGCTGTCTCTATGCCGGCGATGGCCCGAGCCGGGTCGTGTCTTTCGCCCTGCCCAGCGACCGACAGGTCAGCAGCGTCAGCACCGGCGGCAAGTTTCGCGCGGATGAAATGGCCTACGACCCGGCGAACCGCATCCTGATCGTCGCCAACAACGCCGACACGCCGCCCTTTGCGACGACGCTCAACGTCAGCACCGCCTGCAAGCTCACGATCCGGAAGAAGATCAGCCTGTCCTTTGGCACCAACGGCGCCGAGCAGGCGGCCTGGGATCCAGGAACCCAGCGGTTCTACATGTCGATCCCGTCGATCTCGGGAACCACCGCGGCGCCGGGCCCGCTCGGCGCGATCGCCCGCATCAACCCTCTGAGCGGTGCCGTCGAAACGATGTTCGCGGTGCCCTACTGCATGCCGGCCGGCCTCTCCTTGGGCCCGAACGGGACGTTCCTGGCCGGGTGCAGCGTCGTCTATGACACCGCAGGCAACCCATGGTTCGGCTCCGACAAGAACAGCGCCAACCCGTTTCAGGTGATCATCGACACCAACGGCCTTTATGCGTTTGTGCCGGGCGTCGGCTCCTCGGATGAGGTCTGGTACAATCCGGGCGACAATCACTGGTACACCGGCTCGCAGAACACTCCGTATTCTTCGCATCCGGTCGCCTCGAAAACCGGCGGCCTGTCGACCACCGACGAAGGCGCCGGTCTGCTCGGAGTGATCGACGGCACGAGCCAGACCCTCGATCAAATTGTGCCGACCTTGAATGTGCCGGCGGTGACCGGAAAGCACGTCTCCGGCAGCTCGCACTCGGTGGCGGCCAATGCGGCGAATAATTGGGTGTTTGTGCCAATGCCGGCAAACAATGCGATCCTCGGCTGCCTCAAGGGGTGCGTCGCGGTCTACGGCCGGCAAGACCTCGACAAGGCGGGCGCCACCGACTAGCGCGCCAGCCAGCGGCGTGCCGCGGTCGCAAAAGCCGCGGCGCGGTTTCGCAGAGCCACCGAAACGCGGGCTTTGGCCCGCGTTTCGCATCTCTGGGGCTTGGCTGGGGCATTCGGCCGTGATGGTCGGGTGAGGCGGGCACCCACCGTGCCAGGTGTCGGCGACGCCCGCTCGACGCGGCGAAATGCCGCAGCGGGCTTGGCGCCAAGATCAGGACTTCCTCAACCGCCAACGTTACGGTCTGCGCTCGCGTAACATAAGCGCGCTCGCGAGCCCGCCGGGGGGATCAGGGGAACGTCAATGGCGCGCTGCATCAGATGGTTGCAGGTTTCTCTGATACTCGCTTCGGGCATCCTGTGTGTCAGCTGGGATACCGCTGGAGCGCTTGCTGCTGGGGTGTCGCAACTCAACAGCGGTGATCCGATGACCTGGCTCGTCAAAAGCGTCTGCACGAGCTCGCAAAACCTGGTCATCCCGGTCGATCCCTATTACGGCTGCCCGGCCGGCGCCGGCATCCGCAAAATCCAGTCCGGCGATCCGCTGCCCTACAACAATGTCGAGCAGATGGGCTATCAGCAGCGCGACGCCTATCCGGTGTTCAACCCGGTCGCCGGCAAGACCTGGATGATCGCGACATTCGACTATGTCCCATTCAACCAATTCAACCTGTTCAACGGCACCGATGGTTACGACATTTATACGTTGCAGAATGGGTGGGCGTCGATTGCCAACACCAGCGACGGCGGCGGCTATGGACAGACGTTTTACAGCAGCGGCTGCATCATCGGTGGCGGCTGGGTGCTGTTTCCGACCACCGGCTTTCTCAAGAGCGGCAAGACCACGGCGGCGATCGCCGATGTTTACTGGGAGCAGAGCGGGCAATCTTATCCGGGCATCTGCCCGGCCAAATACTCGACATCAACGCAGACCAGCTGGAAATATCAGACCGGCTTTCCGTTTGGCGGCGTCAACGGCAATCCGGTAAAGACCATGGACACCGTGATCTCGTATCACGGGTTTCAGTCGAGCTCCGGGTTTCTGACCGGCGGACATCTCGAAGTGTTCTATTTTACCCGAGAATACGGGATTACCCGGTGGGAAGTGTGGACCCCGACGGCCCAGCACCCGATCGCGACCACCGAGTGCCAGGTCCCGGCCACGCAAACCTATCAAGGGGTGACTTTTGTCGTGCAGCACTGCCACGACTGGTCGCATGTGGTCGCGGCATCGACCGCACAACTGCCGATATGGCCGATCCCCAACGCCAATCTCCTGGCCAGAGCCCATTTCGACGGCACGATCACCGGCACTTGGCACACCGAGGGGCAGAGCACGATCGGCAATCCGGTCAATTGGAGCGTCAAGAACTCGACGGCGTCGCGCGACACGCAAGCCTCTTCGATCGGCGTGCGCTATTTGCAGCTCGATTGCGGGGCGGGCAGCACCGGCCAGTGCGGCGCCGGCGCCAGCGAGGCGCTCTATCAGGACATTGCAGCAAGCGCCATTGGCAGCGGCGGCAATTACGCCTTTGGCATCAACGCCCGCACCGAGTCCGGCCAGGGCCAAGGCACGATTGAGGTCGCCGTTCAACAGATCGATGGCAGCGGCCAGGTAATTGCCGGTACAACCAGCACGGCGAGCGCGACCGTGCTGCCTGACAACGGCACATCGGGCCTGGAAAGCACCGGCGAGCCTGATTCGGTCTACCTCTCGAGCAGCTTTGTCTACGGCGCCCTGACGATCGCGCCGCAGCCGGGTGCCGCGAAAATCCGCTTTCTGATCTCGCCGCAGACACCCCAGAGCTTCGATATCCTCGATGCGTGGCTTGGTGCCTGGCCGGCGCCGGCGGGGTTCGCCACGACGCCGTAAGGTCAGCCGCGGCTAGCGGCGCGGCCTTGGCGACGCGGGCCGTCCGATGCTGCTATAAAAGCCACGGCTGCCGACGGACGACAACCTAAGGACATTTGCATGCTCCGATTGCCGATCCGCGCGGCGGGGGCCGTCGCCGACAGCTCCACGGCCGACGCGCCCAAATGATCTCGTTCGATCTTGCGGTCAATGCGATCATCGCCGGCCTGTTGCTCGGTGGCTTTTACGCCGCGGTCACGGTCGGAGTGACGCTCTCCTTCGGCATGCTCGATATCGTCAATATCGCCCATCCGGCCTTTATCATGCTCGGCTCGTTTATCGCCTATGCGCTGAATTCGCGCTTTGGCTTCGACCCGGTGCTGGTCGGTGTGGTGATGACGCCGCTGTTCTATCTGCTCGGCATTGGAGTCTACCAGGTTTATTACTACGCCTTTGAGCGGCGCGGCGAGGAATTGATCCAGGGCCTCGCCTTTTTCTTTGGCCTCTTGTTTGTCGGCGAGGTGGCGCTGATCCTGGTGTTCGGCGTCGATTACCGTTTTGTCGGTGCGCCTTATATCGGCCCGAGCCTGCATTTCGGCTTTGTCGAGCTGCCGTTGCGCATGCTGGTCCCGTTTGTCGTGTCGTTGCTGATGATCGCGGTGCTGCAGGTGTTTCTCGGGCGCAGCTTTATCGGCCGCGCGATCCTCGCCGTGTCGCAGGACCGGCTGGCCTTGCAGCTGATGGCGGCCAATCCCAACCGCGTCAAGCGGATCGCCTTTGGCATCTCGATCGCGACCGCCTCGGTTGCGGGCGCGCTCTTGATTATCATCCAGCCGGTAGAGCCGTCGGTCGGCCGCGATTACATCGGGCGAATTTTTGCGATCTGCGTGCTCGGCGGGATGACGAGCTTTCCGGGGCTGGTCGCCGGCGCGCTGCTGATCGGCGTCGTCGAGAGCCTGACCGCGACGTTTTACGGCCCCTCCTGGGCGCCGGCGGTGGCCTTCGGCTTTCTGCTGCTGGCCCTCGCGGTCCGCCCCGCCGGCCTCCTCGGCCGCTGACCCGCAATGAGCACCGAGGTTCCGGGCCGGGCCCCTCCCTCTCCCGCGATGCGGGCGAGGGGCGATGTTCCTCGGCTGCTGACACTGCGATGAGCACCGGCAAATTCTGGGTCGCGTCATTTGCGGTCGCGGCGGCGCTGCTGCTGCTGACGCGCTGGCAGATGCAAAATGGGTACTTCTATTTCGCCGCCTATGTGGTGCTGCAATATGTCGTGCTGGCGACCGCCTGGAACATTCTCGGCGGCTATACCGGCTATATCAATTTCGGCGTTGGCGCGTTTTTCGCGTTTGGCGCCTATAGCTCGGTGGTGCTGCACAAGCTGGCTCCGGTGCCGCTGCCGCTGATGATCCTGGTGGCGGGCGGGGTTTCGGGGTTGCTCGGCTTTGGCATGGGCTATTTGACCCTGCGGCTGAAGGGCGTGTTCTTTGCCATCGCCACGTTGGCGCTGGCGATTGTCGCGCAGACCTTGATCGTCAACTGGGATTATGTCGGCGGCTCGCGCGGCATCTACATCATCCGGCCGCAGCATGGGCCGCTGATCGGCGGCTACATTCAATATCTCTATTCGTTGATGCTGGCGCTGTGCTGGCTCGCGGTGGCGATCGCGCGCACGATCGAGCGCTCGCGGCTGGGGCTCGGCCTCGCCGCGATCCGCGACGACGAGCAGGCGGCCGAGGCGGGCGGCGTGCCGACCCTGCGGCTCAAGCTGATCGCCACCACCCTGAGCGGCGCGCTGATGGGCATGGCGGGCGCGCCCTTGCCTTATTACGTGACCTATCTCGACCCAGCCTCAAGCTTCAACCTCTCTTATGCGGTCAATGCCGTGGCGATGCCGCTGATCGGCGGGATGACCAGCTGGATCGGCCCCGTCATCGGCGCCGTTCTGCTCGGCACGGTCCAGCAGGTGGCGACGGTCACGATCTCCTCGGCGCTGAATTTGTTGATCGTCGGGCTGCTGCTGATCGCCTTCATCATTGTCGCGCCCAACGGCATCGTTGGGCTGGCGCAACGGCGCCGGCGGGCGAGGCGGCGATGATCGCCGAGCCGCCTTCCGCCGCAGCGATGCCGGCGCCTTTGCTCGAGGCGCGCGGGCTCGGCAAGCGCTTTGGCGGGTTTGTGGCACTCGGCGGCATCGATCTCGCGGTCGCCGAGGGCGAGCGGCTCGGGCTGATCGGCCCCAACGGCTCGGGCAAGAGCACGCTGGTCAATTGCCTGTGCGGCACCCTGCGCCACGACCGCGGCACGATCATGTTCGCAGGTCGGCGGCTCGACCGCGTGCCTGCCTATCAGCGCACCCGGCGCGGGCTGGCGCGCAGCTTTCAGCTGCCAAAGCCGTTTCGCACGATGAGCCTCGTCGACAATCTGCGCATTCCGCTGCTCTACGCGGTCAATGCCCGGCCCGGCGCGCGCCTGAGCAATGCGGCGATCGAGGCGCGCTGCGTTGAACTCCTCGAGGAGGTCGGGCTCGCCGCCCATGCCCGGCAGCTGCCGCGCGATCTGACCCAGGTCGAGATGCGCAAGCTCGAGCTCGCCCGCGCCGTCGCGAGCGCGCCGCGCCTGTTGTTTGCCGACGAGGCGATGGCCGGGCTCTCGGCCTCTGAGGTCGAGGAGATTCTGGCGGTGCTGTTTCGCCTCAACAATGAGGGCATCACGATCGTCTTGATCGAGCACATCATGCGCGCGGTGATGAGCTTTTCGACCCGGCTGGTGGTGCTGGTAGCCGGGCGCAAGATCGCCGACGGGGCGCCGCAGGAGGCGATCCGCAACCCCGAGGTCGAAAGGGCCTATCTTGGCGAGTAGCCTTAAGATTTCCGGGATCGACGCCGGCTATGGCGCGGTCCGCGTGCTCGAAGGTGTGTCACTTGAAGTTGCGGCCGGCGAGACCGTGGTGCTGCTCGGCACCAACGGCAACGGCAAAAGCACCGTGATGAAATGCGTGATGGGCATGCTGGCGCCAAGCGCCGGCACGATCCAGGCCGAGATCGATGGCGAGCGCATCGACCTGGTCGGCCGCACGACCGAGGCGATCGTCGATCTCGGCATCAGCCTGGTGCCGGAAGGCCGCCGCTTGTTTCCTAAGCTGACGGTCGAGGAGAATTTGCTGCTCGGCGCCTTTCGCCCGACCGCGCGGGCCGCAATCGCCGGTAATCTCGATGCGTGCTACGCCACTTTTCCGGTGCTGCGCGAGCGGCGCCGTCAGCTCGCCGGCAGCATGAGCGGCGGCGAGCAGCAGATGCTGGCGCTCGCCCGCGCCTTGATGTCGGCGCCCAAGATTCTGCTGATCGACGAGCCTTCGGTCGGCCTGGCGCCGGTCCTGGTCAAGCGCACGATCGACAAAATCCAGGAATTGAAGGAACGCTATCAGCTGACCGTGCTGATGGCCGAGCAGAACTTCAACCAAGCGGTGCGCATCGCCGACCGCGGCTATGTCATCGTCCACGGCAAGATCGCCTTTGAAGGCGCCTCCGCCGAGGCGCTCAACGACAACGAGCTGGTCCGCAAATTCTATCTCGGCCTGTAGCGACCTCGACCTTGTTCTGGGAGCTGCTGTCAGCATCAGGCAAAATTTTTTCGAACTGGAGGTATTCAAAACAATAGTGTGATCCGCTTCACATTCAGTCGAGCGTAATCTCGATAGAATCGTACTCGAACGGAATGTGCAATTACGGGTCCCTCATTATGCGTCAATCCAAGATGCCGCGGCTGCCGCGGGTCTCCGGTCCGCTCGTTGGTGGGATCGCCAGCGGCGGCTTGCCGAGCCGGGGCCGGGCTCGGCGATTCTGCCGGCGCCGCCGACCCGATGCGCCGCCATATAGTCTGGTGGGCGGCAGCCTCGCCCTGCTGATCGCGATTATCGGGCTGGGCGATGCAGCGCTCGCCCAGACGACCGAAACCACCGCCTCGCGCGCGGCACTCGCTGGCGAGGTGGCGCACGCCCAGCGCATGCGCATGCTGTTTCCTGATGCGGCCCGCGGCGGCCAAGCCGTGCCGCCGGTGATCCCGAAGCTCGAAATTGACCCCGACCCCTCGGGGGCGATCGCGACGATGCAGCCGAACGGGCCGACCGTCACCGCCGGGAACGCCTTTTTCAAGGTTCTCGGCACCAACGGGCGCAGCTGTTTTACCTGCCATCAGCCGCAGGATGGCTGGTCGCTGAGCGCCAAAGACGCGCGGGAGCGCTTTGCGGCCGACCCCGACGATCCGCTGTTCCGCCTGGTCGACGGCGCCACTTGCGCCTCGGACGATGTCTCGACCCCGGCTGCCAAGCGCAAGGCCTACAGCCTGCTGCTGCAAAAGGGCCTGATCCGGATCGCGTTGCCGATGCCGTCGCAGGGTCTGCAATTCGAAATTATCGGGGTCGATGATCCCTATGACTGCAACACGAGCCCGACGACCGGGCTGACCAGCCCGACCGGCGGCACCGTCTCGGTCTACCGCCGCCCGCTGCCGGCCGCTAATCTGGGCTTTTTAAGCACGGTCATGTGGGATGGGCGCGAGCCCGACCTGTTCAGCCAGGCGCTCGACGCGACGCTCGGCCACGCCCAGGCGACAGCGGCGCCGAGCCTCGCCCAGCAGCGCCAGATCGTTGCGTTCGAGGGCTGCGCGCAAGCCGCCACCCCGGCCGCATGCGCGAATGTCCCGCCCCGATCCGGGGTGTTCAGTGCCCAGATCTTCGATGACCAGGCGCTTGATCTCGACGACGGCGCCGATGGCGGCCCGGCGAGCCTGCCCCAGCAGCTGACGCAGTATTTCATCGGCGTCAACGACCCGCTCGGCAACAATCCCAAGGGCATCCCGTTCACGCCCGAGATATTTCACCTTTATGATCGGTGGAATGGAGCCTGGACCGGCCCACGGCAGAGCTCCTCAAGGGCGGCGGCGCGCGCGGCGATCGCCCGCGGCGAGCAGGTCTTTAATACGGTGAAAATCAATATTACTGGGGTGGGCGGGCTGAATGATGCGTTAGGGAAGCCAAGCATCCCGGGGTTTTGCGGCACCTGTCACGATACCCCGGCGGTCGGCGATCATTCGGTCAAGACGCCGTTGAATATCGGGGTTGCCGATGCCGGCGCGAACAGCCCGCCGGGGCTCGACATTGCCGGCTTGCCGGTATTCACGATCTGGTGCAAAGCCGGGCCATTGGCCGGGCAGATCTTGACTGTGACCGATCCCGGCCGCGCGTTGATCAGCGGGCAGTGCGCCGATATCGGTAAGCTCAAGGGGCCGATCCTGCGCGGGCTGGCGGCACGCGCGCCTTATTTCCACAATGGCTCGGCCAAGAGCCTGCGCGATGTCGTCGAATTCTATGACCGGCGCTTCACGATCGGTCTCACCGACCAGCAAAAGTCCGATCTGGTCGCGTTCCTGAACGCGCTGTGAGACAGCGCAGGCTTGCTGCCGGACGGTCAGTGGCCTCGAGCCGTGCACTGGCGATTGGCGATCTTTTGATCGGCGCTGGTCGGCGTGATGTCGGCCAGCACGTTGCTCGCCTGCGCCTGCGCGATCAAGGTCGTCGCGGCACTCGACCGCAGCAGCCGCCGGCTGACGTTCTTGTCTGCGGCTCTCGTGACCGCGCAGACATAGCCTTGATGCGTCCCATAGCGCTCCTCGAGCGAGGGGCGGGGATCGGACGCGGCGGTCCGCTCGGCTTTGGTCTCCTTGAACGGAAACGACGACCCGGAAAGTCCGCATTGCTGGCCCTGGTAGATGCCGAACGCAGTGATGTTCCAGCCGGTGTAGGTGGCGAGCGGCGCCTGCAGCAGGACCGACCGGACTCCGGCATATTCGTTGCCGTCGGCATTGACCCTGACCGCGTAGGTCGGCAATACCCGGCGGATGTCGGGCGGCTGGATCGTGACGATGCCGCTCTGGTCGCGGTAATCGACCAGCGGGCCGAAATCAAACAGCTCGACAAAATTGATCTGGTCGCCCCCGAACGGATAGCCGGGAATGTCGGGGAAGCCCTCGGCCCGCTGCGTCGGCGGCACCAGCTGCCGATCCCGCAACATCGGATAGGAACTCGGCGGCATCGGCGTGCCGCTCATGATGAACGCAACAAAATCGTCCTGCAGCGCGTTGTTGGTGTCGGATTCAGGGTTGGGGTTGGTCGGATAGATGCAGCCATTGGCCGGCGGCGGGTTGGGCACATAAGAAAAGCCGCCGGCACCGCCGCCATGCGTCGTCGCCGGGTGATAATAGCGGTGAACGTTGCGCGGCAGCGGGATGTCGCCGGCGGCGGTAAAGCCGATCAGGTCGGGCGACATCTTTTCGTCGTAGAATTCGAGCGAGCCGAAGGTCTCAAGAATCTCGGGACAGGTCCTGCTCGCCTGGCATCGATCGAGCATGCCTTCCGGGCCGTAATGGCGGGCGAGGTCGGGATAACGTGCCCACCACACCGGCGCCTCGTCGGCCATCATGTAGAGGTTGGTGATCACGTCGGGCAAGGCGAAGCGGACATTCATATAGAGCTGGCGCCCGTCGATCTGCGGCCAGGCGCCGTCCACCACCCGCCGGTTCTGCTCGTCCTGGTTGAAGCCGAGATGGATCGAGGACCGGATGAACGATCCGGACTGCGAGGATCCAATGCTGATGACCTTGCGCACCAGCCCGGCGATCGGGTTGACGGTGCCCTGATCGTCTGCAGCCTGATGATGGAAGAACGAGATGATGTCGCGCGCCGCCGCATAGCCGACGCCGAGCACCAACGGGTTCTTCGCGGTAAAGACCATCTCATAGAGCAGGTTCGGGTTGAACCCGTTCTTCAGGCAGATCCGGGTCGGATCGGGGGTGCCGGGAAACGGGACGGTGCGGCAGTCGGCCCAGGCCCAATCGGTGCTGGCGATCTTGGTTCGCGGGCCGTCGACCCCCGTGATCGACTGGTAGGCGAGGCTCCAGAAATCGGTCTTGGTCGTGTCCATGGTGAGCGGCTGATACGGCACTGGCTGGGTAAAGATGACCAATTGCGCCGTATTGCCGGTGGCGTTGGCGATATGACCATAGACCGGGCCGGTGATCGTCGAGCCGTCGGGATTGGTGGCCACCGGCACCTGGATGACCTGGTTGGCGCCGGGATAGGGCGAGGCGAGGGACGTGCAGGGATAAGGGTTGGGGCAATGCGCCAGCAAATCGCCCTGCCAGCCGCTTTGCAGATAGACGGCACCCGGGATCACCGAGGCCGCCGCCGATGGGATTGCGCTGTTGCCGCGGTTGGCCACCTCATAGACCATCAGGCCGCTAGCATCGCTCGGGGTCTGCGGCATGGTGATCTGGAAGGTCGCGATATACGGCACCAGGCCGTGCGCGTCGCGCGGGGCGAGATCGATGTCCTGAATGATTTGATTGTGAGGGTCGCTCGGGTCGAGTTCGCCAAAGGCGCGGCCCTTCAACGTGACATAGGGGCCGGCGGAGCCGATCGCGGCGCCGCTATAGGCCGGCGCGGCTGGCGCGTCGATGACAATCGTCGCGACCCGCGCATCGGCCGGCGCGCCCCAGACGAGCATCAGGCCGGCGGCTGCGGGAAGAACCGCGTTCAGACGAACGACGTTCCAGGGCCAAAATCTGCTGCTCGCGGACACTTGCTTCCTCCCCCTGGCCGGCGACATTTACGGCGAGCCCCGATCGCTCCGAGCGACGACAGCGGCTTGCCGGAGGCGCTTGCCATCGATCGTGCCGATCGCGAATTATGGCCAAATAATGGCTGCCAAGCTGGGGAAAAGCAATGCCGATGTCATGCGACGGCAGCGCACGCCAGCCAGGGTCATCGGCGATTGACCGGAACGCTGTATCGATCGGTGACCGCACCTAAGTCGCGCGACGGAACGGGACCGATTGCCACCTTGCCGGCAACCCTGGTCAGCGCGGAATTGCGTCAGCTTTATGTTGCGAACTGCACCTCTATTGCTACACGCCCGTTAAGAAACCCGGGCCGGGAAAGGCTGCGTTGTGCTGCCGCTCCCCTTTTTGCCGTTCGTGCGCGAGACGCTCGAACAAGAGCTCGATGGAGCGCCGGTCGACGCCGTCGCTGTCCATCAGAAGGCCGATCAGCGGATCGCGAACCAGTTCGGCGAGGCTGGCGGGTGCCGTCGCGCAATCGTTGTCGATATCCGTGCTCATCGCTGTTGCCCCTCGAAAACCGGACCTTTGTCGGATGGTGATGGTAAATAGCTGGTCTGGCGCCGCCGGGCGCACCATCGCGGAGCTTGCCGGGGAATGCCGCGGCACTGCTCCGCTCTGGCGGCGCAGCAGGTTTCCGACATGTTCGCGGCCGGTGCCGTCCCGATCCGCGGTGCCGCTCGCCATCGCGATCGGCCGGTAGATCTTTGACGGATGGAGCGCATCGCCTTGATCTCCCTGACAAAGGGCTGCCGCGGCCCGTTGATCGCCGGGGGCGGCCGGTTCAGCCGATGCGGCAGGATATCGGGGACGGGTCGGGGAGGCTGTGAACCAGTTCACGCTCGTCGGCAAAAAATGGAGACTCTGCCCAGCCGCGGCGACGGGTGCACCGACCGGGCGGTCCGCGCTATAGTCCGGCGGCACGCGGCGCGTGGCGGAGGAGCGGGATGCATCTGTTCAAGGAACATGCGGTGACGGACCCAGACGCGGTCGCCGGGATGATCCCGGTCATCGATTACGGACCTTATTTTGCCGGCGAGAAGGGCGCGCTCGAGCGGCTCGCGGCTGAGGTGGCGCAGGCATGCGAGACGGTCGGGTTTTTCTACGCGCTGAACCACGGCGTCGCCGACGCGCTGATCGACCGCGCCTTTGCCGCCTCGCGCCGGTTCCACGCCCTGCCATTGGCGGGAAAGCTGGCGCTCAAGCTCAACGACAACAATATCGGCTACCTGCCGGTCAACGCCTCGGTGCAGGGCGCCTCGACCGTGCACAAGGCGACCCGGCCGAACCAGAACGAGAGCTTTTTTGTCAGCCACGACCGCGGCCCCGACCACCCCGACGTCGTCGCCGGCAAGCCATTGCGCGGGCGCAACCAGTGGCCGGCCGAACTGCCGCAGATCCGCGCTGACATGATGGCCTATTTCGCGGCGCTGGGTGCGATGTGCGACCGGATGCTGCCGCCCTTTGCCGTGGCGCTCGGCATGCCCGCCGACTTCTTCGCGCCCTATTTCGCCGACGAGGCGCACGCGACCGTGCGCTTTCTGCATTACCCGCCGCAGGACACGGTCGAGGACAACCTCTTTGGCCAGGGGCCGCATACCGACAACAGCTTTATGACCGCGCTGGCGCGGACCGATGTGCCGGGGCTGGCGGTGCGGCTGCCGCCGAACGGCCCATCCGGGGGCGGATGGTTCGCCCCGCCGATCATCCCCGGCACGTTTCTGATCAACCTTGGCAATATCATGCGGCGCTGGTCGAACGACCGGTTTTTGTCGACGCCGCACGGGGTGCTGAACGAATCGGGGGCCGACCGCTATTCGATCGCTTATTTCCATAGCCCCAACTCAGACCGGGTCATCGAATGCCTGCCGTCCTGCTTCGGCCCCGGCAACCCGGCGCGGTATCCGCCGGCGGTCTATCGCGACCTGGTGCTCGACTTCTACCGGGCGAACTACTTCCACCAAAAGGGCCACAAATCGTCGTCGGCCGAGATGGTGCAGGCGGCGGAATAGCCTCTTATGTCGGTCAAGCTCTACGCCTTCACCTGCGGCACCGTGACCGGCGAGTTCGCCCGCCTGATGGAGGGCGGCGAGGGCGACGTCACCGTGCCGATCCCGGTTTACTTGATCGAGCATCCGAAGGGCCGGGCGCTGTTCGACACCGGATTGCACAGGGATTGCCAGCACGACCCGGCAGCCCGGCTCGGGCCGCGGCTGACCGGCCTCTTCCGCATCGGCTTCGGTCCCGGCGAGGATGTCGGCGCCCGGCTCGAAGCGATCGACCGCGATCCCGGCAAGATCGATCTCGTTATCAACTCGCATTTCCATTTCGACCATGTCGGCGGCAACGCGCTGGTCCCGAATGCGACCATGCTGGTGCAGCGGCGCGAATGGGAAGCCGGCATGGACCCCGAAACCGCCGCCCGCCACGGCTACAACCCGCGCGACTTCGATCTCGGCCATAAATTGCGCCTGGTCGAGGGCGAGCACGATGTGTTTGGCGACGGCTCGGTCGTCTGCCTGCCGACCTACGGGCACACTTCGGGGCACCAGTCGCTGAAGCTCCGGCTCGACAGTGGCGAGGTGGTCCTCGCCGCCGATGCCTGCTATTTCTGCCGGACCCTGCGCGAGCGACGATTGCCCCGCTATGTCGCCGACCGCGCGGCGATGCTGGCCTCGCTCGACCGGCTCGAAGCATTGGAGAAATCGGGCGCGCGCTTGTTCTTCGGCCACGACCCTGAGTTCTGGCACAGCGTGCCGCAAGCACCGGCACCGATCGCATGAAGCTGCCGCGCGCGATCCTGTTCGACCTCGACGACACGCTGCTCGTGGCGTTCGGGCGCTCCGCCTCGCAATGGCGGCGGATTGTCGGCGCGCTCGCCGCGCGGCTGATGCCGCTCACCCCGGCGGCGGTGATCGCTGCGATCCAACAGAGCTCGGCCGAATTGTGGGCCGACCCCGCGCAGCACAAGCACTGGCGCCACCGCATCGGAGAGGCGCGCCGCCGCATCGTCGCCGACGCCTTTGCCGGATTGGCGGCCGGCGGCCATGCCGTCGCGGACCGGTCGCTGTGCGACCTGATCGCCGACCGGTACAACGCGCTGCATGAGGCCGAATTGCAGCTGTTCCCCGGTGTGCACGAGACCTTGCAGCGGCTCAAGCAGCTGGGCGTGCGCCTGGCGCTGATCACCAATGGCGCCGCCGAGCCGCAGCGCGCCAAGGTGGTCCGCTTTGCCCTCGAGGAACGCTTCGAGCATATCCAGATCGAGGGCGAGCACGGTTTTGGCAAGCCCGAGGAGCGCGCCTATACCCACGCGATGGCGGCGCTCGGGGTCGAGCCGCGCGACACCTGGATGGTCGGCGACAATCTCGAATGGGAAATCGCCGCCCCGCAGCGTCTCGGCATCTACGCGATCTGGCACGACGGCTACGGCGCCGGGCTGCCTCCCGGATGTCCGGTCCATCCCGACCGGATCATCCGCACCCTGCCGGAACTGCTGCTGTAGCCGACCCGAGAGCACGATCCGAACCGCATCGGCGGAGTGCCGGTTTCCGCGACCGGCCGGAAACCGCTGCGGCGTGGCCGGTGTTGGCGGGACACAGGGGCCCCTCCAACCGATATGATCAGGGAAATGCTTGGGATCGCGGAAGGCATCCTGCAGGATTTGCACAACGACCATAATGAGGTCGCGACACTGATCAACCAAATCGCCGACAGCGAGGACCGTTCGCGCCGCGAGCGCCTGTTTGAGGAGATGAAGGCGAAGCTGCTCGCCCACGCGCATGCCGAAAAGGAGGTGCTTTACGATCGCCTCAAAACATCGCGCACGAGGCCTCGCGGAGCTTCGCGCATGAGGGCACCAACGAGCATCAAATGGTCGAAACGCAGCTTCAGAAGATGTCGGCCGGCGACAAGATGAGCGAGCAATGGATGGCCGAGGTCAAGGTGCTGGATGATTTGGTGGACCATCACGTCGATGAAGAGGAAGGCACGGGTTTCAGCTGTGCCCGCGACGATTTTAGCAAGGACCAGCTCGAAGCGATGGGGGTGCAGTTTCGCCGTCGCAAAGAAGAGCTGATGAGCCGGGTGATGTAACGGGTGGCAATAATCCGGACGTCCCAACGTCCAAGCTGTTGGTGCGTAGCTGGCTGACCACTGCAACGGAGACTGGCGATCGAGATTACTTCGCTTCGCTCGCAATGACACCTCCAGGGCCTTGTCATTGCGAAGAGCCGAGCGACAAAGCAGCTAAATACGGCCTGGTGTTGCCGCGGTGCGTTGCAAATTCGCCGCCGGGCCGGCATGCTGGGGGCGGCTCAAAAGGTGGGATGATCGAGATGGCCTTTTCGCTGATTGACGAGACCCGCGGCGCAATCCCGATCGTCGCTTTGAGCAAGGAAGGGCTGGCGCCCTGGCTCGAAGCGGCGCCGGAGCCGCAGCGCAACTGGCTGCGCGCGATCGGGTTTTCGGCCGAGGCCGGCAAGCTTGCGCTGGTGCCCGCGGAAACGGGCGGGCTCGCGCAAGTCCTGGTCGGGCTCGGCGCGAGCGCCGAGGCGGCGACGCCGATCTGGGCGCTGGCCGGGCTGCCGGGCACGCTGCCGGAGGGCAGCTACCGGCTCGAAAGCGCGCCGGGGGACATGGACCCAACCCGGTTGGCGCTTGGCTGGGCGCTCGGCACCTATGCCTTTAGCCGATACCATGCCAAGCCTGCGAACGCGGCGACGCTGGTCTGGCCCACAGCGGCCGACCGCGGCCAGGTCGAGCGGATCGCCGGCGCGGTGTTTCTCGCCCGCGACCTGATCAACACCCCGGCCGGCGACCTCGGGCCGGAAGAGCTCGCGACAGCGGCGGTGCGGGTTGCCGAGGCGGCCGGCGCCTGCCACCGGGTGATCGTCGGCGACGCGCTGTTGGCCGAGAACTATCCGACAATCCATGCCGTCGGCCGCGCCAGCACAAGGGCGCCGCGCCTTGTTGACATCAGCTGGGGCGAGCCGTCGGCGCCCAAAATCACCCTGGTCGGCAAAGGCGTGTGCTTTGACAGCGGCGGGCTCGACCTGAAGACCGCCGCCGGCATGCGGCTGATGAAAAAGGATATGGGCGGGGCGGCGGTCATGCTCGGCCTCGCCCAGGCGGTGATGGATGCGAAGCTGCCGGTGCGCCTGCGCGTGCTGTTGCCCTGCGTCGAAAATTCGGTGTCCGGCAATGCGATGCGGCCGATGGACGTGGTGCGCACCCGCAAGGGGCTGACCGTCGAGATCGGCAACACCGACGCTGAGGGCCGGCTGATTTTGTGCGACGCGCTGGCGGAGGCTGCGACCGAGAAGCCGGCGCTGCTGATCGACATGGCGACCCTGACTGGAGCCGCGCGGGTGGCGCTCGGACCGGAGCTGGCGGCGCTGTTCTGCAACAACGATGCGCTCGCCAAGGGCTTGCTCGACGCGGGCGAGGCCGAGGCCGACCCGATGTGGCGGATGCCGTTGTGGCGGCCCTATCGCAAGATGCTCGACAGCAAGGTGGCCGACCTCAACAACGTGTCCGAGGGGCCGCATGCCGGCGCCATCACCGCCGCACTCTATCTGCAGGAATTCGTCGAGCCCGAGATTCCGTGGGCGCATCTCGACGTGATGGCCTGGAGCCCGCAAAGCCGCCCCGGCCGCCCCGAAGGCGCCGAAGCCACCGCGCTGCGCGCCCTTTACGCATACATCGCGCAACGGTTTGGGTGAGGTCTGCTCCCGCAAGGGCAGCGAACCTGTTGCTGGCTCGCCGACCGCACGAAGGCCGCTCCCGCGTCGCCAATTCCTCGCTCAACCCGACGGTCCGCGGCGAGGCGAGCGTCTTTCTACACTGCGGCGATTGTCGGAGCCGCCACCTGCACCTATGCTGGTTCCGCCATGGGGAAGGACAGCGCCATGACCGCAAGAAACGGCTTTGTCGTATCCGCGGGCGGCGGAAAGCATTTCAGCTCGCCGACGCCCGGCCGCTCCTTCGCCTTGAAGCTCCTCGGCCGCGAGACCGACGAGAGCATCATGTTGTTCGAGGAAACCCTGCCCGCGGGCACCGCGAGCCTGTTCCATCTGCACCATGACAGCGACGAGGTGGCCTGGGTGCTCGCCGGCGAGTTCACCTTTAAGATCGGCGACGAGGTCACTGCCGGCGGGCCCGGCACTTGCGCGTTCATGCCGCGCGATGTCCCGCATGCCTGGAAGAACACTGGCAGCAAAACTGGCCGCGTCCTGTTTCTCTACACCCCGGCCGCCGCCGGCGGCCTCATTGAGGAGCTCGCGGAGCGCCGCCCGGCCAGCGCCGACGAGCACAACAAGATGTTCGAGCGCCATCGCTGGGAAGTCGTCGGCCCAAACCCCCTCTGAGTTCGTAGGGTGAAGCGCAGCGCTGGCGCGCGCTATCGCGATGACCTCGCCGGCTTCGACCCGCGCGAGCAGTTTCGACCAGTGGGTCTTGGCAGTATGAACCGACACGATCTCGGCCATCGCGCATCTCCGATCGGTCGTTTAACAAGCTAAAGCGCGGCCGCGCACAAGATGCCTCAATACCCGCGCGCCGGATCGACTTGGTTGAGCAGAGGGCGGCCGTCTTCGAAGCGGCGGATGTTGTCGAGGACGATCGGGGCGGCGGTTGCTGGATTGGTGGTGCCGGCCGTATGCGGGGTGACGAGGATGCGCGGGTGGCGCCAAAACGGGTGGTCGGGCGGCAGCGGCTCCTCGCGGAACACGTCGAGCGCTGCGGCCGAAAGCTGCCCGGAATCGAGGGCCGGGATCAGATCCTGCTCGATCAGGTGGCGGCCGCGGCCGGCGTTGACGAGGCCGGCGCCTTTGGGCAGCGCGGCAAAGGTGCGAGCGTTGAGGATGCCCTCGGTTTCGGCCGTCAGCGGCAGCAAGCAGACCAGGATCTCGCTTTGCGCGAGAAGCCGCGGCAGGCCGGCGGCCCCGGCGAACATCGCAAACCCCGCAACTGTTCTTTCCCCGCGACCCCACCCGGCAACCGGGAACCCGAGCGCTTTGAGCTTGCGCCCGGCGTCCTGCCCAATCTCGCCAAAACCGAGAATGCCGATCGGCCGTTCGCCGGCGTTTTTCTGCGGCAGCTCGCGCCAGACCCCGGCCTGCTGCTGGGCGCGGTACTCGAGGTCCTGGCGGTGCAGCCGCAGCACCTGCAGCGCGACGTACTCGCTCATCGCGTCGGTCAGATACGGGTCCACGAGACGCACGATCGGCACATGGCGCGGCAGCAGCGGGTCGATCAGCACGTGATCGACCCCGGCGCCCAAGGACAGGATCAGCTTTAGGTTCGGCAGGGAGGCCAGAAGACCGGGCTCCGGCCGCCAGACCAGCGCGTATTCGATTGCCGCCGGATCGCCGATCTTTGGCCACACTCGGATGTCGAGCCCGGGCATCACCCGGGTCAGCCGCTCGCTCCAGCGCGCGGCCGAATCGACGGAGGAACGGAATAGCAGCGCCATCGCCGGCGATCATAGCAGATTGATCGAGGTCGCCATATTGCCGCCGGCTTCCGGGTGCATCAGCGCGCCCGCATCAAGTTGGGGGTCGGAGTCGATGCGTTCGCTATGGAGGATGATCGCGTCAAGGTGGCTTGGCGGCCAAGGTTCCGATGGGTTGACCGGGGATTTCGACCTTGCTCGACCTATTGATGACCGCCGAGCCTTCGCGCCGCCCGCCCGCCCTTCAGGTCAGGCGGCAATCCGAAGTCTCCCACCACGCGATCATGTCCCGGCAGGATCAGCACCGGGCCAGTCTCGATCCGGTTCTCGCAGGGAAATCCGGCGACGAAAGCTCGGACTGAAAGTCGCGTCCGCGCCGCCTGGGTCTGTGCTGGGCGGTGTTGCAATCAGGGCTTATCCGTGTTGTGTTTTGGCTGTGTCCCTCGGCAGCCCGTGCTGCGCGATGGGGGGCCGCGCGCGGAATGGATCAACGCCGCGAAAGCCCCGGGCGATACTCGGGCAAAAAAGGAAGAGGGCGTGAGGACGAAGCAACAAACCCTGCCCGGCTCACCGAACCCTGGGCGCGGGATCGGCCTAGTCGAACGCTTGCGCGACTATTTCTCGCCGCACGAAATTGTCGACACCTCGCCCAAAGTGTCGGACGAGATAAAATACACCACCTGCTACATGTGCGCCTGCCGCTGCGGGATCAAAGTCCATCTGAAGGACGGCGGCATCCGCTACATCGAGGGCAATCGCGATCACCCGGTCAATCGCGGCGTGATCTGCGCCAAGGGCGCCTCGGGGATCATGCAGCAGCAATCGCCGGCAAAGCTGCGCAAACCCTTGATGCGGGTCGGCGAGCGCGGCTCCGGCGAGTTCCGCGAGATCGAGTGGGACGAGGCGATCGCGACCGCGGTCGAGTGGCTGTCGGCGATCCGCGCCAGCGACCCGAAAAAGCTCGCCTTCTTTACCGGGCGCGACCAGAGCCAGGCGCTGACCGGCTATTGGGCGGCGCAATTCGGCACGCCCAATTTCGCGGCGCATGGCGGGTTCTGCTCGGTCAACATGGCCGCGGCCGGCATGTACACCTTGGGCGGCAGCTTTTGGGAGTTCGGCGAGCCTGACTGGGAGCACACCCGGCTCTTCCTGATGTTCGGCGTGGCCGAGGACCATGATTTCGAACCCGATCAAGATCGGGCTCTCCGGCTTGCGCCGCCGCGGCGCCAAATTCGTCTCGGTCAACCCGGTGCGCACCGGCTATTCGGCGATCGCCGACGAGTGGATCGGGATCCGGCCGGGCACCGACGGGCTTTTTGTGCTGTCGCTGATCCACGAATTGCTCGAAGCCGACCGGATCGACCTCGACTACCTGGTGCGCTACACCAACGCTGCCTGGCTGGTGATCCAGGCGCCGGGCGCGGCGGATGACGGCTTGTTCGCCCGCAACGAGGAGGGCGAGCCGCTGGTGCTGGAGCCGTCGGGCTCGCTGGCGAGCGGCATGGCTGCCGGGGTTGCCGCCCGACTGGTCGGCGAAGCAGCGTTGCCGGACGGCAGGCGTGCGGTCCCGGTTTTTCAGCTGATCGCCGAGCGCTACCTCGACCCGCAATACGCCCCCGAAGCGGTGGCGGAGACTTGCGGCATCCCGGCGGCGACCATCCGCCGGCTCGCGGCCGAGATCGCCGATGTCGCGTTCGAGCAAGAGATCGAATTGCCGGTGCCATGGACCGATTGGGCCGGCCGCCGCCATGAAACCATGCGCGGGCGGCCGGTTTCGCTGCACGCGATGCGCGGCATCTCGGCCCACTCGAACGGGTTCCAGACCTGCCGCGCGCTGCACCTGTTGCAACTGCTGCTCGGCACCATCGATGTGCCGGGCGGTTGGCGCTACAAGTCGCCTCATCCAAAACCATGCCCGCCCGGGCCAAAGCCCGCCGGTAAGCCCGAGCAGGTCAGGCCCGGGCAGACGCTGCCCGGCATCCCGCTTGGCTATCCGATGTCGCCCGAGGATCTGATCTTAGATGCGGACGGAGGCCCGGCGCGGATCGACAAGGCGTTTTCATGGGAGGCGCCGATCGCCGCCCACGGCATGATGCAGATGGTCATCCGCAACGCCGTGCAGGGCGACCCCTATCCGATTGACACGCTCTTTATGTACATGGCGAACGCGGCGTGGAACTCGGCGATGAACACGGCCGAGACGATGCGCATGCTGACCGAAAAAGACCCGGAGACCGGCGGCTATCGCATCCCGCGGATCATCTACGCCGATGCCTATTATGCCGAAACCGTTGCGTTTGCCGATCTGATCCTGCCCGACACGACCTATCTCGAGCGGTGGGACTGCATTTCGCTCCTCGACCGACCGATCGGCGGGGTTGATGGCCCGGGTGACGCGATCCGTCAGCCGGTGCTGAAGCCGGACCGCGATGTCCGCCCGTTTCAGGATGTGCTGATCGAGCTCGGCGCGCGCCTGCGGCTGCCCGGCTTTGTCACGCCCCAGGGCGAGCCGCGCTACCCCGGCGGGTATGCCGATTACATCGTCAATCACGAGCGCCGGCCGGGAGTTGGGCCGTTGGGCGGCTGGCGCGGCGCCGATGGCGAGCGGGCCGGGCGCGGTGCGCCCAACCCGCGCCAGCTCGACCGCTATCTCGCCAATGGCTGCTTTTGGAAGCACCGGCTGCCGGCGGACCAGCTCTATTTCAAGCACGCCAACAAGGCCTATCTCGAAACCGCGGTCGAGATGGGCTTTATCGATCAGGCGGCGCCGATCGTGCTGCAGCTCTATGTCGAGCCATTGCAGCGCTTCCGGCTGGCGGCGCAAGGCCACGGCCCGGTGGTGCCGCCCGAGCCGCATCGCGAGCGGATCATGACATATTTCGACCCGCTGCCATTTTGGTACATGCCATTCGAAGAGGCGCAGATCGATCGCGAGGCGTTTCCGCTGCACGCGCTGACCCAGCGGCCGATGCAGATGTACCACTCGTGGCATTCGCAGAACGCTTGGCTGCGCCAGATCCTCGGCAACAACCGCCTCCATATCAATCGGATCACCGGGCGGGCGCTGGGCCTCGCCGAGGAAGACTGGGTCTGGCTCACGAGCCACCACGGCCGCATCCGCGTGCCGAGCCGGCTGATGGACGGGGTCAACCCCGATACGGTGTGGACCTGGAACGGCATCGGCAAGCACGCCGGCGCCTGGAACCTTGCCGCGGATGCGCCCGAATTCCGCAAAGGCTTTTTGCTCAATCACCTGATCTCGGAGCTGCTGCCGGCGGGTGGCGCCTACCGCTACGCCAACGCCGACCCGATCACCGGGCAGGCGGCGTGGTACGATCTGCGGGTGCGAATTGAGCGAGCCTCTGCGCTCGAGGCCGGGACCAGCGCGCCCGATTTCACGCCGGTCGCGCATCCTCCAATGTGGCCGGTGTTGCCACAGATCCTGCGCTATGGGGCCGATCGACGCAGCGGGGGTGCGCCGTGACCTCACTGCCGCCGCCGCGGTCGGACCAGAAGAAGCTCGGCCTGGTCATCGACCTCGACATTTGTGTGGGCTGCCACGCCTGCGCCACCGCCTGCAAGGAATGGAACAGCGGCGGGCATATGGGGCCGCTGCCCGATTTCGATCCCTATGGCGCCGGCGCCTGGGGGGTGTGGTTCAACCGCATCCATTCCTTTGAGGAGGGCGACGGCGAGGGCGCTCGCACCGTGCATTTCCCCAAATCGTGCCTGCATTGCGAGGAGCCCGCCTGCGTCACGGTGTGCCCGACCGGCGCCTCCTACAAGCGCGCCGAGGATGGCATCGTGCTGGTCAACGAGGCGCTCTGCATCGGCTGTCAGCTATGCGCCTGGGCTTGCCCCTATGGCGCGCGCGAATTCGATACCGACGCGGGCGTGATGAAAAAATGCACCTTGTGCATCGACCGCATCTACAACGAGCGTCTGCCCGAGGAGGATCGCCAGCCGGCCTGCGTTATGGTCTGCCCGGTCAACGCCCGGCATTTCGGCGATCTGGGCGACCCCGATTCAGCCATTTCGGAGCTGGTGGCGACGCGGCGCGGCGCCGATCTGCTGCCGGAGCTCGGCTACAAGCCGGTCAACAAGTATCTGCCGCCACGGCCCGGGCGGATGCTGCCAAACCGTGGCTGCGCGCCCGGCTCGCCGCCGCCGGACACCGCCTCGCCGGGCGACAAGCTGCTGCGCTGGGTCGACCGGCTGCTGTCGCGCTGAGCGTGCGCGCTCGATAGGCCCCGCGATGCAGCCGGCGCTCTCGATCGTCCTGTTCACGACCTCGTCCGGTGCCGGCTTCGCGCTCTTGCTGCTGCTCGGGCTCGGCGCGCCGCTGGGGTTGCTGCCGGCGAACCCCCTTTTCGCCTTTGTGGCGCTGGCGGTCGGGGTGATCCTCGCCGCTGGCGGCCTAGTTTCTTCGGCCTTTCATCTGGGGCGCCCCGAGCGGGCGTGGCGCGCCTTCTCGCAATGGCGCTCGTCCTGGCTGTCGCGCGAGGGGGTGCTGTCGGTGCTGACCTTTGTGCCGCTGGCGGTCTTTGGCATCGGCTGGGTGTTTTTTGGCGTAACCCATGGGATTATCGGGTTGTGCGGGATTATTGCCGCCGCGCTCGCCGCGGTGACGGTCTATTGCACCGGGATGATCTACGCCTCGTTAAAGCCGATCCACCAATGGCACAATGCCTGGGTGGTGCCGAGCTATCTGTTGCTCGGGCTGATGAGCGGCTGCCTGGCGCTCGATTTTCTGCTGCGGCTGTGGGTCTTCCGCGCTGGGGGTCTTGCGCTGTTCACCCTGATCGTCGTGCTGATCGCCTGGGCGGTCAAGGAAGGCTATTGGCGCTTTATCGACACCACCTCGGCGCCGAGCACCGTCGCCAGCGCGACCGCACTCGGCCGCCGCGGACGGGTGCGCTTATTTGAAGCGCCGCATACCGAGGCGAACTACCTGCTGCGCGAGATGGGGTTCCAGATCGCGCGCAAGCAT
>CAVTVA010000003.1:1145000-1562500 GCA_963738185.1 uncultured Alphaproteobacteria bacterium | reverse complement strand
CCCACCATCCAGAGGTCAGATTCCAGAGATCAGCGATCAGATGTGATCGCTGTCTTCTGATCTCTGACCTCTAACGGGGGTGTAGCTCAGTTGGGAGAGCGCCTGCTTTGCAAGCAGGAGGTCATCGGTTCGATCCCGTTCACCTCCACGGGCACCTCCACTGGCGCCTCCGCTTGGGCACCTCCCGTGGCGCCTGTGGCGCGGCGCTGCGGGGTGGCGCGCGATCGTGCGCTGGGCATTTGGAAGAAGTTCCGGCGGTGTTGCCGCGGCTCGGGTGGGGCGTGCCCCGCGGGCGGCGGCGGTGTTGATTGAAGGGTGAAGCGGATTTGTGACAAGTGACCGAGGCGGACCGCCTGGGGCGCGGGTCGGCTGGCGCGAGCGTGCCGAGCCGGGAGCCGGGTGCCGGGTGGTCCGAAAGTGTCTTCATGCGAATGTGAAAAGCGACATGCGCGACGTGCGGCATGCGCAGGGCCGCGGACCGGGTCGAGCTGGGCGCGGGGGTCTTGGCCGCAATGGCCGGGGTCGCCGGGCTGGGGCTTGCCCCTGTGCGCGGGCGAGGTTCCGGGGTGTTGGCGGGGGTGGCGCCAAGCGGTTTGACCCAAGCGGTTTGACCGCGGGCGATGGCCGCGCCGGCATCCGGGGATTGGGCGTGACTGAAGGGCATCTGGTGGATGCCTTGGCACTGAGAGGCGATGAAGGACGCGGCACGCTGCGAAAAGCCCGGGGGAGATGCGAGCGATCGGTGATCCCGGGGTCTCCGAATGGGGCAACCCACCACCGGACTTGATCGGGTGGTATCGCGATCTGAATTGATAGGGTCGCGAGGCGAACCCGGCGAACTGAAACATCTCAGTAGCCGGAGGAGAGGACATCAACCGAGACTCCGCGAGTAGTGGCGAGCGAAAGCGGACCAGGCCAGTGGCGGGTCGGTTTGGTACCGGAAGCGTCTGGAAAGGCGGGCCAGAGCGGGTGACAGCCCCGTACGGGACACCGGCCGACACGTCCTCGAGTAGGGCGGGACACGAGCAATCCTGTCTGAAGATGGGGGGACCACCCTCCAAGCCTAAGTACTCCTCAGTGACCGATAGTGCACAAGTACCGTGAGGGAAAGGTGAAAAGCACCCCGACGAGGGGAGTGAAACAGTTCCTGAAACCGGATGCCTACAAGCAGTCGGAGCTTCGGAGGTCAGAAACCAGAGATCAGGAGACCAGGATGTTCGAATCCGACATCTGATCTCTGACATCTGATCTCTGAGTGACGGCGTACCTTTTGTATAATGGGTCAGCGAGTTGGTCTTGGCAGCAAGCTTAAGCCGTTAGGCGTAGGCGCAGCGAAAGCGAGTCTTAATAGGGCGCCGGCCCGATCGTTCAGGCAACTGAGCCATCGGACCACAGTTGCCGGGATCAGACCCGAAACCGGGTGATCTAGCCATGGGCAGGTTGAAGGTGCGGTAACACGCACTGGAGGACCGAACCCACTACTGTTGCAAAAGTAGGGGATGACTTGTGGTTAGGGGTGAAAGGCCAATCAAACCCGGAAATAGCTGGTTCTCCGCGAAATCTATTGAGGTAGAGCGTCGCTTGCTCACCGCCGGGGGTAGAGCACTGGATGGGCTAGGGGGGCGCGAGCCTTACCAAACCTAACCAAACTGCGAATACCGGCGAGTGGAGGGCGGCAGCCAGACGGCGGGTGCTAAGGTCCGTCGTCGAGAGGGGAACAGCCCAGACCGCCAGCTAAGGTCCCCCAGTCGTGGCTAAGTGGGAAAGGATGTGGGAAGGCCAAGACAACCAGGAGGTTGGCTCAGAAGCAGCCATCCTTTAAAGAAAGCGTAATAGCTCACTGGTCTAGTTAGCCCGCCCGCGCCGAAAATGTATCGGGGCTCAAGCCACGCACCGAAGCTGCGGATGTCAGGAACCAGGAGCCAGGAACCAGGTTCCAGGAGGGTTCGATGAACGAGCGCACGATACGGCGGGTCGAGGATCTGGAGGTCTTTCGGCGGGCGTATCGCTTGTCGCTCGAGGTGCATCGCGTCAGCCTGGAGTTTCCGCGGATCGAGCAATGGGCGCTGGCCGATCAGGTCCGGCGGTCCAGCAAATCGATCTGCGCAAACCTCGCCGAGGGCTTTGCCAAGCAGGGTTATTCTGCGGCGGAGTATCGGCGCTACCTGTTGACCGCGATCGGCAGCAGTGACGAGACGCAGCTGTGGCTGCGCTACTGTGTCGATCTCGGCTATGTCGAGGAGATTGCGGGCAGGAAGTGGATCGACGGTTATGCTGAGGTCAGCCGCATGCTGCGGGGGCTCCATGCCGGTTGGTCGCGGTCTTCCTGATCCCTGGCTCCTGGCTCCTGGTCCCTGACGTGGTAGCGGAGCGTTCCGTAGGCCGGCGAAGCCGTCGCGCGAGCGGCGGTGGAGGCATCGGAAGTGCGAATGCTGACATGAGTAGCGTAAATCAGGGTGAGAACCCCTGACGCCGAAAGTCCAAGGGTTCCTGCGCAAGGTCATTCCGCGCAGGGTTAGCCGGGCCCCTAAGGCGAGGGCGAGAGCCGCAGCCGATGGGAAGGGGGTTAATATTCCTCCGCCTGCCGGGCCGTGACGAAGGCCGAAAACCGTTTGCCCTGACTGGATTGGGCGGGCGGTCTGGGACTTCCGGGAAACAGCGCCGGCATCAAAAGACCGTACCCGAAACCGACACAGGTGGACTGGTAGAGCATACCCAGGCGTTTGAGAGAACGGTGTTGAAGGAACTCGGCAAAATGCCCCCGTAACTTCGGGAGAAGGGGGCCCCGCCCGTGGGCAACCAGGGGCGGGGGGCACAGAGGAGGGGGTGGCGACTGTTTACTAAAAACACAGGGCTCTGCGAAGTCGCAAGACGACGTATAGGGTCTGACGCCTGCCCGGTGCCGGAAGGTTAAGAGGAGGGGTGCAAGCTCCTAATCGAAGCCCCGGTAAACGGCGGCCGTAACTATAACGGTCCTAAGGTAGCGAAATTCCTTGTCGGGTAAGTTCCGACCTGCACGAATGGCGTAACGACTTCCCCGCTGTCTCCAACACCGGCTCAGCGAAATTGAATTCTCCGTGAAGATGCGGAGTCCCCGCGGTCAGACGGAAAGACCCCGTGCACCTTTACTACAGCTTTGCAGTGGTGTTAGGGATGGTGTGTGTAGGATAGGCGGGAGCCGATGAAGCCCTGGCGCCAGTTGGGGTGGAGGCAACCTTGAAATACCGCTCTCACGATCTCTGGCATCTAACCGCGCTTGGGCCAACCCGGGCCGGGACCCTGCATGGCGGGTAGTTTGACTGGGGCGGTCGCCTCCCAAAGCGTAACGGAGGCGCGCGATGGTGGGCTCAGGCTGGTCGGAAATCAGCTGTCGAGTGCAATGGCACAAGCCCGCCTGACTGCGAGAGCGACGGCTCGAGCAGAGACGAAAGTCGGCCATAGTGATCCGGTGGTCCCACGTGGACGGGCCATCGCTCAACGGATAAAAGGTACGCCGGGGATAACAGGCTGATGACGCCCAAGAGTCCATATCGACGGCGTCGTTTGGCACCTCGATGTCGGCTCATCGCATCCTGGGGCTGGAGCAGGTCCCAAGGGTATGGCTGTTCGCCATTTAAAGCGGTACGTGAGCTGGGTTTAGAACGTCGTGAGACAGTTCGGTCCCTATCTGCCGTGGGTGTTCGAGACTTGCGAGGCGCTCTCCCCAGTACGAGAGGACCGGGAGGGACGCACCTCTGGTGGACCGGTTGTGGCGCCCGCCGCAACGCCGGGTAGCTAAGTGCGGACGGGATAACCGCTGAACGCATCTAAGCGGGAAGCCCTCCTCAAAACCAGGTCTCGTCGAGAGCCGTGGTAGACCACCACGTCGATAGGCCGGAGGTGGAAGCGGGGCAACCCGCGCAGCTGACCGGTACTAATCGCTCGAACCCGCCCAATCCCTGATGCTTGATCCAGGCTCGCGCTTGGATCAGGCCCAACCTCGCCCCGCGTGCAGCGGCCAGCCCCAGCCCTTCCGGCGGGCGGCGCCGCCCGCCCGGCCCAACACGTTCACGCACCCCGACACGCAGCGCGGCCGCGCGTCACAAACCCGACCACATCGACCGGCCCCGGGACCAACCCGCCCGGTCGCCGCCCTGGGCCAAACCCAATTGGGCCAAACCCGATGGGCCAAACCCGATGGGGGCTCGCTTCGGCCAAACCGCGCAAGCGCGGGGTCTCAGGGAGAAAGCTAGGCCCCGGATCAACCCCCGGATCAAGTCCGGGGGCTCACGGTCCACCGGGGGCTCCATTCGCCCAGCCGCGCAAGCGCGGGGTCTCAGGGCGGAAGCTAGGCCCCGGATCAACCCTCGCGGGGCTCCATTCGCCCAGCCGCGCAAGCGCGGGGTCTCAGGGCGGAAGTTAGGCCCCGGATCAAGTCCGGGGCTCCATTCGCCCAGCCGCGCAAGCGCGGGGTCTCATGGAGGTTTGGCCAGCCTGGTGGCCACAGCGAGGGGCCAAACACCCGATCCCATCCCGAACTCGGCCGTGAAAACCCTCAGCGCCGATGGTACTGCCGCTCAAGCGGTGGAAGAGCAGGTCGCCGCCAGGCTCGCCAATCCCCCACCCGCCAATCCCCCAACCCAGCCGCGGCCATAGGCCCCAGCACCCCGGGGCCGCCACCAATCCCGCCGCGGGGTGGAACGGCCCGGTAGCTCGTCAGGCTCATAACTGGCGAGAGAGTTGGGCGAGCACTGCGAGCCCTTAGTCGAACGCCACCCCCGGACCCGATCCGGGGGGCCCAGCCACACACACCGCCGCGGGGTGGAGCAGCCCGGTAGCTCGTCAGGCTCATAACTGGCGAGAGAGTTGGGCGAGCACTGCGAGCCCTTAGTCGAACGCCACCCCCGGACCCGATCCGGGGGCCTAGCCACACACACCGCCGCGGGGTGGAGCAGCCCGGTAGCTCGTCAGGCTCATAACCTGAAGGTCGCAGGTTCAAATCCTGCCCCCGCAACCACCGAAACCGACACTCCCGACGCTAGCGCGCCGGGAGTGCGCGCGTTTTGTGCCATAGCGGAGCCGGTTCCGGACCAGCCTGCCGACTAAAGTTTGTTGTTGAGCAGGCCCATGTCGCACGCCGCGCAAGGTGGGTCCGTCCAAAACGGCCCATCGGGGGCGGGAATGCCCTCGTCGTTCAGGCACCCTTCAGGCGCCGAGCGGTCGGGCGCGCCACCGGCCCGCGTCAAGCTGAATTGAGCGAGTTGGAAAGAGCTATTGCCGACTTCGACCTTTCGGATGAGTTACTCACCATTCGCCAGGCAGATGGCGGACGCCGCCATCTCCTTGAGCCCCTAACGACCTTCCGCGGCCTGATGGTAAGTTCCTCTGGAGCACGCCTGAGCCGGGTCAATCCCGTTGCGCAGCGCGCCCGAAGGACGCGGAGCTACCGCCGCCGAGGACGGCGAAGCGAATTGGGTTGAGATGGCGATAGGCCTGCTCCGCATGACGGCTTATGCGGCGGGCCGGGCCGGGACACGGGCCGGACAACGGTGTCGTTGGTGCCGGGTGAGGGATTCGAACCCCCGACCTTCGGTTTACAAAACCGCTGCACTGCCGCTGTGCTAACCCGGCGCGGCGCAGTTGTGATAGCCGATGCCCGACGGGCGGGCAATGCGCGGGGCAGGGGCTCGCCTCAACAGCGCGTCGCGCCGCGAACCAGTTCGTAGAGCGCCACCGCGGCGGCGTTGGAGACGTTGAGGGTCGGCTGCGCCGCCAGCGTCGGCAGCCGGGCCAGATAATCGCAGCGCTCGCGCACCAGCCGACGCAGGCCACGCCCTTCGGAACCCAGCACGAGCGCCGCCCGGCGACCGAGATCGAGTGCCGCGAGCGGCTCTGGCGCAGCCTCGTCAAGCCCGCAAACCCAGAATTGGGCTTCCCTCAATCGGTCGAGGGCGCGGGCGAGGTTGACGACCCGGACCAGCGCCACGTGTTCGAGCGCACCCGATGCGGCTTTAGCCAGCGCCCCGCCAATCGGCGGCGAGCCATGCGCGGCAATCAGCACCGCGCTGGCGCCGAACGCCGCGGCCGAGCGCAGCACCGCGCCGACATTGTGCGGATCGCCGACCTGATCGAGCGCGAGCACGATGCTGCGCCCGGCCGCGGTCTCTGCTCGCCGCAGCACGTCATCGAGGAGGGTCGGGGCCAGCGGCTCAACCTCGAGTGCCAGCCCCTGATGCACCGCACCCGGCGGCAGCATCGCCGACAGGCCGTCCCGATCGAGAACCCGGATAGGCTTGATTTCCCCACCGCGGCATGCCGCCGCAGCATTGGCGAGGAGCGTGCGCGCCTCGGCCTCCTGCCCGGCGAGCACCGCCAGCCGGCGCCAGCGCCGCTCGGGATTGGCCAGCGCGGCGGCCACCGGGTGCCGGCCGTAGATCCAGTATTCGGCGCCGGCCCGCTGCCCCGGCGATCCGGCGGAGGGCCCAATCCGCCCAAAGCCGCGTCCGCTGTGGCGCGGCGGCCGGCGCGGCACCATATGACCTCTCTGCTGCCGATGATCAATTCGGACGTGTCTCCGGCGCCAGAGCCGGCCTTGCCGTCGCTGACAAAGCCCGATTGACAAGTGCGTGGCAAGACCTTATGAGCGCGGGTTTGCGCTGCGCCGGCGGCAGGCGATACCGGAGGGGTTGCCGAGTGGTTAAAGGCAGCAGACTGTAAATCTGCCGACGTACGTCTTCGTTGGTTCGAATCCAACCCCCTCCACCAGCGCCTCCGGCGCGCGCGAGCGATCGCGGGGCGGGTAAGGAGCGGTCGGATCGGGTCGGCAGGCACGGCGGAGTGCGGGTGTAGCTCAATGGTAGAGCTCCAGCCTTCCAAGCTGGCTACGTGGGTTCGATCCCCATCACCCGCTCCGGCCGGACGCGCCGCCTGCGGTCAGCGTTGGGCCTCCGGTCAGGCTGGGGTCGCTCTACCAGGTGTTTGCGTTCTCTTTCACGGAAAGCCGGAAGCGATGTCGAAGGCGAGATTTCAGCGGACCAAGCCGCACTGCAACATTGGGACGATTGGGCATATCGACCATGGCAAGACGACGTTGACGGCGGCGATCACCAAGGTGCTGGCGGAGGCCGGCGGGGCGACGTTTGTGCCGTTTGACCAGATCGACAAGGCGCCGGAGGAGCGGGCGCGGGGGATCACGATCGCGACCGCGCATGTCGAGTACGAGACGGCGAACCGGCACTATGCGCATGTCGACTGCCCGGGGCATGCCGACTACGTCAAGAACATGATCACCGGGGCGGCGCAGATGGACGGGGCGATCCTGGTGGTGTCGGCGGCGGACGGGCCGATGCCGCAGACCCGCGAGCACATCCTGTTGGCGCGCCAGGTCGGGGTGCCGTCCCTGGTCGTGTACATGAACAAGGTCGATATGGTGGACGACCCGGAACTGTTGGATTTGGTCGAATTGGAGATGCGCGAGCTGATGTCGTCCTACGGGTTTCCCGGCGACGATTTGCCGGTGGTGCGCGGCTCGGCGCTGTTTGCGCTCGAGGGCCGGAACCCGGAGCAGGGGCACAACTCGATCATGGAGCTGATGGCGGCGGTGGATGCCTACATCCCGCAGCCGGAGCGGGCCAAGGACCGGCCGTTTTTGATGCCGATCGAGGATGTGTTCACGATCTCGGGGCGCGGCACGGTGGTGACCGGGCGGGTCGAGCGCGGCATCGTCAAGGTCGGCGACGAGGTCGAGATCGTGGGCCTGCGGCCGACCGCCAAGACGGTGGTGACCGGGGTCGAGATGTTTCGCAAGCTGCTCGACCAGGGCGAGGCCGGCGACAATATCGGCGCGTTGCTGCGCGGCACCAAGCGCGAGGAGGTCGAGCGCGGCCAGGTGTTGGCGGCCCCGGGCTCGATCACGCCGCACACCAGGTTTCAGTGCGAGGCCTATATCCTGACCAAGGAGGAGGGCGGGCGGCACACGCCGTTTTTTGGCAATTACCGGCCGCAATTCTATTTCCGCACCACCGATGTGACCGGCACGGTGCACCTGCCCGAAGGCACCGAGATGGTGATGCCGGGCGACAACATCTCGATGGAGATCGAATTGATCGCCCCGATCGCGATGGACGAGGGCCTGCGCTTTGCGATCCGCGAGGGCGGCCGCACCGTCGGCGCCGGCGTCGTCGCCAAAATCATCAAATGACTGCCCATGTGAGCGGCAGTCATCGCCGGACTTGAGCCGGGGATCTCATGGGATTGAGGTGATTAGGAGTGTAGCTCAATTGGTAGAGCACCGGTCTCCAAAACCGGGGGTTGGGGGTTCGAGCCCCTCCACTCCTGCCAGCGCAGCGTTCACGAGGACGCCGCTGCTCTGGAACCCGACGCCCGGCAGCGCCATATTGATTTGCCTGCCGGCGCGAGGGCTGCGCGCGCCGATTTTCGTCGTGTATGGATAGCGTATGGCAAAGACAAGCCCGGTCAAGTTCATCGAAGAGGTCCGCCAGGAATTCTCCCGCGTCACTTGGCCGACGCGCAAGGAGACCATGGTCACCACTTTGATGGTGTTCGTGATGGTGTTCATCGCCGCCGGGTTCTTTTTCCTGGTCGATCAGATGTTCTCGGCGGGTGTGCGGCTGATCTTTGGGCTTGGGGCCTAGCGGTGCGGGACGAGTGAGCATGACCAGCCGGTGGTATGTTATCCACGTCTATTCGGGCTTTGAGAAGAAAGTCGCCTCGTCGATTTGCGAGCAGGCCGAGCAGAAGGGTCTGGCCGACAAGTTCGAGGACATCCTGGTGCCGACCGAAGACGTGACCGAGGTCAAGCGTGGCGCCAAGGTCACTTCCGAGCGCAAATTCTTTCCCGGCTATGTGCTGATCAGGATGGATCTGAGCGACGAAACCTGGCATCTGGTCAAGAACACGGCCAAGGTCACTGGGTTTCTCGGCGGCCGCGGGCGGCCATCGCCGATCAGCGAGCACGAGGCAGCGCGGATCATGCACCAGGTCCAGGAGGGCATCGAGCGGCCGAAACCCTCGATCACCTTCGAGATCGGCGAGCAGGTCCGGGTGTGCGACGGGCCGTTCACCTCGTTCAACGGTCTGGTCGAAGACGTCGACGAGGAGCGGGCGCGGATCAAGGTGGCGGTGTCGATCTTTGGCCGCGCCACCCCGGTCGAGCTCGAATATTCGCAGGTTGAAAAGGTATGAGCCGCCCCTGCCATTGCGAGCCCATGGGCCCGGCCGCCGGCCGGCCCGAGGACAGGCTGCGCAAAGCAAGCTCGAGAAGTGGAGGGTGCCCGGATCGGGATTGCTGCGTTGCTCTGCTCCCCGCAACGACCACAATGAGAGCTGACTAGAGATCACCCATGGCAAAAAAAATCGTCGGCATGATCAAGTTGCAGGTCCCGGCCGGAAAGGCGAACCCGTCGCCGCCGATCGGCCCGGCGCTCGGTCAGCGCGGCCTCAACATCATGGAGTTTTGCAAGGCGTTCAACGCCGCCACCCAGAGCCTCGAGCCCGGCATGCCGATCCCGGTCGTGATCACCGCCTTTGCCGACCGCTCGTTCACCTTTGTCACCAAGAGCCCGCCGAACAGCTATTTTCTGAAGAAGGCGGCGGGGATCGAGAAAGGCTCGCCGACCACCGGCAAGGGCAACTCGGTGGGGCGGGTCACGATGGCGCAAATCCGCGAGATTGCGCAACAGAAGATGCCCGACCTCAACGCCAAGGATGTCGAGGGCGCGTGCCGTATGCTGGTCGGCTCGGCGCGCTCGATGGGGCTCGAAATCGTGGAGTGAGCAGAATGGCAAAGCTCGGCAAGCGGCTCAAAGCGGCTTATCAGGGGATCGATCCGGCGGCGGCGCACCCGCTCGAAGCGGCGGTCAAGCTGATCAAGTCGCGCGCCACGGCAAAGTTCGACGAGACGATCGAGGTGGCGATGAATTTGAACCTCGACCCGCGCAAGCAGGACCAAAATTTGCGCGGCACGGTGATGCTGCCGCACGGCACCGGCAAGACGGTGCGGGTCGCGGTCTTTGCCCGCGGCGATCGGGCCAAGGAAGCTGAGGCGGCCGGCGCCGATGTGGTCGGCGCCGAGGATCTGGCCGAGAAGGTCCAGGCCGGCGAGATCAATTTCGACCGGGCGATCGCCACCCCCGATCTGATGGCGCTGGTCGGCCGGCTCGGCAAGATCCTGGGGCCGCGCGGGCTGATGCCGAACCCGCGGCTCGGCACGGTGACGCAGAATGTCGGCGAAGCGGTGCGCGCGGCCAAGGGCGGCCAGGTCGAGTTCCGCGCCGAGAAGGCCGGGCTGGTTCACGCCGGGGTCGGCAAAGCAAGCTTTACCGAGGACGCGCTGGCGGATAATGTGCGCGCCTTTGTCGGCGCGATCACCCGGAACAAGCCGAGCGGCGTGCGCGGCACCTATATCAAAAAGGTCAGCCTGAGCTCGACGATGGGGCCGGGGGTGAGGCTCGAATTGTCGGAGCTGGCCGAAGAGGCCAGGGCCTAGCTCCGGAGTTGGGAGCCGCGCCGGAGGTCCGGCGGTGGGCTCGCGGCGCGGCGGGCGGCTTTAGATGGAATGCAGAAGGTTCGGAGACCGCGTTGGATCGAGCACAAAAGCATAAGCTGGTCGAAAGCCTGCAGCAGGATCTCGCCGACACCGTCTGCGTCGTGGTCACGCATCAGACGGGGCTGACGGTGGCCGAGGCGACCCAGCTGCGGCGCCAAATGCGCGGCGCCGGGGCGCGCTTTCGCGTGACCAAGAACCGGCTGGCGCGGCGCGCGCTTGGGGCGACCCCGTTTGCCGCCTTGTCGGAGCTGTTCACCGGCCCGACCGCGATCGCGTTTTCGCAGGATCCGGTCGCTGCGGCGAAGGTTGCGGTCGAGTTTGCCAACCGCAACGACAAGCTGCGGATCATTGGCGGCGGCCTCGCCGGCCAGGTCATGGATGCGGCCGGGATCAGGGAATTGGCCCTGCTGCCGTCGCTCGACGAGCTGCGCGGCAAGCTCGTCGGCCTGTTGGTGGCGCCGGCGACGCGGCTTGCCCGGGTGCTGCAGGCGCCCGCCGGGCAGATCGCCCGGGTTCTGGCTGCTCATGCCGAGGCGGAGCCGGCCGAACCCGGGTAGCGCCGAACCCCTAGCCCTGCCGTTGGCTTATCGCCGTCAACCAACCACAACCTCGCAAGCCGAATTTACAAGCCCAAACTCGCAAAGCCAGGAGTAGAAGATGCCGGATTTGGCAAGACTGGTCGATGATCTTTCCGCCTTGAGTGTGATCGAGGCGGCGCAGCTGTCGAAGATGCTGGAAGAGAAATGGGGGGTCTCCGCCGCCGCCCCGGTCGCCGCGGCGGGGTTTGGCGGGGCCGCCGCGCCGGCCGCCGAGGCGGCTGTCGAGCAGACCGAGTTCGATGTGATCCTGGCCGCGATCGGCGAGAAAAAGATCAACGTTATCAAGGAGGTTCGCGCGATCACCAGTCTCGGCCTCAAGGAAGCCAAGGACCTGGTCGAGGCGGCGCCTAAGCTCGTCAAGGAAGGCGTCAACAAGGAAGAAGCGGCAAAGCTGAAGAAACAGCTTGAAGATGCCGGTGCGACTGTCGAAATAAAGTAGCTCAGGCGAGATAAAGCAGGTCTGCGACGTATTTTCCCGAACCGGGGCCGGCATCCGATCAGATCGCCGTTGCACCCGCAGCCAGAAAACCGGGGCGCGATCCGTCGCGCACGCCGGGTTTCGGCGTCGAGCGGGGGAAACCGGCGTGCGGACCGCCCAGCCGTCGGCATGGGTCTGGCGGTGCGGCGGCGGTTGATGGCGCCGCCGCGGCGTTACGCCCGAAGCGGGTGCCGGGCGCAGATGGCCGGGCGCAGATGATTGACCGGCGGGGCAACCGAGATCGGGTCCGCTTGCGGCGGCCCACAGCGAGGAACATGCATGGCTATATCCTTCACGGGAAAAAAACGCATCCGCAAGAGCTTCGGACGCGTCCCCGAGGTCGCGCCGATGCCGAACCTGATCGAGGTGCAAAAGAGCTCGTACGACCATTTCCTGCAGATGGGCGAATTGCCCGAGCAGCGCGCCAATGTCGGCTTGCAGGAAGTGCTGCGCTCGGTATTTCCGATCCGCGATTTTTCGGAGCGCGCCCAGCTCGAATTTGTCCGCTACGAGCTCGAGGCGCCGAAATACGACGTCGATGAATGCCAGCAGCGCGGCATCACGTTTGCCGCCCCGCTGAAAGTCACCCTGCGCCTGGTCGTCTGGGACGTGGACGAGGACACCGGCTCGCGCTCGATCCGCGACATCAAGGAGCAGGACGTCTATATGGGCGACATGCCGCTGATGACGAAGAACGGCACCTTCATCATCAACGGCACCGAGCGGGTCATCGTCTCACAGATGCACCGCAGCCCCGGCGTGTTCTTCGACCACGACAAGGGCAAGACTCACTCCTCGGGGAAATACCTGTTCGCGGCGCGGGTGATCCCCTATCGCGGCTCGTGGCTCGATTTCGAGTTCGACGCCAAGGATCACGTCTATGTCCGCATCGACCGGCGCCGCAAATTGCCGGCGACGACGTTGCTGATGGCGCTCGACGACGCCGCAAGCGAGGCGCTGCGTGCGCAGCGCAAGGCTGAATCGAAGCCGCTGCAGCCGGGCGAAGCCGTGGGCATGTCCAAGGAAGAGATCCTGTCGCATTTCTACCGGGCGATTGTGTTCCGCCACGGCCCGCAAGGCTGGATGGCGCCGTTCGACCCCGATCATTTCAAGGGCAAGCTCACGAGCGAGCTGCGCGATGCACGCACCGGCGAGGTGGTGCTGCCGGTCGGCGACCGGGTGACGCCGCGCGTCGCCCGCCGGCTGCGCGAGGCTGGGCTCGAAGACATATTGGTCCGCGACGAGGAGTTGATCGGCCGCTATTTCGCCTCGGACATCATCAATGAGGAAACCGGCGAGGTTTACTTCGAGGCTGGAGACGAGATCACGGCCGCAGCGCTCGCCCTCCTGGTCGAGGTCGGGATCGAGGAGCTGTCGGTTCTCGACATCGACCATGTCGCGGTCGGCCCTTACATCCGCAATACCCTGGGGATCGACAAGAACGCCACGCGCGAGGATGCGCTGATCGACATCTACCGGGTCATGCGGCCGGGCGAGCCGCCGACCCTGGAGACCGCGGAGGCGCTGTTCAACAGCCTGTTCTTCGACTCCGAACGCTATGATTTGTCGGCGGTCGGCCGGGTCAAGATGAACTCGCGCCTCGGGCTCGACACCGCGGACACCGTGCGCACCCTGCGCAAGGCCGACATCCTGGCGATCCTCAAAGTGCTGGTCGAATTGAAGGATGGCCGCGGCGAGATCGACGATATCGACCATCTCGGCAATCGCCGGGTGCGCTCGGTCGGCGAGCTGATGGAAAATCAGTACCGCATCGGGCTCTTGCGCATGGAGCGGGCGATCCGCGAGCGGATGAGCTCGGTCGAGATCGACACCGTGATGCCGCATGATCTGATCAACGCCAAGCCGGCGGCGGCAGCGGTGCGCGAGTTCTTCGGCTCCTCGCAGCTCTCGCAATTCATGGACCAGACCAATCCGCTCTCGGAGATCACCCACAAGCGGCGGCTGTCGGCGTTGGGTCCGGGCGGGCTGACCCGCGAGCGCGCCGGCTTTGAGGTGCGCGACGTGCACCCGACCCATTACGGGCGGATCTGCCCGATCGAGACGCCGGAGGGTCCGAATATCGGTTTGATCAACAGCCTGGCGACCTATGCGCGGGTCAATCAATACGGCTTTATCGAGAGCCCGTACCGCCGGGTGGTCGACGGCCGGGTCACCGACGAGGTCGTCTATCTGTCGGCAATGGACGAGGGCCGCTATGCGATCGCCCAGGCCAATGTCGAGACCGACGCCGCAGGCCGCGTCGTCGCCGACCTGACCAATTGCCGCAAGGGCGGCGACTTTGTCATGCAGCGTCCGCAAGACATCGATTTGATCGACGTGTCGCCAAAGCAGCTGGTTTCGGTGGCCGCGGCGCTGATCCCGTTTCTCGAAAACGACGACGCCAACCGGGCGCTGATGGGCTCCAACATGCAGCGCCAGGCGGTGCCGCTGATCCAAGCCGAGGCGCCGCTGGTCGGCACCGGGATGGAGGAAACCGTGGCCCGCGACTCGGGGGTCACGATCATCGCCCGCCGCTCGGGGGTCGTGGACCAGGTCGATGCGACCCGCGTCGTGATCCGCGCCACCGCCGAGACCGCGTCGGCCGCCTCCGGCGTCGATATCTATAATCTGTTGAAGTTCCAGCGCTCGAACCAGAACACCTGCATCACCCAACGGCCGCTGGTCAAGGTCGGCGACCGGGTCGCTGGCCGGGGACATTATTGCCGACGGGCCGTCGACCCAACTCGGCGAGCTGGCGCTCGGGCGCAATGTCTTATGCGCGTTCATGCCGTGGAACGGCTACAATTTCGAGGATTCGATCCTGATCTCCGAGCGCATCGTCTCCGACGACGTGTTCACCTCGATCCATATCGAAGAGTTCGAGGTGATGGCGCGCGACACCAAGCTTGGCCAGGAGGAGATCACCCGCGACATCCCCAATGTCGGCGAGGAGGCGCTCAAAAACCTTGACGAGGCCGGCATCGTCTACATCGGCGCCGAGGTCAAGCCGGGCGACATTCTGGTCGGCAAGGTGACGCCGAAGGGCGAGTTGCCGATGACCCCGGAAGAAAAGCTGCTGCGCGCGATCTTTGGCGAAAAGGCCTCCGACGTGCGCGACACCTCGCTGCGCCTGCCGCCCGGCGTGTCCGGCACGATCGTCGAGGTTCGCGTCTTCTCGCGGCGCGGCGTCGACAAGGACGAGCGCGCGCTGGCGATCGAGCGGGCCGAGATCGAGCGGCTGGCCAAGGACCGCGACGACGAGCGGGTGATCCTCGAGCGCAGCTTTGCCGCCCGCCTCAAGGAGCTGTTGCTCGGTCAAACCGCGGTCGGTGGGCCGAAGGGGATGAAGTCGGGGATCGAGATCACCGAGGCGGCGCTGGCCGAGTACGCGCCCTCGCTGTGGAAGCAGATTTCGATCCGCGACGATGCGCGCATGGCCGATATCGAAGCGCTGCGCAAGCAGATGGACGATGCCGTCGCCGAACTCACCGCGCGCTTCGAAAACAAGGTCGAAAAGCTGCAGCGCGGCGACGAGCTGCCGCCCGGCGTGATGAAGATGGTCAAGGTCTTTGTCGCGGTAAAGCGCAAGCTCCAGCCGGGCGACAAGATGGCCGGGCGCCACGGCAACAAGGGGGTGATCTCGCGGATCATGCCGTGCGAGGACATGCCCTATCTTGAAGACGGGACCCCGGTCGATATCGTCTTGAACCCATTGGGCGTGCCGAGCCGGATGAATGTCGGGCAAATCCTCGAAACCCATCTCGGCTGGGCCGCGGCCGGGCTCGGCCGGCGCATCGGCGAGGTGCTGGCGCGGGTCAGGCGCGGGGTCGCCGACGGCGAGTTGCGCAGCGTGCTGGGCGAGATGTATCAGGGGCCCGAGGGCGCCGAGATCGCCCGCCTCGGCCAGGACGAGCTGATCGAGCTCGCCGGCAATCTCGAACATGGCGTGCCGATGGCGAGCCCGGTGTTCGACGGCGCCAGCGAAGCCGATATCGTGGCGATGCTGGAACGGGCGGGGCTGGCCTCCTCGGGTCAGGTGACCTTGGTCGATGGCCGCACCGGCGAGCCGTTCGATCGCAAGGTGACGGTCGGCTACATCTACATGATGAAGCTCCACCACCTGGTCGACGACAAGATCCACGCCCGGTCGATCGGGCCCTACAGCCTCGTCACCCAGCAGCCGCTGGGCGGCAAGGCGCAGTTTGGCGGCCAGCGCTTTGGCGAGATGGAGGTGTGGGCTTTGGAGGCCTATGGCGCGGCATATTCCTTGCAGGAAATGCTGACCGTCAAATCGGACGACGTGTCGGGACGCACCAAGGTGTACGAGGCGATCGTCCGCGGCGACGACAATTTCGAGGCCGGCATTCCCGAATCCTTCAATGTGCTGGTCAAGGAGCTGCGGTCGCTCGGCCTCAATGTCGAGCTCGAGCAGCGCAACTAATGATAGAATGCACTGGCACCGCCCGAGCGGGCGGGGTCGGTGCTTCAATTTTCGTCAACCCGTGCAAGCGGGCCCAGGCCAATGCTTTGTTCTTTGCCCTGGATGCCCGCGCGCCGGGCATGGCGAGTGAACCCAAGAGGGGTCGTGCATGAACGAGTTGATGAACATCTTCGGGCAGGTCACCGGGACGCAGAGCTTCGACCAGATCCGCATCTCGATCGCCAGCCCGGAGCGCATCCACTCCTGGTCCTATGGCGAGATCAAAAAGCCGGAGACGATCAACTACCGGACCTTCAAGCCGGAGCGCGACGGCCTGTTCTGCGCCCGCATCTTTGGGCCGATCAAAGATTACGAATGCCTGTGCGGCAAATACAAACGGATGAAATACCGCGGCATCATCTGCGAGAAATGCGGCGTCGAGGTCACCCTCTCGAAGGTGCGCCGCGACCGCATGGGCCATATCGAGCTGGCGTCGCCGGTCGCACACATCTGGTTTTTGAAATCGTTGCCGAGCCGCATTGGGCTGCTGCTCGACATGACCCTCAAGGACCTTGAACGCGTCCTGTATTTTGAGAATTACGTCGTCATCGAGCCGGGGCTGACCCCGCTGAAGCAGCATCAGCTGTTGAACGAGGAGGAGTATCTGCAGGCGCAGGACGATTACGGCGACGACCAGTTCACCGCATCGATCGGCGCCGAGGCGCTGCGCACGATCCTCTCCGCCATCGATCTCGGCGAGGAGCGCGAGAAATTGCGCGGCGAACTGCGCGACACCAACTCCGAGGCGCGACGCAAGAAGCTGGTCAAGCGGCTGAAGCTGATCGAAGCCTTTATCGAGTCGAACAGCCGGCCGGAATGGATGATCCTCGAAGTCGTGCCGGTCATCCCGCCTGAGCTGCGCCCCCTGGTGCCGCTCGATGGCGGCCGGTTCGCAACCTCGGATTTGAACGATCTCTACCGCCGCGTAATCAACCGCAACAACCGGCTGAAGCGGCTGATCGAGCTGCGCGCGCCCGGACATCATCGTGCGCAACGAAAAGCGCATGCTGCAGGAGGCGGTCGACGCCCTCTTTGACAACGGCCGGCGCGGGCGGATCATCACCGGCGCCAACAAGCGGCCGCTGAAGTCGCTGTCCGACATGCTGAAGGGCAAGCAGGGCCGCTTCCGCCAGAACCTCTTGGGCAAGCGCGTCGACTATTCGGGCCGCTCGGTCATCGTCGTCGGCCCCGAATTGAAGCTGCACCAGTGCGGCTTGCCCAAAAAGATGGCGCTCGAGCTGTTCAAGCCGTTCATCTACTCGAAGCTCGAGCTCTACGGCCTCGCCAGCACGATCAAGGCTGCCAAGCGCATGGTCGAAAAGGAGCGGCCGGAGGTCTGGGACATTCTCGAGGAGGTGATCCGCGAGCACCCGGTGCTGCTGAACCGCGCGCCGACCCTGCACCGCCTCGGCATCCAGGCGTTCGAGCCGGTATTGATCGAAGGCAAGGCGATCCAGCTGCACCCGCTGGTCTGCACCGCGTTCAACGCCGATTTCGACGGCGACCAGATGGCGGTGCACGTGCCGCTGTCGCTGGAGGCGCAGCTCGAAGCCCGCGTCCTGATGATGTCGACCAACAACATCCTCTCCCCGGCCAACGGCAAGCCGATCATCGTGCCGTCGCAGGACATCGTGCTCGGGCTCTATCACATCACGATGGAGCGCCCCGGCGAAAAGGGTGAAGGCATGGTGTTCAGCAGCATCGGCGAGATCGAGCAGGCGCTCGAATCAAAATCGGTGTCGCTGCATGCCCGGGTCAAGGCGCGCTACCACACCGTCGATGCCGATGGCAGCCCGGTGGTGCGGCGGGTCGAGACCACGCCCGGGCGCATGCTCTTGTCCGAGATCCTGCCGCGCAACCCGGCGGTCGGGTTCGAGCTGGTCAACACCTTGCTGACCAAGAAGGAGATCAGCAACGTCATCGACCAGGTTTATCGCCACTGCGGCCAAAAGGAGACGGTGATCTTTTGCGACCGGCTGATGAGCCTCGGCTTCCAGCAGGCGTGCAAGGCCGGGATCTCGTTCGGCAAGGACGATCTGATCATCCCCGACGCCAAGCGCCACCTGGTCGACGAGGCGCAGGCCCAGGTCAAGCAGTACGAGCAGCAATATCAGGACGGGCTGATCACCCAGGGCGAAAAATACAACAAGGTGGTCGATGTCTGGTCGCGCTGCACCGACAAGGTCGCCGAGGAGATGCTGAAGATGATCCGCTCGGCGCCGCCGGGCGAGCCGATCAACCCGGTGTGGATGATGTCGGATTCCGGGGCGCGCGGCTCGGCGGCGCAGATCAAGCAGCTGGCCGGCATGCGCGGGCTCATGGCGAAACCGTCGGGCGAGATCATCGAGACGCCGATCATCTCGAACTTCAAAGAAGGGCTGACCGTGCTCGAATACTTCAATTCGACGCACGGCGCGCGCAAGGGCCTCGCCGACACCGCGCTGAAGACGGCGAATTCGGGGTATCTGACGCGCCGCCTGGTCGATGTTGCGCAGGATGCGATCATCACCGAGGAGGATTGCGGCACCACCCGTGGCCTCTTGACTCGCGCCGTCGTCGATGGCGGCGAGGTCATCGCACCCTTGGCCGACCGGATCATCGGGCGCACCGCGGCGACCGACATCCTCAACCCGCTGACCGGCGAAGTGGTTTTGCCGGCGGCCGCGCTGATTGACGAGGATGCGGTGGACCAGATCGAGCGGGCCGGGATCGACACCGTGCCGATCCGCTCGGTCTTGACCTGCGAGTCGCCGATCGGGGTGTGCGGCAAATGCTATGGCCGCGACCTGGCGCGCGGCACGGTGGTCAACATCGGCGAGGCGGTCGGCGTGATCGCCGCGCAGTCGATCGGCGAGCCCGGGACCCAGTTGACCATGCGCACCTTTCATATCGGCGGGGCGGCGCAGCGCGGGGCCGAGCAATCCTCGGTCGAGGCGGCCTTTGATGCGGCAATCGAGGTCAAGAACCGCAACGTGGTGATGAACTCGGCCGGGGTGCCGGTGGTCATGGGCCGCAATCTGGAAATCGTGCTGATCGACGAGGCCGGGCGCGAAAAGGCGCGCCACCGGGTGCCCTACGGCGCGCGGCTCTTGGCCGACGAGGGCGCCCGGGTGGCCCGCGGCGACCGCTTGGCCGAATGGGACCCGTACACGATCCCGATCGTCACCGAAAAGGACGGGGTGGCGCATTACGTCGATCTGATCGAAGGGCTCTCGATGCGCGAGATCGTCGACGAGGCGACCGGCATCTCGTCCAAGGTGGTGATCGACTGGAAGCAGCAGCCGCGCGGCAGCGAATTGCGGCCGCGCATCACCTTGCGCGATGAAGCGGGCGAGGTTTTGCTGCTCGGCAACGGGCTCGAGGCGCGCTATTTCATGTCGGTCGACGCGATCCTCTCGGTCGAGAACGGCGCGCTGGTCAAAGCCGGCGACGTGCTCGCCCGCATTCCGCGCGAATCGTCCAAGACCCGCGACATCACCGGCGGTCTGCCGCGCGTCGCCGAGCTGTTCGAGGCCCGGAAGCCAAAGGATTTCGCGATCATCAGCGAAAGCGACGGCCGGGTCGAGTTTGGCAAGGACTACAAGACCAAGCGTCGGATCATCGTGGTTCCGACCGAGGAGGGCGGCGAGCCGGTCGAATACCTGATCCCAAAGGGCAAGCACATCAGCGTGCAGGAAGGCGATTTTGTCCAGAAGGGCGATCTGTTGATGGACGGCAACCGGGTCCCGCACGACATCCTGCGGATCCTCGGGGTCGAGGCGCTGGCCAGCTATCTGATCAACGAGATACAGGACGTCTATCGCCTGCAGGGCGTGCGCATCAACGACAAGCACATCGAGGTCATCGTGCGCCAGATGCTGCAGAAGGTGGAGATCGAGGAGCCCGGCGAGACCACCTTGCTCGCCGGCGAGCAGGTCGACCGCTCCGAGTTCGACCTCGAAAACGCCAAGGCCGAGCGCGATGGGCTGCGCCCGGCGATCGCCCACCCGGTGCTGCAGGGCATCACCAAGGCCAGCCTGCAGACAAGCTCGTTCATTTCGGCCGCCTCCTTCCAAGAAACCACCCGCGTCCTGACCGAGGCCGCGGTATCGGGGCGGATCGACACGCTGACCGGGCTGAAGGAGAACGTGATTGTCGGCCGGCTGATCCCGGCCGGCACCGGCAGCGTCATCGCCCGGTTGCGCGAGGTTGCCGCCGAGCGTGATCGCGAGCTCGCGGCGATCGCCGCGACCGCGGCCGAGGAGTCGGCCCAGCTGGTCGAAGCCGACAAGAAGACGGCGTAGCAGCAGAAGGGGGCGGCGTCCGCCCGCCTCCCTTTGTTGCCCGACATTTCGTGTTGCCCGACATTTCGCGGCAAAGCTCTTGACCCGCCGCGTGTCGGGCAACTATATGAAGGCGCTTTCGTGGGCTGGCTGTAGGAAGCCACCTAAACGCAGCCTGTCCGTTTGTCAGTGGCTCGACGCCCCTGGGAGGGGGCGTGATAATGTCAGTTGAGTGTGCAGGACCGCACCGGCGCGGCAGAGGCGGCGGGCGGTCGGCGTGCTTGGTGAGGGTGTAAGAATGCCGACGATAAACCAATTGATCCGAAACCCGCGCCGGCCGCAGATCGCCCGCGACAAGGTGCCGGCGATGGAAGCCTGCCCGCAAAAGCGCGGGGTGTGCACGCGCGTCTACACGACCACCCCGAAAAAGCCGAATTCGGCGTTGCGCAAGGTGGCGCGCGTGCGGCTGACCAATGGGTTCGAGGTGACCAGCTATATCCCGGGCGAGGGCCATAATCTGCAGGAGCATTCGGTGGTGCTGATCCGCGGCGGGCGGGTCAAGGACCTGCCGGGGGTGCGCTATCATATCATTCGCGGTACGCTCGACACCCAAGGGGTCAAGGATCGCCGGCAGCGTCGCTCGAAATACGGCGCCAAGCGCCCGAGATAGGAGAACGCCATGTCGCGCCGCCGCGCCGCGGTCAAACGCCAGGTTCAGCCAGACGCCAAGTTCGGCGACCCGGTGCTGACCAAATTCATGAACTGCCTGATGTACGAGGGCAAGAAGTCGGTCGCCGAGCGCATCGTCTACGGCGCCTTCGACCGCATTTCCAAGCGCAGCGGCCAGGATGCCTTGCGGGTCTTCCATGACGCGCTCGCCAATGTCCGCCCGGCCGTCGAGGTGCGCTCGCGCCGGGTCGGCGGCGCCACCTATCAGGTGCCGGTCGAGGTGCGGCCCGACCGCAGCCAGGCGCTGGCGATCCGCTGGCTGATCTCGAGCTCGCGCGGGCGCGGCGAGAACACGATGGAAGAGCGGCTGTCCGGCGAATTGCTCGATGCCGCCAACAATCGCGGGGTTGCGGTCAAGAGACGGGAGGACACGCATCGGATGGCCGATGCGAACAAGGCTTTCTCGCATTATCGCTGGTAGCGAGGGCGCCGGTCGATCGGGCCGCCGAGGCCGGCGGTTACCTGTTTTTGTCGGGGCTGCGCCTGCTGGCGCCGCCCTCGGAGCTTTTTTTGATGGCACGCACAACACCGCTCGAGCGCTACCGCAACATCGGCATCATGGCGCATATCGATGCCGGCAAGACGACCACGACCGAGCGCATCCTCTATTACACCGGCCGCTCCTATAAGATCGGCGAGGTGCATGAGGGCACCGCGACGATGGATTGGATGGCGCAGGAGCAGGAGCGCGGCATCACCATCACCTCGGCCGCGACCACCTGCTTTTGGGAAGACCATCGGATCAACATCATCGACACGCCCGGCCACGTCGATTTCACGATCGAGGTCGAGCGCAGCCTGCGCGTGCTCGATGGCGCCGTCGCCGTGTTCAACTCGGTGGCCGGGGTCGAGCCGCAATCGGAGACGGTGTGGCGCCAGGCCGACAAATACGGCGTCCCGCGGATCTGCTTTATCAACAAGATGGATCGGATCGGCGCCGATTTTGCGCGTTGCGTGGCGATGATCGACGACCGCCTTGGGGCGCATCCGCTGGTGCTGCAGCTGCCGATCGGGGTCGAGAGCGATTTTGTCGGGGTGCTCGATCTGGTCGGCATGCGTGCTGTCAAGTGGCGCGAGGAGACGCTGGGCGCCCAGTTCGACATCGTCGAGGTGCCGCCGCAGATGATGGCCGAGGCGCGGGCGTTCCACACCCGCCTGGTCGAAACCGCGGTCGAACAGGACGACGCAGCCCTCGAAGCCTATCTCGGCGGCGAGGAGCCCGATGAGGAAACCTTGCGGCGCTGCATCCGCAAGGGCACGATCGGCGGCGCCTTTGTCCCGGTTCTATGCGGATCCGCTTTTAAGAACAAGGGGGTGCAGCCGCTGCTCGACGCCGTCATCGCCTATCTGCCGGCGCCGACCGATGTCGCCGCGATCCGGGGCGTCAAGATGGGCACGGACGAGCCGGTGGTGCGCCACTCCTCGGACGAGGAGCCGTTTGCCGGGCTCGCCTTCAAGATCATGAGCGATCCGTTTGTCGGCTCGCTGACCTTTATCCGCATCTATTCCGGGGTGGTGGCGAACGGCAGTCAGGTGCTGAACACGGTCAAGAACGGCCGCGAGCGGATCGGCCGCATGCTGGCGATGCACGCCAACCATCGCGAGGACATCAAGGAGGCGCGCGCCGGCGACATCGTCGCCTTGGCCGGGCTCAAAAACACCACCACCGGCGACACCTTGTCCGACCCGGCCCAGCCGGTGGTGCTCGAGCGGATGGAATTTCCCGAGCCGGTCATCGAGATCGCGGTTGAGCCCAAGACCAAGGGCGATCAGGAAAAGATGGGCCAAGCCTTGGCGCGGCTGGCGACCGAGGACCCCTCGTTCCGGGTCACGGTCGATCACGAGAGCGGGCAGACGGTGATCAAGGGCATGGGAGAACTGCACCTCGAGATCATCGTCGACCGCATGAAGCGCGAGTTCAAGGTCGATGCCAATGTGGGCGCGCCGCAGGTCGCCTATCGTGAAACCATCACCCGCAATGCGGAGGTCGATTACACGCACAAAAAGCAGACCGGCGGCGCCGGCCAGTTCGCGCGGGTCAAATTGCGCTTTGAGCCATTGGCCCCCGGCGAGGGTTTTGTGTTCGAAAACGACGTGGTCGGCGGCACCGTGCCAAAGGAATATGTGCCCGGGGTCGAAAAAGGGCTGAAGGCGTCAACCGAAACCGGCGTGCTCGCCGGGTTCCCGGTCATCGATCTGAAGGTGACATTGTTCGACGGCGCCTATCACGATGTCGATTCGAGCGTGCTCGCCTTTGAGATTGCGGCGCGCGCGGCCTTCAAGGAGGGGGTGATGAAGGCGGCCCCCAAGCTGTTGGAGCCGATCATGCGGGTCGAGGTGGTGACGCCCGACGAGTATCTCGGCGACGTGATCGGCGACCTCAATAGCCGGCGCGGCCAGGTCACCGGCATGGACAGCCGCGGCAACGCGCGGGTCATCGATGCGATGGTGCCGCTCGCCAATATGTTCGGATATGTCAATACCTTGCGCTCGATGAGCCAGGGGCGCGCCCAATACACGATGCATTTTGATCATTACGAGCAGGTGCCGCAGGCGGTGGCGGATGAAGTCCGCGCCAAGATGGCCTGATCGGGGGCCAAAACGAGGTTTGACCAAACTGGTCTGAGCGGAGAACGGAGCGATGTCGAAGGCGAGATTTCAGCGGACCAAGCCGCACTGCAACATTGGGACGATTGGGCATATCGACCATGGCAAGACGACGCTGACGGCGGCGATCACCAAGGTGTTGGCGGAGGCCGGCGGGGCGACGTTTGTGCCGTTTGACCAGATCGACAAGGCGCCGGAGGAGCGGGCGCGGGGGATCACGATCGCGACCGCGCATGTCGAGTACGAGACGGCGAACCGGCACTATGCGCATGTCGACTGCCCGGGGCATGCCGACTACGTCAAGAACATGATCACCGGGGCGGCGCAGATGGACGGGGCGATCCTGGTGGTGTCGGCGGCGGACGGGCCGATGCCGCAGACCCGCGAGCACATCCTGTTGGCGCGCCAGGTCGGGGTGCCGTCCCTGGTGGTGTACATGAACAAGGTCGATATGGTGGACGACCCGGAACTGTTGGATTTGGTCGAATTGGAGATGCGCGAGCTGATGTCGTCCTACGGGTTTCCCGGCGACGATTTGCCGGTGGTGCGCGGCTCGGCGCTGTTTGCGCTCGAGGGCCGGAACCCGGAGCAGGGGCACAACTCGATCATGGAGCTGATGGCGGCGGTGGATGCCTACATCCCGCAGCCGGAGCGGGCCAAGGACCGGCCGTTTTTGATGCCGATCGAGGATGTGTTCACGATCTCGGGGCGCGGCACGGTGGTGACCGGGCGGGTCGAGCGCGGCATCGTCAAGGTCGGCGACGAGGTCGAGATCGTGGGCCTGCGGCCGACCGCCAAGACGGTGGTGACCGGGGTCGAGATGTTTCGCAAGCTGCTCGACCAGGGCGAGGCCGGCGACAATATCGGCGCGTTGCTGCGCGGCACCAAGCGCGAGGAGGTCGAGCGCGGCCAGGTGTTGGCGGCCCCGGGCTCGATCACGCCGCACACCAGGTTTCAGTGCGAGGCCTATATCCTGACCAAGGAGGAGGGCGGGCGGCACACGCCGTTTTTTGGCAATTACCGGCCGCAATTCTATTTCCGCACCACCGATGTGACCGGCACGGTGCACCTGCCCGAAGGCACCGAGATGGTGATGCCGGGCGACAACATCTCGATGGAGATCGAATTGATCGCGCCGATCGCGATGGACGAGGGCCTGCGCTTTGCGATCCGCGAGGGCGGCCGCACCGTCGGCGCCGGCGTCGTCGCCAAAATCATCAAATGACTGCCCATGTGAGCGGCAGTCATCGCCGGACTTGAGCCGGGGACCGCGCCCAACAACAGGACCCGATTGGGGGACAGAAACGCCAGATGGACAATCAGAACATCCGCATTCGCCTGCGGGCCTACGATCATCGCGTCCTCGACCAGTCGACGAGCGAGATCGTCAACACCGCCCGGCGGACCGGGGCGCGCATCCGGGGCCCGATCCCATTGCCGACCAAGATCGAGAAATTCACCGTGCTGCGCTCGCCGCACATCGACAAGAAGTCGCGCGAGCAGTTCGAGATCCGCACCCATAAGCGGGTGCTCGACATCGTCGATCCGACCCCGCAAACCGTCGATGCGCTGATGAAGCTCGATCTTGCCGCCGGCGTCGATGTCGAGATCAAGCTGTGATGTCAGAGCGCGATATGGACGTCTTATGCGTCAATTCAGCCGTCGCCCCTGCGAAAGCAGGGGTCCAGGAAAGGCATTTCAATCGGTGGCTCTGGATTCCCACATGCGCGGGAATGACGGGGGTTGTTGAGCCGTCGGGGAGAGGGTGATGCGCACCGGGCTGTTGACCCGCAAGCTCGGCATGACGCGCATCTTCACCGAGGACGGCAATCACGTGCCGGTGACGGTGCTGGCGATCGACAAATGCCAGGTTGTCGCGGTGCGCAGCGCCGAGAAGGACGGCTATTGCGCATTGCAGCTCGGCATCGGCACCGCCAAGGTCAAGAATGTGTCGAAGCCGCAGCGCGGCCATTTCGCCAAGGCCGAAATCGAGCCGAAGGCGCGGCTTGCTGAGTTCCGCGTCAGCGAGGATGCGCTGCTCGCCGTCGGCAGCGAGATCACGGCGGCGCATTTTCTCCCCGGCCAGCGGGTTGACGTCGTCGGCGTCAGCATTGGCAAAGGCTTCGCCGGTGGGATGAAGCGGCATAATTTCGGCGGGCTGCGCGCCACCCACGGCGTTTCCGTGTCGCATCGCAGCCTCGGCTCGACCGGGCAGCGGCAATCGCCCGGCAAAACTTTCAAGAACAAGAAGATGGCGGGGCATCTGGGGGCGGCCCGGGTGACCGTGCACAGCCTCGAGGTGATCTCGGCCGATGCCGAACGCGGGGTGCTGATGCTGAAGGGTGCGGTGCCGGGCAGCAAAGGTGGTTATGTCATGGTCAAGGACGCCGCCAAGCGCAAGCCGCCGGAGGGTCTTCCGTTCCCGGCTGCGATCCGCGGCGCTGCGGCGCCGGACGCGAACGCCGGCGACGGCCTGCCTGAAACACCCCCGCCGGGAGACAGCGCATGAGCACCCTCGCGGTCCGCAATCTCGACAACGAGGAGGTCGGCGACATCGAGCTCGACGACGGCGTGTTCGGGCTGCCGGTGCGGGGCGACATCCTTGCCCGCGTGGTCAACTGGCAGCTCGCCAAGCGCCGCGCCGGCACGCACAAGGCGAAGGGCATCAGCGACATTCAGGGCACCACCAAAAAGCCGTACAAGCAGAAGGGCACCGGGCGCGCCCGCCAGGGCAGCCTGCGCTCGCCGCAATTTCGCGGTGGTGCGGTGATCTTCGGCCCGGTGGTGCGCAGCCACGCCTTCGGCCTGCAAAAAAAGGTGCGCCGGCTCGGCCTCAAAACCGCGCTGTCGGCGAAGCACGCCGAGGGCAAGCTCGTCGTCATCGACGCCGCCCGTGTTGACGAGGCCAAGACCAAGGCGCTGCGGGTCCGCTTGGCGGCACTTGGATGGGAATCGGTGCTGATCATCGACGGGCCGGCGGTGGATCAGAATTTCGCGCGTGCGGCGCGCAACCTGCCGCGGGTCGATCTGTTGCCGCAGCAGGGCGCCAATGTTTACGACATCTTGCGCCGCGATACTTTGGTGCTGACCCGCGAGGCGGTGCAGCAATTGGAGGCGCGCCTCAAATGAGCCGCTTTCGCGTCATCTCTCCCGGCCTGCCAACGCTGTCGCGGCAGCAGATGTATGACATCATCCGCACGCCGGTGATCACCGAGAAGGCGACCAACGTCTCGGAGCACAACCAGGTGATCTTTCGCGTGCCGCTGACCGCGACCAAGCGCGAGGTCAAGGCCGCGGTCGAGGGGCTGTTCAACGTCAAGGTCACCGCGGTCAACACGATCCGGGTCATGGGCAAGACCAAACGGGTGCGCGGGCGGATCGGCCGCCGCTCGGACTTCAAAAAAGCGATCGTCACCTTGGCCGAAGGCCAGAGGATCGACGTGACCACCGGAATTTGAGCCGGAAGGAGCCGGTGCGATGGCATTGAAGACATTCAACCCGACCACCCCGTCGCGCCGCCAGCTGGTCATCGTCGATCGCCGCGAGCTGTGGAAGGGCAAGCCGGTCAAGGCTTTGACCGAAGGGCTACGGGGCCATGGCGGGCGCAACAACACCGGGCGCACCACCGTGCGCTGGCGCGGCGGCGGCAACAAGCGTCGCTATCGCCTGATCGATTTCAAGCGCGCCAAGCTCGATATGCCGGCGACCGTCGAGCGTCTCGAATACGACCCCAACCGTACCGCCTTTATCGCCTTGATCCGCTACGAGGATGGCGAGCTTGCCTATATCCTGGCGCCGCAGCGGCTGAAAGCCGGAGATATGGTGGTTTCGGGCGAGAAAGTCGATGTCAAGCCGGGCAACACGATGCCGATGCGCAGCATGCCGGTCGGCACGATCATCCACAATGTCGAGATGAAGCCCGGCAAAGGCGGCCAGATTGCGCGCTCGGCCGGCACCTACGCCCAGCTGGTCGGCCGCGACCAAGGCTATGCGCTCTTGCGCCTCAGCTCGGGCGAATTGCGCATGGTGCGCGCCGAATGCCGGGCGACCATCGGCGCGGTATCAAACCCCGACCAGCAGAACATCGTGATCGCCAAGGCCGGGCGCAACCGCTGGCTCGGCCGCCGCCCCTCGGTGCGCGGTGTCGCGATGAACCCGATCGACCATCCGCATGGCGGCGGCGAAGGCCGCACCTCGGGCGGCCGCCATCCGGTGACCCCGTGGGGCAAGCCGACCAAGGGCAAAAAGACCCGCCACAACAAGGCGACCGACCGGCTGATCGTCCGCCGGCGGCACCAGCGCTAGCGCGCGATCGGAAGTAGGAGAGAGCGCTTGACCCGCTCGGTTTGGAAAGGGCCGTTTGTCGACGGCTATCTGTTGAAAAAGGCTGACGATGCGCGCCGCTCCGGGCGCAACGAGGTGATCCGGACGTGGTCGCGCCGCTCGACGATCTTTCCGCAATTTGTCGGGCTGACCTTTGGCGTCTATAACGGGCACAAATTCATCCCGGTGCTGGTGACCGAGAACATGATCGGCCACAAGCTCGGCGAGTTCGCGCCGACCCGGACCTTTTACGGCCACGCCGGCGACAAAAAGGCGAGGAGAGCCTGAGATGGCCAAGCCCTCGGCCGAGCGCCGCCTCGATGACAGCGAAGCGCTGGCCAGCATGCGCGGCATGCGCACCAGCGCGCGCAAGCTCAACCTGGTGGCCCGCACGATTCGCGGCAAAACCGCGGCATCGGCGCTGGCCGAGCTGACCTTTTCTCACCGCCGGATCGCCGGCGAGGTCAAAAAGGTGCTGCAGGCGGCGATCGCCAACGCCGAGAACAATCATCAGCTCGACGTCGATCGGCTATACGTCAAAGAGGCGACGGTCGGCCGCGCTTTTGTGCTGAAGCGTTTCCACACCCGCGGCCGCGGCCGCTCGGCCAGGGTCGAGAAGCACTTTGCGCACCTGACGGTCGTGGTCCGCGAGCGCGCCGAGGAAGCAGCCTAGAATGGCGACTAGAATAGCGCCCGCCGGGATCGAGACAGCCGGGATCAAGACGGGCAGGATGGAGACAGTTTGATGGGTCAGAAAGTCAATCCGATCGGGCTTCGGCTCGGCATCAACCGCACCTGGGATTCGCGCTGGTTCGCGCGCAAGGAATATTCCAACCTGCTGCTCGACGATTTGAGGCTGCGCCGCTTTCTGACGCGGCGCCTCAGTCAGGCGGGCCTCTCGCGGATCATCATCGAGCGGGCGGCAAAAAAGAGCCGGATCACGCTGCACTCGGCGCGTCCCGGGGTGATCATCGGCAAGAAGGGCGCCGACATCGAGAAGTTGCGCACCGACATCGCCAAGATCACGCCGAGCGAGGTCAGCCTCAACATCGTCGAAATTCGCAAACCCGAAACCGACGCCAAGCTGATCGCCGACGGGATCGCGCAGCAGCTTGAGCGGCGCGTCGCGTTTCGCCGGGCGATGAAGCGGGCGGTGCAGTCGGCGATGCGATTGGGCGCCCAGGGGATCCGGATCAACTGCTCGGGTCGGCTCGGCGGCGCCGAAATCGCCCGGATGGAATGGTACCGCGAAGGCCGGGTGCCGCTGCATACCTTGCGCGCCGACGTCGATTTTGGCTACGGCACCGCCAAGACCACCTACGGCGTGTGCGGGGTCAAGGTATGGCTGTTCAAGGGAGAAATTCTCGCGCACGACCCGATGGCGCAGGAAAAGCGGGCGGCCGAGGGGCAGGGCCCGCCGGCGAGCCACGAGCGCGGCCGGCGCGAATCGTTCGCGTGAGAGACCGATGCTCAGTCCAAAACGCACCAAATACCGCAAGCAGCACAAGGGCCGCGTCCACGGTCTGGCCAAGGGCGGCACGACGTTGAACTTTGGCGCTTACGGGCTCAAGGCGGCCGATCCCGGACGGATCACGGCGCGCCAGATCGAAGCGGCCCGGCGGGCGATCACCCGCCATATCCGCCGCGCTGGGCGGGTCTGGATCCGCGTCTTCCCCGATGTGCCGGTGTCGCACAAGCCGGCCGAGGTGCGCATGGGCAGCGGCAAGGGCTCGCCCGAGTTCTGGGTGTGCCGGGTCAAGCCCGGCCGGATCATGTTCGAGCTTGACGGCGTGCCGGCCGAGACGGCGCGCGAGGCGTTTGCGCTCGCCGCAGCCAAGCTGCCGCTCGGCACCCGATTTGTCGCGCGCCCCGGCGAGGACGGGGCGCCATGAAGGCGGGCGATGTCAGAGCCAAGACCGATGACGAGCTCAGCGGGCAGCTCGACACGCTCGGCAAGGAGATTTTCAATCTGCGCTTTCAGCGCGCCAACGGGCAGCTCGAGAACACGGCGCGGGTGCGCCAAGTGCGGCGCGACATCGCCCGCATCAAGACCATTCTCGGCGAGCGGCGCCGCAAGGCGTCCTGAGGAACCAGCAGAATGTCCAGACGCGTGCTCCAGGGTGTCGTGGTCAGCGACGCCGGCGACAAGACGGTGATCGTCCGGGTCGAGCGCCGGGTGATCCATCCCGTTTACAAGAAATTTGTGACCCATTCGAAAAAATACGCAGCGCATGACGAGCAAAATCGCTGGCATGTCGGCGATGCGGTGCGGATCGAGGAGAGCCGCCCGCTGTCCAAGCGCAAGCACTGGGTCGTGCTGGGTGCGATCGAGGTTGGCGCTGGCGGGCGCCGCGCGCGCGCGGCCGAGGAGACCGCCGCCGAGCCCGCGAGCGACGCTCCTAGCCCTGCGGTGGGCGCGCCATGATCCAGATGCAGACCAACCTCGACGTCGCCGACAATTCGGGCGCGCGCCGGGTGCAATGCATCAAGGTGTTGGGCGGCTCCAAGCGCAAGACCGCGACGGTCGGCGACGTAATCATCGTCTCGGTCAAAGAGGCGATCCCGCGCGGCCGGGTCAAAAAAGGCGACGTGCACCGCGCGGTCATCGTGCGCACCGCCAAGGAGATCCGCCGGGTCGACGGCAGCGCCATCCGCTTCGACCGCAATGCCGCGGTGCTGATCACCCCGGCGGGCGAGCCGATCGGAACCCGCATCTTTGGCCCGGTGACCCGCGAGTTGCGGGCGCGCCGGTTTATGAAGATCGTGTCGCTCGCCCCCGAAGTGTTGTGAGAGGGCTGCCCGGAGCCAGACCATGCCGATAAAGCTGAAAATCAAGAAGGGCGACAACGTCGTCGTGATCTGCGGGCGCGACAAGGGCCGCACCGGCGAGGTGCTGCGCGTTTTCCCGGCCGAGCGGCGCGTTGTCGTGCAGGGCGTCAACGTCGCCAGGCGGCATACCAAGCCGCGGATGGGCGAGCCCGGCGGCATCATCGAGAAGGAGCTGGCATTGCACATCTCCAATGTCGCGCATGTCGATCCCGGGTCGGGTAAGCCGACGCGCATCGGCTACCGGGTTCTCAACGACGGCCGCAAGGTCCGGGTCGCCCGCCGGTCGGGCGAAGTCATCGACAGGTGACCAGATGGATAAGCCGCGCTTGCAGGAACATTACGAAGCGACATTGCGCCCGGCGCTGATGGCCGAGTTTGGCTACACCAATCCGATGCAAGTGCCGCGTCTCGATAAGATCGTGGTCAACATGGGCGTCGGCGAGGCGGTGCAGGACAGCAAGAAAGTCGAGGCGGCAGCGGGCGAGCTGACCGCGATCACCGGCCAGCACCCGGTCATCACCCGGGCGAAACGGTCGATCGCGACATTCAAGTTGCGCGAGGGCATGCCGATCGGCTGCAAGGTGACCCTGCGCCGCCGGCACATGTATGAATTTCTCGACCGGCTGATCAATGTGGCGCTGCCGCGGGTGCGCGATTTCCGCGGGATTTCGGGTCGCAGCTTTGACGGGCGGGGTAATTTTGCGCTCGGTCTCAAGGAGCAGATCGTCTTTCCAGAGGTCGATTACGACCGGGTCGATGCGGTGCGCGGGATGAACGTCGTCGTCACCACCACGGCAAAGAGCGATGCCGAGGCAAAAGCGCTGCTCAAAGGCTTTGATATGCCGTTTGCCAATTGAGGGGGTCAGGAGCTAGCCACATGGCCAAAAAGAGCGCGATCGAGAAAAATGCCCGGCGCATCAAGCTCGCCAAGCAGACCGCACCACGCCGCGCCCGGCTGAAACAGATCGCGATCGACCGCACGGCGGCGCCGGAGGAGCGGTTTGCTGCCCAGCTCAAGCTCGCCATGCTGCCACGCAACGGCTCGCAGATCCGCGTGCGCAACCGCTGCGCGCTGACCGGCCGTCCGCGCGGGTTCTACCGCAAGTTCAAGCTGTCGCGCATCGCCTTGCGCGAGCTCGCATCGTCCGGTCAGATCCCGGGCATGCTGAAATCGAGCTGGTAGGAGCGCGGGCGATGACGATGAGCGACCCGCTCGGCGACATGTTGACGCGGATTCGCAACGGCCAGCGGGCACGCCAGGCCGTCGTGGCCTCCCCGGCTTCGAAAGTCCGGGCCAATGTCCTCGAAGTCTTAAAGCGCGAGGGCTATATTCGCGGCTACAGTCGCGAGGATCTGCGGCCGGGCGTTGCCGAGCTCAAGATCGAGCTCAAATACGTCGATGGCGAGCCGGTGATCCGCGAGATCGCGCGGGTGTCGAAACCCGGGCGGCGCATCTATTCGGGGATCGCCGATCTGCCGCGGACCTATAACGGGCTCGGCATCGCTATCCTGTCGACCCCGCGCGGTGTGCTGTCCGACAACGAAGCCCGCGTCGCCAAGGTTGGCGGCGAAGTGCTCTGCCGGGTGTTTTGAGCCGGGTGTTTTGAGGGAGTGCCATGTCACGCATCGGCAAGAACCCGGTGATGGTCCCGGACGGGGTCGAAGTCGATCTCTCGGGTCGCACCTTGACCGCGAGAGGCGGGCTCGGCACCTTGCGCCTGGTCGTCAGCAACGCCGTCACAGCGACCATCGCGGATGGCGCGGTGACGATTGCGCCTGCCAACGAAACGAAGCAGTCGCGCGCGATGTGGGGCACGACCCGGGCGTTGGTTAACAACATGGTGACCGGGGTGTCGAAGGGTTTCTCGGTCGGCCTCGAGATCAACGGCGTCGGCTACCGTGCCGCGGTCCAGGGCAATGTCTTGAACCTGCAGCTCGGCTACAGCCATGACATCCCGTTTGCGATCCCCGCGGATGTCAGGATCATCTGCGAGCGGCCAACCGTGATCACCGTCAGCGGCGCCGACCGTCAGCGCGTCGGCCAGGTGGCGGCCGAGATCCGCGCCTTTCGCCCGCCCGAACCCTACAAAGGCAAGGGCATCAAATATGCCGGCGAGATGGTCCGCCGCAAGGAAGGCAAAAAGAAGTAGCCCGATGCCGCAACAAGCCAAAGATCTATTCCTGCGCCGTCGCCAGCGGGTCCGCGCAAAGCTGCGCCGCACCGCCAATAATCGGCCGCGGCTCTCGGTTTTCCGCTCGTCGAAGCATATCTACGCACAAATCATCGACGACGCGGCCGGGCGCACCCTGGCGGCGGCATCGAGCCTCGACGGGCTGTTGCGCCAGAGGTTGCGAACCGGCGCCGACAGCGCGGCGGCGGGCGAGGTCGGTAAGCTGATCGCCGAGCGGGCAAAAGCGGCGGGGATCGAGCGCGTGGTGTTCGATCGTGGCGCCTATCTGTTTCACGGCCGGGTCAAGGCGCTGGCCGATGCCGCCCGCGAAGGCGGGCTGGATTTCTAAACGGAGCCGGATTTCCGGAAAGGGGTTGGCATGGCGCGCACGATGCAACGCAACCAGGGCGACCGGCGCGGGCGGGGCGATGGCGATCGCCAATCGCGTGATCGCGAGGAGAGCGAATTCGCCGAGAAGCTGGTCAACATCAATCGTGTGGCCAAGGTGGTCAAGGGCGGAAGGCGGTTTGGCTTTGCCGCTTTGGTGGTGGTCGGCGACCGTAAAGGCCGGGTCGGCTACGGCGCCGGCAAGGCGCGCGAAGTGCCTGAAGCAATCCGCAAGGCCACCGAGCAGGCGCGGCGCAGCATGATCCGCGTGCCGTTGCGCGAGGGCCGCACCCTGCACCACGACATCGCCAGCAGCTATGGCGCGGGCCAGGTCATCGTGCGCGCCGCCAAGGCCGGCACCGGGATTATCGCCGGCGGGCCGATGCGGGCGATCTTCGAGGCGCTGGGCGTCCACGACGTGGTCGCAAAATCGACCGGCAGCGCCAACCCGCATAACATGATCAAGGCGACCTTTGCCGCGCTCGGCCTGGCCACCAGCCCGCGTGCGGTGGCGGCGCGCCGCGGCAAGAAGGTCGGCGAGATTCTTGGCCGCCGTGACGGCGAGGCTCGGGAGCCGGCGTGATGGAGGGCAAACGGACGCTAACGGTCGAGCAGACCGGCAGCCCGATCGGGCGACGGCACGACCAGGAAGCGACTCTCAAAGGGCTCGGCCTGAACAAGCGCCACCGCCGTCGTGTGCTCGAGGACACACCCTCAATCCGCGGCATGATCGACAAGGTCAAACACCTGGTGCGGATCGTAGAGGAGCCAAGGTGACCGGCGGCGCGGCGATACGGGGGCAGGGACCGACACGATGAAGCTCAATGAAATCAGGGACAATCCAGGCGCGCACTATCGGGCGAAACGGGTCGGTCGCGGCATCGGCTCCGGCAAGGGCAAGACCTCGGGGCGCGGCGGCAAAGGCCAGACCGCGCGCAGCGGCGTGGCGCTCAACGGGTTCGAAGGCGGGCAGACCCCACTGCACCGCCGGCTGCCAAAGCGCGGCTTTGACAACAGCATGTTTCGGCCGAATTTCATGGTGGTCAATCTCGGGCGGCTGCAGCAGGCGCTTGACGCCGGCAAGCTCAGCGCCGAGGGCGCGCTTGATGGCGCGGCGCTGGTGGCCTCGGGCGTGCTGCGGCGGCAGCGCGACGGGGTGCGCCTCCTGGCCAAGGGCAAGCTGCGCGCGGCGCTGACGCTTACTGTGGCGGGCGCCTCGAAGGCGGCGATCAGCGCGGTCGAGAGCGTCGGCGGCACGGTGATTGTGTCGCCAGCCAAGCGCGCGCGGAAAACCACGCCACCGGCGGCTGGGCCAGCCTGATCCCGGCCATCGGCCGCCGGGGATGGGGGCTCTGCCCCGGCCCGGCGGCGGGCAGCGAGGCATTCGGCCAGGCCAGGCTCTCGGGGTTGCCGGGCTTTGTCTAAGGGATAGGTTAGATGGCGTCAGTCGCCGAGCAACTCGCTTCCAGCATCAATCTCTCCGCCTTCACCAAGGCGACCGAGCTCAAGAGCCGAATTTGGTTCACCCTCGGCGCGCTCTTGATCTACCGGCTCGGCACCTACATCCCGATCCCCGGGATCGACCCGTCGGTCCTGAACGACATCTTTTCGCGCAACGCCGGGGGCATCCTTGGCATGTTCGACATGTTCTCGGGCGGGGCGCTCGGGCGCATGACGATCTTTGCCCTCGGCATCATGCCGTATATCTCGGCCTCGATCATCATCCAGCTGCTACAGGCGGTGTCTCCAACCCTCGAGGCGCTGAAAAAGGAGGGCGAGAGCGGGCGCAAGACCATCAACCAGTACACCCGCTACGGCACGGTCCTGTTGGGGCTGGTCCAGGCCTACGGGATCGCCGTCGGGATCGAGGGCATGCGGGCCGGCTCCGAATCGGCGGTGATCGATCCCGGGCTGTTTTTTCGCTTGGTCACCGTCGTGACCCTGGTCGGCGGCACCGTGTTTTTGATGTGGCTCGGCGAGCAGATCACCGAGCGCGGCATCGGCAACGGCATCTCGCTGATCATCATGGCCGGCATCGTGGCGAACCTGCCGCATGCGCTCGCCTCCACCCTCGAGCTCGGCCGCACCGGCGCGATCTCGACGGTCTTTATCATCTTTTTCCTGATCTTGTCGGTCGCTGTGGTCACCTTCATCGTGTTCATGGAGCGCGCGCAACGCCGCATACTCGTCCAATACCCAAAACGTCAAGTCGGCAACAAGATGTTTGGCGGCGACGCCTCGCATCTGCCGCTCAAGATCAACACTTCGGGCGTGATCCCGCCGATTTTCGCCTCGTCGCTGCTGCTGCTGCCGGCGACGATTTCCAATTTCTCATCGACCGGCGGCGGCGGGTTCACCGGTTGGCTCGGCGTGATCACCGCGTACCTGGCGCATGGCCGACCCTTGTACATGCTGCTTTATGTGGCGCTGATCATCTTCTTTACCTTTTTCTATACCGCGATCGTGTTCGATCCGGCCGAGACTGCGGACAATCTGCGCAAATACGGCGGATTCATCCCCGGCATCCGCCCTGGAAAGAACACCGCCGAATACCTCGACTACATTCTGACCCGGCTGACCGTGGTCGGCGCGGCCTATCTGGCGGCGGTGTGCATCCTGCCGGAAATCCTGATTTCGGAATATTCGGTCCCGTTCTATTTTGGTGGAACCAGCCTCCTGATTGTCGTCAGCGTCACGATGGACACGGTCGCGCAAATCCACTCGCATCTGTTGGCCCATCAATATGAGGGGCTGATCAAAAAGGCGAGGCTCCGGGGTCGGCGCGGATGAACCTCGTCCTGCTCGGCCCGCCGGGGTCTGGAAAGGGGACCCAGGCCAAACGGATCGGGCAGACCCGCGGTCTGAGCCATCTGGCCACCGGCGACATGTTGCGCGCCGCCACCGCGTCAGGCAGCGAATTCGGGATGCGGGTCAAGGGCATCATGGATTCGGGCCAGCTCGTTCCCGACGACGTGATCGTCGAGATGATCGCGCAGCGCATCGCCGAGCCCGATTGTCATACCGGCTTTATTCTCGACGGCTTCCCGCGCACCGTGCCGCAGGCGCAGGCGCTCGACCGGATGCTGGCGCAGCGCAACCTCGGCCTCGACCATGTGATCCTGATCAAGGTCGACGAGGCGGCGCTGATCGACCGGCTGGCTGGGCGGTTCACCTGCGCGCGCTGCGGGGCGAGCTATCACCGGCAATTTCATCGGCCGCGCGAGGGCGGGGTGTGCGATGTCTGCGGCAGCCGCGAATTCGTGCAGCGGCCCGACGACCGACCCGAGGCGGTAAAGGCGCGTTTGGAGGTGTATGAGCGCCAAACCGCGCCAATCCTGCCATATTACCGCGCCCGCAACATCCTGAGCGTTATTGACGGGATGAGCGGGATCGACGAGGTGACGCGGCGGATCGAGCAGGTCTTGGGCTGAGCGGCGGGCTGCGAACGGCTGACCTGATCAACCGCGGCGGCTCTCGGGAAAGGCTGCTTGACCTCTGAGCGCATTTCGGTATGCTGGCCGGCCTTGCGAATTGCCGAGTCGGCCCTTATCTGAACCCTTCGAGGAGAAGCGCACGTGGCGCGCATTGCCGGCGTCAATATCCCCAACCAAAAGCGGGTGCCGATCGGGCTCACTTATATCCACGGCATCGGGCGAACCACGGCCCAGCAGATCTGCACGCGGATCGGCATCCCGTCCGAGCGGCGGGTGCATGAGCTGACCGATGACGAGGTGCTGCGGGTGCGCGAGGTGATCGACCGCGAATACACGGTCGAGGGCGACCTGCGGCGGACGGTGGCGATGAACATCAAGCGGCTGATGGATCTCGGCTGCTATCGCGGATTGCGCCACCGCAAGGGGCTGCCGGTGCGTGGACAGCGCACTCACACCAACGCGCGGACGCGCAAGGGGCCGGCCCGACCGATCGCCGGCAAGAAGAAATAGCAGCGCAAATTCAGGCGAAGCGCAAATTCAGGCGAAGCGCAGCCCAGCGGCGGAAAGAGATCGATGGCCAGAACGGCGGCACCGGCGCCGCGCCTACGCCGGCGCGAGCGCAAGAACATCACTTCGGGCACGGCGCATGTCAACGCCACCTTCAACAACACGATGATCACGATCACCGACGCCCAGGGCAACACCATCGCCTGGTCGTCGTCGGGCAGCCAGGGGTTCAAGGGGTCGCGCAAATCGACCCCGTACGCAGCCCAAGTCGCGGCCGAGGATGCCGGCCGCAAGGCCATGGAGCACGGGATGCGCACCTTGGAGATCGAGGTCAAGGGTCCGGGGTCGGGGCGTGAATCGGCGTTGCGCGCCTTGCAGGCGGTTGGGTTTGCCGTGACCTCGATTCGGGATGTGACGCCGATCCCGCATAATGGTTGCCGTCCGCCCAAACGGCGCCGGGTCTGACCCAGCTGGCCGCAACGCCGCGCCCGCGGCGCCAATCGGGACATACCGGCTGCACCGCTGCACGTTGCCGGCGGAATTGTGGGCGGCGTGCGCCTTTATCGACCGAGGTTTGAATTGTGATCCAAAAGAACTGGCAGACCCTGATCAAGCCGAAACAGCTCTCGGTTGAGCCGGGCGATGATCCCAAGCGCACCGCGACGGTGGTCGCCGAGCCGTTGGAGCGCGGCTTTGGGCTGACTTTGGGCAACGCGCTGCGGCGCGTGCTGCTGTCCTCGCTGCAAGGGGCGGCGGTGACCTCGCTGCAGATCGAAGGCGTGCTGCACGAATTTTCCTCGATCCCCGGCGTGCTTGAAGACGTGACCGATATCGTCCTCAACGTCAAGGGCATCGACCTGAGGATGTATGGGGAAGGCCCGAAGCGCATGCGGTTGCGCGCCAGCGGCCCCGGCGAGGTCCGCGCCGCCGCCATCGAGACCGGCCACGACATCGACATCATGAACCCCGATCTGGTGATTTGCACCCTCGACAGCGGCGCCAGGATGACGATGGAGCTGACCGTCGAGAGCGGCAAGGGCTATGTCCCTGGCACGCAGAACCGGGCGGAGGACGCGCCGATCGGGCTGATCCCGGTCGATGCCTTGTTCAGCCCGGTGCGCAAGGTCTCCTATCGCGTGGAAAACACCCGTGTCGGCCAGGTCACCGACTACGATCGGCTGGCGATGCGGGTCGAGACCAATGGCGCGGTGACGCCTGAAGACGCGGTGGCGCTGGCCGCGCGCATTCTGCAGGACCAGCTGCAGCTGTTCATCAATTTCGAGGAGCCGCGCCACCCCTCCGACGACAGCCGGCCGAGCGAGCTGCCGTTTAACAAGAACCTGCTGCGCAAGGTTGACGAGCTTGAATTGTCGGTGCGCTCGGCCAATTGCCTGAAGAACGACAACATCGTCTATATCGGCGATCTGGTGCAGAAATCGGAAGCCGAGATGCTGCGGACCCCGAATTTCGGGCGTAAATCCCTGAACGAGATTAAGGAAGTGCTGGCCCAGATGGGGCTGCACCTTGGCATGGAGATACCGAATTGGCCGCCCGAGAACATCGAAGAGCTGGCCAAGCGGCTCGACGAACCCTACTGAGGACCCGATATTGAGGACCCGATGCGCCACCGCCTGAAAGGCCGCAGCTTTAGCCGCCGCTCCGAGCATCGCAAAGCGATGTTCGAGAATTTGGCGGCCTCCCTGATCAAGCATGAGCAGATCACCACCACCCTGCCCAAGGCCAAGGATCTGCGCCCAATTGTCGAGCGGCTGGTTACGCTCGGCAAGCATGGGGGCCTCGCGAACCGACGCCGCGCGATTGCCAAATTGCAGGATGCTGGGCTCGCCAACAAGCTGATGACGACCCTATCAGAGCGCTACGCCGGCCGCGCCGGCGGCTATACGCGCATTATTAAGGCCGGGTTCCGCTACGGCGACGATGCGGCGATGGCGGTGATCGAGCTGGTCGACCGCGATCCCGCGGCGAAGGGCCAGGATTCGGGCCCGACCGGAACCGAGAAGGACGACGCCGAAGCGGCCTGAGACTATTCGGTCGGCCGCGCGGCAAAATCGAGGGCGCCATCGTGGCTGGCATTATCGCTGGCGAGTTCGTCGACCCGAGCGCCCGGCGGGCCGCGGCGGCACGCTAGGATCAGCGTTGCCAGCGCGTCTTGCGCCCCCGTCGCCAAAATCTCGACCGAGCCATCGGCGCGGTTGCGCACCCAGCCGCGCAACCCGAGGCTCCGGGCGGCCTCGATCGCCCAGGCGCGATAGCCCACTCCTTGCACGCGGCCTCTGATCCGCAGCCGAACCGTCTTCATCACGGCCCTCTCCCGCTCGAACGGGGAGTTGTTGATGATGGTAAGATGGTGACCAGCCGTAAGCCCGACCACATCCCGGCCTTTAGCGGAGAGATGCTCAAGCTGTTTGCCGAGGCGAGGGCGCCGGCGCATGCTGTGTAGGCAGCGCACGATGCGGCGGCGGAGGGGCTAGCGATGCAGCAGCGAGGGTTCGGACCGGGCGGGCGTGAAGTCGCGGTGATCGGGATGGGCACCTGGTATTTCGAGCAGGCCCACCGCCCGACGGCGATCGCGGCGCTGCGCCGTGGCCTTGATCTGGGCATGAACCATATCGACACCGCCGAGATGTATGGCTCGGGGGCGGCCGAAGAGCTGGTCGGCGAGGCGATCGCCGGGCGCCGCGACGAGGTCTTCCTGGTCTCCAAGGTCTTGCCGCAGAACGCGTCGCGCTCGGGCACGCGCGCCGCCTGCGAGCGCTCGTTGTCGCGGCTGCGCACCGATCGGCTCGACTGCTACCTGCTGCACTGGCGCGGCCCGCACCCGCTCGCCGAGACCATCGCAGGGTTCGAGGAGCTGCGGCGGGAAGGCAAGATCCTGAGCTGGGGCGTCAGCAATTTCGACGTTCGCGACCTCGACGAAGCTCTCGGGATCGCCGGCGCCGGGCATATCGCCTGTAATCAAGTGCTCTATCACCTGCTGGAGCGCGGCATCGAGCACGCCCTGATCCCGTGGTGCGAGCAGCACGGCGTTGCGGTCGTTGCTTACAGCCCGTTCGGCCATAGCCGCTTTCCGGACGCGAGCACCTCCGGCGGGCGGGTGCTGGCGGAAATTGCCGCCGCGCATGGCGCCACCCCGCGCCAGGTGGCGCTGGCCTTTGTCGCGCGCCGTGCCGCGGTGTTTGCCATCCCCAAATCCGCAAATGTCGAGCACAACGAGGAAAATGCCCGGGCCGGCGACCTGGTGCTCTCCGCCGAGCAGATCGGCCGGATCGATGCGGCGTTCCCGCTCGGCCGCCGCCAGCGCGGGCTGCCGATGCTGTAACCGCTTCTTTCACCCACTTCCGGCCCTGTCATTGCGGGTGGAGCGAAGCATGTGGCGCCACTTTTCCCCGCCTTAGCGAGATTGCTTCGTCGCCTGTTGACACCTCGCAATGACACCGCTGCACGGGCTCACTCGAATTCCAGGATCACCTCGTCGACGGCAAGGCTGTCGCCCGGCTTGGCGCAAATTTTAGCGATGCGGCCGTCGCGTTCGGCGTGCAGCACATTTTCCATTTTCATCGCTTCGACGATGGCGAGCGCCTCGCCGGCCTTGACCTCCTGGCCCTGCGCCACCGCGATCGAGGATAGTAGGCCCGGCATCGGCGACAGCAGCAGGCGCGACGTGTCGGCCGCCTCCTTCTTCGGCATCAGCGCTAACAGCTCGGCGGCGCGCGGCGTCAACACCTGCGCTCGGCGCACGACCCCGCGATGCACCAAGCGGAACTCGAAAGCAGAAAGCCGCTCGATCTGGACGGTCGCGACATGCGCCCCGGCGTGGCCGCGCAGCAATGCGTGGCCCGGCCGCCAGTCGGTGCTTGCGAGCTGGCGTTGCCCCTCGATCTCGACGCAGTAGCCCGCCTCCGCTTCGCCCGCAGCTTCTTCCGATCGCACCGAGACCGGATATGGCGCGCCATCGAGCAGGATCGTCCACTCTTCGGGGATGTCGGCGCCGGTGCCCGGAGATCGGCCGCCGATCGCCGCCTCGGCTTCGCTGATGCGGCGTTGCGCCAGCGCCGCGGCAAGCAGGATCACCCGGTCGGGCTCGACAAAATCGGCGGGCGGCGCAAACCCGCCGGGAAATTCCTCGGCGATGAAGTCGGTGGACAACGCGCCGGCGCGAAACCGCGGCTTTGCCGCGACCGCCGCCAGAAACGCAACATTATTTTGGACGCCGCTGATATAGGCGCCGTCGAGAGCGTCGCAAAGCCGCCGGATCGCGGTGTCGCGATCGGGGCCGTGAACCGCAAGCTTGGCGATCATCGGGTCGTAATGCACGCTGATTTCGGACCCTTCGAAGACGCCGCCATCGAGCCGCACCCCTTCGCCCGAGGGCGGCAGGTATCGGACCAGCCGGCCGGTCGATGGCAGAAAGCCGCGGGTCGGGTCCTCGGCATAAATCCGCGCTTCGATCGCCCAGCCATCGAGCCGCACATCAGCTTGTGAAAAGGGGAGCCTTTCGCCGGCGGCGATGCGCAGCATCAGCTCGACCAGGTCGAGGCCGGTCACCAACTCGGTCACCGGATGCTCGACCTGCAGCCGCGTGTTCATCTCGAGAAAGTAGAAATTGCGCTCGCGGTCGACAATGAACTCGACCGTGCCGGCCGAGCGGTAATCGACGGCGCGGGCCAAGGCCACGGCCTCTGCGCCCATCGCTTCGCGCGTCGCGGCATCGAGAAACGGGCTCGGCGCCTCCTCGACGACTTTCTGATGCCGTCTCTGGATCGAGCATTCGCGCTCGCCGAGATAGACGATGTTGCCGTGCGCGTCGCCCAGCACCTGGATTTCGATGTGTCGCGGCTGCTCGATGTATTTTTCGATAAAGATGCGGTCGTCGGCAAAGCTCGATCTGGCCTCGCCCGTGGCGGCGCGAAACCCGTCCAGCACCTCCTCGTCCGAGGCGGCGATGCGCATGCCCTTGCCGCCGCCGCCGGCCGACGCCTTGATCATGACCGGATAGCCGATGTCGCGGGCGATGCCGATCGCGGCCTCGCCATTGGGAACGATGTCGAGGTGCCCCGGCACGGTCGTCACCCCGGCGGCGCGCGCGAGCTTTTTCGATTCGATCTTGTCGCCCATCGCCGCGATCGCCTGTGGCCCCGGCCCGACAAAGACGATGCCGGCTTTGGCCAGCGCGTTCGCAAACGCCACGTTCTCGGACAAAAACCCATAGCCCGGATGAACCGCCTCGGCGCCGCTCGCCCGACAGGCCTCGACAATCCGGTCGATCCTCAGATAGCTTTGGGCCGATGGCGCCGGGCCGATCGCGATCGCCTCGTCGGCCATGCGCACATGCTGCGCTGCGGCGTCCGCCTCCGAATAGACCGCGACCGTGGCGATCCCCATCCGGCGCGCGGTGCGGATGATGCGGCAGGCAATCTCGCCGCGATTGGCGATCAGGATCTTTTCAAACACCACAAATCCCAACAGTCTGCGCAAGCTCCAACGCACACCTCCCCATTGTCATAGCGGGACCCGTCCCCAAAAGGTAACATATTGCGCAAGTTTCAAACACACGTGGCGCTGGCACTCTCGCTGGCGTCACTCGCCGGCTGCGCCGCACCGCCTACCCGCCTGGCCTCCCCGTCATCGCCTGCTCCATACGCGTGCTTGCTCCCGGCCGAACAGCGGATGCTTGTCGCCGAGCTGTTCTTCGGCCGCGCGATCAACGGGCGGGCGCCGCTGAACGACGCCGAATGGACCGCATTCGCCGCCCAAGTCGTCGCCGCGAATTTCCCAGACGGTTTTACTGTGCTCGACGGCGAGGGCCAGTGGCGCAACCCGCGGACCGGGCGCGTCGCCGGCGACCGGACCAAAATCCTGCTGGTTGCTGTCAAACGAACACCCGATCTCGCGCGGCGGGTGTCGGCGGTGATCGACGCCTATAAGGCGCGGTTCCACCAGCAATCGGTCGGCCTCGTCACCCGCAACTCCTGCGCAAATTTCGATTAAATACGATGGGTTAAATACGGCTGGTTAAATACGGTGGCTTAAACACCCGGGGAGGAAGCGAGATGGCGGAAAAGATTCGGCTGGGCCTGGTCGGCGCCAGCGTCACCGGGACCTGGTCCTCGCGTTCCCACCTGCCGGCGCTGCAGGCGAGCTCGGAAGTGGAGCTGACCGCGGTCTGCACCACCCGCGCAGACAGCGCCGAGGCGGCCCGCCAGGCCTGGGGCGCGCGGCTGGCCTTTGACGATTATCGGAAAATGGTCGCCTCGCCGCAGATCGACGCGGTCGCGATCGTCGTGCGCGTGCCGTCGCACTACGCGCCGACCAAGGCCGCGCTGGAGGCGGGCAAGCACGTCTATTGCGAATGGCCGCTGGGGCGCACGACCGCCGAGGCGATGGAGCTGGCGGCGCTGGCCCAGGCCAACGGCCTCGTCACGGCGGTCGGCCTGCAAGCCCGCGTCAATCCTGCCGTGATGCACATGAAGGAGCTGGTCGAGGCGGGTTTTGTCGGAAAGGTCATGGCGGTTCATGTCAGCTTGATGCGCGAAGGTGTGCTGTCGCGACCATCGAATCGCACTTGGCAACGTGATGCCGAGCTCGGCGCCAACACCCTGACCATCGCCAACGGCCACACGGTCGATGCGATGCGCTTTGTCGCCGGCGACTTCGCTCGGCTGTCCGCGGTGGTGGCGACCCAGGCCAAGCAATGGCTCGACACCGGCACCAACACCATGCTCGACGTCACCTCGCCCGACAATGTGCTGCTGAGCGGAAGGCTGGCGAGTGGTGCGGTGGCCTCGGTCCATATCGGCGCCGTCCCGTTCGCCGGCAGCGGCTACCGCATGGAAATCTACGGCAACGACGGGACCTTGGTCGTGACCGGCACGGATTCGCCGCAGCTCGGCGCGGCTTCCGTGCTCGGGGCTCAGCGCGGCAACACCTTGGCGCCGATGCCAGCGCCGGCGCGCTTTGCCGTTGCCGCAGCTGGGACGCCGCAGGGGGAAGCCCTCAATGTCGGGCAGATGTACACGCTGTTCGCCCAGGCCATTCGAAATCAGGCGGCCATTCGAAATCAGGCGGCCATCCGAAATCAGGCGATCGGGGAGGGCGAAACCGGACACCCGAATTTCGCCATCGCAGTCGATCTGCACCGCCTGGTCGACGCCATCAAGCACGCATCGGACACCGGCCGCGAGGTGAATTTTGCATAGCCCTCCGGCGCGTCCGGGCCGGCGGCCGGCAGCCGGGGAGGGCGGCTACAGCATCCCGAGCTCGAGCTTGGCTTCTTCGCTCATCCGCTCGGGCGTCCAGGTCGGGGTCCAGACCAGCTTGACCCGGGCGTCAGTGACGCCGGGCACGGTGCGAACCGCGGCCTCGACCTCGCCCGGCATGCTGGCGGCGACCGGGCATGACGGCGTCGTCAGGGTCATCTCGACATAGACGATGCCGCCCTTTTTGACGATCAGCTCGTAGATCAGGCCGAGCTCGACCAGATCGACCGGGATCTCCGGGTCGCGCACGGTCTTCAGCGCGTCGAGCACCGGGGCCATCAGCGCCGGGTCGTCGTCGCCGCCTTCCGGACGCTCGACCTCGCTCTCGGCGGCGGCCCCGTTCGCGTCAAAATCAAAGGGATCGGGATCGCGACCCATCTGGCTGCTCCGTCTTGCTACTCAGTCTTGACTAGGGCATCGCCGCCGCCCTTCAGCGCAGCTTCGAGCGCATGCCACGACAAGGTCGCGCATTTGACCCGCGCCGGGTAGGCCTTGACCCCGGTCAAGGGTTCGAGCCGCTCCATATCCTCGGCCAATGGCTCGGGCAGCGGCGCTTCCTCGCCGCCGGTGACGCGGGCGTGGAATTGCGCGAACAATTCGCGCGCCTCCTCGATCGTCCTGCCTTTCAGCACCTCGGTCATCAGCGAGGCTGCCGCGGTCGAGATCGCGCAGCCGCGCCCTTGAAACGCAACATCGGCGATCCGCTCGCCGTCCAGGGTCAAGTAGATCGTGACCCGGTCGCCGCAGAGCGGGTTGTAGCCCTGCGCGGTATGGGTCGGATGCTCGATCGCCCTGAAATTGCGCGGATGGCGCCCGTGGTCGAGGATGATGTCCTGATATAAGTCACGCAAATCCATCACGCGAACATCTCCCGCGCCGCTTCGATCGCGACGGCCAGTTTGTCGATATCCTGCTCATCATTGTAGACGCCGAGCGAGGCGCGGGTCGTCGCCGGGTAGCCGAGCTTTTCCAGGAGCGGCTGGGCGCAATGATGCCCGGCGCGCACGGCCACGTGGTGCCGATCGAGCACGGTCGCAAGGTCGTGCGGATGCACCCCTTCGAGGTCGAACGACAGAATGCCGAGCCGGCGCTGCCCGGCGCCAATGAGCCGCAGACCCGAGATGCGCGACAGCCGATCGATGCCGTAGCCGGTCAGCGCCTCCTCATGCTCGAGAATGTTGTCGCGACCCAGCCCTTCGATGAAGTCGAGCGCTTCGCCGAGCCCGATCGCGCCCGAAATGTCCGGGGTCCCGGCTTCAAAACGATGCGGCGGGTCCTGGTATTCGGTCTTCTCGAAGGTGACGTTGAGGATCATCTCGCCGCCGCCCTGCCAAGGCGGCATCGCCTTCAAGAGCTCATGGCGGCCCCACAGCACGCCGATCCCGGTCGGGCCATAAGTCTTGTGGCCGGAAAAGGCGTAGAAGTCGCAGCCCAGCGCCTGCACATCGAGCTTGAGCCGCGGTGCCGCCTGGCAGCCATCGACCAGCACCCGGGCGCCGTGCCGGTGCGCCAGCTCGACCACGGTCTCGACCGGAACCATCGCGCCGGTGGCGTTGGCGAGATGGGTGATCGCGACGAGGCGGGTGCGCGGCGAAAGGCGCGCGGCGAAGGCGGCGAGATCGAGCCCGCCGGTCGCATCGATCGGCGCCACGACGAGGCGGATGCCGATCCGGTCGCGCAGCAATTGCCACGGCACGATGTTTGAATGATGTTCCAGCTCGCTGATCAGCACCTCGTCGCCGGCTTCGAGAAAAGCCGCACCCCAGCTCTGCGCGACGAGGTTGATCGCCTCGGTGGCGCCGCGGACGAAGACGATCTCGCGTGGATCGGCGGCGTTCATAAAGCGCTGCACTTTGACCCGCGCTTCCTCGAACAGATCGGTCGAGCGTGCGGAGAGGCGATAGACGCCGCGGTGCACATTGGCGTAGTCGGTGCGGTAATAATCGGCGACGCGGTCGATCACCGAGGCCGGCTTTTGCGCGCTGGCCCCAGAATCGAGAAACACCAGCTCGGGGTTGTTGGCAAAGATCGGAAATTCCCGCCGCAGCCGGCGCGGGTCGAACCCCCTCGCCAACCCTCTCCCGCTCGCAGGGGAGGGGAGGGTGGGGGCAGCGGGGCCAATCACCCGCGGGCTCGCCGTCGTCATGCTCAATCCTCCAATGCCGTCAGGCGACGGGCGAGCCGGCCCAGCAGATGCTCGCGCAATGCTGCGGGCTCGACGGTCTCGACCGCCTCGCGAAGAAACGCCTCGATCAGCATATGCCGCGCCGCCTCGCGCGGGATGCCGCGGGCCAACAGATAAAACAATGCTGCCTCGTCGAGATCGCCGACCGCCGCACCGTGGCTGCATTTGACATCGTCGGCGAAGATTTCGAGCTCGGGCTTGGTGTCGATCGCCGCGCGCGCGCCGAGCAGGAGGTTGCGGCTGAGCATGTGGGCATCGACTTTCTGCGCGCCCGGACGGACCGTGATGCGCCCCTGAAACGCGCCATGCCCGCGGCCGGCGGCAACGCCTTTGAAGATTTCGCGGGTTTCGCCGCGCAGGGCCAGGTGCTCGACCGTGGTGACGATATTGGCCTGCTGACGCCCGGACGCCAGAAACGCGCCGTAGAGCCCGCAATGCGCGCCCTCGCCTTCGCTGCGCACGACCGCCTCGCGCCGCACTGTGCCGCCGCCAAGCAAGAGATCAAAGCTGGTAAGCCGCGAGGCCGGACCGAGCGAGGCGGCAAAGGCGTTAAAATGGAAAGCGTCGGCCGCCTCCTCGACCAAGGCGATGCGGTCGAGCACGGCGCCGCCGGCGAGAAGCAGCGCCACTACGTCGTTGCGCCAGTAGCGAGCGTTGCCAGCAGAGGTTTCGACCAGCCGCACCCGGCTATCGGCCCCGAGCGCCACCAGGCTGCGGGTGTGCAGCGAAGCAGCAGGCGCGCCCGATGCGAGGTGGACAATCTCGATCGGCGCTTCGAGCACGACGCCCGAAGCGACATCGAGGACGAACCCGTCGGTAAACAGCGCGGCGTTGAGCGCGGCGAAGGGCTGATCGGCATCGTGCGACAGCGCCTCGAGCGCTGTGCCGACCAGTTCGGGCCTGGCGTCGATCGCAGCTGTCGTCGAGCCCAGCCAGACTCCAGCCGGCAGGCCGTCCACCGCCGATAATTCCGGCGCAAAGCGGCCATCGACCAGGACCAGGCGGGCGGCGGGCGGCGCGAGGCCGATCCCGGCGAGCAGCGCGCGCGCGCCGGCGGGAAGCTGCGCATGCGCCGTCCGGGCTGGCAGCAGCGGCGCCGCTTCGAGCGCGCGCAGGTCGAGGTAGCGCCAAGCTTCGCCGCGGCGGCTGGGAAAACCCTGCTCGGCAAAGCGAGCCAGCGCGCGCTGGCGATGCTGCGCCAGCCATGCCGGCTCGCCGGCAACGGTGCGAGCGGCGTCGAGATAAGGCCGCGCCTCGGGCTTCACCGGGAAGTCGACGACCGCGCTCATCGCCCGTGTCCTCGAAGGGTCCGGGCAATTTGATAACCGTCACTCCCGCGAAAGCGGGGGTCCAAAAACACCGGCGGAGCGCTGGGCCCCTGGGTTCCCGCTTTCGCGGGAATGACGAAGAGCTGTGTGGTCGCCGAAGGATTCATTGTCGCCCGACCCACTCACGCGGCGTCGCCAAAGGCGCCGTAGCCGCGCCGTTCGAGCTCGACGGCGAGCGATTTGTCGCCCGATTCGACGATCCGCCCGTCCTGCAAGACATGCACCCGGTCGGGCTCGACGTAATCCAACAGGCGTTGGTAATGGGTGATCAAGATGATTGCGCGGTCGGGCGCGCGCTGCCGGTTGACGCCGGCCGCGACGACCCGCAATGCGTCGATATCGAGCCCGCTGTCGGTCTCGTCGAGGACCGCGAGGCGCGGCTCCAGCATCGCCATCTGAAAGATTTCGTTGCGCTTTTTTTCGCCGCCGGAAAACCCGACATTGACCGCGCGCTGCAACAGGTCCTCGGCGATGTCGAGCTCCTTCAATTTGGCGCGGACCGCGCGCAGGAACTGCCCGGCGTCGAGCTCGGGCTCACCGCGATGCCGACGGCCGGCGTTCAACGCGGTGCGCAGGAAGTACATGTTGTTCACCCCCGGAATCTCGACCGGGTACTGAAACGCCAGAAACAGCCCCTCGCGCGCCCGTTCATCGGCCGGCATCGCCAACAGGTCGCGGCCGAGATAGGTGACCGTGCCTTGGGTCACCTCATAGCCGTCGCGGCCGGCCAAGACCGCGGCCAAGGTCGATTTGCCCGAGCCGTTCGGCCCCATGATCGCATGCACCTCGCCCGCCTCGACCGAAAGGTCGATGCCCTTCAGGATCTCCCGGCCGTCGGCGAGGCGCGCATGCAGATTGTTGATTTCCAGCATCATCGGCATACCGCGGTCACTCCCGCAACCCCTGGTGCTCGGCGATGCGCACGACCAGAGACAGCACCCGCCCCATTCGGTCCTCCAGCCGCCCCATCCGCTCTTCGATGGCATCCATGCGCGCCTCCAATCCGGAAAAACGGTTCTCCAGCGCGCTGAACCGTCGTTCGAGCGCCGAGAACCGCGTCTCCATGGTGCCAACGCGCTGCTGCACATCCCGCACGTCGGCGGTGAGCGCCATCAATCGCGCTCCCAACAGCTCGAGGGTGACAGTTTCGCCGCTCATGTCTCACCCGACGCTGCCTTCCAGGCTGACCGCGAGCAGCTTTTGCGCCTCGACCGCGAATTCCATCGGCAATTCCTTCAAGACTTCCTTGCAGAAGCCGTTGACGATCAAGGACACCGCGTCCTCGGTGGAGAGGCCGCGCTGGCGGCAGTAGAACAGCTGGTCGTCGCTGATCTTCGAGGTCGTCGCTTCGTGCTCGACCCGCGCCGAGGGGTTGCGCACCTCGATATAGGGCACGGTGTGGGCGCCGCAGCGCTCGCCGATCAGCAGCGAGTCGCATTGCGTGTAGTTGCGCGCGTTCTGCGCCCGCGGCTGCACCCGCACCAGCCCGCGATAGGTGTTCTGGCCATGCCCGGCCGAAATCCCCTTCGAGACGATCGTCGAGCGGGTGTCCTTGCCGATATGGATCATCTTGGTCCCGGTATCGGCCTGCTGGCGGTTGTTGGTGATCGCCACCGAATAGAACTCGCCGACCGAATGGTCGCCTTCGAGGATGCAGCTCGGATATTTCCAGGTGATCGCCGAGCCGGTCTCGACCTGGGTCCACGAGATCTTGGCCCTGGCACCGCGGCAGGCGCCGCGCTTGGTGACGAAATTGTAGATGCCGCCCTGACCCTCGGCGTCGCCCGGATACCAGTTCTGCACCGTCGAGTATTTGATCTGCGCGTCGTCATGCGCGATCAATTCGACCACCGCGGCGTGCAGTTGGTTCTCGTCGCGCTGCGGCGCGGTGCAGCCTTCGAGATAGCTGACATAGGCGCCCTTGTCGGCAATCAGAAGGGTGCGCTCGAACTGCCCGCTCTTGGCCGCGTTGATGCGGAAATAGGTCGACAGCTCCATCGGGCAGCGCACGCCCGGCGGGACATAGGCAAACGAGCCGTCGCTGAACACCGCCGAGTTCAGCGCGGCGAAGAAATTGTCGTTCTGCGGCACCACGGTGCCGAGATACTTGCGCACCAGCTCGGGGTGCTCGCGCACCGCCTCGCCGAACGAGCAGAAGATGATGCCGAGCTTGCCGAGCTCTGCCTTGAAGGTGGTCGCGACCGAGATGCTGTCGAACACGGCATCGACCGCGACCCCGGCCAGCGCCTCGCGCTCGCGGATCGGGATGCCGAGCTTCTCGTAGGTGCGCAGCAGCTCGGGATCGACCTCGTCCAGCGATTTCGGGCCCGCATTCTGCCGCGGCGCCGAATAATAGGTCGCGGCCTGGTAATCGATCGGCGCGAGATTGAGCTTGGCCCAATTGGGCGGCGTCATCTTTTCCCAGGCGCGGAACGCGGCGAGCCGCCAATCGAGCAGCCATTGGGGCTCGCCCTTCTTGGCCGAGATGAAGGCGACCGTTTCCTCGTTCAGGCCGGGCGGCGCCTCGTCGGCCTCGATGTCGGTGACAAAGCCGTATTTGTAGCCGGCTTGCGTCAGCGCGCGGACGGCGCCGATGGTGTCGGTCGAAACAGTCATGCCGATGTTCTTCGCTCGTCAGGTTGTGGCTGTGTGGACGCTCGCGGCCGGGCGGCGCGGCACAAAGGCGGCGGGGGTCAGCATCGCGTCGAGCGACACCGCGGCCAAGGCCTGCGCCGACGGCGCGGTTGATCGCCGCCCAATGCGGCCGGGTCGGGCAGTAATTGGTGCGGGCGCATTCGGCGACATGGACCGAGCATTGGGTCAGGCCGATATCGCCGTCGATCGCGGCCACCACCTCGGCGACCGAGATCGCGGTTGCCCGGCGCGCCAGGCGATAGCCGCCGGCCGCCCCGCGGGTCGCAGTGACCAGGCCGGCATGCGCCAGCCCCTTCAGGATCTTGGCGACGGTGGCGCGCGGCAGCCGGGTCTCGTCGGCCAGTGCCGCAGCGGTCAGCTGGCGATCGGGATCGGCCGCCAGATGGGTGGCGACGATGACGCCGTAATCCGCAAGCTTGCTCAGGATGATCATTGCATTCGGCCTACACGACACCGGCCGAACGCGAATTCGGACCGGATTGGTCCGCTATAGATCGTCGCTAACGCCGCAAGGTCAAGCCCCGTGCCGCATTCGCCGCGCATGGCCGGCGGCCGGCGCTGAACGAGATGCCGCCCGGCTGCGGCGCCGTCATTCAGGGTCGGATGTGTCGGAAAACTTTACGATTTGCGGCGGCGCCGGATTAGGCCAAAGCCGACGAGCGCGGTGCCGAGCAGCGCCAGGCTCGCCGGTTCCGGCACCGCCAGACCGTTGGTCCAGGCACCGGAAAACGCCTCCCCTGACACGCCGTCACCCGGCAGCAGGAAGATGTCGACGAAATAGCGTACTCCAGGGTCGAGGGTGGTCCCGGTAGGGGCAACAAAGGCGATGCTGTCCGGCGTGGCGGCGCTAAACACGGCCGTCCATAACGTAAAGTTGGCACTGAACCGCGTGCCTGTATCGCTGATTGCTGATGGGTCGATGGCGCTAGCGAAGGTGATCTCGAAATTGGTTACCGGCACGGTCTCGTTGGACGGGGTTATGGCTAGGCCGACCCCCGGGCTGCCCCAGCCGATATCCGAAGGGAAGACCGGGCCCGGGTTGCCGTAGGTCCACGGCTCGGATGGACCTGCCGGGTCGAGGAAGCCGCTGGCTCCCGAGCCGCTGAAGCTGCGCACGACGTCTGCTTGCGCGCTGATCGATGCGGTGATCAGCACTCCCGCCGCCGCTGTGACCATCAGCAATTTTCGCATGCGTTGCCTCCCATCCCGGTTCTTGCCGGCCGCTGTCACGAAGCACGCAATTTTCATGCCGCTAGCCGGGCGCATTCATAGCAATGCGTTGGGCGCCACCGCGTGACGCGCCTCAGCACGATGTAAAGTATTCCGACGCGTCTCGCCCCAGCATCGGGTTCGGAGGCCGTCAGCTGTAAAGATTTCCGGCAGTTTTGCGTCTTCGGCAGTGCAGTTCGCGCCTGCGGGAACGTGCGCCGCGCGATATGGCCATCGGCTTGCCGGCGCGGCGCGCACATCCCATTTGTTCGTCGTTCCCGGCAAGATCGGCGGCGCTATTCCGCGCCCGCATGCACCTTATCGCTGACGCAACATGAAGCTGCTGGTCGTCGAGGACGATCGCGAAACCGCCTCCTATCTCGAGAAGGGGCTCGGCGAGAGCGGCTATATCGTCGATCGCGCCGAGGATGGTCGCGAGGGGCTGTTTCTGGCGAGTTCGGGCGGCTATGACGCGATTGTGCTCGACCGGATGCTGCCGGCGATGGATGGGTTGACGATGCTGAGCGCGCTGCGCGCGGCGGAGATCCGCACCCCGGCGCTGATCCTCTCCGCGCTCGGCACGGTCGATGACCGGGTCAAGGGCCTGCGCGCCGGCGGCGACGACTACCTGGTCAAGCCGTTCGCCTTCAGCGAGCTGCTGGCCCGCATCGAGGCGCTGCTGCGCCGCGGCTCGGCCGGTCAAGCCACAACGGCGCTCAAAGTGGCCGATCTCGAGCTCGACCTGTTGACCCGCGCGGTCAAGCGCTGCGGCAAGCCGGTTGATCTGCTGCCGCGCGAGTTTCGCCTGCTCGAATATCTGATGCGCAATGCCGGCCATGTGGTGACCCGCACGATGCTGCTCGAGCACGTCTGGGACTACCATTTCGACCCGCAGACCAACGTCATCGATGTCCATATCAGCCGGCTGCGGCAGAAGATCGACCGGAATTTCGCCCGGCCATTGCTGCAAACCGTGCGCGGCGCCGGCTACTGCCTGCGCCCACCGGATTAACCGCGCTCGGGCGAGCCCCATGGTCGCCGAAAAGCTGCTGCTCCCGGCCGCGCGAGCGTGGTCCGGGCCACGCCATTTCCCGACCAACCTGCCACGGCTGGTGCGCACCCACGCGTTCCGACTGGCGGCGCTTTATTTCCTGGTGTTCGCCGCCTCGGTGCTGGGCGTGTTGGCGTTCGTCTATTGGACCAGCGCCGATTTTGTCGAGCGCCAGACCGAGGCGACGCTCGAAGCCGAGATCACCGGCCTGGCAGAGCAATACGACCAGCGCGGCTTGAGCGGGCTCGTGCAGATCGTCGCCGCGCGCAGCGCCGGCGACCGTGGCGACGCGATGCTCTATCTGATCACCGCCCCCGACGGCCAACCGCTCGCCGGCAATCTCGCCGCCTGGCCCTTGGGGGTCCCGGCGCGCGCCGGCTGGCTGTCGTTCTCGGTCGAGTCTGGAGCCAAGGGGAGCACCGAGCCCGCGCGCGGCCGCGTGATCCTCATTCCCGGCGGCTATCGCCTGCTGGTCGCCCGCGACATCCGCGATGCGGCGGCGTTCCGCGACCGGGTCAAGCTGACCCTCTTATGGTCTGGGCTGGTGGCGCTCGGGGTCGGCCTCCTGGGCGGCGCCGCGATGAGCCGCAAGCTGTTGCGCCGGGTCGAGCTGGTCAACCGCACCAGCGAGCGGGTCATGGCCGGGAACCTGTCCGATCGCGTGCCGGTCGAGGGCACCAGCGACGAGTTCGACCAGCTCGCCGGCAATCTCAACCGCATGCTCGACCAGATAGAGCGGCTGATGACGGCGATGCGCGAGGTGACCGACGACGTCGCCCATGATTTGCGCACACCGCTGGCGCGGCTGCGCGCACGCCTTGAGCTGGCGCTGATCGGATCGGAAGCAACCCCGGCGCAAGGTGCCGCGATCCGGGCCGCGATCGAGGAGGCCGACCGGCTGTTGGCGACTTTTAACGCGCTGCTCGGCATCGCCGAGGCCGAAGCCGGCGCCGCCCGCGATCAGGCCGAGCCGCTCGACCTCGCCGAAATCGCGCGGGGAGCGGCCGAGCTCTACGAGCCGGCGGCCGAGGAGAAAGCATTTCAATTGTCGCTGGCTCTCGAACCCGGCGTCAGCGTTCGCGGCGACCGGCATCTGCTGTCGCAGGCGATCGCCAACCTCCTGGACAACGCGCTCAAATACGCCGGCGGCGGTGAGCTGCGGATCCGGGTGTTTGCTGCCGATGGGCGCGCGGTGTTAGAAGTCGCCGACAGCGGGCCGGGGATCCGGGAGAGCGATCGCGACAAAGTGCTCGACCGCTTCGTGCGCCTCGAGCCGAGCCGCAGCACGCCCGGCAATGGGCTCGGGCTCAGCCTGGTGCGCGCGGTCGCACGGCGTCATCACGGGACCGTATCGCTTGGCGATAATCAGCCCGGCTTGAAGGTCCGGCTCGAATTGCCGGCGCTGCCGGCCTGATGACCACCCCGTGACTAATCGACCCCGACTAATCGATCCCGTGACTGATCACCCCGTGACGCATCACCCCGTGTGTGATCGACCCCGACTGATCGACCCCGACTGATCGACCCCGACTGATCGACCCCGACTGATCGAGCCCGTGACTAATCGACCGTGACTGACCTAGCCCGTGACTGATCGAGCCCGCGACTAATCGACAGCCGTCTCGGACCCGTCAGCGTCCTGCCGCTCGCGGTCTTCGAGGCGGCGCGCGGTTTCGACCATCATCTCGCGCAGCTCATGCCGATCGAGCCCGGCGCTGCGCAGCACCGGCTGCATGACCTCGTCGGCGAGCAGATCGTCGAGGCTGGGGCGGTAGCGGCAGCAATCGAGGCGCCCATCCATGATTCCCTCCATGTCCCTCTATTCTATGCAGCATCACCCTAAAGCATGACCGCTTTATGTCCGTGGATCGGAAATTTCGCGGCAATCGTCCACATCGTCGCCGTTTTTCGCGTGCCGATAGAGGAGCGCCTCGGCCGCGGCAGGAGCGGCGGTGAAGATCGCCAGGCGTGATCGCCGCACGCGCCAGCCCGCTCAGCGGCCAGGCCGGTCGGCGGCAAAAACCTTAAGATGCGCATGGCCCCAACCGGTCCCGCGGGGTGGTGAATATGTTAACGAGGATCAGCTCCTCGCCGCCTTGGGCTTATTGCGACGCAGAGAGATTGATAAATGGTAAAGGAACCGCCCTTAAACGAGTCGAAATTCGCTAATCCGACAGTTTGCCATAGGTGACGCGCTGGATGCCGAGCTCCTCGATGCAGGCCTTGATCGCCGGGCTCAGCAAGGCCGCGAGCTCGTCGCGGTGTCGGTAGCCGGGCATCGCCACGGCCAGAGCCGGGGTGCGCTCGGCGGCCGGATGAAAATAGAGTTCGCTCAGGCCTTCGGGCAGATGGGGCAGCAGCCGCAGCACCCGTTCCTCGGTCATGCCGCCGCTCCAGGCGAGGCCGAAAACATGGTCGTTGACGACGAGGCCCGCCCGGCGCAACCGCCGCCGCAGCCGTAGGGTCCACGGCCGGTAGAGCGGCGCCGAATAGCGCTCATTGGGAAAGGCGCGGCGCAGTTGGGCGACCGGCTCGGCCGGCACCCGCACCGCCTTCATGCCATAATCGCGGCCGATCGCGACGATCAGCGCGGCGACGCTCGGGTGCAGGTGCATGTGCTTGTGGACGTTGACGTGGTCGAGCCCGAGGCCGGTCGCGCGAAAGGCCTCGAATTGCGCGCGGATCTCGCGCGCCAGTTGGCGGCGGGCTTGCGGCACCAGAAAAAAGCGGAAGCCGGCGCGCATCATGTTGCGGTCGAATTGGCCGTCGTCGCCGATGAGCGCGGTAATTGCCGCGGCCGGCAGCACCGGGCGCCCATCGACCAGCACCAGATGGAGCCCGACGCACAGCCCGGGCAGCCTGCGGGCGCGCGCCACTGCGTCCGCCGCCGCCGGCGCCCCGACCATCAGGCTGGCGGTCGACAGGATGCCGTGCCGATGCGCCTCCTCGACCGCTTTGTTGACCGCTGGGTCGAGCCCAAAATCGTCGGCGCAGACGATCAGCCGCCTTGCGGCGTTCCGGCGCTCCAGTTTCACCAAGGCCCAACCTCTTTTTTTAGTTAAGGCTTCCGGCACTATTACTGCAACGGCTAACAATGTACTCGGTCAGATCGGGTGGATCGGCCTTGATCGCGGTTTGGAGGTCGATGATCGACTGCCTGCCGCCGATTGCGTTCGGCCGCAATTGCTTGCAGCCGATACCGGTTCACAGCGCTAACACATAGCGTCTGAGCCCGCACATCCATTACGCTGCAAAGCTTCCGAATGCGTCGGAGCTGCTAGCGCAGATCGACGATTTCGACCCAGTTCGGCATCTTGCCCATCGGGTAATGATGGGCAACCGACAAGGCGCCCGATTGCGGGTCGATCTTATGCACGGTCATCGCGTTTGAATCGAGCCCGACCGCCAGCAGGTATCGCCCACGCGGATCGATGTTGAAGCCGCGCGGGGTCTTCTCGGTCGGCCAGCGGCCAATCGGCGACAATTTCCCCGTTGCTCCATCGATCCGAAACCCGGCGAGCGTGCTCGATTTGCGCTCGCTGCCATAGATGAAGCGGCCATTGGGGGTGACGTGGAGATCGGCCGCGGCCGGCTGCTCGTGGAAATCGGCCGGCAAGGTGTCGACGATTTCGATCTCCCTGAGCGTCCCGGTGTCGGGATCGATGGCGAAAGCGGCGATGCGCGCCGTTGTCTCGGTGATCAGGTAGAGGAACCGGTGATTGGGGTGAAAGGCCAGGTGGCGGGGCCCGTTGCCCGGCTTCAGCGCGATCGAGGCCGGCGAGTTTGGCGACAAATGGCCGGTCGCGGCATCGAACTTCCACTCCATGACAATGTCGCCGCCAAGGCTCGTCGCGTAGGAATACTTGTTCGCCGCATCGACCACGATGCAGTGCGCCTTGGGCTTCGTGTGGATGACCTCGACCGTCTGGCCCTGGACCCGGCCCTGCCCATCGATCGGGTTGACCGCGAGCAGCGAGCCCGGATAGGAGGCGCCGAGCAGAAACCGGCCGCTGCGATCGGTGATGATGTAGGCCATGCTGGCGGGCAGCGGCGCGTTCGCCAGATGGTTGAGCCGGCCGGTCGTCGGATCGATGGCAAAGCTCGCCGCCGTATATGGCTCGCTGCGCAGCGCCGCGTACAAAAAGCGGTGGTTGGGGCTGACCGCCATCGGCATGCTGGCCGGCGACGGCTTGTCGGCGCCGGGAATGGCCAAATTGTCGATCGGGGTCAGCCCGCCGCTGTCGCGGTTCATCGAGAAGATTCCGATGGCCGGATTGCCGGCATCGGAGACGTAGACGACCGTCTCGGGCAGGTCATCCGCCATCGCTGTTCCCGCGCTGATCAGGGGTTTCGGCAGCGCCATCCCTGCCAATCCGAAAGCCATGGCCGTGCGCCGCGTCAGCCGTGCCGCCATCCGTTGGTCCCCCGCTGCCGAAAACGCTCAGGCTAGCCGCGTGACGACCGGCGCGCAACCTGCCGGCCGCTTATTCGCGCTGCAGCTGCCGCGCCGCCTGCGCCGCCGGGCGGTCGTGGCAGCGTTTCAGCCAAGCCTCGGCATGCGGAACAGCGGCGAGGCTGACGCGAGCCTGGCGCGCCCAGGCGAGAATGGCGGCGACGTTGAGATCTGCGACGGTGAAACGATCGCCGAGCAGATAGGGCGTCGCGGCGACCGCAGCATCGAGCACCTTTAGCGGTGCAGCCAGCGCGCGCTCGCCCGCGTCGGCGGCGGCGGCGTCGCGCTGGTCCTCGGGGCCGATCCGGTTTAAGAGGGCGGCCAGCGCCGGCCGCTCGATTTCGGTCATCCCCCAAAAGCTCCATTGCCACGCCCGCGCCTCGTCTTCAAGGCGATGCGGATAGAGCCCGTCGGCGCCGCTGCCGTGCTTTTTGGCGAGGTAGAGGTTGATCGCCATCGATTCCCACAACCTGAAGCCGTCATCGTCGATCGCCGGGACGTGGCCGTTGGGGTTGATCGCCAGATAGTCCGGCCGGCGGGTGCTGCCGTCGGCGAAATCAATCTTGATGTGCTGGTAATCGAGGCCGAGCTCGCCCGCCATCCACAAGCTGCGAAACGCCCGCGAGCGCGCGACGCCATAAATCTTCAACGCCATCGGACGCCTCCTTGGTGTTGCCTTGCTCAACCGGCCGGCCTCGCACCTTGGCGCAGTCGGCCGAGCCTACTCTAGCTGATGCGGCAACGCCGCGATCCCGGCATCGATCAGCGCCGCGCCACGTTCATTGCCGAGTTCGGCGGCGATGACCCGGCGGGCGGCGGAGATCGCGACATCGACGGCGATCGCGCGGACCTCGGCGAGCGCTTTGGCCTGTTCCTGCGCGATCCTCTCCTCGGCCAGCCGGCGGCGCCGCTGCAGCATGTCTTCGAGATCGCGAGCCGACTGCGCGGCGACGCGCTCGGCCTCGGCCCGCGCATGGACGATGATCGCCTCGGCCTCGGCCGCCGCCTCGCGCTCCTTCTGCTGGTAGCCGGCCAAGGCACGCTCGGCCTCCTCGCGCAGGTTGCGCGCCGCATCGAGCTCGTCGCGGATGCGCACCCCACGGGCATCGAGCCCGCCGAGCAGCGATCGTCGGCCCGGCTTCCAGACGATGACGATAAATATGACGACGGCGACGAGGACCCAGAACTCCGGGTCTTTGAAGAGATGCGGCATCAGGCGGCTCTCTCGGCGACCGCGCGGTCGACCGCGACGGCGAGGCTTGGCTCGCCTGCATCGGCGCCGGTCAGCTTTTGAGCGAGCGAGCGGGCGACATCGATGGCAACGCCGCGGATTTCGGAGAATGCCTGCTGCTTGGCCGCGGCGATCTGCAATTCCGCCGCCTTGGTCTGTTCCGCCAGGGTTTCGCCGAGCTGCCGCTGCCGCTCGGCCGCCTCGGCCGCGACCCGCTCCGCGGTTTCCCGGATCGCCTGATGCGCCTGCGCCCGCGCCGCGGCCAGGCTTGCCTCGTAGGCGGTCATGACCGCCTCGGCCTGCGCACGGATCTCCGCGGCGCGCGCGAGATCGTCGTCGAGCCGCTGGCGGCGCGCCGCGATCACCGCGCCCACTCGCGGCAACGCAAACAGATGCATCAGCAGGTAGAGCACCAGGAACGTAACCGCCAGCCAGAACAGCTGCGGGACAAAGGTCGTGGCATCGAGCTGCGGCATGGCTTGGCGCGCCCCGTCGAAAGAAAGTCTCGCGTCGAAGTCCCGCTCGGAGCTCAGAGCACGAACAAGAGCAGCAGCGAGACGATCAGCGCATAAAATGCCACCGCTTCGGTCAGCGCGAAGCCGAGCATGCCGATGCCGAACACCTGGTCGCGAGCAGCGGGATTGCGCGCGATCGAGGTGACCAGCGCGCTGAAGACATTGCCGATGCCGACGCCGACACCGGCGAGCGCGATTGCCGCGAGGCCGGCGCCGAGAAACTTGGCGGCAGCTGGGTCCATGTTTTCTGGTCCTTTCCGAAGGGGGCTGAGGGGTGAGCGCGATCGCCGGCAGGGCCCGGCCGATCAGTGGAGATGAATGGCGTCGCTCAAGTAAAGGCAGGTCAGGATCGCGAAGACATAGGCCTGCAAGATGTTGATCACGACCTCGATCGCGATCAAAAACACATTGAACGAGATCGGCAGAATTCCCAAAAAGCCGAGCGCCACGGTAAATCCGGCAAACACCGCCAACATCGTGTGCCCGGCCAGCATGTTGGCGAACAGCCGCAGACTGAGGCTGATTGGCCGCGTCAGGTAGGAGATGATCTCGATCGGCACCAAGAGCGGCACCATAAAGATTGGCGCGCCCGGCGGAAAGAAAAAGGTGAAGAAACGAAAGCCGTGCAAGATCAAGCCAAGCAGGGTGCAGAAGACAAAGACGAATACCGCCAGCGCGAACGTGACCACGATCTGGCCGGTAAAGGTAAAGCTGTATGGAATTAATCCGAGAAGGTTGCCAAACAGGATGAATATAAAAATCGAGAAGACCAGCGGGAAATAGGCTTGACCCTCGGCGCCAACGTTTTCGCGCACCATGCCGAAGACGAACTCGTAGAGCAGCTCGGCGATCGATTGCAGCCGGCCGGGGACCAGCGCGCGGCGGGCGGTAGCACCCACCAACAGCCAGGTGGCGAGCGCCACGGCGATCGTCATCAGCATCGCCGAATTCGTGTACGAGATGTCGACCGAGCCGATATGGAGCGGAACCAACCGCTCTATCGTGAATTGCTCAAGAGGTGCAGCTGTCGCAGCCAATGTTGTCCCCAACCCGATATCCGCCGGAAGCAATCCCTAGTCCGGCGGTGCCCGATCGTCGTTGCGCGCCGGTGGCGCCGCCCTCTGATATCCCACGCCCATCGCGGCGCGGAACACGTTGACCATCCCCGCCGCCGCGCCGAGAAAGAAGAATATGATCAAGCCCCAAGGCCGCGTCCCGAAAACGCGATCGACGCCCCAGCCAAGCGCCAGCCCGACGATCAGCGCGGCTGCCAGCTCGGTCGCCATCCGCATCCCGAGCCCGACCCCGCTCAGGGGAGGCTTGCTGCGGCGGGACCCTTGCTGACGAAGCCGCTCGCGCTGCGCGCTGTCGATCTTTTCGCCAAGCCGGGCCAGCGGGTCCGGCCGCGGATCTTCGCTCATTCAGGGAAGCCCAGCCATCCAACTCCCGCCATGGGCGCATTGCCGCCAAATCGCCGGCACCCTAGTGAGGCGCCCCGATCCTGTCAAGGCCACCAGCAGCTTGACTTAGCCGACCGGCCGACCCGGATCATGACATGGGCCGGCGGCGTTTACCGACCGCGGCGGCAATGCGTCTGAGGGTGGCGACCCGGCGGCGGGCAGGCGGTTCGAGGCGGCGCGCACCCGCGCGGCCGGAGCAGCCTTATAACGGGGGCCCGATTTGAGCAGACTGGAATACCTCCCCCTCGACCGGTCGCATTTCTCGCTGCTGGCGGTGATTTTTCTTATTCTGGTTATTTGGATCGAGGTGCGGGCGCTGCGCCTGGTATTCCTGCATATGGGCCTCAGCCCCCATATCGCTTTGCTGCTGCTGCTGGCCTCGCTGATCGGCAGCTATCTGAACATCCCGGTGGGCCGGCTATCCGGAGAGCAGGTGGTCTCCGGCGCGGCGGTGTCGTTTTTCGGGATGCGCTATGTGGTCCCGGTCGTGGTCAACTGGCCGGGCACGGTGATCGCCGTCAATGTCGGCGGTGCGCTGATCCCGGGATTGCTCTCGCTCTATCTCCTGGTCAGAAACCGATTGTGGGTCCGCGGCATTCTCGCCATCGCGATTATTGCCGCGGTATGCCATGCGCTGGCGCATCCCATTCCCGGCCTCGGCATCGCGCTGCCGGTGTTTGTGCCGCCGCTCTCGGCCGCAGCGGTGGCGCTCATTTTGTCGCGCCGGCAGGCTGGCCCGCTCGCCTATATCGGCGGCTCGCTCGGCGCGCTGATCGGGGCAGATCTGCTCAATCTGGGCAGAATCCACGGGCTGGGCGCGCCGGTCGCCTCGATCGGCGGTGCCGGAACCTTTGACGGGATTTTCCTGACCGGGGTGCTGGCGGTGCTGATCGCCAGCATTTTCGGCCCGGCGAGCCGCCCGCGCGCCGGTTCGCGCTGAACAATCACGGGCCCGGCGCGCCCCCCTTGGAGGCCGGGTGCCGGCACCCCCATACTATGGGGTGCGAGCGGGAGGCGGCGACGAGCGAGGTTACCGCTGCCGCTGTCGTCAATGTCGCACCCATGCGGGAGGAGGAGCTGCGCCATGAACGAGATCAGCTTCGCCGCGTTGGAAACCGGCGCGCCGGCAGAACCGCCGGATATGTCGTCAAACCCGCGCCAGCTATGGCAGGTGCTGCGCGTCGAAGCCCGGCAGGCGGCGGCAAGCGAAGCGGCGCTGCGCGGCGTTCTCGAACTGGCGGTGTTGCGTCACGACGCCTTTGGCATGGCGCTTGCCGATCTCTTGGCGCGCAAGCTGGCCCAGCCTTTGCTGCCGGCCGAGCGGCTTGGCGAAATCGCGCAAGCGGCGCTAGCCGAAGATCCTTCGATCGCGGTTGCAGCGGCGGCCGATCTGCTCGCGATCCGCGCCCGCGACCCGGCGGCCCAGAGCTTTCTGACCCCGTTCCTCTATTACAAGGGCTTTCACGCGCTGCAATGCCACCGCATCGCCCACCTGCTGTGGCAGCAAGACCGACGCGACCTCGCGCATTTGCTGCAGAGCCGCGTCTCGGAAATCTTCGCGGTCGACATCCATCCTGCGGTGCCGGTCGGAATCTGGCGTGTTTATCGATCACGGCACCGGGCTTGTCGTCGGCGAGACCGCGGTCATCGGCAATGATGTCTCGATCCTGCACGAGGTGACCTTGGGCGGCACCGGCAAGGAGCGCGGCGACCGCCACCCCAAGGTGCGCGACGGCGTCCTCTTATGCGCCGGGGCCAAGGTGCTGGGCAATGTCGAGATCGGCCGCGACGCCAAGGTCGGCGCCGGCAGCGTGGTGCTGCACGACGTGCCGCCCGGGGCGACGGTCGCCGGCGTGCCGGCCCATATCGTCGCCCGATCGAGCGGCACGGTGCCGGCGTTCGAAATGGACCAGAGCTTGCCCGATTATCAGATTTGACCCGCGAGCGCGGATGCGACCGCCGCCATGCTGCCCGACCGCTTCGAGACCGCGCGCCTAATCCTGCGGCCGATCGCTAGCGATGATGCGCTGCCGATCTTCGCGGGCTACGCGCAGGACCCGGAAGTTGTTCGCTACCTGACCTGGCGCCCCCACCGTTTCTTGGCCGAAACCGAGGCCTATATCGGCCGGTGCCTGGCCACACCCCCTGGCCGCTCGCGTACCTACGCCTTGATCGGGCGCGCAGACGGACGGCTGCGCGGCGCTTTCGAGCTGCGCCGGCCGGAACCGCATCGCCTCGATTGCGGCTATGTGCTGGCCCGTCCTTATTGGCGACAGGGGCTGATGAGCGAGGCGCTGTCGGAGGTCGTGCGGTGGGCGATCCGCCAGGACGGCATCTGGCGGATCGAGGCGGTCTGCGATGTGGAGAATCCCGCTTCGGCGCGGGTCATGGAAAAAGCCGGGCTCGAACGCGAAGGCATCCTGCGCCGCTGGCTCGTCCACCCGAATCTCGGCCCCGAGCCGCGCGACTGCTTCAGCTACGCGAAGTGCTGGTAATCACCAGGCTTGGTCGAGCAGGCTGCGGACCACTGCCGGGCCGTCGATCTTGCGCGGGTTCGTATGGACCCAGCGGTCGTGCATCGAGTTCTCGGCGATCAGGTCGAGCTGGTCCTGCCGCACCCCGACATCGCGCAATCGGGACGGCAGCCCCAGCCCGGCGATCAATGCCGCGACCGCATCGGCTGCCGGCTCGCCCGGGCGCCCCAGCGCCTCGCTGACCCGCCCCTGCTGCTCGGCGTTGACCAGATGGTTGAAGCGCAGCACATGGGGCAGCATTACGCAGGAGGTGTAGCCGTGCGGCACGTGGGCGGTGCCGCCCAGCACATGCCCGATCCCGTGGCTCGCCCCCTTGCTGACCCCGGTCTGCGAGCCGACCATCGACATCCATGCCCCGATCTGGCAATCGAGGCGCGCGTCGAGATCGCCGGGATCGGCCTTGACCGCCGGCAGACCCTTGCCGAGCAGGCGCAGCGCGTGAAACGCCGCCCCCTCGGAGATCGGCTGGCCATCGAGCGAGCAGATGTCTTCGACCGCGTGGTCGACCGCGCGGATGCCGGTTGACAAAAACAGCCATTCGGGCGTCGGCCGGCTGGCCGCCGGGTCGAGAATGACCGTGCGCGGGATCATCAGCGGATGCGAAAAGCTTTCCTTGACGTGGCGCTGTGCATCGGTGCAGCCGGCGCCGGCCGAGAACTCGCCGGCCGACAATGTCGTCGGGATCGCGATCATCCGCACGCCGGGCGGCTTGACCGTGGGTCGCTGCGAGCTGCCATCGGCAGCGATCGTGGCGCGGAAAGCATCGAGCTCCTCGGGCGCCGTCACCCCATTGCCGAGGCACAGCCCAACCATTTTCGCTGCATCGGTGACCGACCCGCCGCCCAAGGTGACGATCAGATCGGCCCCGGCTTCGCGCGCCATATTGGCCGCGGCGACGACATCGGTGCGCGGCGTGTGCGCGCCGATCCGGGTGCCGAGCCCGGCAAAGCGATTGCCGAGCATCTGCCGCAACCGCTCGACGAGATCGGTCTCGCGCGCCAAGGTGCCGCTCGCCAGCACGAACACCGCGCGCACGTCAAGCCGGTCCACCTCCTGCGCCAGCGCCTCGGTATAGGGTTTCCCGAAGACGACGGTCTCCATCTGCGGAAAGCGATAGGCGCCGCTCAGCATCGCTGAATATCCGATTTTCCGGAGGCCCTCACCCGCCTCGCTGCCGCTCGGCACCCTCTCCCGCATTGCGGGAGAGGGAAGGGGCCCGTCGCGAAGCGATGGGAGGGGTGAGGGTACGCTTCGAACCTTACATCGCGGCCATGCGGCTGGCGCGGCGCTTGGCCAATGGCGTCGCCGGCTCGACGACGGGCGGCGTCGCGATCTTCTTGGTCGAGCGCGGCAAGGTCCAATCCCACTCGTCCGCGCCCATCTGGTAGTGCCGGTTGTTCTGCGACGGGTTGCGGTTGACCATGTGGCGGTTATAGAGCGGGTGGGTCAGGCTGCGCACCTCGTGCTCGATCGTGAACAGGTGCTTGCCGGTCTCCAGGCACACGATGTCCTGCCAGCGATACTGGTACTGATCGCTTTCCTCGGTGATCAGCCCGCGCTTGTCGAGCTCGTCATGCGGCCCCGAGAATTCCTGCGCGTAAACCTGCAGGTGGTGGCCGTCGAACTCCGGTATTTTCTGGTCGGTCTCGCGGAACACCAGCTCCTGCTTGTGGCCGGCGCAGACGTGGGCGGCACGGCCTTCGCCGTTTTCCTTGACGCAGGCCGGCGTGTAAAAGATTTCGCGATAGAAGCGGGCGATGCCGTCAGCGGTCCCTTCCGGCACGGTGAATTCGACATAGCCCATGCCGAGATTGATCGCGCCAAACCGCTCCTCATCGGGCTCGTAAAGGCGGAACTTGTTGCCCCACGGGCAGGTCGCCTCGACATAGGCGTTGTGCTGCTTGCAGTCGAACTTGGTGTCGGCGAGCTTTTTCTTGGCCTCGCCGAGGCGCTCGCACAGCTCTTCGAGCGACGGCACCACCAGGCCGACATGGCCGCGCAGCACATTCGGCTCGCCGGTCGGCAGATGGAACTGGCTCTTGCCGACATTGACCCACATGTTGTTGGTGCCGGGGAACATGAACGGGTCGCGGGTCAGGCCGAGCGCCGACAAGTAAAACTCTTGCGCCAAGCCCTTGATTGTTGATTTTGAGATTGACGTGCTCGAGACCAACGAGGTTGCCGAGATCCTCGGCGGTGCGGTCATAGAGTTGTTGTTGCGCCATTTAGGGCCTCCAATGTTGCCGGTCGGCGGCTTGCCGCCCGGCCATCCACGAATTCGGCATGCGCGGTGCGGACGTGCGGGATCTGCCGCCGCGCCGTCGCCGCCATCAAAACAGCTTTTCGAAGCGTTCGTCTACCGGCACGCGATAGCCGTTGGCAAGGGAATTGGTCTCATTGGCCATGCCGACAATTGCCAGCAATTCGGCCAGCATCTTTGCGCTCATCCCCTGCTTTTTCGCTGCGGCGGCGTGCGAGGCGGTGCAATAGGCGCAGCCATTGCTGGCGCTGACCGCGAGATAGACGAGCTCCTTGGTCAGCGGGTCGAGCGAGCCCGGCGCCATGACCTCCTTGATGCTGTCCCAAGTGCGGCGCAGCGTCGCCGGGTCGTTGGCCAGCGCCTTCCAGAAATTGTTGATCCAGTCGGTGCCGCGGGTCGCCATGATGTCGTCATAGACTGCGCGCACCGCGGCGTTCGCATCCTCGTATTCGATCAGCGGGACCATAGTCATCGGCTTTCTCCCGCGCCGGCGCGCCGCAATTCGATGCCGAGCCGCCCGGACACGAACAGACCCAGCATACGCAGATCGCTGGCCAGCGACCACAGCGGATGACCAAACGTCTGCGGCCGATTGCGCTCGAAGACGACGTGCCCGGTCCAGGCGAACGCATAGCCCAGCACGGGCGCTGCCGGCAGCCAGCGCCAATCGCGCGTCGCCGCCGCCCCGGCCAGCGCCGTCAGCGCCAACGACGTCCCAACATAATGCAGGCCGCGGGTGCGCGGGTCGCGATGCGCACCGAGATAACGGCGCCAGAACTCCGCATAGCTCATCATGCGGGGCGCTTGTAAAGCCGGAGCCGGCAGCGTAAGTCAGCAGCCATTCTTCACCCCTTTTCGGCCGCGGGTTTGCACATGGGCTTCAAGTTAGCGGTAGTGGGCGCCACCGGCAATGTCGGGCGCGAAATCTTGACGACCTTGGCCGAGCGCGACTTCCCCGCCGACGAGGTCGTGGCCTTGGCCTCGTCGCGCTCGGTCGGCAGGGAGGTTTCGTTCGGCGACGACGATGTGCTCAAGGTGCAGGCGCTCGACACTTACGACTTCCGCGGCACCGATATCGTGCTGTCCTCCCCCGGCTCCAAGGTGTCGGCGCAGTTTGCGCCGCGCGCCGCCAAGGCCGGGGCGGTGGTGATCGACAACACCTCGCAGTTCCGCATGGAGCCCGACGTGCCGCTGGTCGTGCCCGAGGTCAATCCCAAGGCGATCGGCGACTACCAGAAACGCCACATCATCGCCAACCCGAACTGCTCGACAATCCAGATGGTGGTCGCCTTGAAGCCGCTGCACGACCTCGCCCGAGTGAAGCGGGTGGTGGTCGCCACCTATCAATCGGTGTCCGGGGCCGGCCATGCGGCAATGGACGAATTGTTCAACCAGACCCGCGCGATCTATGTCAACGACCCGGTCAAGACCGAGCAATTCACCAAGCAGATCGCCTTCAACGTGATCCCGCATATCGACATCTTTATGGATGACGGCGAGACCAAGGAAGAATGGAAGATGGCGGCCGAGACCCGAAAGATTCTCGATCCCGACATCGCGGTCACCGCGACCTGCGTGCGGGTGCCGGTGTTCATCGGCCACGGCGAGGCGGTCAATGTCGAGTTCGAGCGGGCGTTGAGCCCAGACATGGCGCGCGCGGCGCTGCGCCGCGCCCCCGGGGTCAGCGTGGTCGATCACCGCGCGGACGAGGGCTATGTGACCCCGAGCGAGGCGGCCGGCGACGACGACGTCTATGTCAGCCGCATCCGCCGCGACCCGACCGTGCCGTTCGGGCTCAATTTGTGGGTGGTGGCCGACAATCTGCGCAAGGGGGCGGCGCTCAACGCGGTGCAGATCGCCGAAATCCTGGCCAAGGATTATCTCGGCGGCAAGCGCGCGCCTGCCCCGTCGAACGTCGAGCCGCTACGCCGCAAGACGGGGTGAGCGTCGATCGCTCGAGCGCGCTGCTCGGATTGGTTCTGCCGAACCCCTCTTTCGCAACCTTGTCCCGCTGGACTATTTGTACTTCTGCGGGTGGGAAAGAGAAAGGATCAGAAGTTATCCCACGATAACAGGAAACAGATCGCGCCATTCGGGGGTTCTGCTCCTCGATCAGCCGAATTTTCCAGTCCCGCCGCCATTTCTTGACGGCCTTCTCGCGCGTGATCGCGGCAGTCGGATCGTCGTACATTTCAAACCAGACCAGGCGGTCGACGCCGTATTTTGCGGTGAAGCCCGGGACCACTTAGCTTTATGCTGACTGACACGACGAACAAGATCGCTAGTAACCCCGAGATACAGTGTTCCATGTCGCCGACTGGCGAGAAGATAAACAAAGTACGACACCGCAGCCCCCCCAAACCTGTTAGGCGCGATTATACTCGATCGTCTCCGATAGCAGTCATTCCGGGACGGCCCGCCAGGGCCGGGCCCGGAACCTATGAACACGGCCCCTCGGTAGCTTGCGTATCGCGGAGTTGCAGCGGCCCCATCACCAAGCTCGGCGCCGGTGTGCATGGGTTCCGGGCTCGCGGCCGCGCCGCGCCCCGGAATGACACTGGCTTCACGGCTATCCCCCGATCAGCATGACGGCTAACCCGGCGCCCGGTTTTAACGCTGCGAGGGCGCTCGCACCCACCGCGCCCGATCGGTTTCTCGGGCGGGCGATCTCGCCCCTAACCCGGCGGCGGCTCGATGCGTTTCGCGCCAACCGGCGCGGCTTCTGGTCGTTGTGGATCTTTCTGGCGCTGTTCACGGTGTCGCTGTTCGCCGAGTTCATCGCCAACGACCGGCCGATCCTGATCCACTTTGAGGGCGGCTGGTATTTCCCGATTTTCGCCGATTATCCCGAAACCGCGTTTGGCGGCGTCTTCCCGACCGAGGCCGACTATCGCGACCCGGAAGTGCAAAAGCTGATCCGGGCCAAGGGCTGGATGGTGTGGCCGCCGATCCCGTTCCGCTATGACACGATCAACTACCATCTGCCGAGCCCGGCGCCGTCGCCGCCGACGCGGGTCGATTGGCTTGGCACCGACGATCAGGGCCGCGACGTGGCGGCGCGGCTGATCTACGGGTTTCGCATCTCGGTCTTGTTCGGACTGACCTTGACCGTGATGTCCTCGGTGATCGGGGTCGCGGCCGGGGCGGTGCAAGGCTATTTCGGCGGGCCCATCGATCTCGGATTTCAGCGCTTTATCGAGATCTGGTCGGGCTTGCCGGTGCTCTATCTGCTGATCATCATGGCGAGCTTTGTCGAGCCCAATTTCTGGTGGCTCTTGGGCCTGATGCTGCTGTTCTCGTGGATGGGCCTCGTCGATGTCGTGCGCGCCGAATTCCTGCGGGCGCGCAATTTCGACTATGTGCGCGCCGCCCGCGCGCTGGGCGTGCCCGACCGGGTCATCATCCTGCGCCACGTGTTGCCGAACGCCACGGTGGCGACCATCACCTTTCTGCCGTTTATCCTGAACGGTTCGATCACCACCCTGACCTCGCTCGACTTTCTCGGCTTTGGCCTGCCGCCGGGGTCGCCTTCGCTGGGCGAACTCTTGGCCCAGGGCAAGGCCAATCTGCAGGCGCCGTGGCTCGGGCTCAGCGCCTTTTTCGTGCTGGCGCTGATGCTGAGCCTCTTGATCTTTGTCGGGGAGGCGGTGCGCGACGCGTTCGACCCGCGCAAGGTGACGTTGTGAGCCCGGCGGTCCTGTGAGCAAGGCGATGGGCTCAGCACCGCTGCTCGAGGTTCGCAATCTGAGCGTCACCTTTGCCGGCCACGGCCGGGCGCCCCCGGTCGCGGCGGTCAAGGGCGTGTCGTTCTCGCTCGACCGCGGCGAGACCCTGGCCTTGGTCGGCGAGAGCGGCTCGGGCAAGAGCGTCACCGCATTGTCGGTGCTGCAGCTGCTGCCCTACCCGCTCGCTGCCCACGGCCCGCAGAGCAGCATCCGCTTTGCCGGCGAGGAGCTGATCGGCGCCGATCGCGAAGAGCTGCGCCGGGTGCGCGGCGACCGCATCGCGATCGTCTTCCAGGAGCCGATGACCTCGCTCAACCCATTGCACACGCTCGAACGCCAGATCGCCGAGATCCTGCTGGTGCACCGGCGGATGTCGGCGCGGGCGGCGCGAGTGCGCACCCTCGAATTGCTGCGGCAGGTCGGCCTGCCGGATGCCGAGAGCCGGCTCGGCGCCTACCCGCACCAGCTATCGGGCGGTCAGCGCCAGCGGGTCATGATCGCGATGGCGATCGCCAACGAGCCCGACATCCTGATCGCCGACGAGCCGACGACGGCGCTCGACGTGACCATCCAGGCGCATATTCTGGCGCTGCTGCGCGATCTGCGGCAACAGCTCGGCATGGCGCTCCTGCTGATCACCCACGACCTGACGATCGTGCGCAAAATGGCCGAGCGCGTCGCGGTCATGACAAACGGCGAGATCGTCGAGACCGGCCCGACCGAGGCGATCTTCGACCGCCCGCGCCATCCCTACACCAAACGCCTGCTGCGGGCCGAGCCCAGAGGCCGCGCTGCACCGGCCGACCCGGCGGCGCCGCTGCTGATCGAGGCGGAGGGCGTGCGCGTCTGGTTCCCGATCCGCCGCGGCGTGCTCCGCCGCGTCGCGGGCCATATCAAAGCGGTCGATGACGTTTCGCTCTCGGTGCGCGCCGGCTCGACCCTGGGCGTCGTCGGCGAAAGCGGCTCGGGCAAGACGACGCTCGGCCTAGCACTGCTGCGGCTGACTGCGGCCCAAGGCCAGATCCGCTTTGCCGGCCGCGACATCGTAGCGCTGAGCCAGCGGCAGCTGCGGCCGTTGCGGCGCGAGCTGCAGATCGTCTTTCAGGACCCGTTTTCGAGCTTGTCGCCGCGGCTATCGGTGGCGCAGATCGTCGAAGAGGGCCTCAAGGTGCACCGCCTCGCGGCCGGCCCCGCCGAACGCCGCCGGCTGATCGAGGAGGCGCTTGCCGAGGTCGGGCTCGATCCCGCGGCGGCCGAGCGCTACCCCCACGAATTTTCCGGCGGCCAGCGCCAGCGCATCGCCATCGCCAGGGCGCTGGTGCTGAAGCCGCGCCTGGTCGTGCTCGACGAGCCGACTTCGGCCTTGGACATGTCGGTGCAGGCGCAGATCGTCGATCTGTTGCGCGAGCTGCAGAGGCGGCGCGGCCTCGCCTATCTGTTTATCAGCCACGATCTGCGGGTGGTCCGCGCTCTGGCCCACGCAATCATGGTCATGAAAGACGGCCGGATCGTCGAAGCCGGCCCGACCGAAGAGATCATGACCGGGCCCCGGCACCCCTACACCCGCGCCCTGATGGCCGCCGCCTTCAACCTAGCCCCGGTTTCAGCCTGAGCCCCGGGCCGAGCTTCCTGCGCTATTCGGCGGCGCGCGCGGTTGCCGCGGTCGGCAGATGCCGGCGCAAGGCTGCAAGCAGCTGGTCGGCCTCGGCTTCGGTCGCGTCGAACCGGCACACGAAACGCGCGAGATTGGCGCTGCGGCGGTAGAACTGAAAGCCGTCGGCTTCGAGCGCGCCCATGGCAGAGCTCGGCAGTTCCAGAAAGACCTCGTTGGCCTCGACCGGCGCCAGCAGCCGGACGCCGGGAATGTCGGCGAGCCCGAGGGCGATGCGCGCCGCGATCGCGTTCGAAGCGCGCGCCATCTCCAGCCACAGCCCGTTTTCGAGATACGCGATCAACTGGGCCGAGGCGAACCGCATCTTTGACCATACCTGGCCGGCGCGGCGCAGCTGGACCGCGAGGCCGTCGGCGAGTTCGGGCGCAAAGACGACGATCGCATCGCACAAGGCGCCGCCATTCTTGGTCGCGCCAAACGACATGATGTCGACGCCGGCACGCCAGCTCGCCTCGGCCGGGGTGCAGCCGAGCCGGGCCACGGCGTTGGCAAAGCGCGCCCCGTCCATGTGCAGCTTGAGGCCCCTGGCCTTCGCCATGGCCGCGATGGCGCCGATCTCGGCTGGCATATAGACGGTGCCGAGATCGCTTGCCTGGGTCAGGCTGACCGCGCAGGGCTGCCCGCGATGCAGCTGTCCCGGCGTCATCCCGGCCAAGGTTTCGGCCAGGCGCTCGACGCTGATCCGGCCATGCTCGCCGCCGACCGGCGCGAGCTTCAAGCCGCCGCCAAAAAAGCCGGCGGCATTCGCCTCGGAGGTGTTGATGTGCGCCCCTTCGCTGCAATAGACGATGCCCCAGCTGGGGCCGAGTGCCGCGAGGCTCAGCGCGTTCGCCGCCGTCCCGGTCGCCACCGGAAACACCCGCACCGCGGTTTCGAACAATTCGGAGAAACGCTGCTGCAAATCCGCCGTCCACGGGTCGGCGCCATAGCCGAGCGCGGTGTCGCGGTTGGCGCGGACCAGCGCGTCGAGGATTTCGGGCGCCGCCCGTCCGGTGTTGTCGCTGCGGTAGTCGATCATCGCCGGATCTCTCTCTTGCGCTCTTTTGCAGGGTGCAGAATGTGCCACGCCCCGGCCACCCGCAGCACGATGGTATGCCGCAGCCGCGCCGCGGCATAGCCCGGCAAGCGCAGATGAACGGCCCGAACCAGCAGAGATCGGCGATAATTGCGAGCGCGAATTGCCGCGGCGCGCACGATGCCGGCCCATGCCGCCCGCTTTGCCGCCAGCGCCCCGGTATGCGCGGCCGGCGGATGCGGCCGCACGGCCGGCGCCATCGCGACCCGAGCCGGAGCGGCCGGCGGTGGCGGGCCGATCCGCGGCGAGCCCATGATCGCCGGCGCGTTTTGCAGCCGACGCGGCGGCAGCTGGAGCAATGCCGGCATCACCGCCTGTCCGGCGACGAACACCGGCCGCGGCACGACGCTCGCAAACTGGCGGTTGGCGAACGGCGCGTCGGCGATTTCGGCCGGTGGCTCGCCATCGGCGCGCAGCCGGATGATGCCGAGATCGGCGACATTGCCACGGTTGAGCGCGCGAATGGCGTCGAGGTCGCCGGTGTAGCTCGGCCAATAGAACTCGCCCGGCGCCAGCGGAAACCAGGCGATGGCCGGGCCGGTGCTGTCGGCATAGCTCAACCCAACCCCGGGCGTGCCGAGAAAGGCGACCACCGCCGGCGCATAGACCAGCTCTTTGGAAAACGCGCCCGGCGACCAGACCCAATGCCCGCCGGCAAACGCCCAGCGGCCGTAATGGGACGGCGCAAACCCCCAGGGCTGGCCGTCGATCCAGCTCCAGCCCCAGGGCATGACCCAGCGCCAATGGCCGAAGCGGAACGGCGCCCACTCGGCCGGCAGGCTGCTCGGGACCCACACCTCGCCGAATTCCGAATCTTTTCGCCAGGCGCCGGCCGCGTCGAGCGCGGCAAAGCCGGTCATCGCCGGGGAGACGTAATAGGGCGCCGACAGCTTGGCCTCGTCCGCCGCGCGCGAGCCGCACCATCGGGCGAAATCATCGGCCGTGGCCGGCTCGATCGCGGCGTGAGCAATGTCGGAGCCGTTCAGCACCAGCGCGTCGCCGGCTTTGATCGGCATATCGATCGCGCCGGCGACAAACCGCGCGCCACCCGTAAACGCAGCAATCCGCGGCGGCTGATCGCCGCTCCCGGCATTGACGTCGTAGCGGCCGGGCTTGAGCAGCCGGACCGCGCCGCGCGGAACGTCGATCTCGATCGTTTCGCCGGCACCGAGCTGCGGGATGTCGAGGTCGATCCGGCCGCGGCGCACGGCGATTTCGGCGGCGTGGTCTTCGAGCCTGGCGATCAGTATCTCGGTGCTGTCGGCGAGGTCGACCGTATCCGCCCCGATGCGCATCTCGGCCCGGGCCTGCGGGTCGGTGCGCAACGATGCCCCGGTCGAAACCGGGTCGTTGATCGCGGCATCGGACCACAGCGCCTCGCCCCGTCCGCGAAAACCGGCCTTTCCGGTAACCAGGCTGACCCGCCCAACTCGTGCCGGCGCTACTGGCGCCGCGCTCGGGGCAGCGGCGGCGGCCTGGGGCGCCTTATTGTTCTGGGCCTGCTTGTTCTGGGCCGACGCCGAGGCGGCGATCACGACGCTCGCGGCGAAAATCCAGCCGGAAAAGAGTCGCATGGCCTCCCCCGTGCCGATGCCGTCGGGCTAAACTCCATCAAATCTGCCGCGGCGGCAACCGCTGACGGCGCGCGGCGCTTGATGACGACGGGTGCGCATGATCGTCCATTTCATCGGCGCCGGCCCCGGCGCCGCCGACCTGATCACCTTGCGCGGCCTGCGGCTGATCGAGCGCTGCCCGGTCTGCCTCTACGCCGGCTCCTTGGTCCCGCGCGAGATCCTTGCTGCGGCGCCGCCGGGCGCGCAGTTGATCGACACCGCACCCCTGACTCTCAACGAGATCATCGCCCACATCGCCGCAGCCCATCGGCAGGGTTTGGAGGTGGCGCGGCTCCATTCGGGCGACCCCTCGGTCTATAGCGCCGCCGCCGAGCAGATGCGCCGACTCGAAGCGCTCGGCATTCCCTATGACGTCACCCCCGGCGTGCCCTCGTTCGCCGCCGCCGCAGCGGCGCTCGGCTGCGAGCTGACCCTGCCGGAAATCGCCCAGAGCGTGATCCTGACGCGCACCGCCACCCGCTCCTCGCCGATGCCCGCGGGCGAAGACCTCGCGCGCCTCGCCGCCAGCGGGGCGACCCTGGCGATCCATCTGTCGATCGCCAACATTGCCGCGGTCGTGCAGGCGCTGACCCCTCGCTACGGCGCCGACTGCCCGGCGGCCGTCGCCTATCGCGTCAGCTGGCCGGACGAGCGGCTGATCCGCGGCACACTTTCGGACATCTGCGATAAGGTCGAAGCGGCGCACATCACCCGCACGGCGCTGGTGCTTGTCGGCCCGGCCCTTGCCGCCGGTGGAGCGCCCGAGAGCCGGCTCTATTCGGCCGATTACCACCATCGCATGCGCCCGCGCCGCATTCCGGCGGGGGACGAATCCTAAGCCCTCGGACCGGCACGTTTCGCCGCACTTGCCGCGGTGTCGGCCGGCCCTCACTTGCTCGATATCGTCGAGTTGCGGGATTTGGTGCGTTGCGGGGAAGCGGGGCAATCTCCCTGCCGACGGCGGCGGGGCAGTCGGCAAGTGCGCGAGCCGATGCGGCGCAGGGCGGCGACATCGCCGTGGCCGCGTGGCTGTTCTCGTGCTGCGCGCTGATCTGGCTGATGGTCATGGTCGGCGGCATCACCCGGCTGACCCTTTCCGGCCTGTCGATCACCGAATGGAACCCGGTCATCGGCGTCATCCCGCCATTGAGCCATGCCCAATGGGCCGACGCCTTTACCCGCTACAAAGAAATCCCGGAATACCGGCTGATCCATTACGGGATGACCTTGGCCCAGTTCCAAGGCATCTATTTCTGGGAATACATCCACCGCCTGCTCGGCCGGCTGATCGGCGTCGCCTTTGCCGTCCCGCTTGTCTGGTTTTGGCTGCGCGGCCGGCTGCCGCGGCGGCTGGCGCCAGCGCTCGCCGGCATCCTCGCCCTCGGCTTTGCGCAGGGCGCGCTCGGCTGGTACATGGTCGAAAGCGGGCTCGTCCACCGGGTCGAGGTCAGCCAATACCGCCTCGTCGCCCATCTCTCCCTCGCGCTTTTAATCTATTCGGCGATCCTGTGGGTCGGCCTGGGTGTGGCTCGCCCGGGCCCCCACGCTCCCCTCCTCCGCGCGCGGGGGAGGGTTAGGGAGGGGGCAGGATGGCGCCTGGCAGCTGACGCAATCCTCCTCCTCGTCGCCATGACGATCATCGCCGGCGGCTTTGTCGCCGGCACCCGCGCCGGCTTCGTCTACAACACCTTTCCGCTGATGGGCGGCCGGCTCGTGCCCGAGGATTACGCCCAGCTGCACCCGTTCATCCGGAATTTGTTCGCCAATGTCGCGGCGGTGCAGTTCGACCATCGCGTGCTGGCGATGGCGACTGCCGCCGCGATCGTCCTGCTGGTCGCCGCCGGGCTGCGCGCCAGGTTGCCAAGGCCGGCCCGGATCGCGCTCTGCGTGCTGCTGGCCGCGGTGGCGTTGCAAGTCGGGCTCGGCATCTCGACCCTGCTGCTGGTCGTGCCGACCCCGCTCGCCGTCGCTCATCAGGGCAATGCGGTGATCCTGCTCAGCGCCGCACTCGCCTTCCGCCACACGCTGCGCCGTGCGCCGCAGCTGCGTGCTAGAGCGGCCTGATCTCGACCTTGCGGAACTTGACGATCCCGCCTTCTTTGGGAACGCCCGGGCCGTATTGCAGCGCAATATGGCCTTCCTTGTGCTTGTCGTCGCTGCCTTGCGCCGTCTTGACGCCGTTGAGGACGGCGGTCAGCTCCGCGCCCTTCGCGGTAATGTCGTAGGTGTTCCATTTGCCGGCGGCCTTGGGCATCGGATTGACCTTGGCGACGTTGACGATCGCGCCGGTGCCGTAAGTCGGATCGGGCCTGCGGTCGAAGATGTTGACCTCGTAGGCGGTCTTGCCGGTAACCTGTTTCGGGTCTTCGGCGCGGATAAAGACGCCGCTATTGGCTGAATCGTTGACCCAGAACTCGACCCGCAATTCGAAATCGCGGTAGGCGTCCTTTGAGACGAGAAACCCGCGGCCCTTGGTGGCGACGACCGCGTCGTCCTCGAGCTGCCAATTGGCATCGCCGATCTGCGTCCAGTTGTCGAGGTTCTTACCGTCGAACAGCGTCGTCCAGCCGGTCTCGGCGCCGGCCCCGTGCGGCGGCGGGATCAGAGCGAGGCCGACGGCCAGCAGCATTAGGGCGCCGCGCGCGAGCAGACGTTTCATTGGCGTTTCCTCCGATCGAGTGTTGCGCGCAAACCTTTAGCGCCGACGCCGCCACGGTCAAGCGGCTACCTGCAGCAAGGCACTTGTGGCGGCGGGACTAGGCGCCGAGCGGCAAAGTTGGACGCCGGCAGTGGCGCCGCCATATAAGTCGCGTATCGCCTGCGGGAGAAAACCATGGCCGATAACGCTGGCTTTCCGGCAAAAACCACCGCCGAATGGACCCGGCTCGCGCAGGCCGAGCTCAAGGGCAAATCTCCGGACAGCCTGATCTGGGTCACCCCCGAAGGCATCACGGTCAAGCCGCTATACACCGCCGCCGACCTCGAAGAGATCGAAGCGGCCGGGTTCCCGCTAAAGAACACGCTGCCCGGCTTTGCGCCCTATCTGCGCGGGCCGCGGGCGACGATGTACGCAAACCGGCCGTGGACGGTCCGGCAATATTCCGGGTTCTCGACCGCCGAGGAGTCGAACCGTTTCTACCGCGACAATCTGAAGGCCGGCCAGAAGGGGCTGTCGATCGCCTTCGATCTCGCCACCCATCGCGGCTATGACAGCGACCACCCGCGCGTCATGGGCGATGTCGGCAAGGCCGGGGTCGCGATCAACTCGGTCGAGGATATGAAGATCCTGTTCGGCGGCATCCCGCTCGACCGGATGAGCGTGTCGATGACGATGAACGGCGCGGTCTTGCCGGTGCTCGCCGGCTACATCGTCGCCGCCGAAGAGCAGGGTGTCGCGCAAGACAAGCTCTCGGGCACGATCCAGAACGACATCCTCAAGGAATTCATGGTGCGCAACACCTATATCTACCCGCCCGGGCCGTCGATGCGCATCGTCGCCGACATCATCGAATACACCGCCCGGCACATGCCGAAATTCAATTCAATCTCGATCTCCGGCTATCACATGGAGGAAGCCGGGGCGACTTCGGTCCAGGAACTGGCATTTACCCTCGCCGATGGGCTCGAATACGTGCGCGCGGCATTGTCGCGCGGGCTCGACGATCGACGAATTCGCGCCGCGGCTGTCGTTCTTTTTCGGCATCGGCATGAATTTCTTTATGGAGATCGCCAAATTGCGCGCCGCCCGCCTGCTGTGGGCGCGGCTGATGCGGCAGTTCGCGCCGCAAAACCCGGCGAGCCTCGCGCTTGCGCATGCATTGCCAGACCTCGGGCGTCAGCCTGACCGAGCAGGACCCGCACAACAACATCGTCCGCACCACGATCGAGGCTTTGGCCGCGGTGCTCGGCGGGACCCAGTCATTGCACACCAACTCGTTCGACGAGGCGCTGGCATTGCCGACCCCGGCCTCGATGCGGATCGCCCGCAACACCCAGCTGATCCTCGCCGAGGAAACCGGCGTCCCGCATGTCGTCGATCCGCTGGGCGGCAGCTACTACCTCGAAAGCTTGACCAATTCGATCGCCGAAGCGGCAACCGCGTTGATCGACGAGGTCGAGGGGCTGGGCGGCATGACCAAGGCGGTCGAGGCCGGCATGCCGAAATTGCGCATCGAGGCGGCCGCCGCGCGGCGCCAGGCGGCGATCGACCGCGGCGAGGAGACGATCGTCGGCGTCAACAAATACCGCTCGGGCGAGGCGGCCGAAATCGACCTGCTCGATATCGACAACAGCGCGGTGCGCGCGTCCCAGATCCAGCGGCTGGAGGAGGTGCGCCGAACCCGCGATCCGGAGCGCTGCCGCGCGGCATCTCGCGGCTCTGACCGAGGCGGCGCGGAGCGGCCGGGGCAATCTGTTGGCGCTGTCGATCGAAGCGAGCCGGGCGCGCGCCACGGTCGGCGAAATCTCCGACGCGCTGGAGCAGGTGTTCACCCGCCACCGCGCCCAGATCCGCGCGGTTTCCGGCGTCTATGGCGGCCAGTATCAGGGCGACGACGGCTTCCGCCGGGTGCAGCGCCAGATCGAGGCCTTTGCCCGCGAGGAAGGCCGCCGCCCGCGCATGCTGGTGGTCAAGCTCGGCCAGGACGGCCACGACCGCGGCGCCAAGGTGATCGCCACCGCGTTTGCCGATATCGGCTTTGACGTCGATATCGGCCCCCTGTTCCAGACCCCCGAGGAAGCCGCCCGCCAGGCGGTCGAGAACGATGTCCACATCGTCGGCGTCTCAAGCCAGGCCGCCGCCCACAAGACCCTGGTCCCAGCCCTGATCGAAGCATTGAAGCGCGAAGGCGCCGCCGACATCCTGACAGTCTGCGGCGGCGTCATCCCGCCCAAAGACTATGATTTCCTAAAGAAAGCCGGCGTCAGCGCAATCTACGGCCCCGGCACCAACATCCCCCAAGCCGCCGCCGAAATCCTCTCCCTGATCGAAAAGCAGCGCCTCGCGGCCTGATTAGATTACTATTCTTCGACGGTTACGAGCTCAACGAACGCGTTACAAATTTTTATCTTCGGTGATGAACTTGTGGATGGCCAAGACTTCCTCAGAGGTCACCTTGAACCATTCAACTCCGCCGCCCGAGATTCTCCTGCCGCGAGCTTCGAGCGTGCTCTGAATTGCTCTCTCCAAGGCACGGCAGCGCTTCGTCCTGATCTCGATCAGAAGAACTGGTTTATCTGGCGTGCTCGTGCCGATCTGGTTGGCGATGCGCTCAATCGTTTCCGCCTCGGTCGAGCCGATTTTCAGTCGATCAGGAGCGCAGGCATAGCCGTAGGCATACACGATTCCTTCACCTTCCCCAAGGCGTGTTACATTTGACGTGTCTACGGCAGCTTCGACTGCGCGGATCGCCTGCTGTTCCGAGATATCCGGCTCAGCGGCGATACTTGGGTCATGTAGATACTGCGCAACCTCGGCGGCGGGATAATTCTTATCGCGCGTGATTTGTTCTACGGTAAAGCCATAGCTCGGGGCATCGGCAATATATTTTGCCATCCGTCTTGCGAAGTGCGTTCGGGTTTCCGTGTCTTCGGCAAGATTGTATTGGTTTAGAGCCCAGGTGAATTGGGCGCGCTGGCCGGCCAATGTGGGCATTGCCATACCTATCGAGAGGCTTACTCGCCTGCCGCGATGTGGAGGTCGGCGTCGATCGGGACCTCGAAAAGGTCGCCACGCAGCAGGCGGGTCGAAAAGAACAGCACTTCCAGGTTCTCGATCGCGCCCGATTGCGGGTTGAGGCGCGCGATCACGTCGTCACCGAGCTCCTCCGATTCCTGCGCCGCGTAGGGCGAGCATTTGTCGATGTGCAGGATGTCGGCGTCGCGATCATACTTGAACGTCAATTTCGCGCCCATTCCACCTCTCCCGGAGCCAAGGTCCGCGCGAGATACGCCGTGATGATCCAATAACGGCTGCGTTGCCGACGATCACGACGACGACATGCTTGCCGTCTTTCAGGTCGGACTGCCACCGCGAAAACAGGCGGGCGCCGACAAAGCGGCGGCTGCGTCGCACCTGATCCGGCGCAGCAAGCGTCGCGGCGATCCGGTTCCGATGCTCGGGCCGCAGGTCGGGATGACGTTCTGCAATATGCCGCTCCCGCTCCGCGCCGAGCACGACGTTGCCACCCAAATATGGGCAAGAGAACAAGTCGTCGATGAGAGCCTCCCTAGCCGCCGTCGTGATGTAAGCGGTTGTGAGACCAATCCACAACATCCGCAATGCGCGTCGAGGGGAGCAAGCGCAGCAAACGTAGGACGGAAAAGCCGTTAGCCCGCGGGCTTGACCCGCGGGGCAGCGCATTCCGCCAGCCATCGCCGCGACCGCCACCGCATCGCTTGGCGGCAAGGCAGGGCAATCGGCTGCCCTCGGTTTGCGTCCAGGCGGCGCCGGCCCGGCCGTCTGGCCGCCACCGAAATCAGCGGCACGCATTGCCGATTTTCCGCTACGGCTTTTCTTCGACGCGCGACGATCAAATTGCCATCATCGCATCCTATTCTGCGGCTCGTTGCGGTGCCCTCCTTCGGGAACGGCCGAGGAGACGCAGAGCGCGAACACCTGATATGGACCTGCAAATAACAGGAGAAACAGGCCGCATGCGCGACGACGGCGACGCCAGCTTCCGGAAAGGGCCGCCAGGCGCAGCTTCCTCTACCTCTTCCGGCGTCATGTGGCGCATTGGCGTCTCGGGATGACCGGGCCATGCCGTGCTAGAGGCGCGCCAGCGCCGTGTCCTTGAAGCGGCGCATCTCGTTGGTCTTCGCGGCGGCGTCGGGGCGCTCGAAATCGATGTCGACGGCGGCAAACCCGAGTTCGCGCAAGGTGCCAAGGTCAGCGACGATCTCGGCGGTGCTGCCGGAAAAGAGCCGCCGTTGCCCGCAAGCTGGGCACGGCGGCCGGTTGCGTCGCCGGGCGCCTGCTGTCGGATCGAGGGAGCGAGACTAGGCTTCGCGGCGCTCGGTTATAGTTTGCCCTCGGTCGGGGCCGGCAGCTTTTGGCGGATCGCGTCCTGCACCTGGGGGGGCTGGGCGGCGAGCGCGTCGCATAGCCGGCGCAGCTGGCGGCGCAGGCCGTAGACCTGGTCGAGCAGGCCGAGCACCAATGGCAGCGCCTCGTCGTCAATCGCGAATTCGTGGCGGATTTCGAGGATCAGCTCGACCCTGGCGACATCGACCTCATGAAACAGCCAGGTGTCGCCATGCTGCTCGGGCAGGACCCAGCGGTTTTCGACCCAATTCTGGAGCTCGCCGCGCTCGAGGCCGGCGAGGCGGCTGAGCAACTCGTCGAAGCCGATCATGTCGAGGTCATCCCCTGGCGGGGGTCGAAGGGGTGACGGGCCGCCCATTTCTCGACGAATTCGGCGAGCTCGGTGTCGTCGCTGCCGGGGCCGATCGCGACCTTCAAGCTCACATATTGGTCGCCAGGGTTGCGGCGGCGTTGGATACCCTTGCCGCGCAGGCGCAATTGCGTGCCGGTGTCCGAGCCTTTTGGGATCGTCATCGTGACCGGGCCGGTGACGGTCGGCACCGTGACCCGGGCGCCGAGCACCGCCTCGGCCAGGCTGATCGGCAGCTCGATGCGGATGTCGTCGCCGTCGCGCCGGAACAGCGGGTGCGGCGCCACATGCACCTCGATCAGCGCGTCGCCGGGTTCGCCGCCGCCAAAGCCGGGGCCGCCTTTGCCTTTCAGGCGCAGCACCTGGCCGTCTTCGAGCCCGGCCGGGATCGTCACGTCGAGCCATTCCTCTGGAGCGAGCGACAGGCGCTTTTTGGCGCCGTTGGCAGCTTCGGTGAAATCGATCGTCATCGAAAAGCTGCGGTCGCCGCCGCGTGCGCGAAACCCTTGGCCCGACCCAGCGCCGCCCGGGCCGCGCCGCCCACCGCGCGCGCCAGAGCCGAAGGCGGCGAACAAATCCTCGAGGTCGCCCAGATCCATCTCGCCCTGCGGCTGGTACTTCCAGCCCTCGGCACCCTCGGCGTGCGGGCGATAAGAATAGCGCGGCCGCTCGGCGCCGCTTTCGTCGATCTCGCCGCGGTCGTAGCGCCCGCGCTTTTCCGGATCGGACAGCAGATCGTAAGCGGCCGAGACCGATTTGAAGCGCGCCTCGGCTTCGGGCTTGCCCGGGTTCAGGTCGGGGTGCAGCTGCTTGGCGAGCTTGCGATAGGCCTTGCGAATCTCGTCGGCGCTGGCGTCCGCCTTGACGCCCAGAATCTGGTAGGGGGTTTGCGTCGCCATGCGGGGTCAGTCGGGGTCAGCGTTCGCCGAGGCGCTGGCGCTCGGCCGGCGCCCGCCCGATGCGGACCGTTACCTGGCGCTGCGCGCCGCCACGAGCGACGGTCAACGTCACCTCGTTACCAATCGGCGAGAGGCCGATGCGGTTGCGCAAATCGGCGGCGCTTTGGATCGGCGACCCGTTGACCGCGACGATCAGATCGCTGCTGCGCAGCCCGGCGCGCTCGGCCGGCGAGTTCGGCTCGACCCGGGCGACCAGCGCCCCCTCGGTGCGCGTCGTGCCGAGCGCTCGCGCGAGGTCGGGCGTCAAATCCTGGATCGCCACCCCGATGCGCCCGCGCTTGACCTCGCCATAGCGGATCAGCTGGTCCATCACATCGCGGGCCATATCGATCGGCACGGCAAAGCCGATCCCGACATTGCCGCCCTGCGGCGCCAGGATCGCCGTGTTGATGCCGATTAGCTGGCCTTGCAGATCAACCAGGGCGCCGCCCGAATTGCCGGGGTTGATCGAGGCGTCGGTCTGGATGAAATCCTCGTAGCCTTCGATGCCGAGACCGGTGCGCCCAAGCGCGCTGACAATGCCCGAGGTCACGGTCTGGCCGAGCCCGAACGGGTTGCCGACGGCCAGCACGAAGTCGCCGACCCGCAGCCGGGCCGAATTGCCCATCGGCACGGCGGTCAGGCTTTCCGCGGGGATCTGCAGCACGGCGATGTCGGTCGCCGGATCGCGCCCGATCAGCCGCGCCTTGAAGCGCCGGTTGTCCTTGGTGGTGACCTCGATGTTGGTGGCGTTCTCGACGACGTGGTTGTTGGTCAGCACATAGCCGTGCGCGGCATCGACGATGACCCCGGAGCCGACCGCCTCGGTCTCGCGCTCGATCGGCTGGTCGCGAAAGCTGAAGAACTGCCGGAACAGCGGATCCTGCGCCAACGGGTTGTTCTCGCGCACCTTGCCGCGCGTGGCGATGCCGACGACGCCCGGGGTGATGCGGCTGACCACATTGGCGACGCTCGTGACCGCGGCGCCGCCCGCCTCGGGGATCGGCGCGCCGGCCAGCGCCGGATCGGGAATGCCCGCCACCAGAGAGATCCCGCCCGACAGAACGAGCGCCGTCAGAACCCGCTTCATTGGTGAAACCTCTGGAGGCGCCAATGGTTCGGCACGCCTCGGCGAACGCTGCAGCGAACCATTTGGTTTCCGGGGCCCCGCCCGGTTTTCCGGAAGCCTTTATCTAGCGGCTCGCGCGGCCCCTTCAAGAGATAAGCAGGGCAAGAGACGAGCTGGGCCTGGGCCGGGCTTTCGCGCGAGCGATGTCGCCCGGCCTCATCTTTTGTGGCGCGGCGCCAGGCGCAGCCCGAGCAGGGTCGCCGCGGCTTGCGGCGACAGCTTCGAATAGCCGTCGGGCACCGTGAACAGTGCTGCGTCCTGCGGGCCGATCCGGACGTGGCGCAACTCCCATTGCACGCTCGAGACCTTCCCGTTGCGAGCCGCAAAGCTGCCGTCGCAGCGCATCGGTATCCCGTCGGCGCTGAGCCACAGAGTACCCGACAGCCGACCCTCGGGGATGACCTTGTCGACCGCGTATTTGGTGGTGGCGATGCCGTTGACCTGCTGTTTCCCGACCGGCTTGCCCAACAGACCCGGCTCGCCCAAGGCGGCGAGCGCCTGCGGCATCACGAACTCGACCGCGGTGTGCAGCTGCGGCAGCAAGATGTCGCCGACCGTGCTGCCGGCGTGCAGGATGAACACCGGCGCGATCGAAGGCAGCGCCTGCTGGTGGCGCTGCTCGCCCGGCATGCTCCAGATGCGGCCGATATAGGTGTGGCCGTCGAACACCAGGACGCGTTCGGCGCTAAAGCCGATGCGGGGGTCGCCCAAAGTCCCGGCCGGTGCCGCGCCGCCGCCGGTCAGCAGCAGCATCAGCGCGAAGGACGCAAGGAAAAGCGCACGCATGTTCACCCTCGCCGCCGCGCCGGGGATTTCCGCGCCGCGGATTCCCGAGTTGGGGATTTTCGAGCCTGGCGGCCTGTTAGGCGGCGAATACGGCAGCTTCGCGGCGCTGGACAGCGACCACGCAAGCCCTATCCTGCACCAGAGCGAGACATCGAGGTTCAGGCGTGCGATGAACGACGGCGGCAGCTCGATCACGGTCCAGGTCCATGGTGCGATCGCCGAAATTCCGGCGGCCGACTGGGATGCCTGCGCCGGCGGCGTCAACCCGAGCGTCTCCTACGCCTTTCTGAGCGCGCTCGAGGACAGCGGCTCGACCACCGCGCGCACCGGCTGGGCGCCGCAGCACCTCTCGCTTGCCGGACCCGGACGGCACGATCCTCGGCGTGGTCCCGCTCTATGCGAAGAACCATTCCTATGGCGAGTACGTCTTTGATTACGGCTGGGCCGACGCCTATGAGCGGGCCGGCGGGCGCTATTATCCGAAGCTCCTGTCGGCGGTGCCGTTCACCCCGGTGCCGGGGCCGCGGCTGCTGCTGCATCCGGCGGCGCCGCCGCAGACCCGAGTGCAGCTGATCGCGGCCATGGTCGAGCTCGCCAACCGCCGGCGCATCTCCTCGGTGCACGTCACCTTTCCCGAGCGCGCCGAAGCCGAAGCCTTGAGCGAAGCCGGGTTTCTCGAACGCATCGGCCAGCAGTTTCACTGGAGCAACGAGGGCTACCGCGATTTCGACGACTATCTCGCAGCCCTGAACTCGCGCAAGCGCAAGGCGGTCAAAAAGGAACGCCGCGAGGCCTTGGCCGACGGGCTCGACATCGAGGTGCTGACCGGCAGCGACCTGAAGCCGCGGCACTGGGACGCGTTCTACCGATTCTATCTCGCCACCTCGGACCGCAAATGGGGGCAGGCCTACCTCAACCGCAAGTTCTTCGCGATGATCGGCGAACGCATGCCGGAAAATATTGTGCTGGTCATGGCGCATCACGGCGGTAAATACGTCGCCGGCGCGCTCAACCTGCTCGGCAGCGAAACGATCTATGGCCGCAACTGGGGCAGCTACGGCGATTACAAATTTTTGCATTTCGAATGTTGCTACTACCGGGCGATCGAATTCGCCATCGCCCGCGGCCTGAAGCGGGTCGAGGCCGGGGCCCAAGGAACGCACAAATTACAGCGCGGCTACCTGCCGGTGCCGACCTACAGCGCCCACTGGATCCCCGACCCCGCCTTTCGCCGCGCCGTTGCGCAATTCCTCGCCCGCGAGCGCCAGATGGTCGAGCGCAAGATCGAGGGGCTCGCCGAATACTCGCCGTTCCGCCACGAAACCGCGGAATAGCCGGACACGAGGAGCAAGGTTGAACGTGTCATCGCCGGGCGGGCAATATGAGGCACCGCATCTCGCCAGGAACGCCGCAAATTTCACGGCCTTGACGCCGCTTTCCTTTTTGGCGCACGCCGCGGCGGTCTATCCCGGCAAGCTCGCGGTAATCCATGGCGAACTGCGCTTTACCTATCGCGAGTTCTATGGCCGCTGCCGGCGGCTCGCCGACGCGCTGCGCCGGCGCGGAATTCGGCCGGGGGACACCGTCGCAGTCATCGCGCCGAACGTGCCGGCCCTGCTCGAGGCGCATTACGGGGTGCCGATGGCGGGCGCGGTGCTGAACGCGCTGAACTACCGGCTCGACCCGCGATCGATCGCGTTCATCCTCGCCCATGGCGAGGCCAAGCTGCTGATCGCCGACCGCGAATTCGCGCCCGTTGTGGTGCCGGCGCTGGCCGAGCTCGGGCGGAAGCTGCCGCTGATCGAGATCGACGATTTGTCCGGCGCCCCGAGCATCGGCGGCACCGAATACGAGGCGTTTCTCGACGGGGGCGACCCCGCCGCAGATTGGGCCGGACCCGGCGACGAATGGGCGCCGATCGCGCTCAACTACACCTCGGGCACCACCGGCAACCCTAAGGGGGTAGTCTATCATCACCGCGGCGCATTTCTGAACGCGCTCGGCAATGCGATCACCTTTGGGCTCGACCGCGATTGCGTCTATCTGTGGACCCTGCCGATGTTTCACTGCAACGGCTGGACCTATCCCTGGGCCGTGACCGCGGTGGCCGGAACCCATATCTGCCTGCGCCGGGTCGAGCCGGCCGCGATCTTTGCCGCGATCGCCGAGCATCGCGTGACCCATCTGTGCGGCGCGCCGATCGTGCTGAATATGCTGGCGCATGCGCCCGAGGCGGTGAAGCGTCGCTTCGACCATGTGGTCGAGGCCGCGACCGGCGGGGCGGCGCCGCCCTCGGCGGTGATCGAGGCGATGGAGCGGATGGGGTTTCGCGTGACCCATCTGTACGGGCTTACAGAAAGCTATGGCCCGTCCACCGTGTGCGCGTGGCAGAACGAATGGGAGGCATTGCCGCTCGGCGAGCGCGCCGGGCGAATGGCGCGGCAAGGGGTGGCGAGCCTGACCCTCGACCGCCAGCGCGTCGTCGATCCGGCGACGATGGCCGACCTGCCGGCCGACGGCGCGACACTCGGCGAGCTGGTGCTGCGCAGCAACACCCTGATGAAGGGGTACATGAAAAACCCGGCGGCGACCGAGGCCGCGTTCGCCGAGGGCTGGTTCCACACCGGCGATCTCGCGGTCACGCACCCGGACGGCTATGTCGAGATCAAGGACCGGGCCAAGGACATCATCATCTCGGGCGGCGAAAACATCTCCTCGCTCGAGATCGAGGAGGTGCTGTACCGCCATCCGCTGGTGATCGAGGCGGCGGTCGTCGCCCGGCCGGACCCGGTCTGGGGCGAGAGCCCGTGCGCGTTCGTCACCTTAAAGCCTGAAGCCGGCGCGGTCTCGGCCGAGGACATCATCGGCTGGTGTCGCCAGCATCTGGCGCATTTCAAGACGCCGCGCTATGTCGTCTTTGGGCCGCTGCCCAAGACCTCGACCGGCAAAATCCAAAAATACGAATTGCGCGCGCGGGCGAAGGAGGTCGGGTCGTGACGCCACACATCGTCATGGCCGGGCGCGTCCCGGCCATCCATGCGACGCTTGCGGCGGCTATTCGGCGGGTCGTGGATGCCCGGAACAAGTCCGGGCATGACAAGGCGAGCCGATGACCGCGCTGCCGAGCTTCGACCTGGCCGGGCAGGTGGCGCTGGTCACCGGGGCGTCGAGCGGGATCGGGCGGCATCTGGCGCTGCTGCTGGCCGCCGCCGGGGCCAAGGTGGCATTGGCCGCGCGACGCACCGAGCGCCTCGCCGCGGCGGCGCGCGAGATCACGGCCGAGGGCGGCAGCTGCCTGCCCTTGGCGCTCGACGTGACCAGTGCCGACAGTGTCGCCGCGGCGGTTGCTGCGGCCGAGGCGCGGCTCGGGCCGCTCACCTTGCTGGTCAACAATGCCGGAGTCGTCGTCTCCAAACCGGTGCTCGAGCATACCGAAGAGGAGTGGGATTACGTCGTCGACACCAATCTGAAGGGCGCCTGGCTGATGGCCCGAGAATTCGCCCGCCATCTGGTCGAGTGCCGGCGGCCAGGGCGGATCGTCAACATCGCCTCGGTGCTGGGCTCGCGCACGATCGCGCGGGTTCCAAGCTATTGCGCGGCCAAGGCCGGGCTCATTCACCTGACCCATGTGCTGGCGATGGAGCTGGCGCGCCACGGCATCCTCGTCAACGCGCTGGCCCCGGGCTATGTCGAGACCGATTTCAACCGCGACTTCCTAAAAAGTGAGGCCGGGCAGAGGCTCGCGGCGCGCATCCCATTGCGCCGGGTCGCGCAGCCCGACGATCTCGATGGCGCGGTGCTGCTGTTGGCCTCTCCGGCCGGAGCCTACATCACCGGCGCGGTGATCGCGGTCGATGGCGGGCACGCGGTCGCCGCGATCTGACGTGCCGGCCGCGGCCGACGACCGCCGGCCGGAATTGGCGCGCTTCCTGGCCGAGGCGAGCGGGGCGCAAAGCTGCGAAATCACCGGGCTCACCCCGCTCAGCGGCGGCTCGATCCAGGAAAATTGGGGGCTCGACGTGTATTTCTCTGGCGGCCGGCTCGATGGCGAGCAGCGTCTGGTGCTGCGCGCGGCAGCCACGACCGGGGTGCCATCGAGCCTCGACCGCTTGCAGGAATTCGCCGTGCTGAAGGCGGCGTTCGCTGCCGGGGTGACGGTTCCCGAGCCCTTCTACGCCAGCGCCGATCCTGCGGTCTTCGGCAAGCCGTTCCTGGTCATGCGCCGGGCCGTGGGGAGCGCGGCCGCGCATCGCATCACCCGCGACCCCGCACTCGACCCGGCGTTGCCCGCGATCGCCGAGCGGCTCGGGCAGGAGCTCGCCCGCATCCACGCGATCCGGCCGCCGCGGCCCGACCTTGCCTTTCTAACGCCCTACGACCAGACCGGGCCGGTGCAGCAGATCGCCGGGTTTCGCGATTATCTCGACCGTCATCCAGCACCACGGCCGGTGCTCGAATGGGGCATCCGCTGGCTCGAGACGCACATGCCGACGCCGGTCCTGCCGGTCTTGTGCCACCACGATTTCCGCACCGGCAACTACCTGCTCGACGGCGCCAGGCTGACCGGCGTCCTTGACTGGGAATTCGCCGGCTGGGGCGATCCGCACGAGGACCTCGGCTGGTTCTGCTCAAAGGGCTGGCGCTTTGCCCGGCTCGACCGGGAGGCTGGCGGGATCGCCGACCGCGCGCCGTTTTACCGCGGCTACGAGCGCCAAAGCGGCACGGTCATCGACCCGGCTCGGGTGCGTTTCTGGGAGGTGCTGGCAAGCGTGCGCTGGGCGGTGATCGCGCTGCAGCAGAGCGAGCGCCACATCGCGGGCGGCGAGCGCAGCCTCGACCTGGCATTGACCGGGCGGCGCGCCAGCGAATGCGAGCTGGAGCTGCTGATGCTGCTCGATCCGGGTGGGATGCGCGGCGATGCATGACCTGCCGCGCGGCGCGGCGTTGCTGGCGCTCGCCCGCGACGTGCTGGTCAACGACCTCTTGCCGCTGTTGCCGCAGGAGCGCCGGCTCGACGCGCTGCTCGTCGCCAATTGCATGGCGATCGCCGCGCGCGAAACGGAAGCGGAGGGGCGAACCGAGCCGCTTCTTCGGGAGCTGGAGCTGCTCTACTACGGCGCGGCCCTCACCCACCCAGCCCCCCTCTCCCGCAATGCGGGAGAGGGTGCCGACCCCTGGACTACGATCCGAGGGGAGGCGGGTGAGGGTGCCGCACAAAGCCTGTGCTGGTTCGCCCGCGAACTGCGCATCGGCGCCTTCGAGAATTCGCCGGAGCGCGAGGCGCTCGCCCGCGCTATCTTGTGGCGCATGACGATCGCCAGATTGCGTCTGGCGAACCCGCGGTTCTTGGCCGCGAGCGGTTTTGCTTAGCCGATTGCGCCGTCGGGAGACCGAGATCATGTCGCACACCGAGGTCCCGCAGGTGATCGACGCCTTCGCCCGCGGCGAAATCGTCGTCGTGACCGACGACAACGACCGCGAGAACGAGGGCGACCTGATCCTCGCGGCGGCGCACGCCACACCGGAGAAGATGGCGTTCATCATCCGCAACACCTGCGGCATCGTTTGCGCGCCCTTAACCGGAGAGATCGCGCGGCGGCTGCACCTGGCGCCGATGGTGGCCGACAACGACGCGATCCACGGCACCGCCTTTACCGTATCGGTCGATTACCGCCACGGCACGACGACCGGGATTTCGGCCGAGGACCGCACCGCCACGATCCGCAACCTGGCCAACAACAATACCGGGCGCGCCGATTTTGTCCGGCCGGGGCACATCTTTCCGCTGATCGCCAAGGATGGCGGCGTATTGATGCGCTCCGGCCATACCGAGGCGGCGATCGATTTCTGCCGGCTGGCCGGGCTCGAGCCGGTGGCGGCGATCTGCGAATTGGTCAACGACGACGGCACGGTCATGCGCGGGCCGCAGGTGGCCGCCTTCGCCAAAAAGCATGGTCTCAGTGAGATCTCGGTGGCCGATCTGATCGCCTATCGCCAGGCGCGCGAAAAGCTTGTGACCCGGGTGGCCGAGTTCAGGGTCGCCAGCGAGATCGGCGAGCTTGCCGGCTATGCTTATCTGACGCCGTTCGACAAGGTGCATCACTACGCCTTTGTCTATGGCGACATCGGCGACGGCGCTGGCGTGCCGACCCGGCTGCATCGCGCCAATGTGCTCGACGATGTGTTTGGCGGGGCGAAGCCGGTGCACGCAGCACTCGACCATTTCAAGGCGGCCGGGCGGGGCGTGCTGGTCTATCTGCGCGACGGCGCTTCGGGGGTGCCGGCCTCCGCGGTCGGCGACGAGGCCACCCATTCGGAACGCGAGCGCAACGTGCAGTGGCGCGAGGTCGGGCTTGGCGCCCAAATCCTGCGCGACCTGCGGATCTCGTCGATCCAGCTGTTGGCGACGCGCTCGCGCACCTATGTCGGGCTCGCCGGCTTTGGCATCGAGATCATCGAGACCGTGCCGCTCGAAGGCGAATAGCGGAGAGCGCGATGAACCCCGAGATCCTGCTCGTCGGCCCGCTGTACCCGCCGACCCAGGCGCGGCTCGAACAGCTGTTCACGGTGCATCCGTTGTGGCTGGCGGCCGATCGTGACGCCTTTCTGCGCGGGGCCGCCGAGCGAGTGCAGGCGATCGCGGTCTATGCGCTGCACGGCTGTCCGGCGGCGCTGATCGACGCGCTGCCGCGGGTCGAGATCATCGCCTGCCTCGGCATCGGCGTCGATGCGATCGCGGTCGCCCACGCCAAGTCGCGCGGCATCGCCGTCACCAACACCCCCGATGTCGTGACCGAGGACACCGCCGACACGGCGATGGCGCTAATGCTGGCGGTCGAGCGACGGATCGTCGAGGGGGACCGGTTTGTGCGCCGCGGCGACTGGCGCCGGGGCGAACTGCGCTTTGGCCGCGCAATGCGCGGGCGCCGGGTCGGGATTGTCGGGCTCGGCCGCATCGGCCGGGCGATCGCCGAGCGCTGCGCCCCGTTCGGTGCGACGATCGCCTATCACGGGCCGAGCCAAAAGTGGGACACGCCCTATCAGTTCTTCGCTGAACTCCGCGAGCTCGCCAAATGGAGCGACATCCTCATCGTTGCCGCGACCGGCGGCGATCAGACCCGCAACCTCATTAACCGCGACGTGCTCGACGCTTTGGGGCCGCAAGGCACCCTGATCAACATCGCCCGCGGCTCGATCGTCGACGAGGTGGCGCTGGTGGCGGCACTCGAGGCCGGCGCGATCGGCGCCGCCGGGCTCGACGTCTTCGCCCACGAGCCCGAGGTGCCGCCGGCGCTGATGGCGCTGGAAAATGTCGTGCTGATGCCGCATACCGGCAGCGCCACGCACGAGACCCGCGGCGCGATGGGCGATCTGTTCATCGACAACCTCTTGGCGCATTTCGCCGGGCGGCCGCTGCCGACGCCAGTCGGCTGAGGAGCGATGATGGTTCCGCCAAAAAAGCTGCATTACGCCTGGATTATTGCCGGCGTTACCTTTGTCGTCGGGCTGCTGACCGCGGGGGTGCGCGCCGCCCCTGGCGTGCTGATCGTTCCGCTCGAGCACGAATTCGCCTGGTCGCCGGCGACGATATCCCTGGCGATTGGCATCAACCTGCTGCTGTACGGGCTGGTCGGCCCGTTCGCCGCGGCGTTGATGGACCGCTGGGGGGTGCGCCGCACGATGGTGTTGGCGATGGCGCTGACCAGTGGTGCTGTTGCGCTGTCGCCGATGATGCACCAGGCTTGGCAGCTGATTTTGCTGTGGGGCGTCGTTGTCGGCCTCAGCACTGGGGTGATCGGCAGCTTTATCGCGGCCTATATCGCAACCCGCTGGTTCCAGGCGCGCCAAGGGCTGGTCGTCGGCGTGTTGACCGCGGCCAATGCCGCCGGCCAGCTTGTCTTTCTGCCAAACCTGGCCGAGCTTGCCACCCATTTCGGCTGGCGGGTGATGGCTGTGGTCCTGGCGGTCACGGTCCTGGCCTTTGTGCCGCTCGTGGCGCTGCTGATGCGCAATCGGCCGGGCGATCTGGGGCTGGCGCGCTATGGTGACGCCAGCGGCCCAAAAGTCGAAGCGCCGATCCGGGGCAATCCTCTGACGGTGGCGTTCCGCGCGCTCGGCGAGGGTGGGCGCAAGCGCGACTTCTGGCTGATCGCCGGCGGCTATTTTGTTTGCGGCGCCACCACCAACGGGCTGATCGGGACCCACCTGATCCCGGCCTGCGTCGATCACGGCCTGAGCGAGGTCGCCGGCGCCAGCGTGCTTGCCGCGGCGGGGGTGTTCAGCTTTATCGGCGGGACTTTGTCCGGCTGGCTCAGCGACCGCTGCGACAACCGGCTATTGCTCGCCTGGTATTACGGGCTGCGCGGGCTGGCGCTGATGTACCTGCCGTTCGCCTTTGGCCGGTCGATCTTTGGGCTGCCGCTGTTCGCGGTGTTTTACGGCCTCGACTGGATCGCCAGCGTGCCGCCGACCGTGCGGCTGCTCAACCGAATCTTCGGCACCGCGAAAACGGGCATCATGGTCGCCTGGATCACCGTCATCCATCAGATCGGCAGCGCCACGGCGGCTTATCTCGGCGGCGTGTCGCGCACCGCCTTTGGCACCTACTTCGAGGCTTTCCTGGTGGCCGGCCTATTGCTGCTCGGTGCTGCGGTGATGGTTCTGTTCATCGGCGTCGGCGGACGCGGCGCCGAACCGGCCGACGCCGTGCTCGCGGCCGAATAGCCGTCCGGCTGCGGGGAAGCGGCGGCGCTTTCGCCGAGACCGATCGGGGGTGCGATGTCGGGGGGCGGTGTGGTTGCGTCGTGGTTGCCGGTCTTCTTGGTGCTGGCGCTGAGCGTTGTGGCGCTGGCCGCCGCTGCCGTTCCCGCCGCCATCGCGGTCAGAAAGCGGCGGCGGATCCTCGCCATCTGCCTTCTCGCCGTGCTCGCCGTTGCGGCAACCGCATGGCAGTCGCGCAGCGCCGCCGATCGGATCGCGCGCCTGATCCGGGACGACCAATCCGACGAGCTTGCCGCGCAGATCAAGCTGCTCGAGGCTCGGATTGCAAAATTGCAGGAGAGCGCTCGCGGCCGAGCCTTGAGCCCCGATACCGCGGCCAAGTTGGCGGATTATTTGCGGCAGGCCGGCGCCCACAGCGTGGTGATTTCCTGCGCGCCCGGCGATATCGAGGCCTACCGCTATGCGACCCAAATCGCCGATGTGCTGAAAGCGGCGAATTGGGACGCGCGCGGCCCCGAGACGACGACGATCTTCGGCGCGATCCGGGCGATGGCGATCAACGTCTATGATGCGGGCGGCCGCGGCGCCGACACAACCAAGATCCTGCTTAACGGGTTCGCCAAATTCGGCATCCCGTATCAGAGCCGGGTGCCGCCGAGCGGCGTGCTCCCGGACAGTGAAGCGGTCGAGTTGTTCATCGGAACAAAACCGTCGCCGCCGGCCGAAGCGGAAGCGGGGCCGATGCCGAAATAGGCTGGGGCCAGCGCCGTCCAGCCGGCCGCCGAGCGGTACATATCGGGAATCCGGGCGAGCTTCCAGGCCGGCCGTCCCTGCGCGGTCGATCACCTCCATGCCGCCGATCTGCCTCCGGTGTAGGCGGGCAACATCATCCTCGATCGTTCCCGCTGAAATCCTTGGCGACCTCCGAGATGGGCGACGCCGGGCAGCGCCACCAACTGCCGCTGTGACGCGTAACGGTTTGGATGGCGAACCGAAACGGATGGCAGGGCGCAATGATCGGCAAACAATCGGAACGGATTCTCGCGGAGCGCGGCGGCGACGCGGCGGTTGCCGAGTTCATCAGGACGCGAGGGATCACCCGCTGCCCGACTGCCTGCGTCTTGCCGACCCAAGGCTCGGTCGCCGCGGCCGACCGGGCGCAGCTCGAAGCATATGCCGCGGCGCGCGAGCAGCGGCGCCGGTTCCGAGCGGCGCGGCAGCACTCGTTTTTTGCGTTTTCAGCGCCGCTGCCGAACCAGCCGTGAGCCGCGGGCCGCGGGCGATTGGAAAGGGGCCGGCCGCAGCCGCTAGGGCTTGGCGGCGTCGGGAAACGTGATATCGACATGCCCTTGCTTAGGCTTTTCCGGCTGCTTTGCCTTGGCGATCTCGGCGTCGCGGTGCTGGCGGTAGACGCTGCGCAGCTCGGCATAATAATCGAGCGAGTTGCGCTCCAGATCGTCCAAATCCTTCAGATGCTGCGCCCGGGTGTCGACGAAGCCGGCGCCGCCGGTGGCGACCCCGGCGTAGGTCGCCGGCGCGCCCCCGACATAGGCCAACGGGTTCATCGCCATGTCGACGACGGTGCCGACCGCGTCGCGCGGGTTTGACGGGCCGAACAGCGGCAGCTCGACAAAAGGCCCTTCGCCGACCCCCCAAACCGCGAGCGTCTCGCCGAAATCGGCCGGGTGCGGCGGCAAGCCCCAGTTTTTTGCGACATCGAAGACGCCGGCGGCCCCGACCGTGCTGTTGACCGCGAGCCGCCCGACCGCCTGGCCCGCCTGCGCGACATGCCCTTGCAGCAGATCGTTGACCGCGTTCGCCGGCTCCTTGAGGTTTTGCACGACATTGCGAACGCCCTGCCGCACTGCCGGCGGGACGTGGTCCTGATACGCCTGGGCCACCGGCCGGACAACCGCGTGGTCAGCCGCCAGATTGGCCTTGAAGATGGCGCGGTTGACCCCTTCGGCCGGGTCGTTGTCGGCGCCGGTAGCACGGTCCGGCCCGACGGCGCAACCGCCGCAGCCGAGCAGGATGCCGATCGCCGCGGCGGTCCCGCCCCGCCTCATGATCAGCCGGATTTGCCGCAAACCGGCGTTGCTGCGCTGTCCACTCACGTTATCTGCTCCAATAACCCGAGATCGCGTGGGCGGTCGGCGGCCGAGGCGACATGCCCCTCGCGGCGCTCTTGGCCCGGCTTCCTTATCTGCCGATTCCGGCGATGAATCTCGTTCTCTTTCTGGCGGCAAGCGGGTATCTTCGGAGCAGGGGAATTTCACAGTGGTTGCTCTGAGGCGTCTCGAGGCGACGGTGGCTAGAAGGGTGCGTCCCGGCTCGGGCTGCATCCGTCTTGGAGCCGTGGCGGTCGCGGTCTGACTGGGCTGCCGCTCGTCGGTATGGCGACGACGGCAGCCACGGTCCTTGACATGCGTGCTCGAATAATTGCCGCGGGCTTCGCCGCAACTGGGCGGCCCGGCCCCAGCAAGAACTTTCCCGAAACCACTCGAATTGGGGTGTCCGACCCATGTTCAGCCGCAAGCGAAGCGAGACAGAGGATCGAAAAATGGCAGACGCGTCCGACGATCTGGGCATTCCGATGAAGCCGGCCCGGCCGGCGCCATTGCCCGCGGGAGCCCCAACCAGGCCGCCGGCGATGCCGCCGCGCGCGCCTGATCCGGCACGGTCGGGCGACGCGCCCCGTCCCGGCGAGGCCCGTCCCGGCGAGATTCGTCCCGGCGAGGGGTTTCGCCGCTCGATCGACCTGACCAACCAGCCCAGGGCCGATGGCGAAATGCGTCGGCTCAGCGTCGGCCGCGAGATCACCCTCTCGGGCGAGATCAACGCTTGCGACAAGCTCGTGATCGAGGGCAGCGTCGAGGCCAATCTGAACAATTGCCGCGATGTCGAGATCGCCGAGACCGGGTTGTTCAAGGGTTCCGCCTCGATCGAGGATGCCGAGGTGCGCGGCCGCTTCGAGGGCAACCTGACCGTCCGCAAGCGGCTCTTGATCAAGGCCACCGGGCGGGTCTCGGGGACGATCCGCTACGGCCAGATCGAGATCGAGTGCGGCGGCCAGATTTCGGGCGACATCCAGGCGCAACCGGCGGGTGAGCCGGGCGAGGTCACGGCGGACGCGGCGCCCGCCCGCGCCGTGGGCTGACCGCACCCTTCGCCGACCCCTGACCGCGCCGCGGCCGGGGCGGAGCGGCGTCGCCCGCTGGCTCGACCGGCGCTTCGGGTTGCGCTGCGCCGGCTCGCGCGGCGATCAGCTCGGTGGGTCCGGTCTTGGCCTCGTAGTGGCAGAGGTCGGCGACGACGCAGATCGGGCACTCGGGCTTGCGCGCCTGGCACACATAGCGCCCATGCAGGATCAGCCAGTGATGCGCATAGTGCTTGTACTCGCGCGGGGTGCGGGTTTCGAGCGCGGTCTCGACCTGCAGCGGGGTCTTGCCGGGCGCCAGCCCAGTGCGGTTGCCGACCCGAAAGATGTGCGTATCGACGGCAATCGTCGGTTCGCCGAAAGCGACATTCATGACCACGCTTGCGGTCTTGCGCCCGACCCCCGGCAGCGCTTCGAGGGCGTCGCGCTCGCGCGGCACCGCGCCGCCGTGGCGCTCAACCAGGATATGGCAGAGCGCAATTACGTTTTTGGCCTTGGTGCGATAGAGTCCGATGGTGCGGATCAGCTCGGTCACCCGCTCCTCGCCCAGCGCCAGCATCTTCGCCGGGGTGTCGGCCAGCGCAAACAGCGCCGGGGTCGCCTTGTTGACGCCGGCATCGGTTGCCTGCGCCGACAGCACCACGGCGATCAATAGTGTGAACGGGTTGATGAATTCGAGCTCGGTCTGCGGGATCGGCCGGGTCGCGGCGAGCCGCCGGTAGAATTCCCGCACTTCGCGTTTCGACATCAGGCGCATAACGCCCGAACATAGCCGAAAGCGGGTGAGCTTGGCACCTTGCGGATCGCTCGATCGACCGCCCAGCCCGGCCCACCACCCAGCCCGGCCCACCCCCAGCCCGGCCCACCGCCCAGCCCGGCCCACCGCCAAGCCCGGCTCACCCCAAGCCCGGCAGTGCGCGCACTTCAGACGAAGGCGCTTTGCCCTCGCCTGGGGGCGCCATTGGGGAAGCCGAAGATCAGGCCGCGGTCTCCGGATCGTCGGAGCCGAGCGCGATGACCAGGTCGGTCGGCTCGGGTTTATGCGGCGCGAGGCTGGTCTTGGCGGCGTCCTGCCAGCTGGCAACCTTGACTACTTGCCAGTCCGGCGCTCGCGCTGAATTGGCAGAGGCCGGCTCGACGATGTTCAGCCCATTGTCGTCGAGAAAGAAAGTGTGGTCGCCGAACAGCTTGTTCAGCTCTGGAACCACGGGATTGTTGTCGGGGATCGGTTGAGCCTCGAATTGGTCGAGAGTTTGCTTGACCATCGCGGAAGTCAGCTTCATCGCAAATTCCTTTCGATTGGGCTCGCGCTCCAGGAACAAAGCGCATCGCGGGGTCTCCCACCTCGAAAGGCGGTCACAGCTTGCAGTCAATTTGGCGATCCCGCTGACCCTCAGTTAGGGCGGCCCGGCCAAGGGTCAAGCCAATGACCCGAAAGGCCCCTCGCTGCTGCTTCACGCAACTCCGGACTGGGCTTAGTGTTCGCAGTGTGGAGGCGTGATGACTGACAGCCTCGAACCTGAAGATGTCTCGGCGCCGGACGGATGCCCGATCTTTGAGCGGGTTCTGCGGCCGCATCGCAGCCTGCCGCGGCGCAGCTTTCGCCTGCTGATGCTGGTGATCGGGCTGCTCAGCCTTTCGATCGGTGTTCGCTTTGTCGCGATCGGCGCGTGGCCGGTCCTCGCCTTTTGCGGCCTCGACGTCGCCCTGGTCTATGTCGCTTTTCGCTTGAACTACCGCAGCGCGCGCCGCAGCGAGACCGTGCGGCTGGCCGGCGACAGCTTCACCGTCGAGCGGGTCAGCGTGCGCGGCCACCGGCGAGTGTGGCGGTTTCAACCCTTCTGGCTTCGCGTCATCCTGGAAGAGCACCGCGACGAATTCAAATCGTCTGTTCGTCGTCTCGCATGGGCGCAGCCTCGCGGTCGGCGACTTTCTCGGGTCGCCGGCGCGGCGCGAGCTGGCCGCGACAATCCGCGAGGCGCTGCTGCGCTGGCGCAATTCGTTGATCCCGGCGGCGGGCTCCGACCGCTCGGCGGAGTGAACCCGGCGGTTAGAGCCCCAGCACTTCCTTCAATCCATAAAGCCCGGCCGGCCGGCCGGCGACCCAGCGCGCGGCGCGCACCGCACCCTTGGCGAAGACCGCACGGTTGGTCGTGCGATGGATGAATTCAAGGCGCTCGCCATTCGCCGCAAAGATCACGTGATGGTCGCCGACCGCGTCGCCGCCGCGCAATGCGGCAAAGCCGATATCGCCCGCCTGGCGCGGCCCGGTGATGCCGTCGCGGGCGCGCTGCTCGACCTCGTCGAGCGCCACGTCGCGACCGGCCGCCGCGGCCCGGCCGAGCGCCAGCGCTGTGCCCGAGGGTGCATCGACCTTGCCGCGATGGTGCATCTCGAGGATTTCGATGTCCCAATCGGGGCCGAGCCGGCGCGCCGCCTCCTCGACGACGCTGAGCAGCACATTGACCCCAAGGCTCATATTGGGGGCCCAGACGATCGGGATGTCGCGCGCTGCCTCGCGGATCGCGTCGCCCTGCTGCGGCGAGAGCCCGGTGGTGCCGACCACCATCGCCTTGCCGAGCCGGGCGGCCAGTGCGGCATGCTCGGCGGTCGCCGCGGGCGAGGTGAATTCGAGCACTACGTCGCTGTCGCGGATCAGCTTCTCCACCGCCTCGCCGACCGGGATGCCGATGCGCCCGATCGCGGCGAGCTCGCCGATGTCCTGGTTGACATAGCCGCTGCCCGGCGCCTCGCTGCCGCCGGCGACCGTGCAGCCCTCGGTCGCCGCGATCTCGGCGACCAGCATGCGGCCCATCCGGCCGCCGCAGCCGACGACGCCCATCTTGATCTTGGCCATGCTTCGCCTCCCATCTTAACGAATTCGGAACGGTTACCGATCGCCCGAGAAAAGACAAGCGTGAGCGCGTTCGGCTATCGGCCTATCAGCCGCGCAAACGCCGGTTGACTGGCCCGCGCTGAAGGGAGCGCATCCCGGAGACGTGCCGGGTGCTGCCGCTGCTGCTGCTGTGTGCTTTGCGCGGCAGGTTGCAGCGTCGCGGGCGAATGTGGTATGTGTAGCCGATTGTGTGGAGGCTCGCACATGGCGACGAATTTGTCGATCGATCCCGACCTGCTCGATCATGCTTTGAAAGTCAGCGGCGAGCGCACCAAAAAGGCGGCCGTGACCAAGGCGCTGCGGGAGTTCATCGCGCGACGGGAGGGCAAGCGCCTGCTCGAGCTGATGGGCCGGCTCGAATGGGATGAAGGCTTCGACTACAAGGCCGAGCGCTCGCGTCGTTGAGCCTTTTTGTCGATACCAGCGTCTGGTCGCTGGCGTTCCGGCGCGACGCGCCTGCCGCCGTGAATGAAGTGCGCGAGCTGGTTCGCGCCATCGAAGCCGGCGAGGAGCTGATGACGACCGGCCTCGTGCTTCAGGAGCTTCTACAAGGCTTCTCTGGGCCGAGACACCGCACGCAAATTCTCGATCGGTTTGCCGCATTGCCGCTGCTGCTCCCCGACAGGCGCGATCATGTGGCCGCGGCCGAATTGCGCAACAAATGCCGACGCGGCGGCATTCAGATCGGCACGATCGACGCCCTCCTGGCGCAACTCTGCCTCCGCCACGACCTGACAATGCTGACAACCGACAGAGACTTCCGGAACCTAGCCGGCTGCTGCGCCCTGAAGCTCTGGGCCGCCCCCGCATAGCCCTCGGCGGCGCGGGGTGATAGCGCCGTCCTGTTGACTGGCCCGTCCGAGCGGCCCGGGCGGCGCCCTTATCCCAGGTGTCAAAGAATTGCAGCAGATGTAAAGTGACGGTTGGAAAAAGGCGCCGCCTGGTGATCAGATGAGCCGCATTCTCGACCGCGGGGCCGAAGAACTCGAACGAGAAAACGCCGAGCTGCGCCGCCAGCTCGCCGAACGCACCGCCGAGCTGAACGAAGCGCTGGAGCAGCAGACCGCAACCGCCGAGGTGTTGCAGGTCATCAACGCCTCGCCCGGCGACCTCGCGCCGGTGTTTGAAGCGATGCTCGAAAAGGCTATGCATTTGTGCGACGCCGCGTTCGGCATCTTACTGCTTGCAGAGGCAGACATCGCACGTAGCGTTGCGTCGCGAAACGTACCCTGGCCGTTCGTCGAGTTCTTGACCCAAGAGCCGCTTCGGCTTGACCCGATACACGTTCCTGGCACGCGCATTACAAGAGCAATCGGTAATACATGTGGCGGACGGTGCTGCGGGTGAGCCCTACAAAAAGCGAGCGCCTTTAGCGGTCGCAGCAGTCGAGCTCGGCGGTATCCGCACGATGCTGATGGTGCCGATGGTCAAGGATGATACCGCAATCGGTCTCTTCACGATCTACCGCCAGGAGGTAAGGCCGTTCTCCGACAAGCAGATCGCGCTGTTGCAGAATTTCGCGGCGCAGGCGGTGATCGCGATCGAGAATGCGCGGCTGATCACCGAAATGCACGCGCGCAGGCGCAATCTTGGAGCAGCAGACCGCGACCGCCGAGGTGTTGCAGGTCATCAACAGCTCGCCCGGTCGATCTCAAACCGGTGTTCCACACGCTGGTCGAGACCGCGGCCCGCCTGTGCGGCACCGACATGGCCGGGCTTTCCGGTCCGTCGATGGCGACACGTATCGCTATGTGGCGACTTGCGCTCGCTCGCACCCGGGTGGGACGCCTATTTGAGCCACTTGTCCTCTTACTCCGGAGCGCGGAACCGTTACCGGGCGGACACTTCTGGAACGCCGGGTCGTGCACATCGCCGATCTCGCCGCTGACCCGGAGCATACGGTGCCCGAGATCGTGACGATCGGCAGGATAAAGACGCTCCTCGGCGTGCCATTGCTGCGCAAAGGTGAACCCATCGGCGTCCTCGCTTTGGGCCGTCAGCACGTTGAGCCATTTACAGAACGGCAGATCGCGCTATTGCAGAACTTCGCTGGCCAGGCAGTGATCGCGATCGAGAACTCGCGCCTCCTGACCGAAACGCGCGAGGCCTTGGAGCAGCAGACCGCCACCGCCGAGGTGCTGCAGGTCATCAACAGCTCGCCCGGCGACTTCGCCCCGGTTTTCGATGCCATGCTCGAACGAAGTCAATGCGCCTATGCGAGGCAGCCTATGGCCACCTCTATACTGTATGATGGCGAGCATTTCAATTCTGTCGCGGTTTATGGGCGATGCTCGCTTCGTCGAATGGTTGAGCAAGACATCGGTCGCCCCTCCACCCGATGCATCCGGAATTCCGTTAGGCCGCTTGACGATAGGGAGCGCGTCTGTCCGCATCTATTGATTGCCCGAAGAGGAAGCGCTATCAAAGCTCGACCCGGATTGTCGAGAGCGATGGTCGAGCAAAAGCGGGGTCCGCACCATCACCGATCGTGCCGATGCGCAAGGACGACGCTCTACGTCGGGGCTATCATTGTCTACCGCCACGAGCTAAAGCCCTTCTCTGACAGGCAGATCGCGCTATTGCAGAATTTCGCGGCGCAGGCGGTGATCGCGATCGAGAATGCGCGGCTGTTGGGCGAATTGCGCGCGCGCACGCGGGATCTCGAACAATCGCTCGAATACCAGACCGCGATCAGCGACGTGCTGAAGGTCATCAGCGGCGCAGCGTTCGATCTCGAGCCGGTGCTGCAGACCGTGGTCACGACCGCGATCCGGCTGTGCCGCGCCGACCAGGCGGTATTGTACCGGAATGTCGGCGGCGAGTATTGCTGGGCGGCCGGCGCCTCGCTGGTGCCCGAATACGAGCAGATCGAGCGCGAGGTGCGGATCCGGCCGGGCACCGGCACCTTGGTCGGCCGTGCCGCCTTGGATGCTCGCACCGTGCATATCCTCGACGCCTGGGCCGACCCGCTCTACGAAGCCAAGGCGGATGCGCGGGTCGGAGGCATCCACACGATGCTCGGCGTGCCATTGCTGCGCGACGGCGAGCCGATCGGGGTCATCGGTCTGGCGCGCCAGCGCGTCGAAGCTTACGCCGAGAAAGAAATCGAGCTGGTCCGCACCTTCGCTGACCAGGCGGTGATCGCGATGGAGAATGCGCGGCTCTTGACCGAGACGCGCGAGGCCTTGGAGCAGCAGACCGCGACCGCCGAGGTGTTGCGGGTCATCAATTCCTCGCCGGGTGACCTCGCCCCTGTGTTCGACGCAATGCTGGAGAAGGCGACGCAGCTCTGCGAGGCGTCGTTTGGCGGCCTCATGCTCTACGACGGGGAGCGGTTCGAACCGGCAGCGTCGCGCGGCGTACCCGCCCGGTTTAAGGAATTCATCGGGCGCGGAATTCGCCCGCACCCGGGAAATCCGTTCGGGCGCATTGTCGAACGGGCTCCATTCTGTCACATCCACGACCTGTCCGACGTGGCGGCGCGATATCCGGCACGACCCGTTGCCGCGTGCGGCGGCCGAGCTTGGCGGGATCCGGACCTTCCTGATTGTGCCGCTGCGCAAGGACAACGCGTTGCTCGGCGCAATCATCGCCTATCGCCAGGAAGTCCGCCCATTCACCGACAGGCAGATCGCGCTGTTGCAGAATTTCGCGGCGCAAGCGGTGATCGCGATCGAGAATGCGCGGCTGCTGACCGAGTTGCGGGCGGCGCGCGATGCGGCCGAGGCGGCGCTGCGCGAATTGAAGGCGGCGCAGGCCAATCTGATCCATGCCGAGAAGATGGCCTCGCTCGGGCAGCTGACCGCCGGCATCGCCCACGAGATCAAGAACCCGCTCAATTTCGTCAACAACTTTGCCGGGCTCTCGGTCGAGCTGCTCGACGAGCTGAAAGAGGCGGCGGCGCCGGCGCTGGCGGCTCTGGGCGAGGAGAGGCGCGCCGAGGCCGAAGACCTCGTTGCGACCTTGACCGGCAACCTCGAAAAGATCGCCGAGCATGGGCGCCGCGCCGACGGCATTGTCAAGAGCATGCTGGACCATTCGCGCGGCGGCAGCGGCGAGCGGCAGAGCGTCGATCTGAACGCGCTGGTCGACGAGGCGCTCAACCTCGCCTATCACGGCGCCCGCGCCCAGGATCAAAGCTTCAACGTCATGCTGGAGCGCGACTTCGGTCACGGCATCGCGCCGATCGAGCTGATCCCGCAGGACGTCACTCGGGTGCTGCTCAACCTGTTCGGCAATGGCTTCTACGCGACGAGCAAGCGCCGCAACGAGGCGAAAGACGGTGAATTCGAGCCCCGCCTCAAAGTAACGACGTGCGATCACGGCTCCGCTGTCGAGATCAGGGTGCGCGACAACGGGGCCGGCATCGCGCCCGAGATCAAGGACAGATTGTTCCAGCCGTTCTTCACCACCAAGCCGACCGGCGAGGGCACCGGGCTCGGCCTGTCGATCAGCTACGACATCGTGACCCAACAGCACGGCGGCACGATCGCGGTCGCCAGCAAACTTGGCGAATTCACCGAATTCACGATCCGCCTGCCCCGCCGCGCGGCGACCAGCGTCGCCCCAGTCGGCGGAGTGGGCGCTTTACGATAAGCTGTACGATCAGATGCGGATCGCGCTCTCCGGCGGGCGACCAGCCGCAGGCGATCGCCGCTGCGCGCCGGCGTCAAATGCCGGCGATTGCTATGCCGAGTTTCCGAGCGCCGGCGATCAAACGGTTGTCGTAGCTCGCAAGCTCCACATTTTCGTCGCCATTGCGGATGAATTCGATCGTTGCGAGATGGAGCGCATCAAGCGTGCGCACTTGATCGGAAACGGTTGCAAAGCGCGTGTCAGAACAGGACGGCTGAGCTCCAAAAATGTCAGAGGCTCGAGCAGTGCTTCCGCCGCGCCCGCCAACATGGCGCCGGCCCCTCTGGCATGGACCCGGTTCCAGACCTCGTACTCGAGGAGTTGGCTGGAGACGAGCGCCTCTGCCCAAATCGAGACGCGAGGCGTTCTCCCTTCGCCAAACAAACGTGCCAGGGCAACGGAGCTGTCGAGATAGATCACCGATCCTCTCGATCCTGCTCCAGTTCTTTCATTAATTGATCGAACGGGACCATCGGATGGCGCGGCGGTGGGCCGCGATGCGGGTTCTTCGCTGGCGTGAGCCAGCCCTCGCGGATTCCCCGCTCGAAAAATGCGTTCTCGTCCCGCCCCGGGGGGGACGATTTCGGCGACCACGCGATTGCGGTCAGTGACCAGCACCGTCTCGGAAGCCGCCAAGCGAACATATTCGCTCAGTTTGTTCTTCAAAATTTTCAGACCGACGGTGCGCATACAACTCAAGTAGCGCCTTGAAGTCTCCTTGTCAAATCGAACCTGCTCAGCACGATGCCCCGGAACGTCCGATCCTGCTGTAAACGGAGAACGATCGTATTAAGGTTTGCCGGCCAGCGAGCCGCAGTCGCTGCGGGCGAGAGAGGGCGGCGCCAATTGCCTGCGGGCGGACAGGGGTGGGTGGCATGAGCTCGGCCGAGGTCTTACATTCTATCGCCATGCTGCCGCTTCTCGTCGCCGAACGCCCAGAGAGCGATATCGGCAAGCCATTTGCGATCGCGTCCGAATTCCGCCCGGCCGGCGATCAGCCGCAGGCGATCGACGAGTTGTGCGACGGGATCGCGCGCGACGAGCGCGACCAGGTGCTCCTTGGCGTCACCGGCTCGGGCAAGACCTATACGATGGCCCAAGTTATCGCCCGCACCGGGCGGCCGGCGATCATCCTGGCGCCCAATAAGACCCTGGCCGCGCAGCTCTACGGCGAGATGAAGAGCTTTTTCCCGGAGAACGCGGTCGAATATTTCGTCTCGTACTACGATTACTACCAGCCGGAGGCGTACGTTCCACGCACCGACACCTATGTCGAAAAGGAATCCTCGCTGAACGAGGAGATCGACCGGATGCGCCATTCGGCGACCCGCGCGATCCTCGAGCGCCGCGATGTGGTCGTCGTCGCCAGCGTGTCGTGCATCTACGGCATCGGCTCGGTCGAGACCTATTCGCAGATGGTGCTGTCCTTGGCCCAGGGCGACCGGGTCAACCGCACCCAGCTGTTGGCGCGGTTTGTCGAATTGCAGTACCGGCGCAACGACCATAATTTCGCGCGCGGCGCGTTTCGCGTGCGCGGCGATACGATCGAATTGTTCCCGGCGCATTACGAGGACCGGGCCTGGCGCATCTCCTTGTTCGGCGACGAGATCGAGGCGATCCACGAGATCGACCCGTTGACCGGCGAAAAGACCGCCGTCCTGCAATCGATCAAGATTTACGCCAACAGCCACTATGTGACGCCGCGCCCGACCCTGTTGCAGGCGATCGAGCAGATCAAGCGCGACCTCAAAATCCGCCTCGAAGAATTGTTCGCCGACGGCAAGTTGCTCGAGGCGCAGCGGCTTGAGCAGCGCACCACCTACGATGTCGAAATGATCGAGGCGACCGGCAGCTGCGCCGGGATCGAGAACTATTCGCGCTATCTGACCGGGCGCAAGCCGGGCGAGCCGCCGCCGACCTTTTTCGAATACATGCCGCGCGACGCGCTGGTCTTTGTCGATGAGAGCCACGTCACGGTGCCGCAATTGGGCGGCATGTTCCGCGGCGACTGGATGCGCAAGACGACGCTCGCCGAATACGGCTTCCGGCTGCCGTCCTGCACCGACAACCGCCCGCTCAAATTCGAGGAGTGGGAGGCGATGCGCGGCCAGACCGTGTTTGTCTCGGCGACCCCGGGGCCGTGGGAGATGGATCGCGCCGGCGGCGTCTTTGTCGAGCAGATCGTGCGGCCGACCGGGCTCGTCGACCCGCCCTGCATCATCCGCCCGGTCGACACCCAGGTCGACGACCTGATGGCCGAATGCCGCGAGGAGGCACTGAAGGGCCATCGCGTGCTGGTCACGACCCTGACCAAAAAGATGGCCGAGGCTTTGACTGAATACCTGCACGAAGCGGGGCTCAGGGTGCGCTACATGCACTCCGATGTCGATACCTTGGAGCGCATCGAGATCATCCGCGACCTGCGGCTCGGCGTGTTCGATGTGCTGATCGGGATCAACCTGTTGCGCGAGGGGCTCGACATCCCCGAATGCGCGCTGGTCGCGGTGCTCGACGCCGACAAGGAGGGCTACCTGCGCTCGCGCACCTCGCTGATCCAGACCATCGGGCGGGCGGCGCGCCACCTGGACGGGCGCGCGTTGCTTTATGCCGACCGGATGACCGACAGCCTCAAAGCGGCAATCGAGGAGACCAATCGGCGGCGCGAAAAGCAGCAGGCCTACAACGCCGCCAACGGGATCACGCCCGAGAGCGTGCGCCGCGGCATCGCCGACATCCTCGAAAGCGTCTACGAGCGCGACCATGTGACCGTCGGCCTGTCCGAGGGCGAGGCCGCGCATTACCAGGGCAAGGATCTGAAGGCGGTGATGGCCGATCTCGAAAAGCGCATGCGCGAGGCCGCCGCCGATCTCGAATTCGAGGAGGCGGCGCGGCTGCGCGACGAGATCCGCCGGCTCGAGCAGGTCGATCTCGGTCTGCCGACAGCGCCGGCCGGCGCCGGGCGCGGCGGATCGCGGCGCGCCGAGGGGGCTCGCGGGCGCTCGGTTGCGGGCCGCGCCGGGGTCTCGGCGCGCGAGGTCACCCGCGCCAAAATCCGTGCGCGCAAGGAACGCCGTGCCCTCCGCCGCTGACATCGAGGGGGCGGAGGATCTGACCGGCGCGGTGCCGGCCGCCCCCGTGCCCAAAGCCGCGCTGGTGACCGGCGGCGGGCGTCGGATCGGCCGGGCCTTGGCGCTGGCATTGGCCGAGGACGGGTTTGCCGTCGCCGTCCACTATCACCGCTCGCGCGCCGAGGCCGAGGCCGTTGCCGAGACGATCCGCAGCCGCGGCGGCGCGGCGATAACGCTCGGCGCCGACCTGACCGACGAAGAGGCGGTGCGCCGCCTGTTGCCGCAGGCCGAAGCCGCTTTCGGGCCGATTGGCGTTCTGGTCAACAATGCCGGGGTGTTCGGCGACGACACGGTCGAGACCGCCACGAGGGAGAGCTGGGACCGGCATCTCGCGGTCAATCTGCGGGCCCCATTCGTGCTGATCCAGGAGCTGGCGGCGCGGCTGCCGGCCGAAGCCGGCGGGGTCGTCGTCAATATGCTCGATGAGCGGGTGTGGGCGCTGACCCCGTTTTTTGTTTCGTACACCTTGACCAAGGCGGGGTTGTGGACCCTGACGCAGACGATGGCGCTGGCGCTGGCGCCGCGCATCCGGGTCAACGGCATCGGGCCAGGGCCTACCCTGCCGAGCCCACGGCAGAGCCTGGAGCAATTCGCCCGCCAATGCGCGATCATGCCGCTCGGCCGCGGCACCAGCCCGCAGGAGGTCGCCGCAGCGATGCGCTTTATTCTGTCGGCGCCGGCGCTGACTGGGCAGATGATTGCGCTCGATGGCGGGCAGCATCTGGGCTGGGCGCAACCGCAGCGTGCCCCGGTGCTCGAATAGCCGGGTCGCCCAGGGCGCTGGGTTGCATGGCCCGCAAAATGAGTCTGCCGTCGCGGTGGGGCCGACGTTTTGCTCACAGGCGAGATGACGGTCCCGCGACAAGCGTCTGACCCGCCATCGATCGCGTTGTTTTTCAGAAAATTAACCTTGTCTAAATAATCGCGGTCGATATCAATAATTTAGGTGACCGCCCAATTTTTGGGCAATTCTATCTTGGCGAAAGCAGGGCTGGATTCCGGCCGCGCTCACGCCAAGATTCTCGACAGAGTTATCCACCGGTTCCGTGGATATCCGTCGGAGCAATTCGGATTCCCATGGCGGCACAATCGGTTGACGACGCGCTGACGGACACCTCGGTTGCCGGCGTGCCGCGAAAGCGGGCGGGCGGCCGACGCCGACCGGCGCCAATGGACCCGCGCCGGGCTCCGGCTGGGGTTGCCGCCGGCCCGCTGCCCGACCCGCAGCAAGCTTCGGATCCGGCGGACCCGGCGGAGAGCGCGACCGGCATCGCGGCTGGGGTCGCGGTGATCCGCGCCGCGCTGAAGACCATGCCGGCGACCCCCGGCGTATACCGCATGCTCGCGCGCAATGGCGACGCGCTTTATGTCGGCAAGGCGCGCAGCCTGAAAAGCCGGGTGCAGAACTATACGCATGTGGCGGCATTGTCGAACCGGCTGCGGCGCATGGTCGCCGAGACGGCGGCGATGGAAATCGTCGCGACCCATACCGAGGCCGAGGCGCTGCTGCTCGAGTGCAACCTGATCAAGCGGCTGATGCCGCGCTTCAACGTTCTGCTGCGCGACGACAAATCATTCCCGCTGATCCATCTGACCGCCGACCATGATTTTCCGCAGCTAACCAAGCACCGCGGCGCGAAAAGCCAGGGCGGCAGCTATTTCGGCCCGTTCGCTTCGGCGGGGGCGGTCAATCGCACGCTGATAACCCTGCAAAAGGCGTTTCTGCTGCGCTCATGCAGCGACAGCATCTTCGCCAACCGCACCCGGCCCTGCCTGCTGCACCAGATCAAGCGGTGCAGCGCACCCTGCGTCGGGCGGATCGGCCGCGAGGACTATGCCGGGCTGATCGAGCAGGCGCACGCCTTTCCTGTCCGGCGGCAGCGGCGCCGTGCAGCAGCGCCTCGCGGCCGAAATGCAGCTTGCCGCGGCGGCGCTCGATTTCGAGGCGGCGGGGCTGATCCGCGACCGCATCCGCGCGCTGTCGATGATCCAGGGCCATCAGGACATTCATGTCGCCGGGGTGGTCGATGCCGATGTGATCGGGGCCTATCAAGAGGGCGGGCAGACCTGCGTTCAGGTGTTCTTTTTCCGCGGCGAGCAGAATTGGGGCAACCGCGCCTATTTCCCGAGCCACGATCGCCAGCTTCCGGTCGAGGAGGTGCTGGGCTCGTTTATCGGGCAGTTCTACGACAATCGGCCAAAGCCGCCCGAAATCCTGCTCAGCCATCGGCTGGTCGAGCAGGAGCTGGTGGCTGAGGCGCTGTCGCTGGGCGGCGGGCGCGTTGCGATCACCGTGCCGCAGCGCGGCGACAAGAAAAAGCTCGTCGAGCGGGTCCTCGCGACCGCGCGGGAGGCGCTCGGTCGCCGGCTGGCCGAAAGCGCCTCGCAGCGCCGGCTGCTCGAGGGCGTCGCCGCGGCCTTTGGCCTTGAAGCCGCGCCGCAGCGCATCGAGGTCTACGACAACAGCCATATCCAGGGCACCAACGCGGTCGGCGCGATGATCGTCGCCGGCCCCGACGGGCTGCTCAAGAGCGCCTACCGCAAATTCACGATCCGCGGACTCGCCACAGCGCCGCAAGGTTCACGGCCGATCAGCCCTCACCCCCCCGACGCAGATGCGTCGGGTCCCCCCTCTCCCGCATTGCGGGAGAGGGTGCCGAGCGCAGCGAGGCGGGTGAGGGCGAGGCCGCAGCGCCGGTCGGCGGCGGCGACGATTACGCGATGATGCGCGAGGTGCTGCTGCGCCGCTTCGCGCGGGCGCTCAAGGAAGACCCGCAGCGCGAGCAGGGCAGCTGGCCCGATCTGGTGCTGATCGATGGCGGCCTAGGGCAGCTCGGCATTGCCCAAGGCGTGCTCGACGAGCTCGGCATCAGCGATGTGGCGCTGGTCGGCATCGCCAAGGGCCCCGACCGCAACGCCGGCCGCGAACGGTTTTTCATGCCCGGCCGCGCGCCGTTTGCGCTCGAGCCGCGCGATCCGGTCCTATACTTCCTGCAGCGGCTGCGCGACGAAGCGCACCGCTTTGCGATCGGCACCCACCGCGCGCGCCGCACCAAGGCGATCGGGCATTCGCCGCTTGACGAGATCGCCGGGATCGGCGCCCGGCGCAAGCAGGCGCTGCTGCACCATTTCGGCTCGGCGCGAACGGTCGCCCGGGCCGGGCTCGGCGAGCTCGAACGCGTCGCCGGCATCAGCAAAACCGTAGCGAAAAAGATTTATGATCATTTTCACGGCGATGGGTAAGATGCCCTTTGTCCCTTCCTGCAGCGGGAGCGGCGCGTGCAGCTGACCAGCCTGCCCAATTTGCTGACCATGTCGCGGATCATGGTCATCCCATTGGTCATCGCGACATTTTACGTGCCGGGTGACTACGCGCGCTGGTTTGCTTGTGCGCTGTTTGCGACTGCGGGTGTGACCGATTGGCTCGACGGGCATATGGCCCGGCGCTGGCATCAGCAATCGGAGATCGGCCGGTTCCTCGATCCGATCGCCGACAAGCTTCTGGTTGCGGCGACCCTGTTCATGCTGACGACGTTTGGCCGGCTGTCGCCGGCGGCGGTGTTTCCGGCGTTAGTGATCTTGTGCCGCGAAATCCTGGTTTCGGGGCTGCGCGAATATCTCGCCGGGCTGCGCGTCGGCATGCCGGTGTCGCGGCTGGCCAAATGGAAGACGACGATCCAGATGGTCGCGATCGGCTTTCTGATCGTCGGCAATGCCGGGCCGGCAATTGTGCCGGTGACCGGGATCGGCGAGATCCTGCTGTGGATCGCTGCGGTGCTGACCCTGGTGACCGGTTACGACTATCTGCGGCTGGGGCTGCCGCACATCACCAAGCCGCGGCGCGTCCCCGCTGCGATCGATCGCGGCAAATCGGGGACGCCGGCATAGGTCCGCATTGCCGCGGCTGGCGCCGGCACCCAAGTGAAACCACAGGAGTGGCGATGCGCATCTTCGGCCTCGCCGGGTGGAGCGGGAGCGGCAAGACGACCCTGATGACGGCGTTGATCCCCCAATTCGTCGCCCGCGGCCTCACCGTCTCGACGGTGAAGCATGCGCATCACGCATTTGACGTCGATCAGCCGGGCAAGGATTCATGGCTGCATCGCCAAGCCGGCGCGTCCGAGGTCATGGTGGTCTCGGAACGCCGCTGGGCGCTGATGCACGAATTGCGCGGCGCGCCGGAACCCGGGCTCGACGAGCTGGTGGGGCGGATCACCCCGGTCGATCTGCTGCTGGTCGAGGGGTTCAAGCATCACCCGCACCCGAAAATCGAGGTGTATCGCCCGGTCGCTCGGCAAGCCGCCGATTGCATCCCGACGACCGGTGGGTTGTCGCGGTCGCCTCCGACGAGGACCTGCCAGGACTGCCGCTGCCCTTGCTGCCGCTCGGCGATCCGGCGGCCGTCGCCAATTTCATCCTCGGGCATGACGGGTGCGCGCGATGGCCCAGCTGAGCGACGATTGCTTTGCTTTTGGTGGCGCGCTGATGGATGTCGCCGAGGCGCTGGCCCGGATCGACGCGCGCGTCGTGCCGGTGGTCGATGCCGAGACGGTGCCGCTGGCGCAGGCCGCCGGCCGGGTGCTGGCGCGCGACCTGATCGCGACAATGGACTTGCCGCCATATGCCAACAGCGCCGTCGATGGCTACGCGGTGGCGCATGCCGACCTCTCGCCCGACCGCGAAACCGTGCTGCCGGTCGGCGGCCGGGCGGCCGCCGGCCATCCGCTCGACCGCGCCGCTGCGGCGCGGCGAGGCCATCCGCATCTTCACCGGCGCGCCGATGCCGCAGGGCGCCGACACCGTGCTGATGCAGGAAGACTGCATGGCCGGCGACGGCCAGGTGCGGCTCAGGCCCGGGATCCGCCTCGGGGCGAACCGCCGGCACGCCGGCGAGGATGTCGGCCGCGGCCAGACCGCGCTCGCCGCCGGGCGTCGCCTTGGGCCCGCTGAGCTCGGGCTTGCCGCGGCACTCGGCCATGCCGAGCTGCCGGTGTTCCGCCCTTTGCGGGTGGCCTTGATGTCGACCGGCGACGAGGTGCGCGAGCCGGGCATCACGCTGCCGCCGGGCGCGATCTACGACGCCAACCGGTTCATTCTAAAGGCGCTCCTCGAGCGCCTGGGCTGCGTCGTGACCGATTTCGGCATTCGCCCGGACCGCGAAGCAGCGCTTGCCGATACGCTGGCCGCAGCGAGCGCCGCGCATGATCTGATCGTGACTTCGGGCGGGGTTTCGACCGGCGAGGAGGATCATGTCAAGGGTGCGATCGAGCGGCTGGGCGCCCTCTACTTTTGGCGATTGGCGATCAAGCCGGGGCGGCCGGTGGCGCTGGGCCGGATTGGCGCGGTGCCGCTGATCGGGCTCCCCGGCAACCCGGTCGCGGTGGTCGTGACTTTCGCGGTGCTGGCCCGGCCGCTGATCCTGAAGCTTGCCGGCGCTGTGGCCGCGGCGCCGCGGATGCTGCCGGTCCGGGCCGGTTTCGCCTACCGCAAAAAGCCCGGGCGGCGCGAATATCTTCGGGCGCGGCTGGAGCGCGATGGCGACCAGCTGCTCGCCGTCAAATACGCGCGCGACGGCGCCGGCATCTTGTCCTCGATCGTGCAGTCCGACGGTCTGGTGATCCTCGACGAGGCGACGGGCAGCCTCGAAGCGGGCGCGCTTGTCGACTTCTTGCCGTTTTCCGAGGTGCTCACATGAGAGTATCGGATCTCGGGCGCCCTGCCCGCAAAGCGGGCCGGAGGCCCGCATTCTCGTGAAAATCCTGTATTTTGCCTGGCTGCGGGCGCGGATCGGCTGCGCCGAGGAGGATGTGACATTGCCGCCGCAGGTGCGCGATGTGGCTGGCATGCTCGATTGGCTGCGTTCGCGCGGCGACCGGCACGCCGAGGCGCTGCGCAACCCCGGGGTGGTTCGCGTCGCCGTCAACCACGACTATGTCGGGCTTGATCATCCAGTCCGGGAGGGCGACGAGGTGGCGATCTTTCCGCCGGTCACCGGAGGCTGAGACGATGATCCGCGTGCAGCGCGAGGATTTCGATGTTGGTGCCGAGCTCGATCGGCTTGCCGGCGGCAATCACCGGATTGGCGGGATCGCCAGCTTTATCGGGCTGGTGCGCGACATGTCGATCGGCGAGAGGGGCGGCGAGAGGGGCGGCGGCGACCAGGTGACGGCGCTGACCCTCGAGCACTATCCGGGCATGACCGAGAAGAAGCTCGCCGAGATCGAGCTCGAGGCGCATCGGCGCTGGCCGCTCGACGCCTCCTTGATCATCCATCGCTATGGCCGGCTCGAGCCTGGCGACCGCATCGTGCTGGTCGCCACCGCGTCGCCGCACCGCGAGGCGGCGCTTGCCGCCTGCCATTTCCTGATCGACTGGCTGAAGACCGACGCGCCGTTCTGGAAAAGCGAGGCGACGCCGCGGGGCGACCGCTGGGTCGAGGCTCACGCCGATGACGACGCGGCGAAGGAGCGCTGGCGGGCTGCGCCCGCCAACGAAGAATAAGGCGCACCGATCAGGGCAAGGTGATGCCGAACTTTTACCACATCCGAGCATCGTGACGCAGAACATTTACGACGATGAAGAGTTCTTCGCCGGGTACAGCCGGTTGTTGCGCTCGGTCGAAGGCCTGGAGGGGGCTCCGGAATGGCCGACGCTTCGGGCTTGGCTGCCGGAGCTGCGCGGGAGGCGCGTCGTTGATCTCGGTTGCGGATTTGGCTGGTTCTGCCGCTGGGTGCGCGAGCGGGGAGCCGCGCGTGTGCTGGGTGTGGATATTTCCGAGAAGATGCTGGCGCGCGCCAGGGCCGACACCGATGATCCGGCAATAGAGTATCTGCGAGCCGATCTGGAGAAGTTCGAATTGCCGGCGGCGTCGTTCGACTTGGCATACAGCTCGCTGGCCTTCCACTATCTCGAAGATTTCGCCGGTCTGATCGGGCGGGTGTCGCGCTCGCTGGCGCCGGGCGGCAGCCTGGTGTTTTCGGTCGAGCATCCAATGGTCACCGCGCCGGCCAAGCCAGGCTGGGCGGCTGATGCTGCGGGGAGCCGGGCGTGGCCGGTCAACGGGTATCTCGACGAAGGGCCGCGCTCGACCAATTGGCTGACCAGCGGCGTCATCAAGCAGCACCGGACGATCGCGACCTATCTCAACCTGTTGATCGCGTGCGGCTTCGCCCTCTGCCATGTCGAGGAATGGGGCCCTACGGCGGAGCAGATCGCCGCCCACCCCGACTGGGCCGATGAGCGCCAGCGCCCTCCCTTCCTGCTGGTGTCCGCCAGACACTAAGCGCTTTGAACCGCCAGACGATGCTCATGCCGGTGCGTCGATAAGCTCCAGCCGGCGCTCGATCCGGCCGACGCGGCGGTCGAGATTGTCGAGGCGTACCGATAGGCCGGCAAAGTCCACCCTTATTTCGGCGATGCGCAGGCTCAACGAGGCGACTTCGCGTTCTAGGGCACCGATCCTGCTGATGATTTCATCCAGCTTCTCCCGCTGCGCTGACTGCTCGGCGCGTATTGCGCGCAGCATGTTGAGGATCAGGTCGGCTCGCTCGTCGCTCATAGCTCCCTCGTCTGACGTCCAAGCCTGGATTAGGCGGCGCTCGCCGCGGCGACCTTTTTGCCGACGGTCCGGTCGTAATCCTCCCACATCAGCCGGCAGATCGCGCCCGGGGTGAACCGGTAGTGGCCGTGCTCGCCGATGATCTCGCCGACCGGGGTCACCTCGGCGGCCGATCCGGTTAGGAACATTTCATCGGCCGTGGCGAGCTCATCGGGCATGATCGCCCGCTCGACCACCTTGATGCCGCGCTTCTTGGCGAGGGCGATCACGGTCTGGCGGGTGATCCCGTTCAGAAAGCAGTCTGGTGTCGGCGTGTGCAATTCGCCGTTGATGGCGAGAAAGAGATTGGCGCCGGTGCCTTCGGCGAGCCGGCCGCGCCAGTCGAGCATCAGCGCGTCGTCGCAGCCATCGGCCTCGGCCACGTGCTTTGACATCGTGCAGATCATGTAGAGCCCAGCCGCCTTGGCCTGGGTCGGTGCCGTATGCGGCGCCGGGCGCGCCCAGGGCGCCCACTTCATGCGAATCCCCTTGGCTCGCGCCTCAGGCGAGAAATAGGCCGGCCAATCCCACGCGGCGATCGCCAGATGGATTTTTGTCGCCTGCGCCGAAACCCCCATCTGCTCGGCCCCGCGCCAGGCGATCGGCCGGACATAGCCGTCGCGGATGCGGTTGGAAGCGATGACTTGCTGCGTCGCTGTCGTAAGATCGTCCATGCTGGCCGGCAGCTCGAACCCCAAGATCCGCGCCGAATTGACGAGGCGCTCATTATGGTCGTCGAGCCGGAAGACGGCGCCGTCATAGACACGCTCGCCTTCAAAGACGCAGCTTGCATAATGCAGCCCGTGGCTCAGCACGTGCAGCTTGGCGTCGCGCCAGGGGACGAGGCGGCCGTCATACCAGATGAAGCCGTCGCGATTGTCGAAGGGGATCATGTCCATCAGCGTCTTCCTTGCACCGGAGCGATCGGAGCCGGCTCATGGTCGCGAGCCTCGCCGGGCCGGTCGCGATCGAGCTTATAACCAAGAGGACGCCCGGAGGGTATCCATGGTTGCGAGATAAGTCAATATGGCTGACATAAAAAATGATAGCGAGCAGGGCTTTCCTGACGAGGATGCGGTCAGGGACGGGATCGAGCTGCTGTTTTTTGCCTACCGCGATTTTACCGCCGGGCCGGACGCGGTGCTGGCGCGCTATGGCTTTGGCCGCGCGCATCATCGGGTGGTCCATTTTGTCGGCCGCCATCCGCAGATGACGGTCAGCGAGTTGCTCGGCATCCTGCGGATTACCAAGCAAAGCCTGAGCCGCGTTCTGGGCGAGCTGGTGGAGCAAGGGTTCATCGACCAGCGGCCGGGTCCGAATGACCGGCGGCAGCGGCTGCTCGCGCTGACCGCGCAGGGCCGCGCGCTCGAGCGGGAAGTCTCGGCGCCGCAGCGCGCCCGCGTCGCCAACGCCTATCGCCAGGCCGGCTCTGGGGCGGTGGAGGGTTTCCGCAGGGTGCTGCTGGGCATCATTGCCGACGCCGAGGACCGAAGCCGTTTCGAGGCCGGTTCGAGCGTGCAGCGCTGAGCGCGACGAGGGCGTATGATCGGCGCGCGATGAGCGAGCTCGAACCCCATCTGCTGGTTGTCGACGACGATGCGCGGCTGCGCGAATTGCTGCGGCGCTATCTGTCGGAAAACGGCTTCCGGGTGACGACCGCGGCCGATACGGCCGAGGCGCGCGCCAATCTGGCGAGCTTCGCCTTCGATCTGGTGGTGCTTGACGTGATGCTGCCTGGCGAGAGCGGGCTCGACCTGACGCGCGCCTTGCGATGCGAGGACCGGGTCCCGGTGCTGCTGCTGACCGCGATGGCCGAACCCGAGGACCGCGTCAACGGGCTCGAGCAGGGTGCGGACGACTATCTCTCCAAGCCGTTCGAGCCGCGCGAGCTGGTGCTGCGCATTCGCAACCTGCTGCAGCGGCGTCCCGCGGCGGACGCCAATCGCGAGGTGCGCTTTGGCGGCTGCCGGTTCGACCCGGTGCGCGGCGAGCTGTTCCGCGGCGGCGATCTTATTCGCCTGACCGCCGCCGAGGCCGGGCTGCTGGCCAGCCTGGCGCAAAAGGCGGGGGAGGCGGTATCGCGCGAGGAGCTGTCGCTGTCGGCTCAATTCAGCGGCAGCACGCGCAATGTCGATGTCCAGATGAACCGCCTGCGCCGCAAGATCGAGCGCGACCCGCGCTTTCCGCGCTATCTGCAGACCGTGCGGGGCACCGGCTATGTCCTCAAGCCGGATTGACGATATGTCTTCGGGGGTCTCGATCGGGCGGCCGATTGCGGCGGCGGACCCTGGCGGCGAGGCCGAGCCAGAAATTTGGGGCGAGCACGCGATCCACCCGCGCGGCTGGGTCAAGCGGCTGCTGCCGCGCACGATGTTTGGCCGCTCGTTGCTGATCGTCGTGATGCCGCTCATTCTGCTGCAGGCGATCGCCACCTGGATCTTTTACGACCGTCACTGGGCGGCGATCTCGTGGCGGCTGTCGAGTGGGGTTGCTGGCGACATCGCGCTGACGATCGAGGCGGTTGAGCTGACCCATTCTGCAGCGGCGACCGACCGGCTGCTGCACCGCGGCGGGGCGTTGACCGACCTCGGCTTTATCCTCGACCGCGGCGCGCGTCTGCCGCCGCCATCGCCGCCAAGCGGCGGCATGCTCAGCGATCAGCTGAGCCAGGCGATGGCGAGCCATGTCGGCGGGGCGTGGCGCATCGACGGGCTCGACGACCCGCGGGGCCCCCGCATCGAAGTGCAGCTGGCCCAGGGCGTGCTGACTGCCGAGGTGCCTTGGGACCGGCTGTACAGCTCCACCACCTACATCTTCGTCATGTGGATGGTTGGCTCATCACTTGTCCTGCTGGCGGTGGCGACGCTGTTCTTGCGCAATCAGGTCAAATCGCTGCGCCGCTTGGCGGCGGCGGCCGACGGCTTTGGCAAGGGCCGCCCGGTGCCGTTCTTCAAAATCGAGGGTGCGCTCGAAATCCGTCAGGCTGCGGTCGCCTTTATGACCATGCGCGAACGCATCCAGCGCCAGATCCGGCAGCGCACGCAAATGCTGGCGGGGGTGTCGCACGATCTGCGCACGCCGTTGACGCGGATGAAGCTGGCGCTGGCGATCCTTGGCGACGATCCGGCGGTCGAGGAGCTGAAGTCGGATGTCGCCGATATGGAGCACATGGTCCACGGCTATCTCGACTTTGTTCGAGGCGAGGGGAGCGAAGCACCGGTCGAAACCGACATCGCGCTGCTGCTCGACGACGTCGCCGCCGCGATGCGGCGCGAGGGGACGCAGCTGTCGCTGACGCTTCCGGACGAATACGAAATCGCGCTGCGCCCGAATGCGCTCAAGCGCTGCCTCGCCAATCTGATCGGCAACGCCCGCCTGCACGGCACCCATGTCTGGCTGAGCGCTGCGCCGGGGGCCGACGGCATCGACATTCTGGTCGATGATGACGGGCCCGGAATCCCGGCTGCCGATCGTGATCGCGTATTCCGGGCATTTGTCCGCCTCGACCGTTCGCGCAACCGGTCAACGGGCGGGGTCGGGCTCGGTCTGACCATCGCCCGCGACGTGGCTCGCGGCCATGGCGGCGATGTCCGCCTCGAAACCTCGCCGCAGGGCGGTCTGCGCGCCCGGGTGCACCTGCCGCGATAACGCGAGGCCGCGATTTGCTGTGTCGGCGACAGTTAAGGAAGGCCGCCCCGCACCAGGAAACGGCCTCCAACTGACGATTGCGATCAGCGCGCCGCTTGCTGCTTGGCCATTTCGTGCAGCTCGTCGAGGCCCTCGCTCGCGCGCTTGCGCAGCACATCTGCCGCCTCGGAGCCGGCCTTGGTCGCCAGCATCGTGATCTCGCGCCCGTGATTGACGCTCCGCTCGAGCATCTGCTTGGCGTATTCGGTGTTTTTGGCGATCCGGTCCTCGGCCGAGGGGGACTGGGCGAGCTCGCGGAACATCACTGATACGTCTTCGAGGGCTTGGCGGGCGATCTCGATCTGGCGGCGAGCGACCGCCTGGGCGCCTTCGATCGCAAGCTGGTTAGCCTGGCTCAGCGCCTCGATGTTGCGGCGCTGACACGCCATCAATGCTTCCACATCGAACGGGCGAAAACGGAAATCGGTCATTATCTTGGTGACGTCGAAATCAAAAAAGCTCGGACGGGCATCCATGGTTGAGTTCCATTTCGGGGGGCTGCTGTTTATTGTGCGGTGCACAACGCCCGAAATATCGGCATCGCAGCGGCCGGCGTCAAGAAAATGTTTTCGCACTGCAACAAAATTAGGCGAGCGCGGTCTCTTCGCTGCGCCGCCGGGGCGGCGCCGGCGCCAGCCAGCGCTCGATCCGGCGCAGCCGCGCATCGAGCGCCGCCATGGTTTGCGCGAGGTCGGGGGAATTGTCGTGGCGCCAGGCCCGCATCGCCCCGAGATAAGCCGCGCCAGCCAGCTTGACGCTGACTGCGCCGCGCCAGCCGGTGGTGGGGATATCAGCGGTTTCGAGCATCCAGCGCATCGACCGCGCCAGCGCCGCAGCTGCAGCGAGGGCGGACGCCGGGTCGCCCGCCAGTTCGCGGCGCAGCACCTCGATGGCTGAGCGATAGGGGCGAAGCGCGTCGAATCGCCGCATCAGCAGATCGAACAGCCGGTCGCGCGGCCGCTCGTCCTCCTCGGCGGCAGGCGGCTCGGCCAGCACGGTCTCGTCGATCCGCCGGAAAAACCCGCAGAGGATCGCCTGCTTTGAGCGGAAGGTGCGGTAGACGCGCAGGATCGGCAATCCGGCTTCGTCGGCGATCGCGGCCAGCGACAGGCGCCGCCAGCTTTCGCTGGCGATGCGGGTCATCGCCGCCTCGATGATCCGGTCGGCATCGCCAGCTGCATCGGGGCTCCCGTCTCGCCGGCGCCTTGCATCTCCGGTGTTGCCTGCGTTCTTGGCCATGCTGCGAGCCGCCGCCGTCCGTGCCGGGCTCAGCTCGCCAATTCGCGCGACCGCGCCGCGGCTGCGGCGACCGCGCGGCCGATCAACGGCGCCAGGCCGTCCTCGGCCATCAGCACATCGAGCGCGGCGCGGGTGGTGCCGCCGGGGCTCGTCACATTCTCGCGCAGCTGCGCCGGGCTTTCGTTGGCAAGCCGGGCAAGCTCGGCCGATCCGGCGACGGTGCTGCGCGCCAGCCGGGCGGCGAGCTCCGCCGGCAACCCCGCTGCCCGGCCCGCCTGCGCCAGGGCCTCGATCAGCAAAAACACATAGGCCGGCCCGCTGCCGGACACCGCGGTGACCGGATCGAGCAGCGCCTCGTCCGCGACCCACGCGCTTTCGCCGACCGCGGCGAGCAATTCATCGCACAGCCGGCGCTGCTCGGCGGTGACCCGCGCGTTGGCGCAGGCCACCGTGATCCCGCGGCCAATCGCCGCCGGCGTGTTGGGCATGGTCCGCACCAGCGATGCCGGGCCGAGATGCCGGCTGATCCCGGCGATGGTCTTGCCGGCGACAATCGAGACGAACAGGGTCCGCGGCCCGGCCCAGCGGCGGTAATCCGGCAGCACTTGGTCGACAACCTGCGGCTTTACCGCGAAAATGATTGCGTCCGGCACCGGCTCGCCGGGCAATTCCTCGGCCGAACGATGCCACGAGACGCCGGTTTGGGCGGCGAACCCCGCGGGCAGCCCGGCCGGCTCGACCACGAGATACCGCGAAGCTGTTCCTTTATTGATCCAGCCATGCAGCAGGGCCGATCCCATCTTGCCGCAGCCGACAAGGAGGAGTGTGCGCGGCGACGATTGGCCGGTCTCGCCGGCGCTGGCGCTCATCGTGAGCCGCCGCCGGCCTACGCTTCGCCGACCGGGTCGATCATCGCCGCCGCTATCGCCTCGGCCGGCTTTTTGCCGCCCCACAGGACGAGCTGAAACGCCGGATAAAAACGCTCGCATTCGGAGAGCGCGATGTCGACTAGGTCCTCGACCTGTTCGGCGCTGGCCGCTCCGACGCCGCGCAAAAGGACCGCGTGGCGGAAGGCTGGCGAGTTGTCCTCCGCCGACAGGTCGAAATGGCCGAGCCACAACTTTTCATTGGCTAGCGCCAACAGCTCGAACACCGCGGCGCGGCGGCCCTTGGCCACCTTCATGTCGAACCCGCACGAGAAGTGCATGGCGGAGATTTCCTCCTGCCACACGAAATAGAGCCGGTAGTCGCACCAGCGGCCGGAAATCTCGACGACCAGCTCCTCCTCGCTGGCCCGGTCGTGCGCCCAATCGTTGGCGCTGACGATCTCTTCGACGAGATCGATCGGATTGCCGCAGAAAGGCGTCGGTTCGGAGAGGGCAACAGAAGTCATCGGGCGCTCCTTCGGGGGGCTCGACAGAAAAGATCTCAGGGCCGAGTCACAACGGTTGGGAAGAATTTGGCGGCTCGGCATCGGCGGGGTTGGCATCGGCGGGGTTGGCTTCGGCGGGGCCGCGCAGCCGGCGGTCGCGCAAGGCGGAAAGCAGCGCCTCGAGCTCGGCCACCCGCCCGGCCAGCTCCTCCTGCTCGGCGCGCGCCTTGGCGGCCATCGCCTTGACCGCCTCGAATTCGTCGCGAGTGACCAAGTCCATCCCGGACAGCACCCGCTCGAGCTGCTCGCGCAGTCGGGTTTCGACCTCGCCCCTGACACCCGACAGCGTGCTCATTGCCCCGCTGGCGAGGCGGGCAAGATCGTCGAAGATCCGGTTCTGGCTCTGCATCCTCTTGTTCCCTGCGCGGGTCGCGGCGGCGCCCGCCTGACCGTGCGCTTACATATGGGCGTGCGCTAACACAAGGGGCATATCGAGGAAAGGGATTTCCCTGCGGCAAGGCGGGCTGGCGATGCAACCCTTCGAGCTTTTCCCGGCGGCGCGGCTCGGCGCCGTCCGTTTTGCTCTGACCGATATCGACGACACCTTGACCGAAGGCGCGCGCCTGCCGGCCGCCGCCTACAGCGCGCTGGAGCGGCTTCACGACGCGGGCTTACCGGTCATCCCGATTACCGCAGCGCCGGCCGGCTGGTGCGATCTGATTTGCCGGATGTGGCCGGTTGCCGCGGTGATCGGCGAGAATGGCGGGCTGTGCTTCCGGCATGATCGCGAAACCGGAGAAACCGAGCGTCATTTCTGGGCGCCCGCAGCGGAGCGCCGACGTAACCGGCGCGCGCTCGCGGCACTCGGCGCGCGGATCCGGGCGTCGGTCCCCGGCGCGGCGCTGGCGCCCGATCAACCCTATCGCGAAGCCACGCTTGCGTTTCGCAATCGCGAGACGCCGGTGTCGGAGCAGGTCGTCGCCGCGCTGATGGCAGCCGGGGCACGCACGGTCGTCAACTCTTTGTGGGTGCTCGGCTGGTTCGGCGGTTTCGACAAGCTGGCGATGGCCCGCCGGATGCTGGCCGCGCTGTTCGCGGCCGATATCGAGCGCGACCGTGACGCGTTTATTTATGTCGGCGACTCGCTCAACGACGAGCCGATGTTCGGGTTTTTTCCGAACTCGGTCGGCGTCGCCACGGTGCGCCGCTATATCGATCGCATGACGACACCGCCCAAATGGGTGACCAAGGGCGGCGGCGGCAGCGGCTTTGTCGAAGTCGCCGACGCTCTGCTGCATCAACCCGGGAGAGCCTGAGAGTGGTCGGCAGCGAAAAGGATGCTAAGATCGCAAACGCTGCAATTCGCGCAGACTGCGATGCACTTAGCAGCGATATCCGCGAGTTCGGCTTTCGTATGGAGGCGAGAATCGATGCTTTCGGAGTCGATATTATTCGGGGAATAACTCGGCTGTTTCTCGGTGCGCTGGTCGTCAACATTGTTGCCATCGTCGGCGCGATGTTTGGGGTGGCAAAGCTGCGCGGGCACTGAGGGTCGGGTCAGTCCTCGATCGAGGCGGCGAGGATCTGGCTCAATTGGCACAAGGGCCGGCCGGTCTCGGCGGCCCAGGCGTTGAAGCAGGTTTGGATGGCGGCGCGGTCCTGGCGGGTTTTCGGCGGCCGGTCCGCGGCACCCCAGCGCTGCAGCGCTGCGCCGACCGAATGGGTCAGGACAAAGGTGTCCTTGCCGACCATGCGCAAAAAGCTCGGGCCCGGAATTGCCGCCCATCTGGCTGAAGCGTTTCGCCAGCGCCTCCCACAGCCCGACGATGTCGCTTTCCGGCCAGCGCGCGAGCCATGCGCCGAAGCTGCCATGCTCGTCGGCGAGCGCGATCATCGCCGCGGCGTTGGCGCGCACCGCCTTGAGCTTGCCCCAATGACGGATCAGCCGGCGGTCGGCGAGCAACGCCTCGAGGGCCTCGTCCGGCATGGCCCGGACCCGGCGCGGCTCGAAGCCGCCGAACACGCCCTCAAACGCCGGCCATTTCGCGTCAACGATGCTGTGCTTGAGCCCGGCGCGAAAAATCCTGAGCGACATCTGCGACAGATAGCGATCGTCGCCGAGCGCCTCGATCTCGGCCGGGCTGCGCGGCTGCACCAGGCGCGCGCTCAGCGCCGCGGCGCCGTGCCGGGCATTTGCCGCTTCGAGGATCGGGCCAAAGGGAGGTGCGGTCATGCGTTTCGCCAGTCGTGATTAGCGCGCGCGCCGCACGTCCCCGTCAATCGGGAAATCGCGCCGGCAATTTGGATCAGGTCATCGATGCGATTGACGCGGCCGCGGCTCCGGGCCACGCTCCTCACACGAACGATGCCGCGGAGTGAGCGCGATGAAGCTGATGTGGTTTCACCTGATGCCCTACACCGAGCTGCCCGATGATTTCCGCGAGAAGCATCCCTCGGTGTGGGTCGATATCCATTCCTCGCTGTTCGACCCGCGGCGCGCGCATCTGATGTACAACGACTTTATGGACGAGCTCGAATACGCCGCCGATGCGGGTTCGATGCGGTCTGCGTCAACGAGCATCATTCGAACGGCTACGGGCTGATGCCGTCGCCCAATTTGATCGCCTCGGCGCTCGCCCGCCGCACCACCGACACGGCGCTGTGCGTGATGGGGAATTCCTTGGCGCTGTACAACCCGCCGACCCGGGTCGCGGAAGAATTCGCGATGATCGACGTGATCTCCGGCGGGCGGCTGATCGCCGGCTTTCCGGTGGGCACGCCAATGGACACCTGCTTTGCCTACGGGCAAAACCCGAGCCAGCTGCGCGAGCGCTATCACGAGGGGCACGATCTGGTATTGCGGGCCTGGACCGAGCAGGACACTTTCGCGTTCAACGGCCGCTTCAACCAGCAGCGCTACGTCAACATCTGGCCGCGGCCGGTGCAAAAGCCGCACCCGCCGATCTGGATCCCGGGCGGCGGCTCGGTCGAGACCTGGCAGTGGTGCGCGCAGATGGATTACGTCTACGCCTACCTGTCCTATTTCGGCTTTAAGGACGGGCGCGCCACGATGCAGGGCTTTTGGGACGAGATGGCCCGGCTCGGCAAGGACCGGAACCCGTACCGTGCCGGCTTTCTGCAATTCGTCGGCGTCGCCGAGAGCCGCGACGAGGCGATGCGGCTTTACAAGGAGCCGGCCGAATATTTCTATGGCCGCTGCCTGCGCGTCGATCCGCGCTGGGCGATGCCGCCCGGCTATATCACCGAAGCGACGCAGCGCGCTGGCGTGGTCGGCCAGATCGGCCGCGCCGCCAGCCTTGACGCCCGGCAAAAGGCGCGCGCCACGACCGACATCAACGACATCGTCGATCGCGGCTATGTCATCGTCGGCTCCCCCGATGAGGTCGCCGAGCAACTGACCGAGGTCGCGACCGACCTCAATGTCGGCCACCTGATGCTGCTCTTGCAGTTCGGCAGCATGGGCAAGGAATTGGCGGCCTACAACACCCGGCTCTTTGCCGAGCGGGTCATGCCGCGGCTCAAAGGGCTGTTCGGCGAGTGGGAGGACCGCTGGTGGCCGCAGCCGATGCCCCGCGCCGAGCGCGCCGTGGTCGAGCCGCCGCTGCTCGCCGCCGAATAGCACCGGCCGCGGCAGTCACCGCGGCAACAGGGTCGCCCCCATCAGGAATTCGTCGATGGCGCGGGCGCATTGGCGGCCTTCGCGGATCGCCCAGACGACCAGCGACTGGCCGCGCCGCATGTCGCCGGCGGCAAACAGCTTTGGCGCCGAGGTGCGGTAATCGGTTGTGTTGGCGAGGACATTGCCGCGCGGGTCGAGGGCGATGCCCGACTGCTTCGACCATGCCCGACCGGCGCGGGCCCAAAAAGCCCATCGCCAGCAGAACGAGATCGGCCTTCAGCGCGAACCCGCTGTCGGGGATTTCCTGCATTGCAAACCGGCCGTCCGGGCTCCTCGCCCATTCGACGCGTACGCATTCGAGCGCCGTGATGCGGCCATCTGACGCCGATCGCTCGCTTTGTCAGCACCGACCAGTCGCGCTCGCAGCCCTCTTCCTGCGAGGATGAGGTGCGCAATTTCAACGGCCAATCGGGCCAGGTCAGCGGCTTGTTCTCGCGCTCGGGCGGCTTCGGCAGAATTTCGAGCTGGGTGATCGACGCAGCACCCTGGCGCACCGAGGTGCCGATGCAGTCGGAGCCGGTGTCGCCGCCGCCGATCACGATCACGTGCTTGCCCTCGGCGGTGATCGTGCCGCCGGGTGCGGCGCGCTCCTCGCGGTCGCCGGCCCCGCGCTTGTTCTGCTGCGGCAGAAAATCCATCGCGAAATGGATGCCGTCGAGCTCGCGTCCGGGAATTTCGAGGTCGCGCGGCAGCTCGGCGCCGCCGGTCATCGCCACCGCGTCGAACTCGGCGAGCAGCGCGGCCATCGCCAGATCGACCCCGATTTCGATCTCGGTGCGAAAGGTCACCCCCTCGGCCATCATCTGCTCGACGCGGCGGTCGATCAGCCGCTTTTCCATCTTGAAATCGGGGATGCCGTAGCGCAGCAGCCCGCCGATGCGGTCGGCCTTTTCGAACACGGTCACCGCGTGGCCGGCGCGCGCCAATTGCTGCGCGCAGGCCATCCCTGCCGGCCCCGAGCCGACCACAGCAACCGTCTTGCCGGTCCGCTGCGCCGGTATGACCGGCTCGATCCAGCCCTCATCCCAGCCGCGATCGACGATCGCGCATTCGATTGTTTTGATCGTGACCGGGTTGTCGTCGATGTTGAGGGTGCACGCCGCTTCGCACGGCGCCGGGCAGATGCGGCCGGTGAACTCCGGAAAATTATTGGTCGAATGCAGGGTCCGCAGCGCCGCCCGCCACTGGTCGCGATAAACGAGGTTGTTCCAGTCGGGGATCAAATTGTTGACCGGGCAGCCGTCATGGCAGAACGGGATACCGCAATCCATGCAGCGCGCCGCCTGCTGACGGGTCTCGGCATCACCCAGCGGCTTGACGAACTCCCGCCAACTGCGTCGGCGCAGATCCGGCTTGTCGTAGGGCCGGTCGCGGCGCTCGATTTCGAGAAAGCCGGTCGGCTTAGCCATTTATCATCACACCGGCGGAGGCCGGTGCCCATGGCCGAATGGGTCCCGGCCTTCGCCGGGATGACCAGGAATATGTCCGGCGCTTTGTCATTCGGCGGCCTCGGTGCGGGCGGTTTGGCGTTCGGCCTGCATTTCGAGGAGGGCGCGCCGGTAGTCTTTCGGCATGATCTTGACAAAGCCGCCGAGCGCATTGTCCCAGTCTTCGAGAAGCGCGCGGGCGCGGGCGCTGCCGGTAAAGAGGTGGTGGCGCTCGAGCAGAATGCGCAGCCGTGCTGCGTCGAAGCGCAACAGATCGCCCATGCCGGCATCCTCGACATTGGGCGAGCGCTGGTGCGGGCGGTCGGGGTCGTCGCCCTCGTCCGGCGTCGGGGGCGGCGACCGCTTCGAGCCCGACCGTCGCGAGGTTGCACAGGCTGGCAAACCGGGCCGTCGGGTCCCAGACATAGGCGATCCCGCCCGACATGCCGGCGGCGAAATTGCGGCCGGTCTGCCCAAGGACGACGACGACCCCGCCCGTCATGTATTCGCAGCCATGATCGCCGGTGCCCTCGACGACCGCGACCGCACCCGAGTTGCGCACCGCAAAGCGTTCGCCGGCGACCCCCTCGAAATAGGCTTCGCCGGCAATCGCGCCATAAAGCACGGTGTTGCCGATGATGATGTTCTCGGTCGGCTCGCGCATTGACTGCGGCGGTTGGCGCACAATCAGCCGGCCGCCGCTGAGCCCCTTGCCGACATAGTCATTGGCGTCGCCATAGAGCTCGAGGGTCACGCCGCGCGCCAGAAACGCCCCAAAGCTCCCCCCGGCATTGCCCTGAAAGCTAATCCAGATCGTGTCCTGGGGCAGCCCGGCATGGCCGTAATGGCGCGCCACCTCGCCCGACAGCATCGCGCCGACGGTGCGGTGGACGTTGCGGATCGCCCGCTCGATGCGCACCGGCTCGCGGTCGTCGAGCGCCGCTTGCGCCGCCGCGATCAGCTCGTTGTCGAGCGCCTTGTCGAGGTGATGCTCTTGGCGCTCGCAATTATGCACCGCCACCCCCGAGCGCCGGCGCCGCGCGATAAAGCATCCGCGACAGGTCGATGCCCCTGGCTTTCCAGTGCTCGATCGCGGGCACCATGTCGATCCGGTCGACCCGGCCGATCATGTCGCTGAAGTTGCGAAAGCCGAGCTTCGCCATCAGCTCGCGCACTTCCTCGGCGACAAAGAAGAAATAATTGATGACCTGCTCGGGCTGGCCGGTGAAGCGCGCGCGCAGCACCGGGTCCTGGGTGGCGATGCCGACCGGGCAGGTGTTCAGATGGCATTTGCGCATCATCACGCAGCCGGCGGCGATCAAGGGAGCGGTCGAAAACCCGAACTCGTCGGCGCCGAGCATCGCGCCGATCACGACGTCGCGCCCGGTTCTGAGCCCGCCATCGACCTGCACCGCGATGCGGCCCCTGAGCCCGTTCAGCACCAGCGTCTGCTGCGTCTCGGCGAGCCCGATTTCCCAGGGCGAGCCGGCATGGGTTAGCGAGGTCAATGGGCTGGCCCCGGTGCCGCCCTCAAACCCGGCGATCGTCACATGGTCGGCGCGCGCCTTGGCAACACCGGCGGCGACGGTGCCGACCCCGACCTCGGAGACGAGCTTGACCGATACGGCGGCCCGCGGGTTGGCGTTTTTAAGATCGTGGATCAGCTGCGCCAGATCCTCGATCGAATAGATGTCGTGATGCGGCGGCGGCGAGATCAGCCCGACCCCGGGGGTCGAATGCCGCACCTTGGCGATGGCTTTGTCGACCTTGTGGCCGGGCAGCTGGCCGCCTTCGCCGGGCTTGGCGCCCTGCGCCATCTTGATTTGCAGGACGTCGGCGTTGACCAGGTATTCGGTGGTGACGCCGAACCGGCCCGAGGCCACCTGCTTGATCGCCGAGCGCATCGAGTCGCCATTGTCGAGCGGCTTGAACCGTGTCGCCTCCTCGCCACCCTCCCCGGTATTGGATTTACCGCCGATGCGGTTCATCGCGATTGCCAAGGTCGTATGCGCCTCGCGGCTGATCGAGCCAAAGCTCATCGCCCCGGTGGCAAAGCGCTTGACGATCTCTTTCGCTGGCTCGACCTCGTCGAGCGGCACCGGCTCGGCAGCGAACTCGAACTGCATCAGCCCGCGGATCGTCAAGAGCCGCTCGCTCTGGTCGTTGATCGCCGCGGCAAAGTCTTGGTAGTCCGCCGGCAGGTTGCCGCGCACCGCATGCTGCAGCTTGGCGACGGATTGCGCGGTCCACGCATGGTCCTCGCCGCGCAGACGAAGCGCATAGTCGCCGCCGGCGTCGAGCATCTCGTGATAGATCAGATGGTCGCCATAGGCGTGGCGGTGGCGCTCGACCGCCTCCCGGGCGATCTCATGCAGGCCGACCCCTTCGATCGTCGTCGCCGTGCCGGTGAAATATTTGTCGATAAAATCGCTGGCGAGCCCGACCGCGTCGAAAATCTGCGCACCGCAATACGATTGGTAGGTCGAAATGCCCATCTTGGATATGACCTTGAGAATGCCCTTGCCGACCGCCTTTAAATAATTTTTCTGCACCGCCTCGGCGCTGAGCGGCAGGCCGTTCTCGATCCGGATCTGCTCGAGCGTGGCGAAAGCGAGATAGGGGTTGATCGCCTCGGCGCCATAGCCGGCCAGCGCACAGAAATGGTGCACCTCGCGTGCCTCGCCGGTCTCGACGACGATGCCGGTCAGGGTGCGCAGACCTTGCCGGATCAGGTGATGATGAACGGCGGAGGTGGCCAGCAGGGCGGGGATCGGCACGCGCTCGGCCGAGGTCGCGCGGTCCGACAGGATCAGGATATTGTGGCCGGCTTCGACCGCCTGCATGGCCTCGCGGCACAGCCGCTCGATGGCCGGCACGATGCCGTCCGCTCCCTCGACGGCCGGCCAGGTGGCGTCGAGCGTGTCGGTGCGGAAGGCGCTGACCAGGCTTTCGATGCCGTGGATCTTTTTCAGGTCGCCATCGGTCAGGATCGGCTGCGCCACTTCGAGCCGGTAATGCGAGCCGGCCTCGTGGCCCAACAGGTTCGGCCGCGGCCCGATCATCGAAACCAGCGACATCACCAGCTCTTCGCGGATCGGGTCGATCGGCGGGTTGGTGACTTGCGCGAAATTCTGCTTGAAATAATTGTAGAGGAGCTTGGGTTTCCGCGACAGCGCCGCGATCGGCGTGTCGGTGCCCATCGAGCCCACCGGGTCGTCGCCGTCGCGGGCCATCGGCTCGAGAAAGAATTGCAGGTCTTCCTGGGTATACCCGAACGCCTGCTGCCGGTTCAGGTGTACGGCCGGATCGTTGGCCGGGACCGCCGTCTCATGGGCCCGTCCCGGAGTGTCCGCCGCCAGCTCCGGCAATTCGGCGAGCTTGAACTGGGTTTCTTGCAGCCAGTGCTCGTAAGGATGCTCGGCGGCGAGTTTGCGCTTGACCTCGTCGTCGTCGATGATCCGCCCTTCCTCAAGGTCGATCAGCAGCATCTTGCCCGGCTGGAGCCGCCATTTACGGCGGATGTTTTCCTCCGGGATCGGCAGCACCCCGGCTTCCGAGGCCATGATCACGCGATCGTCTTCGGTGATCACATAGCGCGCCGGGCGCAGCCCGTTGCGGTCGAGGGTGGCGCCGATCTGGCGACCGTCGGTAAAGGCGATCGCCGCCGGGCCGTCCCACGGCTCCATCAATGCCGCGTGGTATTCGTAAAAGGCGCGCCGCTGCGGGTCCATCAGCGGGTCGCCGGCCCACGCCTCGGGGATCAGCATCATCATCGCATGGGCGAGCGAATAGCCGCCGCCGATAACAAGCAATTCCAATGCATTGTCGATGCAGGCGGTGTCGGACTGGTTGGGCCCGATCAACGGCACCATCTTGGCCAGATCCGGCGCCCAGCAGTTCCGAGGTCATCGCCTGGCGGCGCGCGTGCATCCAATTGACGTTGCCGCGCACCGTGTTGATCTCGCCGTTATGGCACAAAAACCGGTAAGGGTGGGCCAGCCGCCACGATGGAAAGGTGTTGGTCGAAAAGCGCTGATGCACCAGCGCCAGGGCCGACACGGTCAGCGGGTTGCGCAGATCCTCGTAAAAGCTGCCGACCTGCGGCGCCAGCAAGAGCCCCTTGTAAACCACCGTGCGGGTCGAAAAGGACGGCATGTAGAGCTCGGGCAGGCCCGGCAGCCGGTGCTGCGCGCCGAGCGCCACGACGCTGTTCAGCGCCTGCTTGCGGATCGTCAGGATTTTGCGCTCAAAGGCGTCCTGATCGGCCAGCGACGGATCGGCGGCGACAATCGCCTGGCGAATTACCGGCATCGTCTCGATCACCCGCGCGCCGAGCCCCTCCGTATCGGTGGGCACCTCGCGCCAGCCGAGCAGCGACTGGCCCTCGACTTTGATGAAATGCTCCACATGACGGATGGCGAACTCGCGCGCCGCCTGGTCGCGCGGCAGAAAGCACATCGCGACCGCGTAATGTCCGAGCGCCGGCAAGCTCAGGTTTCGGCGTTCCGCCCAATCGCGCAGCAGCGCATCAGGCATCTGGATCAGGCAGCCGGCACCGTCGCCGACCAGCGGATCGGCGCCGACCGCGCCGCGATGGTCGAGGTTGACCAGGATTTCCAGGCCGCGCGTGATGATGTCGTGCGATTTTCGCCCCTTGATGTTGGCGACGAAACCGACGCCGCAGGAATCGTGCTCGTTGCGCGGATCGTAAAGTCCTTGTCTTTCGGGCACGGCCATCACGGATGCTCTTCACCTGAAATTGTTTGACGAATTGCCACAGCGCATCCGCGGGCGGAGCGCAAACGCGATAATAGGCATGTCCCGGCCCGCGAATTGAGGCTTAATCTCGCAGTGCGCCGATGATCGCGCCGGCCGACCCTATTGCTCGTCATGACCGGTGTCGGGAGGCGCTCAATATATCCGCGGTCGTGCGTCATCGACGAGCCATACGGGGATGAACCCGCACCCGCGGTAATTTCAGCCGGAGGACATTATTTCGACGCGAAAAACCTATTGCGCTGGTCAACTTCCTGGCCTATTGGAGCAATCGCCTGAAACTGGGGAGGGCCGCCTGCGAGGAGACGATCAGGCCCGCAGGCGCGAAACGCCTCTAAACATATCATGGGAGAAGCGGAGACATGGCGCGGGTATTCACGTTCTTGCTGTCTGCTGCGTTTGTGGGCGCTTTGATATTTGGCATCAGCACGAATGCCGCGGCAGAAATAGCACCTCCCGGTTTGATGGCTTTACAACCGGCGGCCCTATTAAATCAGGTCACCCCGCTTCTGTTGAATTTCGACGAGAACGGGGATGCTACTATCGCGGTGGATAGCGGTCCGCCGGTTAGCTTGCCCGGGACGCTAATGGCGGATCCCGCAGACCCAAACGGAGGGCTCGGTCTCACCTACCTATTGCCGGAGTCCGTTGTCACCGGCGACGTTGAAATCTTTGATCCGAGCGGCGCGCTTAGCGATGCGCTTCGCTTCACAGACGCGTCGGGCGATATCGCGGGCGACAACGCGGGCGCGGGCGCGCGAATGATTTTTTTCTCGGATCTCGTTCCTGACGACAGCGACTTGCTGCAGCTGGCGGATACCGGGTTTCCCTCGAACCTGGGCTCGGAGAACCTCCTTTTCGGCCCCACTGAAGTTCTGGTCGGCGGAGGGTCTCGTTTCGACTATCAGCCTGGCGGCGTCGCTTACCCGGCGAACAATGAGTATCTCGGCATCAGCGACGTGGCGGCGGTGCCGGAACCGCCATCCCTGGCGGCATTCGCCAGTTTTCTTCCGCTGATGGGGCTGATCGTTCTCGGCCGCGGCAGAGTGAAACGAGGAACCGACCTTTTCACCCGGGGGTGAGGCGCCAACAAACACGGTGGGAGGATCCCGTGTAACGGGCGCGGATCTGCGCGGACCGTACTTGACCATCACGCGCACCTACTTGCAGAGGATTAACAGCGGAAGGATTTTACTTTTCTTGCGGGCGGCGCCTCGCCGGGGGGCCTAGCGCTTTGAGCAAGATTGTGTCGCGGGCGGCGGTCGGAAGTCCCGATCCGTGCCGGAGCGCCATGGTTCAGTATATGCTTTTTTGTTCAACTTTCGCTCCTGCTGTGTTAAATATGCGGCAACGATGACCAACCCCGCGGTGGAAGCCATGTCCCGATGCGGTTCCTTGCTGCTTCTCTCACTTTTGCTGTTTCTTTCCGGCGCCTGGCAGGCGCCGGTCGTCGCCTTGCTCCAGCCCCGCGCTTGGGGCATGGCCACAGCCGCGGGCCAATCAGCTGCCGTCAACAGCATCACGATCACCAACGAGAGCGGCGCCGCGATTACCAATTATCCGTTTCAGTTCGGCCGGCCATTCCTCGATGGAGCGATCCTTAACGGGCCGCAGGTGCTGGTCGGCGGCATCCCCGTTCCCACTCAAGCCGATGTCAAAAACCGCTACGCCGACGGTTCGATCGCTTTCGCAGTGGTCGCGGTCGTGATTCCGACGATCCCCGCGACCGGCTCGCTCACCTTGACCTTCCAAGACCAGGCGTCAACGACCAACACGCCACTGACGACGGCGCAAATGCTCGATCCGACCTACAATTTTGTCGCGCTGGTGAGCCTCAAGAGCACGTCCGGTATCACGAACGTCGCTTCCGCCCGGCTGATGCTGCAGAACGGAGACTACAAGCTGTGGACCTCGGGACCCATAGCACAGACCATAATTCTCGCCGACGATACGCCGACGCGCAAATACGACATCGGCTTTGGCGATGGCTATCATCCACTTCGTCCGCGCTTTTACGCTACGTTCTGGCCCGCTACACATCAGGTCTGGGTGCGGGTTGTCGTTGAAAACGGGTTGACGACGGAACTCGAGGACATGGCGTATGCTGCCACGGTCAGGATCGGCGCAGTCGGCGCGGGCGGGGGCGGTAGCCCGCCACCGACTTATGTTGCAGATCTCACCGGCAACCCGCAGAAGCATTGGGCGATGTCGAACTGGACCCGGAGCTCCTGGCTGGGCGGCACGCCGCCGGCGCAAGTCAACATCGACAACAATCTCGCCTACCTGGAGAGCACGAGGTTCGTGCCGAACTACGACCCGGCGATTACTCTGAGCCAGGCGCAGATCGCGCAAGATTACACGAATTGGTGGGCGGCCGCCTCGGGCGGAACCGATATCGGCGGCGCCGGCGCCTGGCAGCCGGGGATGCCGGCGGGCGGCGCGCGCGGCGACATCGGCCCGGAGCCCAGCTGGGATGCCGCATGGCTCTACACCGGCGATTGGCGGCTGCGGCAGACCGCGCTCGGCAACGCCGATCTCGCCGCCTGGTGGTCGGTCAATCTGCGCGAGACCGATGTGTCGGAGCGGCTCAACCGCGCCGATCCGGTCCCGGTCGCGCCGTCGGTGGGCAGCGGCTATGGCAGGCCGTTCTCGATCACCGACCGCAAGTGGCTGGGGCCTTCGGCCGGCGGTGAGGCTGATTTGCTTTACTACAACTCGGACAATCCTGCGCCGCCCAACAAGCTCGGCGTGGTCGGGGCGATCGCCATTCAGCCCGCCGGCGCCAACGGCGGCGGTTGGCAGTTCGACGCGGCGCACGAGCCCGCCCCGTTCTTTGTGCCCTACATCCTAACCGGCGACCCGTTTTATCTTGAAGAGTTGGAGATGTGGGCGGCCTATGACGCCGCCGCAAACCAGGGCGCGGGCGGCCAGAGTGATTATCAAGGGCGCGGCCCGACCGGCGACGAGGGCGGCGCCTACGATCAGTTGCGCGGCTCCGGCTGGATTTTGCGCAGCCGGGCCGAGGCGGCCTTCGCCATCCCCGATGCCGACCCGTTCAAGACCTATCTGACAATCCTGACCCAGGAGGACATCGCCCGTTGGGAGGGGGCCTTGGGCATCACCGGCACCGGGTTCGACGGCTCGGCAGAAAAGGTTTGGGCGCAGCAGACCGGCGACCCGCTATCCGCCACAAATTTCGGCACGCCGGCCCCGGCCCCGGCCCTGCACAATTGGGAAGCCCGGCTCAACCCCGGCAGCGGCCAGGGCGAATGGGCCGACGCCGCGGCCGTTACGTCCCCGTGGATGCAGTGGTACACGCAATACGCGATCGGTCGCGCCACCGAGCTGGGCTTTGCCGCCGGACCGTTGACCCTCTCCAGCGGGCAGTACCTGACCGGCATGATCAACTCGACCGGCTATCCGATGCTGATCGCTGCCTACGTGGTGCCCTCGTGGCTGTCGACCGGGCAGATCGCCAGCTGGCCGCAATTCGTCGCCAACCTCGAACAGCCCTGGTTGACCGGGGTCAACTACACCGGCGGCCAGGACCAAGGGGCGCTGCCGACCGCGTTTGCCAATACCCTCAATAATCAAGGCTATCAGATGTATGCTTCAGCGGCGCTTGCCTTGTTGGTTGACGAGGGCGCGCCCGGCGCGGCGCAGGCGGAGGCGTGGGTCAATGCCAACGTCTATCAGGCGCTCGTAGCCAATGGCCAGCTCGCTTCCGATCCTTCTTGGGCGATCGTGCCGCGCACCGACCAGAACGCATTGCCGCCGCAGCCGACAGCAACACCCCCAGGTTGACGCCAGACGCTGTGGCGCTGCAACTGCTCAGCCGGGTGAGAACCTCCCGAAGTCTCGCGCGGGATCTACGTTTGGCGTTGTCGCTGCAGCAGCAAGGCCGGCTGGCGCAAGCCGAGGCGCTCTACCGGGCCGTCCTCGCGCGCGATCCCGACCATATCCGGGCGCTATTCAATTTCGGGCTGGTGCGGGTCCGGCAGGGGGCGATCGAGGACGCGATCGGCCTGTTCGGCGAGGCCCTCCAGCGCCAACCCGGTTTTGCCGAGGCGCACAACGCGCTCGGCATCGCGCTGCGCCTGTCGTGCCGGCATGAGGAGGCGCTCGAGCACTACCGCGAGGCGCTGGCGCTCAAGCCCGACTATGCCGAGGTCGAGAACAACATCGGGCTGGCGCTGCAAGCGCTCGGCCGCTCGGCCGAGGCGATCGGGCACTACGAGCGCGCTATTGCGATCAACCCCGATTACGCCGAGGCGGAGAACAACCTCGGAGCCGCGCTGCGGGCACTCAACCGCCACGAGGAGGCGGTCACGCATTACCGGCGGGCGGTGACGTTCCGGCCGCGATCGGCCGCCGCGCACAACAATCTCGGCGTGGCGCTGCAGCTGGTCGGCCGGCACGACGAGGCGCTGGCCGAGGCCGAGCAGGCGTTGGCGCTGGCGCCAGACTTTGCCGAGGCGCATCACGGCCGCGGCACGGTGTTGCGCACGTTGGGCCGCCTCGACGAGGCGCAGCAGGAGCTGGAGCGGGCGATCGCCCTCTCCCCGCGCAAGGCCGAGTTCTATCGCTCGCTGGCCGAGGCCAAGCGTTTCAGCGATGGCGATCCGCACTGCGCGATGATCGAGGCGCTGGCGCGCGACATGGCCGCGCTCCCCGAGGAGGAGCGCATCCATCTGCATTTCGCGCTGGGCAAGGTCTATGACGATCTCGGTCAGCACGAGCGCGGGTTTTCCCACCTCATTGAGGGAAATGCGCTAAAGCGCGGGCAGATCGTCTATGACGAAGCCGGGATGCTGGCGCGGTTCGAGGTTACCCGGGCGTTGTTCAGCGCCGTAGTCCTGCGCGAGCGGGCAGGGCAGGGCGACCCATCGCCGCTTCCGGTGTTTATTCTGGGCATGCCGCGCTCCGGCACCACTTTGGTCGAGCAGATTCTGGCGAGCCACCCCGAGGTTTATGGCGCCGGCGAGCTCAGCGATTTCGAGCGGGCGGTGGCGGCGCTGGGCGGTCCCGACGGCGCTCCCGCCGATATCGGCGGCGAGGAATTGCGCCGGCTGGGGGCGAGCTATGTAGAAAAGATCACGGCCCTGGCGCCGCGGGCGCGCCGCATCAGCGACAAGATGCCGGCCAACTTCCGCTACGCCGGGCTGATTCATTTGGCGCTGCCGAACGCGCGCATCATCCATTTGACCCGCGACCCGGTCGACACCTGCCTGTCGTGCTTTTCAATCCTGTTCGGCGGCGACCAGCCGTTCACCTACGATCTGGGCGAGCTCGGGCGTTACTATCGCGCCTATCAAAGGCTGATGGCGCATTGGCGCGCGGTGCTGCCGGCCGGGGTCATGCTCGAGGTTCAATACGAGGCGCTGGTCGGCGATTTCGAACCGGAAGCGCGCCGCATCGTCGCCCATTGCGGGCTCGAATGGGATGCGGCCTGCCTCGATTTCCACAACACCCAGCGGCCGGTCCACACCGCCAGCTCATTTCAGGTGCGCCAACCGCTTTACCGCAGCTCAGTGGGGCGCTGGCGGCCGGAGGAGGAGGGGTTGCGGCCCCTGCTTGACGCGCTCGCCGAGGCTTAATCGCAGCCCTTGCCGGCTGACGGCTCTGCAAGGCTGCCGAATTTCGTCAAAAAAGTCAGCGGGTCTTGCGCCAGCGCCACAGGAAGCCGAGCCCGAGGATCCATGCACCAAATAACGCGAGCGAGCTTGGCTCGGGCACGGCCGAAGGCAGCTCCTCAGCCAGAATGACCGTTACGCCACTCGGCGAAAAGCTCGCCGGGACAACGGTGACAGTTGGATCATCACTGCCGTATGGCGGCGGGGAGCCGATATACGAGAGGAGTTGGTCGTTGATGTCAAAGGTGTTCAGACCAGCAGATATTGGAGTTGTGAATGTGCCGATGCTCGGATTCGGTCCCCCTATTGGAACCTCGGGGGTTAAACCGAGCGAGTTTCCGTCGACAAAGGCCTGATAGACGTCGCCAACAAACACGCCGCTTGGCTGCACGGTCATTTCCAAGGTGCCGGCCGCGGTGGCCGTGAACGCGACCGGGCCGCCGATGCCGCCCACCAGGCCGAGCGGGCCGAGGCCGGTGCTTCCGGCGGGCGCTGGGTTGGCGGTCGAGGCGGTTTCGCTAAAGGTGCACGGCGTTCCCCCCGGGCTTATCGTCGTGCAAGTGGCGCCCCTGGCGTTGGCGGAGACGAGGCCCATCAGCGCTGCGCCGGGCAAAAGATACTTGTTCATCGCCGCCTCGACTTCTTAAGGTTAACCCGATCCTGCCCAGCTACCATGGCGCGTGCCGAGCGTCAATATCTAGCCAACAGCGATTGCCGTCAAAACGCCGTCCAAATGTCAGGCGCCTCGGCCGATGCAGTGCCCGGACGTGCGATCGAGACCTTCCGATCGGCCAGGGCGTATCAGCGCCGCCGCCTGCTCAGCGGCGGTGAAACCGCTTGGCGTGGCCGACCAGGCCCTGGTGCGGCAGGTGGACGCCCTTGTCGGTGTCGGCGATCACCCGGCCGATCACCTGGGCGCCGCGGCCGTGGCGCGCGAGGATTTCCAGGACCGCGCCCGCATCCCGCTCGGCGGCGAGCACGCAAAAGCCGACCCCCATGTTGAACACCTCGAACATTTCGGGTTCGCCGACCGCGCCATGGCGCTGGATCAGGCCGAAGATCGGCGGCGGCGGCGGCAAATTGTCGATCTCGAACCCGACCCTGGCCGCCACCCGCGGCAGGTTCAAGAGGCCATCGCCGGTGATGTTGATCAGAGCCTTCACGCTCGGAACAGTGTCGATGATTGCGAGGATTTCGGGCACATAGATCGGGGTCGGGCGCAGCAGCTCCGCGCCGAGCGGCACGCCTAGCTCGGGCAGGATTTGCTCGATCCCGAGCTTCGCCTGTTCGAGCAGCACGCGCCGGGCGAGGGTCAGGCCGTTGCTGTGGATGCCGCTGCTGGCGATGCCGATGACGATGTCGCCGGGCGTCAGGTCGCGGCCGGTGATGATCCGGTCGAGCGGCACCAGCCCGACCGCCATCCCGACCAGGTCGAAGCCGCGGACCACATCCTTGAGCTGGGCGATCTCGCCCCCGGAGATCGAAATGCCGGCCTGCCGGGCGCCCTCGCCGAGCCCGACCGCGATCGCCCCCAGCATGTCGGCGTTGGCCTCTCCGACCGCGATGTAATCAACCATCGACACCGGGCGCGCGCCGACGCAGATCACGTCGTTGACGTTCATCGCGACGCAATCGATGCCGATCGTGTCGTATTTCTGCATCATGTCGGCGATGATCGACTTTGAGCCGACCCCGTCGGTGCACAGCGCCAATCCGATGCCGCCGATGTCGATCACATTGGCAAAATAGCCGATATCGAGCTTGACCGCGCCGACCCCACCCCCGGTCGGCCAAGTCCGCCGGATGCGATCGACGATCTGATGAAGACCGCTGTCGACAGCGGAAATGTCGACCCCGGCGTCGCGGTAACGGCTGTCCTGAGCTTGCATCAGTGGCCCGTGATTGTCCCCGGCGGCAATGCGGTCGATAGCCTCAGCCATGCTCGATTAGCCCTTTGCAGCACGCGCGCCTAGACCGATCATTTGGCTGCAACGGAGGATCGCCCATGACCATCGCATCCGACACCCTTGAATTGCGCCCGCTCGGCCAGGCGCTCGGCACCGAAGCGCTCGGGGTCGATCTGTCGCAGCTCGACGATCCGACCTTTGCCTGGATCCGTGAGGCCTTTGCCGAGCATCCGGTGCTGGTGTTCCGCGATCAGCATTTGGGCGCGGGCGACATTGCCGCGTTCGGCCGGCGGTTTGGCACGCCGCGCCGGCACTCGCTGGTCGGCTACCGCCATGCCGAGCACCCGGAGGTGTCGTGGCTGCGCAATGTCGATGCCGACGGCAACATCGACTGGTACGGGGTCAAGCGCGCGACCGACTGGCACACCGACTCGACCTATGAGGAGGTGCCGCCGCTGCTGGCGATGCTGCACGCGCTGGAGGTGCCGGCGACCAAGGGCGGAACCATGTTCGCCGATATGTGCGCGGCCTATGACGCGCTGCCGCAGGCGATGAAAGAGCGCCTCGCCGGGCTCACCGGGCTGCACGGCCGCACCGACGGCCCGGCCGGCGCAAGGCTCTACGACCCGGACGAGGAGATGCGCCGGACCGACAAGAAATATGCCGAGCAGCGCCGCCCCGCGGTGGTGCCGCACCCGGTCACCGGCCGCCCGATCCTGTTTGTCAACCCGATGCACACGCACGGTTTTGACGGAATGGAGCGCGAGGCGGCGTGGCAGTTGATCGAACAGCTCGCCGCGCACGCCACCCAGGAGCGCTTTACCTATTATCATTCCTGGCGGGTCGGCGATCTGTTGATCTGGGATGAGCGGGCGACGATGCACCGGGGCGCCGGCGACTACGATCCGGCCGAGCGCCGGGTCATGCTGCGCACGATTGTCTACCCGAGCTAGCACCGATCGGAGGCCGGGGGCGGCCGCGCTTCGGCGGCGCCGGGGCGCTTGCCGCGCGAGTTCGCCAGCGATAACCTGACGCTGCCGTTTACCATGAGGTAGCGCCGTGCCGCTGGGGTGCGTTTTGCTTGCCGAGCCGTTGGCGCGGGCCGCCCGCAGCAGCGAGCCGGCATGAGCGTTCTGGTCGCCGCTGGATTCCTCGGATACCTGCTGGGATCGATCCCGTTTGGCTTGGTGCTGAGCCGGATCGCCGGGCATGGCGATATTCGCGATATCGGTTCTGGCAATATCGGCGCGACCAACGTGCTGCGCACCGGCAGCAAGGGTCTCGCGTTGTTAACCCTGCTGCTGGACGTCGGGAAGGGTGCCGCTGCGGTGGCCATCGCCCAGTCCTGGTCGCCACCGGCGGCGCTGGTCGCCGGCTTGTGCGTGATCCTCGGCCATATGTTTCCGGTCTGGCTCGGGTTTCGCGGCGGCAAGGGGGTGGCGACGGCGCTCGGGGTGCTGCTCGTGCTCGCCTGGCCAGTGGCGCTGATCGCCCTCGCGCTCTGGTTCGCGGTCGTGGCCTTCTCCCGCTACTCCTCGCTGGCGGCGCTGGCTGCCGCGGTCGCCGGCGCCGCGGTGGCGCCCTTTCTGACCGACCGGGCGACGGCGCTGTTGATCGCGGTGATCGCGCTCTTGATCATCCTGCGGCACCACGCCAACATCCGGCGCCTGATCGCCGGCAGGGAAAGCCGCATCACCTTGACAAAAGGCTGAGGACGCCCTGGCGCGCGAGCTCGATCCGCAGGAGCGCCTCGACTGGCTGCGCCTCAGCCGCACCGAATCGATCGGCCCGATCAGCTTTTACGCGCTGCTGCGCCGGTTCGGCTCGGCCCGCGCCGCTCTTGAGGCGCTGCCGCGCCTGGCCCGGCGCAGCGAGCGCGCGCGCACCGTGACGGCGGCGACCCGCGCCGCCGCCGAGGCTGAGTTCGCCGCCCTCAGCCGCATCGGCGCGCGGCTCGTCTGTTGGGGCGAGCCGGCCTATCCTCTTGCCCTCGCCGCGGTCGAGGACGCGCCGCCGATCTTGAGCGTGCTGGGCCGGCCCGAATTGCTCGCCCGGCCGATGGTGGCGGTGGTCGGCGCGCGCAACGCCTCGGCCAATGGCCGGCGCCTCGCGCGCGAGCTTGCCGCCGGGCTCGGCCAAAGCGGGCTCGTTGTCGTCTCCGGCCTGGCCCGCGGCATTGACGCGGCGGCTCATCTGGGGGCGATCGAGAGCGGCACGGCCGCAATCGTCGCCGGCGGCGTCGATATCGTCTATCCCGAACAAAACCGCGGGCTCTACGACGCGCTGCGCGAGCGGGGCGCGATCGTCGCCGAATTGCCGCTCGGCAGCGAGCCGCAGGCGCGTCACTTCCCGCGCCGCAACCGGATCATCTCCGGGATGGCGCTCGGCGTTCTGGTGGTCGAGGCGGCGGCGCGCTCGGGCTCGCTGATCACCGCGCGCTTCGCGCTCGAACAGGGCCGCGAGGTCTTTGCCGTGCCGGGCTCGCCGCTCGATCCGCGCTGTCGCGGCGCCAACGACCTATTGCGCGGCGGCGCCACCTTGACCGAGAGGGCCGAGGACGTCCTCTCGCAGCTGGGGCCCTTGCTGCAAGGCGCACCGCCGTCCCGCCCATTGCCGTCGCTGCTGCCGGCCGAGCCGGGCTGGGGGCTGGCCGTCAACCCCGGAGGCGCCGGCGAGCCGGCCGCTGACGAAGACGCGCTGAGCATGATCCTCGAAAGCCTGGGGCCAACCCCGGTCGCGGTTGACGAACTGGTGCGCCAATGCCAATTGACAGCTTCCGCGGTTGCCAGTCTGCTCCTCGAGCTCGAACTGGCCGGGCGGGTCGAGCGTCACCCCGGCAATCTCGTCTCACTGCGCTGAGCATTGCTTTGACGACTTCCAGGGTCGTGACAGTGTCGTTGCCGTCGCCGCGGGGTCATCACCGTACAGGCTCATGAAAGTCGTCGTCGTCGAATTGCCGGCAAAGGCGAAAACCATCAACAAGTATCTCGGCAGCGACTACAAGGTCGTCGCCAGCTACGGCCATGTGCGCGACCTCCCGGCCAAGGACGGCTCGGTGCTGCCCGAGGCCGATTTCGCGATGTCGTGGGAGGTCGACGGCAGATCCGAAAAGCATATGAAGGAAATCGTCCAGGCGATGCGCGGCGCCGACGGGCTGTTCCTCGCCACCGACCCCGACCGCGAGGGCGAGGCGATCTCGTGGCATGTGCAGGAGGTGCTGAAAGCGCGCCGGGCGTTAAAGGACCTCGATGTCAAGCGGGTTGTCTTCAACGAGGTGACGAAGAACGCCGTGCTCGATGCGTTTGCCCGTCCGCGCGAGATCGACCGCGAGCTGGTCGATGCCTATCTGGCGCGCCGCGCGCTCGATTATTTGGTCGGCTTTACGTTGTCGCCGGTTCTGTGGCGCAAATTGCCGGGCAGCCGCTCGGCCGGCCGCGTCCAATCGGTCGCTCTGCGCCTGATCTGCGAACGCGAGGCCGAGGTCGAGGCGTTCAAATCGCGCGAATACTGGACCGTCGAAGTCACCTTTACGACCGCGGCGGGACAGACTTTCACCGCGCGCTTGACCCATCTCGACGGCAAGCGCCTCGAGCGCTTCGATCTCGATACCGAGGCGAAGGCGCGCGCCGCGGCCGAGGCGATCCTCAACGCCCCGGGCTTTGCGGTCGCCGAGATCGAGAGCCGGCAGGTTCGCCGCAACCCGTTCCCGCCATTCACCACTTCCACATTGCAGCAGGAAGCCTCGCGCAAGCTCGGGTTTGCCGCCAGCCGCACAATGCAGCTCGCCCAGCGGCTCTATGAAGGCGTCGATCTCGGCGGCGAGACGGTCGGGCTGATCACCTATATGCGCACCGACGGGGTCGCCATCTCGGGCGAGGCGATCGCCGCCGCGCGCCAGCTGATCGGCCGCGATTTTGGGGCGAAATATGTCCCCGACGCGCCGCGGGTCTATCGCAGCCCGGCGAAGAACGCGCAGGAGGCGCACGAGGCGATCCGCCCGACCGATCTCGGCCGCAAGCCCGAGGAGGTCGCCGCCTATCTCGACCGCGACCAGCGCCGGCTCTACGAGCTGATCTGGAAGCGCACCCTGGCGAGCCAGATGGCGTCCGCATTGCTCGAGCAGGTGACGGTCGATATCGCCGATCCTTCGGGCCGCCTGCGGCTGCGCGCCACCGGGCAGGTCGTGTTGTTCGACGGGTTTTTGGCGCTCTACCAGGAAGACCGCGACGACGCCGCCGAGGAGGATGGCGAGGGCGCGCGGCTGCCGCAGATGCGCGAAGGCGAAGCCGTCGCCCGCGGCGCGGTCACCCCGAGCCAGCATTTCACCCAGCCGCCGCCGCGCTACACCGAGGCGAGCCTTGTCAAAAAGCTCGAAGAGCTCGGCATCGGCCGGCCCTCGACCTATGCCTCGATCCTGCAGGTATTGCAGGACCGCGCCTATGTCCGGCTCGATAAGCGACGGTTTCTGCCGGAGGACCGCGGCCGGCTGGTCACCGCCTTTCTGACCAGCTTCTTCGAGCGCTACGTCGAATACAATTTCACCGCCGACCTGGAAAACCAGCTCGACGACGTGTCGGGCGGGCGGATCGACTGGAAGGAATTGCTGCGCAACTTCTGGCGGGATTTTTCGGTCGCGGTCGACGGCACCAGGGAACTGACGATCACTCAGGTGCTGACCGCGCTCGACGAGGATCTCGGCCGGCACTTCTTTCCGGCAGACGAATCGGGGCGCGATCCGCGCCTGTGCCCGGTCTGCGGCACCGGCCGGCTCAGCCTCAAGCTCGGCAAGTTCGGCGCCTTTATCGGCTGCGCGAATTACCCGAATTGCCGCTACACCCGTCCGCTGGCGATCGAGGGTGCCGCCGAAACCGATGCCGCCGATACGGCACTCGGGACCGATCCGACGAGCGGGCTGGCGGTGACCGTCAAAAAGGGCCCGTTCGGCCATTACGTCCAGCTCGGCGAGGCCAACGGAGACGGCAAGCCCAAGCGGGTGGCGCTGCCGCGCGCAGCTGAAGCCGGCCGAGGTAAATCTCGACACCGCGCTGCGGCTGTTGGCCCTGCCGCGCGAGCTTGGCCGGCATCCGGAAACCGGCGAGACGATCGTCGCCGGGATCGGCCGCTTTGGCCCTTACATCAAGCACGGCAAGGCATTCAAATCGCTGGCCGCCGATGACGACGTGCTGACCATCGGGTTGAACCGGGCGGTCGTCCTTTTGGCCGAGCCGGCGGCGGAGCGGCGCCGCGGCGCGCCGCAGCCGCTGCGCACGCTCGGGCCGCACCCCGACGGCGGTGCGGTTGCCCTCTATCAGGGCCGTTATGGCCCCTATGTCAGCCACGAGGGGGTCATCGCGTCTTTGCCCAAGGGGGTCGATGCCGACGCATTTTCGCTCGAAGAGGCGGTGCTGCTGCTCGCCGAGCGCCGCGCCAGGAGCCCCAGCCGACCGCGCAAGGGCGCCAAGCCCGCGGCGGCGAAGACGTCGGCCCGAAAGACGGCCGCGCCCAAACGCGCCGCAGCCGCGGCGAAGGCTTCGGCGCGAACCGCGGCAAAGCCAAAGCCGGCATCGAAGCGCGCCGCCGCCCCAGCCAAAAAGGCCGCTGCTCGCCGGCCGGCGAAGAAGCCGCGCTCGGGCGCGCAGCCGGCCTAGATGGCGCGGACGCGCCCGTCGGCCGCGACCCCAAAGCATCGGCGGGGTCGCGGCGGGCTGCCCTCGGTGCCCGAGGTGCTTGAGTTTATCCGCGAAAGCCCGACGGCCATCGGCAAGCGCGAGATCGCCCGCGCCTTTGACGTGCCTCCCGCCGATCGGCCGGCATTGCGCGACATGCTGCGCCAGATCGAGCAATCGGGAGCGGTGACCCGCACCGCCAATCGGCGCCTCACCGGCGGGTCCGCGCTGCCCGAGGTGACCGTCGTCGAACGCTTCGGCACCGATGAGGACGGTGTCGGGCTCGCACGCCCGGTGGCCTGGCCGGGACCGGATCCGGCGCCGGTGCTGCGCCTCGCCGAGGAGCAGGGAGGGATGATGCCGGTCGGCGCCCGCGCGGCGGCCCGGCTGGTGACCTTGGAGAGCGGCGAGATCGAGGCGCGCATCATCCGCCGTCTCGAACCCAGCGGCGAGCGGATCGTCGGCGTCTTTGAGCGCGACCGCGAGGGCGGACGGGTGGTGCCGGCCGACAGGCGCAGCAAGACCGAGTTTCGCGTCGCCGCACGTGACGCCGCCGGCCTCGAGGATGGCGAGCTGGTGGTTGCGGAGGGCTTGCCGACGGCCCGGCTCGGATCGCCGCGGGTCCGCATCGTCGAGCGGCTGGGCAAGGCGTCGGACCCGGCAGCGATCAGCCTCATGGCGATTGCCTCGTTCGACATCCCGACCGAGTTTCCCCCGGCGGCGATCGCCGAGGCCCAAGCGGCGTTGCCGGTCAGCCCGATCGGGCGCGCCGATCTGCGCGAGCTGCCGCTGGTCACGATCGACGGCAGCGACGCCCGCGATTTCGACGACGCGGTGTGGGCCGAGCCCGATCCCGACCCGGCCAATGCCGGCGGCTGGCATCTGATGGTCGCGATCGCCGATGTCGCCTGGTATGTGCGGCCCGGCAGCGGGCTCGACCGCGAGGCCGAACGGCGCGGCAACTCGGTCTATTTCCCCGACCGGGTCGTGCCGATGCTGCCTGAGGCGCTGTCGAACGAGCTGTGCTCGCTGAAGCCGAGTGTCGACCGCGCCTGCCTCGCCGCCGAGCTCTGGATCGACGCCTCCGGCCGTAAGCGCCGCCACCGCTTTTTGCGCGCGGTCATGCGCTCCGCAGCGCGGCTCACCTATGAGGAAATCCAGGCGGTTCGCGACGGGCATCGCGATCCCCCGACCGCGGTATCGCCCGAGAGCGTGGCCGCGCTCTATGGCGCCTTTGATGCGCTCGCCCGGGCGCGGGCGGCGCGCGGCGCGCTCGAGCTCGAGATCCGCGAGGACCGGGTGGTGCTCGACGCCGACGGGCGGCCGGTGGCGGTGGTTCCGAGGCTGCGGCTCGACAGCCACCGGCTGATCGAGGAATTCATGATCCTCGCCAATGTCGCCGCCGCCGAGGAGCTCGGAGCTCGCCGTCAGCCCTGCATGTATCGCATCCACGACGCGCCCGACCCGGAAAAAGTCGCGACGCTGGGCGCTGTTCTTGACGAGCTCGGCCTCCCCGGGCTTGCTCTCGCCAAGGGTCAGGCGCCAAAGCCCGAGCTGTTCAACCGGCTGCTGCGCCGGGCTGAAGCCGCGCAGGTTGGCCCGCTGGTCAACGACCTGGTGCTGCGCTCTCAGGCGCAAGCCGTCTACAGCCCGCTCAATATCGGCCATTTTGGGCTGGGCTTGCGGCGCTACGCGCATTTCACCTCGCCGATCCGGCGTTATGCCGATCTCCTGGTCCATCGCGCGCTGATCGCCGGGGCCAACGCGGCCGGACATGATTTCGGCGAGGGCGCGCTGCCGCCGCGAAATCGGCCCCGACCGGATGGCCGCGATCGGCGAGCATATCTCGGCAACCGAGCGGCGTGCGGCTGCAGCCGAGCGCGCTGCGATCGAGCGCTACCGCGCGACCCTGGTCGCCGGCGCGGTCGGCGCCCTCTTTGCCGCGCGCATCAGCGGCGTCGCCGAGTTCGGCCTGTTTGTCACCCTGGCCGAAAGCGGCGCTACCGGGCTGGTGCCGATCTCGACCCTGCCCGGCGATTATTACGACCGCCACGAACAGGTGCCGCGGCTGGTCGGCCGGCGTTTTGGCCGGGTGTTTCGGCTGGGCGATGCGGCAATCGTCCGCCTGGTCGAAGCCGATGCGATCGGCGGCCGGCTGGTGTTTCGGATCGAGGACGAAACGACTGCCGCGCGCCGCGGCCGCAGCGCCCTCCCAACCCGGCCAAGGCGGGGTGGTTGATCGCCGGCCGGCGCCGATTTACTGTATCGGTCCAATGGCCGGGATTTAGACCGGGGCTGACGAGCGATCTGGCGCGTTGCCGCGAGGATTGGGGGGTTCCTCGATGCCGATGTCGTTGCGTCCGGCGGCTACGCTCGCATCGGTGGGCTCATTTGTTCTCCTCCTCCTGCTCGGCGCCTGCGCGCAGCGCCAGCCATTGCCGGCCGATCCGGCCGGGCGGCTGTTTGGGCGCGGGCTCGACGACATCGCCGATCTCTATATCGTTCCGGTGTCGAGCCGGACGCTCGCTCTGGCTGCCGCCGCGCGCCTTTCCAGCCTCGACCCGAAGCTCGCCGTGCTGGAAACGCCGGGACCGGGGGACAGAACCGAGCTGGCGCTCGATTACGACTGGCGCGAAATCGCCACCTACCCGAGCCCCTCCGGCGACGACCCGCACATTTGGGGCGAGTGGCTGGGCCATGTGCTGGCCGACGCCACAGCCGGGTCTCCGACCCTGGCGGCAATGCCGCAGGACCAGATCGACAAGGCGCTGTTCGACGGCATCACCGGGGCGCTCGACCGCTTTTCGCGCTACGCCGCGCCGGCCGCCGCCCGCGCTCAGCGCGCCGCTCGCGATGGGTTCGGCGGGATCGGCGTAACCCTCGATCCCTCGCCCGACCGGTTCCGCATCATCAAGGTCATGCCAGGCGGGCCTGCCGATCTGGCCGGCATCCGTGCCGGCGACACGATCGAGGCGATCGACGGCAGGCCGACCGCCGGCCGCTCGCGCGAGGACGTGCTCGACGAGCTGCGCGGCCCGGTATTGGGTCCGGTGACGGTCGGCATCGATCGGCCCGGTGCCGGCCAAACCCGCGACTTCCGGCTGCAGCGGTCGCTGATCGTCGAGCCGACGGTGACGTTGTCGCGAGACGGCGCGATCGCCATCTTTCACATCTCCAGCTTTAACCAGGACACGACCCAGCAGCTCGTCGCCGATCTCGAGGGGGTGGAGCGGACCGCGAACTCTCAGCTGCGCGGCATCGTGCTCGATCTGCGCGGCGATCCCGGCGGCTTGCTGGACCAGGCGGTAAGCCTCGCCGACGTGTTCATCGCCAAGGGCCCGATCGTGGCCACGATCGGGCGCAACCCGGCGAGCCGCCAGTTTTTTGAAGCTTCGGGCGACAGCGCAGCGCCAAATCTGCCCATCGTCGTGCTGGTCAATGGCGGCTCCGCCTCGGCTTCCGAAATCGTCGCCGCAGCGTTGCAGGATGCCGGGCGCGCGGTCGTGGTCGGCACCGCCTCCTACGGCAAGGGCACGGTGCAGACCGTGTTGCGCCTGCCCAACAATGGCGAATTGATCCTGACCTGGGCCCAGCTGGTGGCGCCCGCCGGGTATGCGCTGAATGCGCACGGCGTAGTCCCGACCGTGTGCACCAGCGATCTCGGCGACGGCGCGACGGCGCTGCAGACCGCGCTGCAGCGGGCCGGCGGATCGTCGGCGGTGTCGCCGCTGACCTTCCGCCCGCGCGCCGCGCTCGACAATGAGGGCTGGGACCGGTTGCGCGGCTCATGTCCGCCCCGGCTTGGCGACCGGGCGATCGACGTCGCCGTGGCCCAACGGCTGCTCGCCGACCCCACCCTTTACAGCCAGGCGGTGCACGTCATCGGCGCCAGCGCGAACCTAGCCGCGCAAGCGGGCGGCGGCACCCCCGCCTCGGCCGACCCCGCCTCGACAGGGACGCCTTGACAGAGCGGCTTTGACAGGGCCCGCCTTGACGGGGCCCGCCTTGACAGGAGTGCGCGGATCGCTATCTTCGGACGCAAGCAATCCCTGAACCTGGGGTCCCTGTCATGGCCAAGACCAGCACCGTCCTGATCAAGCTCGTCAGCAGCGCCGATACCGGATTTTACTATGTGACAAAGAAAAATCCGCGCACCAAAACCGCCAAGCTAGAGCTGAAGAAGTTCGATCCGGTGGCCCGCAAGCACGTCGTCTTCAAGGAAGCGAAGATCAAATAAGCCCTCGCCGCGACGATCGCGCGCCGCCCAGCCGGCCCGGCTGCCTTCCGTAGCCCACGCGCCGAAGGGGGTTGTTCCAGATTTCGCTTAAGCTCGCCGCGGCGCCGTGCGATGATCGGGTAATCCACATAACCGACCGGAGGCCGCGATGACAAAATACATGCTGGTCAGCTTTAAGACCTGCCCGTGGGTGCAGCGCTCGGCGATCGTGCTGCGCGAAAAGAACACCGAGTTCGAGTTGCGCCATATCGAGCCCGACAATCGGCCGGACTGGTTTCTGGCGATCTCGCCGCACAAGAAAGTGCCAGTGCTGCGCATCGACGACCGGCTGTCATTGTTCGAGTCGAATGCGATCAACGAGTATCTGGACGAAACCATCGCGCCGCGGCTGCATCCCGAGGACCCGATCGAACGGGCATTGAACCGCGCCTGGACCGACTATGTGCCGACTTTCGCCAGCACCGTGACCGCTACCGCCTACGCCGATACCGAAGACGAATACAACAAGGCGGCGGCGGGCATCCCGTTGCCGTTCGAGCGGCTGGAAAAGGCGCTTGAAAAGCAGGGCGGCGGGCCATTCTTCAACGGCGCCAAATATTCGCTGGTGGATGCGGCTTATGCGCCGTTTTTGCAGCGCTACTTCTTCCTCGACCGGGTGAAGAAGCTTGGCCATATCGAGCAGTTCCCGCGGCTCAAGGCCTGGGGCGAAGCGCTGATGCAGCGGGCCTCGACCCACTCCTTCCCGTCGGCCGAGTTTGAGGCGATGTATCGCGAGGGCCTGCGCCGCCGCAACAAGTGGGTGTCGCGCTTTGTCGAGCCGGCCAAGGCCGCGGCCGAATAGCCGCGCCCGCCACTGCCGTGAAGAACGCGGCGAGATCGTGGTGAGCCCGCCGGGATTCGAACCCGGGACCTACTGATTAAAAGCTAGTAACGGCTCGCTTAATTCTAAGGCTTAGCCGGGCTTATTCGGCCTTCCCAGGCTCTCAACCCGCGGAAATTCCTTTACTTTAAGGCGGCCACCCGCTAATTTTATTTTCGGGTCGCCGCCATTTTTTTGTTCCCCGGCGGCGGAAATTGCTTATTCTGTTCGGGAGGACGATCTGAATGCCCTCCAGAAACTAACCAAGCGCTCGATCGACGCCTGCCCGCGCCCCATCCCTCCGGCCGCCAGGTGCTGGTCTGGGATGCCGAGTTGCAGGGCTTCGGGGTGCTGCTGTCAGGCCGTTACCGAGGCCAAGACGTTTGTGATCCAACACCGGCTCGCCGGCCGCAGCCGCCGGCTGACCGTCGGCCGGTGGCCGTCCTCGACCTCGAGGCCGCTCGTGCCCGCGGGCGGGAGTTGTTAGCGCAACTGTATGGCGGCCAGATCCCAAGGCCGAGCGGCGACGAGCAGCGCGGCAGCGCCTCACGTTGCGAGCGACGCTCGACGCCTATCTCGCCGGGAGCAAATCCCTGCGGCCGCGATCCGTGACCAATTATCGCAAGACGGTCGAGCGACACTTCGCCGCCTGGCTGGATCAGCCGCTGCGCGACATCACGCGTGATCTGGTGGAAAAGCGGCATACCGAAATCGCGACTGAGGTTCAGCGCCGCAACCCGGACAGCCGGCGCGGCGGCGGGCCGGCGACCGGGGCGGCCACGGCGAACGGCGCGCTGCGAGCGCTGCGTGCGCTATGGAATTTCGCCGCCGATCACGACCCGGACCTGCCGACCAATCCGGTCCGACTGAGGAAGGCATGGTTCCAGGTCTCTCGTCGCGAGCGGTTGGTCCGCTCGGATCAGCTTCCAGCATTCTATGATGCGATCCTGGAATTACCGACGCGCATGCATCGAGATTACATACTGACGCTGCTGTTTACCGGCCTGCGGCGTGGCGAAGCAGCCGGGCTGCAATGGTCGGAAGTCGATTTCGCCGAACGGCTGATCCGCTTGCCGGCCAGGAAGACGAAGGCCGGCCGACGGCTTGATCTGCCGATGTCCTCCTTTGTGTTCGATCTGCTGGTCGCCCGCCGCGGGCTCGGCGATGATGGACCCTACGTATTTTCAGGCGTACAGCCGGAGCGGGCACGTCGAGGAGCCGAAATTTCCACTCGGTCAGGTCGCGGACGCGACCGGGATCACGGTCAGTGCCCACGACTTGAGGCGGTCGTACATCACGGTCGCCGAGGCCGCCGACATCAGCCCGATGGCGCTGAAAGCACTGGTCAACCATTCGACCGGCACCGACGTCACGGCGGGATATGTACAAGTCTCGATCGATCGGCTACGCCAGCCAGCACAGGCCGTGTGCGATCGGCTGATGGAGTTATGTGGCGTGGCCGTGCCGGCTCTGGAGCGGCTCCATGCCTAACGGCCGCCTGCACCTGGACCGCCGCGCCGCGAAGATCGCGGCCGATTTCGGCAGCGATCCTGATGATCGCCTGTACGACGCCCGCGCCGTGGCCGAGCTATTCGACGTCTCGTCGATTGGTTGGAAATGGCGCGCGCGCGCGGTCATGGGCCACCGTTTTTGCGGCTCGGACCACGCTACATCAGGTACCAGCGCCGGTAGCTCCTCGTGTGGTTGAAGCAGCGCAAGCGGCTCGCCTCGGCAAACGGGGGGCGGCCGATCCCGGCTGGTTTTGTTTGGGCGCATGGTCGGTTGTGGCAACAAAGAAATATAGGCGGCGGACGAATAAGTTTAGGCCGGCGCAACGTTATATAAATGCAAGGTCAATTGCGCTGGATTAAGACGATGCCAAAGCTCGGCGAACACTGGTCCGACAAATCGAAGACGAAGACGACAGAAACCTGGGCAGAACGAAGGCGCATGATCGAAATCGGAAGGGCGACCGTGGCGCTGCGTAAGATTTTGCTGGCTACGTTGCCCGAGCCCGAAGCGGAGCGCGACGCGGCAGAGTAAAAGAAAAAAAGCCCCCGGCGCAGACCGGGGGCAAGTGAGAGGATTTGCTTGAACACAAAGGAGCAACACCAAACTAGGCGTCACAGAACCCCCAGCGGAGCAAACCAACTAGGAATTGCAGATGAATACTAGCGCTTCACCATTTGAAAGTAAAGTTCTATTTCCGATCCTCGGCGCATGCGATGCAATGCCCGCCGAGCGGCAATGCACAAGCCTTGACCTTATAGCAGCGGCCGATGCGCTGGGCGTCGGGACGGCGCTGGCGCACCATGGCTGGATCGGCGTCAATGGCCGGCGCTTGAAATCCTGGCGAACGCCCGCCGGCAAGCTACGGTTGTGCGACACGAAAAATGAATTCTTGTGCCGTGCGGTTCTGCCCTATGGCCAATGGACATGCGCCGACGGCCGCCGGGTTCTGTACAACAGATGGTACACGCCGATCTGGCAGCGCAGCCGCAGTGGCTGGGTCAGCCCAGCCGACCCGCATGAATGGGTCGTATGGATCGACCAGCACTGGTTCTACAAGGACGGCAATCCGCCGTATCGCGACCGCGCCACTAAGGCGAAGCTGTTGAGAATACTCGAAAAGTTCGGGGTCGGCTGAGTCCGACCAACTTTTTTGCGCCGGCCCCCTAATGGGATTTGGCACGCGGCGTTTATATAGTGCGGCGCCAAACCGGAGGCCGCCATCTTTACAAAGGTGACAGATGCCAAAACTTGGCGAGAAAAATCGTGAGGAAACCAAGGTTAAGATGAAGGCGGCCTGGGCTGAGCGCCGCCAACTGATCCGCCTTGGCCGGGCGGCCCGGGACTTGCGCGAGGTGATGCTCGAGCGGATGCCGGAGGAACAGAAGGGAGCCCACCATGGGTGAAGCAAAACGCCGACACATGACAGAAGTCCCGATCGAGAATTTCCAACCCGGCAATGGCGAATTCGTCTTTACGCTCGACATCGCCGACACCTACCCGGTCAGCCTCTCTCTGACGCCAATGATCTCGTCCGCGCTCTCGACCTCGTGCGGCAGACGGTCGAGGCGGAGCCGCCGCGATGCCGCGACCTCGTCTGGCACGCAAAAACCCGCGCCGCACTCACCGGAATGTTCAAAGACGCAACCGACCCAGAGACCAAAGAAAATGCCGTACTACTCGCCATGTGGCTGGCGTTCGACTATCCCGGTGGCGGACTTGCTGCCAAAGTGTCGCAGTCGCTGCGTAAACAAGGCCGAGCGCACTTGACGATGGGGATCGATGCCGATGGCATTATGGCGATCGCCCTTGCCGACGGATTTGTCGACCTCCGCAAAACCCTAGACATCGTCAATCGGGGCAACGAACCGTTCGAGTTTATTGAAAAATCGGTCCCTGCGAGTGCGACCTCGCAGGGACCTAAAGGAGTTTATAATGCCTAATCAATATAACGCGTTTCCAGCGGCACGTAAAGTGCCGTTTTCTAGGTGAGCGAAGAAGTTTTCCGCAGCCTCAGATTTACCAAGAGGGAAGCCGACACCGACACCGACACCGTCACGATTTTTAGGACCAAATCAGGACTCAAGGCGGCCAAGCAGATACAATTATCACCAGCAAAGGAAGATGGCACTCTTCCTTCGCCGGTGATAAAAGGCTACGACAACGCAGAGCACTTTGATGTGGAGGAAGCCGCTGTTGGCAACCTAGAACAGCTGGCCGAGCTACTATTCGAAGTTGAGCAGCACGATGACCGCTTCATTATCCGCGGACGCTTGCGCGCTGGCGTGCGCCCGCGCGGGGTGCATCGCCGCCTTCACCAGACGACGCAAAAACCCGAAGACCCTTGTTTTGAGGAGACGTCACGGCGCTGGATACCGCTTGATTTCGATGATGTACCACTACCAGAAGGGTACAATCCCTTCGAGGACCCGGAACGCACGGTCGGCTATTTGGTTAGCGGGCTGCCCGCGGCGTTTCATGGCGCAAGTTGTTGGCGGCAATTTACGAGTTCGGCGGGGTTGAAGCCCGGTAAAATCTCAATGCGGAGATGTTCTGGGCCGACCGCCCATTAAGCGACGCTGAGCTGAAGGCGTGGCTGCCCGGCAGCGTGGTCGATCATGCCGTGTTTAACGCGGTGCAGCCGATCTATATCGGTCGCCCGATATTCACCGGCGGCCCGGACCCCGTCCGGGAGCGGTCCGGCCTGTTCCGGGGTGGCCGTTATGAGGTCACGGTGCCGGAGACCATGCCTGGTCCCGCCGCCGCCGCATTCACATTGGCCGCACTGCCAGAAAAGCTCCAGAAGCTGATCAGGGGTGACGCCGCCGCCTATGGCGGCGATCGCTCTCGCCATCTATGGGCCGTGCTGTGCTGGCTGGCGCGGCTGGGGTGGTCGGCTGAGAACATCAAGACCGTCGTCCTGAACCCGCGCCACAAATCGCACTTCGAGCACTGCCAGGAGCAACCCAACACACCGGATTATGTCGCACGGCAAATTGAACAGGCGGCGGAAGAGGTCGAGAACGAAGGTGGCGTGTGGGAGCGCAACCCGCACGGCTTAATCAAAGTGGACAGCCAAGCCAATATTCGCAAGGCGCTGGACCTGCTTAATTACACGCTCAGCTATGATCGGTTCGCTGCGATGGAGCTGATCGACGACGTGCCGTTCGAGGATGCCCTCACAATCGCGGCATGGCTTGCCATCGATGAGCGCTACGGGTTTCGGCCCAATCGGTCGTTCTTCGAGGACGTGCTGCTGGACGCGGCGCACCGCCACACGTTCCACCCGGTGTTAGATTATCTCGCGCCGCTGGTTTGGGATGGCGTCAAACGTATCGACACATGGCTACACGACTATGGCCAGGTCGAAAACACTGAGTATAGCCGGGCCGTCGGCCGGCTGGTGCTGCTGGCGGCCGTGCGTCGCGTACGACAACCCGGAGCCAAGTTCGACGAAATCTTGGTGTTCGTCGATCCCACGCAGGGGAATGACAAATCCGAGGCCATCTTGGCGCTTTGCCCGAACCCCGACTGGTTCTCGGACAGCCTCAAGCTCGGCACCAGCGACAAAGAGCGGCTCGAGAAACTCGGCGGCAAATGGATCGTCGAGATGCCGGAGCTCGCCGGGATGCGCAAAGGCGAAGTCGAAGCGGTCAAGGCTGAGCTCTCACGGCAGGTCGATCGCGCGCGAAAGGCTTACGCCCGCCACTCCACCGAGGCGAAACGGCAGTGCATCTTCATCGGCACGACGAATAACGTCGAGTTCCTCAAGGATGATCAAAACCGGCGGTTTTGGCCGGTGGAGACCGGTGCGTGGGATGTGCCCGCGCTCAAACGCGACCGCGACCAACTCTGGGCTGAGGCCGCGGCGGCGGAAGCGACTGGTGAGTCGATCCGGCTGCCCCGAGCGCTGTGGGCAGCGGCGGCCGAGGTGCAGAAAAGGCACGAAGAGATCGACCCGTGGACCTACCGGCTCGATGAGAAACTGCACAATCTGACCGGCCGCATCAAGACCCGTCATGTGTTCGATATTTTGCAAATCCCAGAGGGAGTCAAAAATCCCAGCATGGGAGGTCGGCTCAAAAAGGCGATGGTGCAACTCGGCTGGGAGTACAAACATGGAATGATGATGTTCCACGACAGAACGGACACGGCCCGCGGCTATCTGAAGGGAACCGACGCAGAACGCCAGACGATCATCGAAATACGCGTCGATGCCGACCACGGTGTGAGAGTGGTGGTGGCGCAGGTGGTGACGGAGGAGGATTTGCTGGTATGAAATCACTCCAATGGGTGTTTGTAATCACTCTGCTATCACTACGCATGTCAACAATTTCAAGGAGTTATCGCTGCAATCACTGTTAGCGGTGGGTGCCTATATGGCTATGGGGGATGCCCCCGGCCCGTAGCCCTTAGCGCTAGCTGCTATAACCCTTTACAACAAAAGTAGTGATAACAGTGATTACAGTGATAACAAGCTGAAATATAAGGAGGATTTTTGCGAGGCCAGTGAACGCAGAGTGATAGCAGAGTGATAACAGCACCCCCGGAGCTATCGCCGCGGGCTGTTTTCGCGGCGCTGGCTAACTTCCGCCGTAATGCCGCCGCAATATGGACGCGACCCACCGCAATTGCGCCGTAAAGGTGCCTTATTGGCCTTATTTGCCGTAATTGTGACAAAATGGGTCGATTATCGCTGGCGTAGGGCCAAGATGGAGCGTTGGACGTGTAGATTTGTGGAATCGGCCTCGGATGGACGTAGCGGATTTGTGGAATCCTTCGGGTTTGGGTGCCGCCAGGGTTCCCGGCGCTGTCCGAGGGTAAACCCGGTCTGCTGGGGGCGATCATCGGGCGCGCCGAAGCGCAGGCCGTGCGGCTTGCCATGCTCTATGCGTTGCTCGACCAGCGTACCGCAATCGGCCTCGAACATCTGCGTGCAGCATTGGCATTGGTCAGATCTGCTCAGGAGTTTGCCGCATATATCTGGGGTGGCATGTTGGGTGACCCGGTCGCCGATGATATTCTGCGCGCGCTGAAGGCCACTCCCGCCGGACTGAACCGGACGGCGATTAACAATCTATTCAGCCGACACCAGCACGAGAAGATCGGGGCCGCGCTGGCGATGCTGCTCAAAGGGGGCAAGGTGAGAATCGACCCTGAACGGACCGGAGGAAGGAGTGCCGAGTTGTGGCGCGCAATGTGAGGGGGCTTTTTTGCCATCAGCAGGGGGCTTTTTTGTTATCAAAAAATGCCAAAAGCCTAGGCTTTCCGCCTTTTAACGCTTTTAACGCTTATAACGCTCCCGTACGCGGGGGAAGGCCATTCCTACGGCTCATCTGATAGGGATTTGGTCGGAGAGGGAGAGGGAGACTGCTGTTATCCATTCCTACGGCTCATCTGATAGGGATCGGCTACGGGGGGATGGTCTCCTCCCGCGATTTTCACTGGTGGACTGAAACCGGGCCGCCGGCTGGCAAATAGCTAGGGCTGCGTTAAAAGCGCTAAAAGCGTTAAAAGGAGCTAAGTAGTTGAAACTAAAGGATGATCGTTGCGCTAAAAGGGGGGGCCGGCTGGCAAAAAAGGAATGTAGCATGACGATGACACCTGAGCAGACCGAGACCGGACAATTGACCACGAACCGTCACCGTTCTTTTTAGCGCTGGCCGGCCGCGCGCTGCGCGCCAATGCACGCCAATAGCGCCGCGCCGCTATTGGCCTTGCCGGCCGCCGCCGGGCCGTTACCGCCGGCCGGTTCACCTAGAGCAGGCGACGAGCGCAGGGCATCAAAACACCGCGCCTACTAACCATTCCTTAGCAGCCCTCGGCCACAACATCCCAGTAATCCCAAGTAGTTACAGCGGCCGGCCGGGCTAAATAAGCGGTTTCCACCATGGGGCGATCGTTTTGACCTTTTCATCTTGCGAGATTTGGGGTAATATTGGTGCGCGGGTGTGGGTGGTCTTCGAACGGTTGCCTTCGGGTCTCATGGAGCGTGCCACACACACCCGCTCCTTGATTTAAAGAACTTTCGCGCGGCCCGCCGCGGCCTTTATTATAACAAGGATACATGCCCGCTATTTAGGGCTTATACGGAGTTTGTTTTTGCCAAAGCTCGGCGCGTATTCAAAGGAGATCGTCCTGGCGCGCCCGGATATGCGGTCGAAAGAAGGTCGGCTCCTCCGACACATGCGTGAAGGTCTGGCCGCACAACTCGGTGGGAAGCTCAGCCGCAGCCAGACAGTCCTGATCGAGCGTGCTGCGATGCTGCAATTGCGCTGCGCCGTTCTCGACCAACGCATCATCGACGGAACATTCACGGAGTACGACGCCAAGACTTATCTCGCCTTTTCGAACTCGCTGCGCCGGACAATGGTCTCGCTGGGATTGGCCAGGCTCCGATGGCAGAGCCGACATTCGCAGAATATATTGACTGCCCGGCATGACGATGAACATCGTCCAGTTCGTCGATGACCCGAACCTGCTCGGACCCTTCCACCGCGGGCGCTCGTGGAACACCTGGCGCGCCGTGCTACGCGCGACCTACGGATTGCCGCTCGACCCGTTGGAGACCAAGCGCTTCAATTCAGTTGCCGGTGGCCGCCCGCCGCCCCTCTGCGCCAGTCGGCGAGCTTGTCTGCGTGGTCGGGCGCGGTGGTGGTAAGGACAGCATCGCCGCCGACCTGGCGACCTTTGTCGCCGTCAACGTGATCCCAGGCCGGCTGCGCCCTGGTGAAAAAGCCACGGTCTTGTGTCTCGCCTGCGACCGCGACCAAGCCGCGATCGTGTTCCGCTATATCGCCGCCTATTTCCGCGAAGTCCCGCTGCTCGCAGGCATGGTCGACCGCATCACCGCCGATACCGTCGATCTTAAGAACAATGCACAAATCGTCGTCGGCACCAATTCCTACCGGGCGGTTCGCGGCCGGACGATTTGCTGTGCGATCTTCGACGAGGTGGCGTATTGGCGCTCTGAAGATGCCTCCTCTCCGGATTTCGAAGTCGATGCCGCCGTGACCAGCGGCACCGTCAAATCGTCCGTAAACCGCTGGGTCGCGCTCGCGGAAGCGCATAAAAAGGCGCTCGTTATTGGTGCCGTTGGGGGATGGCATGGGACGCCATGGAGCCATTTTATTCGCCTATTTGCCGGGGGGCGGCTAACGGGCCGGGGGCGGGCTTCGCATCGAGCCAGAAGAACTCGACGAACTCCTCGAAGCCGTCAAGTCCATGTGCGACGACGATGATCTATTCGCCGAAGACGACCCGCCCGAGTTCAGCGGCCGGCCCAATACCGGCGGGCGTATGGATCGCACCGATACTGATGCTAACTTTACGGTGCGTGAACAAGACCGCCCGAAATACGAAAAAGACCTAGACCGCGGGCCGGCGATGGACGCACGGGCGCGGTTGGCCTTCGACAAGAAGTTTCCGGATGTCGCCCGGCTCCCGATCCTCCCATCCGACCGCCCGCTCCCACGCCGCGCCCGCCCGGTCGGCCTGACCACCGCACAAAGTGACAAATTCGCCGCGCTGCTCCCCAACGCGTCGCGCGTTCGTTCGATGTGATCCCATGCCCGATCCACGCCAAGCCTTAGCCGACGCCATTGCAAAACGCAGCGCGCTCGAAGCGCGCCTGCATGCCCTGCTACAGGCCGAGGAGCGCCGCTCGGCTGGCGCGGGCGAACGGTTCGCGGCCCTGGCTTCAGCGGACGAAGACCTCGCCACGGCCCGCGACAATGCTCCACGTCAACTGGTGGCAGCACTTCTTGGTGATGCCGCCAATTTTGACACACTCGCAGAAGCCGAAGCCGCCGTTTTGGACGCACAGTACCATATCGACCAATCGGCCGAAGCGATGCAGTTACTCGAAGCCGAGCGCCGCACTATCGAGATTGAATTGGCCGGTGCTACTGCTGCGGTGAATTCGGCCGTGGGCGTAGTCCTCGCTGCTTCGCCCGAGGTTGCCGCGTTACTTTCCGCCTTGCACGAGGCCGAAGCCGTAGCGTTGGACCTGCGCCGCGCGCTCTATGCGATCGGCCAGCACGCCATAATTTCCGTTCCACCGGTCATTCTCCAAAACACATTGAATGCCGGTCCCGGATATGCCGATTGGTCCAAATCGATATACGCACTAAAATACAATTCGAACACGCTGCTGCCGGCCCTAAAGAGCGACCACTTTAGGAAGCGTGGCGCGGCGTGACCGCTCTGCGAAACAACTCGCAGGGCGGAGTCTGGCGGTGTTCGGCGACCCCGCCAGACAGCCAGCTGCCCGCGCCGTGCTACTCCCTCGGCGCGGGCAGCGATTGTTTGGTGTACACCGCAACCCGAAACCATTCCATTGAAAAAAACCCACCGCGCCCGGCCACTGCGACGCTCGGCTGGTTTGAAACGCGTGGTTTTGGCTTCATCGAAGCCGACGATGACGGGACGGATATATTTGTCCACATCGCCACGTTTGACCAGGCCGGTCTCGACGACCCCGGTCGTCGGGATGGACTCGTCTTCACCCGGAAAACCAGGACCCCCGGCCGCTTTGCCGTGATGAATTTGTGGCCGGCCTAATGCAATCAGCGTTCGCCACCCGCGCCATCGACGTGACGCTCCGACTCGGCAAAGGAAGCTGGGGGAACAGCGGCTTCGACACTGTCAAGTTATCAGGAATGCGCGTTCACGCGGAGCTTGGTTTCATCATGAACCCAGGCGCGACCACCGCGATCCTTCACATTTGGGGCATCACCCGCAACCAATTAAATCAATTCACGCAAGCCGGGCTGCAATACGGCGTGCGCAACAACATCGTCCTCGTCGAGGCGGGCGACGTCGGTGGGACAATGTCGGCGGTCTTCCAGGGTGTAGTACTGGAAAGCTTCCCCGATTTCACGGCAATGCCGGACGTGCCATTGATGATCTCGGCTTCGACGACGGCGGATTTACAACTGAAACCGGTGCCGCCTTCATCAGTCAAAGGTGCGGTTGACGTTGCGACATTGATGGGCGCCATGGCAAAGACGGCCGGGTTGACGCTCGAAAATGCGGGCGTCGATGTCAAGCTCAGTAACCCGTACTTCTCCGGCACCATCTGGCACAGATCAATGCTTGTGCGAATGCGGCGAACATTTACGCCTTCCCAGACCGCGTGCATGGCGTGTTGGCGATCTTCCCAAAGAACGGGAGCCGGGCCGGCACACCGACGATCGTCTCACCCGCTACGGGCATGATTGGCTATCCGACGTACCAGCAATCGGGTGTGGTGGTACGTTCTCTTTTCAACCCAGCCATGAAATTCGGCTCGCAAATCAAAGTTGAAAGTGAGCTGACCCCAGCCAATGGCCTTTGGAACGTCTACGGTTTGAACTACAGCTTGTCGTCGCAGCTGCCCGATGGGCCGTGGGAGATGGTCATGTCCGGCTACCCGGCCACGCCGAATGTTACGATCAGCGATCTGCAAATTTCTTCTGGTTAGCATAAAACATGGCTACAATTATTGACACCCTCTGCGTCGAGCTTGGCCTTGACACAAGCAAGTTTACCGAGGGCCAACGCCAAGCCGAGCGCTCGCTCCAGACCCTCCAGACCGGTGCCGAGCGCACCGGCGAGCGCTTCGGCGACGTCGGTGTCAACATTCTGGCCTTCCTCAAGCTCCTCGAAGCCCGAGCCGGACCGTTCGCCGCCACCTTGAGACCCTCGCAGCGCCGGCGCAGGCCGCACAAAAGCACATCGCCGCCGTCGGCGCGCAAGCCCGCCGCACCAGCACCGCGGGCGAGGCCGGGTTAGCCGGACTCACAGTCGGCGTGCGTGCGCTCAGCGTCGCCGGCTTGGCCGCGATCGGCGTGTTCGAAGCAATGAAGAAGGTCATCGAAAGCGCCTCAGCTTCAGCGGCGAAAGGGTTCAACATCGGCGTTGGTGCGGCTACGGCGGGTATGCCGGTGCGCGAGTTCTCTGCCGTCAGTCAAGCGCTGTTGACGCATGGCAACGTGCCAGAGGAAGAAACACAAGGGTGGTTGGCACATATCAAACAGTTCCAACTGATGCCGAAGACCGGTCAGCCACCGGACCCCGCGCTGATGAAAGCCTTTGGGGTCCTTGGCATCACCGACATGCTGACAGCGACGCCCGAACAGTTGGCGGAACAGGTGGCGCAGAAGTTCGCGCAAGAACCCGAAGCGCTTGCGATTGCGCAGGGTACAAATCTCGGCCTGTCGCCGACGGCGTCGATTGCGTTACGCAATGCTGGGGAAAGCCTGCCCGGCGAGATTGCCGAGGCACGCAAGACGGCCTTGACCGAGCGCCAAGTCAAGCTTGACCGCGATTTAGTCGAAGTCGAGAACAGGCTCGCCGTCGCGCGAACAAAACTATTCAATGACATCTGGGAGTGGCTTGACCCGGTGCTGATCGCTGCGACAAATGACCTGGCGACCTTTGTCACATGGCTCGATACGCTTAACGAAAAATTCAAAGACCTGATCGCCACGCTTTCCGGAATTGGCGATGCGGATACTAATGACGTCATGGACTTGTTCAAGGCGCTCGGCGATCTGTTGAACGGTAATTTTTCCAAACTGCCGGGTGACTTCGGCAAGCTCAGCGATTTGCACGTCATACCGCGACCAGCACCGCTCCGGCGGGCGATTTGGCCGGGGAGCGCGCCTTCGCCAGTATGACGAAGCGCGACATCGGCGTGATGACCGCGATCCGCCAGCGTGAGAGCGGCGGCAACTACAAAGCCGTCAACAAAAATGATACCCATGGGGAATCTCGCGCCGGAGTTCTCAGTGGCACTGGGGCGGGTGGCAATTCGGCGATGCGACGTGGCGGGAGGCCGCGGCCGCGATCGGCGTCGCCGGTCAGTATCCACATGCCTCGGACGCGCCCCCGCAGATACAAGATGCCGCCGCCGCGTGGCTAAAGGCGAAGCGTGGCTTTACTCCGTGGACCGCCAGCGGCCCTTGGCCAACGGCCAACGCGCCGCTGCCCGCCGCCCCGCCCGGTGTGCAGGGTATGCTCCAGGGCGCGCAGCAAGGCGCGCTCGCGCTCAATTCCAGCAGCACCGTCACGAATAACAACGACCATGGCGCTACTGTTTCTACCGGACCAATCATTGTGAACACCCAGGCCAAGGACGGGCCGGGCGTGGTCGCGGCGATCCGCGACGCCATCAACCGCAACCTCCTGGTCGGCCAAGCCAATACCGGGCTCGGCGTGAACATCCTCCAGTTACCGCTCGCCGATGCAGTGCGCCTGAACGCCGAGGCCGCCGCGGGTGATACTGAGGCCAAGGCGTTCTTCGCCGAGCTATTTCCAACGGACGCGGTCTGCTTCCTATGCGACGCGCCGGCCGGGCTAACGCCACTGGTCGCGATGTTTGTCGATCCTGATGACCGGAACATCGTGAATGCAGTTCCCTACTGTCCCGCCTGCGCCACGATGCTGCCTACAAAGAGGATGGCCCGCGAATTGAAGATGCTGCGGTCGATGTGGCCGCATGGGCGATGGAAGCTTCGAAACGACCCGAACGCTCGCGGGCGGAAGGCTTGATACAGGTTCACCGTGGGTCGCTTTACGGGCATTCACCGTGAGACCCGAAGGCATTGTTACTAAGACCCGAAGGCAGGAGTTTTGAGACCCACACGACCCACGGTGACTGACTTATTAGTTTACTAATCTCAACGCGCCCCCGACGCCGTCGATGTAAACGGGTACGCAAGGCTCAAGTAACCCCCATATCCGTAACACTTTTTGGTGACCAAGTTTGTAAATCTTGTTGATTTCTACAAGACGGTCCGCAAACCGCCCCCCATCCATTGCAAGCCTATCATCTGCGATGGCAGCCGCGATATCAGAAACAGCCTTGACGGTGGTCCTGTATTTAGTAGCGATGAACTTAATCCGGAACGGCGCGTCCCAAATTACTGTTTCGCCGAGCATCACGCTCTCCGATCCAACGGGATCACATCCCCGAATCCTTGGCTCTCCTTGAAAGCCAAAATATATTTGTAGGCCGCCCTGGCGGTTACAATCCAAATGCGCATTAACCCAGCCTTTCCAGGTCCAATATTTATTGGTCTCTGGATTTTTGCCCTCGCGCTTAGCAGCAACGTTCTCTTTAATCGCGAAAAGTATTTTGCCCAGCTGAATATCGTACGCTCTTCTCTGCGCATAAAATCGTTCGAGAAGCTCGCGTGTTTGTGGATTGGTCGGGACTAATTTGGCGGCTTGCGGACGCCTACGTTTACGTTCGCGCACCAGTCGCACCGCGGCCGTGGTACGCCGCGTGGCGGCTTCCCTAGCGCGCTCCTCCCGCCGCTCCGCGCGCCGCTGTTCGCACTCAGCCGCTTCGCGAGCGCGCTCCGCGCGCCGCTGTTCGGCCTCGGCCCGCCGCGCCGCCGCCGCGCGGGCGCGCCTGGTCCGTTTTATTTCAAGCGCCTCTTGTGTCGCCCGTCGTTCCCGCAGCCTATCGGCTTTATTCAAAATATTCGTCAATTCGGCCACAACTTCGATGGTTAGGCGGAGATTCTCCCAAAGCCAATCGTCCAAATTTTCGGATTCGATTTCAGCTTTAACCTCGTCGAGACAGTGGAAAAATGAACTATGCTTGTCACGCGCACTTTTCAAAAGTGCGCGCATCCGCATCTTCATTTGTGCTAAATCTGTCATGACAAACCTCGCTATTCCGCGGCTTCTGCTGTAGGCGTAAACTCGATACGCAAAATTTTCTGGTTTTTTGTTAGCCAGCGGCGGTCACTCCCCTCGGCTCTTAAACCAATCTTCGGACCGAGAAGTTTTGGGTTCATCTCTAAGATCGCAGGATCGTCGGCGGCAAGTTCACGCAGCTTCAGAAGTCCAGCAGCGCGAACTTCCTCATCCGATGCTTTTACTGCATCGTGCTCCTCGGTGAGAATATCGATAACAAGGTCTTTGCGCACTCCAGTTCTGGCCGAATACGCAGAAACCCGCCTCACGAAATCTCGATTAGTTGTATTCATCGGGTCCTCCCTCCTTAAATTGACCGTTTCAAGCTTAGCCTCAAAAAACCAGAAGTAAAGCACCGACTTAAACCGATTATATTATACAGCAGAACCCGGGAAGGTAAAGAAAGAGGAGCTTTGCGAATATTTTAAAGAATAGGAAAAAACCGCAATATTAATTCGCAAATACTTATTTACCTACGTCCAAACGAGAGTATAGTTTTAAAGGGTCCGGCGTCCGCTGCCAATGTCCAGGTCGCGAGACTAAAAGGCAGCGGGGCGATATCGTGCGCTTCCATTGCGCCGGACCTCCCCGAGAGGAAGACAGAGCATGCCAGACGACGACATCCTGCAATTATTGGCCGCGAACATCGCGGACCTGGTGACGGTTGCGCACGCCGCGAAGCGCGTTAGGTGCTAACGTGACCCGCACCATGGCAGCGGCATTCGCTGTGGGGTTTGGGCTCATCACGATGGCGCGGCCGGCGATGGCGGGAACCGAATGGGCGCTAATCCAATGCGGCGGCGGCGGCGGTTGCTGGGCCATTCTGACCACGGCAGGCACCAGCGGGATGCTCGACCGCGCCATGTGTTATCAGTATAAGCGCGAAATGGAGGCCGAGCCGACAAATGGTGCGGCGGGGCTCACGTTCCGATGCGCGAGCTTGACAACTCCGGATTGGCAGGTTGATCCGGGAAACTGATCGCCGCAACCGGCCCCCGCCCCGATGCCTGCCTGGGCGATCGGCGCGGTTTAACCGCGCGCGACGCGAAACCTTAGTTCGTTGCGGCGCGGGAGGACAAATCAATCCCTCGCGAGATTTCTCTTTCGTTTCCTCAACCTATACGCGCACCATGATTCTCACCGGCCGACCCCGGCTGGTTAGAATGGAGCCTCAAAATGCGCCAGACCAAAGCCGCGATCGCCGCGTTCAATGCCGACTATTACGGGCCGGCCGCTGCGCCCGCGCCAACCCCCAACCCGGCCGTTGCCCCCCGCCAGGCGGCTCCTGCGGGCTCGCAAAACCCCGTTCCGCTGCCAAACCGGCCCCGGCCGCCAACCAAGCCCCCGTTCCGGCCCCGGACCGGCCCAAGGCCGCCGCAAAACCGGAAAAACCGGCACTCTATCCCGATGAGGCCATCATCACCCGCTCCGCGAGGCTTGTCCGTTCAAAGCCGGCTGAAGCGCGCGGCGCGCTGGGGTCTCTACGAGAAGCACGTGCGGGTCGGCGAATACCGCAAGGCCGGCGGCGACGTGGTTCGCCTGTCGCACGACGTGAAACGCGGTGTCGTCAGGGTCGATGTGAGCTAGCGCCCCTCCAAAACAAAGAGCCCGGCCGGCAGGGCCGGGCTTTTTTGCGTCCCGGCCCCGCGGTTTTCGCTTATTCGTAGGCCGCTTATTTGGGTTCAGCGAACTGCCTGGCGGTCATTTCATATATATTCCAAGGGGTTGATGGTGAGCCCGCCGGGATTCGAACCCGGGACCTACTGATTAAAAGTCAGTTGCTCTACCGGCTGAGCTACAGGCTCGCTGCGGCGGCAAACATAGGGGCTGGGCGCAGGCGGGTCAATTGCTCGCTCCGCCATCGACTTCCGCTCGGCATCAGTCTCGCCACGCCTCGGGTTTTAAGAGCTTCCCTGCCGATCTATCCTGGCGCGCGGCCGGCCGGCTATCGGCCCGGGGCCCCTGATGCTAATGTTGCGTAGCATGCTGGGGAGGGTGGGAATGCTGCGCGGCCATGGGCAACGTTGTTGGCGGCCGACCGAACGCTTGCGCCAAGGGTCGCTGATCCAGCGGCATCCGTGTCCGGCATTCGCGTTAATGTGGCCCGCGGCGATGCTGGTCGCGGCAAGCCTTGCTGCCTGCCACAAGGACAGCGCCGTCGCCGCGCGGGAGGTGCGCCCGGTGCGCACGGTCACCGTCGAGCCGCGCGACGCCGCTGAGACGCTGTCGCTGACCGGCGAAATCCAGCCGCGCTACCAAGCCGATATCGGCTTCCGGGTCGGCGGCAAAATCCTTGAGCGGCCGGTCGATGTTGGGACGCAGGTCAACAAGGGTGATCTGCTCGCGCGGCTCGACCCGCAGCAATACCGCCAGGATCTCGCGGTTGCCAAATCGGAGGTCGCGGCGGCCGATGCCGAGGTGGCGCGCAGCCGGGCCCAGCAAGCCCGCCAAGCCGCACTGTTAAAAAACGGCCACACCACAGAGGTTAAATACGATCAGGCGATCAAGACCTTCAAGACCGCGCAGGCGCAGGCCGAGGCGGCGCGCGCCCGGCAGATCCAGGCCAGCGACAATTTGAGCTATGCCGATCTCAAGGCCGATCATGACGGGGTGATCACCGCGGTCGGCGCCGATGCCGGGCAGGTTGTAAGCGCCGGGCAGATGGTCGTCCGCCTGGCCCAGCCGGGCGAGCGCGAGGCGGTGTTCCACGTTGCCGAGGCAGCCTTCAACAACCCGACGGCAAATCCGGCGGTCGAGGTCAGACTGGTCAGCAACCCGGAAATCCAGGCCACCGGCAAAATCCGCTATGTCTCGCCGCAGGCCGATCCGGCCACCCGAACCTATGCGGTCCGCGTGGCGCTGGACGACCCGCCGCCGCAAATGCGCCTCGGCGCCAGCGTCGTCGGCAGCGTGACCAGGAGCCAGGCGCGCAGCATTACCATCCCCGGAAGCGCGCTGTTCGATAAGAACGCGAAGCCCGCGGTCTGGGTCGTCGACGCCGGCGGCGCGGTGCAGCTGAAGCCGGTCACTGTAGAACGCTACCAGGGCGACGCGGTCATCGTCCGCAGCGGGCTGGCAAGGGGCGACGTCGTGGTCACTGCCGGCGTGCAGATGCTGGTTCCCGGCGAAAAGGTCCGCCTGCTGCAGGCGAGCGCCGCGCCATGAGGGGGTTTAATCTCTCCGAATGGGCGATTAATCATCGCTCGTTCGTCTGGTTTCTGATGATCATCTGCGTTGCCGCGGGGGTGCTGTCCTATACTAAGCTCGGGCGCGAGGAGGATCCGTCCTTTACGATCAAGACGATGGTCGTGCAGGCGTACTGGCCGGGCGCCACGGTCGACGACACCTTGCAGCAGGTGACCGACCGGATCGAAAAGAAACTGCAAGAGACGCCCTCGCTCGATTATCTCCAAAGCGAGACCAAGCCCGGCGTCTCGACCGTTTATGTCAATTTGCTGCAGACGACGCCGAAGAGCGCCGTTCCGGGCATCTGGCAGCAGGTGCGCAACAAGGTGGCCGATATCAGGGGGACGCTGCCCCAGGGTATTGTCGGCCCCTATTTCAACGACGAGTTCGGCGATGTTTTCGGGATTATCTATGCGTTCACCGCTGACGGGTTCACCCGCCGCGAGCTGCGCGACTATGTCGAAGGCGCCCGCAATCAGATCCTGACCGTCGACAATGCGGCAAAAGTGCAGCTGATCGGCGCCCAGGACCAGAAGATCTACCTTGAGTTCGACACCAGGAAGCTCGCCGGGCTCGGCGTCAGCCGCGACCAGATCATCCAGAGCCTGCGCGAGCAGAACGCGGTCACCCCGTCGGGCGTGGTGCAGACCGGCAAGGAGAAATTCGCGGTCCGCGTGTCCGGCGCGTTCGGCTCGGCGGCCGACTTGAAGCGCATCAACCTCTATGCCGATGGCCGATTTTTTCGGCTGGCCGATGTCGCCACGATCAAGGCGGGCTATGCCGACCCGCCGCAGCCGATGTTCCGCTATCAGGGCGAGCCGGCGCTCGGCCTTGCCATCTCGATGGCCCAGGGCGGCAACGTCTTGGCGTTTGGCGAGGCGATCAAGCGCAAGATGGCCGACATCACCGCCAATCTGCCGATCGGCATCGAGCCGCACCTGGTCGCCGACCAGCCGGTGGTCGTGCAGCAGGCGGTCGGCCATTTCACCAAGGCCTTGTGGGAAGCAATCGCGATTGTGCTGGCGGTGAGCTTCCTCAGCCTCGGGCTGCGCCCCGGCCTGGTCGTCGCCTGCTCGATCCCGTTGGTGCTGGCCATCGTCTTTGTCTACATGGCGCATGCCGGCATCAGCTTGCAGCGCATCTCGCTCGGCGCCCTGATCATCTCGCTCGGCCTGCTGGTCGATGATGCGATGATCACGATCGAAATGATGGTGAGCCAGCTCGAGGCCGGGGTCGATCGCGAGCATTCGGCGACCCACGCTTGGGTCACGACCGCGTTTCCGATGCTGACCGGGACCTTGGTCACGGTAGCCGGCTTTGTGCCGATCGGCTTTGCCAAGAGCAGTGCCGGCGAATATTGCTATTCGCTGTTTATCGTCATCACTGTGGCGCTGTTGGCGTCATGGGTCGTGGCGGTGCTGTTTGCCCCGGTGATCGGCGTCACGATCCTGCCGCGCACGTTGAAGCCGCATGGCGGCGGCCATGGCGAGCGGGGCGGGGTGACGCGGCTGTTCCGCGCCAGCCTGATTTTTTGCATGCGGTCGCGCTGGCTGGTCATCGCCGTGACCGTCGCGCTGTTCGCCGCCTCGCTATACGGCTTCGGCTTTATTCAGCAGCAATTCTTCCCGGCCTCCGACCGCCCCGAGCTGCTGGTCGATCTGAGCCTGCCGCAGAATTCGTCGATCTATGCCACCGAGGCCCAGGTCAAGCGGTTCGAATCCTTGCTCAAAGGCGATCCGAACATCGACCATTACAGCTTTTACGTCGGCCAAGGGGCGATCCGGTTTTACCTGCCGCTCAACGTGCAGCTCGCCAACAGCTATTTCGCGCAGGGCGTGATCGTCACAAAAGGCCTGAAGCAGCGCGAGATCGTAGAGGCGCGCCTGCAAAAGGCGCTCGACACCGAATTCGCCGATCTGACGACGCGGGTCACCCCGCTCGAAATGGGTCCGCCGGTCGGCTGGCCGCTGAAGTACCGGGTCAGCGCCGCGACCGCCGAGGCCGCCCGCGCCGCCGCGTTCCGCACCGCCGCCGTGATCGGCCAGAACCCGAACACCCGGCTCGTTAATTTCGACTGGAACGAGCCGATGAAGAGCCTGCAGATCCAGGTCGATCAGGACCGGGTCCGCCAGCTCGGGGTGAGCTCCCAATCGCTGGCCGAGGCGCTGAACGCGGTGGTCGACGGCCTCACCGTGACACAAGTCCGCAACTCGATTTATCTCATTGATGTCGTGGCGCGGGCGCCGTCCGATCAGCGCGCCTCGCTGCAGACCCTGAAGGATTTGCAGGTGTCGCTGAACAACGGCAAAACCGTGCCGCTGAGCCAGATCGCCACGTTCGGCTACGGCATCGAGCAGCCGGTGGTCTGGCAGCGCGATCTGATGCCGACGATCACGGTCCAGGCCGATGTGGCGCCCGACGTCGAGGCGAAGACAGTCAATGCCGAGCTGGCGCCGGCGATCGCCGCGCTGTCTAAGACCTTGCCGGCCGGCGACCGCATCGAAACCGGCGGCTCGGTCGAGGAGAGCGCCAAGGGGCTCGCCTCGGTCGCCGCGGTCTTCCCGGTCATGATTTTTCTGATGCTGACCATTCTGATGGCCCAGCTGCACAGCTTTCAAAAGGTGCTGCTCGCGGTCAGCGTCGCCCCACTCGGGCTGATCGGCGTGGTCCTGGCGCTGTTGCCGACCGGGACGCCGATGGGCTTTGTCGCGATCCTCGGCGTCATCGCGTTGAGCGGGATGATCATCCGCAACTCGGTCATTCTGATCGACCAGATCGATGTGGACATCGCTCGCGGCCTGCACCCTTGGGACGCGGTCATCGACGCGACCACCCACCGGATGCGGCCGATTGCGCTGACCGCGGCCGCCGCGATCCTCGGCATGGTTCCGATCGCGCCCGAGGTATTCTGGGGGCCGATGGCTTATGCGATCATCGGCGGCCTGTTTGTCGCAACCCTGCTGACGCTCCTGTTCCTGCCGGCGCTCTATGTCGCCTGGTTTCGCATCAAGGAGCCGGAGCCGGCGCAGGGCGCGGCCTTGTCCGAACCCTTGTCCGAAGCGGCGCGCGCCATCGCCGTGTAGCGAGCCACCCCGCACAGACGCTTTGTCATCCGCCCCCGGCGAAATAGAGCTTGGGGTCGGCGGCGCGGATATGGGCTTCGGGGAGGCCCAGTTCGCGGCGCACGATGTTGGTGCCGGCGACCAGCGAGACGCATTTGTAGTAGGCAATGCGGCGCGACAGGCCCTCGCGGCCAAAGCCGCAATCGGTGGTGATCACCAGCCGCTCGGGCGGGACGTATTCGAGCGCCTTGCGGATCAGCCCGGCGACGTGCTCGGGCGGCTCGACGATCGTGTTGCAGTGGTTGACGACGCCGATGCCGATCTTCTTGTCGGTCTGGTATTTGGCGAAGAGCGGCAAGTCCTTGCCGCCGCTCGAGGCGCATTCGAAGGTGATGACGTCGGCGTTCAGCTGCAGCAGGTGCGGGAGCGCCCGCTCGTAGCTCGGCACCTCCCAATAGACCCGCTGCTGGTTCGGATTGCCCCAGCAGGTATGCGCCCAGATTTCCGCATCGACGCCGGCAAGCTGCCGGTTGAACGCCTGGGTCTGAAATTCAAGCTCGGCCTCGGTGCAGTCGGGGCGCGTGGTCAGCCCGTGATGGCGCGGCTCCTCGACCTGGATCACCGGGCAGCCGGCGGCCGCCAGCTCGCGCAATTCGGCATTCATGATATCGCACAGGTCGAGCACCATCGCCCGGTCGTCGGGGTAATGCTGGTTCCACAGCATGCTGGCGAGCGCCGGCGCGCAGATCGCACCAAACTTGACCGGGCGGTCGCTGAAGCGCTGGGCGATCTGCCACAGCGCCGCGTATTCGAGCGCCCCGCGCGTCAGTTTCTCGGTGACGACCGCCGGCTGATAAGCCTCCTGCACCTCCCACAGGATATGCCCGGGCTTGAGCCCATGCCGGCCCATCCAGCCCTGCGAGGTCGAGCGGTGGCCGTGGATGCCGCCCAATCGCTCGATCGGGTAGAAGAACCAGGATTTGCCGCCGACCGCGAGGTCGAAGCGGCTGTCGCCGTCGGTGACGATGTCGAGCCCGGCCGCCTCCTGCGCGTTGATCACCGCGGCGACCGCGTCGAGATACTGCTCGCGAAAGAGCGAATCGCCGAGTGCCGCCTTGAACGAGCGGCCTTGAAGGCTCGCATCGAACCACAGCGGGCGCGGATACGACCCGGTGATCGCGGTCGGCAGGACCAGGTCGCGCGTGGTCGTCAGCATCGCCCGATGTCCTTCTGCTCGTCATACCCCCGAAAGCAGCCACTACCGCTCGGCAGTTGGGAACCCCCTAGCCGCGGCCGACGAACGGCATCTTGGTGGCCATCACGGTCAGGAACTGGACGTTGGCCTCGGGGGTGACGGTCGACATGAAGACGATGGCGCGGGCGACGTTCTGCACGTCCATCGTCGGCTCCTCGATGACCGTGCCGTTGGCCTGCGGCACGCCGCGCTGCATGCGCTGGGTCATCTCGGTGAGCGCGTTGCCGATATCGATCTGGCCGCACGAGATGTCGTATTTGCGGCCGTCGAGCGAGGTCGATTTGGTCAAGCCCGTGATCGCGTGCTTGCACGAGGTGTAGGCGACCGAGTTCGGCCGCGGCACATGCGCCGAGATCGAGCCGTTGTTGATGATCCGGCCGCCCATCGGCTGCTGCTCCTTCATGATCTTGAAGGCTTCCTGGGTGCACAGGAACGAGCCGGTCAGGATCGAATTGACCACAGCCTGCCAGCGCTCGAAGGCCAATTCCTCGATCGGCGCCGCGGCGCCAAATCCGGCATTGTTGAACAGCACATCGAGCCGGCCATAGGTTTCCCTGGTCCGGGCGAAGAGGGCGCGCACCGAATCCGGGTTGCCGACATCGGTCGGCACGCCGAGCGCCTTCCCTTGCATGCCTTCAATCTCGCCGACCACCGCCTGCAACGGCTCGGGCCGGCGCCCGGCGACGACCACCGCAAACCCCTCGCGGGCCAGCGCCAAGGCCGACGCCTTGCCGATGCCGCTCCCCCCGCCGGTGACGAGGGCGACCTTGCCGTTCGAAGCCATGTTGCCGTTCTCCTGAGGTCGAGACGAAAGAGCCTTGCCGACGATAGCAGGTTCGCCCGGCCTGAGGAGCGAAATCCGGGAGCATCCGTAGCCGTGTGTCGCTGCAGACCAGCAATTTGCGGCGCCCCGCGGCAAGCTTCGCCTATGACGGCGCCTCTGCCTGGTTCAGCGCGAAGGATCAGTGCGAAGCGGGAACCGCCGGCGCCAGCGCTTGCCCGTTCTGTGACAGTTGCTGCGCGACAGCACCACCGGGGCCGCCGCTATGGGAAGCATCGAGCTGAAACGCGCCGTACTCGGATCTGGCCTCGTCGGCATCATGGTTGAAAGACAACGCCGGGGACCGGTCGCCCTGCCGGATGTTCCAGCCGTCATAGGTGGCTGAGCCGACCCACGCGATCGAGTTCGACAACCAGGTGTATCGTGCCAGACCGCTTCCTTTCAGCCCATCACAAACCGCTCCGGAACCGTAAACCCCGATTGCATAAGCCGCATTCCCGCCGCTCGCGGCGGCGAAGCCCGCGGCAACGCCTCGAAAATATTCGTCGATCGGCTCAAGCCACAGCGCATTGAAGTCAACAGCGAAGTAGATGGCGCTGCCGGCAGGCTGCCCGGCGGCCCTGGCCTCTCCGTAAGCCGTGATCGCGTCGCTAAAACCGGAGGCATAGGAGAAATGCGCCGGATCCCGGGAATGCGATTCCCACACGGCGACAATCTTCAAGCCCAACGACGAGAGCCGCCGGGCTTCGCTCGCCGAAAGCGCCGGCCATCGGGATTCCGGGTCGCGATAATAGCGGGCGACAAAGGCGACCCGGCTGCTTTCCAACTCGTTCAGCACGTCGCTGGCGTCGGTCGCCAGATCGATGCCCTGTCCCGGTACGACGCTCCTCGGCGACGCGATCACCTGGAGCGAAAGCGGCTCGGGCGGAAGCGGGGAATAGCATGCGGTCAACAGCAGCGCCGGAAAAATCGGCGCCAGTTTCGCGATCTTCAAGGTCCTTGCTCCGTGCCAGACAGATAGTCCGTACGCCTGCCCAACGGGTTGCAGCCCGCCGTGCTGATCTTCTATTTACGTTAGGCAGCGCTGCAACCAAATTCGCTCGTGACCACGCCCAAATTGCATCAAGGGGAGCCAAAGCCTATCGGGGGGCCATATAGACTGCTTGGCGCGTACAAATGATCACAAGGCCGCTCGTTTCGGCGATCGGCGTCTCAGAAAGGCATTGAGGATCGCCGGGCCGGGACAAATTGCCGGTTGGTGATAAAATCGCGGTGGCAATGTCAAAATCATCCCTTGACGGGCTAAGGATCTGTGGGGGACACCGCCGGTGGATGACTTTCTCGGGAGCACGATGGCAGCGATGATCGAGCTGAACGGACGGCGGTACCGCAAGCCGGAGCGGCCGGTGGTGGTGATCTGCGTCGATGGGTTCGACCCGGCTTATGTCGAGCGCGGCATCGCCGACGGCGTGCTGCCGACGCTCGGCGGCTTTGCCGGCGAGGGCTGGCTTGGCACGGCGGACGCGGTGATGCCGACCTTTACCAACCCGAACAACGTCTCGATCGTGACCGGAGCGCCGCCCGCGGTGCACGGCATCGCCGGCAATTATTGTCTCGACCGCGAGACCGGTCGCGAGATCATGATGACCGACCCGGATCTGATGCGCAGCGAGACGATCCTTTCGCTGATGGCGCGCGAGGGTGTCAAAACCGCCGCGGTCACCGCCAAGGACAAACTGCGCCGGCTCTTGGGCCGCAACCTAGACGGCATATGCTTTTCGTCGGAATGCGCCGATGCCGGGGTCGAGGCGCTGGTCGGGCGGGCGCGCCCCGACATGTATTCGGCCGATCTGTCGCTCTATGTGCTCGATGCCGGGCTGCGGCTGCTTGAAGGCGGCGCGGCGAGCCTGCTCTATCTGTCATTGTCCGATTATGTCCAGCACGCGCATGCGCCGGGCGCCCCCGACGCCGACGCGTTTCACCGCGCGGTCGACGATCGGGTGCGGCGTTTTATCGAGTTGGGTGCGGTCGTCGGGCTCGTCGCCGATCACGGCATGAACGACAAGCCGCGGGTGATCTTTCTCGAAGACGAGCTTGGCGAGCGGTTCGGGACGGGTGCGGCGCGCGTGATCTGCCCCATCACCGACCCGTTTGTGCGCCATCACGGGGCGCTCGGCTCGTTTGTGCGGGTCTATGTCCGAAATGCCGCCGGCATCCCGGCGATGATGGATGCAAGCGCGGCGCTGCCCGGAGTTGCCGGGGTGTTCGATCGCGACGAGGCCTCCCGGCGGCTCGAACTGCCGTTCGACCGCGAAGCCGATTTTGTTGTGCTGGGCGATGCCGCGACCGCGATCGGCGCCGCGCGGGCCGAGCACGATTTGTCGGGGCTGGCCGGCCATCGCCTGCGCTCGCATGGCGGGCAAGCCGAGCAGCGCGTGCCGTTCATGCTGTCGCGATCGCTGACCCCGCACTATCGTCGTCGCGCCGAAGCGGGCGGATTGCACAACTTCGACATCTTCGATTTCGCCCTCAACGGCTTGGCGTAAGCTCTCGGCGGATCGGGCGGGCGCGGCCGGTGCGCCGCCTTTCGGCTGGAGCTGCCGCCGCGCGAAACGCCCCGGCGGCAGTAACGGCGAGCCCGATCGCCAGCACGATTGCCGCCGGCCGGATGCCGGTCTGCAGCGAAAAGTTGGCGTTCAGCACACGCAGCAGCGGGGCGTGGAAGGAGAGCCGGAAATAGACTGCCTCGCCGAGCCCGGTGGCGACCGCCGCGGCCAAGCCGAGTGCTGCGACCCAAGCCAGCGCCAAATGCCCGCGCCGGCCGAAGCGCCACAGCAGGAGGCGATAGCCGAACAGCCAGAACAGCAGCCCGGCCATGACCGTCGGCTCCCATTTGTCGAGCTTCGCCTGAAAAGAGAAATGGATGACCGCGAGCACCCCGATCGCGTAGACGATCCGGTGCAGCCGCTGCCAGCGCTTGCCGCCGAGGCGACGGACCATGCCGTCGGTCGAGGTCGCGGCCAGCGCGGCAAGGCCGAGCAGTGCGGTAAAGCCGATCGTCAGATAGACCCGCAGCACGATCTCGCTGGCGACCTTTTCCAGATCGAAGGCCTCGCTCGCGATATAGAGCGAGAAATGGACCAGCACATAGGCGAAGGCAGCGACGCCGACCATCCGCCGCACCACGATCAGCCGCGGCCATTGCAAGATCTGGCGCAGCGGGGTCACCGCCAATGCGAGGAAAATCAGCCGGATCGTCCACAAGCCAAACTGGTGGATCGCCTCGTTCAGCGGCCGGGCGCCGAGCAGGCCAAACCCATAGGCGAACGCGACCCAACCCGCCGGCACAAACAGCGCCACAAAGACGGCGAGCTTTAACGGCGAAAACCGGCCGCCGTAATCGTCCCAAGGGAGGACCATCCAAAATGCTCCTGCTGCGGCTGCCGCGCAGCCTCGCTCACATCGGCGGCTTGACGCCGTTTTTTTCGGCCGTGACGCGGGTAGCGGTCAGGCCACCGTCGGCATTTTTCTGGGCCGTAAGAACCACCGCCGCGCCCGGCTTTAAGAGGCTCGGATCTGCCGGCACATAGCCGACGATCGGGATCCCCGGCAATACCGTGATCGCCGCGTCCCGGCCCTTGTAGGTGACGGACAGCACCCGGCCGCGCGGCACAGAGGTGATCTGCGCCACTGTCGCATTGGTCATCAAGCTGCCGGGAACGAGGTCCGAGGGAAATTGGCCCTCGATCTTGCTGCGCAGGTTCTGCGGCAGAATATGCAGCTCAATCGCGTCAAGGGCGCCATTGGGGCCGCGGATCGAGGTCGATGCGACAAAATCGCCGGGCTTGATGTCGGCCATGACCTTGGGGACCACGGCAACCACCGAAAAATTCGGCGCGAGCGTCACCGCAACCACCTCGCCGGCGCGCGATTTGATGGTCAGCTCGTGGCCGTCGAGCTTTTCGACCGTGCCGCGGATATGGGTCGACGCGCGGCGGCGCCGGACAGGCCCTGCGCCAGGCTTGGCGACGCCAGGAGCGCGACAAAGAGAGCGGCGAAAAGTGGTCTCGAACGCATGATCGATTGTCTCCCCTGAGGCCCGCCGCGGCTGCGGCGGCTGAAAGGTGGTGGCCGCGGTGCGGGCGCGCATCTCACATTTCGGTGACCGACCGGCGCTCGGTCGCTGGCCGATGGCGCTCCGGCTCGCCGCGCCGCTGACCCGGGCCGCCCGGAATGACGCTTCTTCGTGCGCCCGCGGCCGATGAAACTTTTTTGCTTCTGGGGCGTGCCTCTTTAGGTGAGCCTGTGGGCAAAGGGAGGCGAGGAGGTGCACGCCATGATCCGGCCGCTGATAATGGCCTTGCTGCTGTGCGCCGGTGCCAGCCTCGCCGCGGCGCAGACGCCGGAGGGGACGGGAGGCGCTGCCACCGGCCAGGGCCCGGCCGCGAATAGTCCGGACCCGCCATCGGGGCCAGGCGGAGCACCCGGCTCTCTGAGCAAGGAGCTGAACCGCTCGGGCGGCGTGATCCGGCCGCCGCCGACCCACGACCGCGGCGTCGTCACGCCGCCAAACCAGGGAGTGAGCCGCACCCCGATCATTCCGCCGCCCGGCACTCCCGGCGGCAACCCGAACGTGCAGCCGAAATAGCGGGGCGGCCACCGGCCGAGCAACGCGCGGCAGCGCGGGTCAGACGTAACGGAAGGTCGTGAACATGCCGGCTTCCATGTGATAGAGCATGTGGCAGTGAAAGGCCCACCAGCCGGGGTTGTCGGCGTCGAATTCGACCACGACGCGCTGCGCCGGCGGCACCCGCACGGTGTCGCGCACCGCCCCCGGAAAGCTCAGGCCGCCGATCTCGACCACCTGAAAGCGGTGCCCGTGCAGATGCATCGGGTGCGGCATGCCGGTCGAGTTGGTCATCACCAGGGCGACGCGCTCGCCTTTGGCGATCGGCAATGGCGGCACCTCCTTGTTCCACGCGACGCCATTGATCGACCAGACGTATTTCGACATCTCGCCGGTCAGGTCGATGTTGTGGATACGGTCAGGCCGGCGCGGCGCGAGCGGCTCGAGCGCGCGCAGCCGGCTCTCCAATTCCATCGTGATCGCCGGTGCGAAGGTCGGCGCCTGCGCCAGGACGCGAGCGACCGGCGCGTTGCCGGCGGCGAGCACGATGCCGGTGCGGCTGCGCTCGCCCTCGACCGTGGCGAGCAGCGGATAGGCCCCTTCGCCGCGCGGGATCGTCAGCACGATGTCGAGGCGCTGGGCGACGGCGATCGGAAACACTTGGCCGGCGAGCGGCTGCACCAATGACCCATCGACCGCGATCAGGCTGCCGTCGAGCCGGCCGAGATCGAAATGGTAGCTCGACATCGCCGAGCTGTTGATGACCCGCAGCAGCACCTGGGCACCGGGCTCGACCTTGACGATCTGCGGGTCGGCCAGGGTGCGGCCGTTGGCGAGAAAGGCGTCATAAGTCACATCGTTGAGGTCGGGCGCGCCCGCTGTACCGGCTTGGGCCATCCCGGACATCCCATTCGGCCCAGCCGTGCCGTTCATGCTCGCGCGCACCGGCTTGGCGCCACCGGCTCCCGCATGCCGCCATTCGCCATGCCAGATCCGGGCGGCGGCTCGCGCCATCCCCGGCATGCTCCCGCCCTTTTTCAAATTGGCAAAGATTTCCTCCGGCGGGGTAAAGCTGAAATCTTCGAGCGTCAGCACGATTTCCTGCCGGCCCGGCTGGTCGCGCTGATCGCGGATAATCAGCGGCGCGCTCATCAACAGCTGCTCCTGGAACCCCTGATGCGAATGCATCCAGAAGGTGCCGCCATAGGCGAGCGGAAAATCGTAATCGGCGCTGCCGCCCGCCGGGATCGGCGGCCCCGAGATGCCGGGCACGCCGTCCTGCCGCCACGGCGGGGCGAGGCCGTGCCAGTGAACGAGGCTCGGCTTGCCGATCTGGTTTTCGACGCGCACCCGAAACCGGTCGCCGACATGAGTCGTAATGCCGGGGGTGCCGTCCGGCTGGCGGATGCCATAGACCGAGGCGGGCTTGCCGTTGACCTCGATCGTCCGCCGGATCAGCCGCAGCACGATCGGCGGCGGCGCAGCTTCCGCCTTGGCAAAGAGCCGTCCCGGACGGGCCGCCGTGGCGGCCAGCGCGGACAGCAGCACGGCACGGCGTGTCGGCATGGTCGTCTCCCTCACGATTGCGAGACCATCATGCGCTCGAAATGCGGCAGCTTCACCAGGGAGGGCCGCGCGACGGGCTTGCGCCCTCTCGGGCGCATATCGGCCCTGGCGCCCGCTTAGCGCATCGATCTATGGTGCGCCGGTGGTTTTGACGGAGGCGGCTGATGAGCGAGACGGCGGTGGTGGCGCTGAGCCCGGAGACGGTGCTCGACGAAATGAAAAAGAACGGCATCAGTCATGTCGTGTACCTGCCGGACAGCGAGACCAACTGGCTTTATCTGCTGATGAAGGCCGACCCGTCGGTCCACCTCGTCGGGGTCAGCCGCGAGGGGCATGCTTGCTCGATCGCCGCCGGGCTTGCCGCCGGCGGGGCGAAGCCCCTGATCCTGATCCAGAACACCGGGATGCTGGAATTGGGCGATTCGGTGCGCGGCTGGCTGTTGGGACTCAATCTCGGGGTCGTGCTGATGGTCGGCTATCGCGGCTGGACCCGGCACGGGGTCAACACCGACACTGCGGCGACCTATACCGAGCGTTTCCTGATGGCGTTCGGCCTGAATTATTACCTGGTCGAGAGCGACGCCGACGCGCCGCGCATCGGCATCGCCTTTGAGGAGGCGGAGCGCACCCAACGACCCGTCGTCATCCTGGTCGGCGACGAATACCACGGTTTCAACCGCTGAGGCTCGGTGGGGATTGCTGCGTCGCGCCAAGCGCCGCGTTTCAGCCCTCTAGCCCCATGCCTGATCGCGAGTGCTGCGAAGCCTGATCGGCGGCCCCGAGGCATTGCGGCCGGCGAGCCGGGCCACCTTCGATATGGTCGCTCCTGGTCGGGTTCGCCCGTCTGCCGGCCGCAGAAATTGCCGGCTTTAACGCCACGGCGCCGATCTGGACGAGCCGTGGCTCACTCGGGAGACTCAGGGTCAGGCCGGCGTCGGTGCCGCCCACAGCGACGGAGGGCTCCGCATGGCGAGTTAGGCCGCGACCTTGAGGAAATCGTGCAGCTCGGCGGCGGGCGCGTCCTTCATGACAAAGGCGTCGCCGATGGCGCGCGGCAGGATCAAGGTGATCTGCCCATCGCGGACTTTTTTGTCTTTGCCCATATGCGCGAGCAGACGCTCGGCCGGGATGCCCGCCAGCCCGACCGCGGCGAGCCCGGTCGGCAGCCCGGTCGCGGCGAAATGGCGGCGCACCCGTTCGCCGTCGGCCGCCCCTGCAAGCCCCAGCCGCGCCGCGAAATCAAAGGCCAGCACCATGCCCAAGGCCACCGCCTCGCCATGCAAGAGGCGGCTCGAAAATCCGGTCTCGGCCTCCAGCGCATGGCCAAAGGTGTGGCCGAAATTGAGCAAGGCCCGCTCGCCCTCCTCGCGCTCGTCGATGGCGACCACCGCCGCCTTCATTGTGCAGCTCGTCACCACCGCGCGGCGGATCGGCTCCGCCTCGAGCGCGACGAGCGCATTGCCTTGGCGCTCGCACCAGGCGAAAAACTCTGGGTCGCGGATCAGTCCGTATTTGACAGTTTCGGCGTAGCCCGCCAGCAATTCGCGGCGCGGCAGGGTGGCCAAGGTTCCGGTGTCGGCGAGGACCAGGCGCGGCTGATAAAAGGCGCCGATCAGGTTTTTGCCGGTTGTGGTGTTGATCCCGGTCTTGCCGCCGACCGAGCTGTCGACCTGGGCCAAGAGCGTGGTCGGGATCTGCACAAAATCGATGCCGCGCAGCAAGGTTGCCGCGGCAAAGCCGGTCAGGTCGCCGACCACCCCGCCGCCCAACGCCACGAGCATCGAGCCGCGCTCGATCCCGCAGGCGAGCACGTCCTCGGCCAGGCGGCCGAAATGGTCGAGATTTTTGGTCTCCTCGCCGGGCGGGAGCACCACGGTGTGGTGCGCGATGCCGGCTTCGGTAAGGCTGTCGCGCAACGGCGCCAGCCAATGCCCGGCGACATTTTCGTCGGTGACGATCACGGCATGACGGCGGCGCATCAACCGCCGAATCTCACGCCCGGCCTGTTCGACCAGGTGCTGCCCGACGATAATCTCGTAGGCGCGCTCGCCGAGCGCCACCCGCAGCCGCTCGGACGCTGTCGCCGATTCGGGGCCGATCGTCATGCTTCGCTCTCCGGACCGGGCGGCGAGAGCGCGCACGGGCAGCCGGCGAGCGCCCCGATCGCCCGGTTGACCGTCGATTCGGGCGAACCGTCGCCGCTGTCGATCGTGAGGTCGGCCTCGGCGTAGATCGGATGGCGCTGCTCGATCAGCTCGGCCAGGATGGCGCGCGGGTCGCCGACCTTCAAGAGCGGCCGGTCGATACGCCGCGACACCCGCTGGATCAGCACATCGAGGTCGGCGCGCAACCACAGCGAAACGCCGCGGCGCGCGATCGCGGCACGGGTCGCCGGGTCCATAAAGGCGCCGCCCCCGGTCGCCAGCACGTGCACCGGGGTGGCCATCAGCCGGGCGATGACCCGGCGTTCCCCGGCGCGGAACGCGCGTTCGCCGCGATTGGCGAAGATTTCCTCGATGGTCTCGCCGGCGGCGGCCTCGATCTCCTGGTCCGAATCGAAGAACGGCAGGCCGAGCCGGCTCGCCAGGCGGCGCCCGATCTTGGTCTTGCCGGCGCCCATCAGGCCAACCAGCACGACGGTGCGGCACGGGACAAAGCGCCGCACCGCCAAGGCTCGCCGTCCGGTTTCGAGCGCGTCCGCGTGCACTGCGATCCTCTGCGCCGGGGCCACTCTTTTTCCCGGCCTTCGGCGACGGTACTAGCATATCGTGCAGCCGGGTCGTCAATCGGCGTGGGGCCGGTTTGGCGAACCATTTGGGCCGCAAGCACCGGCCAGGGGACATGCGAGCCGCGGCATGGGAAAGCTCACTCTCGGGTTTATCGTCGTCATCATCTTGGCAGCGCTCGGCGGGGCTGCCTTTCTGGCTCTGTGGAACCCGCCGCCACCCTCGGTCGCGGTGCAAAAAGTGCTGCCGAATGCGCGGTTTGCAAAATAGCCCGGGGCACGCCGGCGCGGTCCCGGCACCCGGCTTCTCCAGGCATCTCGAAGCCTTCCTCGAAATGCTGACGGCCGAGCGTGGCGCCGCGCCTTTGACCGTTGCCGCCTATCGCGCCGATTTGTTCGATCTGGCGCGGTTTCTGACGGCGCGCGCGACCACGCTCGAAACCGCGGACGAGCCGGCCCTGCATGCCTATCTGGCAGCGCCGGCGACCGCTCGCTTGGCGCCGCGCAGCCTGGCGCGGCGGCTCTCGGCGATGCGGCAATTCTATAAGTTTCTGGTGATCGACGGGGTGCGCCTCGACGATCCGACGGCCGGCCTCGACACCCCCCGCCTCGGCCGCCCGCTGCCGAAGCTGCTGTCGGAAGCCGAGGTCGAGGGGCTGATCGCTGCGGCGGGCGCGTGGCCCGGCGAGGAGGGGGTGCGAGCGCTGTGCCTGGTCGAGCTGTTATATGCGACCGGCATGCGCATCTCGGAATTGCTGACCTTGCCGCTCGCCGCCGCCCTGCGCGACCCGCGCTTTCTCTTGGTCCGCGGCAAGGGCGGGCGCGAGCGGATCGTGCCGCTGAGCGAGCCGGCGCGTCAGGCGCTTGCCGCCTATCTCGCCTGCCGCGAGCGGTTCCTGCCCGATTCGCGGCCGTCGCGCTGGCTGATGCCGTCGCGCGGCGCCGCCGGCCACCTGACCCGCCAGCGCTGCGGCCAGCTGCTAAAGGCGCTGGCGCTGAAAGCCGGGCTCGACCCGGCTCGGCTGTCGCCGCATGTGCTGCGCCACGCCTTTGCCAGCCACTTGCTCGATCATGGTGCGGATCTGCGCAGCGTCCAGCAGATGCTAGGCCACGCCGACATCGCGACGACGCAGATCTACACCCATGTCCTCTCCGACCGGCTGCGCCGGCTGGTGCACACCGCGCACCCGCTGGCGCGGCGCAAATGATGCGTCACTTTCTCGATTTTGAACGGCCGATCGGCGAGCTCGAAAACAAGATCGAAGAGCTGCGCCACCTCTCGACCACCGGCGAGCTCAACATCGCCGACGAGGTCGGCCGGCTCGAAAGCAGCGCCGCGCGGCTGCTGCGCCAGACTTATGCGCGGCTGACGCCGTGGCAGAAGGTGCTGGTCGCGCGTCATCCCGAGCGGCCGCACGCCAGCGACTACATCGCCCGGCTGGTCGCCGAGTTCGTGCCGCTCGCCGGCGACCGCGCCTTTGCCGAGGACCGGGCGGTGGTTGGCGGCATCGGCCGCTTCCGCGGCAAGAGCGTGCTGGTGCTCGGCACCGAAAAGGGCGCCGACACCGAGGCTCGGCTCGCGCATAATTTCGGCATGGCCCGGCCCGAGGGTTATCGCAAGGCACGTCGGCTGATGCGGCTCGCCGATCGTTTCGGCCTGCCGGTGCTGACCTTTGTCGATACTGCCGGCGCCTATCCGGGGATCGATGCGGAGGCGCGCGGCCAGGCCGAGGCGATCGCGCGGGCGATCGAGACTTGCCTCGACATCAAGGTGCCGCTGGTCGCCGCGGTGATCGGCGAAGGCGGCTCGGGCGGGGCGATCGCGCTCGCCGCCGGCAACGCGGTGCTGATGCTCGAGCACGCGGTCTACTCGGTGATCTCGCCCGAGGGCTGCGCCTCGATCCTGTGGCGCGACAGCGAGCACGCGCGCGAGGCGGCCGAGGCCTTGCGGCTGACTGCCCAGGACCTGCAGCACCTGGGGGTCATCGACCGGATCGTGTCGGAACCGCTGGGCGGGGCGCACCGCCAGCCGCAAGAGGCGATCGAGCGGCTGGGGGAGGCGATCGAGGAGGCATTGCAGCCGCTGTTGCACCTCGATGGGGCCAGGTTGCGGGCGCAACGCCGGGAAAAATTCCTCGCAATGGGCAGCCAAGGTCTGTGACCGTCCCGACAAGCTCGATTCTAGGGGTCATTGACCGCGCTTGCGTGCGCCCCACATCTACGCGGACGCACTGGCCCGCCACCTGGGGAAAGCGGCTTTCCCGCGGGCGAGGGATCGCAGGCGCCGAAGCGCTTCGCCGAAGCGCACCATGTTTCCCGCAGCGGAAGGCCATCATGACGCCCCAGGAGCAAGAGCTGATCACGACCCTGCTGAGCCGGCTCAAGAGTGCCGGAGGACAGGCGAAAGACCCCGAGGCCGATGCGCTGATCCGTCAAGCCGCGGCCGAGCAGCCGGACGCCCCCTATTATCTGGTGCAGACCGTGCTGATCCAGGATCTGAGCCTGCACAACGCGCAGAACCGGATCGCCGAGCTCGAAAAGCAGTTGACCGATGCGCAGCAGCAGGTGGCGAAACCGGCGGCGACGAGCTTTCTCGGCAGCCTATTCGGCTCGCGCCAACCGGCCGCCCCGCCCGCACCGCCAGCGGGCAGCGTCCCCGCGGCCGGCCCATGGACGCGCGCTCCGCAGGTTGCCGCCGCCCCGCCGGCACCGCCGTGGGGCCAGCCCTCGCCACAGGGTGGCTACCCACAGGGCGGCTACCCGCAGGGCGGCTATCCCCGCCAGCCGATGGGTGCGGGCGGCGGCTTTATGGGCGGTGGGATGGGTGCCGGCGGCGCAATGGGGGGCGGCGGCGGGTTTCTCCGTTCGGCGGCAGCCACCGCGGCCGGGGTCGCCGGCGGCGCGCTGTTGTTTCAGGGGATCGAATCGCTGTTCGGCCAGCACGCCAGCGCCGGCATTCTCGGCGGCCAGGGGATGACCCCGGGCCTCGGCGAGAGTGTCGTGAACAACTATTATGGCGATGCCGCCGGCGCAGGGCAGAACCAGGATTTCAGCGGCGGCGGCGACGGCTCGGGCAACCAGGATTTCAGCGGCGGTCAGGATTTCACCGGCGGCGACGGCTCGGGCCAGGATTTCAGCTCGGGCCAGGATTTCAGCTCGGGCCAGGACTTTAGCGGCGGTGGCGACGGTGGAGGTGGCGACGATTTCAGCGGCGGCGATTTCGGCGGCAACGACAATATCTCCTGCTGACCGCTAGGCCGTCAGCGGAACTCGCCGCCAGCACCTGCGCGGCGCACACCGGGGCGACGTTCGGGTGCGCCGAGCTGTTGGATCTCCAAGCAGCGCCCTGGGCAGCGCCCTGGCTATAGCCAACGAGCGCGGAAATAGGCTAGATCGCCGCGCGGGGATTTTCCCGCGAATTGGGGATCAGCGGAATGTTCAAAAAAGTTAGTTTGGCGCTCGGCGCGATTGGGCTGGCGGCCGGCGTCTCGGCGCAGGGGACGCCGGCGCGGGCACAGGCCAACGTGCGGGTCGGAACCTTGAGCTGCAATGTCGCCGGCGGCTGGGGGTTCATCTTCGGCTCGTCGAAGTCGTTGCGCTGCACCTTTTCCGGCGCTCCCGGCCATTACGACCATTATGCCGGCAGCATTTCCAAATTCGGCGTGGATATCGGCTACACTCAGGGCGGCGTATTGGTTTGGGGCGTCTTCGCGCCGACCACGAGCTTGGCGCCGGGTGCGCTCTCCGGCAGCTATGTGGGCGCCACCGGCAGCGCCACGGTCGGGGTCGGCGTCGGGGCCAATGTGCTGGTCGGCGGCTCGCATCGAACGATTTCGCTGCAGCCGGTCAGCATCGAAGGCAACACCGGGCTTAACGTCGCCGCCGGCATCGGCGCGATCAACCTGCGCTACGTGCGCTGATCGCGCGCGCTGCGGACCGCGTCCCAGGCAGCGAGGCCGGGTGGCGGCGGGTGATCACAGCATCTGGCCGCCATCGACCGCGATGTTCTGGCCGGTGACCCAGCCGGCCAGCGGCGAGCACAAGAACAGCACCACCCGCGCCACCTCTTCCGGCCGGCCCAGCCTCCCGAACGGGATGCTGCGCAGGATCGCGCCGTAAAGGTTCGGGTTGCTGTTCTTGGCCCGCTCCCAGGTGCCGCCGGGGAATTCGATCGACCCCGGCGCCACGCAGTTGACGCGGATGCCCTTGCGGGCGAATTGCGCGGCGCTGGTCTGGGTGTATTCGAGGACCGCCGCTTTGACCGCGCCGTAAGGCGGGGTGCGGGCCGAGGCGCGAAACCCGGAAATCGACGAGATATTGACGATCGCCCCCGCCGCCGATTTTTCGAGGAACGGCAAGGCCGCCCGCGTCGCCCGCACCGTCGCCAACAGATCGACCGATATGCTGGCCGACCACCCGGCCTCGTCGTCGCTGGTGCCAAAGCCCGAGGCGTTGTTGACCAGGATGTCGATGCCGCCGAGCGCCTCGGCCGCCTCCTCGATATAGCGTCCGACCGCCGCCGCGTCGGCGAGATCGCACGCGCTGGCATGCGCGGCGTGTCCGCGCCGCGCGATCTCGGCGCGCGCCGCGCCGAGCGCCTCGGCGCCGCGAGCGCAGATCGACACCCCGGCCCCGGCCTCGGCAAAAGCCACCGCGATCGCCCGGCCGATGCCCCGGCTGCCGCCGGTCACCACCGCTCGTTTGCCGGCCAGATCGACGTTCATGCTGCCTCCGCGCATTGTGCCCGGCGCATTGTCGCCGGCCTGCGCCGGCCTGTCGAGGTGCGACCGGCGGGCTAGCCGCCGCCGCGCTGGAGCACCGGGCCGCACAGGCCGAGTGCCGTATTGACGAGGGCAAGGTGGCTCAACGCCTGGGGAAAATTTCCCGCCATATGCCCGGTGCGCGGGTCCCACTCCTCGGCGAGGAGCCCGACATCGTTGCGCAGCGCCAGCACCCGCTCCAGATAGGCGCGCGCCTCGCGCTTGCGCCCTTGCATGCCGAGGCAGTCGGCGAGCCAGCAGGTGCAGGCGAGAAACGCGCCCTCCTGCGCGCCGTTCGCCGATCCCTTGCGGTAGACCAGCCCGTCCTCGACCAGGTCGCGCTCGATCGCGGCGATCGTGCCGGCGATGCGCGGATCGGTGGCCGGCAGAAACCCGACCAGCGGCAGCATCAAAAGGCTGGCATCGACATGGTCGGCGCCAAAGGCCGACACAAAGCAGCCGCGGCTCGGGTTGAAGCCGTCGCGGCAGACCTCGTGATGGATCTGCTCGCGCAAGGCTTCGAGATGCCGGCGCCGGTGCGGATCGGGGTCGAGGTCGCGGCTGCTCCGGTCGGATTTGAGAAACCGGTCGATGCCGACCCAGGCCATCACCTTTGAATAGGTAAAATTCTGCGGAGCTTCGCGAGACTCCCACATCCCCTTATCCGGGTGTCGCCAGACTTTTTCCAAGTGCTCGACGATCGCCTGCGCGACATCGATGTCCCACCCGCGGTTAGGCAACCCCGCCTGGTCGACAAGATGCAGCGAGTTGAGCACTTCGCCAAAGATGTCGAGCTGGAATTGCGATGCGGCTTTGTTGCCGATCCGAACCGGGCGAGCGCCGTTATAGCCCGGCAGCCATTCGACCTCGCGTTCTTCGAGATGCCGCGTCCCGTCGCACCGGTACATTGTGCGCATGCGCTCGGGGGCTCCGGCGGCGATACGCAGCAGCCAGTCGCGCCACGCGACCGCCTCGTCCCGATAGCCGGCGTTGAGCAGCGCGCACAAAGTAAAAGTCGAGTCCCGCAGCCAGCTGTAGCGGTAATCCCAATTGGCGTGGCCGCCAGCAATCTCCGGCAGTGACGTGGTCGGCGCCGCCACGATCCCGGCGGTCTCCCGATGGGTCAGCGCCCGCAACGTCAACAGCGAGCGCCGGACCGCGTCCGGCCAGTCGGTCGGCCGATTGAAACGCCGCGCCCAGGCTTGCCAATCGTGCTCGGTGTGCGAAATCGCCGCAGCGATATCAAGGGGCTCGGGCGGCGGCTCGTAGGCCCGGCCGTATTGCAGGACAAAGCTGAGGGTCTGCCCCGGCTTGACCGAGAAATCGGCGACGATGCGGCCGTCATGCAGCCGCATGTCAACCTCGGCGCGGAGAATGACAAGGTCCGGCCCAACGACGCCGACGATTTCACGCGGCGCGGTTCGCAGCCAAGGCGCCTCGGCGCCATAGTCGAAGCGCAGCGCCAGGTCGAGCGTGAACGCGACTTCGCCCCGCTCACCAGCGACCTGGCGAATCAACGCGGCATGCTTGTCGCCGAGCGGCATCAGGTCGGTCACCTTGGCGGCGCCCGCGCGTGTCGTATGCCGGGTCTCCAAGATCAGCGTGTCGGCGCGATAGCAGCGCGTTGCGGCCCCGGTGTCGTCCGAGGGGGCGAGGCGCCAGCAGCCATGCGTCTCGTCGCCGAGCAGTGCCGCAAAGCAGGCGTCGCTGTCAAAGCGCGGCCAGCACAGCCAATCGACCGAGCCTCGGCGCGACACGAGGGCAGCCGAGCGGCGGTCGCCGATCAGGGCGTAGTCTTCGATCTTGGCATCCATCGTTGTGCTCATCCTCCCGACCCGGGCGCGAGGAACTGTCGATCGCTGGCCGCGGTTAAAAGGGAAACAGCGCAGCGGCAGTTTGGTGCGCCTCGGACCGGGCGAGCCGCGGCGGTTTCTTTAGGACTCCGGTCGAGAGGGCAAAGATCATGGCGAAAACCGTCGGCGATTTTATCGTTGAACGTCTGCATCAATGGGGGGTTCGGCGGATCTACGGCTTTCCCGGCGACGGCATCAACGGGTTCTTCGGCGCGCTGCAGCGGGCCCAGAAAAAGATCGAGTTCATCCAGGTGCGGCACGAGGAGATGGCCGCCTTCATGGCCTCGGCGCACGCCAAGTTCACTGGTGAGCTGGGCGTGTGCACCGCCACCTCCGGCCCCGGCGCTGCCCATCTGATCACCGGGCTTTACGACGCGAGGCTTGACCACATGCCGGTGCTGGCGATCACCGGACAGTCGGCCCGGACCGCGATCGGCGGCCATTATCAGCAGGAAGTCGACATCCCCGCCATGTTCAAGGATGTGGCCGGCGCATTCGTGCAGACGGCGCTGATGCCGGTGCAGGTCCGTCATCTCGTCGATCGCGCGGTGCGCATCGCGTTGGGCGAGCGCCGGGTCACCGCCTTGATCCTTCCGAACGACATCCAGGACCTGGCCTACGAAGACCCGCCGCGCGCTCACAACACCCTCCATTCAGGGGTCGGCTACGACCGGCCGAAAACCGTCCCCTATGAACGCGAGCTGAAGCGTGCCGCCGATGTGCTCAACGCCGGCAAGAAGGTCGCGATGCTGGTCGGCGCCGGCGCATTGCACGCCACTGACGAGGTGATCGCGGTCGCCGACAAGCTCGGCGCCGGCGTGGCCAAGGCGCTATTGGGCAAGGCCGCGTTGCCCGACGATCTCCCTTGGGTCACCGGCCCGATCGGGCTGCTCGGCACCAAGCCAAGCTGGGATCTGATGAACGAGTGCGACACCTTGCTGATGGTCGGCTCCGGCTTTCCCTATTCGGAATTCCTGCCCAAGGAGGGTGCGGCGCGCGGCGTTCAGATCGATCTCGCCCCCGATATGCTGAGCCTGCGCTATCCGATGGAGGTCAACCTCGTCGGCGACAGCGCCGAGACGCTGCGGGCGTTGCTGCCGCTGCTGACCGAAAAGTCGGGCCACCGCTGGCGCGACCAGATCGAGGGCTGGACCCGCGATTGGTGGAAGACCCTGGATGACCGCGCCAAGCAGCCGGCCAAGCCGATCAACCCGCAGCGCGTTGCCTGGGAATTCTCGCCGCGCCTGCCCGAGCGCGCGATCATCACCAGCGATTCCGGGTTCGTGCGCCAACTGGTATGCGCGCGACCTCAAGATCCGCCGCGGCATGATGTGCTCGCTGTCGGGCGGGCTCGCTTCGATGGGTGCGGCGGTGCCTTATGCGATCGCCGCCAAATTCGCTCATCCCGGCCGGCCGGTCATCACCCTCGTCGGCGACGGTGCCATGCAGATGAACAACATGGCCGAGCTGATCACCGTCGCCAAATACTGGCGGAAATGGGAGAGCCCGCACTGGATCTGCGGCGTTTTTAACAACGAGGACCTGAACCAGGTCACCTGGGAGCAGCGGGTCATGGAAGGCAACCCGAAATTCGAGGCCTCGCAAGACATTCCTAACGTCCCTTACCATAAATTCGCCGAGCTGATCGGGCTGAAGGGCATTTATGTCGATGAGACAGACCAGGTTGGCCCGGCCTGGGAAGAGGCGCTGGCCGCCGACCGCCCGACCATTGTCGAGTTCAAGACCGACCCCGATGTGCCGCCGCTGCCGCCGCACATCACGCTAAAGGACGCAAAAGCGTTTACCGAAACCTTGCTCAAGGGCGACCCGAACGAGGCCGGCATCATCCGCGGCACCGCGCGCGAGGTGCTGGCCTCGATCCTCCCCGGAAGGGACTGAGCGGTGATCGCGGGCGAGGAAGCGGCCGGGCAAGGCCTCGCTCTGGCAGATCGCTTCCCGACCGGTGCGACCCGCCGCTTCTCTCGGAGCTGGCCGATGGAGCGGACCGCGCTGCTGCTGGGCTCGGCCGCAATCGCAGCTTCGGTGGCGATACTTGCGCTGCGGCGGCGGGAAGGAGAAGAGCGGCATCTCGCCCCGACCGCCTCGCCTGCACCGTCACCGTCCGAGCGCGGGGCAAAGGCCGAAACCGAGGCAAGATCCGAGAGTCGGCCGAACCAGGCGGCCCGGCAGCTCGACCGCGCCTCGGCGATGCTCGCGGCCTCGGTGCTGACGGACAGCGCGATCGAACATTACCGCGGCTCGTTTCAGAACAAAGCAATGTATGTCCCGCTCGGGGTCTCGGCTTTGACCCTCGCGGTCAGCGCGCAAGGTGGCGACCGCCTGCCGGGGCTGCCAGTCAGGCGGGACCTGGTCAACGCCGCGGCGGTGGCCACCGGCGTGATCGGCACCGGCTTTCACCTTTACAACATCGGCAAGCGGCCAGGCGGGTTTGGTTGGCTCAACCTGTTTTATTCCGCCCCCTTTGGCGCGCCGGCGGCGTTGTCCTTGGCCGGGCTGCTGGGTGCGGCGGCCCAGCACGTGCGCATGAACGACGGCTGGGTCAAAGGCCGGCTGCTCGCCGGCCTCACCTCGGTCGGGCTGCTGGGCACCGCCGCCGAGGCTGGGCTGCTGCACTTCCGCGGCGCCTACCATAATCCGGCCATGGTGATCCCGATCACCGCTCCGCCGATCGCGGCGGCGCTGCTCGCGCGCACCGCACTGTCGCCGCCGGCGCGGGCAGCCGGCGCGCGCTGGTCGCTGCGGCTCCTGGCCGCGATCGGCCTGGCCGGCTCCGGATTTCACGCCTACGGCATCCAGCGCAACATGGGCGGCTGGCGCAACTGGTCGCAAAACCTGCTGAACGGTCCGCCATTGCCGGCGCCACCCGCGTTCACCGCGCTCGCGATCGCCGGGCTGGCTGCTCTCAGGATGATCGAGGAGGCGAAAACATGAGCGAGCGGTACCCCGCCTATGACGTCCTCGCCAAGCGACACACGCCCTCCTGGAACGAGCAGACCAGGCGGGTCATCGACCGGCGGCTCTCGACCCCACGCGAGCCGCGCTTTCTGGGCGAGGCCGAGTGGCGCACGCTCGAAGCGGTGTGCGGCCGGATCATGCCGCAGCCGAAAACCCGCGCGCCGGTGCCGGTCGCCGCGATGGTCGATGACAAGCTGTTCGAGAACCGGGGCGACGGCTACCGCGATTATCGCTTGCCACCGCTGCGCGAGGCGTGGCGGCGCGGGCTGGCGGCGATCGATGCGGAGGCGCGCCGACGCCATCGGGTCGGTTTCTCCGCACTCGAGGCCGACGAGCAGGACGCTTTGCTGCGCGCCGCCCAGGAGGGCCGCCTTTCCGGGCCCGCCTGGGGCGACATGCCGTCGGCGATCTTTTTCACCAAGCGCGTGCTGCCCGATATCGTCATGTCCTACTACTCCCACCCGACCGCCTGGAACGAGATCGGCTTTGGCGGGCCGGCGAGCCCGCGCGGCTATGTGCGGATGAATTTCGACCGACGCGATGCATGGGAGGCGGCCGAGGCCACGCCCGGGCACGAAGCCGCGGCGGCGCGGAAGAACTCCCGTGTCTGATGATCCGCAGCATTCCCCGCGCGGCAAAGACGGCCGCGCGCCCGATGTCCTGTCGGCTGGCGGCGGGTGGGTCCCAATGCGCGAGTATCGGGAGAGCGAGGCGGTCGATTTCGCCATTATCGGCACCGGCGCCGGCGGCGGCACCCTCGCCTGCCGCCTCGCCGAAGCCGGGTTTTCGGTCGTCGCGTTTGATGTGGGGCCGTGGTGGCGGCCGCTTGAAGAGTTCGCCTCCGACGAAGCGCACCAGCAAAAGCTCTATTGGACCGATGAGCGCATCTGCGACGGCGCCGACCCGCTGACCCTCGGCTCCAACAACAGCGGCCAGTCGGTCGGCGGCAGCACCGTCCACTTCGCGATGGTGTCGCTGCGCTTTGGGCCGCATCGATTGAAGGCGCGCAGCCAGCTCGGCTACGGGTTCGATTGGCCGATCGACTGGCGCGAGATGTGGCATTACTACGCCGAGGTTGAGCAGGCGCTGAAGATCTCCGGCCCGGTCAGCTACCCGTGGGGGCCAAAGCGCCCGCGCTACCCCTACCGTCCGCACGAGCTCAACGCCGCGGCGCTGGTGCTGGCCATGGGTGCGGAGAAGATGGGGATTGCCTGGGCGCCGACCCCGCTCGCCACCGTGTCGGCGCCGCGCGGACGCTCGCATCCTTGCGTCTATCGCGGCTTCTGCACCTCGGGGTGCTCGACCAACGCCAAGCAGAGCGCGCTGATCACCTGGATCCCGCGCGCGGTCAAGGCCGGCGCCGAGATCCGCGACCTCGCGATGGTCGGCCGCATCGAGACCGATGCAAAGAGCGGGCTGGCGACCGGGGTTCATTATCATCGCGAGGGCCGCTGGCGGTTTCAGCGGGCGAAGAATGTCGTCGTTGCCGGCTATGCGATCGAGACCCCGCGGCTGCTCTTAAACTCGGCCGATCTGCGCCATCCGGACGGGCTTGCCAACAGCTCCGGCCTGGTTGGCAAGAACCTGATGGTGCAAGCCAATCAGGCGGTCTACGGCACGATGGAGCGGGAGGTGCGCTGGTACAAGGGGCCGCCCTCGCTGAGCCTGACCGAGCATTGGAATTACAGCGACGAAGGCAAGGACTTTTTCGGCGGCTATTGCTTTATGGGGCAAGGGCCGCTGCCGGTCGCCTGGGCCAGCCTGATGGCAGGTGCGCGCGGGATCTGGGGCCAAGAATTGCGGGACGAGATGGAAAAGTACAACCATCAGGTCGGGCTCAAGATCGTCGGCGAGGTGCTGCCCGACGAGCGCAACCAGGTGAGCCTTGCCGACGAGAAGGACCGCTTTGGCCTGCCGATCGCCCGCGTCACGTTTTCCTATGGCGAGAACGACAAGAGGCTGATCCGTCACGCGATGGGCTCGATGCGGCAATGCCTCGATCTCGCCGGCGCGCGCGAGCTTTGGGACGAGAACGACGACACCGCGCATCTGAACGGGACCGCGCGCATGGGCGAGGATCCGCGCACCAGCGTCGTCAACGCCGATTGCCGCAGCTGGGATATCCGCAATCTGTGGATCTGCGACGGCTCGGTGTTCCCGACCGTCGGCGGGGTCAACCCGTCCTTGACGATCCAGGCGATCGCCTGCCGCACCGCCGACCGCATCCGCGCCCTCGCGTCACGCGGCGAGCTCTAGCTTGGGTTTAGCCGCGGGGGTCGCCCCGTGTGTCCTCGCTTTGAGCGACCGGCTCGGCGTAATAGTGCGTGAGCGTGATTTTGAGGCACACTGCCAGCGGCACCGCGATCAAGAGGCCGACGACGCCAAACAGGATCGCTCCGCAGACAAACGAGATGATCACCACGACCGGGTGGACGCGCGCCGCCTCGCCGAGCACTATGGGGCCGACCACATTGTCGATTGACAAGCGCAGCGCGATCGCGAACCCGAACAGCAGCGCCGCCGCGACGATCCCACTCTGCTGGATGGCGATGACGGCGACGAGGCTGGCCGAGACCAGCGGCCCGATCACCGGAACCAGCTCGAGCACCCCAACGGTGATCGCGAGCAGCCCCGCTTCGGGCAGATGGAAGATCGGGCCAAAGCCGATCCAGGCGACGCTGGCGGTGTAGGAGACGACAATCGCCAGACCGATCAGGTAGCGCCGCAGGATCGGGATGATCTTGGGCAGCAGCTCCTCGACCGAGCCGCGATGCTCGGGCGGCAGGAGCCAGATCGTCCCGGCCGCCAGACGTGGCGCCGAAATCATAAAGTACGGCATCAGCACCAGGGTCAGAAAGCCGCCGAAGATCACCGAGGCGGCCACCCCGAGCGCGCGCTCGAGGGCGGTCAGCCCGACCATCCCCGCCAGCGCCGCTCCCGCCGCCTGCACCAGCTTGTCGGGCGTGTAGGTCTGCCCAAACAGGGTGATGCTTTTGCCGCCCATGATTTCGCCGAGGAAGTGCCGAAGGATCTCCGGGGCGCGCGCCACCACATGCATCACGCTGTGTGCAACGGCCGGGCCGACCCAGTATCCGGCGCCGCCCAAAATCAGCAGAACAAGGATGTAGAACGCCGCCGCCACCGGCCAGCGCGGGGTGCCCAGCCGGCGCTGCAGGCGCCGGATCAGCGGATCCAGCACAAAGGCCACGGCGACCGCGAAAATAAACGGCAACAGCGCGATGCGGATCTCGTAGAGCAGCACCGCGAGCACCGCCAGCACTGCGGCAATCGCCCACCCGCCTACGCGCGAGCGCGGCGGGCCCCGGCTCGCACCCTCCCGCCCCGACCGCGGCGCCGCGGTCAATCCGTCTCGATCATCGGTCACGACCGTCCCGCCGAGGGCTTCCGATGGAAGTCGTATTTACGCCCCTTCCAAGTCACGCCCCCGCCGCGGCGCAGCAGGAAGCTGTGGCAGGCGAGCACGAGCGCCGCGCTGTAGCCGCACGGCATCAACAGTCCGAACAGCGCGGGGATGCGAAAGTGCCGGGCGGTGCCCAATTGCACCGCGATCACGATCGCCGAGCCGGCCAAGATCAGCGCGAGGCCGATCGTCTCGGCCAGCGAGGGCCGCGGGAAGGTCGCCGCGGCGGCGGCCGCCGGCAACAGCAGTGCCGCCCAGCCGACGAATGTGCCGGTCGCCGACGCGGCCACCGTCGCCCCGCTGCTGCCGAGGATTTCGATCGCGTTTTTTGACAGGCCTTCCCAGAGCGAATTCAAGTCGCGGTACATCCGCGTTGTGGCGAAGCGCTCGGCAGCGAGCACGCGAAAGCGGAACCCGGCGCGCTCGACCCTGACGGCAAGCGCCCGGTCCTCGCAAATCTCGGCGCCGACCGCGGCATGCCCGCCGACGGCAAAATAAACCTCGCGCCTGATCAGGATGAACTGGCCGTTGGCGCCGGTCCCCGCAGGCTCTGAATTCCCGAGCCTGTTCAAACCCTGGGCGCAGGCGATGATCAGCAGGCCGGCCGGGATCACCAGCCGCTCCCAGAAGCTGCCGAGCTCTTGAAACGGATGCAGCGACAGCATGTCGATCTGTTCCGCTTCCGCCGTTTCGATCGCGGCGGCGACCAGCTGCGGAGCGGCGCTGACATCGGCATCGATAAAGCACAACCACCTACCGTCTGCCAGCATCGCCCCGCGCCAGCAGGCATGCGGCTTGCCGACCCAACCGACCGGCAGCGGGCCGGCCGCGATCAGGGTGATCTCGCGGCCACCCTCGATCTGCCGCTCGACCGCTGCCGCGGTGCCGTCCTCCGAGCCGTCATCGACGACGATGATCGAGCTCCCGGCCGCCAAACCGACTTGCTGGGTCAGCCCGCGCAGGCAAGCGGCGATGTTGTCGGCTTCGTTTCGCGCCGGGACGATGACCGAGACCGCGGGCGGCGGCGCGGTCAGCACCGGTTGCAGCGCAGTCGTGTGATGGGCGCGAAATTGCCGTACCGCCCGCGACAGCAGATACCCGACACAGCTCGCCCAGGCCATCCCGCACAGCAGGGTGAGCATTCAGGCTTCGCAGGATCGAGCCGCCGGGCCGGTGCTGCGCGGCTGGCGCGGATGATAATTCCGGAGAAGAAAACTGCGGGAAATCCACAACTCGCGATGATCGCGCAGGAACGGCAGGCGGGGCAGGGCCGCCGGGTTGAAGGCCCGCGTCAGACCCCACAGCAGAAAGTCGTCGCCAAGATCGTGGGCGCGGCGCAGCAGCGAGCGGTCCGATGCGACCTGTTCAAACCCGTAGCGCTGGATGACCCGGTGCAGCCGCGAGCTGCGCCGGCTGGTCAATGCGGCTTCGGCGCGAAACGCCTGGACATGGCGCCAGGCGCAATCGGTCTCGACGTAGCTGGCGAGCGCGCAGAGCGAGTTTGCGACCTGGTCGCGCATCGCCCGGGCCCACCCAAGGTTTGGCCCGTCGCAGGTGTAGCGGGGCAGGTGCTCGTTCCAGAAATGCAGGGTCCCGACCAATTCCCCGGCATCGATCCGGGTCCCGTCGGAGAGTGCGAGCGGAGCCCGCGTCTTGCTCAGCCCGATGCGAAACACACAGGCCGGGTCGTCGGTGAATTCATAAACGCCGTAGCAGGCCCGCAGGATTGCGTCGCACCAGCTGACCGATCCGACCCACAATTCGTCCGGCCAGGTCGCGGACGTGCCGGCGAACGCATCGGCAATCGGACCGTCATCCGATGAGGCGGTACCCCAAGCCATAGTTTACGACGCCACCCAGCTATATCGCCGAACAGGAGAGTCGTATCCGCAACGCAACAGCATCGCCTGGTCTATGCAAATCAACTTCAACCGATTGGATCGAGCATTTCTTTGTTCGATATCGGTTCTGCAGAAATCTTGAGAAAGCTGGTCCGAAATATTCGATGTGCCGGCGGTCAGCCTTGGGATCTTCAGGTTCTGCACTGGATCGGACCGCATGAAATTACCTCCGGCGCGCTGCATCGCATGCGCTAAACGCGAATTTTAGCACTGTGATCCCGCGAAGAACGCAAAAACATCGGGCATCGGCATCGCCGAATAGACGGTCTCGGGGCCGACTATTCGGAACGTGCTGGGCCGGTCCTCCGGTCGCCGAGCACGTCCTCGACATAGGCCATCCGGACAATGACCATGGTCGCGGCCACCAGCGGCGTCGCCAGCAGCAGGCCCAGGAACCCGGCGAGGACGCCGAGGACGATCAGCGCCGACAAGGTCAGCGCCGGCGGCAGGTGCACCACCCGCCTCTGCACCAAGGGGACGAGAATGTAGCCTTCGACGCTGTGGATGACGACGAACAGCACGATGACATAGAGCGCCAGGTCGAGGCGGACCGCACCGGCGAGCAGCACGCTCGGCACCGCCGAAACAATCGCGCCGACATAGGGGATAAAGGCCAAGAGGCCCACCAGCAGCCCGAGCACCACCGGCAGAGGGACGCCGATCAGCCAGAGCCCGACGATCGCCAGCGCCCCAAGCACCGCCATCGAGAGCAGCCGGCCCAGGATCCAATACCATAAGGCGCCGGCGGTCTCGTTCAGGATCTCGCCGGTGCGCGGCCGTCGCGCCGGCGCCACCAGCCGCAACAGCCCGCGCTCGTAAAGCTCAGCCTCTGCCGCAAAATAAAGACCGAGGAACAGGATCACCACAACCGCGCCGATCACCTCGACCATGTTCATCGCAGCGCCAAAGAAATCTTTGACCATGCTGGTCGGCGATGTTTGGAGGTTCGTCGTGCTGACATGCTGGGTAATGGTTTTCCCGATGGCTGATTTGCTGACGATGCCGGCGAGCTTGATAAAGGCGGCCGGGAGCTGTTGGGACAGCTGATTGATTTGGCTGGCGATGCCTTGCGAAAAAAACCACCCGATCCCGGCCAAAAAGACCAGAATCAGCACGACGACCGCAATAAGAGCCCAACCGACCGGCAACCTCGTCAGGCGGCCGAGGCAGATTGCGGCATGGCGCAACCCCACGGCAAGCAGCACTCCGGCGAAGATCACAAGATCGACCTTGAGGGTGAGCCACACGAACAGCACGGCGAGCCCGACCAGCGCCAGGTAGCCGAGCATCCGCGCGATCTGCGCCGCGGCAGCACCCGGCGAGGGATCCGGCGACCAAAATGGTGGCTTCCTGCCGCTCAGCATCACCTCCTCGCGATCACGGGATCCGCGTCAGGAGCAATGTGGATACATCCGCCGCGCGCCCGGTGCGGCTATTCAGAGACCGATGCGAGCTTCAGCCCGGGCAAGGATGATACGGCCGCTGATCCGGGTCCCTCCTCCATAACAACCGCCGTATCGTCGAGTTTCTGGCCACGATCGACCGGCCCGCCCGTCCTGGCCGAAGTCGTCCCACGATCGCCTCGCCGCGCCGAGGTGCGTCTCGTTGGGTTGCGCCCGTCGCAGGGGGCGCGCTCGCTGCGACAAACGATGCACCAAAAACCGGGCCGATGCCTGGAACCGCATTCAGCATCTTACGTTTGGTTTCTTCGGCGGGTGCGACCGCATCGCCGCCGGGGGGACACGGGTGGCGATCTTCGGACCGCGCGCGAATATGCTGATGAACGCAGCGCTGATCGCCGCGGCGGCCGGCAGCGTCTTCCTGGTGTTGCTGATCTGGCTGGTGCCGGTGATGGGCTACAACAGCCAGGAACGATACATCCCGCCGCAGCCGGTGCCGTTCAGCCACAAGCACCATGTCAGCGGGCTCGGCCTCGACTGCCGCTATTGTCATACCACGGTCGAGATCTCGCAAAGCGCCGGCATGCCGGCGACCGAGATCTGCATGACCTGCCACTCGCAGATCTGGACCAACGCCGCGATCCTGGCGCCGGTGCGGCAGAGCCTGGCCGACAACCAGCCGCTGCGCTGGACGCGGGTCTACACGCTGCCCGATTACGTCTATTTCGACCACAGCATCCACATCGCCAAGGGGGTCGGCTGCACCGAATGCCACGGGCCGATCGGCGACATGCCGCTGACCCGAAAAGCGACCACGCTCTACATGAGCTGGTGTCTTTCCTGCCATCGCGATCCGGCGCCGCATCTGCGCCCGCTCGACCAAGTGTTCAATCCGCACTGGCATCGCACGCCCGCTACTCCGTCCGGCGAGCAATTGATGGCGGCCTATCACATCCACACCCGGACGCTCAGCGACTGCGGAGTATGCCATCGATGAGCGCGCCCGGACGCAGCTATTGGCGCAGCCTCGAGGAGCTGGCCGAGACGCCGGAATTCGCGGCGATCGTCGAACGCGAGGCGCCGCGCTTTCGCGACGTGCTCGGCAGCCTCGACCGCCGCCGGTTTCTGCAGCTGATGGCGGCCTCGATGGCGCTCGGCGGTCTGACGGGCGGGCTCACGGCCTGCGGCCCCGAGCCCAATCCGCGCCAGCTCCTCCCTTACGTCGAGCAGCCGCCCGGCATCGTGCCGGGGCGCTCGCGCTATTACGCCACGGCGACGACCCTCGACGGGTATGCCACCGGCGTGCTGGTCGCCAGCCAAATGGGGCGGCCGATCAAGATCGAGGGCAACCCCGACCACCCGGCAAGCCTGGGTGCTGCGAGCGCTCAGATGCAGGCGACGATCCTTGGCCTCTACGACCCGCGCCGCGCGCAGTCGGTCATCGGCCATGGCCAGATCGACAGCTGGGAGGGGTTTGTGACCGCGCTGTTCGACCGCCGCGAACGCCTCATGGCGCACCATGGCGAGGGGCTGCGGCTGCTGACCGGCACGCTGACCTCGCCATCGCTGACCGCGCAGATGGCCGCCCTGCAAAAGCAATTCCCGGCGATGCAATGGCACCAATGGGAGCCGCTGCACCGCGACGACGAGCGCACCGCAACCCAGCAGGCCTTCGGCCGGCCCCTCGACAGCGTCTACGACCTCAGCTCCGCCGACGTGATCTTTGCGGTCGAGAGCGACCTGATCTCGGCCGTGCCGGGATGGCTCGCCTACGCCCGCCAGTTCGCCGCGCGGCGCCGCCCGGACCAGACCGGCGGCAAGATGAGCCGGGTCTACGCGATCGAAAGCACGCCCACCCTGATCGGCGCCAAGGCCGATCATCGCCTGGCGCTGCGCCCGGCGGAAATCGCGGCGGCGATGCGCTATCTCGCGGCGACGCTTGGGGCCGGGCCGCAGGAATGGTCGCAGGCGCAGATCAAGGAAGCCGACTGGCTGAAGGCGGCGGCGCAGGATCTGAAGCAGCACCATGGCCGCGCGCTCATTCATGCCGGGCGCGAGCAGCCCGTCGAAATTCACCTCTTGGCGCATGCGATCAACGCCGCGCTCGGCGGCTTTGGCGCGACCATCCGGCTGATCGAGCCGGTGGCCGCCACTTCCGAGCCGCAGCAGCAATCCTTGCAAAAGCTCGTCGCCGACATGATGGCGGGCAGGGTCGACACCCTCCTGATGGTGGAGGCGAACCCGGTCTACACCGCGCCCGCGGATGTCGATTTCGCGGCGGCGCTCAAGAAGGTGCCGCTGTCGGTCGATCTCGCGCTCTATGCCGACGAAACCGCGCTGGCCAGCACCTGGCACATCCCCGCCGCCCACGAATACGAAGCCTGGAGCGATGCCCGCGCCTTCGACGGCACTATCACGATCCAGCAGCCCCAGGTGCGCAGACTATACGGCGGCCATTCGGCGCAGGAGCTCTTGGCGGTGTTGCAGGGCGCGACGATGCCGGTCGATTACGATCTGCTGCGCGTTTTTTGGCAGAGCACCGCGCAGCAGCAAGGGCATGGCGATTTCGAGCATTTCTGGCACGAGGCCGTGCGCATCGGAGTGGTCGCGAACAGCGCCGCAGCGCCGGTCACGGCAACGCCGGCGGCCGATCTCGCCGCCCATCTGCCTGCCGCGACCGCGCGAAAGCCGGAGCCGAAGCCTGAGCTCGACCTCTTGTTCCGCCCCGACGAGGCGACTTGGGATGGGCGTTTTGCCGACAACCCGTGGCTCTTGGAGATGCCGCGCACATTTACCCGGCTGACCTGGGACAACGCCGCGCTGATCGCGCCCGCGACGGCCAAGCGGCTCGGCCTCCAAACCGAAGATGTGGTGACGATCGCCGCCGGAAATGGCGAGCTGCGCGCGCCGGTCTTTGTGCTGCCCGGGCAGGCGCCCGATTGCATCACCCTGCCGCTCGGCTTTGGCCGGCGCGCCGGCGGGCTCGGCGTCGGCGCCGGCTTCGACGCTTACGCGCTGAGGACCGCTCAAAGCCCTTGGGTTCTCGCGGCGAAATCGCTGAGCAAAACTGGCGACACCCTGAGGCTCGCGAGCGTGCAAGGGCATGACCGGGTGGCCGGGCGCGATCTCGTGCGAGAGGGGACGCTCGCCGATTTCCGAGAGAACCCGCACTTTCTGGAGCACAAGGAAAGCGATCCGTCGCTCTACCCCGCCTACAAATACCCCGAAAACGCCTGGGCGATGGCGATCGACCTGAATTCCTGCATCGGCTGCCAGGCGTGCGTCGTCGCCTGTCAGGCCGAGAACAATGTGCCGGTCGTCGGCAAGGACCAGGTTCTCGCCGGCCGCGAGATGCACTGGCTGCGCATCGACCGCTATTACTCGGGGCCGCCCGATGCGCCCCAGACGGCGTTTGAGCCGGTGCCGTGCATGATGTGCGAGGACGCGCCCTGCGAGGTGGTCTGCCCGGTGCACGCAACCGTGCACGACCACGAGGGGCTGAACCTGATGGTCTATAACCGCTGTGTCGGGACCCGGTTCTGCTCGAACAACTGCCCCTACAAGGTGCGCCGCTTCAATTTCTTCGCCTATGCGGACGATGAGGACCGGCCGGCTGAATCATGGAACCCGGAGGTGACGGTGCGCGGTCGCGGCGTCATGGAAAAATGCACCTACTGCATCCAGCGCGTCCGGACGACGCAGATCGACGCCCTGCGCGAGAACCGGCCGATCAGCGACGGCGAAATCGTCACCGCCTGCCAGCAGAGCTGCCCGACCCAGGCGATCGTCTTTGGCAACCGCAACGACCCGAAGAGCGCGGTTTCGCGGCGCAAGGCGAGCCCGCTCGATTACGTGCTGCTCGGCGAGCTCAACACCCGGCCGCGCACCAGCTATTCCGGCCTGATCCGCAACCGCAACCCGCTGATCAAGGACGACGAGGCATGACGGCATGACTATCGCCGATTTGCCGAGCGAGGCGCCGATCGTCGAACCGGGGGTGACCCTGAGCTCGGTCAGCGAAGAGGTCAGCGAGCGGGTGCTGCGCCCGCACGCGCCGCGCTGGTGGTGGATCGGCTTCGGCATTTCGCTGCTGCTGCTGCTGGTGCTCGTCGTCGCGATGGCCTGGCTGTTCATCAACGGGATCGGCGTCTGGGGGGTCGAAATCCCAGTCGCCTGGGGTCTGGCGATCGCCGAATATGTGTGGTGGATCGCACTGGCGAGCGGCGGCACGATCGTCTCGGCATTGTTCTATCTGACCCGCTCGCCATGGCGCTCGGCGACCAACCGGATCGCCGAGTCGATGATGCTGAGCGCCGCGGCGTGCGCCGGCATCATGCCGATCATGCATCTCGGCCGGCCCGGCTTATTCTATTGGCTGTTCCCGTATTCGACGGTGATGGGGGTGTGGCCGCAAGTGCGCAGCCCGCTGTGGTGGGATTTCATCTGCCTTCTCTGCTACATCTTAATGTCGATCATGTTCTATTACGTCGGGCTGCTGCCCGACCTCGCCACTGTGCGCGATCTGGCGCAGACCCGGCGCAAGCAAGTCCTCTACGGCATCTTGGCGCTGGGCTGGCGCGGCTCGGCGCGGCATTGGCGCAACCATCGGACCGTCTATTTCATCATGTGCGCGATCATGGCGCCGATGGTGATCTCGGTGCACAGCGTGGTCGGCCTTGATTTCGCCGGCGGGCTCACCGCCGGCTGGCATTCGACGCAATTCCCGCCCTATTTTTTCTTCGGCGCGGTGCTGTCCGGGCTGGCGTTGGTGATCATGCTGACGATCCTGGTCCGCCGCGGCTACGGGCTCCAGGACGTGATCACCGCGTATCATTTCAATGCGCTTGGCAAGGTCATGCTGGTCGGCAGCGTAATGCTCGGCTACGCCTATCTGTGGGAGGCGTTTGGCCCGATCTACGGCAGCAGCGTTGCCGACAAAAGCGGGTTCTTCTTTCGCATCTTCGGCTTTTATGCCGCGTCCTATTGGGGGAAGATCGCTCTCAACGTCGTGATCCCGCAGCTCCTGTGGCTGCCGGCGGTGCGCCGCAGCGAGATCGGCCTGTTTGTGATCTCGGTCGGCATTATCGTCGGCATGTGGCTCGAGCGTTTTGTGATCGTGGTCCCGACCCTGAGCCACGCCTGGATGCCGTCCGAGTGGGGCGTCTTTTACCCGACATTGTGGGATTGGGCGACCCTGGCGGGATCGATCGGCCTCTTCCTCACTTTGTTCTTTATATTTCTGCGGCTGTTCCCGATCGTCTCGATCGCCGAGATGCGCGAGCTGGTCGATAAGCGGGGCTCGCGGTGAGCGAAGAGCGGCTCTTCGGCATGATCGGCGTCTTTGCCACCGCCGAAGCGGTGACGGCGGCGGCGCGGCAATTGCGTGCGCTGGGCTTTCGCGCGTTCGAAGCGCACACGCCCTACCCGGTCGAGGGGCTCGACGAGCTGATGCGCCCCGGCCGGCGCACCTGGATGCCGCTGGCGATCGCGCTCGGCGCGGTGTTCGGCGCGGTCTGGGGCTATTTCATCCAGTATTGGGACGAGGCGCTCAATTATCCGATCAATGTCGGCGGGCGTCCGCACAACAGCTGGCCGGCCTTTATGGTCGGCACCTTCGAGTTCACCGTATTGTGCGCGATCGCGGCCGGGTTTTTCGCGCTGCTGGTGTCGTGCCGGCTGCCGCTTTTATACCATCCGATCTTTGCCGCACCCGAATTCGACCGAGCCTCGCGCGACCGCTTTGTGCTGTGCGTCGAGGCACGGGACCCGAGCTTCGCGCCGGACCATGTCCGCCGCATCTTCGAGCGCCATGGCGCCGAGCGCGTGGCCGAGGTGCCGGGATGAGGCTGACACCGATCCTGCTGCTCGCCGGCCTGTGCCTGGGCGTGGTGGCCTGCGACAACATGGCGAACCAGCCAAAGCGGCTGCCTTACGAGCTGCCCTACGGCGCGCAAGCGAACTGGCCGGCATTGCCGCCGCTGCACACCATCGCGCGCGGCGACGTGCCGGTGCCGATCCCGCCGGTCACCCTGGCACTGCTCCAGCGCGGCCAGCAGCGCTTTGACATTTATTGCGCGCCCTGCCACAGCCGCGTCGGCGACGGTCACGGCATGATCGTGCAGCGCGGGTTTCCCCCGCCGCCCTCATACTACATCGCCCGGCTGCGCGCGGCGCCGAACCAGCATTTCTACGACGTCATCACCCATGGCTATGGCGTCATGTTCCCCTATGCCGACCGGGTGGCGCCGGCCGACCGCTGGGCGATCGTCGCCTATATCCGGGCCCTGCAGGCGAGCGCCGACGCCCGGCTCGCCGATGTGCCGGCCGACCAGCGGGCGAGCTTGCAGTGAGCGCCAACCGCAACTGGCTCGGCGTCAACCTGGCGGTGCTCGCCGTGCTGCTGATCGGGGCTGCGGGCTGTATTGCCGGTGCTGTGATCGATGTGACCGGCTTTTTCCGTGCTTGGCTCAGCAGCTTTTTGCTGTGGGTCGGGGTGCCGCTTGCCGGGGTCACCCTGGTGCTGGTGCATGATTTGACCGGCGGCCGCTGGATGGCGACCGCCCGCCCGGTGTTGAACGCGGCGATCGCGACGATGCCGCTCGCCACCCTCGCCGGGATCCCCGCTTTTATCGGCCTGCACAGCCTTTACAGCTGGACCCATCCGGCGCCGAGCCTTGGCAATGTGTTTTATCTCAACAGCACCGCCTTCTACCTGCGCTATGCGATCGACGTGGTGCTGTGGAACCTGCTCGCCGCCTATGCGCTGTTCGGGCCGCGCGGCGAGGCCCTGCCGATCGCCCCCGCGCTGTCGTGGCTGAGCGGGATCGGGCTGGTCCTGCTCGCCCTTTCGGCGGGCTTTGCCTCGATCGACTGGATCCTGTCGCTTGAGCCGACATTCTGGTCGTCGGTGTTCCCGATGATTGCCGCAGCCGGCTGGTTCAACACCGGCCTCGCGCTGGTGCTGCTCGTTGTCACGCTCGTCGGCGCCCCGCTCGGCAGCCGTCGCGACCACATCGCCGACCTCGCCAGCATTCTGCTCGCGACAACGATCTTCTGGGCTTATGTCGAATTCTGCCAGTTTCTGATCATTTGGGAGGAGAACCTCAGCAACGAAATTCCCTGGTATCTGACCCGCATGGCCGGAGTGTGGCAGCCGGCGACGGTGGTTGCCGCGGTGCTCGGGTTTTTCGTGCCGTTTTTCGCGCTGGTGTCGCAGCCGGGCAAGCGCAGCCGCGGCGTCGTTGGCGCAACCTGCGTGCTGATCCTCCTCGGCAGCATCGCCGATAAATGGTGGCTGGTTCTGCCGGTGTTCCGCCGGGCCGGCCCGTTCTGGCTCGATGCCGCCGCGATCCTCGCTTTGGGCGCGCTGATCGTGTTGCTGCTGTTGTGGTGGCTGCGGAATGGCGCCGCCCTGGCGCTCGGTGCGGTCGGCTGGAAAGCGCATCATGGCTGAGCTCGAAGAGCGCATCGAAGACAATCCCGACACCGCCTTCGAGGCGTCGGACTGGCCGCTGCGCACGGTCGGCATCATTCTTATCGGAATCCTCGCCTTTCTGACGATCGGGACATTTGTCCTGATCGGCGCGTTTTCGGGGTCCGTCTCGGATGTCGGGCGTCAGTTGAACGTGCGGCCGCCGGCGCCGCGCCTGCAGACCAATCCCGAAGAAGATCTCGCGGGGTTCCGCGCCAAAAGGGAGAAGGAGCTCAACACTTATTATTGGATCGACAAGCAAAAGGGCATCGTCCACATCCCGATCGCCCAGGCGATTAAGGAGCTGGCGGCGAAAGGGATCCCCGGCTTTCCAAAGGCGCCGCGGTGAGAGCGGGCCGGGTGGCGCTGCTCGCCGCGGGCCTGATGCTCGCTTGCGCCGCCACAGCGCCGGCATCGGCCGCCGACTTCTCGGGCCTCGCCTTTCGGCCGCATCCGGGCGGGCGCCTGCCGCTCGATCTGCAGCTCGACGACGAGCACGGCGGCAGCGTGCCTCTGGCTGAGTTTTTCACCGGCAAGCCGGTGGTGCTGGTGCTCGAATATCTGCATTGCAAGACCCTGTGCGGCTTGGCCCTCGGCGCCCTCGCCACGGCGCTCAACGCGCTGCCGCTCAATGCCGGGCGCGATTTCCAGGTGGTCGCGGTCAGCATCGACCCGCGCGACACGCCGGCCGAGGCGGCGGCGGCGAAAGCCAAGTATTTGGCGATCTACCGCCACCCGGGAGCCGCCGCGGGCTGGCATTTCCTGACCGGGCCGCAAGCAGTCGTAAAACAGATCGCCGCCGCGGTCGGCTTCCCCTACCGCTACGATGCGGCGATCGACCAATACATGCACCCGGTCGGCTTTGTCGTGGCCGCGCCCGACGGCACGATCAGCCGCTACCTGCTCCAAATCGATCCGGCGCCGGCGCAGTTGCGGGCCGCGCTGACGCAGGCGGCGCAGGCGACAGCGCCGGGTCCGCTGAGCCGGCTGCTGCTGTGGTGTCATGGCGACGACCCGCAGGTCGGACGCTACACGGTGCCGATCTTGGCGGCCTTTACGATCGCCAATCTTGGGGCGATGGCCGGCGCGGTCGTTGTGTTCGGCACGATTTGGCGGCGACGCCACGGCTGAGGCTGGGATGTACAATTGGGTCCCTTTCTGGCCGAGAACTGCCGCGGTCAACGGCCAGGTCGTCAACACGCTTTATATCGCCGAGCTCGCGCTGTGCGGCTTTATCCTGCTGCTGGTGTTTGGGCTGATGCTGCAATTCTGCCTGCGCTATCGCCGCGGCAGCAGCGCCCCGCGCGCCGATCTGACAGAAAAGAGCTGGGCCTGGGAAATCGGCTGGACGGTCGTCTCCCTCGCCGCCTTTCTGGTGCTGTTCGTGGTTGGCGCGGTCATTTACATCTGGCTCTACCAGTCGCCGCGCGGCGATCTCGAAGTCTATGTCGTCGGCAAGCAGTGGATGTGGAAAATGGAGCATCCCGGCGGCCAGCGCGAGATCAATGCGCTGCACGTTCCGGTCGATAAGACCGTGCGGCTGGTGCTGGCTTCGCAGGACGTGATCCACAGCTTCTTTGTCCCGGCGTTCCGGATCAAGCACGATGTCGTGCCCGGCACCTACGAGACCGTGTGGTTCCGCGCGACCAAGACCGGCGAATACCAGATCGAATGCACTCAATATTGCGGCACGCAGCATGCGCATATGCGCGGCGAAGTCTTTGTTATGGCGCCGGCCGCTTATGCGCGCTGGCTGAGCGACCAGGGGGTGCGCCAATCCTTGGCACAGCAGGGCGAGGCGCTGTTCCGCGAGCGCGGCTGCAGCGGCTGCCACGGCGCCAACAGCACGGTGCACGCCCCGCCGCTCGAAGGCGTCTATGGCAGCCTGGTGCAGCTGCAGGGCGGCACGACGGTGCGGGCCGACGAGCGCTACCTGCACGACTGCATCCTGGAGCCGCGAACCTTCACCGTCGCCGGCTACCCGCCGATCATGCCCGATTTTTCGGGCCAGCTGAGCGAAGACGACGTCATCAAGCTGGTCGCCTACATCCAGTCTATCGCCGACAAGCAACCGCCAACGGCGCCCTCGCCCCAGGAACCCCCGCCCACGGCACCCCCGCCCAAGGAACCCCTGAGATGACCTCGATTACGGCCGATGTTCCGAGAAGTTATCTGACCTCCGAGAACACGGTCGGCTCGTGGCTGCTGACCCGCGACCACAAGCGGATCGCATTGTTGTTTTTTGCCTCGATCACCTTCTTTTTCTTTGTCGGCGGGTTTGCGGCAACCCTGATGCGGCTGAGCCTGGCGACGCCGAACGGGCTGTTGCAGCCCGATGTCTACGACCGCATGTTCACCATGCACGGCGTTGTCATGGTGTGGTTTTTTCTGATCCCGTCGATCCCGACCACGCTGGGAAACTTTGCAATCCCGTTGGCCATCGGCGCACATGATTTGGCCTTTCCGCGGATCAACCTCGCCAGCTGGTATGTGTTCAACCTCTCCGGGCTGGTGCTGCTTTATGCGCTGATCATTGGCGGGGTCGATACCGGCTGGACCTTTTACACGCCGTATTCGACCCTCTATTCGAACGGGTACGTGATCGCGGCGACGTTGGCGGTGTTTATCAACGGCTTCTCCTCGATTATGACCGGGCTCAATTTTGTCGTGACAATCCACCGGCTGCGCGCGCCCGGCATGACCTGGATGCGGCTGCCGCTGTTTGTCTGGGGCATCTACACGGTCAGCGTGGTCATGCTGCTGGCCACCCCGGTATTGGCGATGACGGTGTTTTTGGTGGCGATGGAACGCTTTATGCACGTCGGCATCTTTGATCCGTCGCTCGGCGGCGACCCGCTCTTATACCAGCACATGTTCTGGTTCTACTCGCACCCCGCGGTCTACATCATGATCCTGCCGGCGATGGGCCTGATCAGCGAGCTGATCCCGTGCTACACCCGGCGATCGATCTTCGGCTATACGGGCATGGTTTATGCGCTGATCTCGCTCGCCATTCTGACTTTCTTTGTCTGGGGGCATCACATGTTTGTCGCCGGCATCTCGATCTTTGCCGGGGTGGTGTTCTCGCTGATGACATTCTTTGTATCAGTGCCTTCGGCCATCAAAGTGTTCAACTGGACCGCGAGCCTGCACAAGGGCTCGATCAGCTTCGACGCGCCGCTGCTCTACGCGCTTGGATTTGTCATCCTGTTCACGATCGGCGGCCTGACCGGGCTGATGCTGGCGACCACGGGGCTCGACGTGCAGCTGCACGACACCTACTTCGTGATTGCCCACTTCCACTACATCATGGTCGGCGGCACGGTCAGCGCCTTCTTTGGCGGATTGCATTACTGGTGGCCAAAGATCACCGGCCGGCTCTACCCCGAGATCTGGGCGCGGGTCGCGGCGATCCTGACCTTTGTCGGGTTCAACCTGACCTTCTTCCCGCAATTCATCCTGGGCTATCTCGGCATGCCGCGGCGCTATTACGCCTATCCGCCGCAGTGGCAGTCGTGGAACGTGCTGTCCTCGGCCGGGGCCTCGATCCTCGCCATCGCCTACATCATGCCGCTCGGCTATCTCTTATGGTCGCTGTTCTATGGCGAACGGGCCGGCCCCAACCCATGGCGCGCGACCGGGCTCGAATGGCTGACCTCGTCGCCGCCGCCCACCTATAATTTCGCGCGGACGCCGGTCGTTATGGTCGAGCCGTATGCCTACAACCCCGAAACCGGCGGCTTTGTTGCGCAGGACGGCTCGGCGCATGCATAGCCTTCGCCCGGAGATGCAATATGCGACCCTGGCGCAGCAGCGCGAGACGGCGCAGCTCGGCATGTGGGCGTTCATCGCCACCGAGACCCTGTTTTTCGGCGCGCTGATCTTCACCTATTTCATCTACCGCAACGCCTATCCGCACGACTTCGCGCTGGCCGGCAAGGATGCGGTGCTGTGGTGCGGCTCGGTCAATATAGGGCTGTTGCTGACCAGCAGCCTGACCATGGTGCTGGCGATCGACGCGGCGGCCGAAGGGCGCCGCCGGTCTCTGGTGTTCTGGCTCCTCGCCACCGTAGCTCTCGGCGTCGTATTTATCTGCATCAAGGGCTTTGAATGGTATTTGGATTACCAGGACCATGTGGTCCCGGCGGTAAACTTTCGTCTTTAAGCCGGGGGAGGGGCCGGCGGCCGAGCTGTTCTGGGTGTTCTACTTTATCGCCACGCCGCTGCACGCGCTGCATTTGACGATCGGGGTCGGCCTCGTCCTCTATATGCTGTCGCGGGTGCGCCGCGGCGAGCTGACCCCGGCCTATTACGCGCCGCTCGAGGTGGTCGGGCTCTATTGGAGCTTTGTCGATACGGTCTGGGTGTTTCTGTACCCGGCGATCTATCTGGTGGGGCGATAATGAAAGGCACCACAAAAGCAGCGGCGCGCACGGCTCGGCGCTGCTCTTCATCATCGCCTGGCTGGTGCTGCTGCTGCTGACCGGCCTCAGCCTGTTGAGCAGCTATCTGGGCCTTGGCGCGTACGCCCCGGTCGTCGAGTTTGGCATCGCAGCGACCCAGGCGGCGATCATCTTTGTCCTGTTTATGCGGCTGAAAGGGCCGCCGTCGCTGAAATGGCTGTTCGCCGGCGCCGGCTTTTTCTGGCTGCTGTTTCTGTACGGGCTCAGCACCACCGACTACGCCACCCGCCGCGGCTGGCCGCTGCACTATTCCGGGCGTCGAGAGCGGGGCGGCCCCAGTCGAATTGCTCCTGGTCGAGCCGGTAGCATTCGCAGGCGCAGGCGCGAGGTTATGATCAGCGCGTCGGCGATGAAGCGCATTATGATCCGCCGGAGGGCGTCGCGCCGGTCGAACTCGGTCTTCAAAAGAGCGGCGCTGATCTGGAACGCAGTTCCCGGGATATGCACGTCGATCCTCTGGTGCAAGGACTGGGCGCCGAGCAGGAAAAGCAGGCCGGTCACGCCCTCGGCGCCGGTCATTCGCACGTCGACCATAGCGCCGTCCGCCATCGTCGTCAGGGCGGACACCAGCCCTTGTTCAATAAAATAGATATGCTCGACATCCCCGCCGGGCTCATGAAGAACCTGGTTTGGCGACAAGAAAATCTGATGCAGATTCGCGTGAAGCTGGTCGAAATCTGCCGACGGCAAGGCGCGCAGCAGCCGATTTCTGATTGCAGTGCGGTTTGGAGCCGGCATGGCTGAATGTGCTTCCCTGGGCTGGCAGGAACGAGCATTTGGATAGTTGGGCGCCTGATTGCCCGGCCCGAGCCGGCAACTCGAAGTTGGGATTGTTGCCGATCCCGCCCAATATACCCAGAAAAATGTAGCGGCGTGATCGGTGCCGGTTATGTGCCGATCTCACCCCGCGCAGGCGGGGGTCCCGGCCGGCGTGAGCCCGCTCAGCACCGTCTCCACCTCGGCGCGTTCGGTAAAGTGAAAGCCGCGCTTGTTTCCCGACGCTAACTGCGCGCGGGCTCGGCGATCGCGGTCGACCAGGGGGACATTGCGTCGGAGATGCCGTGGTTGATGCCGTCGGCGTCGCGCAGCACCAAATTCGGGCAGGCGAACCGGCTCGGGAACACGGCGTGCTCGACCACTGCAGCGCCGGGCAAGGCCGCGAGCGGCTCGATGATCGCCGGCGGCAGGCGCCGGTCGATCGAGAAACCCTCGCCGCCGCTGACATCGATGCGCGGGTGGTGCGCAGCGGCGACCGGGTCCATGCCGAAATCGACGATAAAGCTCGCCATTTGCAGCACCGCGGCGAGGATTCGCCGCCCGCCCGAGGCGCCGAGCCCGAACCACGGCCGCCCGTCGCGCATCGCCACGAGCGGGCACATATTGGTCAGCGCGCGCTTGCCGGGCATCAGCGAATTCGCGCGGCCCGGGCGCGGGTCGAACCACATGATCCCGTTGTTCATCAGGATGCCGGTGCCGGGCAGCACATAACGGCTGCCAAAGCTCGACAGCAAAGTGGTGGTCAGCGCACAGATCGTGCCGTCGCGGTCGATCGCGGTAATGTGCGAGGTCGAGGTCGGGGCCCCGGTCGCAGCATCGCCGGCATGTTCGAGTCGCTCCCGGTAAGCCTCGCGCAAGGCCGCGATCAGGGCGGTGAAATAGGCCGCGTCGGGTGCCGCGGCGAAATGCTGCCCGGCGAGCCGCTCGACGGCGAAGGCCAGGGTCGGGCCGGCGGTCATCCCGGGTGCCGCCTGCAGCACCGCGCCGCGATAGGGGATCGCCAGCGCCGACATCGTCCGCGCACGGCACCCGGCGAGATCCTCGGCCGACAATGCGGCGCCGCCCGCGCCAAGGTCGCCGGCGATCGAGCGGGCGATGTCGCCTCGATAGAAATCGTCGGGGCCGGCGGTGGCGAGGCGGTCGAGGGTATCGGCGAGCCGGCCGAGCGGCAAGCTCGTCTCTTGATCGAGCACCGCGACCGGCGGCAGGCCATCGCGCAGCCATACCCGTCGGCTTTCGTCGTAGAGCCGCAATTCCGCGGCCGCGGCCGCGACCTTGATCGTGGTGAACCAATCGACCGGCAGGCCCTGCCGCGCCAACGCCGCCGCCGGCGCCGCCAAGTCGCGCCATGGGATGCGGCCGAAACGCTCGACCGCCGCCGCATAGCCGCGCACCGTGCTCGGCACCGCGAAGGAGAGCGGGCCGTGCACGTTGCGGTCGCCTTCGACCTGTGGCCAGGTGAACAGCTCGGTCTTGGTGGCGCCGGTCAGCCGGTAGGCGGCGGGATCGAGGCCGCGAGGCGCCACCGGCCCGAAATCGATCACCTCGGCATCGCCGGCGCCGGCGCGGTGCACGACCATAAAGCCGACAGCTCCAAGCCCGCTGTTCCATGGCTCGACCGCGGCCAGGGCCAGTGCCGCGGATACGGCGGCATCGACCGCGGTCCCGCCCGCCGCCAGGATGTCGGCGCCGACCGCGGCCGCGGTGCGGCTTTGCGAGGCGACGATGCCGCCCCTGGACGAGGCACCCGGCTTGGCGATCTCCCAGTTTTGCGTCAGGTGCATCGGGAGGTTCGTCCGGTTGGGGGCGCGTTCAAGCCACGGCGATCGAATCGACCCGGTTCGGATAGAACGCGTAATAACGGGCGATCCCGGCCACCTCGTCGTAGGGGGTCAGGTAGCCCCAGACCGCATTTTCCGAGCGCCGGGTTTCGCCGCCGGCCGGCACCTCAATCGTCCAATACGACGCTTCGCCCTTGAACGGGCAGGTCGTGTGGTGTCGGGTCGGCGACATCAGGTCGAGCCGGACATCCCTCTCCGGAAAATAGTGCACCGGGCCGTGGCCGGTCTCCTCGACCCGCAAGGTCGCGGCGCTGTCGGCGACCGTGGTTCCGGCAAAGACGACCTTGATGCGGCGCTGGTCGGGCATGAGGTCGACGCGATGCGCGGGGTTGCTGGCAAAGCCGGGCGCGGAGTTAGGCATGGCAGGATCCTCCAACGACAATCTCAATGTTGCGGTGGGGCTCAATGTTGCGGCGTGCCGTCGCCATTGAACGAGGCGACGCACTGGGCGTGCAGCTGCGGGTCGGTGATCGGCCCGCATTCCTCCTGCATGCGCTTGGCGCGGAACGAGGGGCTGCTGTGCACAACCTGCGAATAGTGCTCGCTCTGCTTCACATTCGCCTCGGCAGCCGGATTGTTCTGCGGCATCGTCTGCGCCGAGACGGTTCCGGCAACCGCCAGCATCAGCGCTGCCGCCATGGCCGTCGCCAGGGTTGTCGATCGAGATATCTGCATGATTGCCTCTCCTCCTTGTTCAGTCGGCCATGGTCAGCCCGCCGCTGACGCTCAACACTTGGCCGGTGATGTAATCCGAGCGCCCGCTCAAAAAGAACAACACCGCCTGCGCGATCTCGATCGGCAGGGCGATGCGGCGGAACGGGATCGCGCGGGTCAGCGCCTCCTTGATGCGTTCCGGCTGGCGCTGGAACAGCGGGGTGTCGGTCGGCCCGGGGCACACGCAATTGACATTGATCCGATAGCGCGCCATTTCGCGGGCGAGCGATTTGGTAAAGGCGATCAGCCCGCCCTTGGCCGCGGCATAGACGGTTTCGCCCATGCTGCCGACGCGGCCGGCATCGCTCGAGATGTTGACGATCTTGCCGGCCCTGGCCTCGACCATCGGCGGCAGCACGCCGCGGGTCAGCCAGATCGCCCCCATCAGGTTGATGGCGATGACCCGGTCCCACATTTCCGGCGGGTTTTCGAGAAAGGGCTGGATCTGGTCCCAGCCGGCGGCGTTGACCAGGCCATCGACGCGGGCAGCCTGGCGATGCACCGCCGCGACAAAATCATCGACCGAGGCTTTGTCGGTCAAGTCGAGCGGCAGATAGGCAATCGCGCGCCCTTCGGCCCTGCCCTGCGCCGCGACGGCCCGGCCGCCCTCCGCGTCAATGTCGCCGATCACGACATCGGCGCCTTCGCCCGCCAGCAGCAGCGCTGTCGCGCGGCCGATGCCCGAAGCGCCGCCGGTGACGATGACGGTCCGTCCCTGCAAATCCATCGCTGACATCCTGGCAGCGGCACCCTGCTCCGCAGTGCGGCGGATGTTCCCCGCTGCCCCCGGCCCGTGTCAAGCCGCCGGTGTCAAGCCGCGCCGAGCGCCGCGGTTCTTGGCCCCTCGATCGCGCCTCGCTGCTGCAGCCGGTCAAGAATAATTTGGGGCAGGCGATGGGCCGGCAGATCGAGCCGCTGCGCGCGCCGCGCGGCGCCGTCCAGCAAGAGATAGTCGCTCGCCCACTCGTCGAAGCCGAAATGGCGAAAGGCGTGCGGCAGGCTCGGCAAATGGTCGCCATAAAAGCCGAACAGGCAATCGCGGCGGCGCGGCTCCAAGCCTTCAAGCAGGATCTGCAGCATCGCGTCGGAGCGTGCCACCCCGTCGAGATAGCGCAGTAATGGGCCGCCCTGCGGCAGGCCGGCCGGATCAAAGCGCCGCCGCAGATCGGCATCGATTGGCGCTCCGGCTTCGAGCCACGGCCCGTGATTGCCCATCGTGATCACGAAAATGAAGGTGCGCGGCCCGGCCTCGGCGAGCGCGCGCAGCACCTGACCGGCAAGCTCGGGGTCGGAGCGATAGGGCGGCCGGCTCGATCCGCCGAGGCTTTCGCGGCCGCGGAACTGCTCAAATCCGAGCGCCGGGATGGTCACATTGCGGCGGAAGAACCCGCGGTCAAACGGATGCAGGCAGATGGTTTGGTAGCCTTCGGCGCGCAGGCGCCAGGCGAGCGAGGCGATCGGCCGGTGGGCAAAGGCGTGGTAGGGGTTGAAACGGTCATGGCCGAGCTCCCGCTCGGTTATGCCGGTCAGCACCGCGAACTCGGCGCGCATCGTATTGGCGCCCCAGCCCGCCACATCGAGCCGGCCAAAGGTGGCGCCTTGCTCGAGGCACGCGTCCCAGCCCGGCAGCAGGTCGTGCGGCACGCAAGGCGACAAGCGGCGCGCATCAAAGAACGATTCGCACTGCACCAGTACGAGCGGCACCGAGGGTGCGGCGCAGGCCAGGGCTGGCGCCGGCAACAGCGTGTGCCGGGCGCGGCGCTCGGCGCGCTCGGCGCGGGCGATGATGCCGTAAGTCAGCAGGATCGCGAATGGGCCGAGCCGCGCCGCATCGGCAAACGGTTCGCCGATCGGCTCGAGCCGCCGCAGCATCCTTGCCGCGCCGCCGAGCACCGGCTCACGCGATGCCGCCCAAATGGCCGCGCCGACGCCTGCCGAGGCGAGCGCGATTGGCAGCGGCTGCACCGGCCATAAAGCCGGTTCAAACCACAGCAGTGCTGCGCCCAGAGCGATGGTCGCCAGCGCCCCGCCGATGACCAGCCCCGGCCCGGCAAACGGCAGGTAGAGCTGCGGGTGGGTAAAAACATGCGGCAGCTCGGACATGTCCGAGAACACCACGGGCTCGCGCACCGCCTCGCGCTTGGCCTGGTCGGCGAGTGCAAACCCGGCGCCGAGCGACAACAGGACGAGCCCGGAAAAAATTGGTCGCGCGGTGCCGACCAGCAGCAGAGCCGCGGCCAGCAGCACCGGAAACAGGTCGAGCAGGACCGCCGGCGAGCCGGTGAGGCGGGCCCCGGCGACCCGGCGCGGGATTAGCCATGCCGCCAGAGCCAGCACGGCGCCGGCCGCGATCTCGAACAGCTCGTTCATCGCCGGGTCAGTCGGGGCGGATGTGAAAACGAAAGCGCCGCAGGATCGCGTCGCCGATAAAGGCCGGTGCTACGTCGCAAAATTGCAGTCCGAGCACCAGTGGCCAGGGAAAGGCCACCCGTCTGCGGCCGCGATCGATGCCGCGCTTGACGATCCGCGCCGCGGCGCCGCCCTCGCGCAGAAACGGGGTCGGCCCGTCGAACCGATCGGTCATCGGCGAATCGAAAAAGCCCGGGCACACGCTGGTGACGCCGACGCCGCGCGGCGCGAGACGCGGGCGCAACGCCTCGGCATAGGCGCGCAACCCGGCTTTGCTGGCACAATAGCCGGGGCTGTAAGGGAGCCCGCGATAGGCCGCGATCGAGGCCACCAGGGCGACATGCCCGCGGCCACGCGCGCACAGGCTTGGCAGCAGCGGCTCGACCGTATTGATCGCGCCGAGCAGGTTCACCTTGATCTGGCGCGCAGCGGTTTCGACCCCCTCGGACGGGCTCTCGGGGTCCGGCCCGGCCGAGGTGCCGGCATTGGCGACCACGAGATCGACCGGGTGGTCCTGGTCGAACCGGGTCAGCCATGCGGCCATCGCCGGCGCATCGGCGACATCGATCGCCCCCATCCTCACGCTTGCCCCCTTGGCCTCGCAGGCGTCGGCGCTGGCCGCCAGCCGCCGACGGTCGCGCCCCAACAGGCCCAGCACGGTCTCCGGCCCGGCATAAGCCTCGGCCAAAGCGGCGCCGAGCCCGCTCGAAGCCCCGGTGATGATTACGACGCGAAACGGTGAGCGCATCCCCGAGAGACTAAACCACCGGCGTCCGAAAGACGTCAGGCGAGGCCAATGACGACGATTGATTATGCTGCCGCGAGGCCCGCGTATCCCCGCAAATGAAACAGCTCCCGCCGCAAATTGTCACAGCCGGGCGCTGCCGAGCCCTTTCTACCTGCCCGCGAGGGGCGAGCAAGTCGCAGCCGGCCGGCGAATTGGCGGTCAGTCGGATCTGGCTTCGGCCGCCCACGCGGCGAGCCGCGTGGGCGGTTGGGCAGCCCGGTGCGCGGCGCCAAGACAGGCTTCGACGGCGTCGTGCAGTCTGCTCACATAGTAGTCGGCGCCCACCATCCGACCCAGGGCACGGTCCCTCAGGATCGGGTCCGATTCGGGCCACAGCCCGACCAGCAGCGTGGCACCCGGCAGGCGGGTGCGCAGCCGCTGCAGCAAAAAGCGCAGGTGAGCCGGGTTGCCGCTGATGCCGAGATACAAAACGCAGGCCATCGCCACATGCGAGGCATCCAAGGACGCGATTCTGACGCGGGAAACCGCATCGTGCGGCACCACCCGTGCGCCGAGCCCGTGCTTGCCGAGCAATTGTACCAGCATGCTCGACACCGCCTCGTCGAGCGGTCCGCGCCCGGCGATGCACAGCACCGGCGTCTCGCCCTGCCACCCCGGCGCCAGCCGGCTCTTGTCGAACGCGTCCCCGGCGGGCGGCGGCTCGCTCGGCATCGCTTTCTGGTCGGCGGTCGGGCCGGCGACGGTCTTGTCGTCGTCGTCAGCGGGCGCGTCGTCATATTTGTCGAGGCCCTGGACGAGGTCGTCGATCGATTGCTTGAAACGCTCAAGCTTTTCCGGGGCCAGTGTTCCGCGGGCGATATCGTTGGCCGCGAGCTCGAGGCCCTTCAGCGCCACCTCGTCGTAATAGGACGACAGCGGCCGGTCGGCGAGGTAGCGCTCGGCCTGCTCCTCGGCCTCGTCCGGGTCGCCGGCGAGCATGCGCTGGTAAAAGCTCTCGACCGGCGTCAGCGGCGGGCGGTCGCCGAGCAGCACGTCGAGAAACTCGAGCCGCTCGACATAGCGCCCGACCAGCACCAGGCACAAGGTGATCGGGGTCGAGATGATCAGCCCGATCGGGCCCCAGATCCAGGTCCAGAAAATCGCGGCGATGATCACGGCGAGCGGCGAGAGCCCGGTGCTGTGGCCGTACACCATAGGCTCGACCGCCTGGCCCATGATCAGCTCGGTGACGAGGTAAAGTGCGGCGGTCCAGATCACCAGGGACCAGCCGGGCGCCACGGCGGCGGCGAGCGCAATCGGCAGGGCGGCGGCGATCCACGAGCCGATATAGGGGATGAACCGCAGCAAGGTGCCGAGCACCCCCCACAACACCGGGTTGGGGACGCCGATGAAATAGAGGCCGACGCCGACGATCACGCCAAAGCTGGTGTTGATGGCGAGCTGGGTCAGAAAGTAGCGGCTGAGCCGCCGCCCGGCGTCGGTCATCGCCACGGTCGTGCGCTCGAGGTCGCCCGAGCCAAACAGCCGGATCGCCCGGTCGCGCAGATCCTCCTTTTGTAAGAGGGCAAAAATTGTCACGACGAGGATGATGCCGGCCGTGGCGAGCGGGCTCAGCACCGGCGACACGACCTTTTCGCCGATCTGCAGCGCCGACAGCGAGGGCTGAGTGACGACCACCGGGACCGGCTTTTGCTGGGCCGCCTGGGGTCCGGCGCTGGCCGGTGCGGGCTCGGGCGCTTGCGGGGAAGCGGCGCCGGCGCCGAAGACCCGGTTGCCCAGGCTCTTAATTTCTCCCGTTACCCGGCCGAGCGTGGCGCCGCGCAGCGTGGCAATCTTGTGCTCGATTGTGGTCTGGTACTGCGGGAGGTTTGTGGCGAGCTGCGCCACTTGGGTCCCGATCGCCGTGCCGACGCCAAAAATCAGGGCGAGCGCCAGGACCACCGCGAGAACCACCGAAAGGATGCGGCCCAGCCACACCCGGCGCAGCAGCTCGACCAGTGGGCTCAGCAGAAAGCTCAGCAGCACCGCGATCGTGATCGGAATCAGCACTTCGCGCCCGAAATAGAGCGCGGCGACGATGACCACCGCGACGACGATAGCGTGGCCGGGTGCGCCTGGGCCTGCGGCCGCCGGAACCCGGGTCGGCAGTGCCGGGGTCGGCAGCGGCGAGGCTGACGGTGGCTGGTTCACGGCATCTGGCATTGCTCATAATCCTCCAGGTCGGGATCCCGGATGCAGAGGATGGCGGACAAGGCGCCGAGCCTCTACACTTTGGCAGATCAACACCGCAGAGGCGAGCAATGATCGTCGAACAGATCTGGACCGCGAATGCCGGCCGAAATTTCAATTACCTGATCGCCTGCCGGGAGACCGGCGAGGCGCTGGCGGTCGACCCGCTCGACCACCAGAAATGCCTTGCCGCGGCCAAGGCGCGGGGCTGGGATATCACCCAGATCCTGAACACGCACGAGCATCGCGACCATACCGGCGGCAATCCGCAGATGGTGGCGGCGACCGGCGCCAAGGTCTTGGCCCACGCCAACGCCAAGGACAAGATCCCGGAAATGAACCAGGGCCTGCGCGCCGGCGATATGATCCGGGTCGGCAAGACTGTCGAGCTCGAATGCCTCGACACGCCGGGCCACACGATGTCGCATATCTGCGTCATGGCGCGTGGCGATGCGCCAGCGCTGTTCTGCGGCGACACATTGTTCAACGCCGGCGCAGGCAACTGCCATAATGGCGGCCATCCGAACGAGCTCTACAACACCTTTGTCGGCCAGCTCGCCAAATTGCCGGAAGGGACGCTGATCTATCCGGGGCACGACTATATCGCGCGCAACCTCGCCTTCACCCTCGACCGCGAGCCCGACAACACCCGCGCCAAGGCGATGCTGCCGCAGGTCGAGAAGCAGAACACCGACCGGGCGCTGGTCACCACCTTGGCCCAGGAGCGGGAGATCAACACGTTTTTCCGGCTGTCGAGCCCGAGCGTGATCCGCCGGCTGCGTGAAGCTTTCGCCGATCTGCCGGACAACCCCGACCCGAAGACTGTGTTCCTCAGATTGCGCGAATTGCGCAACAAGTGGTGAGAGCGGCGATGCCACACCTGACCACAGACGACGGGGTTCGGCTTTATTACGAGGAAACCGGGGCGGGCACGCCGCTCGTCCTGGTTCATGAATTCGCCGATGATTACCGCGGCTATGAAGGGCCAGATGCGGTATTTCGGCCGGCGCTACCGCACGATTGCCTACAACGCCCGCGGCTACCCGCCCTCCGACGTGCCGGAGGATCCCGGCGCGCTATTCGCAGGACCGCGCCCGCGACGACATCCGCGCCGTGCTCGACGCCTTGAAGATCGAGAAGGCGCATGTCGTCGGCATCTCGATGGGCGGCTTCGCGGTGCTGCATTTCGGGCTCGCCTATCCCGGCCGCGCGCTGTCCCTGGTGGTGGCCGGCTGCGGCTACGGCGCCGAGCCCGGCAAACGCCAGCAATTCCACGACGAAACCGCCAAGACGATCGCGCTGATCGAAGGGCGGGGCATGGAGGAGGCCAGCAAGACCTATGCGCTGGGCCCGAGCCGGGTGCAGTTCCAAAACAAGGACCCGCGCGGCTGGGCCGAGTTCGCGGCTAACCTCGCCGGGCATTCCACCAAGGGGTCAGCATTGACGATGCGCGGCGTGCAGGCGCTCCGCCCTTCGTTGTGGGACCTGGTCGCGCCGATGCAGCGCCTCGAAGTGCCGACCCTGATCATGACCGGCGACGAGGACGGCCCGTGCCTCGAGCCCGGCATCCTGATGAAGCGCACGATCCCCAGTGCCGCGCTCGTCGTCTTTCCGAACACCGGCCACGCCCTCAACCTCGAAGAGCCCGACCTCTTCAACCGCAGCCTTGACGACTTCTTCCACCAGGTCGAAACCGGCCGCTGGCCGCGCCGCGACCCCCGCGCCGTCACCGGCTCGATCCTCGGCGTGCGGTAGCGTCCCGATCGATGATCGCCGCTCTCCCTTTCTCGTCGCCCCCGCGAAAGCGGGGGTCCAGGGCCACGAGCGACGCGATAGTGGCCGCACCCTGTTCAAGTCGGAGCCTGCCCCTGGCCCGAACAGGGGGGCAAGCTCTGGGTGCCCGCTTTCGCGGGCAAGACGAAGAAGGGGGTGGGTTCCAAGCGCCATGCCGACCGCGCTCGACGATCCGATCCTGAAGCGCTTCCGCGCCGCCCTCGACCAGCTTTACGGCGGTCGCATCGAACGCGTCGTGCTGTTCGGCTCCCGCGCCCGCGGCGACGCGAGTGAGGACTCGGATTACGACATCGCGGTCTTCCTCCACGACCTGACCCACCGCTGGCGCGAGCTCGACCGGCTCGCTGATCTGCGCAGCGACACTCTCGACGCGACGGAAGCCTTCATCGATGCCAAGCCGTATCCTGCGGGCGCCTTTCTGGAGCGCACATCGCTGATGCGCGAGATTCGCCGCGACGGTCTCGATCTGTGACAACGGAGGCCCAGAAGGCGTAGGGCGGAACAGCGCAGCGCATTCCGCCTGCAACCGTTGCCGGTTAGCGCTCTTCGTCCTCCAGGCACTGCGCAGGCTAGTCGACGCATGCCCGAAGGGTGGTAAGCCCAGGACAATGCCGAGCCGAGGGAAATCGCCAAGCCGCAATGAAGGCAAAGCGGCGGAATGCCCTGCGCTTTTCGGCCCTACGCTTGCTCTCCGACCGAGGCTGCGAGACACAAGATGTAGAACCCTCATTTGTGCTTCCAGACCTTCACGGCAGACAACACGAGGATAATGGCAAGCAAAGGAAGGAGCGCGGCGCTCGGCACGAAACCGAGCAGCCGGCCGCCGATGAAGGTGCCGACGATTGAGCCGGCGGCCATCACCAGCACGAACCGGCGGTTCTCGCCGAGCACGACGAATCTGCCATCCCGGCTGTAGCGGAAGAAGGCGACCAGCATGGTCGGCAGGCTCACGGAGAGCGACAAGCTGCCGGCAAGCTTGATATCGACCCCGAACAACAGCACGAGCGTCGGGATCAGCAATTCGCCGCCGGCGACGCCGAGCAGGGCGGCGACGATGCCGATGACAAACCCGGCGGCGATGCCGACGACCATCTGCGGCGTGCCGGCGAGCAGCGCGCCCGATGCCGGCCCCGTATTGTGTCCGAGCACCAGCACGACCGCGATGCACAGCAGCAGCACAGCAATGACGCGATAAAGCGTCTGCGATGCGAGCCGGGTTGCCCACCCGGCCCCGAACCACGCCCCAAGCAGGCTGCCGGCGAGCAGGTTGACGATGACCGTCCAATGCGCCGCGACGGTCGCAAAGGGAACTGTCGCCGCGCGGAACGGCAACGCCGTAGCGACGACCACGAGGCTCATCGCTTTGTTGAGGATCACCGCTTGGAGCGCCGCGAACCGAAACGCGCCGATCAGCAGCGGCAACCGAAATTCCGCGCCGCCCAAACCGATCAGCCCGCCGAGCGCGCCGATCACAGCGCCGCCGCCGAAGGCTGCCGGCGTGCTGCGTCCCGCAACCGTTGCCTCACCAATCACAACCCCGTCGCGGTTTCTCGATTGCTCCATGGTTCCGCCGCGCTATGGCAATTAGGCTATAGCGCATCGTAGCCGTTATGGCAAATCGACCATAGCGAAACTTTTAGACCTTCGGCCCGGCGTCCGGGCGAGCGCGCCGCGCGAGCGCCGCCAGATCATCGACGGCATTGGTCGCGGAACGGTCGAGGATGCGGTTGTAACGTTCGAGCACTTCGGCACCGAATGGCGTCAGGCTTGCACCCCCGCCGCCGGCCCCGCCCGGTGTGGCCGTCACGACCGGCTCGGTGAACGCCCGATTGATGCTGTCGAGCAGCACCCACGCCCGCTTATAGGACATGCCCATCCCGCGAGCGGCGGCGGAAATCGAGCCGGTGTCGCGGATGCTTTCAAGCAGCTTGACCTTGCCGGGACCGATCCGCGCGCCGGACTCGAAAACGATACTGACCCTTACTCCCGCCATGCCTCACTGTGCCACGCATGCGCTGCAAAGGCCCGGTTGTTTTCCAGAAGTCCGGTTACATGCCTTCCCCGCTCATCGTCGGCGTCGTCCGCACCGCGGTGGATATCGCGAGCGACGGATCGGCTAACCTGCGGTAGCATCGCCCGCTTTTACGACAGCGCGGAGTTCTCGATGACGCCTGCGGAACCGGAATTCACCATGGGCATCGAAGAGGAGTATTTCCTGGTCGATCGGGGGACGCGCGATGTTGCGGGCGACCCGCCGGCGGAGATGCTGGCGGAGTGCGAGGCGCTGCTGGCGGGGCAGGTCAGCCCGGAGTTTTTGCGCTCGCAGATCGAGGTCGCGACCCGGGTCTGCGCGAGCCTCGCCGAGGCGCGCGCCGATCTCCAGCATCTGCGCGGCACCGTCGCCGCGGTCGCGGCGCGGCACGGGCTGGCGCCGATCGCCGCTGGGACCCATCCTTTCGCCCGCTGGGACGTGCAGAAAACGACCGAGCGCCGCCGCTACGCCGATCTCAAGGACGATCTGCAAGGGGTCGGGCGGCGGCTCGCGATCTGCGGGCTGCACGTGCATATCGGCATCCCCGACGACGAGCTGCGCATCGACCTCCTAAACCAGGCCGCGTATTTCCTGCCGCATCTGTTGGCGCTGTCGACCTCGTCGCCGTTCTGGGGCGGCGAGGACACCGGGCTCAAATCCTACCGGCTGGCGGTGTTCGACGAATTGCCGCGCACCGGCACCCCCGAGCGCTTCGACAGCTGGGGCGAGTACCGTCGCCATGTCGACATTCTCAAAGCCGCCGGGCTGATCGAGGACGCGACCAAATTATGGTGGGACCTGCGCCCGAGCGAGCGCTTCCCGACGCTCGAAATGCGCATCGCCGACAGCTGCACCACCCTCGCCGATGCGCTGTCGATTGCCGCCCTGTTCCGCTGCCTCTTGCGCATGCTGTGGCGGCTGAAATGGCAGAATCAGCGTTGGCGCATCTATGCCCGAATGCTGCTCGACGAGAACCGCTGGCGCGCGCAGCGCTACGCCACCGACCGCGGGCTCGTCGATTTCGGCCGCGGCGCCATCGTGCCCTATGCCGATCTGCTTGAGGAGATACTGGCGTTGATCGACCAGGACGCCCGCCATTTCGGCTGTCTCGCCGAGGTCGCGCACGCGCGCGAGATCCTCGCTCGTGGCACCAGCGCCCACCGCCAGCTCGCGGTCTACGCCGAGGCGCTCGCCGCCGGCGCCGGCCGCGGCGACGCTCTTTCGGCGGTTGTCGATTGGCTGATCGAAGAGACGGTGCGCGGAATTTAGTGCGCTTCCGATCGTATCGAACCGTCATTCCCGCGAAAGCGACGCGAAAGCGGGAACCCAAGGGCGAGCGAGCTCACGGTTGCCCCCTGTTCAAGCCAGGGGCAGGCTCTGGACCCCCGCTTTCGCGTCGCGAAAGCGGGCACCCAGAACTCACCCTCGGGCTTGAACAGGGGACCCGGCACCGCGCCTCGGCTCTGGACCCCCGCTTTCGCGGGGGCGACGAGAGAGGACACGCGGGTGCCACTGGTTCGTACCATCAGCTGAGGACGGCGACGAAATCGCAGGTCACGAGCGCATTGCTTTCCGGGCCGAGCGCCAGGGTGTGGCGGGCCGGGCGGGCGTTTTGGTCGGGAAACATCCTGACCCATTCGCCATTGAGCGCGGCGCGGCCGCTCGCCGGCTCCTTCATCCAGAAATTGATTTTTATGATGTTTTCCGGGCTGCCGCCGGCGGCCTCGACGGCGCTCCTGATGTGCCGGAACAGGTTGGCCACTTGGCCCTCCAGATCGGGCGGCATATTGCGGGTCCCCGGATCGACGCCGCTGATCACGCTCGACATCATAATGTTGCCGATGCGGCTGGCGTTGGGGATCGGGTTGCCGTGCGCGAAACCGGGGAAGTTGACGCTTTGCCGCTGTGCCATGGCTTGCTCCTGGATCGTTAGTCGGCCGCCTGCGCGATCGTCGGGGCGTCGCCGGCGAGGGTGGTGCGGCGGACGTCACGCACCGCGTTGCGGTCGAAGCGGCGGGCGCGGTGCATCGTCGAGCGGTTGTCCCACACCACCAAATCATGCTGGCGCCATCGATGCGAATAGACGAATTCGCGCTGCGTCGCGTGCTCGGTCAGGTCGCGCAGGAACATCCGCGCCTCTGGAATGGTCCAGCCGAGGATGGCGCCGGCATGCGCGGCCAGAAACAAGGATTTGCGCCCGCTCGACGGATGGGTGCGCACGAGGCGCTGGCGCACCGGGCGAAATGCCTCGACCTCTTCCGGCGTCAGCTGGGTGAAGCCGATCGCTTCGCGCGAGTAGATCAGCGAGTGCTCGCAGACGAGGTCCTCGATTTCGGCCTTGGTGCGCCCGTCGAGCGCATCGTAGGCGGCGCGCATATCGGCGAATTCGGTGTTCCCGCCGAATGACGGGACGACCCGCCCGGACAGCAGCGAATACTTCGCCGGGACCGGGCGGAACGAGCTGTCGGAATGCCACAGCCGGTCTCCGAGCTTGAAGAACCATACCCGGTCCTCGGTCGACATGATCCCGCCATCCTTGTCGAGGTTGGAGAGATCGGCGATGCCCGGGCCGAGCCGCTGGTCCTCGCGCTTTCTGACATGCCCCGGCGTCGCGTATTGCTCGAGCTCGCCGAAATGGCGGGAAAACGCGATCTGATCGGCGTCGGAAAGCTTCTGGTCGCGGAACACCAGCACGGCGTATTCGTCCATGCCGGCCTCGATCGCCGCGGCCTCGTCGCGGTCGAGCGGCTTCCTGCAATCAATTCCGCTGACTTCGCCGGCAAAAACCGGGTGCAGCGGGCGGATCGTTATCGGCATCGCAGGTCCTTTCGCTTGGCCGAAGACGCCCGACGCTTCGGCCCTATCATTATCTTCGCGGGGCGGCACCGCCCACTCTACCGCGCGGGGCACGCTCGACATAGATAGAGCGAGAATGTCCGGCGCCCGTGCTCGGGCTTGCGCCGGCCGGTCGCTCACATTACAGCTAGCCGGTCACATTACCGCTAGATCGTGCAATCTGGGAGCGTTCCAATGGCAAGCAACACTTTTGAGCCGCCGACGGCCCCGACCGAGGCGGTCAGCCCCTCCGGCATCAACCATCTGGTGCTGAATGTCCGCGACATCGAGGAGTCGCACAAATTCTGGACCGAGATCGTCGGCTTCAAGCAGGTCGGCGAGTTGCATCCGAAAGAGGGCCGGCCGAACCCGCCAAAGATGCGGTTCTACAGCGCGGTCAACAACGGCCAGCTGACCCATCATACGGTGGCGTTGGTCGAGAGCCCGAACCTGCCGCCCCCTGCGGACTGGGTGCTGTCGAACAGCCAGGTCGCGATCAACCACGTGGCCCTGACCATGCCCAACCGCGAGGCCTGGCAGCGGCAGCTCGCGTTCCTGCAGAGCCGCGGGGTCAAGTTCAACTGGCGGGTCAATCATGGCGTGACCCACAGCGTCTACATCAACGACCCCAACGGCTATGGTGTCGAGTTCCTCTACGAGATGCCGCGCGAGATGTGGGAAAACGACATCGACGCCGGGATCAACTGGCTCGAAAGCCTGCCGAGCGAAGGCCCCGAGGCGCTGATCGACCGCACCGACACGCCAAGCTTCGGCAAGAAAGAGCCGGTGCCGGCGGAGTAGGTTTCGGTCCGACGCCGCCCCTCACCCTCCCGCTGACGCGGGCCCCTCCCTCTCCCCGCAAGCGGGGGAGAGGGTAAGGCCGACCTGGCGCGCGCTCCCTCGCCCCGCTTGCGGGGAGAGGGTCGGGGTGAGGGGCAGCAGCAGCGTCAACCGGGGGCGAGGACGCCGCGGCGGATCTGGTCGCGCTCGATCGATTCGAACAGGGCGCGGAAATTGCCCTCGCCAAACCCCTCATTGCCCTTGCGCTCGATGATCTCGAAAAAGATCGGGCCGATCACCGTGTCGGTGAAGATCTGCAATAGCAACCCCTGGCCTTCCCCGGGCGCGCCGTCGATCAGGATGCGGTCGCGGCGCAACCGGGCGAGGTCCTCGCCGTGGCCCGGCACGCGCGCATCGACCGCCTCGTAATAAGTGTCGGGCACCGACATGAACGAAATCTGGCGCGCCCGCAACGCCTCGACCGTCGCGTAGATGTCGCCGGTGGCAAGGGCGATGTGCTGGATGCCCTCGCCGTGGTAGGCTGCCAGATATTCGGCGATCTGCGATTTATCGTCGGCGCTCTCGTTGATCGGGATGCGGATCTTGCCGTCGGGGCTGGTCATCGCCTTTGAGCGCAGCCCGGTCAGTCTGCCCTCGATGTCGAAATAGCGGATCTCGCGAAAGTTGAAGAGGCGCTCGTAAAACTCGGCCCACAGCGCCATCCGCCCGCGATGCACATTGTGGGTCAGGTGGTCGATCCCGGTCAGCCCGACCCCGGCCGATGTCCGATCCTGGTTCAGCGGGACAAAATCGACATCGTAAATCGTATGCTCGCCATAACGGTCGACCAGATAGATCAGGCTGCCCCCAATCCCCTCGATCGCCGGGATGTTCAATTCCATCGGGCCGAGCTTGCCGTGCACCGGCTTGGCACCCAATGAGATCGCCCGCTCATAGGCCTTGGCCGCGTCGGCCACGCGAAAAGCGATCGCACAGACCGAGGGCCCGTGCAATCGGGCGAAGGCCTGGGCAAAGCTTTCGGGCTCGGCGTTCAGGATGAAATTGACCTCGCCCTGCTTATAGAGCGTCACGTTCTTGGAGCGGTGGCGCGCCGCGGCGACGAACCCCATGCCGGCAAACAGCGCGGCCAGCGCCTGCGGGTCGGGGCCGGTGTATTCGACAAACTCGAACCCGTCCGTCCCCATCGGGTTGTCCCACAGATCGTGCTTGAGAGGTGTGGCCATGGGGGCCTCCGATTGGTCGGCACAGCATGTGGCCCTGCCGCGCCCGAGCGCCAAGGCCAAGCCTCAAAGCCGACCGGCGCCGCGCCCGATCCCGCGGCGGGCGGCCGAACGCGCCCGCGGCAAGGTCGTGGCGTTCATCACCGCGTGCAGATCGGCTTTGACCGCCGGCTGGTCGGCGACCCGCACCTTGCCGAGGACGTTGCGGATTTTGTGCGCCCAGCAGCGCTGCACCGGGACGCCAGGATAGGCGGTCGGCAATGCGGCCAAGAGACCCGAGCCGCCGTCGGTGCAGACCATCTCGAGGCGGTCGCCGCTGAGCCCGCGGCGGATCAGGTCGCCGAGAAAGCGCTCCCACTCGGCCGCGCTCTCGCTCTGGGCCAAGCGGAAGTCGATGACCTCCTTCTTGCCGTCGGAGCGCAGGCCGAGCGCGACCAAGACTGGGCGTCGGATGGCGCCGGCCCCGGTCCTGCGGGCCAAGACGACGCCATCCAGCATCAGCACCCGATAGCAATCCGTGAGCGGCCGGGCGTGAAAGGCGGCGACCACCGCATCGAGCTGCTTGGCCACGGTGCTCACCGTTGCCGGGCTGATCGGCCGCTGGCTTTGACAGCAGCGCGCGCTCGGCACAGATTGCGGTGGTGCCGCGGCGGGTGGGTGACGATGAGGACAAAGCGGAAGATCGGTAGCGCGGCGGCGATCGGCCCAACCATCGCCTTGGCAACCACCGCCTTGGTGCTGCTGGCGAATGGTCCTGCGTCCCGCGCCGCCGATCTGCCCGGCCAGCGCGCCAATCAGCAGCTTCCGCAGTTGCGGATCGAGCGTCCGCCGCCGGGCCAGTTGCCCGCCGCGCCGCCAACGGCAGCCGGCCCGAGCGGCTCCGGCGCATATGGCGCGATCGGGGCAGGCAGCTTTCCGCGGTCGTTTCAAATCCCGGGGACCAGCACCTCGATCCGGATCGGCGGGTCGATCGACGAGAGCTTCCATTCCCGGCTCGACCCTTAGGCTGGTTTGCGGCGGCTGGAACTCGGCGCCAGCAGCGCTTTTACATTGCCGGCCAGCTGCCCACATAGCCCCTTAAATCTGCGAGGAGGATCTCCCGATGGCCGATATCGTCATTGCCGGCGCGGCGCGCACCCCGGTCGGCGCGTTCAATGGCGGGCTTTCGAGCCTCCCGGCGCACAAGCTCGGCGAGGTCGCGATCATCGAGGCATTGCGCCGCGCCGAGGTCGAGCCGCGGGAGGTGTCCGAGGTCATCATGGGCCAGATCCTGTCGGCCGGCGAAGGCCAGAACCCGGCGCGGCAGGCGGCGATCGGCGCCGGCATGCCGTTCGAGGTCACCGCCTATGGCGTCAACCAGCTATGCGGCTCGGGGCTGCGCACGGTGGCGCTCGGCTGGCAGGCGATCCGCACCGGCGACAGCGAGATCGTCGTCGCCGGCGGGCAGGAAAGCATGAGCCAGGCGCCGCACTGCATCCATCTGCGCAACGGCGTCAAGATGGGCGACGCCGAGCTCGTCGACACGATGATCAGGGACGGGCTGTGGGACGCCTTTAACGGCTATCACATGGGCAACACCGCCGAAAACGTCGCGCAGCGCTGGCAGATCACCCGCGAGCAGCAGGATGCGTTCGCCGCCGCGTCGCAAGCCAAGGCCGAGGCGGCGCAGAAGGCCGGCCGCTTTGCGGACGAGATCGTCCCGGTCAAGATCGCCGGCCGGCGCGGCGAGACCATCGTCGATACCGACGAGCATCCCAAGCACGGCACCACGGTCGAGGTGCTCTCAAAGCTGCGCCCGGCCTTCGACAAGAACGGCACGGTCACCGCCGGCAACGCCTCCGGCATCAATGACGGGGCGGCCGCGGTGGTGCTGATGACAGCCGAGACGGCGGCCAAGCGCGGGGTGCGCCCGCTGGCCCATATCGTCTCCTGGGCGACCGCCGGGGTCGATCCGGCGATCATGGGCTCGGGGCCGATCCCGGCGAGCCGCATGGCGCTGAAAAAAGCCGGATGGAGCGCCGGCGACCTCGACCTGGTCGAGGCCAACGAGGCCTTCGCCGCGCAGGCCTGCGCGGTCAACAAGGACCTCGGCTGGGACGTGCAAAAGGTCAATGTCAATGGCGGCGCGATCGCGCTCGGCCACCCGATCGGCGCGTCAGGGGCGCGGGTGCTGATCACGCTGCTCTATGAAATGCAGCGGCGCAATGTGAAGAAGGGTCTTGCGACCCTGTGCATCGGCGGCGGCATGGGGATCGCCATGTGCCTCGAACGCGATTAGCGCCGGCACATGTGACGGGCTGGAATTGACGCCACATCATTTCCGCATCTTATCCGTCGCCCCCGCGAAAGCGGGGGCCTAGGGGCAGCTGAACGTCGCTCGCCCCAGGATTCCCCCTTCCGCGAGGACGACGATCAGTAACAAAAGAGGGAGGGTGCGCATGGCGAGGGTGGCGATCGTCACTGGCGGGACGCGCGGCATCGGCCGGGCGATCTCGGCAGCGCTGGCGAGTGCGGGTTACCGGGTGGCCGCGACATATGCCGGCAACGATGCGGCGGCGCAGCAGCTTCAAGAAGAAACCGGCATTCCGGTGTTCAAGTTCGATGTGGCCGATTGCACGGCCTGCGCCGGTGGGGTGAAGGCGATCGAGGCGGCGCTCGGCCCGACCGAGGTGCTGGTCAACAATGCCGGCATCACCCGCGACGCGACGATGCACCGGATGAGCTTTGAGCAGTGGAACGCGGTGATCCAGACCAACCTCGCCTCGTGCTTCAACATGTCGAGGGCGGTCATCGAAGGGATGCGGGCGCGCGGCTTTGGCCGCATCGTCAATATCGGCTCGATCAACGGCCAGGCGGGGCAGTACGGGCAGGTCAACTACGCCGCCGCCAAATCGGGCATCCACGGCTTTACCAAGGCATTGGCGCAGGAATGCGCGGCGCGCGGCATTACCGTCAACGCCGTCGCCCCGGGCTATGTCGATACCGAGATGGTGCGCGCGGTGCCGCCCGAGGTGCTGGAAAAGATCATCGCCCGCATCCCGGTCGGCCGCCTCGGCAAGGCCGAGGACATCGCCCGCACGGTGTTGTTCCTGGTCGCCGACGATGCCGATTTCATCACCGGCTCGACCCTCTCGATCAATGGCGGGCAGCACATGTATTGAGGCCAGCGCTCGAATACCACGACGGCCTGCTGACCTGGCCCGGAGGGAGCGCGCGGGCCGCGGTCGGGCATGCCGGGGTCAGCGCAAACAAGCAGGAAGGCGACGGCGCCACGCCGGCCGGGACCTATCCGCTGGTCCGCGGATTTTACCGGGCGGACCGGATGAGCCGTCCTGGCTCGGGTCTGCCGATGCACGCCTTGGCGCCGCGCGACGCTTGGGTCGATGCTCCCGGCTGACCGAAACTACAACCGCCGCGTCTCGCTGCCTTACCCCGCGCATGCCGAGCCGATGTGGCTCGACGGCCCGGTCTACGATCTGTTGGTTGTAATCGGCTACAACATGGCGCCAGTGGTTCCCGGCGCCGGCAGCGCCATCTTCCTGCACGTTGCCCGCGCCGATTTTGCTGCCACCGCCGGCTGTGTCGCGGTCGAGAGAACGGTGCTAATCCGATTGATGCCATTATTGGGGCCGGACAGCACGATCACGATCCATCGATGACGCCGGCTCGGCCGTCGTTTCTGCATTGGGGTTCAGCTTCGCCGGGTCGTGCGCCTCTTTCTGAAGCACAGCAATAGCGACGCGCCCACCGCCACCAACACCGCGAAAGCCCAGCACAGCAGGAGACTGACGATGACCGGGTCCCACAGCAACGGCGAAGCATAGCGCTCGGTCATCGCCTGGAACAAATTCAGGCTCGACGGGTCGATCTCGTACCATAATTGACCGAGCGCGATCGGCGCCCAGGCTTTTACCTCGATAGAGGCCAGCACGTCGCGCACCAGAACGGAAAGACCGGCGAGCATGATCAGCCAGCCGACCGCGCGTCCAACGATCATTCGCAAAGCCCCTGTCTCTTTTCTTGTCGCAAAAGTAGCCGATCCCCCACCGGCCGCAACGGCTTTGCCGCGACCGGCCGAGACGACGCCAAACCGCAACCTTGACGGCGGGGCGGGACTCTGCGGATAATCCGCGGGTCCAAGGGGTGCCCCGGCAGGGGGCTGAGACGCCGCCGGCCCGCCCGCTCCGATCGGGAGCAGGAAGCGGGGCGCGGCAACCCTTCGAACCTGATCCGGGTCGTGCCGGCGTAGGGACAGGAACCGTTCGGCCGCAGCCGACCTCCTCTTCGCGCATTATCCCGGGTCTTCGTTCCACCGGCGCCACGGAGACCGATGATGCCCGATTCCGCCCCACTCTCTACCGCCAAGCTCATGCCGGCAAAGCTCGCGCCCAAGGTCGAGGAGCTGCGGGTCACCACCGGGCCGTTCCCGGCCTCGCGCAAGGTCCATGTGCCAGGCCGGGCTCATCCCGAGATTTCGGTCGCGATGCGCGAAATCGAGCTCGAAGCGTCGTCGGGCGAGCCGGCGGTGCGGGCCTACGACACCTCCGGCCTCTATTCCGACCCGGCGGTCGAGGCCGACATCCAGCGCGGCCTGCCCGAGCTACGCAAGCCGTGGATTCTGGCGCGCGGCGATGTCGAATTTTACCAGGGCCGCGAGGTCAAGCCCGAGGACAATGGGCTGCGCCGCGACGAGGCCAGCGCGGTCTCGCTGTTCGATCGCGGCGGGCGCCAGGTGCTGCGCGCCAAAGCAGGGGTCGCGGCGACCCAGATCGCCTATGCCAGGCGCGGCATCATTACCCCCGAGATGGAGTATGTCGCGATCCGCGAAAACCTCGGCCGCGACCAGCTGCGGCGCGAGGGTGCGATTGACGGCGAGTCGTTCGGCGCCGCCATCCCCGATTATGTGACGCCGGAATTTGTGCGCGACGAAATTGCCCGCGGCCGCGCGATCATCCCGAACAACATCAACCACCCGGAAACCGAGCCGATGATCATCGGCCGCAATTTCCTGGTCAAGGTCAACGCCAATATCGGCAACTCGATAGTCAGCTCCTCGGTCGCCGAGGAAGTCGAGAAGATGGTGTGGGCGACCCGCTGGGGCGCCGACACGGTTATGGATTTCTCGACCGGGCGCAACATCCATACGATCCGCGAATGGATCATCAGGAACTCGCCGGTGCCGATCGGCACCGTGCCGATCTACCAGGCGCTCGAAAAAGTCGGCGGCGCGGCCGAGGAGCTGACCTGGGAATTGTTCCGCGACACCTTGATCGAGCAGGCCGAGCAGGGGGTCGATTATTTTACGATCCATGCCGGGGTGCGGCTCGCCTATATCCACCTGACCGCGTCGCGCGTCACCGGCATCGTCTCGCGCGGCGGCTCGATCATGGCGAAATGGTGCCTCGCCCACCACCAGGAGAGCTTTCTGTACACGCATTTCCGCGAGATCAACGAGATCATGCGGGCTTATGACGTCAGCTATTCCCTCGGCGACGGGCTGCGCCCCGGCTCGAACGCCGACGCCAACGACCGCGCCCAGTTCGCCGAGCTCGAAACCTTGGGCGAATTGACCAAGATCGCCTGGGAAGACGATGTCCAGGTCATGATCGAGGGCCCCGGCCATGTGCCGATGCACAAGATCAAGATCAACATGGAAAAGCAGCTCGAGGAATGCGGCGAGGCGCCGTTCTACACGCTCGGGCCGCTCGTCACCGACATAGCACCCGGCTATGACCACATCACCAGCGGCATCGGCGCGGCGATGATCGGCTGGTTCGGCACCGCGCTCCTCTGCTACGTGACGCCCAAGGAGCATCTCGGGCTGCCCGACCGCGACGACGTCAAGGTCGGCGTCATCACCTACAAGATCGCCGCTCATGCGGCCGATCTCGCCAAGGGCCACCCGGCGGCGCGCGAGCGTGACGACGCCTTGTCGCGGGCGCGCTTCGAGTTCCGCTGGCGCGACCAGTTCAACCTGTCGCTCGACCCCGAGACGGCCGAGAAGTTCCACGACCAGACCTTGCCGGCCGAGGGGGCAAAGCTCGCCCATTTCTGCTCGATGTGCGGCCCCAAATTCTGCTCGATGCAGATCACCCAGGAGATCCGCGACTACGCCCGCGCCGGCATGGAAGAAAAATCAAAGGCCTTTATCGAGCAGGGCGCCGAAATCTACACCGACGAGCACGGCCAGCCGCGGGTGGCCGCGGATTAGCGCGTTGTCATTCCGAGGAGCGCAGCGACGAAGCAATCCCGATGGAATGGAGCCTGCTTTGGACGAGATTGCTTCGCCTTGCTCGCAATGACACGTCGACCCGAACCGACTTTCGACCTTGAGAACCGACGGGAGGCGCGGCGCTACCCCGAGCGGCCGATCGTCGGAGTGTTGGCGGTGGTGTTGCGCGGCGAGCGGGCGCTGGTCGTGCGCCGCGCCAACCCGCCCTTGGCCGGGCGCTGGGGCTTCCCCGGGGGTGTGCTCGAATTGGGCGAGACCATCGCCGAGGGCGCGATGCGCGAGCTTGCCGAGGAAACCGGGGTCGTCGCCGACGCGGCAGGGACGCTCACCGTCATCGACACGATCGATCGCGACGATCGCGGCCGGGTCCGCTATCACTACACTCTTGTCGCAGTCCGCGGCATCTGGCGCGCGGGCGACGGCATACCGGGCGACGACGCAGACGAAGTCGCCTGGCTCAGCCATGCCGAACTCGTCGAAGGCGGCCTGCCGACCGCCCCCGCTTTATTGCCGCTGATCGACCTGGCGCTCGCCCGCGATCCTTGACCGGCGGCGCTCAGCCGCAGCTCAGCTGGTCCAATGGCCGGCGATCCAGGTCCAGCCGCTCGGCCCCTGCTGCCAACCGCCCGGCTGCCAGCTGGCAGTCGGCGACGGCCGCTCGACGTAGTGGCCGGGCGTCCAGGTGAACTGAGATCCGTTCCAGAACCAATGGCCGGCCTGCCACATCGCCAGCGGCGAGGGCGGCGGCGGGGGGGTCTCCGCGCGTGGCGGCGGTGGGGCATAGGGCGCCATGTTTGAATTCATCGTCCCCGAGCTGCTCGGGGCCATCCCCGGCTCCGTGCTCGACCCGTATTGCGGCGGCGCATAGTTGGAGCTTGGGGGCGTCAACGGCGTCGGCGCCGCGTTTGCGGTCGGCGGATAGGCGGGCGGTGGGTATCTCGGCGTTGCCGTCGCGACCGGTGGGGCCGGGTATCCGGGCGTCTCACCCGGTGTGACGGTCGCGACCGGCGGGGGCGGGTAGGCCGGCGTCTCATCCGGTGTCGTCATCCCGACCACGGGCGCCGGCGCCGGCGGAAAGCTCTCACCCGGCGTCACGGCCGCCGCCGGCGCGGGTGGGGGCGGTGGTGGCGCAACACAGCCGGCCAAGGCTGTCGTACCCAACGCGATCACGGCGATGCCGGCGACCCGACCGAGATATGGCATCCGATCCTCCAGGCTTGCGTGCAGCACGGGATCTCCCGTTTGCTGCTCCCGGAGGTAGAAACACGACGACGCGCCGATCATTCCGGTGTGGGTTGTCGGCGTGGGGTGCCGGCCGGTTTCCGCCCCGCGCCGCGCCACCGCACCAGTGGACCAGGCCCGCTCAAGACTGCCAGTGGCCCTCGGTCCAAATCCAGCCGCCCGACGCCTGCTCCCAAAAGCCCGGCAGCCAATTGGCGGTCGGGGTCGGGCGCTGCACATAATGGCCAGGTATCCAGCCATATCCAGCGCCCTCCCACCTCCAGTGGCCGACTAGCCAGAGCGCGTCGGCCGACCGGGCGAGCGGTGGTATCTCGGCCCGCATCGGCGGCGGCGGATAGGGCGCCACGGCCGCGGCCATCTGGGCCGGCGGATCGGATTTGACCGAAGAACAAGCCGACAACAGAGCCGCGCACACCGCGGCGGCGACAACTCCGCCCATGCGGGCGAGATGCTCCATCGCAACCTCCCTCGACGCAGCGCGGGTTGACCCCGCGCGATATTGGCTCCGCCTTCCTGTTCTCGCCCGATTCGCCTCGGGAGGTTTTGACCGAGGCCGGCGGCTGTTATGTTTGCCGCGCGAAACCGACGAGGGCCTCAGTGTATGACACAGCTGTCAAAAACGCGAGGAGCATCGCGCTCGCCCGGCAAACCCCCCGAGCCAATGTCGCTGGCCGCGGTCGGCGCTGGCTGCGCCGCCTCTATCACCGCCTCTTCTGGATCAAATATTTCGACGCGGTGATCGGCCGTTACCCGACCGCCTACATCATGGGCGGCTGCCCTCATTTTATCGGCCGCAAACCGCTAATGGACCAGTCCTGACAAATCGTAGGTAGATACGTGCCACACCGGCCCACAGGTCCGGCCTGTCGGCCGGCCCGAGGACAGGCGCCAGCCGGTGCCTATGGCTGAAATGGTGACGCGCTCGCAAGCGGTACAAGCTTGACGCGTATGGCCGCAGCTTCGCCGTTCTCGCCATCCCGGCGCATGAGCGTGTGAAAGGTTCCCGGGTTCGGGCAGTGGTATGATGGGCTTCGCGAGAGCGGGGGCGTGGGGATGTTGTGTGGGGTGCGGGTGCTGGAGGCGAACCGGTCGCAGCTGTCTCGGGACTTGGTGGATTTGGAGGCTTTGCTGGCGGCGGAGCATCGCGCCCGGCTGGTGTGGCGGTTTGTCGAGACGCAGGATTTGACGGGATTTTACCAGGCGGTTCGCGCCCGCGACGGCGGGGCTGGGCGTCCCGCCGCCGACCCAAAGGTGCTGCTGGCGCTGTGGCTTTACGCGACCCTGAAGGGGGTGGGGGCGGCGCGCGAGCTGGACCGCCTGATCTGCCCGATGCTTCATGGCTTCAATTGCAGCTCCAATCGCGCTAAAAACCAGAAGCCTTCACACGCTCGCAGGCCGGGACCCATATTCGCCATGGGCACCGGCCGAAGCCTGTCCTTGGGCCGCGCAAAGCGCGGACCCGTGGGCCGGTGTGATAAAAGTGGGGGAGCCCAGTCTGAGGCCAATAGAAGGAGGCTCAGGTGTTCGACACTATCGTCGCCAACGGTCTGGCGGTTCTGCCTACCGGGCCGGAGCGCGCGGATATCGGCGTCGCCGGCGGCAAGATCGCCGCGATCGGTGAGCCGGCCAGCATTGCCGCTCTCGGCGCCGGTCGGACCATCGACGCGGCGGGGCAGATCGTCATTCCCGGCGGGATCGACCCGCATGTCCATTGCCGCTGGCCGATCGTGGTCCCCGGCACGACGCAGCATCAGATGACCGACGGCCCGGCCCGGGTCAGCGAGGCCGCGCTCCATGGCGGCACCACGACGATCCTCGATTTCGCGCTGGTCGGCGATGGCGACAACGTGCAGCAGGCGATCGAGCGGCGGCAGCAGGAATGGGCTGGCGACTGCCATTGTGACTATGCGTTTCACACGATGGTGCAGGGCAAGCTCGCCCCCGAGCTGTTGCCTCAGCTGGCCGAGGCGGTTCAGGCCGGGCATCCGAGCGTCAAGATCTTCACCACCGACATCACCCCCAGCCGCAAAGGCCGCATGGTCGATTACGGCGACATCTGGGAGGTTCTGAAGGTCCTCGCGCAAGCGGGCGGCATCGCCGCGATCCACGCCGAAGACAACGACCTCGTCATGCACATGTACGAGAAGCTCACCCGCGAGGACCGGACGGGCTTTGAGAACATGGCCGAGGTCCACAACACTTTGAGCGAGGATTTAGCGTTCAACCGGGTGATCCGCCTTGCGGCCAGTGTCGAGGGTGCGGCGCTTTACATGATGCACACTTCGGCTGCGACCGGGGTCAACGCGATTGCCGCCGCGCGCGCCAATGGCGTGCCGATCTACGGCGAAACCCTGCACCAATACTTGATGTACACCGCCGAAGACTACAAACGCCCGAACGGGCAGATCTACCACACCTATCCGTCGCTGAAATTCCAGGCGGATCACGATGCGCTGTGGGCGGCGACCGATCATGGCGCGATCCAGACTGTCGCCACCGACGAGATCTGCTGTCCGCTGCGGATCAAGTTGCAGGGACGCCGGATCGACGACACGACCGGAGGCAATGCCGGGGTCGAGCCTCGCCTCAGCCTGATCTACACCGAGACTGTCGAGAAGCGCAGGCGCAGCCTCGCCGATTTTGTTGGCTTGGTCTCGGCCAACGCCGCGCGGATCATGGGGCTTTACCCGCGCAAGGGCGCGCTCGCAATCGGCTCCGACGCCGATATCGTCGTGCTGGAAACCCGCCGACGCCACATCGTGCGCGCTGCCGACATGCACGAAGCCGACTACAGCCCATGGGAAGGCCGCGATCTCGCCGCCTGGCCGTCGCTGACCATGCTGCGCGGCAAGGTGGTGGTCGAGAACGGCGCTTTTGCCGGCGCCGTCGCCGACGGCCAGTTCCTACCCCGCAAAGTTCCCGACGAAATCCGATCCCGGCCGGCCGTATAGCGGAGCACGCGCGGTGAAACCGATCTTCGTTAGAACTGCGGTCGCGGCTGGGTTGTTTGGCCTGCTGTATTGCGTGCTCGCCTACAGCTCGCTGCGCGCCGAATTCCGCGGCTTGGGCCTCCATTAAGGAGGGGCAGCCGACCAGGCTACCACTGGCCGTAGCGGCATACGTACCACGCCAGACCGATCATTTCGTGCAGCGCGTAGTAGCTGTCGAGCAGCGCCGGCACCTGGGGCAGCAGCACCGAGGGCGAGCGGGCCAACGAGCGCCCATCGGGTGTGGGTGCGGCAACCACCGGATAGCCGACCGCGCGGAACGACCACAGCGCCCGGGCCATGTGCCACGGGTTGGTCACCACCATTGCCGCCGGCACGCCGGCGCGGCGCAGGATCGCGGCCGAGTAGCGCGCGTTCTGATAGGTTGTCTGCGACCGGTCCTCGCGCCAGCGCACCGGCACCCGGAAATCGTTTTGCAATGCCGCGGCCATCATGCCCGCCAGCGAATCGTCGGAGTTGCCGATCCAGCCGCCGCTGACCAGGATCGGCAGCCCGAGCCGGCGCCGCTCCTTCACCGCCTCGGCCAGCCGCTCGAGGGTGAGCGGCCCGACCGTGTCCTTTTCGCCCGGCAGGTTGCCGGGCCGGTAGTCGCCGGAGAGGACGACGATCGCCCCTGGCGGCGCCGGCAGTCGCGGCTTGGGGATCAGGCCGGCTACCGCCTCGGCCGAGCGGATCAGCAAAAAGCCGGCGAGCGGGGTTGCGGTCAAATAAAGACAAGCCGTCGCCGCCGTCGCCAGCACCAGGCCGGTGCGCCGCCAGCGCCAGGCGAGGATCACCCCGACCAGCGCCAGCAGGATAAAAATATTGGGGGGAATCAAGCACGAGTAGGAGATCCACCGGAGCATAACTGTCGGGCGGCTGGGGTTTGCTTCAGCCGAGTGGGGCGCTGACGCGCTCGCCGCGCAGCCGGTGATAGAGCTTGGCCGCCTCGCGCTTGAGCCCGAGCCCGAGGCCGCGCCTGGTGCGCGGGTTGGCGGCGGCGATGCCCCAGCGCTCGCGGCGCTTGGGCAGCCACAATTTCTTGTACGGGTCGTCGCCTCGGCCAAAGGTGATTTCGCGCGGGCGATCTTCTGCGAGCACGCGCTCGATCATCTCCATGGTCAAAAGCGTGCCGAGCGAGAACTCGTCAAACCGCCTGTCATGGGCGAGCTTGTAGATGACCGCGCGGCCGTTCCATACGATCCAGAACTGGGCGGCGGCGGGGACGCCGTCGAGGGTCGAGAGGCCGAGCCGCAGCGCGCCAGCCTCCGCGGCGAACCGGATCAGCGCCGGGATAAAGGCCGGGTATGCCTCGGCCGGCTTCCAGCTGCGGGCATAGATCGCCTGGTAGCCGGCGATCGCATCCTCGATGCCGGCGGCTCCGGTGTAATACGCGGTTTTGAGACGCTCGCCCGCGGCCAGCCGGCGGCGCTTGCGCTGCCAAGTATTGCGCAGCTCGGAGGGGCGCAAAGCCAAGTATTCGGCAAAGCTCATCCCCGCGGTGTCTTCGTACCACGTGCCCGAATGAAATACGCATTCGACGAGGAGCCCGGCGCGGCGCAGCACCCTCAGCGCGGCGCCATAGGATGGCGCGCGCGGGTCGAGCTCCTCGAGCGCGATCGCGTCCCAGCGCGGAGCTTCCGCGAGAATCTCGCGCACGATCGCGCCGAGCCCGGCGGTGATCTCCGCCGTTGGCCCACACAGGATGCCGTGCTCGACGCTATAGAAATTGGCGAGGCTGGCAAGCCGGCGCCCGCCCCGCTCCTCGACCACGCGCAGCGCCAGCGCCAGCGATCCGCCTGGCCGCTCGTCGCAGTAGAGCCGGGTCTCGCTCTGTGGCGGCACGCCGTGGCGCGCCATCAGATCGTACCAGCCGGGCAGCGCAAAGAACGAGTCGCGCGCCGCACTCTCGAAAATGGCCGCGGGCCCGTTCGGCAGTCGCAGAAAATCGGGATTGCGGTACACTGGCATCAAGCGACTTGTGTCACGCGACACCGGCTCCGCCGCAATTCGACTGGTCTCGCAAGTGCAGATCCTTACCTTTACGACGTTATATCCCAGTGCCGCGCGTCCTCAACACGGGATCTTTGTCGAAACCCGGCTCAGAAAGCTGGTCGAAAGCGGCCGGGTCGAGGCTCGGATCGTCGCACCCTGCCCGTGGTTTCCATTCGTCTCGGAGCGCTTTGGCGCCTATTCGGTGATGGCGCGGGTGCCGCGCCGGGAAGTCCGGCACGGGCTCCGCGTCGAATATCCGCGCTATCCGGTGCTGCCCAAGATCGGCATGAGCACGGCACCGGTTGCGCTGTTCGCCGCGATGCTGCCGCGGCTGCGCCGGCAGATCGCCGCCGGGCATGATTTCGACCTGATCGATGCGCATTATTTCTACCCCGACGGGGTGGCCGCGGTGCTGCTCGGCCGAGCGCTCGGGCGGCCGGTGGTTGTCACCGCGCGCGGCAGCGACGTCAATCTGATCGCCAACCATGCCGTGCCGCGGCGGTGGATCCGCTGGTCGGCGGCGCGAGCGGATGGGCTGGTCGCAGTGTCGCGCGGACTGAAGGACCGGCTGGTGGCGCTCGGCGCCGCGCCCGAGCGGGTGCGGGTGCTGCGCAACGGGGTCGATCTCGCGCTGTTTTGCCCGGGCGGGCGCGAGGCCGTGCGGCGCCGCCTCGGTTTTTCGCGACCGACCTTGCTCGCGGTCGGCAATCTGGTCCCTTTGAAGCGCCATTCGCTGATGGTCGAGGCGCTGACGCTGCTGCCCGACGCCGAGCTGGCGATTGTCGGCGAGGGCCCCGAACGCAACGCCATCGCAGCGCTCGCGCGGGCGCGTGGCGTGTCCGACCGAGTGCGCTTTTTCGGCCGCCTGCCGCAGCAGCAGCTCCCCGAAATTTACAGCGCCGCCGACCTCTTGCTGCTGGTCTCGACCCATGAAGGCTGGCCCAATGTTTTGCTCGAAAGCATGGCCTGCGGCACCCCGGTCATGGTGTCGGATTTCACCGGGGCCGGCGACATTGTTGCAGCACCCGCAGCGGGGCGCATCGTTGCGCAGGTCACGCCGTCCCGGCTCGCCGCCGCGATCGGCGATGCCCTCGCCGCCCCCCCCGACCGGGCCGCGACCCGCGCTTATGCCGAAGAATTCGATTGGCAGAGCACGACCGACGGCCAGATCGCACTGTTCGAGGAAGTCTGCGCACGACATCGCCAGCAAAAAGCCACGGCGCGGATCGCCGATCGCCGCCACGCCCGGCCATAGCTGTCGCCGTCGCGGGCTCGATGTCCGGCGCGATTGACGGGTCGAGTTCCGTCGCGAGGCATTGCCGCCCGCTGCCGAGCTCGAACCCGAGTGGCGGGCGCTCGAAGCCGTCGCCTGCCCATCCTTCTTCACGTCGTGGGCGTGGATCGGGACCCTGCTCGCGGCGCTCCCGGCGGCGGCGAGCCGCCCGATGCTGCTGCGCGGTCGGGCGCAAGGCGAAACCGTCGCGCCTGGCGCTGCTCGGCAGCGCCGTCACCACCCGCCGGCACGGGCTCCTCCGCTCGCGCGGTCTTTACCTAAACGAAACCGGCGACCCGCACTATGACGCGATGACGATCGAGCACAACGGCATCCTGACGGCACCCGACCACGAGAAGGCGGTGCTCGACGCGCTGATCGGCTGGTTCGCCGGGCTGCGCCGGGAGGCCGACGAACTCTATCTCAGCGGCTCGCTGCGGCCGCTGCCCGAGGCGGCGCTCACCGCCCATCGGCTGATGTGCAGCGAGTTCGCCCGGCCGTGCTATTCGGTCGAGCTCGATCGCCTTACGGCCAGTGACGGTGCGCTCGACCCGGTGCTCAGCGCCAATGCTCGCCAGCAGCTGCGCCGCGCGTTCCGCCGGTTCGAGGCGCAGGGCCCGCTCGGCCTGCGCGAGGCGGCGAGCGAGGCCGAAGCGCAGGACTGGTTCACCGGATTAAAGTCGCTGCATTGCGCGTCATGGGCGCGGCGCGGCATCGCGCATTCGTTCAGCCGCGAGTTTTTCGAGCCGTTCCACCGGCGGCTGATCGAACGCAGCTTTGCCGAGGGCGCCGTCCAGCTGGTCGAGGCCCGCGCCGGCGAGCGGGTGATCGGCTATCTCTACAATTTCCGCCGCGGCGGCCGCCTCTATGCCTATCAGAGCGGGTTTGCCGACGCCGACCCGCGCGAGCGCCCGGGTGCCGTCACCCACGCGCTGGCGATCCGCCACGCCTTCCACTGCAGGGCCTGCAGGTCTACGATTTCATGGCTGGCCACAATCGGCTGAAGGCGAGCTTTGCCACAAGCTGCGAGCCGATGCTGTGGCAGGTGGTGCAGCAGCCGAGGCTGGCGTTTCGCCTCGAGCGCCTGGCCCGGCGGGTGAAGGCAAGAGCGCACGCCGCAAAAAAGGCGCTTGCCGGCCGCACCGGCAAACGCTAGGGCAGCCCCACTGCCGCTCGCCAGGAGGCCCATGTCGATCCTTCTCACCGGCGCTGCCGGGTTCATCGGTTTTCACGTGACAAAGGCGCTGCTCGAGCGCGGCGATCATGTCGTCGGCATCGACAATCTGAACGACTATTACGATGTGCGGCTGAAAGAGGCGCGGCTGGCCGAGCTCTCCGCCTTGCCAGGCTTTACGTTCGCCAAGCTCGATGTCGCCGACCGCGACGGCGTCCTCGCTCTGGTGCAAACGCACCCCGAGCTGACCGGCGTCATCCATCTCGCCGCCCAGGCGGGGGTGCGGTATTCGCTCGAAAACCCCTATGCCTATATCGACGCGAATGTGATGGGGACTATTGTGCTGCTCGAGGCGGCGCGGCGGATCGACAAGCTCTCGGCGTTCACCTACGCCTCGTCATCCTCGGTCTACGGCGCCAATCGCAAGCAGCCCTTCAGCGTCGATGACCCGGTCGATCAGCCGGTCTCGCTCTATGCCGCGACCAAGCGCAGCTGCGAATTGATCGCGCGCAGCTACAGCCATCTGTACAGCACTGCCGGCAACCGGGCTGCGCTTTTTTACGGTCTATGGGCCGTGGGGGCGGCCGGACATGGCGGCCTATCTGTTCACCCGCGCGATCCTGGCCGACGAGCCGATCAAGGTCTTCAACGAAGGCCAAATGGCGCGCGACTTCACTTACATCGACGACATTGTCGCCGGCACGATCGCGGCCCATGATCGCGCCCCGGCCGCAGCCACCACCGCCGATGGGGTGCCGCACCGCCTCTACAACCTCGGCAACCACCGGCCCGAAAAGCTGTTGGATTTTATCGCGGTCCTCGAACGGGCGCTGGGCCGCACCGCGAAGAAAGAGCTGCTGCCGATGCAGCCCGGCGACGTGCCGGAAAGCTTTGCCGATATCGAGACCGCGCGGCGCGACCTCGGCTTCGAGCCGAAGACGACGATCGAGGCCGGCCTCGGCCGCTTTGTTGCCTGGTACAAGCACTACCACCGGGTGAATTGACTGGCGCCGCTTGAATTGACCTGGTCGGCCGCGATGCTTCACCTCTCCCGGTGGTAGCGCGCGGCCGCCTCTGCCCCTGGTTCGGCGAGTGGGCGGCTGGCGCCGTGCTCGGCGAACATCCTCTCTCCTCTCTACCCTCCGTTGCGGCTATGGTTGCAAGGTGGCTGCGGCGATTGCGGAGGGATACGGTGGCGAGAGCGGAAGACGTTTCGGGTGAAGCCAATTTTGTCGTGACCGATACGCCCGGCGAGCGGGCCCAGGCGGTGATCCGCGACGGGCTCAGCGCCTACAATTTTGGCAAAGCCGGGTATCGTGACCAGCGGCCGCTTGCGATCCTGGTCACCGACCCCGACACCGGCGAGGTCGTCGGCGGGCTGCTGGGCCGCACCTCGATGGGCCTCCTTTATATCGACCGCTTCTTTTTGCCCGAACGGCTGCGCAAGCAGCGGCTCGGCAGCAAGATCCTGAAAGCCGCCGAGGAGGAGGGCGCCAAGCGCGGTTGCAGCCGGGCCATCCTCTCGACCCTCTCGTTCCAGGCCCCCGGCTTTTACGAGCGCCAGGGCTGGCAGGTGCTCGGCCGGATCGACTGCGAGCCGCCCGGCCACACCCGCTTTATGATGACGAAGACCCTGGCGCGGCGATAGCAAGCCCAGCGCCCCGGACGCGCTAGCCGCCTTCGAGCTTGGGGATGAAGAAGACCTCGCTGCCCTGGCGCAGCGGCTGCAGGTAGCCGATCTCGTGGATTTCGCCGTCGATGGCGACCGTGGTTTCCTCTTCGAGATGCTCGCCGAGGCCGGGGTAGAGCTTATCAAGCGCCTTGATCACGCCCCGCAGGCTCGATGCCGCGATATCGAATTCGCGCACGCCGCCGGTATAGCGGCGGCTGAACCCGCTCGACAGCACCACCCGCGCACTCGCTTCACGCATAGCTCCTACTCCTCGCAATCAAGTGTCATCTCTGGACGGCCCCCGTGGGCCAAGGGGAATTTGGCGGTGCTTGGCGTTTGGTCTGGAGCAATCATGTATCCGGCCTGTTTGCGGCGGTCGGCCGACCGCTGGCCGCGATGGGATGCGCGGATCGGGTGCCCAGCATGGCGGCGCGCTGAGCGGCGATGACAGATCGGCGGTTCCCGTCGCTGCCTCCTGCTCCTTTGCTGAGTGGCCGGGCGAACTGGCTCCGGCCGGAATTGCCCCGGGGATTGTCAGGCCGCCACGAACTGGCGACCGGGAGTATTCATCCTTTTCCGGCTCATGTAACTTGGAAACGGTCGCTGTCGACCAGCGCTTGGGTCCGATCCCGGAATTTGCGAGGCGGCGGATGGCGAAGATCGCGGCGAGTGCCTTGTTGTGCCTCTTCGTGCTCGCCGCCGGGGCTCGGGCCGGCGACAAGCCGGCGACTACCTTGCCGGCGCGAGTGGCGACCCACCATTCGATCGAGCTGGGCGGCCATCGCTTCGCCTATGACGCCATCGCCGAGACCTTTACCCTGACCGACCAAAAGGGCGCCGCGACCGCCTCGATCTTCACGGTCTCCTATCTCGCGGGACCGCCGGCCGGTGCCACGCGGCCGGTCAGCTTCGTCTTGAATGGCGGGCCGGGTGCGGCCTCGGTCTTTCTGCATCTGGGCGCGCTCGGGCCCAAAATCATGCAGACGCCGGCCGATGGCGAGGCGCCGAGCCCGCCGGTGCGCATCATCGACAACCCGTCCACCTGGCTGCCGTTCACCGACCTCGTCTTTATCGACCCGGTCGGCACCGGCTACAGCCGCGGCGAGGGCAAGGAGCAAAACCCGGACAAGCCGTTCTGGGACGTGCACGCCGATCTCGACTCGCTCGATGCCGTGGTCCGGCGGTGGCTGACCCGGCACCAGCGCTGGACCTCGCCGCTCTACCTGGTCGGCGAGAGCTATGGCGGGTTTCGCGCGGCGGCGATGGCAGAGAGCCTGCCGCACGACGTCGCTGCGACGGTCAGCGGCCTCGTCTTGATCTCGCCGGCGCTGGACCTATCCGCCTTGCACCCGAACCAGCGCGATCTGCTGGCTGCCGGGTTTTTTCTGCCGACCTATGCTGCGATCGCCGGTGCGCTGCACATCGCGCCGCAGAGCGCGGGCGGCCTCGCCGCGGTCGAGCATTTCGCCCTGACCGATTATCTGGTGGGCCTCGCCGGCCTCGAGGGCCAGCCGCCGCCGGGCGACGCGTTTATCGCCAAGGTCGCGGGAATGATCGGGCTGCGCGAAGCGGTCGCGCGCCGCTGGCGAGCGCGCGTCCCCAATTATGTCTTCGCCCGGCAAATCCTGCGCGACCGCGGCGAACGGGTCAGCCTCTATGACGGCACGATCGCGCGTCCGGCTCCCGCGGGCGAGCGGGACAGCCGCGATCCGCTGCTCGGGCCGATCGCCGCCGCGTTTGGGGCTGCGTTCAACGCCTATGCGGCCGATGGTCTCGGCTATCGCACCGACCAACCCTATCGGGTGCTGGCCGGCGATGTGTCGCGGCAATGGAACTGGGAGGGCGAGCGCGGCGAGGGCAGAAACGGGCTGCCGATGACTTCGCTCGAGGCCGCCCTGATCGCGCATCCGGGGACCAAGGTGCTGATCGCCAACGGCCGCTACGATCTGGTGACGCCCTATCTCTCTTCGCGCTGGCTGATCGGCCAGCTGCCGGTGCCGCCGGCGACCCGCGCGCAAATCCGCCTTCGCGTCTATGATGGCGGCCATATGATGTATCTGCGGCCGGCTTCGCGCGCGGCGCTCGCCGAGGATGCAGCCCAGCTCTATGCCGGGCCCGGACCGGGCGCTCCCTCCCAGTGACCTCCGCTCGGCGCCTCTGTAATTCGGCGGGGCCGTTCATAGATCCGATGCAGGCGACGGCGGGCGGCGGATCGGGCGCTTGCCTTCGCCGCGGGCGCGTGCACAATTTGCCGGCCGTTCGGAGGCCGCCGCGGCGCTGCCGCCGCAATTGCGAGGACGAGATGAAAGCGCTGGTCGCGGTCAAGCGGGTCATCGACTACAACGTCAAGATCCGGGTCAAGGCGGATCACAGCGGGGTCGAGACCGCCAACGTCAAGATGTCGATGAACCCGTTCGACGAGATCGCCGTCGAGGAGGCGCTGCGGCTGCGCGAGGCCGGCACGGTCAGCGAGGTGATCGCGGTGTCGCTCGGCGCAGCACAGTGCCAGGAGACGATCCGCACGGCGCTGGCGATGGGCGCCGACCGCGGCGTCCTGGTGCAGACCGACGCCGAATTGCAGCCATTGGCGGTCGCTAAGCTGTTGAAGGCGGTGATCCTCGACGAGCAGCCCGAGATTGTGATCATCGGCAAGCAGGCGATCGACGACGATTGCAACCAGACCGGGCAGATGCTGTCGGCGTTGCTCGGCTGGCCGCAGGCGACCTTCGCCTCGAAGCTCGCGATCGGCGACGGCAAGGCCGAGGTCACCCGAGAGGTCGATGGCGGGCTCGAAACCGTGTCGATCAAATTGCCGGCGGTGGTCACCACCGATCTTCGATTGAACGAACCGCGCTACGCCTCGTTGCCCAATATCATGCGCGCGAAGAAGAAGCCGATCGCGACGACCACACCCGAGGCGCTCGCCGTCGATGTCGCCCCCCGGCTGGTCGTGCTCAAGGTCGAAGAGCCGCCAAAACGCCAGGGCGGGCATAAGGTCGGCTCGGTCGAGGAGCTGGTCGACAAGCTCAAAACCGAGGCGCGGGTGATCTGATGGCTGCTCTCGTCGTCGCCGAGCATGACAACCGGGCCCTTAAGCCCGCGACCCTCAACGCGCTCGCCGCCGCCAAGGAAGTTGCTGGTGACGATGTCGATATCCTGGTGGCGGGTCTCGACTGCCGCGCCGTGGCCGATGCGGCGGCCCAGATCCCCGGCGTCAAGCGGGTGCGGCTTGCCGAAGATGCCGCCTACGAGCACGGGCTTGCCGAAAACCTGGCGCCGCTCCTGGTCGAGCTGGCGCAGGATTACACGCATCTGTTGGCGCCGGCCACGACCGCCGGCAAGAATTTGCTGCCGCGGGTGGCGGCATTGCTCGATGTGATGCAGATTTCCGACATCAGCGCCGTCGTCTCACCCGACACCTTCGTGCGCCCGATCTACGCCGGCAATGCGCTGCAGACCGTGCAATCGAAGGACCCGATCAAGGTCATCACCGTGCGCGGCACCGCGTTTCCGCCCGGCGAGGCAACCGGCGGGGCGGCGACGATCGAGACCGTGGCCCCGACCGGGGCCGCCGGGCTCTCCGAATTTGTGCGCGCCGAGCTGTCGAAATCCGAGCGCCCGGAATTGACCAGCGCCCGGGTCATCATTTCCGGCGGTCGGGGCATGCAGTCGGGCGACAATTTCCATTTGTTGGAAAAGGTCGCCGACCAGTTGGGCGCCGCGGTCGGCGCCTCCCGCGCCGCGGTCGATGCCGGCTTTGTCCCGAACGATTATCAGGTCGGGCAGACCGGCAAGATCGTCGCACCCGAGCTTTACATCGCGGTCGGCATCTCCGGGGCGATCCAGCATCTCGCCGGGATGAAGGATTTCGAAGGTCATCGTCGCCATCAACAAGGACGAGGAGGCGCCGATCTTTCAGGTTGCCGATTACGGCCTGGTCGGCGACCTGTTCAAGGTCCTCCCCGAGCTCGCCGCCGAGCTCGAGCGCCGCCAATGAGCGCCGCGCCCGCGAACAGCGCATCGGCTGAGGCCGCGCTCCTGCCCGACCGGTTGCGCCGCATCGGGGTGATCGGCGCCGGACAGATGGGCAGCGGCATCGCTCATGTGTGCGCGCTGGCCGGGATCGAGGTCGTCTTGACCGACATCGGCGACGAGGCGCTGCAGCACGGGCGTTCGGTGATCGAGCGCAACCTTGTCCGCCAGGTGGCCCGCGGCCGGATCAGCGAGGAGGAAAAGGACGCAGCGCTGGCGCGCATCTCCGCCGGGCTCGATTATACGCAGTTTGGCGATTGCGACATGGTCATCGAGGCCGCCACCGAAAAAGAGGAGGTCAAGCGCGAGATTTTCAAAAAGCTGACGCCGCAGCTCAGACCCGACGCGCTGATCGCCACCAACACCTCGTCGATTTCGATCACCCGGCTCGCCGCCTCGACCGACCGGCCGGGCAAGTTCATCGGCATGCATTTTATGAACCCGGTGCCGGTGATGACCCTGGTCGAGCTGATCCGCGGCATCGCCACCGACGAGGAAACCTTCGCGCTGACCCGCGGCCTCGCGCTGAAGCTCGGCAAGACGCCGGTCGCGGCCGAGGATTTTCCGGCCTTCATCGTCAACCGCATCCTGCTGCCGATGGTCAACGAGGCGGTCTATGTGCTGTATGAGGGGGTGGGCTCGGTCGAGGCGATCGACACCGCGATGAAGCTCGGCGCCAACCATCCGATGGGGCCATTGGAGCTCGCCGACTTCATCGGGCTCGACACCTGCCTGTCGGTCATGCAGGTTCTCTATGAAGGGCTCGCCGACAGCAAGTACCGGCCGTGCCCGCTGCTGGTCAAATATGTCGAAGCCGGCTGGCTTGGCCGCAAGGCCGGCCGCGGGTTTTACGATTATCGCGGGCTGAAGCCGGTGCCGACGCGCTGACCGGCATTGTTTATGCTGCAAATATCCCTCGCCCGATCTGATCCGCATCCGCCCAATCTTGTCGGGGGCGGGCCGATCCGTTATCAAGCTCAGACGATCGCGTGCGATCCGGCCTAGCAATCGGCGATGAGCGGAACGGTTTGGCGGTGACGGCCTGCTTGGATAATTGCCCGGCCCTGGTGCTCAACGCGGATTTTCGCCCGCTGAGCTATTTTCCGCTGTCGCTGTGGTCGTGGCAGGACGCGATCAAGGCGGTGTTTCTCGACCGGGTCAACATCATCGATCATTATGACGTTCGGGTGCGCAGCCCATCGCTCGAAATTCAGCTGCCGAGCGTGGTTTCGCTCAAGGAATATGTGCCGGCGGCGCGTCATCCCGCATTCACCCGGTTCAACGTGTTCTTGCGCGATCGCTTCACCTGCCAATACTGCGCGGAGCCTTATCCGTCGCACGAGCTGACCTTCGACCATCTGGTCCCGCGCTCGCGCGGCGGGCGCACCACCTGGACCAACGTCGTCACCGCCTGCGGCAGCTGCAATCTCTTGAAGGGCAACCGGCTGCCGCGCGAAAGCGGCATGTATCCGCGCCATCGCCCGGTGCAGCCGACAACGCACATGCTGCAGCAGAACGGGCGCGCCTTCCCGCCCAACTACCTGCACCAGAGCTGGCGCGACTATCTTTATTGGGATACCGAGCTCGACCCGTTCTGACCCGGGGCGATGGCATTCAGCAGGGACGCTGGCGCGTTTCGAGTTTTGGCCGTTCGCGCCCGCGCGACGGGCTCACTGTTCATGCGCAAGAGATGGCTTCCGGCCGAGATTCGCCCGGTCGACGAATTTTAATCGAAGAGCATTTTTTGATTGCACTGAGAAATTCCCGCTACCCGGTTTTGCCGCTCAGCGACGCGGTGCAGCGGCTCGATCAGGGCGATCTGCCGGACCGCGCGGTCGTGATTACGATTGATGACGGCTGGAGTTCTACCTATACTCATATGCTTCCGGTCCTCGAAGAGCTGGGCCTGCCGGCAACTCTTTACGTGACGACATGGTATTCGGATAATCAATCGCCGATTTTTAACGTCGCTCTCGATTACGTCTTGAAGCGAGCCGGCGAGGCGCCGAACAAATTGCCGAGCCTGATCTCCGACGTAGAAAAACTACCCTCGTTATTCCAGCGCGAGCAGGCGCTTCGGGAGTGCGCTTCACGATTAGGCGTGACAACCGACGAGTGGTGGGAGGGCCGGCAGTTTCATGTCATGAGCACCACCGAGATCCGCGACGCTGACAGGCGGGGTCTAGACATCCAGCTGCACACGCATCGCCATAGATCATCCGCCACCGATTCTGATGGCCTTGCGCGCGAGATCGCCGACAACCGAGCCGCGTTGGCGAGGGCGTGCGGCAGACCGGAGCGGAGCTTCAGCCATTTCTGTTATCCAAGCGGGGTCACTCATTCCTCTGCCGTCTCGGTTCTCAAGGAGATCGGGGTCAGCTCCGCGACCCTGGTCGAGACGGGGATAAACCCACCAGGCACGAACCCCTATCGGCTCCGTCGATTTCTCGACGGCCGTTCGGTTTCGGATTCCGAGTTCGAAGCCTATCTGAGCGGCGCCCTCGAGGGCTACCGTATCATCAAGGGCGCGGTTCAACGATATTCGCCAGGGCACGAGCTGTCGCAGTAAGCCCCTGCAACCGCAGCAAAGCTCAGGCGACTATCTCTACTGGGATATCGAGCTCCGTCCCTCCCGACCGCCGAAGTCCCCGCGCTGCCTCTTGCCACGCGGCCGCCATTCAGGCTTGATTGGGCCGAACGGCGGCGGAACGCTGCGACTCGGGTCTAGGGATGGGCTGGGAGGCCGGATCTTTACATCGAAGAAAGGACGGGTCGATGGGCGCGGACGAGCCGAGCAATAGAAAACGGCTCCTCGGCATCATCCGGCGCAACTCGCTGCTGCAAAATCGCGATTTCGTGCTCGCTTCGGGGCGGTCGAGCAGCTTTTTCTTTGACATGAAGCGGACCATGTTCGATCCCGAGGGTGCCGCATTGGCCGCCGACCTGCTGTTCGAACGCATTCGGGATGAAACGGTCGATTACATCGGCGGGTTGGAAACGGGTGCGATCCCGATTGTCGCCGCGCTGTGCCTGAAAAGCTGGCCGGAGCGTCCGGTCAAGGGCTTTTTCGTGCGCAAAGAGGCCAAGGGCCATGGCACCGATCAGCGCATCGACGGGCTGATCGAGCCGGGTTCGCGCGTCATCCTGTTCGAGGACGTGACCACCACCGGCGGCTCGGTCATGCAGGCGGCGGCGGCGGTGCGGCAACGCGACTGCACGATCCTCAAGATCGTCACCATCGTCGACCGCCTCGAAGGCGCCGACCAAACCTTCGCGAACGCCGGCCTCCAGTTTGAATCGCTGTTTACCTGGCGTGATTTTTGTTGACCCCGTCGGTCGTCGACCTGGCTGCGGCCCATTTGAAGCGTCAATTTCTGTATCAGACGCAGCGCGACCGTTTTGGCAGCGTGGAGGCGCTGCACGAGCTGGCGATCTACGCACGCGGCTGCATCGCCTCGTCGCGGTCCTCGGGCCGGATGACGGTCGCCTTTGTGCTCGAGCGCGTTCTGCACAAATCCGCCCGCGACCTTGACGGGCGGCCGGTGCGGATTTCCGAAATCGCCGATCTGGGCGAGCGGCTGCACGCCCCGGTGCGGCGCGCGGTCGAATTTCTTGCCGGGGCCGAGGACGACCCCGCCGAAGTCGCCGCCGCCCTGATCAAGGCCCGGCCGCCGCGACAGCACTGATCGCCCGACAGATTGACGCTGCGCCGCCGTTCCCCTATCTAGTGGTCCAAGTTTAACGCTTGATACCCATTTCTCTTTTCGTCATGCCCGCGAAAGCGGGCACCCAGGGTATCCGGCACCGCGCCTGCGGCCCTGGGCCCCCGCATTCGCGGGGGCGACGAGAGAGAAAACGCGGGTACCATCTGTCTGGTTCGTACCACTAAATCCGCGTCCGATGACTCTGCTGCCGATCATCACCGCCCCCGACCCGAGGCTCAAGATCAAGGCGCGGCCGGTGCCTGCTGTCGACGACGCGGTGCGGCGGCTGATGGACGACATGCTGGCGACGATGCGGCAGGCGATCGGCATCGGCCTCGCCGCCCCGCAGGTCGGCGTCGCCAAACGCGTCATCGTGCTCGATGTCGCACGCGAAGGCGAGCCGCCGCAGCCGATGATGCTGGCCAACCCCGAGATTCTGTGGCATTCGCCGGAATTGACCACCGGCAGCGAGGGTTGCCTGTCATTGCCCGAGCATTACGCCGAGGTCACCCGCCCGGAAAAGATTCGGCTGCGCTATCTCGACTACCAGAACGAGATCCGCGAGATCGAGGCCGCGGGGCTGCTCGCGACCTGCATTCAGCACGAGATCGACCATTTGGACGGCGTCCTCTTTGTCGACCACATCTCGCTGGTCAAGCGCGGCATTATCCTGCGCAAGCTCGCCAAGTCGAAGCGCAGCCGAGCCCCGGTCCCCGCCTAGCGCCGACGGCCGGGCGAGCGCGTCGGCCGGGAGCACGCATTGAACCTCGTCTTTATGGGCACGCCGGCCTTTGCCGCGACGATCCTCGAGGCGCTGATCGCCGCCGGGCACCGTATCCTTGCCGTTTACACCCAGCCGCCGCGCCCGGCCGGCCGCGGCCATCGGCTGCAATCTTCGCCGGTGCAAAAGCTGGCTGAGCGGCATCGGCTCTCGGTGCGCTGCCCTTCGGGCTTGCGCGAGCCTGAGACGCAGGCGGCGTTCGCGGCACTCGACGCCGCTGCGGCGGTGGTCGCCGCCTTCGGGCTGATCCTGCCGCCGGCGATGTTGACCGCACCCCGGCTCGGCTGCCTCAACGTTCACGCCTCGCTGCTGCCGCGCTGGCGCGGCGCCGCCCCGGTGCAGCGCGCGCTGCTCGCCGGCGACCGCGAGACCGGGGTCTCGATCATGCAGATGGAGGCCGGGCTCGACACCGGCCCGATCCTGATGCAGCAGGCGCTTCCGATCGGTCCGCAGAGCAAGCGCCGCGGGGCTGACCGAGGAGCTCGCCGCGGCTCGGCGGCCAGATGATCGTCGCCGCTCTCGAAGCGCATGGCGAGGGGCGCGCTGACGCCACATCCGCAGCCGCGGGAAGGGGTGACTTATGCGCCAAAGATCAGCCCCGAGGAGGGCCGGCTCGACTGGCGGCGCTCCTCGGCGGAGCTCGGGCGCCGGGTGCGCGCGCTCGCCCCGCGGCCTGGCGCGTTTTTCGAGCATCGCGGCGAGCGCATCCGCGTTCTCGGCGCAGAGGCGGCTTGCGACGCATGGGCCGCCCAGCCCGGCACGGTGCTCGACGGTCGCCTCTCCGTGGCCTGCGGGTCGGGGGTGCTGCGGCCGTTACGACTACAGCGGCCGGGCCGAGCGCCGCTCGATGCACCCGAATTTCTGCGCGGCTGCCCGATCCCGCCCGGAACAGTCTTGCCGTGCCCCGCTACAAGCTGACCATCGAGTATGACGGCGGCGGGCTGGTCGGCTGGCAGCGCCAGCCGCAGGGCCTGTCGGTGCAAGAAGCGCTCGAAACCGCGGTCACGCGGTTTTGCGGCGAGAGGGTCACGGTGCACGGCGCCGGGCGCACCGATGCCGGGGTGCATGCGCTGGGTCAGGTGGCGCATCTCGACCTCGCGCGCGCGGTGCGCGCCCAGGTGCTGCGCAGCGCCGTCAACCATCATTTGCGGCCGGCCGCGATCAGCGTGCGCACCGCCGAAGCTGCGCCCGAGGGGTTCGACGCTCGGCTCTCGGCGATCCAGCGCGTCTATCTTTACCGGATTCTGAACCGGCGCGCGCCGGCGGCGCTCGACCGCGGCCGGGTATGGCGGGTGGCGCCCCCCCTTGATGTCGCGGCGATGCGCGAGGGCGCGCGGCATCTCGTCGGCCACCACGATTTCACCACCTTTCGCGACCGGCTGTGCCAGGCGAGGTCGCCGCTGCGCACGCTCGATTCGCTCGAGGTCAGCCGCATCGGCGAGGAGATTCGCATCGAGGCGCGGGCGCGCTCGTTCCTGCATCGCCAGGTGCGCAACATGGCCGGGACCTTGGAACTGGTCGGGCTCGACCGGTGGCGGCCCGCCGACGTCGCCATAGCGCTCGCCGCCCGCGACCGCCGCGCCGGCGGCCCGACCGCTCCGGCCGAAGGTCTCTGCCTGGTCGAGGTGCGCTATCCCGAAGGCCCTCAGGACTAGCAAATGAGATCAGCCGGCTGCCGCCGTTTATGCCCTCGGGGTTGCAAAACAGAATCTGCGGAGAATAATGATGCGACCGTGGACCCGCGGCGGCGTCGGCAGCCTCCTCGGGCGAGAACACGAGGTTGGCAGCTCGAAGCCTCGCCGGACGTGGGGATGCTCTATGGAATACAGCCAAAATGAGGCGAGCGATGCGCGGCATCACATTCGAAGCTTTCTCTCTTGCTGAGCCGCGCGCCCGCCGCCCTGACGCTGCGGAGCCCCGGTTGTTTACCGAAGCTGGCCCCCGGCCCTTGGGCGACCCGGCAATCACTGAGCCCGGCCCACTTTCCGAGATCGCCATCGGAGAAGGCGCAACCGCAGAAACCCACGCCGAAGAGCCGGTGACGGCAACCTCGCCGAGGCTTGCCACACCCGGCGGCCGTCTCGCCCCGGCTGCCCTGTCGGTTTCAGCCGGCGCCCTGTTCCGTCTGGCACTGGTCGGGCTGGTCGCGAGCCTGACCGTCGGCGCCTTTTTTGGCGTCGGTTTTTTGCTGCTCGCCGGACCCGAGAAAAAGACCATGGCCGCCGCCGAGCCGATTTCCTCGCACCCATCGCCGCCGCCTTCGCTTGAAGCGGGGCCGGCGCCGCATCCGGCCGCCGCTGCCGCCATTCCAAGCCCCGCCCCGACGCCGCCGCAGCACCAGGCCGAAAGCAAATCGCCGCCCGTACCTTCGATCAAACCCGCGTCGGACTCTCCACCTCCAACTTCACCCGCGAGCCCGGCACGAACCGTTTCGGCGCACCCCGCCCCGACAGCGCCGCCGCGCCCCGCAGCCGCCTCGATCGGTCCGATGGACGTGTCCGCCGGGACTGCGCCGCCCTTCTCGCGGCATGAGGCAGCGGCGCACGCGGCAGTCAGCCGCCCGACCCGCGTGCGACGCGTTGCTCATGCCCAGCTGGAGCCGCGACACACGCATGTTCGATCCCACCATCTCGCGCGCTCGCCAGCGCTGTCGCCGCCTCGTATCGCGCAATCCGGAACGCCATCGCCAGCAGGGCAAACCCGGGCGTTCGACCAGCTGCTGACGCAGCTGACGGCGCCGGGCGAGCCGACCGGTCGCGCCTCCCCCGCACCCTCGTTATCCCCGCCACCAATAGGGGAGCCGAGCCCCTTCGCCCAGGATGGCGGGCGCAGATAGCGGCGGATCCGTGCGGCTTTAGTAGAGGCTGCCGGCGGCGCGGCTGACGATCACGCCCAGCACGAGATCGACCAGGACGACCAGGGTCGCGGCGAGGCCAGTCGTCTGCAACGCCACCCGGGCGATGTACCATTCATAGACCAGGACCGCGATCGCAGCGGCCACCTCCAGCGCCTGCGCGACCGGGGCGCCCAACAGGCCGATCTCCGAATCGAGCCCGACCAGCACAAACAGCACGCTCTGCGGCAGCTGGCACCAATTATAGGGGACCATAAAGTCGAAAAAGCGGTGCTCGCGGCCGATCCAGCGCAAGACCGGCAGCATCAGCAGCGGAAATGCGACCCAGGCGATCACATAAGCGATCGTCTGGACCAAAACGATCGGCGCGCCACCGGCCGTCCGCCATTGCGCGAGGCTGACCCGCGTCGTCAACAAAAACAGATAAAACGGGTAGCTCAGCACCCCGGCGAGAAACGAGCGCCAGAAGCCGTCGAGCGTGCGATCGAAACAGGCCAGCCCGCGACGATCGCCCTTGGCCAGCCGCAAGCTGCCGACCACCGCCGAGCGCACCTCCAGCCGCCATGCCGTCGCCGCCATCGTGCACCGTTGCTCGCGGATCAGGGACGCTCGAAGAACAGATCGAGAAAGCTGTGGTAGATCTCGGTCAAGGCGGCGAGGTCGGCGAGATCGACCCGCTCGTCGGCCTTGTGCATGGTCTGCCCGACCAGGCCGAACTCGGCGACCGGACAATAGGCCTGGATAAAGCGCGCGTCGGAGGTGCCTCCGGTAGTGCTGAGTTCGGGAATCCGGCCGGTGACGCGGCGGATCGCCTCACTCAACGCCTGGGTGACCGCGCCGGGCGCCACCAGAAACGATTCGCCGCTGACTGTGACGTCGAGCGTATAGCGTCCGCCGGCCGCGTCGAGCCGTTCGCCGAGCCAGCGCTTCAGGCTTTCGCCGGTCCAGCGATCGCTGAAGCGAATGTTGAACACCGCGCGCGCCTCGGCCGGGATCACATTGGCCGCCGGGTTGCCGATATCGATCGTCGCGACCTGCAGGGTCGAGGGCTGGAAATGCTCGGAGCCCTGGTCGAGCTCGGCCGTGGTCAGGGCCTGCAGCATCGCCACCAGGCGATGGGCGGCGTTGTCGGCGAGGTGCGGATAGGCGGTGTGGCCCTGCACGCCGTGGGCGGTCAGCCGCCCATTCAGGCTGCCGCGCCGGCCGATCTTGATCATGTCGCCGAGTGCCGCAGCCGAGGTCGGCTCGCCGACGAGGCAAGCGTCGAGCGTCTCGCCGCGCGCCGCCAGCCATTCGAGCACCTTGCGGGTGCCGTTCAGCCCCGCCGCTTCCTCGTCGCCGGTGATCAAGAGGCTGATCGAGCCTTCAAAACCGTCGCCTTGTTGGGCGAGCCAGCGCTCGGCCGCGGCGATAAAAGCGGCGATCGCCCCCTTCATGTCGACGGCACCCCGCCCCCACAGCGCGCCGTCGCGCAGGCTCGCCGAAAACGGGTCGAACGACCAGGCCTCGCGCGCGCCCGGCGGCACCACGTCGGTGTGCCCGGCAAAGCACAAATTGGGCCGGCCTCGGCCGATCCGGGCGTAGAGGTTGACGATCGCGTCGTCACCCTCGCCGAACACCAGGCGGTGGCAGGTGAAGCCGAGGTCTGCGAGATGCCCGGCGACAATGTCGATCGCGCCCTCGTCCTTGGGCGTGACGCTCGGCCGCCGGATCAGCTCGGCCGCCAGCGCCGCCGGATCGAGCGCGGCGTTTCTCATTCGCGCAGCAACTCGTTGATCGCGGTCTTGGCGCGGGTCTGCGCATCGACCGTCTTGACGATGACCGCGCAATAGAGGCTCGGGCCAGGGCTGCCGTCAGGCAATGCCCGACCGGGCAAAGAGCCTGGCACCACGACCGAGTAGGCTGGGACCCGTCCCAGATGAATCTGCCCGGTGTTGCGGTCTACGATCTTGGTCGTGGCGCTGATAAAGGTGCCCATCGCCAGCACCGAGCCCTGCTCGACGATGACCCCTTCGACGACCTCGCTGCGCGCGCCGATGAAGCAGTCATCCTCGATGATCACCGGCTCGGCCTGCAATGGCTCGAGCACGCCGCCGATCCCGACCCCGCCCGAGAGGTGGCAATTGGCGCCGATCTGCGCACAGGACCCGACCGTCGCCCAGGTGTCGACCATTGTGCCCTTATCGACATAGGCGCCGACATTCACAAAGCTCGGCATCAGGACGACGTTGGGCGCGATAAAGGCCGAGCGGCGCACAATTGCGCCTGGGACCGCGCGGAACCCGGCGTCGCGAAAGCGGTTCGACGACCAGCCGGCGAATTTCGACGGCACCTTGTCCCACCACCGCGACGCCCCTCGCTCGGGGTCGGTCGGGCCGCCCGGGATCTCGACCATGTCGTTGAGCCGGAACGACAGCAATACCGCCTTTTTCAGCCATTGATGGACCTGCCAGCCGCGCTCGGTCTTTTCGGCGACGCGCAGCTCCCCGGCATCGAGCCCGTCAAGCGCCGCCTCGACCGCCGCGCGCGCGGCCCCGCGGGTCGCCGGCGAAATCCCGTCGCGCGCCTCCCAGGCGGCATCGACGGCGACGGCGAGATCGGCAGCGGTCATCGGCGCCGCTCTCATAATGCCTCGGCAACCGCGCGGTGATAGCGGCGCAATGCCGCGAGGTGGTCGGTCATCGCATGGCCGGCGATGCGCTGATGATGGCGGCGGCTGAAGGTCGTCGTCAGGCAGATATGCGACGCGCCGGCGGCCTTCCAGAAGCGCGTATCGCGCGCCCAATCGGCTTCATCGCCGGTGCCCATCGACACCCACACCTCAATCCCGATCTTGGCCGGGTCGCGGCCGGCCTGCTCGGTCATATGCCGCAACCGGTCGAAGATTTCGGTCGCCGTCTGATCGGGCGGGTAGGCGTTGGGCATCCAGCCGTCGCCCCATTTAGCGATCCGCTCCAGGGTGCGGTCGTGATGCCCGCCAAACCACACCGGCACCCGGCCCGAGGCGGGCCTCGGGTTGATCCCGGCATCCTCGATCGTATGCCAGCGGCCCTTAAAGCTGACATGCGGCTCGGCCCACAGCTGCTGCATGACCTGGACCTGCTCGGCGGAGCGCCGGCCGCGGTTGTGGAAATCCTCGTTCAGGCCGGTGAACTCGACCTCGTTCCAGCCGACCCCGATGCCGAGCCGGAACCGGCCGCCCGACAGCACGTCGAGCGAGGCCGCCTGCTTGGCCACCAGCACGGTCTGGCGCTGCGGCAGGATCAAGACGCCGGTCGAAAAGCCGAGCGTGCGGGTGCAGCCGGCCAGATAGCCGAACAGCACAAACGGGTCGTGGAACAAATCCTCCGACGTGTTGCGGTCCCAGCCGGGCCGGCTCGCCGCGTTGACGCCGAGCACATGGTCCGGCGCCTCGACAAAATCGTAGCCGATCGCCTCAGCGGCCTGCGCGTATTCGCGCACCGTCGCCGGATCGCCGCCGATATCGCCCAACGGCAGCAAGGTGCCGAGCTCCATCCGTCATCTCCGCGCAGGTTGTTGCGTTAGGTCAATCTACACCGCGGGCGCGCGGCCGACCACCGCCGTCATCGGGTCGCTCTGGTCCTCGACCCATTCCGCCAAAGTATGGGTCTCGATCCGGGCAAAGCCGGCGTGGCGCAGATACTGCTCTACGAGCTTGGCGTGGCCCGCGTCGTCGAGAGCGCGCCAAACCGCCACCGCCTTGGTCCAAAAGCAGCGGTTCGAGAAGCCGATCACGACCGGCCCGCCGGGCCGCAGCACGCGCGCGATCTCGCGCAATACCGCGATCGGCCGCTCCAGGTATTGGATCGAAACGCAGATCATCGCCGCATCGACGCTGGCATCAGCGAGCGGCAGCAGCGGGTCGCGGTTCAGGTTCTGCACAAACCAGCGGGAAAGGCGCGGGTTGGCGGCCAGCTCCTCGGCGTTCATGCCGTGGCCGATCACCTCTGAATATGCGTTCTCGGGCGGCAGATGGCTGACCCAGCTCGACATCAGGTCGAGCAGCACGCCGCCCCTCGGCAGCACGCCGCGGTAAAGCTCGGTCAGCGCGGCGATGGCGCCGTCGTCGATATGGCAAACCAGCCGCGCCGGCTCGTAGAAGATTTCGTCCTCTTCCGCGTCGAGCTTGCTAAACGCGCCGGGCGGCAGCCCGAGCGCTTCACCTTCGGTATCGATAACGGCCATCGCCGCCTCTGCACGTTCCACCTGGCAGAGCATGCCATGCCGAGGTGTGGCGAGCCAGCGGCGTCGACGGGCTTGCCGGTAGTGACTCAGTATGAAATCAGGCGATCCGGCGGTATCCGTAAAGCCAAGCCGAAATGTAGGTCCCGAGCACCCCAAGGGCGAAGCCGGCAGAAAACACGTTTAGGCCGTGCAGCCGGGGCGTTCCTGCTTTCCATGCTATGCCGTTAAGCACGGCGAGAACGATAACGACGCCGATTCCGTAAGCAGTCAGGGTGCGCATTTGAGAGTCCCGTCTGTTTTCTCCCGCCGCGGCGTTCGATTATAGCCGCATTCAAACTGAGGCACTACCGGCTTGCCTGCGGGCTGGCTGGCGTGAAACTCTGCGGCAGGGATGATGGCGGGCCTGCGCGAAGCCCGAGCGGCGCGGCGCGCCATCGAGCGGTCAGCATCGGAGGGAACGAAATGCGCATCGTCATCGTCGGCCAGCAGGCCTTTGGCAAGGCCGCGCTCGAAGCCTTTATCGCGCGCGGCGACGAGATCGCCGGCGTGTTCGCCGCACCCGACAAGCCGGGCGCGCGCCCCGACCCGCTGGTCGCCGCCGCCGAGGAGCGCGGGCTCGCCGTGCATCGCTTTCCCGCGCTATTCGAGCGACGAGGCAAAGAGCGCCCTTGCCGATCTGAAAGCCGATCTCGGCGTCATGGCCTATGTCCTGCTGTTCGCCCCGCCCGAATTCTGCGCGATCCCGAAATATGGGATGATCCAGTTTCACCCCTCGCTCTTGCCACTGCATCGCGGGCCGTCCTCGATCCCGTGGGCGATCATCCGCGGGCGCAGCGAGACCGGGCTGTCGATCTTCCGCCCGACCCCCGGGCTCGACGAAGGGCCGGTGATCCTGCAAAAGCACATCGCGATCGGCCCGGACGACACCGCCGGCTCGCTCTATTTCGACAAAATCTTCCCGATGGGGGTCGAGGCATTGGTCGAGGCTGCCGACCTCGTCGTCAAGGGCCGGGCGATCGAGACCACCCAGGACGAGAGCCGCGCCACCTATGAAGGCTGGGTGCGCGACGCCGAATCCCGGATCAACTGGGCCAGTCACGTCGATTTCATCTACGATTTGATCCGCGGCTGCAACCCGGCGCCGGGTGCGTGGACCATGCACGGCGAGCAGAAGCTTTATCTGTTCGACGCGAAAAAGATCCCTGCCGCGACCTTTGGCGCGGTGCGCGGGCAAAAAGATCGGCGAGGTCGTCTCGGCCGGCCCCGAGGGGCTGCGCATCCTGGCGCAGGGCGGCTACGTCGAGGTCTCGCGGGTGCGGCTCGACACCGGCGCCAAGATCGCCGCGAGCGAGGCCGGCATCGCCGCCGGCACAATCCTCGACGGCTGAGGGTCCCTCACCCGCCTCGCTGCGCTCGGCACCCTCTCCCGCATTGCGGGAGAGGGGGGACCCGGCCGCAAGGCCGGGTGGGTGAGGGTGTTCGCGCGGCACCCAGCAGTCGCGATCTGCCGGCTATAGCGGAATGTTGTCGTGTTTTTTGGGCGGGTTCGTCAGCTGCTTGCCGCGCAGCATGGCGAGTGCCCGGGCGATCCGCCGCCTGGTGTCGCGCGGCTCGATCACGTCGTCGATAAAGCCGCGGCTGGCGGCGACAAACGGGTTGGCGAATTTCTCGCGGTACTCCTCGGTGCGCGCCTCGATCGCCGCGGCGTCGCCGAGGTCGGCGCGAAAGATGATCTCGACGGCACCCTTTGCCCCCATCACCGCGATCTCGGCCGACGGCCAGGCAAAGTTCACATCGCCGCGCAGATGCTTCGAGCTCATCACGTCATAGGCGCCGCCATAGGCCTTGCGGGTGATCAGGGTGACCTTGGGCACCGTCGCCTCGGCAAACGCAAACAGCAGCTTCGCCCCATGCTTGATAATGCCGCCATATTCCTGCGCGGTTCCCGGCAGAAACCCCGGCACATCGACAAAGGTCACGATCGGAATGTTAAAGCAGTCGCAAAACCGCACAAAGCGCGCTGCCTTGCGGGCGCTGTCGATGTCGAGGCAGCCGGCCAGCACCATCGGCTGGTTGGCGACGATGCCGATCGTCGAGCCCTCCATGCGGGCAAAGCCGATCACGATGTTGCGGGCGAAATTGGCCTGGATCTCGAAAAAATCGGCCTCGTCCACGGTTTTGAGGATCAGCTCCTTGATGTCGTAGGGCTTGTTCGGATTGCTCGGGACGAGCGTGTCGAGCGACGGCTCGACCCGGTCGCGCGGATCGGCGGTCGGCCGCAACGGCGGCTGTACCCGGTTCGAAGCCGGCAGAAAGTCGATAAACCGGCGCAATTCCAGGAGCGCCTCGACATCGTTCTCAAAGGCAAGGTCGGCCACCCCCGAGCGCGTCGTGTGGGTCAGCGCACCGCCCAGCTCCTCCTGCGTCACCGCTCTCGTGGGTGACGGTCTTGACCACCTCGGGCCCGGTCACGAACAGATACGAGGTGTCCTTGACCATAAAGATGAAATCGGTCATCGCAGGCGAATAGACCGCACCGCCGGCGCACGGCCCCATGATCATCGACACCTGCGGCACCACGCCCGAGGCCAGGACGTTGCGCTCGAACACCTCGGCATAGCCGGCGAGCGAGGCCACCCCGTCCTGGATGCGCGCACCGCCGGAATCGTTGAGCCCGATCACCGGCGCCCCGACATTGATCGCCTGGTCCATGACCTTGCAGATCTTTTCGGCATGCGCTTCGCTGAGCGAGCCGCCGAACACGGTGAAATCCTGGCTGAAGACAAAGACCAGCCGGCCGTTGACCGTGCCGTATCCGGTGACCACGCCGTCGCCCGGGATGCGCTGCTCGTCGATGCCGAAATCGTGGCTGCGATGCTCGACAAACATGTCCCATTCCTCAAACGAATGGGGGTCGAGCAGCAATTCCAGCCGCTCGCGCGCGGTCAGCTTGCCGCGGCGGTGCTGCGCCTCGATGCGCCGCGCGCCGCCGCCGGCCCTGGCGGCATCGCGCTTTGCGTCAAGACGAGCGAGAATGTCGTTCATGCTGCCTCACGGCTGATCCTGCTCGGGGCATAACATCAACCAAAGGACCAAGCCATAGTTCGCCGCAGCAACATCCGTCGGCCCTGCGCGCGGTCATTGCGAGGGGCGGGGGAGCGCGCTGAAGCAATCTCCATCCGAGCATTCTCCACCCATCGAGATTGCTTCGCTTCGCTCGCAATGACAGTCTCCGGCGAGGCAGGGCAAACATTGGCTGGGGTAACCGGCGGGAGGACGAGACGATGGCGGACAGCGAGCTCCACCAACAAGGTGCGGCAATGCGGCGGCGTTTGATGGGAGATGCGGCGGTCGAGCGCGCGGCGCGCGACACCTACAGCGACCCGGTCATGAAGAAGTTCATCGACCTTGCCACCGAAACCGTGTTTGGCGCGCTGTGGACGCGGCCCGGTCTCGACCTGAAGACCCGGGCCCTGATCTGCGTCATCTCCGACACCGCGACCGGGCGCGAGCCGGAACTCGCGCTCCATCTGCGCATGGCGTTGCGCCAGGGCTGGACCGAGGAGGAGCTGACCGAGGCGCTCTTACACCTCTCGGGCTATGTCGGGGTGCCGATCATCCGCGAATTGATGATGGTGGCGAGCCGGGTGTTCGCCGAGTTCCGCGCCGAAGCGGCCTCCCTAAAGCCGGCGACCGCGTAGCGAAGAAGCGCATGGACGCCGTGCGTGGTTCGAGACGCGCCTTTCGGCGCTCCTCACCATGAGGTACGTGGGTGATTGCATAACCTCATCCTGAGGAGCGCCCGCAGGGCGCGTCTCGAAGGACGCACCACCGTCGATGCAGCACTTCAAGAGACTTACTGACATCCCCACTCGCCTGGATGACGAGACATGCGGCCGCGTCTGGGGAATACAGGAGTGGCTGTCCTACTACTCACGCAAAAGAATAGTCCACCAATGGACCCAGCTTCATTTGCTGGGCGGCACAAATGCCCAAAGGGTCCTGGAGGTCGGACCCGCTCTCGGGCTCGTCACCAGCCTACTCGTCAATGCCGGCTACGACGTTCACACCCTCGATCGCGGGCCGCGGTCGTTTGCCTATCCCGATGTGCCGCACCTCGAAACCGACATCTGCGACCTGTCCGGCGGCGAGATCGCCGGCTACGACGCCATCTTATGCTGCGAGACCCTGGAGCATATCGATTGGCGGCGGGTCGGCCCGGTGCTGGCCGCCTTCCACGCGAGCGGGGCCAAATACCTGGTCGTCTCGGTTCCGTATATGGGCTTCCAGGTGGCGCTCGACTTTTACCTGAACCGGACCACCTTCCGGCAATATTTCTCGATGAAAAAGCTGCTGTGGCGCAAGGATTTCGCGACCGAGCCGGCAGGCGGGCACCAATGGGAAGTCGGCTACCGCCGCTACTCTTTGCGGGTTTGGGAGACGCTGCTGGCGGATTGCGGCTGGTCGATCCTCAAGCGCGACTTCACCGAACATTGCCGATCGGTATTCCATCTGCTCGAAGCAAAGTGACGCTTGCGCAGACCGGCCGCCGCCTCAACCGCCCAGCAGCGACAGGAACCGCGCCGCCGCCGCGATGTCGTCGGCCAAGGCGCGCCGGCGCTCGGCCTGCTCCGGATCCTCGCCCCAGGCCTCGATCTCAAAGCTCTCGTCGAGCTGCGAGGCGGCGAACGCCTCGTCGGGATCGACGCGGCCCTCGCGCAACGCCAGCACGATGACCAGCGAGCCGCAGGCGCCGGTCGCCAGATGCAGCGCCGCCAAGGCGAAATCATCGTGCCCGGCGACCGCGGCGGCGAAGGCGCGCAGGCTCGCCGGCGGCTGCGCGATCGGGATCACGCCCGCGGTGACCTCAAGCGGTGCCTCGTAGCGCAGTGCCGCCCAGTCGATCAGCGGCTGCCACATCGCCTGCTGGCGCGCCGTCAGCTCCGGCGGCCGCGCCGCGCGGTAGCAGACCAGGTCGGTGCCGGCATAGGCGGCGATCTGCTGCACGACGAACTCGCGCTGCGGCGCCACCCGGTCGATCGCGGTGCTGGCAAGGCGGGTCAGCGGCATGCGCGCGGGGCGAATCTCGCCATCTTGCGCCGCCCACTCGGCGGCGATCGCTGTTGCGAGAGCGGCGTTCGGCACGGTGAGCGCCTCTTTTGCCGGCGTCTTGATCGGCTTGCCGTCGAGCGCCACCCCGTAGCCGCCGCCCTCGGCCGCGACAATCTCGGCATTCCGGTAGAACCGTTTCATGGCGGCAGGTCCAGCGCGGCAAACGGATCCTCGGCATCGCCGGGAAAGCCGAAGAATTCCCAGCTCTGCCGCATATGCGGCGGCAGCGGCGCGCTGACCCGCAGCATTCCCCCCTGCGGCAGCGGGATCGAGAGCGCGCGCGCGTGCAGGTGAAGCTGACCGGCGTTGGGCGCACCGGCGAGGTGTGCTCCGGCGCCGCCGTATTTGCCGTCGCCGAGGATCGGCGTCCCGATCGCCGCGCAATGCGCGCGCAGCTGATGGGTGCGCCCGGTGACCGGCAGCAAGGCGAGCCAGCTCGCCCGCTCGCCGGCGTTGTCGATCGGTGTGGTAATAGGTGACCGCGGGCTTGCCCTCCTCCGGATCGGCGCGGACCCGTTCGCCGCCGCGCACGGAGTGCTTTGCGAGCGCCAGGCTGATCCGCCCTTGTGCCGGCTTGGGCAGGCCGACGGCCAAGGCCCAATAGAGCTTGCGCGTGGTCTTGTCGCGAAACGCGCGGGTCAGAAACGCCGCCGCCGCGGCGCTGCGGGCGATCACCAGAACCCCGCTGGTGTCCTTGTCGAGCCGATGAACCAGCCGCGGCCGCTCGGCCTGGCCAAAGCGCAGCGCGTCGAGCAACCCGTCGAGATGGCGCTCGGATTTCGTCCCGCCCTGGACCGCGAGACCAGGCGGCTTGTTGAGCACGATGACCGCCTCGTCGCGGTGGATGACCGCGGCTTGCACCATCGCCTGCGTCGTGCGGGCGGCACCTGGCGCGGCGCAGCGCTCGGCGGCGGCGCCGTCTCCTCGAATGGCGGGATGCGGATCGCCTGGCCCGGCGTCACCCGGTCGCCGGCTTTGGCGCGCTTGCCGTCGATCCGGATCTGCCCGGTGCGCAGCAGTTTCTCCAACCGCCCATGCCCCAGCGCCGGATAATGCCGCCGGAACCAGCGGTCGAGCCGAAGCGAAGCGTCATCGCCCGCGACAGTCACGGTTTCGACTGGGCCGATCACGGCGTACCTTCGGCGGTGCGATCGCGCAGCTTGGCCCAATAATCGAGGCGCTTTTTGATCTCGCGCTCAAAGCCGCGCTCGCCCGGCCGGTAGAAATTGCGTCGCGGTGCTCCGTCGGGAAAATAGTTCTGCCCCGAGAAGCCCGCTTCGGTACTGTGGTCGTAGACGTAGCCTTTGCCATAGCCGAGATCGCGCATCAGCCGGGTCGGCGCGTTCAGGATGTGCAGCGGCGGCATCAACGAGCCGGTCTCGCGCGCCATCCCCTGCGCCTCGCCAAACGCCGCGTAGGCCGCGTTCGATTTGGGCGCGGTCGCCAGATAGATCACGCATTGGGCGATCGCCAGCTCGCCCTCGGGCGAGCCCAGCCGGTCGTAGGCGTCCCAGGCGGCCAGCGCCTGGGTCACCGCCTGCGGATCGGCGAGCCCGACATCCTCGACCGCGGCGCGGGTCAGCCGGCGCAGGATATAGACCGGGTCCTCGCCGCCGGCCAGCATGCGCGCCAGCCAATAGAGCGCCGCATCGGTATCCGAGCCGCGCAACGATTTGTGCAATGCGCTGATCAGGTTGTAGTGCCCCTCCTGCGCCTTGTCGTAGAGCGGCGCGCGCTGCTGCACCAGCCGGGCGAGCTCGCGCGGCCCGAGCGCCGCCTCGCCGGGCAGCCGCGCCACCTCCTCGACCAGGTTCAACAGAAACCGGCCGTCGCCGTCGGCCATCGCCCGCAATGCCGCGCGGGCGTCGTCGGTCAGCGGCAGGGAGCGGCCGAGCGCATCCTCGGCGCGCCTCGCCAACGTTTCGAGATCGTCGTCACCCAGCCGGCGCAGCACCAGCACCTGGGCGCGCGACAACAGCGCCCCGATCAGCTCAAAGGACGGGTTCTCGGTCGTGGCCCCAATGAGGATCACGGTGCCGTCCTCGACCACTGGCAGGAAGGCATCCTGCTGGGCGCGGTTAAAGCGATGAATTTCGTCGACGAACAGCAAGGTGCCGTGGCCCATCTCGCGCCGCTTCCTCGCCGCTTCGAACACCCGGCGCAGATCGGCGACCCCGGAGAACACCGCCGACAGCGGCTCGAACTGCAAGATCGGTGCCCTGCGCCAGCAGCCGCGCGATCGTCGTCTTGCCGCAGCCGGGCGGCCCCCACAGGATCATCGAAGCGAGCTGCTCGGCTCGCCGCCATCCGCCCGATCGGCCCCTCCGGACCCAGCAGATGATCCTGCCCGACCACCTCGCCGAGGCTCTTCGGCCGCAGCCGGTCGGCCAGCGGCCGCGGCGCCTGGTTCTCGAACAAGGTGCTCATAGCACCCTCTCCCTAACCCTCCCCCGCACGCGGGGGAGGGTTAGGGTGGGGGCGACAAGCCGCGGGCCGATCGAAAGTTTCGGCGAAGGTATCGCGCAGCGCGGTGTCGAGTTCGGCCATTGTCGCCGTCACGCCGAGCGCGGCGAGCGAGGTGACGCCGTGCCCGAATGTTTCGGGGGCGATGCCGCACGGCACGATGCCGCGAAAATGGTCGAGATCGGGGTCGAGGTTGATCGCGATCCCGTGATAGGTCACCCAGCGCCGCACCCTGACGCCGATCGCGGCAATCTTGTCCTCTCGCCCGCGGTCCTGCCCGTCTGGGCGCACGACCCAGATCCCGACCCGGCCTTGGCGCCGCTCGCCACGGACGCCAAAACGCGCCAGCGCCTGAATGCCCCATTCCTCGAGATAATGCACGTGGCAGCGCACGTCCTTGCCGCGGCGGGCGAGGTCGAGCATCACATAGGCGACGCGCTGGCCTGGCCCGTGATAGGTATAGCGGCCGCCGCGGCCCGCATGATGCACCGGCAGGCGCCCCGGCTCCAGCAGGTCCTCGGCGCGGGCGCTCGTTCCCGCAGTATAGAGCGGCGGATGCTCGAGCAGCCAGACGAGCTCGGGTGCCGCCCCGGCGCGGATCGCCGCGACCCGGCCCTCCATCAGCGCAACGGCGCATTCGTAGGGCACCGCCGCCGGGCTCACCCGCCACTCGATCGCGTCCGCTCCGGTTGTCGTCTCCCCCATTGTCGTCTCCGGGTCCATGCTGCTTGATATGGGGGCGCGGATTTGCTAATCACGCCGCCTCGCGGGCGAGAGGCGAGGCCCATCCCCTGCCGTGCGGTCGTGGCGGAATTGGTAGACGCGCAGCGTTGAGGTCGCTGTGGGGGAAACTCCGTGGAAGTTCGAGTTTTCTCGACCGCACCAACATTTGCTCCGCACCGCCGCCGGCGCTACGATCCGTTCCGGGCGCCATCACCGGCCGAGATCAATAACATCATTTCGGGTCGGCATTGAGGGGAGGAAATCGTGAAATTCCTGACCGACGAGCAGCTGAGTGAATTGTTGCCGGCCGAGACCTCGTCGTTTCCCTCGCCGGTGCCGACCCAGATCGTGTCGAGCGACGAATATATGCCGGTGCCGCAGACCGAGAAGCAGCGCCGGGTCGAGGCCCGGCTGAAAGAGCTGAGCGATCGGCTGGCCGGCAATCAAGGCCTGTCGCGCCGCCGGTTTTTCCAGACCGCGGCCGGCATGGCGGCCTCGTTCGCGGTGATGAACGAGGTGTTCGGCCACATCTTCGACGCCAGCATCGCCGAGGCGGCGACCCCCGACATGGCGGCGGAGCGGGCGCACCAGCTGTCGGGTCAGCTGATCATCGACGGCCACACCCATTTCCTGCGCGACGACACTCGCCTCACCGGCTTTGTCAAGATGCGCAACTCCTTTGGCAAGCTTGGCTGGAACAAGGAGCTGACCGGGCCACAGACCCTCGCCGACCTCAAATACGCCAACTACATCAAAGAAGTCTATATGGATAGCGACACCAAGGTGGCGCTGTTGTCGAATTCGCCCTCGGACATCAAGCAGGATTGGTTTATCCCGCAGCCGGAAGTCTTCGCGACACGCGAAAAGGTCAACAAGATGTTCGGCTCGCGGCGGATGATGGCGCATTTTACGATCACCCCCGGCCAGCCCGGCTGGCTCGACGAGGTCGATCAGGCGATCGAGGTCTACAAGCCCGATTCATGGAAGGGCTACACGGTCGGCGACAACACCCACAAGGAATTGGCCCACTGGCCGTGGCACGCCGACGACGAAAAGCTGATGTATCCGTTTTACGAAAAGGCGGCCAAAGCCGGCATCAAGAATGTCTGCATCCACAAGGGCCTGTTCGCGCCCGGCGTCGAGAAGCAGTTTCCGCGGCTGCGCCCCTATGCCGATGTGCGCGACATCGGCAAGGCGGCAAAGGACTGGCCGCAATTGAATTTCCTCGTCTACCACTCGGCCTATCGCTGGGTCGGCGGCACTCCGGCCGACGGCATGGCCGAATTCGACAAGACCGGGCGCAGCTCGTGGACCAGCGACCTCGCCGAGATCCCGGAGAAATACGGGGTCACCAACGTCTATGGCGATCTCGGCCAGATTTTCGCCTGGACCGCGGTCGCCGAGCCGCGCCTCGCCGCCGCGTTGATGGGCATGATGGTCAAGGGCCTCGGCCCCGACCACGTGGTGTGGGGCACCGACGCGGTCTGGACCGGCGCCCCGCAATGGCAGATCGAGGGGCTTCGCCGCCTCGAAATCCCCGAGGATCTGCAAAAGAAATACGGCTATCAGGCATTGGGCCCGGCCGACGGCCCGGTCAAGAACGGCATCTTTGGCGGCAACACCGCGCGGCTCTACAATTTCGCGCAGCACGCCGGGCTCGCCGAGCCCGACCGCTACGCCGAAATGAAGGCCGAATACCTCCAGAACGGCCCCGGCCGCAGCAACCTGCGCTACGGCTACATCCGCAACGTTTAGCGGCGTTACCTTTAACGCTTCACCAAGACGGATCAGCAGTCTGATTCTGCTCATGACAAGTCGCGGCGGCGGTGGTCTTCTGCCAGCCCCCCTTCTGCGCGCTGGCCGATCCTCCTGCAGCGGCTGACCGGGGGCGGTCGGCGCCCTTCGATCTGCCGCGGATCGCCCGTGCGATCAGCCCGTGCGATCAGACCGTGTCTTCTGGGGTCAGCACGCAGGCCTCCTCGGTGTCGCCGAGCTCGATCTGCAGCGTTGCATGGGCAATCCCGAAACGCGTGTGCAGCTGCTCGGCTGCGACGTTGAGCGCGGCGTCGCCCGGATGGCCGCCGGGCATGACCAAGTGGCAGGTCAGCGCCGTTTCGGTCGTGCTCATTCCCCAGATATGCAGATCGTGCAGCGCCGTAACCCCCGGCAGAGCCGCGAGATGCGCGCGCACCGCGGCGGGGTCGACCCCCTCGGGCACGGCGGCGAGGGCGAGCCCCATCGCGCTTTTCAAGAGGCTCCAGGTGCCGATGACGATGACCGCCGAGACCACCAGGCTGACCGCCGGATCGAGCCACAGCCAATGGGTCAGCCCGATCGCGATCCCGGCAACGACGACGCCGGCGGTCACGACGGTATCCGCCGCCATGTGCATGAACGCGCTCTTGACGTTGAGGTCATGGCCGCGGCCCGAGGCGAACAGCAGCGCCGTCGCCCCGTTGACGAGGATGCCGATTGCGGCCACCCAGGCGACGACGCCGCCCGCCACCGCGACCGGATGGGCGAGGCGCAGCACCGCCTCCCAGGCGATGCCGCCGGTCACCACCAGGAGAATGACCGCGTTGCCCAGCGCCGCCAGGATCGAGCTCGAGCGCAGCCCATAGGTGAACCGCCCGCTCGGCTGCCGGCGGCTCAGCACCGCGGCACCCCAGGACATCGCCAGGCCGAGCACGTCGCCGAAATTGTGCCCGGCATCGGCGAACAGCGCCATCGAGTGGGCGATCAATCCGGCCGCGGCTTCGCCGCCGACAAAGGCGAGGTTCAGCGCGATCCCGATCGCAAAGACGCGCCCGTAATCCGCCGGGGCGTGCGTGTGGCCGGAAGCCGCATGCGCGTGGGCGGAATGCGAATGTGCGGAATGGTCATGCGGCATGCGAGTCGGCTCGTTTGCTACGTGCGCCACGGTATAACAGAAGCCGCGGATCGGCGAGCGGCCGAACGCAGCCGGGCCGCGGCAGGTCTTGACAGCGGCGCGCGGGCGCGCGGAGATGGGCCGAGGAGGAACCGACCCATGCTCGACGCCTATATCTATAACGGGATCCGCACGCCGTTTGGCCGCCATGCCGGGGCGCTCGCCCGGATGCGCCCCGACGACATGCTCGCCGCCGTCATCTCGGCCGTCGTCGAAGAGAGCTCGTTCGACCCGGCCAGGATCGAAGACGTGGTCGTCGGCTGCGCCAATCAGGCGGGCGAGGACAGCCGCTGCGTCGGGCGTCACGCCGGGCTGCTCGCCGGGTTGCCGATCGAGGTCGCGGGCTCGGTCTTGCAGCGCAACTGCGGCAGCGGGCTCAACGCCATCGTCATGGCGGCGCAAGCCATCACCTGCGGCGAGGGCGAAGTGTTTGTCGCCGGCGGGGTCGAAAGCATGAGCCGCGCCCCCTTTGTCATGAACAAGGCCGAGAGCCCGTTCAGCCGCGACGGCCGCGTCTATGAATTCGACGATCGGCGCGCGCTTCGCCAACCCCCGGCTCGAACGCGAGTTCGGCGCCGACACGATGCCGCAGACCTCCGACAATCTGGCGCGCGACTATCAGATCACCCGCGAGGCCTGCGACGTTTTTGCTGCGGCTTCGCAACGCAAATACGCCGCCGGCAAGGCCGACGGCTTTTTCGCCGGCGAGATCCTCGCGGTCGAGGTGCCGGCCGGCCGGGCCGGGCCGGTCAAAGTCGCCGAGGACGAGCATCCGCGCCCGCAGACCGATCTCGCCGCCCTCGCTCGTTTGCGGCCATTGCAGGAGGGCGGGGTGACGACCGCCGGCAACGCCTCGGGCATCAATGACGGTGCGGTGGCGATGATTGTCGCCAGCCGCCGGGCCGGGGACGCCGCCGGGGCCGAGCCGCTCGCCCGCATCCTCGCCAGCGGCGTCGCCGGGGTCCCGCCGCGGGTGATGGGCATCGGCCCGGTCGAAGCCTCGAAAAAGGCGCTGGCGCGCGCCGGGCTCACCCTCTCCGACATCGACGTGATCGAGATCAACGAGGCCTTTGCCGCCCAGGTGCTGGCCTGCCTGCGCGGGCTCGACCTCGCTTTCGACGACAGCCGGGTCAACCAGAATGGCGGGGCGATCGCGGTCGGCCACCCGCTCGGCGCCTCGGGGCCGCGCATCGCCTTGACCGCGGCGCGCCAGCTGCAGCGCACCCAGGGCCGCTACGCGCTGGTGACGATGTGCGTCGGCGTCGGCCAGGGCATCGCCGCCGTGCTGGAACGGGTCTGAGCGATGCAGCGGATCGTCATTCTCGGCGCCGGCTTCGCCGGGCTGTGGGCCGCCCTTGGCGCCGCCCGCAAGCTCGACGAGCTTGGCATCGGCCCCGACCGGGTCGAGCTCACCGTGGTTGATCGCAGCGCCTGGCACTCGATCCGGGTGCGCAATTACGAGGCCGATCTGACGCAGACCCGCGTGCCGCTCGACGAGGTATTGCGCCCGGCCGGCGTCAAGCGGGTCGAGGCCGAGGTGACCGAGATCGATTTCGCCGGCCGGCAGGTGTTCTGCTCGGGAACGGGCGGGTCGAGCCTCTTACCTTACGACCGCCTCGTCTTCGCGCTCGGCAGCCGGGTGGCGCGACCGCCGATCCCCGGCCTCGCGGCGCACGCCTTTGATGTCGACACCTACGACGCGGGCTGCCGCCTCAACGCCCACATCGCGGCGCTGCCCGACCGGCAACCTGCGCCGGGACGCTACACGGTGCTGGTCATCGGCGGCGGCCTCACCGGGGTCGAAGCCGCGGCCGAGATGCCGGGCAAGCTGCGCGCCGCGATCGGCGATGCGGGCGGCGAGCCGCGGGTGATCCTCGCCGACCGCCAGCCCTGGATCGGCTCCGACATGGGCGAGGAAGCGCGCGCGGTGATCGAGCGAAGCGCTCGCCACCCTCGGCGTCGAGACCCGCCCCGGCGTGTCGGTCGCAGCGATCGACGAAACCGGCGTCACGTTGGCCACCGGCGAGCGCATCGCCGCGGCGACGGTCGTCTGGTGCGCCGGCCTCCAGGCCGATCCGCTCACCCGGCTTTTCCCGGTCGCGCGCGACCGCTTCGGCCGGGTTCCGGTCGATCGCTTTCTGAAGGTCGCCGGCATGAAGGCCGAGTTCGCCACCGGCGACGCTGCCTGGTTCCCGATCGACGGCGAGCATTCCTGCGTGATGTCGTGCCAGCATGGCCGGCCGATGGGCCGCTTTGCCGGGCACAATGTCGTCTGCGATCTCTTAGGCCTGCCGATGCTGCCGCTCGAAATCGACTGGTACACGACGATCCTCGATCTCGGGCCCTGGGGGGCGGTCTGCACCGCCGGCTGGGACCGCCGCGTCGCGGTGACCGGTGCCGACGCCAAGCGCACCAAGAACATGATCAACCGCGAGCGCATCTACCCGCCGCGCTCAGGCGACCGCCGCGAAATCCTCGACGCCGCCGCCCCGATCATCCAAGGGCCGCCGCCCTTCTTCCGCTGACCTGCCGCCGATGTCGGGATCTTACGTCAGAGGCGCGCGGTGACCGCACAGCGCTAGTCGTCAGATGCGTTCGGATCATCCAGCGCGGTGTTTTCCTCGTCGTCTTCCCGGCCTTCGCGCATGTGAAGAAATCTCTCTCAGCTCATCAATTCGTCACCCCGGCGAAGGCCGGGGCCCATCGGCCCACGGCACCGACCGGTCGTTGTTGGTTCAGGCAAATCGTAACTGCTTGAAAAACTCGGAGTGGCGGACGCGTGGGTCCCGGCAAGGGCCTGTCCTCGGGCCGGCCAAAGGCCGGACCCGTGGGCCGGGAAGGCGACTTGATGGCGATTTCTTCACACACTCGAAAGCCGGGACCCATTTCTGCCATAGACGCCGGCCTTCGTTGGTGTGACGAGATTTTTAGCAGCAGCATTTGGTTGCCATCTACTGAATGATGTGAATTGGTCTGAACACGAGGTTGCTATGCTTCGCAGCGGCGACGGCCCAAGGCTTCGCTGCCGCTATTCCCCGCCGCTGAAAAAAGCAACACTCCGTCGGCGGAACCTCGCGCCTAACGCCGAAGTCCGCTCAAGGTACGCGTCTCACGCCTTTGGCCGGCGCCATTTCAGTCCCGGGAACCGTGCGTAATCGCCGTCGAACGTGATCCACTCGCAGCCCCATTCGATGGCGAGCGCGGCAAACCAGGCGTCGGTGACGCCCGGACCCCGCGTCTCGGTCTCGATGCACAGCCGGCGGAAGATGTCCCAGTGCCGTTCGCCCGGCTCGACCCGCTGGCAATGCGGCTGATCGAGCAGGTCCCGGCAGAACCCGAACGCCTCGTCGAGCCCGCTGGGTGTTCTGAAGGCGCGCGCATTGGTCGTGATCCGCACGACAGCGCCGAGCGCCATCGGCGACACGCCGAAACTTTGATCGCCCGACACCACGGCGGCAAGCCAAGGCCGGCAGATGCGGTGCTCGGGCAGGTCCGCGCGAAAGGCATAAATCAGCACATTCACATCCGGCAGGATCATTCCGCCCGCTGCGCCCGGCCGATTTCGTGCAGATCATCCGCCTCCTCGAATGCCGACGGCTTGATCAAATCGACCCCCGGCAGCAGCCCGCCCCCCGCCCGGCTGATCCGCGGCAGGATGCGCCTGCCGGTGCCGCCTTTGCGCTGTTCGCTCAAAACCGCTCGCAGCCCATCCTCGATCAGCGCCGTCAGGGTGCGGCCCTCGGCCGCCGCCCTGCGCCGCACCCGGTCGAGAAGCTCCGAAGGAAGACGGACGGTGGTGCGCTCAATCGCCATATGTTCTGACATACGCTGAGAGTCTCGATATGTCAACCGAGGGCATGCCGCGAGCCGGGTGATCGACGGCCGCGACCTCCGCGGTCGAACCCGGCCGCACGACGAGCCGCGTCGCCCCGCGATAAAGCCGCCGCGCCTCGACAAGATACGGCTCCTGGTCGTGCGGATCGCCGATCCAGCCCGCCGGGCCGACCGCCTCTTTGATCCGTTGTAAGTCGTTGTCAGGTTCATTCGTTCTCTTTTCGATTGCAAATTCGTCAATTTTGTGTCATTTTTGCGTTAGGCTGCACCCTCAGCAGAAAAAGCAGCAGGCGGCCTCGGGGGGACAAGAACATGGCTTTGCGTCGCCGAAATTGGGGCCATTCCCGATCACTTCTGGTGGCCGTCGGCCTGCTGCTCGGCTGGCGAACCTATGCCACGGCGCAGATCATAACGGAATATGCAGTTCCCAACTCGGGTTTCGACTCTCGCCCAACTCAGGTTTCACCTCTCCTGTCGACATCACGTCCGGGCCGGATGGGGCCTTGTGGTTTGCAGTACAAGACTGCAATGGCGACTTGTTGCAACCCCATTGGGCAAGATTGGACGCATCACCAGCTCCGGCGCGATCACCGAATGTACTCCGTCCGCGAGCCCTTTTACATCACGGCCGGCCCCGACGGCGCACTGTGGTTCACCCACGCCACCGGTATTGGGCGGATCACGACGGCCGGAGTGGTCACCGACCACCCCGCTCCCCTCCAAGAGCTTCCCAACCGGCATTGTCGCCGGCCCGGATGGCGCGCTGTGGTTTGGCGACAACGGCACGAACGCGATCGGGCGCATCACAACGTCCGGGGAATCACCGAGTACGCTCTACCAACAGGATGCGGTGCCGCTGGTATCGACATCGCGATCACGCCCGGGCCGGACGGTGCTCTTTGGTTCACGCTGGGCAAAGCGCCTGGTGGAGGTTGCTCATCCATCGGCCGCATTTCGACCGCGGGAGCGATCGCAATCTACCCGTATCCCCGCTCCGCGCAGCTCGTTCACCCTCCCAACCAAGATCGCGACCGGGCTAGACGGCGCGTTGTGGTTTACCGATCAGGAAGCAAATGCCATCGGGCGCATCACGACATCCGGGAATGATCACCGAATATCCCCTCCCTACATCCGCGACGCGACCCATGTGGGATCGCGGCAGGAGCGGACGGCGCGCTTTGGTTTACCGAGAGCCGAAGCAACAAGATCGGGCGCATCACGACAGCGGGAACGATCACCGAATATCCCGGTTCCGACCTCCAACGCCGAACCCTTCGGCATCACGGCCGGGCCGGACGGCGCGCTGTGGTTCACCGAAAACACCAAGATCGGGCGGATCACGACGCCGTTGAGCACGCATCGGAACACCGGCGATTTCAACGGCGATCGCAAGTCCGACATCCTGCTGCAGAATGCCAACGGCGCAGATCGACGATCTGGGAGATGAACGGCATCAAATTGATCGGAAGCGGCAGCCCCGGCAACCCGGGCCGAGCTGGCGGGCGATCGGGCCCGGCGATTTTGACGGCAGCCGCTATTCCGACATCCTGTTGCAGAACCTGCACGGCGCCGTCGCGATCTGGGAGATGAACGGGTCGAAGATGGTCGGCGAGCGCCGCGGTCGGCAATCCCGGGAACCGCGCTGGCACGCGATCGGCGCCGGCGATTTCAACGGCGACGGCAAGTCCGACATTCTGTTTCAGAACAGCAACGGTGCGGTGGCGATCTGGGAGATGAACGGGGCCAAGGTCACGGCCAGCGCCACGATCGGCAACCCGGGGACCGCCTGGCATGTGATCGGCAGCGGCGATTTCAACGGCGACGGCTATTCCGACATCCTGCTGCAGAACCGCGACGGGGCGGTCGCGATCTGGGAGATGAACGGGTTCAAAGTGATCGGCAGCGCCACGATCGGCAATCCGGGGACGGCTTGGCATGCGATCGGCACCGGCGACTTCAACCGCGACGGCTACGCCGACATCCTGCTCCAGAACACGAACGGCGCGGTCGCGATCTGGGAGATGAAAGGGCTCAAACGGATCGGCGGCGGCACCATCGGCAACCTCGGCACCGCCTGGCACGCAATCGGCACCGGCGACTTCAACGGCGACGGCTATTCCGACATCCTGGTGCAGAACGCGAACGGCGCCGTCGAGATCTGGGAGATGAACGGCACCAAAGTGACCGCCAGCGGCAGCCCCGGCAACCCCGGGCCCGCCTGGCACGCCATCGGCGAGTAAGGAGGGAGGCGCGCCTGCCGCGATCCTGGCGCTCGATCTCAGGCGAAACAGATCGCTCGTTTCGCGGAGCCAGAAATTCGCAATATACCTAAAAAGATGGTCATTGCGCCCTGTCGCGCATGCGCCGCGAACAGCTGCGAAGCAATCTGGTGACGTATGTCGCTGATGCTGCACGAGATTGCTTCGTCCCCCTGCGGGCTCCTCGCAATGACAGAATGGAAAGAATTGATGCGAACTTCTGATCCAGGACGCTGGCCCATGGCCGACCCCGCAAGCTCGATGAGGAACGAGGAACGTGACGCCGCCCTTCAGCCGTGCTGGGGGCTCAGCTCGGCGATGCGGGCCTGCATTTCGGGGCCTGGCCAGTCTTCGGAGAGCCAGGCGGGCAGCGGGTCGCCGCGGCGGCTGACCGGCAGGGCTTCGTCGTCGTCCGAGCGGCCGCCGGCGAACAGCTGCAGCGCGTGCGGCATCTCGTAATAGATTTCGAGCGTGTTGCCGTCGGGATCGGAGAAATAGAAGCTGCGCTGGTTGACGTGGTTGGTGGCGCGCAGAATCTCGACCCCATTTTTGACCAGGTGCGCGTAGGCGTCGCGCAATGCGGCGTAGCTGCCGACTTGAAAGGCGATGTGGGCGAGCCCGATCTGGCCCCGCTGCGGGCGCTGCGCCTTGGCCGGCTCCGGATGCTGGCCGATGTCGAGGGTGTGGAAATTCTCGCCCAGGGTCATGAACACGCCGCCATGCTCCGGGTCCTCCTCGGCGATGGCAAAGCCGAGAATGTCGCGGTAGAACCGCTTCGAGGCCTCCTGGTCGGCGACGCGCAGATTGACGTGGCCGATGCCTTTCAGCCGGATCGGGCTTTCCATCGAAGCTGCTCCCTTGGGGTTTGCGCTAAGGGCATTAGAGATATCGAAACGCGGTCGAATTCCAGCGGTTTTTTTGACGATGGCGCAGCGTGCTAGGATCGCGCCGCACTGCAGAAGGCGAGCGCAATGAGCGACACCCACGAACATGAGCCGGTCGATTGGAAGACGCACGGGGTCAAGGTCATCCCGGGCGACCAGCTCGACCCGAACACCGCGCAGACGCCGGGCATGGACCGGGCCGCGGCGATCAACTTCGCGCGGGTCGGCGCGCAGAAAATCTGGGCCGGAACGGTCAAAATCCACGCCAACGCCAAGACCGGCGCGCATCATCATGGCGCGCTCGAAAGCGTGATCTATGTCTTGAAAGGGCGGGCGCGGATGCGCTGGGGCGACCATCTCGAATATGTCGCCGAGGCGGGGCCCGGCGATTTCATCTTTGTGCCGCCCTACGTGCCGCATCAGGAGATCAACGCCTCTTCGGACGAGACGCTCGAATGCGTCTTGGTGCGCAGCGACAATGAGGCGGTGGTCGTCAATCTCGATATCGAGCCGGTGGAGCGCCCGGAACAGGTGCGCTGGGTCGACCCGATCCACCGCGACGGCTGACCGCGCGCGGCGGCCAATCTACGCGTGGGTTGGTTCGGGGTTGGAACCAAATCGCGCCCGAAGGTGTCCCGCATTTCATCAGGCCGAAGCGGCGGCAGCGCCGCCCGGCCGATCGCGGCAACTCTCTCGGAGCCGATCATGGCCAGCCATCAGTCGCCCGCCGAAAAGCAAACCATCGAGCGCGTCATGCACGAGTTCAAGGAAGGCGAGCTGAAGACCGCGCGCGGCTCGCGAAAAGTCAAAAACCCGAAGCAGGCGATCGCGATCGCGCTGCGCGAGGCCGGCGCCTCCAACCGCGAGGACGCGGCGACCAACGCCCGCAACCGGCGCCGCACCAAGGCGAAGGAACGGCGCGGCGAGACCTATGAGGACGAAGCCGAAGGCCACCGCGCGACGCAACAAACCTATGCCCGCGCCACCGCGCGCTCGCACCGGCGCACCGCGCCAAGGGGCGACGGAAGCACCCGCGCCGAGCTCTATGCCGAAGCCAAGCGCCGCGACATCCCCGGCCGCTCGAAGATGAACAAGGTCGAGCTCGAACGCGCGGTCGCCCGCTGAGGTTGGGACGCTCTCGCTTGGCGCTTCGACGCAAGCCGGGGCTCAGTAGGGGTCGCGCACGAAGATAAAGGTTGTGCCGGTCACGATCGGGGCGCTGGCGCCGACGAAGGATACGTTGGCGTCTTTGACTTGGCGCGAGCCGGCGCGGCCGGCGGCTTGCAGCGCCCCCTCGATAATGTGCCACAGGCCGTGGATGCGGCCGGTGCCGAGGCTGCCGCCAAAGGTGTTGAGCGGCAATTCGCCGTCGAGGTCGATGCGGCCGTCCTGGATGAAATCGAGCGCCTCGCCTTCGCCGCAGAAGCCGTAGCTTTCGAGACCGTAGATCACCGAGGCCGAGAAGCCGTCGTAGATCTGGGCGACATCGACATCCTTGGGGGTGAAGCCGGAGCGCTCCCAGGTCAATTTCGCCGAGCTGCTGCCGCCTTCCATATAGCTCGAAAGGCTGCCGATGCGGCCCGCCACCTCGAAGTGGAGCCGCTGGCCGTAGCCGGCGAGGTAGGCCGGCCTCGGCTTCAGGTCGCGCGCCCGGTCCGCCGTCGTCAGCACGATCGCGACCGCCCCCTGCACCGGGATGTCGCAATCGAACAGGCAGAACGGATACGCCACCATGCGCGAGTTCAGGTAGTCCTCGCGCGAGAGCGGCGTTCCGTAGAAATAGGCGTGCGGGTTGTGCTGGGTGTGGCGGCGCTGCGTCACGGCGAGGGTCGCCATTTTCTCGCGGTTCTGGTGGTGCCGCTCGAGCCAGCGGGTATAGGCGACGGCCATGCCCTGCCCCGGGCCGCCAAAGCCGTAGGGGGCGGTGAATTGGGCCGCACCTTGGGCATAGGCGCCGGGCAGGTTCTGGTAGGTGCCGCGCGGGTTGTGCATTGCCCGCCACACCACCGCGTATTTGCACACCCCGGCGAGGAGCGCGTTGACCGCCTGCTGCACCGCGCCGCCGATATTGGTGGTGCCAACCTGGATGTGCCAGCCGAGATCGGGCAGTTTCAGCATCGCCATCATGCAGTTGACCGACACGATCGAGATGCCGTCGATTTCGGCGTGGCCGGTGGCCGGCAATTCCGGATAGGTCGCGAGCCCATCGATGTCGGACATCTCGAGCCCCGAATCGGCGACCGCCTCCCTGACCGCCGTCAGCGCATGCGCCGCGAGCGGAATATCGGCCGAGCGCGTGACCTTGGAAAACCCCACGCCGCTGACCGCCACCTTGCACCGGTTCTCCCACATGCGGTCTCTCCTCCCCACTCGGCCGATGTCGTGCGCGATAGCCCCCACCCTAACCCTCCCCCGCTCGCGGGGGAGGGGAGGGAGGGGGCGCGAGGCGGAACTGCGGCAGGGTGATGTCGTCGTTCAGCTTCTCAAAGACGATTTCGACGCGGCGCCCGACCTTGGCCTCGGTATAGGGCGATTCCAGGAGGTTGCCGGCGAGCAGCGCGCCGGGCGCATCGTCGAGCTCGACGATGATGCTGGCGTAGGGCACCGCGGAAGCGAAGCGTTTGTCGCCGGTGTGATACATGATCGTGTAGGCGTAGATCGCGCCAGCCCCGCGCACCGGCTCGAACTTCAGGTCGGTCGCGACGCATTGCGTGCAGGTCGCATAGGGCGGGTGCTGGAAATGCCCGCAGCTCTGGCAGCGCTGCAATTCCAGAACGCCGCGCTTCGCTGCATCCCAGAACGGCCTTGTCCACTCGTTCGGAACCGGGATCGGCCGGGTCACCTTGCCCCAATCGCTCATGATCGCCTCCCACGATCTCTCAGATGCGCCGGCAAGGGCATCCGAGGCAGCAGCGTTTTGACCGCCGGGTTCGCGCGGTTCGCACTCGGAACATCCGGATTGAGCGAGCACTTTTCGAGCTCCTCGGCCACGATCTGGCGTACTTCCGCGAACCCCTCGGGGGCGTTCAGCCCGAACCGAAAAATCTGCCGGAATGAGTTGGGGTGGCTCCAGATAGCTGCCAGCACGGCGTATCGCATATTCGCGGCAGGGTGCCCGATAGCGCATTCGACCAATGTGGCTACGTCATTGCCGTCGAGCATGACCTCGGTTGGTGCTTGCCGTTGGATTGGACCAGCGGTCGAATTGCCGGTCAGGCGGATTTGCGGCAACCGGGTATAGTAATCATTCATTACTACATCCTCGATGGGTTCCGCCGCTGCCGGCGCCTCCAGATCGGTGTGCTCGCCCCGTCTTACCAGCATCGTTCGCTGCCTCCGACCGTGAAACCATCGCCAACCGACGCCTGCAATATGGCGGGTCCGCGCCAACGCGCGGGTGAAACCGGCCGGCGGCTTGACCGCGCTGGCTCCGGCAGGATTATCCTCTCCGGATTCGGCGACCGCCCGGATTCATTTGAGGGGAGAAATTCTTGGCGACGCAAGCGGTGATCGCAGCTGACCGGCGTGAACCGACCAGGTGGAGAGCGCGATGACCAACACGCTGCTCACCTTGCACGATCCGGAATTGGCGCGGCGCTATTATGCCGCGGGGCTGTGGCGGCGCGATACGCTTTATTCGCTGCTGTGCGAGCACGCCCGGCGGCGGCCGCAGGCCTATGCGGTGCGCGACGCTCACCGGCGGCTGACCTGGCGCGAATTGCGGGCGATGGTCGAGATGGTCGCGGCCGGCCTGCACGGCGCCGGGGTGAAGCGCGGCGAGCGGGTGGCGGTGTGGCTGCCGAACCGGGTCGAAGCGGTCGCGATCTTTATCGCCTGCTCGCGCCAGGGCTATGTGTGCAACCCGTCGCTGCACCGCAACTACCGGGTCGGCGAGGTCGTCGAGCTGCTGTCGCGCATCCGCGCCGCGGCCCTGTTCGCCGAGCCCGGCTATGGCGCCGACGCCAACACCGCCGACATCTTTGCCGCCGCCGCGGCGCTGCCCTCGCTGCGCCGCATCTACACGCTCGGCGCCGGCCCTAGCGACGCCGTGCCGTTTCCGCCCCCTCCCTCCCGTCCGCTGCGGGCGGGGGAGGGCCGGGGTGGGGGCGAAGCGGCACCGGTGCCGCCGGCCGATGCCGACCCCGACAAGATCGTCTATCTGGCGTTCACCTCGGGCACCACCGGCACGCCAAAGGGCGTCATGCATTCGGATAATACGCTGCTCGCCAACGGCCGGGCGATGGTCGCCGATTGGCGCCATGACGAGCGCTCGGTCCTCTTGAGCCTGAGCCCGATGAGCCATCACATCGGCGCCGTGGCGATCGAGCAGATGCTGGCCGCCGGGCTCGAGCTGGTGGTCAACGCGCCGCCGCCGGGAATGACCCCGCTCGACTGGATCGTCGAGACCGGCGCCACCTATGTCATGGGGGTGCCGACCCACGCCATGGACATCCTTGCCGAGCTGCGCCAGCGGCGGCTCGACCGGCTCGGCCAGGTGGGCACCTTTTACATGGCCGGCTCGCCGATCCCGCGCGAGACCGCGCAGGCCTTTCTCGACCGCGGTGTGCTGCCGCAGAACGTCTACGGCATGACCGAGAACGGCTCGCACCAATACACGCTCCCCGACGACGATCCGCGCACCATCGTCGAGACTTGCGGGCGTGCCTGCGCTGCCTATGAGGTCCGGATTTGGGACCAGGACAACCCGGACATCGAAGCAGCACCTGGGGCGGTCGGCGAGATCGGCGGCCGCGGCGCCTGCCTGACCTTGGGCTATTTCGACGATCAGCAGGCGACCGAGCAATCGTTCAACCGATCGGGCTGGTTTATGAGCGGCGACCTCGGCCGGCTCGACGAGAAGGGTTGCCTCGAAATCGTCGGCCGCAAAAAGGATTTGATCATCCGCGGCGGGCGCAACATCCACCCGGCGCGGATCGAGGATCTGGCGATGCGCCACCAGGCGATCGCGCGCTGCGCCGCCTTTGCCGTCGCCGACCACCGGCTCGGGGAAAGGGTGTGTCTCGCGGTGATCCTGCACGACGGCGAGGACCTCGAGCCGCACGCGCTGTTGGCGCATCTCGATCGCGCCGGCCTGTCGCGCTACGACATGCCGGAATATTTCCTGGCGATGACCGAGTTTCCGCTGACCGCCAGCGGCAAGATTCTCAAGCGCGAATTGGTCGAATGGGTGAAGGGCGGGCGCATCGCGCCGCTGCCGGTGCGCTGGAGCGGGGAATGACAATCCGCCTGACCCGCATCGACGAGCTGGCGCTGGTAACGCTCGACCGGCCGCAGGCGCTGAATGCGCTGAACTTTGCCTTGCTGCGCGATCTCGCCGCCGCGTTCGATGAAATCGCTGCCAGCAATGCCCGCGCCTTGTTGGTTGTGGGGGCCGGCGACCGGGCGTTCTGCGCCGGCGCCGACATCACCGAGCTGATCGGCCGCTCCCTCGCCGCCGCGCGCGAGAGCGCCCGGTTTGGCCAGGCAACCCTGGCGAAGCTCGACACCATGCCGATGCCCTCGATCGCGCTCCTCAACGGCTACGCCTTTGGCGGCGGGCTCGAGCTGGCGCTCGCCTGCACCTTTCGCGTCGCCGGGCCGGGCGCCAGGCTTGGCCTGCCCGAGATCAAGCTTGGGCTGATCCCCGGCTACGGCGGAACCCAGCTCCTGCCGCGGCTGGTCGGCGAGGCGCGCGCGCTCGAGATGATCCTGACCGGCCGCGGCGTCGCCGCCGAGGAGGCGCTCTCGATCGGGCTCGTCAACCGCATCGCCGCGGGCGACCTGGTCGAGGCCGGAAAGAATTTCGCGCGCGAGATGACCGGCTTCAGCCGGTCCGCCATAGGCCTCGCCCGCGAGGCCGTTCGCCGCGGCCTGGGGACCAATTTGTCCGATGGCCTGGCGATCGAGGCCGACCTCAGCGCGCTCGCCTTTCAGACCGCGGACGCCGCCGAAGGCATGGCGGCCTTCCTCGAAAAGCGCAAACCCGTCTTCCGCGACCGGTAAACGCGAATCAGAACCCGCGTCGCGGCCGGAGGCGGCGATAGGCGTCGGCGTCATCGACGTCCTCGAGGGTTGCGACAAATCCGACTGTGGTCCGCCGGGGCAGCTCGGCCAAGGTGTCGGCCAGCGCATGCGGGCCCGACCAGCGCACCCGCTCGAACAAATCCGGGATCAGCGGCCGGCAGCGCGCTCCAACCAGCCAGAAGCCGCCATCCACGGCCGGCCCAAAGACCAGGTCATGGCTGCCGAGCAAGCGGAAAGCGGCGGCGATGTGATTGGCAGCGAGGGCCGGAACGTCGCTGCCGACCAGCACCACAGGGCCGGGTCCCTGGCCAAGCAGCCGGCGCATGCGGCGGCCGAGATCGCCTCCGCCTTGACCGCAGACCTCTAACCCGCGGCGCCAGCGCCGAGCATGTCCGGACGCCCGGTCCGGGGTCACCGCAACCCGCAAATCCCAGCGCCGATCGGTCAGGCGCCGCAGCAGCAGCGCGATCATCGATCGCTCGAAGCGCACCGCGGCAAGGTCGCCGATCTCCATTGCCAACCGCCGCTTGCCGCGGCCGAGAGCCGGGGCGCGCACGAACAGCACAAGCCGGCGGCGCATCAGCGATAAAGCCGCAGAATGCGCTGCGGCGGCAGACCGGCGAAATAGAGCGACAGGCAGACGAGGTTGCGCAGCGGTCGGCGCCAATAGCCATCGCGACGATAGCGCTGCGCCGAGGCGAGGCAGCGGGCGCCGATGCGCGCCAGCCGATCGCGGCCGAGGCGGCGCGCCATGTCGACATCCTCCATCAGCGGCAGCGGCGCAAAACCGCCGACCGCATTGTAGAGGCTGCGGCTGATCAGCAGACCCTGATCGCCATAAGGCAACGCCAAAACCCGGGAGCGCCAGGCGACGAGCCGCTCGAGCCGCCGCGCCGCCGGCGCCGGATCGTCGAGCGCGAGGTCGAAATAGCCGGCGCGCCCCGCGGCTCGAGGCGCCGCGATGAAATCGCCGACCGCCTGCGCCCAGCCCGGTTCAGGACGGCAATCGGCGTGCAGAAACAGGAGCCAGTCGCCCGACGCCGCAGCCGCGCCGGTGGCGAGCTGGGTCCCGCGGCCGGGCGGGACGGCGAAAAGCCGTGCGCCGCCGGCGATCGCGGCGGCAACGGTGTCGTCGGCCGACCCCCCATCGCTGACGATGATTTCCCCGATCAACGGCTCGCCGCGCAGCGCGTCCAGCGCCGCCCCGAGCGTCTCAGCCGCGTTCAAGGTCGGAATGATCACCGAGATCACAAAAGTTCTTGAAATGTTCCGAAAGGTGGCGCATTCTGCGCTGCATGGATATGCCGGGCATGATCGGGCCGCGCAAGGGGCGCGGCGCCGCCAGCAACGACAGCAGCCGTTTTGATGCCGAGCGGCGGGTGAGCTTTGACGACGGCTGGGGCACCGCCGACGCGGAGCCGTTACCGCTGGCCACGACCTTGAGCGTCGACGCGACCCGCACGATCATCGCCCGCAACGACTCGCCGGATATCGGCTTCGACCGCTCGATCAACCCCTATCGGGGCTGCGAGCACGGCTGCATCTATTGCTACGCGCGGCCGAGCCACGCCTATCTCGGCCTGTCGCCCGGCCTCGATTTCGAAAGCCGGCTGTTCTACAAGCCGCAGGCGGCGGCGTTGCTCGCCGCCGAGCTGCGCAAAAAGGGCTATGTGTGTCGCCCGATCGCGCTCGGCAGCAACACCGACCCCTATCAGCCGGTCGAGCGCCGGCTCGGCGTCACCCGCGCGATCCTCGAAGTGCTGCGCGATTTTCGCCATCCGGTGACGATCGTCACCAAATCGGCGCTGATCCGGCGCGACCTCGACATCCTCGGCGAGATGGCCAAAGCCCGCCTGGCGATTGCGACGATTTCGGTGACGACGCTCGACCGCGCCCTGGCGCGGAGGATGGAGCCGCGCGCCGCGACCCCCGAACGCCGCCTGGAGACGATCGCGGCGCTCGCCGCCGCCGGAGTGCCGACCGCAGTGTTGAGCGCGCCGATGATCCCGGCGCTCAACGACAGCGAGATGGAGCAGGTCCTCGAGCACGCGCGTGCTGCCGGCGCGGTTGCAGCCGGCTACACCTTGCTGCGGCTGCCGCTCGAGCTGAAGGCGCTGTTTCGCGAGTGGCTCGAAACGCATTTCCCGGACAAGGCTGCGCACGTGCTCTCGCTGGTCGCCCAAACCCATGGCGGCAGGCTCTATGATTCGGCCTGGTCAAAGCGGATGACCGGCGCCGGACCCTATGCCGACATGCTGCGGCTGCGGTTCGACCGCGCCTGCCGCCGGCTCGGCTTTGATCCACGCACGACAAAACCGCTTGATGCGACCCGCTTCCGCCCGCCGCCGCAAACCGGCGACCAGCTGAACCTGTTTTGAATGGCGGGGTGAGGCTTCGAGCAGGCCATCCTGTTCGACCGTTGGCGGTCGCCGTAAATTGATGAGATGGAGGCCTATCGCTACCCGGAATACTACGAGATTGCTTTAGCGCCCGCCGACCCGGCCGGCGAAATCGACTTTTTCGAAGCCGCGATCAAAAAATTCTCCCGGGCGCCAGTTCGGCGGGTCTTTGAGCTCGGCGCCGGCACCGCGCCCTATCTTCAGGAATGGCACCGCCGCGGCTACGCCTATTGCGGCCTCGACCTCAGCCCGCAAATGCTCGGTTTCGCCCGCGACAAGGCCGCCCGCAACAGCATCGCCGCCACCTTCGTCGAGGGCGATATGCGCGAGCTCGATCGCGGCCTCGGCCGGTTCGATCTTGCTTACGTGATGCTGGGCTCGCTTTACACGCGCTCGAACCGCGAATTTCTCGACCACCTCGATCGCCTCGCCGATCTCTTGTCGCCGGGCGCGCTCTACCTGTTGGACAGCGTGGTGTGGTTTCGCCTGTTTCACGATTATCGCCGGACTTGGACAAGGCGTCGCGCCGGCGTCACTGTGCGCACCCGCTATCGCGCCGAGCCGCTCGACCCGATCGCGCAGACCTACAACGAGACCCTGACCTTCACCGTCAACGACCATGGCAAACAGCTGACGATCGAGGGCCGCGTCCCCGCGAAAATCTTCTTTCCGCAGGAGTTCCTGAGCCTGGTCGAGCGCAGCGGCCGCTTCGACTTCATCGGCTGGTTTAATGACTTCAGCCTGACCGCCCCGCTCACGCCCGAGGGCCGCCACATGCGATCCTGCGCAAACGCTGAGCGCGCCTTGCAAAAACCAAGCCTGTCGGATACTTCGATAGGCAATAAGAAAACTCCAAGGGGGATCAGTATGGCTGTGCCCGATTTCCAATCGCTGATGCTGCCTGTGCTCTCGGCAACTGCCAACGGCGAGATCGCAGCCTCGGATTTGCGCGATCGTGTGAGTGCGAGCGTAAAGCTCAGCGAGGCAGACCTGAAGGAGATGCTGCCAAGTGGCCGGCAAACTACTTTTGCCAACCGGATTGCATGGGCGAATGTATTCCTGCAACGAGCCGGTCTAATCGAAAAGACCGGCCGCGGCGTATACCGCATGACCGGGGAAGGAGCCGAGGTACTTGCGACAGATCCGGTGAAAATCGATATGCCGTTTCTTGAACGGTTCCCAAGTTACCTTGAATGGCGCAAGAAGAGCGCCGCAGGAGGTTTTGCCAAGCCCGATCGCAAAGACGGCGGCACGCCAACAGGCAATGTAGCCGCTACCCCCGAGGAATTGATGGGGCAGAGCTATCAAACACTCACGGGGGCATTGCAGGCCGATCTTCTCGATCGAATGCGAGAGATGTCGCCGGCGTTTTTTGAGCAGCTCGTCATTGACCTGCTGAAAGAGCTTGGTTACGGGGGCGGCCAGTCCGAGAGGGGGAGAGCGATCGGAGGACCAGGAGACGGCGGCTTGGACGGAATTATCAACGAAGATGCGCTCGGGCTCGATCGCGTCTATGTCCAGGCGAAGCGGTATGGGGCGGGACATGCGGTAGGGCGACCTGACGTACAGGCCTTTTCGGGCAGCCTCGATGGAAGTCAGCGCCACAAAGGGCATCTTGATCACGACCGGGTCGATTTCTCCAGCTGCACGCGAGTATGTGTCGCGGATTTCCAAACGGATCATCCTTATCGATGGAATGGAGCTCTCCCGCCTCATGGTTGATAAGGAAATCGGCGTTCGCGTTACCGAAACGTACAAGATCAGGAAAATCGACGAAAACTATTTCACCGAGTGAGATATTGCGTTCCCCTGATGATCCGCGGCTGCCAATGACCGAAACCCAAGGGTCACAACGGCGCGGGATCATTGCGGCAGCGCGCCGCTGCGGGCCTCGGACAAGTTCCCGCGACGTTCGCTGTTGCCGCGGCGCAAAATCGGCTAACCTGCGGCAGCGCTGTCGATCGGCATGGTGACGCGATGCGTTCCGATTTTGGCGAAAGCAGGTTCCCCGAACGCCTGGTCGCCAGGTTTTTGCTCGAATACTACGGCATCTGGGAGAAATACTTCCCCGGTTTGAACAAGCGCGCGCATTGGCATGTCATCTTTCTGGCCAGAACCAGCGGGGCAGCTGGTATTTCGAGCCGCGCGCTGCACCGCACACTCTACGGGTCCTATGGCACCGATATCCGAACCTGCATCGAGCGGATCAAGGACTGCCAGAGGGACGGGTTCGTCAGGGTGTTCGACGCCTCGAACCGGGAATGTGCGCCCTCGGCAGGTTGCCTGGTCGGCCCCACCGGAGCCTTGTGGGACTGCTTTGATGCGCATTGCCGCGAGACGATCGAGGCGATCTGTGCGGATGCCGGCGACGCGCCCCGCCCGCGATTGGTGGCTTGTGACGAGGCCGCAATCGCTGAGATTTACCGATTTTTTGGCGCCTGCGACCAGAAATGGCGCGAGATCAGCGAGCAGGTCGTCCGAACTCGCGGACTGACCCCGGCCTATCGGGACGACGCGATGGATCATCTGGTCACCTATCAGTATTGGGCGATCGTGATGCTGCTATGGTCGGCAAGCTCGTTCGGCAGCGATCATGGTGGCCCCTCGGCGCTGGTCGTAGACGAGATCATCAGCAGGATGTGGGACCGGCTGAGGCTCGGGCATCTGGCGATCAAGGAGCGCGTCGCCAATCTGATCCGGTGGGGCTTTTTCGCCGAAGAGACGATAAAAAAGCACAAGGCCGTGTCGCTGACCCCGCAGGCCGGTGCCGCGGTCAGCAGCGGGTTGGCTGAGATCATGCCGCTGCTCGCCGATCTGCGCCACCGGCTGGCCCCGGAGCGCGGGCCGATGATTTCCGCCCACATCGCCTAGGGAAACCGGCCGCAGGCAAGCGCGGCGGCAACCGACGCTGGCAAATTGCTCAGCGCTGCGATCGGCGGTTCGGGACAAATGTGATGCGCGGCTTTTTCTGCGCCCTGGTCGCCGGGCTCCTCGGCCTGTCGGCGGCACATGCTGGCGCCGACCCGCCGACGCCGCCGCCAGCCGGCGCCGCGCTGGCGAAAACCTTGGCAGCGGCAGAGCAGCGGTTGGGGCCGGCCGACCCGAAGCTGCTGCCGATCCTTGCCTCGCTCGCCCAATTGCGCTTCGAGGATGCCGACATCGCCGCGGCGACGGCGCTGCGGCGCCGCTCGCTGAAGATCGCGATCAGAGCTTTCGGGAGCGAGTCGGAGCCGGCGGCAAAGGCGATGGCCGCGCTCGCCCACCTCTATATCGAGCTGCGGCGATACCTCGACGCCGAGCCGCTAGCGATCGCCGCCGAGAATGTGCTCTCGTCCCGGCTTGGCGTCCACGACCCGGCGATGGCGCCACTGCTTGCCGACCGGGCGCGCATCGCGCTCGCCCGCGGCGAGACCGCAGAGGCGCACAAATTTATCGAGGCGGCGATCGCCGTGGATAACCAGAACGCAGGCACGCCGCGCAGCGACCGCCTGCGCGTGCTGGGCGCGGTGCTGGTGTCGCAGGCACGGTTCGAGGATGGCGAGCGGGTGCTGCGCCGCGCCCTGGCCCTCGACCGCGCCGGCGGCGACCGGCTGGCGACCGCGCGCAGCCTGGCGCAGCTCGGCAAAGCCTATCTGCGGCAAAAGCAGTTTGCCCAGGCGCTGCCGCCGATCGAGGAAGCGGCCGCGATCGACCAGCGGCGGCTCGGGCCGACGCATCCGCTGATTGCCGAGAACCTGCACGATCTGGGCTTGATCTATCTGGCGACTGGCCGCGCTGCCGATGCGGCACTGGCGTTTCGCACCGCGAGCCGCCGGCTCGAGCGCGGCTGTGGCCGCGGCACGCCGACCCTTGCCTATATCGAGCTCGACCTCGCCCGTGCCGAGCATGTGCTGGGGCACGAGGACCGGGCTCAGTCGCTGTTCGGCGCCGCCCGCCGCATCCTCAACACTGCCGCGGACCAGGAGCGGGAACGCCAGCGCAGCGTCTGACGGCCCGCCCCGCCGATCGGCGGCCTACAGCTTTTGCACCTCGACCGGGGTGGTCGGCGCCGCGCCGGGCATATCCGGGCCGGGCGATCCTTCGGCTGAGGGCGGCGGCCCCGGCGGCGGCGAGCCCGGCGGCTCTCCCTGCCGGATCTCCACGTAAGAGACGACGCGCCTGACCCCGGGCACGTCGCGCGCCAGACCGGTGGCATGGTCGAGCTCGGCTTGGCTGCGCGCCGAGCCGATCAGATAAACCGAATGATCGACGGTCTCGACCGTGTAGTTGACCGAGCGGATGTTGCTGAACACCAGATCCGAGCGCACCCGAGCGGTGATCCAGGCGTCCTTCGCCGAATCCCAGGGAGTTTCGTACGGCGCCACCTCAATTTCGTTGTAGACGGCGCGCACCCCCTGAACCCGGCTGGCGATGTCCGCCGCCTCCGACTTGATCTGAGGCGTTGGCGCGGTGCCGGTCAGCAAGGTGCGGCCTTCGTAGACGGTTACATTGAAATCCGGCGGGAAATTCGGCATCGCCTGGGCCCAGGCGGTCTCGACACCGGTTTTGACGGCAAAATCGCTGCCCGCGCCGTTGACGCCGCGTTCCTGATCGGCGGCATAGCCGGCGCCACCGGCCGCCGCCAGCCCGCCGACAATGGCCAATGGGCATCCGCACAGGCTGATGGCCAGCCCGAGACCGGTCGCGAACGACATGACGAGACGGAAATTCGACACCGCTCACCCCCCGGCACAGATGTCCCGCGGGAGTTTCCGCCAAGCCCGCGCCCTTTTCCAATCGCCAGCCCGACGGGTGTTCCGGCCACGGGCGAGACGAGGCTTGCGGTCGGTCGGCGGCACCGCGCGCCCCGACCAAATCGTAAGCCGAAGCAATGGGTTGGCGGAGCTTGTCGGGCTCGGAGATGGTGACGGGATCTTCAGCCGTCGGCACGCCAGGCGGAGCGCAGGTGACGCGGCAGACGCCGCGGCGCCAGCAACATCAGGTCGAATTGCAGGCCAAGCCCGGCAAGCTCGGGGTGGACCAGCAGAAAGGCTTCGGCCGCACGGGTGATCCGCCGCCGCTGGCGCGGTGGGAGCGCCGCCGCCGCGACTGCGAGGTTGCCGCGCGACTTGACCTCGATGACCGCGAGGATTTTGCCGCGGCGTGCGAGAATATCGATCTCGCCGGCCGGGCAGCGCCAGCCGCGCGCGACAATGCGCCATCCGCGCAGCCGCAGATGCCACACGCACAACCATTCGGCCAGCCGGCCGCGGCGCTCGGCGCGCTGCCGCCGCAAGGCCGGGCGATGCCGGCTGCGGTTCATCGCGTGCCGTCGCGGATCGCCAAGGCGCGGCGATAGAGCTCGGCGCGTCCGAGGCCGGTCTCGGCGGCGAGCTTGGCCGCGGCGTCGCGCACCCCGCTCTCGGCGAGCGCCGCCCGCAGCCGGTGATCGACCTCCTCGAGGTCGGGCACCGCCGGCTCGGGGGGCCCGGCGACAATGACGGTCTCACCCCGCGGCGGCCCGTGCTCGCGATAGTGGTCGGCGAGAGCGCAGAGCGAACCGCGCCGGACCTCCTCATGCAGCTTGGTCAGCTCGCGCGCGACCGCGGCCGGCCGCGGCCCCAGGATTTCCGCCATGTCGGCGAGGGTCGCGGCGAGCCGCGGCGGCGCCTCGTAAAAGATCAGGCTCGCCTCCAACGGCGCCCAGCGCGTCAATGCCCGGCGCCGGGCGGTTTGCTGCTTTGGCAGAAAGCCGGCGAACAGAAACGGGTCCGGCGGCAGGCCGGACAGAATGAGCGCGGTCAGCGCCGCCGACGCGCCGGGTGCGGCGGTCACCGGCAGGCCCTCGGCGATCGCCGCGCGAACCAGCTTGTAGCCCGGGTCGGAAACGAGCGGGGTCCCGGCATCGCTGGCCAGCGCCACCCGCTCGCCGCGGCGCAGCGCCGCGAGCACTCGGGGCCGCACCTGCTCGGCGTTGTGGTCGTGATAGGCCTCGAGCGGCGTTTTGATGCCGTAGCGGGCAAGCAGCTTGGCGGTTACCCTGGTGTCCTCGCACCAAATCCGGTCCACGCCGCGCAGCACCGCGAGCGCGCGCAGGCTGACATCGCCCAGATTGCCGATCGGCGTCGCGACCAGGTGCAGGCCGGGCGCTGGGCCTGGCACGTCCACTTCAGCGGCGGGCGCAACGCTTTCGGCCGCCGGCTCGGCCCAGTCGGGTTTACTCGGAGCCCGGGCGCCGCTAGGCTCGCGCCCCCCGCCGCTGTCGCCCGAGGCCGCTCTTGCCGCGCTGGTGCTTCCCCCGGTTCGCCTCACCCGTGCTTGTCCTCGCCCTCTGGGCGCTGGCTTCCTGCGTGCCGCCGCCCATCGTACCGGCGCCGCTCGCCACCCCGCAACCGCCTTATGGACCGCCGCCGCCGGCGCCGATGCCCGCTCCGCCGCCGGTCGCGACCCCAGCCGGGCCGGCCAAGGTCGCCCTGCTGGTGCCGCTGTCCGGCCCCAATGCCGGGCTCGGGCAGGCGATCCTCAATGCGGCGCAGCTGGCGCTGTTTCAAACCGGCGGCGATCAGCTGACCTTGGTCCCGCGCGACACCAAGGGAACGGCCTCCGGCGCCGCCGACGCCGCGCATGCCGCGGTCGGCCAAGGGGTCAGCCTGATCCTCGGCCCGCTGCTCGCCGGCGGGGTCGAGGCCGTCAAGCCGGTGGCCCGCGACGCCCACCTCGACGTCATCGCGTTTTCGACGGTGACCGATCTGGCCGGCGGCAACACCTTTCTGATGGGGTTTCTGCCGCGCCAGGAGGTGGTGCGCGAGGTGGCCTTTGCGCGCCAGCGCGGCATCGGTCGGTTTGCGGCACTCGCCCCCGACACCGCCTATGGGCATCTGATGACCGACGCGCTGCGCGAGGCCGCATCTTCGACTGGCGCCACGGTGACCAAGGCCGCATTTTACGATCCGCGCACCGGCGATGCCTCGGCCGCGATCGCGCAGCTGCTGCCGGCGGGCGCGACCCCGCCAGCTGCCGATCCCGCGGCACCCGACCAAGCAGGTCCAGCGCCGCCAGGGGTGGCGGATTTCGATGCATTGCTGCTGCCCGAGGGCGGCGACCGCCTGAAGGCGATTGCCCGCAAGCTCGCGGCCGCCGGGCTCGATACCAAAGCGACGCGGCTGCTGGGCAGCGGGCTGTGGGACGTGCCCGACATCGGCGACGAGCCGGCCCTCGACGGCGGCTGGTTCGCCGCCTCGCCGCCCGACGCGCGGCGCGATTTCGAGCAGCGCTATCGCGCAACCTACGGCCGCGACCCGCCGCGGCTCGCCTCGCTCGGGTATGACGCGGCCGCACTCGCCGCGGTGCTGGCGCGCGGCCAGGGCGGGCCGCCCTTCTCGCGCGACGCGATCCTCAATCCAAACGGGTTCGCCGGGGTCGACGGGCTGTTCCGGTTCACCCCGGACGGCCTAGTCCAGCGCGCCCTCGCCGTGCTCGAGGTAGAGCCCCAGGGCAACGTCGTTGTCAGCCCCGCGGCGCACAGCTTTCAGGACCTCGGCTACTGAGCGGGGCAGTCGGGGCCTTCTATCCAGACTGTGTTGACGGCACCATTGCGCGGGTATATGTGGAACTATGAAAAACATCACAGTCTCACTCGATGACGAAACCTATCGGCGCGCGCGCATGATTGCCGCCCAACGAGATACGTCGGTTTCGGCCTTGGTGCGGAATTTTTTGTGCGAGCTGGGCTCAGGCGAAAGCGAAATCGAGCGACTGAAGCGCGAGGAACGAGCACTGCGGGAGCAAATCACCGCCTTCGACGCGTCGGACCGGCTGGCCCGCGACGATGTTCATGACCGAAATGCATGAACCCGCCGCACTTCCTCGACACCAATGTCCTTCTCTACTCCATCACTCGCAACCCGCGCGAGGCGAGCAAGCGCGAACGAGCCATCCGCCTGCTGGAGGACGATAACGGGGCGCTATCGGTCCAAGTCTTGCAAGAATTTTATGTTCAGGCGACTCGCATCACTCGGCCCAACCCTCTCCCTCACGAGATTGCCGTCCGCCTTATCGGGACCTGGACCCGCTTCCGGGTACAGGAGATTACTCTCCCGCTATTGAGCGGGGCATTAGAGATCAAGGCGGCATACGGTTTTTCCTATTGGGATAGTGCGATCGTCGCCGCTGCCCGTGCGCTCGGATGCCGGGCGCTGTATTCCGAAGACATGTCGCATGGGCAGGTGGTCGAAGGGATCACCATCGTCAACCCATTCAGGTGATGCCGTCCTCAGAGGACAACTGGAGGCTTAATCATGGGTGAGTTTGCCTTGGGTCAGCCGGTGCCACGCTTCGAGGACCCGCGGCTGCTGCGCGGCGGTGGGCGCTATGTCGACGACATGGTGATGCCGCGCATGGTGTTTGGCCATGTGCTGCGCTCGCCGCACGCCCATGCCCGCATCCGCGCGATCGACGCGACCGAGGCGAAAGCGGCGCCCGGCGTGCTGGCGGTGCTGACCGGGGCGGATTGGGAAGCTTCGGGCTGGGGCGACCTGCCGACGCCGAGCGGGCTCAGGCTGCGCGACGGCTCCCCGGCGTTCCGGCCGCGCTTTCCGGGCCTGGTCAAGGACCGAGCGCGCTGGGTCGGGGATTACGTCGCTTTTGTCGTCGCCTTGACCAAGGATCAGGCTGCCGATGCAGCCGAATTGATCGCGGTCGATTACCAGCCCTTGCCGGCGGTCGTTTCGACCGCGGGCGCGGTCGAGTCCGGGGCGCCGCCGGTCTGGGACGAGAACCCCGGCAATGTCGCCTTTTTTCACACAGAGGGCGACGCGGCGGCGACCGAGGCGGCCTTTGCCGGCGCCGAGCACATCGTGCGGCGACGCTTTGTGATCAACCGGGTGACCGCGGCCAGCATGGAGCCGCGCGGTGCCATCGGCGACTACAACCCGGCCGAGGACCGCTGGACGATCTATACGACCTTGCAGCGCACCCATGGCTATCGGGCTGAGCTCGCTCGGCAGGTGCTGAGGGTCCCGGAAAGCCGGGTCCGTGTCGTCGCCGGCGACATCGGCGGCAGCTTTGGCATGAAATCGGCGATCTACAACGAGGTGGCGCTGGTCCTCTTAGCCTCAAAGACGGTTGGCCGGCCGGTCAAATGGACCAGCACCCGCAGCGAAGCGTTTATGGGCGACGCGCAGGCCCGCGACAACGTCACCGAGGCGGCGCTCGCGCTCGATCGCGATGGAAAATTCCTCGGCCTCAAGGTCGAGACGATCGCCGCGGTTGGCGCCTATCCGCAGGCCGGCTCCAACGCTTTTGTCGCCAATCTCGGCACGTTGGCGGGGGTCTACCGCACCCCCGCGGTGCGTGCGGAGGTGACCGCGGTTTACACCAACACCAACCCGGTGCGGGCGTATCGCGGCAATGGCCGGCCCGAGGCCGCCTACGTCATCGAGCGCATCGTCGACGAGGCCGCCGCCGAGCTCGGCATCGACCGTTTCGAGCTGCGCCGCCGCAACATGATCCCACCCGAGGCGATGCCGTTCAAATCGGGGCTGACCTTCACCTATGATTGCGGCGAGTTCGAAAAGAACCTCGATCTGGCGCTGAAGCTGGCCGACATCGCCGGCTTCGAGCAGCGCCGGGCCGAGGCCCGGGCCCGCGGCAGGTTGCGCGGCATCGGGCTCTCCAACACGATCGAGCGCGCTGCGGCCGGCGGGTTCGAGGCCGCCGAAATCCGCTTCGACCGGGGCGGCACCGTGACCCTGGTGTCGGGTTCGATCACTCAGGGCCAGGGTCACGAGACGGTCTACAAGCAATTGCTGTGCGACCGGCTGGGCCTCGACCCTGGCCAGGTGCATTACGTGCAAGGCGACACCGACAAAGTCGCGAACGGCGAAGGCACTGGCGGCTCGCGCTCGGCAGCGCTCGGCGGGTCGGCGGTCCATCTCGCCACGGAGAAGATCGTGGTGAAGGCCAAGGCGATCGCGGCTCACCTGCTCGGCGCCGAGGCGGAGGAGGTGGCGTTCGCCGACGGGCTCTTTACGGCACCGCGCTCGAACCGGGCGCTCAGCATCGGCGAGATCGCAATCGAGTCGTTCAGCCCGCCGAGCCTGCCCGAGGATATGGAGCCGGGGCTGATCGCCGGCGCCACTTTTACCTCAAAGCAGCAGAATTTTCCGAACGGCGTTCATATCTGCGAGCTGGAGATCGACCCGGAAACTGGTGAGGCGCAGGTCCTGCGCTACAGCGTTGTCGACGATGTCGGCACGGTGCTGAACCCGCTGTTGCTCGAAGGCCAGATTTGCGGCGGCATCGCCCAGGGGGTCGGCCAGGTCCTGCTGGAGGATATCCGCTTTGATCCGGGATCCGGCCAGTTGATGACCGGATCGTTTATGGATTACGCAATGCCGCGGGCGAGCGACCTCTCGGCGATCCACTGCGACAGCAACCCGGTGCCGACCAAGACCAACCCGCTCGGCGTCAAGGGAGCGGGGGAGGCCGGCAATGTCGGCGCGCTCCCTGCGGTCGGCAACGCGCTGATCGATGCGCTCGCCCCGCTTGGCATCCGCCACCTCGAAATGCCGGCCACCCCCGAGCGCCTGTGGCGAGCGATCCGCGCGGCCCGCTAACCGCAAGCGCTCGGCCGCAGCCCGCCGCTAGCCGGCGAGCCGGGCGCGCAGCCACCCTGCGATCGGCGCCCATAGCATCGCCGGGGCACGAGCGGCCGACATCATGCCGACATGGCCGAGCGAGGGCCGCAAGATGTCGGCCGGGCCGAGCGCCGCGGCCAGTGGCTCAGCCGACGGCGGCGGCACGATCCGGTCATGGCCGGGGATCACGACCAGCGCCGGGCGGCGCAGCAGTCGCGGCTGAACCCGGCGGCCGGCGATCTGCCAGGTGCCGCGCACGGGCTCGTTGTCGCGGTACCAGCGGCGGATGCAGTCATGCGCCACCGCCAGCCCCAGCGGCACTCCGTCGTTGATCCAATCTTCGAGCGCCACAAAGCTGCGCGCCGCGTCGCTGTCGGGATCGAGCCGGGCAAGCCGCACAAATTTGCGCTCGGCCAAAAAAGGATCGATCAAGAAGAAGAAACTCTGGACCATCTCGACCGGGACCGTATGGGCCGTGATGCCCGCCGGCGTCAGCCGATCGGCGCCACGGCCGAGAAGCAGCGCCGCCGCACCCCTTCCGGCGTGGAAATCCCACGGCGTCGCCAGCAGCGCCAGGCAGGCGACCTGGCGCCGGCGCCGCAGCGCCGCGGCCACGGCAAAGAGCCCGCCCATGCAGTAGCCGAGCATGGCGATCGGCGCGCCGGCGCTTTGCGCCGCGGCAGCGACGGCACGGTCAAGCCGCTCGCTGTAGCCGGTCAGGTCAAGCCCAGCCTCCGCAGCGCCCGGCACGCCCCAATCGACGACCAGCGGGCGCACGCCGCCGGCGGCGAGGTGGCGCAGAAAGCTGCGCTCCGGAAGCAGGTCAAGGACATAATAGCGGTTGATCAGCGACGGCACCACCATGACTGTCGCATCCGGCCGGCCGTCGCCATAGTCGAGCAGGCGGGTGGTTCCCTCCTGCCATAGCACCGGCAGCGCCGGCTCGGACCGGCGATAGGGATGGCGGCGGTAGGCTTCGAGCCCGGCAAGATAGGCTTCGGCGCGCAGCGCGATCTCGGCTTCGAGCGCGCTTGCGACCCGCTCAGGCCCGCATCCGTCGATTTCGGCGGCGAGGGCGCGCAGCCGCTCCTCGGTCGCGCTCGATGTCGGCGAGGCGCTGCTCAACAACGGCAAGGCGATGCGCGAGCTCAGCCACAAGCTGGCAGCACTCGCCAGATGCGCCGGGAGGGGGCGCGGCGCCAGCCGGCGGTCCGGAACCGGCGGCCGGGTCATGCGGCGGCGAGGATGCAGCCGCGGCGGCGTGCTCGCCCCACAGCGAAGCGGCGGCATCGGGGTCGGACAGCAGCGCCGTCAGATAATCTTCCCACAGCGCCAGAAAGCGGCGGGCGAGGTCGCGGGCGTCGCTCATCACTAGCAGTATACGCGCGGCCGCCGCTGGCGGAAGCCGGCTTGGAGCCGATGCGGCGCGTTTGATGAGGCGGTCGCGCCAAATCGCTGTATTGTAGGCGTGGGCCAGGGTTTCCGACGGGAGACGGCGCGCGCATGAACACCCCGAACAGCGACAAGCCCGGCGGCAGCGCGCCGGTTGTCGTTAAGAAATATGCGAACCGCCGGCTCTACAACACGGCGACGAGCAGCTACGTCACGCTCGACGATTTGGCCAAGCTGATCAAGGAAGGCGGCGACTTTGTCGCCCATGACGCCAAGACCGGCGAAGACATCACCCGCGCGGTGCTGACCCAGATCATCGTCGAGCAGGAGCAAAAGGGCCAAAACTTGTTGCCGATCAGCTTTCTGCGCCAGCTGATCAGCCTCTACGGCGACAGCATGCAGGTTTTGGTGCCGGGCTATCTGGAGCAGGCGATGACCGCCTTTGCCCGCAATCAGGAGCAGATGCGCAAGAGCCTGCAGGCGACCTTTGGCATCTTTCCGTTCGGGCAGTTCGAGGAGATGGGCAAGCAGAACATGGCGTTGTTCCAACGGGCCCTCAAAATGCTGGCGCCTTACCCCGAGGCGGAACGGGCGCCGCTGCCTGATGCCGAGGCCGCAAGCAAGCCCGCCGGCGAAGATCCGCGGCTGAAGCGGCTCGAAGCGCAGATCGACGCGTTGACCCGGCAGCTCGAAGCGCTGGGGCGCGAGCGCCACGACCACTAGCCGCTCCGCGAAGATGGTTGCCGCCAAAATCTGCGGATTATCGAGCGAACCGGCGGTGACCGCCGCGGTTGCCGGCGGCGCCGCGTATCTCGGCTTTGTCTTCTACCCGCCGAGCCCGCGCGCGGTTGCGCCGCAGGAAGCCGCCCGCCTCTGCGCCGCGGTCCCCGCGGGGATCGCGCGGGTCGGGTTGTTCGTCGACGCCGACGATGCGACAATCGCCGATGTTCTCGCCATGGTGCCGCTCGACATCCTGCAATTCCATGGCGGCGAAACTCCGCGGCGGGTGGCCGAGGCCAGGCTGCGATTTAGCCGCAGGGTGATCAAGGCGGTGCCGATCGCCGACCCCGACGATCTCGCGGCCGCCGAGCAGCACGAGAAGGCGGCCGATTTCCTGCTGTTCGACGCCAAGCCGCCGTCTCGGGCCGACGCATTGCCCGGCGGCAACGGTCTCGCCTTCGACTGGCGGCTGCTCGCCGGCCGGGTTTGGCGGCGCCCGTGGCTCTTGTCGGGCGGACTGACCGCCGAATTGCTGCCCGAGGCGGTGCGCCTTTCCGGCGCGGCGTGCGTCGATGTCTCATCCGGTGTCGAAAGCACCCCCGGCCAAAAAGACCCGGACAAGATCCGCGCCTTCCTCGCCGCCGCCCGCGCGCTTCGGACGGGCTAGTGGTGCGATGCCAACGGATTGTTCCCGTCTGTTTGCTGAATCGCACCACCAACTTATGTATCTGGTGGGCCAATTCACGAAGCGCTTGGGAACCAAGCGTTTCGATCGGACCACTAGAGCGGCACGCCGGCCACTCGGAGGGAGCAAAAACAGACGGCGAGACAATCGCTAGTGTTTAACGCCGTTGACGGCAACGACAGTGAACTTCGCATACTTCATCCCGATTTTGTGCGCTGCCACGTATTCTGGTGAATAACGCCAACCCTTTAGTTGCTCCAGGCTGTCCCAGCGAAGAATGACGAAGCGCGCCCCCGGCGGCGTTCCTTCGATCACCGTTCCCGGCCCTCCGGCGACGTACATACCGCCATGCGCTTTGAGCGACGCTTGGGCGGGCGGTAGATACTCCTTCGCGTACCCGGCCGGGTTGGTAACGTCGACCACCCCAATCATGTACACGGGCGGCTTGGTCTGAGCTTGCAGGCCATGCAGGCCCAATGCCCCCATTCCGATGCCGGCGAGCATCGCTACTGCGACGGCGTAACCTCTTTTCATGGCAATTTCCTCCCGCGTCAGGTGCTGTGCTCCTCGGCTGCGCTCATCCTCTGACACCGCTGTCGCCGCATCAGACCGTCGGCCGCCTCCGCGGACCCTAGATACCTCGGCCGCGGGCAAAAGGCTTTACGGGCGGCTTTCTTCTACCTTACGGTGCGCTTATGATTTCTCAGTAGGCGGTCGGGAGGCTTCCGGGGAGACGGCGGTGCTTCTGGCGTTTGGCGACCACCGGCTCGACATCGCGCGCCGCGAGCTGCGGCGAGGTATCGAGCTTGTCGATCTGGAACCCAAGGTCTTTGACCTGCTGGCCTTTCTCGTGCAGCAGCGCGACCGGGTGGTCAGCAAGGATGATCTTTTGCAGGCGGTATGGGACGGGCGGATAGTCTCGGAATCGGCGCTGACCACGCGGATCAATGCAGCGCGCCGGGCGCTCGGCGACGACGGGGCGGCGCAACGGCTGATTCGCACCTTTACCCGCAAGGGTGTGCGCTTTATTGGCGAGGTCACTGAAATAGCGGACCCGGCGATGCCCGCCGCCGCCGACAAGCCGTCGATCGCGGTCCTGCCGTTCCGCAATATGAGCGGCGACCCCGGGCAGCAATATTTCGTCGATGGCATGGTCGAGGAGGTCATCGGCGCGCTGTCGCGCATCCGCTGGCTGTTCGTCATCGCCGGCAATTCAACGTTCGCCTACAAAGGGCAAGCCGTCGACGTGAAGCAGGTCGGGCGCGAGCTTGGCGTGCGCTATGTGCTCGAAGGATCGGTGCGCAAAGGCGGCAACCGGGTGCGGATCACCGGGCAGCTGATCGACGCGGCCACCGGCGCGCATCTGTGGGTTGACCATTTCGACGGTTCGCTCGAAGACGTGTTCGACCTCCAAGACAGGGTCGCGTCGAGCGTCGCCGGGGTCATCGAGCCGGTGTTGCAGGCGGTCGAAACGGCGCGTTCGACCACCCGTCCGACCCGCGACCTGACCGCCTACGACCTCTATCTTCGCGCCTATGCGATGTTCCTGTCGTCGGCGAGACATTTCCCCGCGGCGCTGCGCCTGATGGAGCAGGCGATCGCCCGCGATCCCTATTACGGACCGGCGCTCGCCTGGGCCGCGATCTGCTGCTTTCGGGTGATCCTCGACGGTCGCAGCGAGGACCCGGCAGGCGACCGTTTGAAGGGCCCCGATTTCGCCAGGCGCGCCTTGGAAGCTGCCGGCGACGATCCCAGCGTGCTGGCGAATGCCGCTGTCGCGCTGGCCTTTTTCGGCGAGGACATCGGCGCCATGATGGCCCTCGTCGACCGCGCCCTCGGGCTCAACCCGAATTTCGCGCGCGGCTGGCATACGGGCGGCATGCTCCGGGTGTGGGCTGGTGAGCCCGACAGCGCGATCGAATATCTCGATGCCGCGCTGCGCCTCAGCCCGCGCGCCCGGATCGGCACCTCGGCCAATCTGATCGGCTTGGCACACCTCTTTGCCCGGCGCTTCGCCGAGGCAGTGCCGAAGCTCTTGCTCGCGATCCAGGACGATCCGAGCTTTCCCGCCCCGTATCGCTTTCTCGCCGCCTGCTACGCCCATTTGGGGCGGCCCGACGATGCAAGAGAAGCCCTGGCGCGGCTGCGCTCGATCAGCGCCGCCGTGATGCCGGACGCAAGCCACTTTCGCAAATCCGAGCATCGCGAGGTGTTGCTGTCGGGATTGCGCCTCGCGGCGGGTGCGTAGGCCCATCAGCGCCACCGCCTCGGCTCGCCGCCGGCTTGATCCTCCACAGGAACAGCGCGGGCGCTGAATGCAGCGCGATGTTTTTCTCCGTGCCCTCCGTGCCTCTGTGGTGCACTTTTGCGTGCGAGAGGGAAAGACGATGCAGGTTCCGAACACATTCCGCGGCGGCCCCGACGAGCATGGCCATTTCGGCATCTATGGCGGGCGGTTTGTCGCCGAGACCTTGATGCCGTTGGTGCTGGCAGTCGAGACGGCCTATGGCGAGGCCCAGGCCGACCCCGGCTTTCAAGTCGAGCTCGACCATTATCTCGAGCATTATGTCGGTCGGCCGAGCCCTTTATATTTCGCCGAGCGGCTGACCCGGCATTTCGGCGGCGCCAAGATCTATTTGAAGCGCGACGAGCTCAACCATACCGGCGCGCACAAGATCAACAACGTGCTGGGCCAAACCCTGCTGGCGCGGCGCATGGGCAAGCGCCGGATCATCGCCGAGACCGGGGCGGGGCAGCACGGGGTGGCGACCGCAACCGCCTGCGCGCTGTTTGACCTGCCTTGCGTCGTCTATATGGGCGCGACCGACATCGAGCGGCAAAAGCCCAACGTCTTCCGCATGAAATTGCTCGGCGCCGAGGTCATGCCGGTGCATTCGGGGACCGGCACATTGAAGGACGCGATGAACGAGGCGTTGCGCGACTGGGTCGCCCATGTCGACGACACGTTCTACGTGATCGGCACGGTCGCCGGCCCGCATCCCTACCCGGCGATGGTGCGCGATTTTCAGTCGGTGATCGGCAACGAGACGCGCGCCCAGCTGCAAAAGGCCGAGGGCCGGCTGCCCGACACGCTGATCGCCTGCATCGGCGGCGGCTCGAACGCGATGGGGCTGTTCCACCCGTTTCTCGACGATCCGCATGTGCGGATGATCGGCGTCGAGGCCGGCGGCCACGGGCTCGACACCGGGCTGCACGCGGCCTCGCTGAATGGCGGCGTGCCCGGCGTTCTGCATGGCAACCGCACCTATCTCTTGCAGGACGATGACGGGCAGATCCGCGACGCGCATTCGATCTCGGCCGGTCTCGACTATCCCGGCATCGGCCCGGAGCATGCCTGGCTGCACGATCTCGGCCGGGTCCAGTACGTATCGATCACCGACCGCGAGGCGCTCGATGCGTTTCAGCTGTCGAGCCGGCTCGAAGGCATCATCCCGGCGCTCGAACCGGCGCACGCGCTGGCCCATGTCGCCAAGATCGCCCCGGACCTGCCGCGCGACCACCTGATCGTGATGAACATGTGCGGCCGCGGCGACAAGGACATCTTCGCCGTCGCCGACCATCTCGGGGTCAAGCTGTGAGCCGCATCGAACGGCGGTTTGCGGCGTTGCGCGGCGAGGGGCGGGCCGGGCTCGTCGCCTATCTGACGGCGGGCGATCCCGATCCCGACATCTCGGCCGCGCTGTTTGCCGGCCTCCCCGAGGCCGGCGCGGATCTGATCGAGATCGGCATGCCGTTTTCCGACCCGATGGCCGACGGCCCGGTGATCCAGCAGGCCGGCCAGCGCGCCTTAAAGGCGGGGATGACGTTGCGTGGCACGCTCGCGCTGGTCCGGGGGCTGCGCCGCCGCGACGATGCGACGCCGATCGTGCTGATGGGCTATTACAACCCGATCTATCGCCACGGGGCCGAAAAATTTGTCGGCGAGGCGGTCGAGGCCGGGGTCGATGGCGTCATCATCGTCGATCTGCCGCCGGAGGAGGATGGTGAATTGGCCGAGCCGGCGCGTCGGGCCGGTCTCGATGTGATCCGGCTGGCGACGCCGACCAGCGACGAGCGGCGCCTGCCGCGCATCGTCGAGGGGGCAAGCGGTTTTCTTTATTACGTCGCGATCGCCGGGATCACCGGGACGCGCTCGGCCGACACCGCTGCGGTCGCCGGTGCGGTCGCGCGTTTGCGGCGGTTCACCCCGCTGCCGGTGGCGGTCGGCTTTGGCATCAAGAACCCGGAGCAGGCCGCCGCGGTGGCGCGCGCCGCCGATGCCGCCGTCGTGGGGTCGTCCCTGGTGCAGCGCCTCGCCCTCAACCTCGACCCCGACGGAAGCGGCAGGCCGGGTCTGGTCGAGGCGGTGCTCGCCGATGTGCGCGGCTTGGCCGCGGGGATCCGGCAGGCGCGCCCGGAGCGAACCCCAGTCTAGCCCAGCGCGAGCAGCGCCCACAGCATCACGAGACCGGCGATCGCCAAGCCGGCATGAGCGCCGACCAGCGCGCCGGCCGGTCGCCGGCGGCGCCACGCGGCCACCGCAATCGACAGCCCGAGCACCAGCGCCAGCGCGAGCAGCGCCGCAGCGGTGCGGCCGAACCCGGCCGTCCCCATAGCGCGGTGCCGCTGCCCGCGGTCGAGAGCCAGCAGCAGCACGGCGAGGCTCGCGGCACCGATGCCGCCATGAAGAGCCGCGATCGCCGGGTGCGGCGGCGGCGCGCCCGGCCCGCGCAAATAGAGCAGCGCCAAGGCGAGCCCGATCAGGCCGGCGCCGCACAACAGACCAAAGGCTAGCTCCATCGTCATTCGTGCAGAATGCGCGCCGGCTGTTTCGAGGCTTGTCACGCCCCAGTCGCTGGCCTGCGGATAGACGCACCCTTTGGTTGGGTAGCGGTTCGGTATGGGATAATCGGGCCCGTAACGCCGACACAAGAGAGCCTACCTGACCAATCGCGGCAATCTCGTATCGGCATCGGCTGCTGTCATGTGTTAGATAACCCCGGAAAGTGTATACCGCTATGGTGCAATTGTTTGTGCGCGATCACGACAGATCGCGCCAGGTAGGCCCTACCGCCGCTCACCCGCAACGGCCATATCGACGTGCCGCGAGCCGCACTGCCCGCAGACTAGCCGCTCGCGCTCCAATCTGGCACCGGCTATAAAATATCGTGATACAATCCATGGCACAGACCGGCCAATAGACGAAACACCCAATGATATCAATGTGGTTTGGCGGATCCTTCTTCCGCTCCAATCCCTTGCGCCATCGTCCGAAGCTTCGCGTATGGTCTCGTCGCGGCGGCGGTTGAGCCAATCCGGCCGCACCGCCAGTTGCCCGCTGATCGCGGTCTCCCTCGTCAATTGGGTCGGCCCCCGAGGCAAATTCGAGCGTGATGTGCGACCCGGCTCGCGTCATACGCTATGATCGGGCAAATCCGCCTAAGGAGCCGGAATGACCGACAACCCGTTCTTTGAAATCTGGGACACGCCGTTTGACATGCCGCCGTTCGAGCGCATTCGGCCGGAGCATTTTCCGCCGGCCTTTGATCGCGGGATGGAGGAGCAGCTGGCCGAGATCGCGGCGATTGTCGCGGGGTCGGCGCCGGCGGGGTTTACCGACACGATCGAGGCACTCGAACGCAGCGGCAAGCTGCTCGACCGGGTAAGCCGCCTGTTCCACAATCTCGACGCCAGCGACACCAGCCCGGCGCTCGAACAGATTGCCCGCGACTACGCGCCGAAATTGGCGCAGCACCAGACGCGGATCGCCCTCGATCCGGGGCTGTTCGCGCGGATCGCCGACCTTTATGACCGGCGCGATGAGCTTCGGTTGGCGCCCGACCAGCTGCGCCTGCTCGAACGCTATCATCTGCGGCTGGTGCGGGCCGGGGCATTGCTCGGCCCCGAGCAGAAGGCGCGCATGGCAGCGATCACCGAACGGCTGGCAAGCCTGCACACGCTGTTCGGCCAAAACGTGCTGCATGACGAGCGCGAGTGGCGGCTGGTGCTGGGTGCTGCCGATCTCGACGGGCTGCCCGGCTTTGCCCGGAACGCCGCGGCGCAGGCCGCCGCGGAACGCGGCTTGCCGGGGCGGTATGTCGTGACCCTGGCCCGCTCCTCGATCGAGCCGTTTTTGACCTTTTCCTCGCGCCGCGACCTGCGCCGCATGGCACACCAGGCCTGGACCGCGCGCGGGGCCCACCCGGGCGCGGCCGACAACACGCCGATTATTCGCCAGATCATGGCGTTGCGCGCCGAGCAGGCGCGGCTCCTCGGCTACGACAATTTTGCCGCCTACCGGCTCGACGATTCGATGGCCAAGACCGACATCGCGGTCGAGCATCTGCTGCTGGAGGTCTGGGGCCCGGCCAAGAAGAAGGCCACCGCCGAACGCGCGGCGCTCGAAGCGATCGCTCGGACCGACGGGCTCAACGAGCCGATCGACCCATGGGATTGGCGCTACTACGCCGAGCAGGTGCGTCGCGCCCGCTACGACATCGACGAGGCCGAGGTGAAGCCCTATTTCGTCCTCGACAATATGGTTTCGGCGGCCTTCGACACCGCCGGGCGCCTGTTCGGCCTGAGTTTCGCCCCCCGGCCCGACCTGCCGGTCTACCACCCGGACGTTCGCGCCTGGGAGGTGCGCGACCGGGCCGGCAACCATGTCGGCATTTTCCTGCACGACAATTTCGCGCGACCCGGCAAGCGTTCGGGCGCCTGGTCGAGCCGTTACCGCGATCAGCAGACCCTCGACGGCCCGGTCGCGCCGATCGTCGTCAACAACAACAATTTTGCAAAATCGAATCCCGCTGGGGGCGAGCCGACCCTGCTGAGCTTTGACGACGCACGGACCCTGTTTCACGAATTTGGCCACGGCCTTCACGCTTTGCTAAGCCGGGTGCGCTATCCCTCGCAATCGGGCACTGCGGTGCGCCGCGATTTTGTCGAGTTCCCGTCGCAGATCTTCGAGCATTGGATGTCGGTGCCGGAAAATCTTCGCAAATACGCCCGCCATTACAAAACCGGTGAGCCGATCCCCGAACCGCTGCTGCGCCGGCTCCTCGATGCCCGAACCTTCAACGAGGGTTTTGCCACGGTCGAATACACTGCCTCGGCGTTGATCGATTTGGAGCTCCATCGCGAACCCCACCCCGAAAACCTCGACCCCGACCGGTTCGAGCGCGAGTTCCTGGCGCGCTACGGGGTGCCGAGCGAGATCGGTCTGCGCCACCGCCCAGCGCATTTCCAGCATCTGTTCGCCGGCGGCGGCTATGCCGCCGGGTATTACGCCTATCTGTGGGCCGAGGTGCTGGACGCGGACGGCTTCGCCGCCTTCACCGAGACGGGCGACGCCTTCGACCCGGCATTGGCGGCCCGGCTCAAAGACATCTACAGCGCCGGCGACACCCGCGACCCGATGGAGCTGTACCGCTCCTTTCGCGGCCGCGACCCCGAGATTGCCGCGCTGTTGCGCCAGCGGGGGCTCGGCACAACCCAGGAGGCAGCCGATGCGTGACCCCGCTTTCTGCGCCTGCTGCAGCGATTGGCGGCCGGGGCGCTTCGATCGCCGCGGCCTATTGAAAGCTGCGGGAATGGCGGGGCTGACCGCGGCGGCCCTGCCTTTTAGGGCGTGGGCGGCGGAGGGCAATTACGAGGCGATGCTGTTATCCTGCATCGACCCGCGCATGGTGACGCCAGTCTACAATTATATGGAAAAACGCGGTCTCGCCGGCAAATACAGCCAGTTCGTCATCGCCGGCGCGGCGATCGCCGTGGTCGCGCCAAAATTCGCGGCGTGGCGGCCGGCGTTTTGGGACAACCTCGCGACCTCGATCGAGCTCCATCACCTGAAAGCGGTGATCGCCATCGACCACCGCGACTGCGGCGCCGCGCGCATCGCTTACGGCGCGGACAGCATCGCTAACCCGCAGATCGAGACCAAGACCCACCGCGAGGTGCTCGCCGCGTTTCGCGCGGCGGTCGCGAAGAACCACCCCCAGCTTGCCGTCGAGACCGGCCTGATGGCCCTCGACGGCTCAATCCAAATGTTCAGCTGAGCAGCGCAGCAGAGGCGGCGGGACCCCAATCCCCGGGCGAGAAGTTCGAAATCGGGCTCATTGTCAGGGGCCGCGCGCCTCTTTCCCGCTGCGCTGCAAAAGCCAAAGAGGCAGAGGAGCGCAGCATGTATAATGCCCGGCACTGCCATCGTTGTTCGCGTGGGAGGAGCCGATGAATTACGAGCATATCTTGGTCGAGCGCGAGGACGGCGTCGGCATCGTCACCCTCAACCGGCCCGACAAGCTCAACGCGATGAACCGCAAGCTGTCGGGCGAATTGCGCGACGCGGTCAAAGCGCTCGACGCCGACGCGGAGATCGGCTGCATTGTCATCACCGGCGCCGGCACCCGCGCGTTTTCCGCCGGCGGCGACATCCACGAGCAGCGCGAGGACGACCGCCGTTTCACGCAGGAGGAATTGGAGGCGCGCCGCGGCCGCGGCAGCTACGAGATCGCGGCCAGCGCCAAGCCGACAATCGGCATGCTGAACGGGCTCGCCTATGGCGGCGCCGCGGTATTGGCCTCCTCGCTCGACATGCGGGTCGGCTGCGAGGACACCCGCTTTCGTTTTTTGGCCGCCGCCTATGGCCGGATCAACAGCACCTGGACCCTGCCCAACCAGGTCGGCTGGCCGGTCGCCAAGGAATTGCTGTTCACCGCGCGCGTCGTCGAAGCCGACGAGGCCTGGCGCATCGGGCTCCTCAACCATCTGGTGCCGCGCGACCAATTGCGCGCAAAGACGATGGAGCTCGCCCGCCTGATCGCCGGCAACAACCGCGCCGCGGTGATCGGCGTCAAGGCGCTGCTGCTGAAGCAGAAGGCGCAGACCCTCGAACAGCAATGGCATGAGGAGCGCGATTACACGACCCGTGTCGTCAAGGGTGCGCGCGCCGAGGAGGCCTTCCCGGAATTCATCGCCCGCCGCGGGCGCCCCCTCACCTAGCTAGACTACTGGTGCGAGCCAGACACTTGGGGCTGTGGGCTCCCCGTTCTCGTCATCCCGGCGTAGGTGTTCTGTCCCGTACCCATGCCAGCCACAGGCACCGGCCTTCCAGGCCGTGTGAAAACCGTGCCGGCCATCCAAAATCGTCGTCCCCGCGAAAGCGGAGACCCAGGGCAACAGGCTGAAATCCCTGGATTCCCGCTTGCGCGGGAATGACGGGAAAGGGGTCCGAGGAAGGCGGACATGCAGTTTTCACACGGCCTGCTTCGCCGGTGTGAAGACCTATATCTGGCACCATCTGTCTGAATTGCGCCCCTAGGGCCGCGTAGTCCCACCGCGGAATCGGTGACGTCCGCAGTCCGACATCGACGACGTGATGCGCTTTTTGCCCCGCCTCGCTGAGCAACACCTTAAGAGCCGGCGGCAGCTGAGCGTCGATCAGAATTTTCACCGATCGGCGGCGACCGACACGGGATGGTCGGCTTCATCGGCAGCGAAGGCCACACAGGCCCGGATGTCCGCAATTTCGAGATAGGGAAAATCGGCTAAAGTTTCGGCCTCGCTCACCCCGGCCGCAAGCAGATCGAGGACGTCCTTGACCCGAATGCGCATGCCGCGAATGCAAGGACGACCGCCGCATTGGTCGGAATTGAAGGTGATGCGATCCACATTTCGAGACTAAGCCGCGGACGAGCGGCGGTAAGTCATCGAGAGCCACGGCACCAGCTCTGAACCCCGATGACGGCGGATGGAACGGGAACGCGCTACGCCAAACTCTGCGCCATCGGCCGGATTGCAATGCCGGCCGCTTCGAGCTTGTTGCGGATCCGCCCGGCCATCGCCACCGCCGCCGGGTTGTCGCCATGAACGCAGACCGTGTCGATCGAGACCGGGATGCGCTTGCCGGACTGGCTGATGATCGCCCCTTCGCGCACCATCGCCTGGACCCGCCGTGCCGCCTCCTCGGGATCGTGCAGAACCGCCCCCGGCAATTTGCGCGACACGAGGTTGCCGGTGTCGTCATAGGCGCGGTCGGCATAGATTTCGCGCGCCATCCGGAGCCCGAGCTCGCCGGCCGCGCGTTCGAGCTCGGTGCCGGCCATCACCACATAGATCAGCTCGCGGTCGATGTCGGCGATGGCCCGGCCGATCGCCAGCGCCGTCGGCGGGTCGACCGCTGCGAGGTTGGCCAAGGTGCCGTGCGCCTTGACGTGGCCGACCCGGTGGCCGAGCGCGCGCGCCACACCCTGCAACGCGCCGATCTGATAGACCACGGTCTTTTCGATATCGGCCGGCGCCTCGCCCTGGATCTGGCGGCGGCCAAAACCCCAGACATCGAAAAAGCTCGGATGCGCGCCGACGCCGACGCCGTTCTCCTTGGCGCGGCCGACAGTTTCGAACATGACCAAGGGATCGCCGCCGTGAAACCCGCAGGCGACGTTGGCCGAGGAGACGATTTTCAGCATCTCGGCATCGCTGCCCATGGTCCACGCGCCAAAGCTCTCGCCCATGTCGCAATTGAGATCGATCGCGTCCATCGAGGTCCCTCCACCGTCACAGGTCATAAATGGGTCTCGGCGCCGGTTCAGGCGAGATCCGATGCGGGCTCGCGGGGCGCCCTCCGCGCGCCAGCCGGGCTCTTCGCAAAGCTGAGGAAATAGGCGAGGCAGCTCAGCAGCACGATCCAGAACGTAGTCGGCCAGTCGGTCCAATAGGCGAGGGCGATCCCGCCCCAGGTCTCGGCCACCGCCAGCAGGACCGAGAGCGCGATGCCCGAGGCCAGGCGCGAGGCGAGCCGCAATGCCGCCGCCGCCGGCCCGACCATCAGCGCGAACACCAGCAGCACGCCCACCACCTGCGCGGCCTCGGCGACCGCGACCGCGACGATCGCCAGAAACAACACCGAGACGAGGCGCAGCGAGACCCGCTTGGCTTCGGCCAATTCGGGCGCCAAGGTCGCGAACAGCAATGGGCGCGAGATCGCCGCGAGCGCCAGGAGGCCGACGATGCTCAACCCCAACAGGCCCCAAAACGTGCCCAGGCCGACGCCGAGCAGATTGCCGAACAGGATCGCCGTCGCCTCGGTGGCGCTGGTGGTGTAGAGGTACAAAAACAGCACGCCGAGGCCGAGCGCCAACGACAGGACGATCCCGACCGCGACATCGCGCTGGCGCAGCCGGTCGCCGAGCAGGCCCATCGCCACCGCTGCGATCAAGGTGAAGGCGAGCAGCCCCCACAACGCGCCGATGCCGAGCAGCACCGAGCCGGTGGCGCCGGCAAAGCCGACATGCGACAGCGCATGGCCGGCAAAGGTCAGGTTGCGCAGCACCAGAAAAAAGCCGACCGCGCCGGCCACGACCGCCACCACGCCCCCCGCCAGAAAGGCGGTGCGCATAAAATCGTAGTCAAGCATGGCCCCGCCCGGGATCGCGCCACTCCGCATCGCCCCACTCGGCATCGTGGCGATGGGCTTCCGCCTCGACAGCGCCATGCCCGGCCACCACCAGGATGCGGCCGTTGACGCGCAGCACCTCGATCGGAATCCGGTAGAGGCGCGACAGCACCCTGCTGGTGATCACCTCGTCGACCGCGCCGAGGGCGGCCCGGCCATGCCCGAGGTAGAGCACCCGGTCCATCGCTCCGAGCAGCGGATTGACATCGTGCGCGGTGAACAGAACCGTCGCTCCGAGGGCTTGCTGGACCCGTTTGACCAATGCCACCACCGCCCGCTGGAACTGCGGGTCGAGGCTGATCAATGGCTCGTCGAGCAGCAACAGCTTGGGCTCGCCGAGCAACGCCTGGGCCAGCAGCAGCCGCTGCAATTCGCCGCCGGAGAGCTCGCACAGGCGCCGCTCCGCGAGGTTGCCGGCGCCGACCGTGGCGATCGCCTGGTCCACCTCGCGCCGGCCGCGGCGGCCGACCAGCGCCAGCCCCCAGCGCTCGCCGTCGAGCGCGCTGGCGACGAAATCCCAGGCGCGCAGCGGCAGATCGCATACCGCGGCACGCTGTTGCGGCAGATAGCCGGCCGCTCGATTGCCGCGCCGGGGCATAGCGCCCAGCACCCGGATCGCGCCCGAAGCGGGCCTCAGCAGCCCCAATATGGCTTGCAGCAAGGTCGTTTTGCCGGCGCCGTTTGGACCAAACACGCCGATAAACTCGCCCGGCCGGATCGCGGCGCTGATTTCGGCCAGCACGATGCGCCGCCCGCGGGCGATGGTCACCCGGTCGAGCTCGATCGCCGCCTCCCGCTATTGGGCGAGCGCGCGGTCGAGCGCCTCGAGCTGCGAGAGCATCCACTCCTGGTAGTCCTTTCCGTGAGGCTCGGTCTCGCTGACGCCGATCACGGGCACCCCGGCTTCTGTCGCGATCACGCGCATGCGCCGGGTCAATGCCTCGCTGGTCTGGCTGTTATAGAGCAAAACCTTGACCGCCTTCGACCGCAGATCCTTTTCGAATTTCGCGATGTCGGCGGCGCTCGGCTCGGTGCCGTTCATGATCGCGAGCTGAAAGCGGCGTTCGCGCATGTCGAGGCCCGATGCCTCTGCCATATACCCAAAAACCGGCTCGGTCGCGGCGACCGCCGTCCCGGCATATTTTTGCCGCAGCGCGGCGATCTCGGCGTCGAGCGGTTCGAGCGATTTGCGGAATGACGCGAGATCTCGGGCGTAGTCGGCCTGGTGGGCGGGATCGAGCTCAGCGAACCGCCCGGCAAGAGCCGCGGCGAGCACCGGCATCGTGCCGGGCGCGTACCACAGATGCGGGTTGTCGCCGGCTTTCCGGCGCACGAGCTGCGCGACGACGATGGTGTCGCGCGACCGCGACGTCGAGGCGGCTAGGAGCTTCGCCGCCCAAGGGTCGTAATCGGCCCCATTATAGATCACCAGCCGGGCGGCGGCGAAGGCCCGCGCGGTCGATGGGCTCGCCTCGAATTCGTGCGGATCCTGGTCCGGATTGCTCAGGATGCTGGTCACCGCGACCCCCCCGCCGCCGATCTGCCGGGCGATATCGCCATAGAAGTTCTCAGCGGCGACAATCCTGAGCGGCGCCGCCCCGGCCGCCGGGACTCCGGCGAGGCAGGCTCCGGCAAGGCAGGCGAGGAGCCCGATGATGATCAGCTCCCGCATATCGTTGCGCTCCCGGCGGGCTCGGCCCGGCACAATGCAATTACCTTACGCAGCAATGCCACCTCGCATAGCACATCCCGAGCAATGCGCTACGTCATCCGAGCGGGCCTGGCCCTGACTTGGCGCCCCGCGCCAGGGAGGATGCCGGTCGAGTTGACAACCTTGCTGCGTCCTCCACAATCGGCCGCGAAACCGTGGACGCCCGGCCAGCGCGACAAGCTGCCCGCGGCCGCGGTTCGGCGATGCGGGTTTTGGGGCCGAGAGGGGGACGCGCGAATGTCGGAGCCGGGCGAGATCGCGCCGGGTCGGCGGGAAACGGGGCCGGGCGAGATGATCGGCAATGCCGGCCCAGGCATGCTGGCGGGGCTGCGGGTTATCGAGATCGCCGACGAGCGCGCCGAATATGCGGGGCTGCTGCTCGCCGGGCTCGGCGCCGAGGTCATCAAGGTCGAGCCGCCGGAAGGCAATGCGACGCGTCGGATCGGCCCGTTTCTCGACGATCAGCCGGGAATTGAGCGCTCGCTGTTCTTCTGGAATTACAACCGAAACAAGAAATCGGTCGTGCTCGATCTGCCGGAGCCGGCGGCATGCAGGCATCTGCTGCGCCTGCTCGACGGCGCCGACGTGCTGCTCGACGCCAGCTGCGGCGCGTTGAACATGGCGCTGGGGCTCGACCGGGAGGCGCTCGGCGCGCGGTTTCCGGCGCTGGTGACGGCGCGGATGACGCCCTATGGCGATGACGGGCCATGGGCGGAGTTCAAGGGCTCGGACCTGATCCATCTGGCCCTCGGGGGCGTCATGATGAATTGCGGCTACGACCCCGATCCGAGCCTCGAATACGACACGCCGCCGATAGCGCCGCAAATCTGGCACGCCTATCACATCGCCGGCGAGCAATTGGCGACCGGGATCATCGCCGCGCTGATCCATCGTGAGAGAAGCGGCGAGGGGCAGGACGTCTCGGTGGCGATCCACGAGGCGGTGTCGAAGAACCCCGAGCAGGACATCATGTATTGGGTCATGCGGCGGGTGCCATTGTGGCGGCTGACCAACCGCCACGCCGCCGAGGCCCCAAATCATTCGCCGGGCATCTGCCACACCAAGGATGGGCGCTGGTTTATCACCCATGGCATGGGCGCGCGCGACCTGAAGAACCTGGTGCCGCTGCTGGCGAAATACGGGGCGCAGGCCGATTTGCAGCCGCCGCCTCCCGATACCGATCTGCGGGCGCGCCAAGTGCCCGGCACCACGGGCAGCGACGAGGCGCGGGCGCACATGCTCGACATCGTGCAGCGCTTTGTTCGCGCCTGGACCTATCGCGACATGCCGTGGCGCGAGGCGCAGGATGCCGGGTTGCTCTGGGCGCCGCTGCGCAAGCCGCATGAAAATGCGCAGGACGAGCACTGGCTCGCGCGCAAGACCTTTGCCGATGTGCATCACCCCGAGCACGGCCGCAGCTTTCGTTATCCGACCAGCAAATGGCTCAGCACCAGGACCAGCTGGCAGGTCGGCCGGCGTGCGCCGCTCCTGGGCGAGGACACCGAGGCGGTGCTCGGCGAGGCGGTTCGGCGGCCGAGCCTGCCCGCCGAGCCGCGCGCAGTCGCCAACCCACTTCGATCGGCCCTGCACAACAAGCCGTTCCCGCTGCAAGGGGTCAGAATCCTCGATTTCGCCTGGTTTCTCGCGTCAGCCGGCGGCACCCGCTTTCTGGCGGCGATGGGGGCGGAGAGCCTCAAGGTCGAGTGGAAAGACAACCCGGATACCCGGCTCGCGGCGATGGCGCCGGTCGGCGGCCGCGCCGCGCGCGATCTGGCGACCGGACCGCTGCCCGGGGTGCGCGACCCGGATATGGGCGGCCAGTTCAACAACAAGAATGCCGGCAAGCGCGGCATCTCGCTGAACATCCGCCATCCGAAAGGATTGGCGATCGCCAAGGATCTGGTGCGCATCTGCGATGTCGTCGCCGAGGGGTTTTCGCCGGGCGTGCTGCGGCGGCTCGGGCTTGGCTACGACGTGCTGAAGTCGATCCGGCCCGACGTGATCTACATCCAGCAATCGGGCATGGGTGCCAACGGCACCTATGGGCGCATGCGCACGGTCGGCCCGGTCGCCGCGGCTTTTGGCGGCCAGGGCGACATGTCGGGGCTGCCCGAGCCGGCGATGCCGGTCGGCTGGGGCTATTCCTATCTCGACTGGATGGGCGCCTATGGCTATGCGCTGGCCCTGCTCGGCGCGCTCTATCACCGGGACAGGACCGGCGAGGGGCAGTGGATCGACGCCTCGCAGTGCGAATCGGGGATCTTCCTGACCGGGGCGACGATCCTCGATTGGTCGGCCAACGGGCGCGAATGGCGACGTTACGGCAACCGTTCGCCGCATAAGCCGGCGGCGCCGCATGGCGCCTATCGTTGCAAGGGCCACGACCGCTGGATCGCGATCGCCTGCTTCACCGACGCCGAATGGCGGGCGCTGGCCCAGGTGGCGGGGCAGGGCGGGTGGCTCGACGATCGGCGCTTTGACACCTTGCAGCACCGGTTGCTGCACCAGGAGGCGCTCGATGCGGCGGTTCAATCCTGGACCCGCACGCAGGACCCCTACGAGTGCATGATCCGCCTGCAGCACGCGGCGGTGCCGGCCGGGGTCTGCCAGAACGCCGAGGATCGCTGCGAGGCCGATCCGCAGCTGCGCCACCTCAAATGGCTGACCGAGGTCACCGGCACCAAGATCGGCACCTGGCCGATCTATGAATTGCCGATGAAATTCAGCGCCACTCCAGCCTATATCGGCGGCCCGACCAATCGCGGCGCGCCGTGCTACGGCGAGGACAATTTTTGGGTGCTGACCGAATTGCTCGGCCGCTCGCGCAGCGAGGTCGAGCAGCTCGCCGAGGAGGGCGTCATTTAATGGGCGCACCGCCGGGCCGCATCCGCTCGACGCCGCCCGAGGCGAGACGGTGCCGGCTCAGCAATCTCGCGCTCTTTCGCAGGCGGCGGCGATGGGGTAAGCTTATCTCGTTGGTATCGTGCTTGCCCTGAGACCAACCGGATCATCCGCCCCTTGCATCGCCGGCCAATCGGCACTGTCCACAGCTGCAGAGTTCGCCCATGTCCGATCTACCGAGTATTCGCCGTGCGCAGGTTGCGGTTCGCCGGGTTGCGGCCGGCGTGGTGGTGCGGCCCTGGGGCGTCGGTTCGCTCGCCCGGCTGTTTGGGGCGCTGAACATCTGGTTCTGGGCGATCGTCGGGGTGCCGACCCTGGTCGCCGCCGTCTATTATTTCGGAGTTGCCTCGGACCAGTATATGTCGGAGGCGGAATTCGTGGTGCGCGGGCCGACGACATCGTCCTCGATGCTCGGCGGCATGGCCAGCCTGCTGCAGGGCAACACTGGGGGACAGGACGATGCGATGCTGGTGCAGGAGTTCATCATGTCGCGCGACGCGGTCCGCGGGCTTGAACGGCACGATGATCTGCGCGCGGTCCTCGATCGGCCGGGCGCCGACATTGTCTCCCGCTTTCCCGGGCTGATGTATTGGCGCAACGATTTCGAGGCGCTGTACAAAGCCTATTCGCGGTTCGTCTCGGTCGATTTTAATTCGTCTACCAACGTCAGCACCTTGGAGGTCAAGGCTTACCGGCCGGAGGACGCGCAGAACATCGCCAAGGCGCTGATGGCCGCCAGCGAACAGCTGATCAACCGGCTCAACGAGCGGCAGCGAGATGACGCGGTGCGCAATTTCCAAGCCGAGGTCAACGCCACCCAAAAGCGCATCGCCACAATCCAGGAGCAGCTGACCGCCTATCGCGTGCACGAGCAGATGCTCGACCCCAAATCGGCCGCGGCGGGCCCGCTGAAGCTGGTGGCGGAGCTGAACTCACAGCGGGCCCAAACTCAGGGCTTGCTTGCCGACGCGCTGCGAAATTCGCCAAACAGCCCGCAGATCCCGGTGCTGCGGACGCGGCTCGCCTCGCTCACCAAGCTGATCGCCGACGAGCGCGGCAAGATTACCGGCAATAGCGGCTCGGTGGCCGCGGCGCAGACCGGATACGAGCATCTCGACGTCGCCTTGCAGCTTTCGGAAAAGCAATTGGCGTCGGCCTACAAGTCGCTCGAAGCGGCACGGCTCGACGCGCAGAGGCAGCAGCTCTATCTCGAAACGATCGCGCAGCCCAATCTGCCGGATTTCGCGTTGTATCCGCAGCGGGTCGTGTCGTTTTCGATGGTTTTGGCGACCTGCCTGCTCGCTTACGGCATCGCCTGGCTGCTGGTGGCGAGCGTGCGCGAACATGCGGCCGCCTAGCGCCGGGTCCGTCGGCGGCTGAGCGGGGGACCGAGCCCGCGCATGATCAAGGTCACCCAGGTCTGCAAGGACTACCCGAGCGAAATGGGTGGCTACCGCCGGGTCTTGAGCGAGGTGTCGTTCGCGCTGGCAAGGGGCGAAAAGATCGCCCTGCTCGGCCGCAACGGGGCGGGTAAATCGACGTTGATCCGGCTGCTCGGCGGCATCGAGCTGCCCACCGCGGGCACGATCGAGCGCGGCATGTCGATCTCGTGGCCGGTGGCGGTCGCCGGCGGCGTTCATGGCGTGTTGACCGGCAACGACAACATCCGCTTTATCGCCCGCGTCTATGGCAAGCGGTTCGACGAGATCCGCGACCGGGTCGACGACTTTGCCGAGCTCGGCAAATTTTTGTCGGAGCCGGTCAAGACCTATTCGGCCGGGATGTGTGCGCGGCTCAATTTCGCGCTGTCGCTGGCGGTCGAATTCGACTGCTATCTGATCGACGAGGTGATTGCTGCCGGTGATCACGGTTTTCAGCTGCGCTGCCATGAGGAGCTGTTCGAGAAGCGCGCGGACCGTGCGTTGATTCTGGCTTCGCACGTCGGCGAGTTCATCAAGAGCTACTGCTCGCGCGCGCTCGTCCTGCATCGCGGGCGAGGCAAGATGTTCGACGACCTCGATCTGGCGCTCGACATCTATAACGCGCTGTGAAATCTGATGGCGCTCTGTCGGCGGCGGGGATCGGCGCGCGGCTGAGCCCCTGCGTATAGGGCGGCTCGAAATCGGACCATTGCCGACTGGCGGCCGCCAACGCGGGCGGCGCCGGCCCAATCGGCCGCACGGCGCGGGCCAGCGATGCGACAAACTGATGAGGGTCGATTCAGCCGATGGTTGCCCAGCCCGAGGATGTGCCGCAGAGCGCCGGCCGTGTCGTCTATGACGGCCTCAATCTGGCGCTGACCCAGGGCACCGGTGTTGCGACCTACACGCGGATGCTCGCTCGGGTGGTGCGCGATCTCGGCTACGAAATCGGTGTCGTCTACGCTTCGGCGCAGCGGCCGCCCAAAGACCGGTTGCTGCGCGAGGTGGCGTTTTTTGACGAGAAGCGGGCAACCAAGACACCGCTGCCCCGGCAAGCCATCAATTACCTCGCCGACCAGCTGCGCAGCTTTGCCGCAATCAAGCCCGTTCCGGTAGATTTTGACGGGGTCGTCGTGCGTCGCCAGTTCGAGGCCACCATGCCGCCCGAGCATCGGGCATTCGCCACCCGCAACCTTTTTGCCAATGCCCGCGCGCATTTTGCTCGGACCAACAAGTTCCTGCGTCTCGATTTCGACCAGGCGCCCGACATATTCCACTGTACCTACCCGCTGCCGCTGAATTCCCGGTCTGGCCGCAACATCTACACGATTCACGATCTGGTGCCGTTGCGGCTGCCGTTCACCACGCTCGACAACAAGCGGCAGATGTTTCGCGTGCTCAAGCGGATCGCGCGTCAGGCGGACCACATCGTGACAGTGTCGGAGAATTCGAAGCGCGACATCATCGCTTTGCTTGGCGTCGAGGAGCATCGGATCACCAACACCTACCAGGCGGTGCATTTCCCCGCAGCCTATCGGGAACGGCCCGACGCGGTGATCGCCGAGCAGCTGGAGGGCTCATTTGGCCTCGAGTTCAACGAATACCTGCTGTTTTTTGGAGCCTTGGAGCCCAAGAAGAATGTTGGCCGCCTGATCGAGAGCTATCTGTTGTCCGGTGTCGATATTCCGCTGGTGCTGGTCGCCGGCCGCGGTTGGAACAACGAGGCCGAAACCAGGACGATCGAGGGGCTGCAAGACAAGCAGGGTTCCGAGACGCGCGCCAACCGCCGCCCGAGGCGGACCGTCCATCGCTACGATTATGTGCCGTTTTCGCTGTTGGTGTCGCTGATCCGTGGCGCCAGGGCGGTTCTGTTCCCATCTTTGTACGAGGGCTTCGGGCTTCCGGTGCTCGAAGCGATGGTGCTGGGGACCCCGGTTGTCACCTCGCGCGAATCCTCGATCCCGGAAGTCGCCGGCGACGCCGCCCTGTTGGTCGATCCATACAGCACCGACGCGATCGCCGCCGGGATCCGCACGATCGTCGACGACGCCGATTTGCGCGCGGAACTGTCGCGTCGCGGCCGGGCGCAGGCGATGAATTTCTCGGTCGACCGCTATCGCGAGCGGATCGGAGCGCTCTACCATGCGCTCGCCTGAATCGAGATCCGCGCGCGCAGGCGAAAGCGTTGCGATCGGCTTTGGCGCCCCACTATAACCACCGCGAACAGACGACGGCGCAAACCCGGCGGAGATCGCAGCGATGCGGGAATTCTTTAGGAGCCTCGCCATTCAATGCCGCGTTGTCGGGGCGCTGATCATGCGCGAGACCTATACAAGGTTCGGCCGCGAGAACCTCGGCTTCGCCTGGACTTATGGCGAGTTCCTGGTGTTCGCGCTGCCGGTCATCGCGATGTGGCGAATCATCCGCGGCCATTACGAGCATGGCCTGTCGGTCGTGCCCTTTGTGTGGAGCGGCTATTTCCCGATCCTGCTGTTTCGTCACCTGGGCGGGCGCATGCTCTTTGCCGTGCGGGGCAACGTGTCGCTGCTCTATCACCGCAACGTGACCCCGTTCGACACGGTCCTCGCCCGCATGGCCATTGAGATTATGGGGAATTATGGCGCCGCGGCATTTGCGTTCGGGGTGTTCTACGCGTTCGGGATCATGGATTGGCCAAAAAACATGCCGTTGTTGTTTGTCGGCTATTTTTATATGACCTGGTGGTGCGTCGCTGTGGGATTGATCATCGCCGCATTCAGCGAGCGCACCCCGGTATTCGAAAAAATGTGGGCCCCAATCTCCTACATGTACCTGCCAGTATCCGGCTTTTTTTACATGGCCGCTTGGATGCCCCAGGGCGTTCGCGACGTGCTGCTCAAGGTCATGCCGGCGCTGCCGGCCTACGAGATGATCCGCGGCGGGCTGTTCGGCCCGGTGATCCAAGTCTATTACGACATCCCCCCGCTCAGCCTGACCCTTGCCGGCCTCACCCTGTTCGGGCTGCTCGGATTGCGCGACGTGCGCCGCTACATCGTCAACGAATGACCGATGCCGCCGTGATCCCTGCTGCGGCTGCTCCCGCCGGCGATATTCGATCGGCGCAGCCGGCCGTCTCGCGCGCCTCCGGCGTCTCGCCGACCGGCCCTCCGATCGTTCTCGACATTTCGCGCCTGTTGTCGCGCGCCGGGCGCGAAACCCCGACCGGGATCGATCGGGTCGAGCTCGCCTATGCCGAGCACCTGATTGCTGTCCGACGCACGGCTCTCATTCGCGGCGAGCGATGCCGCCGGCCGATTGGGGCTGCTGCCGCGGCCGACCGCCGCCCGGTACATTGCGGCGCTCGGCGCGGGGTGGTGCGGCGACCGCACTGCGCTCAACCCTGACCCGCGGCAAAAGCAGCAGGTGTTGCGGCTGCGCCTCGGGCTTTTGGCGCGCGGTGAGCGCGCGTTGCGGACCCGCCTGGGGGCGAGCTCCGAGCCCTCGGTTTACCTGCTCGTCTCCCATTACCGCCTGGAGGCGCGCCGCGCGCTGGCCCGGCTCAAGCATTACGGCGGCACTCGCTTGGTCTGCCTGGTGCACGATCTGATCCCGATCGAATTTCCCGAATATGCGAAACCCGGGCAAGATCAGAGGCATCGGCAGCGGATCGAAACGGCGGCGGCGCTCGGCGATGCGATCATCGTCGGCTCGGCCGCGGTCGCCGACGCCTTCCGCCCTTATCTGGAGCGGGCCGGGCGGGCTCCGCCCATTCTTGTCGCGCCGTTCGGCTGGCGATCTGCCGACGGCGGCGATCCCGCAGGGGGCGCCGCCCGAGGGCCGCGACGCTCCTTATTTTGTTTGCGTCGGCACCATCGAGGCGCGCAAAAACCACCTGTTGCTGCTCAACCTGTGGCGCCGGCTCGCCGCCGAGCTGGGGCCGGCGGCGCCGCGGCTGGTGCTGATCGGCCAGCGCGGCTGGCTCACCCAGAACGTGATCGACATGCTCGAGCGCTGCCCGGCACTGCGCGGCCTGGTCATCGAGCGCAATGCGCTCCCTGACGCCGAGATGGCGCGTGTGATCCGCGGCGCGCGCGCGCTGCTGCTGCCGTCCTTTGCCGAGGGTTTCGGCTTTCCGGTGATCGAGGCGCTGGCGCTCGGCGTGCCGGTGCTGTGCAGCGATCTGCCGGCGCTGCGCGAGACCGGCGGCGCCGTCCCCGACTACCTCGACCCGCTCGACGGCCGCGGCTGGCGCACCGCGATCCTCGACTATGCGGCCCCGCAATCGCCGCGGCGCGAGGCGCAGCTGCGCCGCCTGGCCGACTGGCGCCCGCCCCGTTGGGAGGACCATTTCGCCGCGGTGCGCCGGCTGATCGCGCAGATCGCCGAACCACCGCCGCGCGTTAACCTGTGGCAATCGCGCCGGAACTAAACTAATCTCTCCCGGATGGATCCTTCCGCCGACAATGAATATGTCCGGCCTTTTAATTGAGCCAAGAATTACGAAATGACCGAAGCAGCGAACAAAACTCGCCCGAAGCGGCCGAAACGTGCCCCGTTACACCAGCTGCGCAGGATCGTCAACTTCCTTAGTACATTTGACCTGGATGAGATCGGTAGTTTTATCGACCGGGTCGAAGAGCACCAGCGCAAAGCTGCTGACGACCGGCAACGAATGGAAGGAACTCTGCAGGCCTTTTCTACGGAAATGGCATTGTGGAGGCAAGAAGTTCACCGGGGCAGGCAAGCTCAAACGTCCTGTTTTCTCGATGTTAAGAACCTAGGATATGAATTGGGGCGTGTTCTTGCTGATCGCGATTTCAGCCGGCCCATAGCAGCTCCCGCACCGTTTAAGCTCCAGATCTAAGCTGTGCGTCCAAGACGATTTTGCCACCGATTGGCTGCCATACTGGTGCCAAGAGCTTCGCATTACGCCATATTATCACAGGAAAATCTGGGAGCTATGCTATATATGTCAGGCCTTGTTTGCCGAAGGTGAGCTTGCCCCGGATCGGCGCGGGCTGGGTTTTGGCTGCGGACGGGAGCCGCTACCCAGTGTCTTTGCCAAATACGGCGCGCATGTAATGGCGACCGACCTCGATCAACAGCGGCCGGAGGCCGAGACTCTGGCGGTCAACCGACCAACATATCGCGAATGTCGAAAGCTTCGAATCCGCGACATATGCCCGGATGAGCAGCGGCTTGCCGCGATCGAGTTTCGTCCTCTCGACATGAACTCGATCCCTTGCGACCTCGATGGCCAATTTGATTTCTGCTGGTCGGCCTGTGCCCTCGAGCATCTCGGCAGCCTGGCAAACGGATTGAGCTTTGTCGAAAGCTCGTTGCGGACGCTCAAACCAGGAGGTGTTGCGGTCCATACCACGGAATTCACGTTGGATGAGGGTGAGACCATCGACAATTACCCGACTGTGCTGTACCAGGCCCGCCATCTTATTGAATTCGCCGAGGACATGCGTAACAAAGGCTACGAGGTCGCAGAATATGACTTCAGCGCGGGGAGCGGCATCCTCGATCGCTTTGTCGATCTGCCGCCGTGGTGGCACGAGCACTACATCCCAGCGCAGCACCATGCGCATTTAAAGCTGAGTGTCGATGGATTCACCTGCACTTCGATGGGAATGATCATCAAGAAGCCCACTTGCTTTGGGTGAGGGCCTGCGCGCTCATTCGCGAAGAGCGGCGGTGAGACGATCGCGGGTTTCGGGGCTTATCGCGGCCTGTGGCGCCACGGTAACACGGCCGAGGGCGAGTCGGCCGTCGAAGGCGGCCCGTTCGTTGACGATCCGCACCTGCACCGGCTGATCGACCGAATTATCAATGACGAAATGAAGATTGGCCTCGATGATCTGCTCGGCCGACGGCTCCACGCGCGTGCTGGCGAGTTGTCGCCCGGCGAAAACCTCGACCATAAAGCTCATCCCGGCGGCTTCCGCCGAAAAGCCCAGGACGATGTTGGCCGACCACGACCCGCGCGGCAAATTGATAAAGGGTCCATAGACCAAGAACCGTACTCGACCGGTGATATCGACAAGGCGGGCGGCCGTCGCAGGTGTCGGGGCGGACGAATCGTTAATGAACAACAGTTCCGGCTCCCAGATTAGCGGCTCCAAATCAGCACCCGACAGGTACGGAAGCAAGGCTCCGTTGACGACGGCGCGCTGGCGCTCGCTCAGCGCCTCCCACCAAGTGCTGTCTTCGACCTGGTTCGGCGTGATACCGGCCTCGGACAGTTCAGAAACGATTGCGGAAATCTCGCCTCTGCTCGCCGAAAGCTCAAAATGTTCGGCAATTGCAGTCGCGGCCGCCACGGGATCCGCGGCGTTGCCGGCCGATACGACAAGCGCGCCGGGCGCCCTCATCAGGCTGAGTATCGCCGCGCAACTGCTGGCCACTGCACGGGTTGCCTCGGGCAGATCGCAGCCCGTTCGTTCCGAGAGGTTGCGCAGCGCGGTACGCGGATCGCCTATTGCCACCAGATATGGCCGTTTGGCATCGATGATCTCGGACTGAAGGCGAGCCACTGGTTGCCGGGAGCACGCGACGAGGCGAGACGCCCGGGTTCTCAAAACTGCGGCAGCAAGCTCCTCGAGCGTGTTGAGGGCGATGCACTCCGCGGTTCCGAAGCTGCCTTCGGCCATCCGCCCGGTGAGCGCGTCGCACCACTCGGCAAAACGGCTCGGCATTCCGATCGAGAAAAAGATCATCCGTTCACGCCAGCAGTCATCCCCAGGCTAACGGCCCGGAGCGCGGTGCCTGAAACTCTCCGATCGAGCCCAGCGGCGAACCCGCAGCCCACCATGTTTTGCATCCTTTCTGTCGGTCTCCCCGGCCCGAGTTGGAGGGCAATGACGACATCGCCGGGTTCTATCCAGTAGTCCGTAGCGGTGGAACGGGGACTTATTTCCAACGGCTGATCCGAAGTCAATCACCGACGTTGCAGCGATCCAGCTCGCGGTGCCCTGGCCGCGATCGGCGGTCCACAGCGCCACTTTTGAACCCACGGAGGCGCTGACGGGCCAGGGTTGACCACGACGATAACCACAGATACGCCGTAGCGCTATGATCGCGTCCCGCCCGAGCGCCAACGGCAGCAGGATTTTGCACTCGCCTCTTGCTTTCCGCAAAAATACTGGGCATGAATCAAAAGCACTCCAAGGTCGAGTCGATGATGCCGAGATCAATTGGCAAATCACATCCAACTTTCCGCGAGAGCTTGTTATCGAACTCATGGACATCGCGCTGGAAAAAGCGAATGAAATGGGCAGACGGAGGCGTGACAAGACCGATCTCAAGTGGTCACAGCGTGCAAGCCCGCTGCCAGTTTATAGAGAATGGTTCGAGGCACTTACGAACAGCATGCAGTTAATTTCTCATGAGGTGCGGCGGCGACGATCCTGGCGTGCTGCCGCCGAAACTTTGTCGTATTGTTGCTCGTTGTCGATGCTGATCACGCCCATCATGCCGATGAAGCGAAAATTGGCGGGATCGAGGCTCTGGGCAAGTCCGTCGAATGACCGGGTTTGGTCATGGCAGAAAACAAGCTTCATTGAGGGACGATTTGCCTAGGTGGCCGCATCGCCGACGGGCTCCCGCGCCGGTTCCGGCTGGTGCCATCCCGTCGCCGGCAAGCAAGTTCGAAACCCTCTTCGCCGATGTCCAGGCTCGCCTTTCGACAAACCTTTCAGCCCTTCAGAATATCGATCGAGCGCCTGACTGGATTGGCGCACATGCTGCCGAAACTGCTGGCACTGAGGCAATTTGCCTCGATGGACCGGTTCGCGCTTGAGGCCCTCTGTCGCGCGCAGGCGCAGCCGCTTTATCTGGGCGATCATCGGGCAATTTGTCGGATCCTCAGTCGCTACAAGCTTTTTCTCGACACCCGCGACCGCGGATTTGCGGCGCATGTCCTGCTCGACGGCTACTGGGAGATGTGGCTGACGATATTTATGTGTCGGCGCATCCAGCCAGGGATGGTGGTGGTCGATGTCGGCGCCAATTTTGGTTATTACACGTTGCTGCTGGCGGGCTTGGTCGGACCCGACGGGCACGCTTTCGCGATTGAGCCCAACCCCGCGGTCGCGGCGCTGCTTCGGCAGTCGGTCGCGCTCAACGGTTTCAACTCGCGGACCTCGATCATCGAGGCGGCCGCGGGTGCGGACCCGCTCGGCCAAGTGCTGTTGTATTCGCCGCATGGCGAATTCAAGAACGCGTGCATCATCGAATCGCCGCACCTGGTCAATGCCGCTGACGGAACCCTCCAGCAGGTCTCCCAGGTGAAGATCGATGACATTGTTGCCGCACGCTCACGAGTAGATTTTTTGAAGATCGATGCCGAAGGTGCGGAAGAATCAATCGTCGAAGGTATGCACCGATGCATCAACGATCATAAGCCGTCTTTCATCCTGGAATTCAATGCCGCACGCTGCAAGGAGCCCGAGAAATTCATCAGGCGACTGACCGCCATCTACAAAGTCGTCTGGTACTTGGATTTCCATAGCAATCTGGTTCGCACGAACGAAGCAGAATTGATGTCGCGGCATGTCGGAGAGGATTGGCTGCTGTTCTTTGACCGTGAGACCGCCACTCACTGAGCATCAGAGGATGGCGGAGGGAACGCCCGCTCGAACGTCGAGCGGCGGCTTGATCGCGGCCTGCCACGGCTCCAGCCTGCCCGCCGCATCTTGCGCATGTCGTGGCGGGGGTGTCAGCGCCCATCTCCCGTTGACGCAATTTTTGACGGTGCCGGCGGGGCCTCGGCTCTTGTCATCGAATCGAGGGGTCGGCTAGCATCCGCGCATACCACCCGGTTGGCTTATCCTCGAGGACAGCGCGATGGCGAAAATCCTGATCGTTCACGGCGCCGGCATGAACATGCGCGGCAAGGTTCAGACCGAGATTTTCGGCCCGCTGACCCTGCCCGAATATGACGAGCGCATCCGCGGCTATGCCGCCGAATTGGGGCTCGACATCGAAATCTTTCATTCGAATATCGAGGGCGAAATCATCAACAAATTCTACGAGGCCAACGACAAAGGCTATGACGCCGCCCTGTTCAACCCGGCGGCGTTTGGCAGCGGCTACCCGGCGCTGGTCGCGGCGATCAGCCAGGTCAAGTTTCCGACCATCGAAATCCATATCTCAAACCCGATCCGGCGCGGCCCGGCCTCGCAGACGGCGGCGGTCAGCCACGGCATCGTCGCTGGGTTCGGCCTGCCCGGCTACTACGTGGCGTTGCGCGGCGTGCGCGACATGCTGACGGCGAAGAAATGATCCGCGCCGCGATTGTCGGGCTCGGGCGCTGGGGCCGCACCCTGGTCGGCGCGATCGAGGGCAGCAGCAGCCAATTTTGCTTTACCGCCGGCCACAGCCGCACCCGCGCCACGGCAGGGCCGTTCTGCGCCGAGCACGGCATCGTCTTTTACGACGATCTCGACCAAATTTTGGCCGACCCGGCGATCGACGCCGTGGTGTTCGCGACCCCGCACAGCCAGCACGGCGCGCAGGTCGAGCGCGCCGCCGCCGCCGGCAAGCACGTCATGATGGAAAAGCCGTTCACCCTCGATGTGGCGAGCGCTCAGAAGGCGCTCGACGCGGCGGGGCGCGCCGGTGTGACGTTGGCGGTGGCCTATCCGCGGCGCTTCCACCCGGCGATGATCGAGCTGAAGGCGCGGCTCGACGACGGCCGGCTCGGGCTGCCGACGCATTGCGAGAGCGCGCAGGCCTCGCCGGCCGGCCACTTTATGCCGCAGGGCTATTACTGGCGCGCCGACCCGCGGGAAGCGCCGGCGGGTGCGATGACCGCGACCGGCGTGCACAACCTTGACGCGCTGATCTACCTGTTCGGCCGGATCGACGAGGTCTATTGCAAGAGCCTGCGCCGCCTGACGCCAACCCTCGAGGACACGACCAGCATCTTGATCGGCATGGAGAACGGCATGTCGGCGAGCCTCTATTGCTCGCTGGTCACCGCACCCACCTACCGCTTTGCGGTCTATGGCAGCAAGGGGGCGGTCGAATTGGCCGGCCACGACCTCGAATTCCGCTTCACCCCGGTGCCCTCAGAGCCGCCCGCCGGACGCAACCGGGCGGCGGCGCCCGAAATCATCGAATACAAGGGCTTCAACGCGCTCGCCGCGGAATTGGAGGGCTTTGCCGCGGCGATCGAGGGCCGGCGGCCCTACCCGATCACCGCCGACGAGATCCTGCACGGGGTCGCAGCCTTCGAGGCGATCGTGTGCTCGGCCGCATCAGGTCAACCGGTCAAGGTCGCGCGTTAGCGGTTCGGACTTGCCCAGCACCACAGTTACGGTCCGGATAATCGGAACGCGCTTCTCCTTTCGTCAGAGGTAATCCGCCATTCTCCATTCGGTCATCCCGGCGCAGGCCGGGACCCATGTCGGTCATAGGCACCGGCCTTCCAGGCCGTGTGAAAACTGCATGTCCGCCTTCCTCGGACCCCTTTCCCGTCATTCCCGCGCAAGCGGGAATCCAGGGATTTCAGCCTGTTGCCCTGGGTCTCCGCTTTCGCGGGGACGACGATTCTGGATGGCCGGCACGGTTTTCACACAGCCTGCTCCGCCGGTGTGCCGAGAGGAATGTAAAGTCCGTCAGAAGCGCTCGCCTAGGAGACCAAATCCAATGGCCGTCACCGTGCTCTACCCCGAAGACCGGCAAATCCCGGATCTCAGCCTGGAACATGAGTATCTTCGGACCCGAGGTGCAGATCGTCCGGCGCACCAAAATCGCGCTCGCCGAGCTCGATCCGGCGGATTGCGTCGAGGTGGACGGGCTGATGATCATGCGCCACGCGGTCTCGGCCGCGGATCTCGCGCGCTTTCCGCGGCTGCGCGCGATCGTGCGCATGGGGGTCGGCTACGACAAGATCGACCGGCCGGCGGCGGCGGCGCGCAACGTCCTCGTCTGCAATGTGCCCGATTACGGCACAACCGAGGTCGCCGACCATGCGGTCGCACTGGCGTTGTCGCTGCGCCGCGGCATCGTCATGTACCATGAGCGGCTGCGGCAGCAGCCACCGGCGCCTTGGGGCGCGGTCAAGAACGAGCTGATCCGCCGCCTCGGCGTGCAGACTTTCGGCATCCTTGGGCTCGGCCGGATCGGCACCGCGGTGGCGTTGCGCGCCCGCGCCTTTGGGTTTCGCGTGATGTTCTACGATCCCTATCTGCCAAACGGCGCCGATCTGGCGCTGGGCATCATGCGCGCCGCGACCCTCGAAGATTTGCTGCGCCAGACCGACACCCTCTCGGTCCACGCGCCGTTGACGCCAGAGACGCGCGGCATGCTCGGCCATGACCAGCTTGCGCTGCTGCGGCCGGGGGCGGTCGTGGTCAACGCCGCGCGCGGGCCGATCATCGACCTCGACGCACTGCTGGCGTTGTTGCGCAGCGGGCATATCGCCGGCGCCGGGCTCGACGTGTTGCCGGTCGAGCCGCCGGTCGAGCCTGTCCCAGAGCTCTTGCGCGCCTATCGCGAGCGCGAGCCCGGGCTCGAAGGCCGGTTGGTGATCACCCCGCACGCCGCCTGGTTCACCCCCGAATCGGAGCACGACACTCGGGTCAAATCGGCCGAGACGATGCGCGCCGCCCTCCTCACCAACCGCCCGCAGAACGTGATCACCCCGGAGATGTATTAGCGGCGGCCGGCGCTACTTCTTTGGCACCGACAGGGTGACGCCCTGGCGTTTCATTTGGTCGACGACGCTCTGGGCGCCGGCATCGCCCGAGGCGGCGAGCGCTGCGGTTTTGCTGGCGAGGGTTTGCAGCTGCTGGCGCAGCTTGGCCGCCTGCGCCATGCTCGGTTGCTGCGCCCGCATCAGATCGGCGAGCGCAGTGCGGTCGTGGATCGCCTGGCCGGTCTCGAACGCCATCAGCACGAACAGCGACACGACGACGAGGATCAGCGGCGCCGGCAGCCCGTTCCGTTCCCGCCTGCCGCCCTGGCCGATTGCCATTCTTTACCTCCCCGGCACCGTTCGGCGTCGATAGGCTCCGGCGCCACGGAGCTCGGCGCCACGAGGCCCGGCCCTGGCGATTTCATGCCAGGCGCGCCGGTCGCAGGGTTGATCGTGATCCCGTTTTGCGTCAGCAGATCGCGCAGCTTGTCATCCTTGTTGGCGACGGCACTGCCGGCGATCGCCTGGATCAGGGCGTTGTTGATGCGGTTGAATTCGATGCTCTGGCTGATGAATTGCTGGCGCCGGCTGACCTCGGCCTGGAGCGAGCGGTTCTCCTGCGCGAAAATCAGGTAGACAACGACCAGCACCAAGGTGACCCCGGACAGCGCCAGGACAACCCGATCGACCCACCCCTCTGCCCGCATCCACGTGGCCCCTACATTGCCGCGTCACCGCCCTGCCGCTGCCGGCGGCGCACGAAGAATAGGCACCACGGCGCCCGAAGCAATCAGCGAGATGGCCGACGCCTCGGGAGCCGGCTGACGACATGATCCCGCGCGTGGGCAGCGACCGTGCGACGGCCGTCCGTTGACAAGATGGGCGCGCCGCGCAGTGACAGGCTACCGCGTCGGCTGGAGCAAGGGCCGCGAGCGGAACCGAGCTTCCTCGATGACGAGATAACGGCCAAACAGCCTTCCGCCGAAGTGTGCAACCGCTGCTTCCAGACGATTCCACTTGAGGAGATGCTTCTCAGGATCGATACGCAACAGAACAAGTCCGGGTGCCGTGATTTCCATTCGGAAAACAAGCTCGCCGAAATCCTTGTCCTCCGTCAGCAGCAATCTGCCTTCGTCATTCGCACGCTGTAGAACTTCGGCGTCGGTCCCGCCAGACGCGCTCTCCGCCACATACAATACGTCGTGTCCCGCGCCGCGGAGCCGGTCGACGAGAGCCGAGTTGATGCATTCATCGGCAAGCCAGCGCATGTCGATGTGACTTAGTGATAGACCAGCTCCTCGTCGGCAATATAGTCGGCGGCAAAGGCTTGGGCGGCCCGAATGTCGTCGAGCGTGAGCTTCGGATGATCAGCGAGGATCTGCTCCGCGCCCATGCCGGCTCCGAGCTTTCGCAACACCAGTTCCACCGGGATGCGCGTGCCCCGGATTACCGGTTTACCGGCCATGATTTCAGGGTTGATCTCGATCCGTTCATGAGCCATCAGCCTGCATCCCGGTTTTCTGCGCGTTCTCAATCCAACCCTTATGCCGGGCGTACCACATTTCCGTGTGACCGCTAACGAGCCGCGGCGGATGGAATTTCTCGACCTCGACTTCTATATTGCCTGCCTGTGCCTCGTACCCCTCATAAGTGTTGTTTTCGAGCATCGCAACATAGAAAATACGTCTTGGATCGACTTGGCGATTTGCGCTTTCGCGAAGGACGCTTCGTTCACGCGAAGAAAGCGACCGCTGAAAATGATGCGCTGTGCCATCATGCTGCCGACGCGCAGGCGGCGACGGCGCGGCGGGCCATCACGCCGACCAGGTGGGCGCGGTATTCGGCGCTGGCGTGGATGTCGGAATTGAGGCCGCGGTCGGGGATCGCGATGTCCTTAATCGCATCGGGCGCGAAGGATTTGGCGAGTGCCGCTTCCATCTCGGGGACGCGGAACACGCTGGGGCCGGCCCCGGTCACGGCGACGCGCACCCCACCCCCAGCGGACGACGCCGTGCGGGCGACAAACACGCCGACGATCGCGTAGCGCGAGGCCGGGTTGCGGAATTTCTGGTAGTTCGCCGCCTGCGGCTTGGGAAAGCGCACCGAGGTCACGATCTCGTCCGGTTCGAGCGCGGTTTCGAACATGCCGGTGAAAAATTGCTCGGCCGGGAGCTCACGCTTGGTGGTGTGGACGGTGGCGCCGAGCGCCACCAATGCCGCCGGGTAGTCGGCGGCCGGGTCGTTGTTGGCGATCGAGCCGCCGATCGTGCCGCGGTTGCGCACCGCCGGGTCGCCGATCATCCCGGCCATCGCCGCCAAGGCCGGGATCGCCTGCTTGACGAGCGGCGAATTGTGAACCTCGCCATGCCGGGTCATCGCCCCGATCACGATGGCGTCGCCGGCGTCGGTGATGCCGCGCAGGGAGGGGATCGCGGCGAGATCGACCAGGTCGGAGGGCTTGGCGAGCCGTTGCTTCAAGGTCGGGATCAGGGTCATGCCGCCGGCGACCAGCTTGGCCTCCTCGTTGGCGCCGAGCAGATTGGCGATCTCGTCGAGGCTCGCGGGCTTGTGATAGGTGAATTCGTACATCGCGGCTTCTCCCGTTACCCGTCATTCCCGCGCAAGCGGGAACCCAGGGCGACCGCTCGGGAGCTGGACCCTGGGCCCCCGCTTTCGCGGGGGTGACGATGATTAGCGCATGATCTCATCCAAATACGCTTATTCCGCGGCCATCGGCTGGCGGTGCTGCTGGATCACGCGCCACAGCTTTTCGGGGGTCGCCGGCATGTCGAGATGGCGGACGCCCAGCGGCTTCAGCGCATCGACGATGGCGTTGGTGATCGCCGCCGGCGCGCCGATCGCCCCGGCCTCCCCGCAGCCTTTGACGCCGAGCGGGTTGTGGGTGCACAGGGTCACGTTGGTCGACAGCGCGAAATTCGGCAGATCGGCGGCGCGCGGCATCGCGTAGTCGTTGTAGGAGCCGGTCAAGAGCTGGCCAGTCTCTCTGTCGTAGGCGCAGCCTTCGAGCAAGGCCTGGCCGATGCCTTGGGCCAGCCCGCCATGGACTTGGCCCGCGACGATCATTGGGTTGATGATCCGGCCGAAATCGTCGCTGGCGGTAAAGTTGACGACGCTCGCATGCCCGGTTTCGGGGTCGATCTCGATTTCGGCGATGTGCGCGCCCGACGGGTAGGTGAAGTTTTTCGGGTCGTAGAACGAGGTCTCGTCGAGACCCGGCTCCAAATCCTCGGGGTAGTTGTGCGGCACGTAGGCGGTCAGCGCCACCTCGCCAAAGCTCTTGGAGCGGTCGGTGCCGGCGACGGTGAAATTTCCGTCCTTGAATTCGACATCGGCCTCGGCCGCTTCGAGCAGGTGGGCCGCGATCTTGCGGCCTTTGGCCACCACCTTGTCCATCGCCTGGACGATCGCCGAGCCGCCGACCGCCAGCGAGCGCGAGCCGTAGGTGCCCATGCCGTACGGGATCTTGGCGGTGTCGCCATGGACGATCTCGACATTCTCGATCGGGATGCCGAGCCGGTCGGCGACGATTTGCGAAAACGTCGTCTCATGGCCCTGGCCGTGGCTGTGCGAGCCGGTCAGGATCGAGACGCTGCCGGTCGGGTGGACCCGCACCGCCGCACTCTCATAAAGCCCGGCGCGCGCTCCCAGAGAGCCGACCACCGCCGAGGGGGCGATGCCGCACGCCTCGATATAGGTGGCGATGCCGATGCCGCGCAATTTGCCGCGCGCCATAGCCTCGCGCCGGCGCGCCTCGAAGCCGGCGTAATCGGCGGCCTTGAGCGCCAGCTCGAGCGTCGTCGCGTAATCGCCGCTGTCATATTGCAAGGCGACCGGGGTCTGGTAGGGGTAGGCGTCCTTTGGGATGAAGTTGCGCCGGCGCAATTCGGCCGGGTCGAGGCCGATCTCGTCGGCGGCAAGATCGACAATGCGCTCGAGGAGATAGGTCGCCTCGGGCCGGCCGGCGCCGCGATAGGCGTCTACGGGGACAGTGTGGGTGAAGACCGCCCTGGTCTCGACGTAGATCGCCGGCGTCGTGTAGGTGCCAGCGAGCAGGGTCCCGTAAAGGTAGGTCGGGATGCAGGGCGCGAAGGTCGACAGATAGGCGCCCATATTGGCGATCGTCGACACCTTGAGCGCCAGAAACTTGGCTTCCGCGTCGAGCGCCAGCTCGACATGGGTCACATGGTCGCGGCCATGCGCGTCGGACATAAAGCTTTCCGAGCGCTCGGCGGTCCATTTGACCGGCCGGCGCAATTTGCCGGCGGCCCAGGTCACAATCGCCTCCTCGGCGTAATGATAGATTTTCGAGCCAAAGCCGCCGCCGACATCGGGCGCGACGACCCGCAGTTTCGCCTCCGGGATGTGCAATACAAAGGCGCCCATTAAGAGCCGGATCACATGCGGGTTCTGGCTCGTCGTATAGAGCGTATAGTCGCCGGTGGCGCGGTCGTATTCGCCAATCGCGGCGCGCGGCTCCATCGCATTGGGGATCAGCCGGTTGTTGACCAAATCGAGCCGTATCACCCGCGCCGCCCTGGCGATCGCGGCATCGACCGCGGCGAGATCGCCCAGATGCCAGTCGTAGCACAGATTGCCCGGCGCCTCGGCGAAGACCTGCGGCGCACCCGGCCTCAACGCCTCGGCGGGATCGACAACCGCCGGCTCCTCGGCGTAATCGACATTTAGGAGATCGGCGGCCTCGCGGGCCTGTTCGAGCGTCTCGGCGATCACCACCGCGACTTGGTCGCCGACATGGCGCACCCGGTCCACCGCCAGCGGCGGATGCGCCGGCTCGGCCATCGGCGAGCCGTCTTTCGAGTGCACCTGCCAGCCGCAGGGCAGCCCGCCGACGCCGTCGTCCGCCATGTCCTTGCCGGTATAGACCGCGGCGACCCCTGGGGCGCCCGACGCCGCCGCGGTGTCGATGCTCGTGATCCGCGCATGCGCGTGCGGGCTGCGCAGGATGTAGGCGTGGAGCTGGCGCGGCCGGTCGATGTCGTCGGTATAAGTGCCTTGCCCGGTCAGAAAGCGGTAATCCTCGCGCCGCCGGACCGGCGTTCCGACCGTGGTCACCGCACTACTCCGCCGCCGCCCCATGGGCATTAGCCGGGGGCGCTTCGCCGCGCATCACCGCCGCCCCCTCGGCGATCGCCAGCACGATGTTATGGTAGCCGGTGCAGCGGCACAGATTACCCTCAAGATACTCGCGGATCTCGCGCTCGGACGGGTTTGGGTTGTTTTTGACCAGGTCGAGCGCGCTCATCACCATGCCCGGGGTGCAAAAGCCGCATTGCAGCGCATGATTGTTGCGGAATGCCTCCTGCATCGGGTGCAAAGCGTCGCCGCTCGCCACCCCCTCGATCGTCAATACCGAGCGGCCTTCGGCCTGCAGTGCCAGCAGAGTGCACGACTTGACCGCCTCGCCATCGACATGGACGACGCAGGCGCCGCATTGGCTGGTGTCGCAGCCGACATGGGTGCCGGTGAGCCCGAGCTGCTCGCGCAGCAATTGCACCAGAAGGGTGCGGCCCTCGACCGTTGCCGAAACCGGCTTGCCGTTCACGGTGAGGCTCACCGTCTTTTGCATCGAACCCTCCCTCGCTCGCAAATCATCGCGCCAACGGGCATCGCCGTCATCGGGCGGCGCGGCTGGGCGGAGTTTTGTGCCGGCAAGCGCTCCCGGTCAAGGCATTCGGCCCAGCCGCCGCGACCGCTAACGGACCCCGCCGGTGCGGGTAAAGTAATAAAGCATCAGGGCCACAACCGCGGTCAGCCCGGCGACCCAAACCGCCGGCGACAGCCTGCCCGCCGCGGCAGCGGCGCCGGCCGCGGGTTGATCCTCGGCGGCTGCCGGCTCGATCGCCGCACGCGCCATTTGCGTCCCCTCGCCCTGGGCGGGCTCGCCGGCGGCGGCGGCCGGTGCTGCCGAGCCTGCCGCTTCGGGCGCCACGACGACGGCGAAATGGTTGAAAAATTCTTCCGCCATCTTGCGCGAGGTCGCATCGATCAGCCGCGAGCCGATCTGCGCGAGCTTGCCGCCGACATGCGCCTGCACCTCGTATCTGAGCACCGTCGCCTCGCCGCCATCCTCGTCGAGATTGACCTTGGCGCTGCCCTTGGCGAAGCCGGCCACACCGCCGCTGCCTTCGCCGGCGATCGTATAGGCCTTTGGCGGGTCGAGATCCGACAATGTCACCTTGCCGCCGAAATTCGCGCTGACCGGTCCGACCTTGGCCCGCACTTTGGCCGTGAACTCGGTATCCGACACCTTCTCGATGGTCTGGCAGCCCGGGATCGCCTGCCTCAGCATCTCGGGATCGTTGAGCGCCTCCCAGACACGCTGGCGCGGCGCGGGGATGCGAAATTCGCCCGTCATTTCCATGGCCGTGATCCTTTGCTGCGGACGCTCAATGTGCGGCCCGGCCGCGCTGATTGCAATCGCCTGATGCTTTCGAGCAATCGCTCAAGTTTGCCGGCGGCGCGCCAATCTCGCGAGGTTCGGCCCAGCCGGCGCCCCGACGCGCCGTCCCCGTGTCGCCCAAAACGCGCTGCACCATATACTGCGCGGCGTCGCGGCGCGATGCGGCTCTTGGAGGTCGGGCATGAAATTCGGGTTATTCGGCGGGGCGCGGGCCAAGGGCGGGCCGGCCGGCGACAGCTCCGCCTATCACGACTTTGTCAATTACGTGGTCGAGGCCGAAAAGCTCGGCTTTTCCAGCGTGTTTCTGGTCGAGCACCATTTCACCGGGTTTGGCCAGGTCTCGGCCTCGATGAGCATGCTCGCTTATCTCGCGGCGCGCACCGAGCGCATCCGGCTCGGCACCGCCGTCGTCGTCCTGCCGTGGCACAACCCGATCCTGGTTGCCGAGCAGGCCGCGACCTTGGATCTGCTGTCGAACGGGCGGCTCGATTTTGGCGTCGGCAAAGGCTATCGCAGCTACGAATTCTCCGGGTTCTGCATCGCGCCCGAGGAGGCGACCGAGCGCTTCGACGAGGCGATGGAGGTGATCCGCAAGGCCTGGACCTCGCCCGGCCGGTTCTCCTATCGCGGCAAGCGCTGGCGCTTTGACAACGTCGTCGTCGAGCCGAGCCCGATCCAGCAGCCGCACCCGCCGTTTTGGCTTGGCGCCGGCAGTGCTGAATCGATCCGCCGCGCCGCGCGCGAGGGCTACAACCTCCTGCTCGACCAGATCGCACCGACCGACCTGATCATCGACCGGGTCGCCACCTTCCGCGCCGAATGCGAGCGGGTCGGGCGGGGCTGGGACCCGATGTCGGTCGGCGTCACCCGCGGCTTGCAGATCGTGCACAATGACGAGGAGCGGCGGCGCGCGATCGCCACCCGCCGGCAGGTGCTGAAGAACATCGGCGACCTCGCCCGCGGCCCCGGGGCCGAGCGCTACGCCCAGATCAGGGAGGACGAGGACTCGTTCGTGCTCGACGACGCGCCGCTGCTCGGCACGCCGGGGGAGATCATCGCCCGGCTGAAGCGCCTCGAAGCCGGCGGGGTCGAGAATGTGCTGTTCGCCGCCCCCGGCGCCTCGGTCGCCGGCCTGCGCACCTTTGCCGAGGAGATCATGCCGGCCTTCGCCGACGCGCCGATGGCGCTGGCCCAGGTTTAAGGGGCTGACTAGGTAGCATTTGCGTTTTCGCGGCTCCCCGGTGACGAGATCAGCCGTCCGGCCGGCCGTGCCGGCGGCGAATTAGGGTGCGAAACCCTCGACAGCCCGAGCCGGGCGCTTGACGCTCTCAGCCGCCCGCGCGCAGGCGGTTGCCGGGCCGCGGCCTGCCCGCAACGCCACCACAGCGTAACATAATCGCCTACAAAATAGGCAGCGGTCGCTCGACAGCGGCCGGGATTCCGGTCGTTCGGGGCCAACTGGCCGGGCTTGGCATGATTTTTGGGTAGCGGTGCCGAGGCCGGCGGCGATCGGGCCGCGGCCGAGATTACCCGAGCTCGATTAACCGGTTGGAGAGAGCGATGAGATCGATGGAGCGGGGCCTCAAACGGGCCCTGGCGTCCGCTGCCGCTGCCTGTCTGTGGATGGGCCTGTCAGCGGGCGCGGCGTTGGCGCAACAGGGCCCCGCCGCCGCACCTGCCGCGGCGGCACCGGCGGCCGGCGCGATCAATTCCGGCGACACCGCATGGATGCTTACCTCGGTGGCGCTGGTGCTGATGATGACCATTCCCGGGTTGGCGCTGTTCTATGGCGGCATGGTCCGCAAGATGAACGTGCTGGCGACGGTGATGCAAAGCTTTGCCGTGACTTGCCTCGTCACCGTGTTGTGGACGGTGATCGGCTACAGCTTTGCCTTCACCACCGGATCGCCGTTTCTCGGAGGTTTGAGCCGGTTCCTGCTGTTCGGCATGACGATGAAAACCGTCAACGGCTTGGCCCCGACCATCCCTGAATCGGTCTATATGTGCTTTCAAATGACCTTCGCGATCATCACACCGGCGCTGATCTGCGGCGCGATCGCCGATCGCATGAAATTTTCGGCGCTGCTATGGTTCATCGGGCTGTGGAGTGTGTGCGTCTACGCGCCGATCGCCCATTGGGTCTGGGGTGCAGATGGTTTTTTGAACGGGGCCGGGGTGCTCGATTTCGCCGGCGGCACTGTGGTGCACATCAATTCCGGCGTCGCCGGGCTGATGGCGGCGCTGGTCCTGGGCAAGCGGCGCGGCTATGGCAGCGAGCCGATGGCGCCGCATAATCTGGTGTTCAGCGTGATCGGCGCCTCGCTGTTGTGGGTCGGCTGGTTCGGCTTCAACGCCGGTTCGGCGACCGCGGCCAACAGCAGCGCCGGCATGGCGATGACCGTGACCCAGATCGCCACCGCGACAGCGGCGCTGGCCTGGATGTTCGCCGAGTGGGTCACCAAGGGAAAGCCCAGCGTCTTGGGGATCATTTCGGGGGCCGTCGCCGGGCTGGTGGCGATCACCCCGGCCTCCGGCTTTGTCGATCCGCGCGGCGCGCTGATCATCGGCGTCGCCGCCGGGATTGTGTGCTATTGGAGCACCACCGGGCTCAAGCACGCGATGGGATATGACGACAGCCTCGATGCCTTTGGCGTGCACGGCATCGGCGGCGCGGTAGGAGCGATCCTGACCGGCGTTCTCGCCGTCGCCTGGGTCGGCGGCCCCGGCAAGAGCGGCCTGATCGACGGCAACCCGCACCAGGTCATCATTCAGCTCTATGCCGTCGCCGTCACCGTGGTTTATGACGCAATCGTGTCGCTGATCCTCTTAAAGCTGGTCGATCTGACCATCGGGTTGCGCGTCGATAGCGACATCGAGCGCGAGGGCCTCGACCTGGCGATCCACGGCGAGGCGGTGCAATGAGCGGCGTTGCTTCGCCAATCGGCAAGACTTATCCAGGATGGTGACGTGATGAAAAAGGTTGAAGCGATCATCAAGCCCTTTAAGCTCGACGAGGTCAAAGATGCCTTGCAGGAGGTCGGCGTCAGCGGCATGACCGTCACCGAGGTCAAAGGCTTCGGGCGACAGAAGGGGCACACCGAGGTTTACCGTGGGGCCGAATACGTCGTCGATTTTCTGCCCAAGATCAAAATCGAGGTGGTGCTCGATGACGCTCTGGTCGAGCGCGCCGTGCACGCGATCCAGGACGCCGCGCGCACCGACAAGATCGGCGACGGCAAAATCTTTGTGGTGCCGATCGAGCAGGCGATCCGCATCCGCACCGGCGAGCAAGGGCCGGACGCAGTCTGACGGCCCGCTCCGCTCCAATCGATTACCGAATTTACCAAAAGGAACCCCGAGATGTCCGACACCGGCAGAGTAATGGACCTGATCAAGGAGCACGACGTCAAATATGTCGACTTCCGCTTCACCGACCCGCGCGGCAAATGGCAGCATCTGGCGCACCATCTGCGCACCATCAGCGAGGATTTTCTGAATGAGGGGGTGATGTTCGACGGCTCGTCGATCGCCGGGTGGAAAGCGATCAACGACAGCGACATGATGCTGGTGCCGGACTGCTCGACCGCGGTGCTGGACCCGTTTGCGGCGCAGACCTCGCTGATCGTGTTTTGCGACGTGCACGAGCCGCTGACCGGGCAGCCTTACGCCCGCGACCCGCGCTCGACCGCAAAAAAAGCCGAGCAGCACCTGATTTCGACCGGGATCGGCGACAAGGCCTATTTCGGGCCCGAGGCCGAGTTCTTCATTTTTGACGATGTGCGCTATCAGGTCGGCATGAACGGGGCGATGTACCAGATCGACAGCGAGGAAGGCCCCTATGTCTCGGGCAAGGAATTCGCCGACGGCAATACCGGCCACCGCCCGCCGGTCAAGGGCGGCTATTTCCCGGTGCCGCCGGTCGACAGCCAAGCCGATTTACGCGCCGAGATGCTCTCGGTGATGGCCGAGATGGGGCTCTTGGTCGAAAAGCACCACCACGAGGTGGCGCCCGCGCAGGCCGAATTGGGCTTTCAGTATTCGACCCTGGTCAACACCGCCGACAATATGCAGATCTACAAATACGTTGTGCACAACGTCGCCCAGCAATACGGCAAGACCGCGACCTTTATGCCCAAGCCGGTGTTGGGCGACAACGGTTCGGGCATGCACACCCACCAGTCGTTGTGGAGGGGCGACAACACTGTCTTCGCCGGCAATCTCTACGCCGACCTTTCCGAAACCGCGCTCTACTATATTGGCGGCATCATCCGCCACGCCAAGGCGATCAACGCCTTCACCAACCCGACCACCAACAGCTACAAGCGCTTGATCCCGGGCTTCGAGGCGCCGGTGTTGCTGGCCTATTCCTCGCGCAACCGCTCGGCCTCGTGCCGCATCCCCTATGTCGCGAGCCCCAAGGCGAAACGTGTCGAGGTGCGCTATCCCGACCCGGCGGCCAACCCCTATCTCGCGTTCGCAGCGATGCTGATGGCGGGGCTCGACGGCATCCAGAACAAGATCCATCCGGGCGACCCGATCGACAAGAACCTCTACGACCTGCCGCCCGAGGAGTTGAAGGATGTGCCGGTGGTGTGCGGCTCGCTGCGCGAGGCCTTGGATGAATTGCGCCGCGACCACGCCTTTTTGCTAAAGGGCGAGGTCTTCAACCGGGACCAGATCGAATCCTATATCGAACTGAAGTGGGAAGAAGTGTACAATTTCGAGCATACCCCCCACCCGATCGAATACCAGATGTACTACTCGGTCTGACCCTCCGGCGCCGGCGCGCTGCTGTACGAGGCGCGCTGTTCGACCGTCTTGCCTTGGCCTGCGGATCGCGACCGATGCGAGCGGCGCAGGGTTGCGCCCGCTCCACAAGTGCGGCCGAAACTCAAGGCTCTGCCGCCGCGGGGCTGGCGGCAATCGCCGCCGCGGCCGGGACTGCCGGGGGAAGAATGATTTCCTGCTTGACGCGTTCGATCTCGGGCTCGTTCAAGGTCTCGGTCTCCAGCAGCGCGGCCGCGGTGCGGTCGAGCAGCGTGCGATTGCGCTGCAATATGGCAAAGGCTTGCTGGAAGGCGCGGTCGACCAACACCCGCACCGCGCTGTCCACGGCTTCCGCTGTCGCCTCGCTGTAATTGCGTTCCTGCGGCACCGGGAAGTTCGGCTGCAGAAACGGCGAGCGGTCGCGATCGTAGGTCACGTTGCCGAGCGCCTCGCTCATGCCGTAGCGCAGCACCATCGCGCGGGCGATGTCGGTGACGCGGGCGAGATCGTCGGCCGCACCGGTCGACACCTCGCGGAACACCAGCTGCTCAGCGGCGCGGCCGCCCAACAGCGCCGCCATCTTGTGCTCGAGCTCGGGGCGGGTCATCAGATAGCGGTCCTCGGTCGGCCGCTGGATCGTGTAGCCGAGCGCACCCACGCCGCGCGGGATGATCGAGATCTTGTGCACGGTGTCGGTGCCGGGCAGCGCCAACGTTACGATGGCATGACCGAGCTCGTGATAGGCAACGACGCGCCGCTCCATCGGGTTCAACAGTCGATTGCGCTTTTCCAGCCCGGCGATCATGCGTTCGATCGCCGCGGTGAAATCGGCCATCGTCACGGTCTCGGCATGGCGCCGGGTCGCCAGCAAAGTCGCCTCATTGACCAAATTCGCCAGATCCGCGCCGGTGAAGCCGGGCGTCAGCGCGGCAATCTGCTCCTCATTCACATCCGCCGCGCGTTTCGTCACCTTTTTCAGATGCACCGCCAGGATCTGCTCGCGCCCTCGCTTGTCCGGCCGGTCCACCAGGATTTGCCGGTCGAAGCGACCGGCGCGCAGCAGCGCCGGATCGAGCACTTCGGGCCGGTTGGTGGCGCCGAGCAGCACCAGCCCGCTGGTCGGGTCAAAGCCGTCGAGCTCGGCCAGAAGCTGGTTCAAGGTCTGGTCCTTCTCGTCGTGGCCGCCGCCGGCGAACGCGCCGCGGGCGCGGCCGAGCGCGTCGAGCTCGTCGATAAAGATGATCGCCGGCGCATGCTGGCGGGCCTGCTCGAACAGGTCGCGCACGCGCGCCGCGCCGACGCCGACAAACATCTCGACAAATTCCGATCCCGAAATCGAAAAGAACGGCACCCCGGCCTCGCCGGCGACGGCGCGGGCGAGCAAGGTTTTGCCGGTTCCGGGCGGGCCGACCAGCAGCACACCTTTGGGCGGCCGGCCGCCCAGCCGGCCGTAGATCGCGGGCTCCTTTAGGAAGTGGACGATCTCTTCGAGCTCGTCCTTGGCCTCGTCCACGCCGGCGACATCGGCAAAGGTGACCTTGGTCGCCTTCTCAACGTAGATCTTGGCCCGGCTCTTGCCGATCTGCATCAGCCCGCCGAGCCCGCCCTGCCCCATGCGCCGGATCGCGAACATCCAGATCCCGACAAACACGGCCGCCGGCAGTATCCACGACAGCAGATCCCGGATCCAGTGGCTCTCGACCACCCCGGAATAGGTGACGCCGTGCTTATTGAGGTTCTTCGCCAGATCGGGCGCCACCCGCGCGGTGATGAAATCCTTGAGCTTGTCGGCTTCCGCCTTTTTCAATGTGCCGGTGATGTAGTTTGGGCCGATATCGACCGTGGCGATCTTGTCCGCGTTGAGCAAGGTTTGAAACCGGCTGTACGGGATCGGCGTCCGTTCGGTCTTCTGCAAGTAGATGCTCTGGATCCACAGCATCGCGAGAATTACGGCGATCACGTACCAGAAGTTGATGTGAACCTTTTTGTCCATAACCGGATCCTGAATCTTCGTTCGGCATCGCGCCGAAACTGTCGGACGCCGAAGCCCTCACCGCGGAATATAGCGTGCGCCAGCCGTTGCTGCTGAACCGTTTGCGGGGCTCAGCCCTCGCCGGCAGCCGAGCCTGGCATGGCCGGCAGGGCGCGGCGCGCCACCCATTCGAGCGTCAGCCCTTGAACAACAATCGAGAATACGACGATCCCGTAAGCAATCGTCAACATCGTGTCCCTATAAGTGGTCGCGGGCAACGACAGCGCCAGCGCGACGGAAATTCCCCCGCGCAACCCGCCCCAGGTCAGGACCAGAAATGCCCCGAACCGGCCCGGCAGATGCAGATTGAGCGGCAGCGCCGATGCCGTGACGCTAAGCCAGCGCGCCGCGATGGCGATCGGGATCAGCACGATGGTGGCAAGGAGTGCTCGCCGATCAAGATCGATCGCCGCGATCTCGAGCCCGATCAGCAAAAACAGCAGCGCGTTCAATGTGTCGTCGATCAGCAGCCAGAACGTCTTCAAATGCTGCCGGGTGAGTTCGCTCATCGCCCATCGCATGCCGTGGTTGCCGATCAGAATGCCGGCCACGACAACGGCCACCGGCCCCGACACGCCGATCGCTCCGGCCAGGCTGTAGGTGCCGGTCACCAGGGCCAGAGAGATGATCAGCTCGACATTGTAATCGTCGATCCCGCGCAGCAGCACAAACGCGGCATAGCCGAGAACCAGGCCGAGCACGCCGCCGCCGACCGCAAACCGCAGAAACTCGCCGACGATTGCCATCGGACCATGTGCCTCGCCGCCGCCGATCGCGAAAGACAGCAGCAGCGAAAACAACACGACGCCGATGCCGTCGTTAAACAGGCTTTCGCCGGCGATGATCGCCTGCAGATCCTGCGGGATGCCGACCCGTCGCAGCACCAGCAGAACGGCCACCGGGTCGGTTGGCGAAATCAGCGCGCCGAATACCAGGCACCAGGCGAGCGGAATGCGGATTCCGAGCACCGCCGACACGCCGGCCAACGCCGCGGCGATCAGCGCTGTCGATAGCAGAGTGCCAAAAATGGCCAGGGTCAGTACCGTCCATTTGCGAGCGAACAGCTCGGCGAAATCGACCTCGAGGGCGCCCGCGAACAACAGAAAGCTCAAAAAGCCGTTGAGCAGCGCCACTGGCAGGTTGACCCCGGCCAGCAGGCTGCGCAGCGCGAGCTTGAGCCCAAGCTGTGGCAAAACAGCGCCAACGGCGATCAACACGATCGCGCTCAGCAACGCCAGCAGCAAGAGGCCGACGGTCAATGGCAAGCCGAACAGCCGGTTGTTGATATAACCAAAAATAGCGGCCAGCACCAAAAGCAGCGCCAACAAGTCAAACGGGGATTGCATGCCGCACCATGATTTGCTTAGGTCCGCCGCTCGCGCGCGCCATGCTGGGACAATGAACGGCGTCGCGGCGGTGCGACACGGCCGCCTAGGCGCCGGCGCAAACAGTAAACGCGCCGATAGTGCGGCCCGCGCCATGTGCAAGTGCGCATCGCGGAGCATCGCGATGAGCCATCCGCAGCGCAGCCATGCTCTTGAATGCCGCCCGAGGGCGCGCATCTAGACGGGCGGGAGACAGGAACCAAAAGAGACCAGCCATGATGAAGCGTATGTTAACGGAAATCTTGCAGGGGGCGCGACCGGCGACGACGGGGCGCTTCGGGCGGAAGGCCGCCGGCGCCGGGGTTGCGGCAATGCTGGCGCTCGCTTCGGTCGCCTACCAGGCGCCGGCCCAGGCCTCGAGCGGTGGCGCCACCGTCCAGGGGCTTTACGACACCTTGCTCAGCACGATGCGAAACGGCTCGACCTTGGGCGGCAGCGGTCGCTACACGCAGCTGGCCCCGGTGATCCGCCGCAGCTTCGACCTGCCCTTTATGGCCCGCCTGGCGTTCGGCCCGGGTTGGGCGGCGTTGACCCCGGCGCAGCAGCAGCAAGTGGCGCAGAGCTACGGGCGCTACATCTCGGCAGTTTACGCCGACCGGTTCGACAGCTATCACGGGCAACGGCTTGACGTCACCGGCGAGCGGCAGAACCCGTACGGGCTGATCGTCACCAGCCGGATCATCAAATCTGACGGCGACCCGGTCGAGGTCGATTATCTGATGCGCCAAGCCGGCGGCAGCTGGCTGATCGCCGACATCTATCTCGACGGCACGATCAGCGAGGTGGCGACGCACCGCTCCGAATTCGCCGACATTCTGCGCAACCAAGGTGTCGACGGTCTGATCGAGGCGCTCAACCGCAAAGCCGACATGCTGACCGGCACCACCGCCAGCGCCGGCTGACGCACGACCCGTCGATCAGGTTCGCTGCCCCGGCAAGCGCTGCCCCGACGAACGCTGGCCCGACGAACGCTGGCCCGACGAACGCTGGCCCGACGAGCCCCCCGCGGCGGCGTGCCGCGCACGATTGATCAGCCCGCGATGGATCAGCCAGGGCGTCAGCAGCATCGCGGTTGGCGCCAGGGCATCACGCCGGGGCAGTTCGGCGACGCCAAAAACGATGCGATGCTGCTGTGCGGGGGAAAGCTGGGCGTAAGTGCCGAACAGGCGGTCCCAAAACGAAAAGACAGCCCCGAAATTGGCGTTCGCCTCGCCCGGCGAGATGGAATGATGAACCAGATGCAGGCCGAGGGTGATGACGACGGGCCGCAGTAGTCGCTCCAGCCATTCTGGAAATCGGGTATTGCCGTGCGTAACCGCGGCGGCGGCGAACACGGTTAGCGCGTGGGCCGTCACGGCCGCCAGTGGAATGTCGAACGCCAGCATCGCCAGCCAGTAGAAGCCTCCGGCAAGCAAATACTCGATCGGGTGATGCCGCACCGAGGTCGTGACATCGACATCGGGGTCGGAGTGATGCAACGCGTGCAACCGCCACAGCAGCGGCACCGCGTGCTGACAGCGGTGGGTCGCGTAATTTAACAAATCGAGCAGCAGAAAGGCCGCGACAAAGCTCGCCGCTGCATTGGCGATCGGCCAGGACGGCAACGCCACGCCGAGAGCCGCATCGAGCTGCGGCCGGACCGCAGCGGTCGGCGCGAAGGTAAAGGCGACCAGGACAATATTGAAGAGCCAGATGCCCATGTTGCCAAGCCGCCGCCGCAACGCGGGGAACTCCCGCTGGCGCCGCGGCTGGCAGAATTCACAGACGGCGACGATCAGCAGGCTGCCAATGGTTACCAGCGCGATCACGGCGACCCCCGGCGGCACGATCGCCGCACTCCGGCCGGCGCGCAGCAACCGACGCCGCAAGCGATTGCGCAGCTTACTTCACGGCAGTCCCCACCCTCGCTCGCGACGTCCGCGGCGGTCATCGCTGCTCGGTCTAAAACGGGCCGGCTTAAAACGGGCACTCGGCGAGCGTCGCTCCGGTCCCCGGAAGCGGCGTCGAGGCCAGCGCCTCGCCATCGGTCCCGATCTGCACAAAGGCGGCGACGGCCGGCGCCGGGTTGCCGATCGGCCCGGTGAAGTTGTTCGAAAAGCTGGCGCAGAAGCCGTAGGCCGAAGGCGGCGGCGGGCGCTCGTGGTGGTCGCCGGGCAGGCCGTCCCGGCCGAGCTGGCGCAGGGCGGCGCCGCGTAGGGTGGCACGCCGACGCTGCCCAAGGCAGGCGACGGGGTAACCCGGTATTGTCCACCCCGAATACCATCTTGTTGGCGATATTGTTAAAGGCGAAAATAGGGCGGGTCATTAGCGGCGGTGACGACGAGCGGCACGTGCACGGCGAATGTCGCGTGCGGCAGCTTTGAGATCGGCGATGCCCCGATAGGCCGCGCTGAATGTGACCCCGAGATCGGCAGCCTTGTAGGTCTGCTGGGTCCCCGAGCCGGCGAAGTCGCCGCTGACCGTGCCGGCGAGGCAAGCGGGGCCGCCGGTGCAGGTGGCGCTGATCAGCAGTGTCGCCTCGCTCGCCGGGCAGCCAAGCGCGCCGCAGACAAAGCGCTCGCTGCCGTTGCCGAGGAGCACCGTCAGTGGCAACGAAATCTTGGCGACGGTCTGGCCCTTGATAAAGACCGGCACCGTCCGCAGCAGATAATCATAATAGAGGTTAAGGGTCTGCGGCTGAGAAACGCCTTCGACCGTGCCGAGCGTGGTCGCCGCGTAAAAGAAGCTGTTGGCCGCGGGATCGTAGAGCTGCGTCGGCGATCGCCTGCCCCCGGCTGGTCATCGCGCCCTTGAAGGCGAGTGGGGTCAGGCTCGCCAGCGCGGCCGGGGGCTCGGTTGCGACGTTGCCGGCATAGACCGCGCCGCCCGGGACACCTTGACCGGCGCGGACCGCCTCCGGCCGGGCGTTAAACAGTCCGGCGATTTCAAGCATGCCTTGCGAGACCGTCGGCAGCTGCGGGCAGGGGCTCTGACCGACAAAGCTACATACCCCGTCGAGGAAGCTTTGCACGGTTCCGGCGTCCTCGCCGCCATCGCCGGCCCATGCCGGTTCGATGCGGAACAGGCAAAGAGCGGCCAAGACAGCCAGAGCGGCGATCGGCAAAGATCGGATACGAACCTGCATGGCGTCCCAATCCTAAAAGTTTTTTATACCGCGCAATCTTCGCGACGGCCCGGTGAGGCATTAACCGCGTTGGTTTCTCTTGGCGCGGCAAGGACGCTCGATGTCTCGCAATCTCGCCGCGCTGCTTGACCTCTGTCAAATTATCGTCAACATATCGTGACTGCAAGCTTAAATCAGCTAACGCGCGGGGCCGATCAGCCCAACGGAAAGTTGGGAAAACTCTACAGTCCGTGCCTTGCTGGGCCCGCTAACCAATTGGGATCAGTGATGCGTATGCTTAACATCACCCATGCATCGGCAACTTGCTTATTCCACACCACAAATCGTGGAAGGCGGGATTTCGCGATCGCGGAGATTTCGGGTGGGTTGATGCTGCCTCGCGCCTGCTCGCGCTCGCTTCTGTTGTTGGCGGCGCTGGCATGCCTCACCCCGATCGCGGCGCGCGCGGCGCCGATCACCGAATACGTCTCGGTGCAGCCGATCGACGTGTGCCCCGGCGGCGCCGGCACCACAACCGGCTGCGCGCCGATCAACAGCAACGGCCAGAACTACGCGACTGCGCCGCAGGGTGCGGTCGGGTTCATCGACCCGGCGACGAAGATTAACATCACCGATGCCATCTGGGCCCAGGCCGGGATCAGCGTGACCTTCGAGCCGGCCGTGCAATACCCCAACGGCGGCGGTTTTGAGGCGATCCAGATTGCCTCCTGCGCCGCGAACGGCTCGGATTGCATGAGCCCCGAATTCCAGTCGCTGTCGCAGCAGCCGGGGATCGCGGGCAATCCGCCGCCGGTGCTGAGCCCGATCCCGCCGCTCAGCGCGAACCCGACGACGATCAACATGTTCTTCATCAACCAGCTCGTACCCCCGAGCAACCAGCCCGGCACCCTCTATGGCTTGTCGTGGATCAACAACAACGGGGTGGCGATCAGCTCGAACACGCTTTTGGGGTTCGGCGCCCGCGTCGACACCCTGGCGCATGAGATCGGCCACGACCTCGACCTTGATCATGCGACGTTTGGCGCTGGGGCGGCGAACAATCTGATGACGGCCGGCAATCTGCGCACGGAGCCATTCGGCACCGCCAATGCTCTCGCTCAGCTCGCTGCCGGAACCGCCGACCAGGTGCTCGCGACCCAACAGGCGCAAACCCTGCTCAGCGGTTTTCTCAGCCCAATCCCGGACGTCGTGACCGGGGTCACCGATCCGCCGGGCGCGGGAGATTTTTCGGTCTCGTTTCACAGCAACACCGGCCGCGCGAACAAATCTTTGTCTGCTCTGACCTTGGCGGTGCCGGCCGGATCGTTTCTGGAAGCCGGCACATTCCAGCAATTGAGCAATCCCGGCGATACCCCGGGCCTTATCGCCACTCCATCATTTGCCGACTGCACCGCCGGCGAAAATGTCAATGCGTGCCGGTCGCTGACCCTTGCCTTCAGCGGCACCCCGTTCGGCGGTGGCGACAATCTCGATTACACCGTCGGGGTTTGCCAGCAGATCGCGCCCGGCCCGCCGCTGCTGTGCCAGACGGTTCCGCTGGCGGATCTGGTCGGCGCCCTGGAAAACGGAACCTATACCTATCAATTCAGCGACGGATATCAGACGACCAGCGTCCTCCAGCAGAGCGACGGCGGGTTGATCGCGGACAGCTGGGACCCGGACCCGACGATTGCCTCGGATATATACGACCCGGCCTTGCTGCTGGCCGCCAATATGGGCCAGCTGCCATGCACGCCGACCGACGGCGCCTGCCCGACCCTGACGCTCGCGGACGGCTCGCCGCTGACTGAAGGCGGCCAGGTGCCGGAGCCGCCATCAGCGCCGCTCCTGCTGATGGGCGTAGTTCTCGCGATCTTTATTCACCGGTCGCGCCCATCGCCCGCGGACACGCGCCTGTGCGCCGCCCAGGCAGCCCGCTTGGGCGTCCCACACCGGTTATTCGAAGCCCGCCTTGCGCAACCCGTCGAGGATGTGATCAACCGCCGCCGGATCGCTGAACAGACGCTTCAGGTTGCCCTCGACAAAAGCCAGAGTCGGGTTTAGCAGCCGCAGCTCGACCAGCGCCGCACGAGCCTCGTCGAGGCGACCGAGCTGGGCGAGGCCCGCGACGACGTAGCGCAGCCCGCCCGGCCAGTGGCGGTTGAGCGTCCAGGAACGCCTCCCGGCCTCGATCGCCTCCTGGTAATGGCGCAGCTGATAATGTGCTCCGGCGAGCGCCGGCAACCATATGAACAAGCGCGGATCGGTCGGGCTGAGCCGGATCCCTTTTTCGGCGAGAGAGATCGCCTCCTCGGGCTGGCTGGAATACAGACACATCTGCCCGAGAAGGACGTGGGCCGCGGCGAAGCTGGGGTTCAGCTTGATCGCTTCCTGGAACGCCGCGATCCCTCTCTCGGAGCGGCGCGTCCACATGCACACTAGGCCAAGGGCGAAATGGGCGTTCGGAAAGCGCCGATCGAGGGTGACGGCCTGCTGTGCTAAGAGATGAGCCTCCTCAAAATGGGCGTCGGCGTTGTCGACCCACCCGAGCATAGCAGCACTGGTCAGCGTGATCGCGAGAGCCGCGGTCGCCTGAGGATATTGCGGGTCGATCGCCAAGGCGCGACGGAAATAGGCCTGCGCCTCGACGTTATCCGGCTTCGTTTGCCGATAGTGGTGCCACATGCCGCGCTGATAGAGCGCATATGCATCCTCATCGTGCTGCGGCTGCTCGGCGATGCGGTCGCGCTCGAACTTCAAGAGCTCGGGCTGGATCGCGCCGGCAATCGTGGTGGTGATCTCGTCCTGCAGCTCGAACAGGTCGGTCAGGTCGCGGTCGTAGCGCTCGGCCATGATGTGGTGGCCGGTATCGGCCTGGATCAGCTGGGCCGTGACCCGCACCCGATGCCCCGATTTGCGCACGCTGCCCTCGAGCACATAGCGCACGCCAAGCTCTTGCCCGACTTTTTTGATGTCGACGGTCTGGCCTTTGTAGGTGAAGGTCGAGTTGCGCGCGATCACCGGAAAGGCGCGCCACCCGGCGAGCATTGTGATGATGTCCTCGGTGATCCCGTCGGCAAAGAATTCCTGCTCCGGGTCGCCGCTGAAATTGGCGAATGGCAGGACCGCGATCGCGCGGCGGTCGTCAAACCCGGCCGCGCCGACGATCGATGTAGCCCCGCTCGGCCGGGGTGCGGTCGGCTGTGCCGCCGGCTCGCCGCCCATCCGAAACACGCGAACCGGCAGGCGGATGTTTTTGAGGTCCTTTGGCCCCAGATATTCAAAGTCGAAGTCGATCTTGCCGGCCACCTGATCGTGGACGCTTTGCGAGAGATAGACGCTGCCCGGCTCGGCCAGGGCTTCGAGCCTTGCCGCGATATTGACGCCATCGCCAAACACGTCGCCGCCCTCGGCAATGATGTCGCCAAGGTTGATGCCGATGCGCAAGGCGATCCGCCGCTCGTTCTCCAGGCCCCGGTTGGTTTCGCTCGCCTTCTCGCGCAAGGCGGCGGCGCAGCGTACCGCCTCGACCACGCTGGCGAACTCGATCAGTGCCAACTCGCTGGTCTGCTTAAAGATGTTCCCGCCAAATTCGGCGCTCAGCGGCGCGATAATGTCGCGCAAAACCGCTCTGAGCCCGGCAAAGCTTTCGGCTTCGTCGCCCGGGAACAGCGGGCGATAGCCGGCGACCAGGATCGCCGCCAGGCGGCGCCTCGCCCGTGCTCTGGCTTCTTCCGACACGACGGCCTCGCACCTATCCCAAGCTGCGGCGAAGATGCGCCAAAATTCCTCGTTGCTGTGTGAGCGGGCTCACAACGGCTTACCAAGGCAAACTGTTAACAGACCGCTCACTCGGCTGAAAGGACAGGAAGCCGAGGCTGCCGCGCGGAGCGCCGTCGTCACTCGGGCAATTCGGCGGCGCGCAACAGGTCGAGCTCGGAGTGAAGGCGCCCGGCATCGGCGAACCGGATCCGGCGCAGCGAGCCGAGGCGAAAGCCGGGTGCGGCCCGTGCCAGCCGCCGCACTGCCTGCGCGGCTTCCTCAATGTCGCCGAGGCGGGCACAGGCGAGCGCCAATACGGCATAAGGGAAGGCGAAGTTGCGGTTGCCCTCGATCGCGCGGCGCGCCTGAACGACGGCTTCCTCGGCCCGGCCGGTCAACAAAAACGCCAGCGCCAATGCCAGCGCGGCGAAGTAGACCAGCGGCTCCAAAGGGCTCAGACGCAGCGCCTTTTCGGCGTTCTCGATGGCTCGGCCATAGGCACCGCACAGGCATCGCGTCACCGCATCAAAGCCGAGAACGATCGCGGCGTTGGGGTTCAGCATCGTCGCCCGATCCAGTGCTGCGAGCGCCAGATCATGGTCGCGCGTCAGGGCGGCGCGCACCGAGCCCGCGACCGCCAGCGCCAGCGGAACGTCGGCCCCGTGGGCGATCGCCGCCCGCGCCAGGCGCTTGGCTTCCTCGCGATCGTCGGCTCGTGCGCCCGGCCAATCCATCAGGTGCCGCTGCTGATGGCACCACGCAGCGAGCGCGTTGGCAGTCGGATAGAGCGGATCCATCGCCAGAGCCTGGCCCAGCAGACGCAATGCTTCGCGATTGTCTTGCGCGGTCTCGGCAAAGGCTGCCGGCAGTGCGCGCACGGTCAGCTCGTAGGCGTCGAGGCTCGTCTCCGGCTTGCGCCTGGCGCGCTCGATCTCGGCGCCGCGCAGCACCGGCGCCACTGAGCCGATCACGCTCTCAGTGATCTTGTCCTGCAGCTCGAAGCTGTCTTCCAGGGTGCCGTCAAAGCGGTCGGCCCACAGCTGCTGGCCGCTCGCCGCCTCGACCAGCTGGCAGCTGATGCGCACCCGGCTGCCGGCCTTGCGCAGGCTGCCCTCGACCACATAGCGCACCCCGAGCTCGCGGGCGAGTAGCTTTGCATCACCCCCTCTTCCCTTGTAGGTGAAGCTGGTGTTGCGGGCCACAACCGAGAACCAGCGGGCGCGCGACAACTCGGTGATCAAATCCTCGGCGACGCTGTCGAGAAAGAATTCGGCCTCGGGATCGGCCCCGAGATTCTGAAACGGCAGCACTGCAATTGCCGGTTTTTCCGGCGGCGCGGCGGTCTTGCGCGGCTGCGCTGGCGCCGGAGCGGAAGCCGCATCGGCGATAACGATGCGAAACACGCGCACCGGGCGGGCAATATTCGCGACCTCGTGCTCGCCCAAATCAGCGAAGGCGATCGGCAGCCGGTCGCGCACTTGGTCGCGCACCGCGCGGCTGACATTGATGCCGCCGGGTTCGGCCAGGCTCTCCAGTCGCGCGGCGATGGTGACGCCGTCGCCGTAGATCAGATCGCCGTCGGAAACCACATCGCCGAGATTGATCGCGATGCGAAAGCTGATGCGCCGATCGGGCGGCGCCTCGGGATTGCGGTGCGGCATCGCGCGCTGGACCTCCAATGCGCAGCGCACCGCATCGACGACGCTGTTGAATTCGACCAGCAGCCCGTCGCCCATGCTGCGCACGATGCGGCCGTTGTGCCGCTCGATGCTGGCGTCGAAGAGGTCGCGGCGGATCGCCTGCAGCGCCGCCAGGGTGCCCTCCTCGTCGATCCCCATCAACCGGGAATAGCCAACGACATCGGCGCACATGACGACGGCGAACCGATGCTCTACCCGCACATTGCTCACAACCCCGCCGTTCTCGACTGCCGGTTTGCTTTTCGGCCTGGCAACCGAGCAGCCTAATCGCGAGGGGTGTCGCGTCAAGAACCTTAACAACGCCGTCCCAGCACTGACGCGTTTGTGATGGGCACACCGGGGACCGCGGACGGGCCGCTTCAACCGGATCGATGCGCCGGCGCCGCACCGTCTGTTGCTTTTGACTGCGGCCTGCGCGAGCCTCGCGAAGCAGTCCGTCTTCCCGAGGAGTTCCGTGCGATGACGACCCGCCCGCCCGCCGAAATCGGCATGCCGCTCGACGAGGTCGACACCCCCGCCCTGGTCATCGATCTCGACGCCTTTGCGCGCAATCTGCGGCGGTTGCCCGAAGAAATCGCCGGCAGTGCGGTCCGGCTGCGCCCGCACGCCAAGACCCACAAATGCCCGGTCATCGCACTCCAGCAAATCGCGCAGGGTGCCGTCGGCGTGTGCGTGCAAAAGGTCGGCGAGGCCGAGGCGATGGTCTATGGCGGGGTTCCCGACGTGCTCGTCACCAACGAGATCGTCGGCCGGCAGAAGTTGCGCCGGCTGATGGCGCTGGCCTCGGCCGCCCGGATCGGGGTGTGCGCCGATGACGCCGGACAGGTTGATGCCCTCGAAGCCGCCGCGGCCGAGGCCGGGGTGAGCTTGCCGGTTTATGTCGAGGTCAATATGGGCGGCAACCGCTGCGGGGTCGAGCCGGGCGAGCCGGCGCTCGACCTGGCCCGGCGGGTGGCCGACGCGCCGCATCTGAGCTTCGCGGGGCTCCAGGCCTATCACGGCTCGGCCCAGCATTTGCGCGGCTGGGACGAGCGCCGCCAGGCGATCACCCAGGCCGCCGAAAAGGCAGGCAGCACCCGCCACCTGCTGGAGAGAAACGGGATCGCGTGCCCGGTCGTGACCGGGGCTGGCACCGGCAGCTTTGAGTTTGAAGCGGCGAGCGGCGTCTATACCGAGCTGCAATGCGGCTCCTACATCTTTATGGACGCCGATTACGCCCGCAATCTCGACCGCGGCGGCGCGCCGGTCAGCCGCTTTGAGCCGAGCCTCTTCGTATGGGCGACGGTGATGAGCCGCCCGACCGAGGACCGCGCCATCGTCGATGCCGGGCTGAAGGCGCTCGCCTTCGACAGCGGTCCGCCGCTCGTCTGGGACGAGCCCGCCGCGACCTACGAGCGCGCCTCGGACGAGCATGGCAGACTCGCGGTCACCGCCGCCACCAACCGCTTGCGGATCGGCGACAAGATCCGCCTGGTCCCCGGCCATTGCGACCCGACCGTCAACCTTTACGACTGGTATGTTGGCGTCCGCGGCAGCCGCGTCGAGGCGATCTGGCCGATCACCGCCAGGGGCGCCGTCTATTAGGCGCGCGCCGCACGCCGGGCGCGGTCTATTGAGCGCGACCGGTTGAGGCTGGCCTCGCCTGGTCGGAAAGCCGCGCAGCGGGCGTTCCGCGCAGCACCAGCAAGGCTGTCGCCACCGCCGCGACCACCGCAAAAAAGCAGGCGCTTAAAAAGATGTGCTTTGGTGCCAGGCCCCAGGCCAAGAGAGCGCCGCCGAGGGGTGCTGCGGCGATGCCGCCGAGCCGGCCGATGCCGAGCGCCCAGCCGATCCCGCTGGTGCGCATGCGCGCCGGGTAGAGCGCGCCGCAGGCGGCATTGGCGCCGGTCTGGCTGCCGATGATCGTCGTCCCGGCGAAGAACAGGATCGCCAGCAGCGCCAGGTAGGGCAGCAGCGCCAACGCGATCACGGCGACGAACACAGCCCCCGCGACATAGTGCAGCGCCAACGCCCGCTCGGGGCCAAAGCGGTCAATCGCCAGGCCGAGATAGAGCACCGCGAAAATACCCCCCAGCGGGATCAGGCTCGAGGCGAAGACCGCCTGCGGCGGCGTCATGCCGGTCAGGTGCAAGACTTCGGGCAGCCAGAACACAAACAGGAACAAATCGAGCAGGCTGCAAAAGAAGATGACCCACAACAGCACGGTCTGCAGCGCATAGCCCTGGCCCAACAGCATTTTGACCGGGTTTTCGCCGGCGACATCGAAGCCGTGCAGCCCCGCCTGGCCCGGCGCCAGGTCGAGACGGGCCAAGAGGGCGCGGTCGCGCGGCGTGATGCTCGCCTTGGCTGCGAGGAAACGCGGCGATTCCGGCAGCCACAGCATCATGATCAGCAGCAGCACCAGCGGAAAGCCGCCGCCCAGGACAAAGATCACCGGCCACGAATAGTGCCGCAGCAGTGCCGCGACGATCATGCCGCCGATAAAGCCGCCGAGCGGCGCCCCGGTAAAGGTCACCATGATCATCGTCGCCCGCAGCCGCTGCGGCGCGTAGTCGCCGGTCAACGCGGTCGTCCCCGAAAACGCGCCGGCAATCCCGACCCCGGTGAAAAAGCGCAGCCCGCTGAGCCAGCCGAGCGAGGGCGAGAACGCGCTCGCCAGCGAAGCAGCGCCAAAAATCGCGATGCTGGCGAGCAGCAGCGGCTTGCGGCCAATGCGATCCCCGATCGGCCCCGAGGCCAGCGCGCCGATCATGACGCCAATGTTCGACCACAAAAAGGCCAGCGAAAACGCCGAGGGCGCCAAGTGCCAAGCATGGGTCAAGGACGGCACCGCCCAGCCGATCGAGCCGACATCGTAGCCGTCGCACATCTGGATCAAGACACAGATCGCCACGACGCGGATCTGCAACGCGCCGAGCCGCTGGTTCTCCAGCGCATGCTCGGCGGCCGACAATGGCGTGTCCGCCATTTTTGCCTCCCCGACCTCGCTCCCGACCGGCTCTCTGGCATGTTCTGCGGTGCGGAGCAAGCCCGTCAGAGCGCCTGGCTTTCGAGCGCCAGCTCGGCAGCCGACAATGGCGTGTCCGCCATTGTTGCCTCCCCATCTCCTCCCGCCGAGGCGTGCTGCATTTTCGCTGCCCCGGCGCAAGCCCGTCGATCGGGCGCGACGCGTCGAGCTCGGGCGAATCCGATGCCGACCTCCCGTGCAGTATTGCTAGTGTAGCGGCGCCCGCGAGGGGAGCAATTTAGGTTGAAGCTGGGGGGGCGGCGCCGGTAACTTGCACAAGCGCCGCATCGAACCAATGTTGCGGCGCGGCCTCCTTTGGAGGATCAGCCAACAATCGAGTTTGGGGAGAGGCGCATGTTAAGAAAATCGAAAGCTTGCCGCGGTGCATTGCTGGCAGTGTTGACCGGTTTTATTGCTTTGGTCCTGATCGACCCCGCTTCTGCCGACCATTCTAGATCTTGTGCCGGCTTGCCGGGCTGGGCCCAGCTGAAGTCGGCGCTGCAAAGCGCGGTTGCCGGCTCGAATGGCGGGCTGGGCTTCAACATGTGGGGGACCGTCGTGGCCAATGACGGCACCGTGTGCGCCGTCGCATTTTCGGGCGGCCAGTACACCGACCAATGGTTTGGCAGCCGCCTCATCTCCGCGCAAAAAGCAAACACCGCGAACGGTTTCAGCCTAAGCAACGGCGCGCCGCCGGCCACCAGCTTTGCTCCGACCGGGTTCGCGCTGTCGACCGCGAATTTGTACTCGGCGGTGCAGCCGGGCGGCAGCCTTTACGGCTTGCAGCACAGCAATCCGGTCGATCCGGCGATTGCTTATCAGGGCAATGTGCGCTCGTTCGGCACGCCCGGCGACCCGCTGGTCGGCGAGCGCGTCGGCGGGGTAAACGTGTTCGGCGGCGGTCTCGGGCTCTACACCAAAGGCGGCAAGAAAATCGGCGCCGTGGGGGTCAGCGGGGACACTTCGTGCACCGATCATTTTGTTGCCTGGCGGGTCCGCGCCGGGATGAAACTCGATCATTTGGGAGTGCTGCATCCGGTGCCGGGTAACGATGCACAGCACCCCGACAACATTATTTTCGACATCGCGCCAACCGCCAATGGCGGCCTGCTCGACCCGAACGGGACGTTGAGCAGCAGCGCGAGCGGCTTTGGCCATCCGACATGCATCGGTTCGCTCAACCCGTCCACCCTGCCGGCCGTGCGCAACCCCTGAGCCGACCGTGCGGGCGCGGGTGCGCTCTCGTCGCCCGCCAGCCAGCCGCGCCGCGGCCGAGCCCGCTTGGCGATCCGCGCGGGTGCAGCCACAATAGGCTCTCAAGCCTGCGCTGCCGCGGCTATTCAGTATGGCGGGGCAGCGGCAAAAGATCGGGAGCCGCGAATGCGGACGGGCGCCGACTACCGCAACTCGCTGCGCGACGGGCGCCAGGTCTGGGTCATGGGTGAAGGCCGGGTCGCCGACGTGACGACCCATCCGGCGACCTGCGCCATGGTCGACGAATATGCGGCCTGGTACGATCGCCACCTCGACCCGGCATGGCGGGACACGCTGATTTCTCCGCATCAGGCTGACGGGGAGCCGGTCGCCTGGGCCTATGTGGCGCCGCGCGAGGCAGAGGACCTGATCGGCATGGGCCGGTCCTTCGCCAGGACGCTCTTTGTCAGCGCCGGCAACATCACCCACACCCCGGCCTACGGCAACCTGATCGCGTTGGGCGTGCTGAGCGCGGTCGAGGCGAAGAACCTCGCCCCCGAGCACGCCGCCGCGGCGGCCGCCTATCGCGACATGATCGCCGGCACCGGGCGATTTCTGACGTTTTGCGGCGGCGCCCCGATTATCGGGCAGCGCATGCGCCGCGACCCGGCCGAGCGGGTCGCACTGACCCTGGTGCGCGAGACCGATGCCGGGCTCGTGCTGCGCGGCCGGCTCGGCATGCATACGAGCCCGGCCTTCGCCGAGGACGTGTATGTCGGCGCGCTCTCCGGCATCGATATCGGCGGGCATCGCGCGAGCTTTATCGTGCCGGTCGCCGCCCCCGGCGTCACGGTGTTGTGCCGCAAGCGCGCCGCACGCAGCGAGAACCCGTTTATGGCGCCGCTGTCGAGCCGTTTTGACGAGCTCGACGGCCAGATGTGGCTCGACGATGTGGCGATCCCGTGGGAGCGGGTGTTCTTCGCCGACCCCGCGCCCGAGGCGATCCCGCGCTGGCTCAGATGGCACCACCTCTATGGCTGGCTGGCGAAGGCGGAGTTCACCCTCGGCCTGGCGCTGGCGCTCAGCCATGCGATGGGCCTAAAGGAAAACCAGCAGACGGTCGAATACCTGATCGATCTGGTCGCGGCGGTGCAGACTGTGCGCAGCTGCATTACCGCCGCCGAGCGCGACCCCGATTTCACCGCGTCGGGCTATTGCTTTCCCGATCACGCGCATCTGGCGGCCGGCGGCATCGCCCTCTTCAAGGCACGCCAGCGCATCTCCGAGATTCTGCGGATCGTGCCCGGCTCCTCGCTGGTCGTCGCCCCCTCCGACCATGATCTCGCCGACCCGGCGCTCGCGTCTGGGCTCGAGGATTCGTTTGGCGGCGGCGGGTACACCGCCTTGCAGCGCGCGGCTCTCTTACAGCTGGCGGCCGACCACGTCTCCTCGGCGCTCGACGGCCGCGAATCGGCGTTTGAGCTGCACGCGAGCGGCGGCCTGGTCAACTGGCGGCACTGGCTGCGCCGCAGCTTTCGCGATTACAACGCGCTGGCCAACGCGGTGCTCGGCGCCCTCGACCTGCCGATGCCGGAGATTGATGTCGCCGCGCTGCGCAGCGCGGCGATCGCCCCGCGCCGCGCAACGACACCGCCGGAGGAGGGGAAGGGCAAAACGCCGCGCTGAGCAACGCAGCTCTGTGGTGCATCCGAGATCGGCCGACCGGCCTCGTCAAGGGCCGGGCGACCCGTTCCCGCTTTCCAGATCGGCGGCCTTGGCGTCGAGTTGACCGGCAAGCCGGCGCAGGCTTTCGGCGATCTGCGGCGCTCGCTGCGCCAGCTCCCGAAGTGCTTCTGCCTTGGCCCGTAAAAATCTAGCATGGTCTATCATCATGCATGACCAACGTGCACTCACCCCGACTGGTTTCAATTATGACGGGGAAGGAGGATGACTTAATTTTTCCTCACTACTATTACGATTTGTTCCGGAAAGTTACCGCGTTGATAAGCCGATTTACCGCACGAGGCATAAGTGTGATTTCACCGCTCTCTTGGAACGCCAAGAGCGCTATGGCGTTGTCCGGCGGCGCACCAGGTTTGGCAGATGGGGCCGGATGAGCGGCGAAAAGCTACCCACAGCCGAATATTACCGGAACCTCGCCGCCGAAATCAGGCAACTCGGGCAGCGCGCGCAGACACCCGAGGTTCGCCGCGACTTGCTGGACATGGCCGAGCGCTTCGATCGGCTCGCCGAGCATGTCGAGCGTCGCGATCCGTGCCGGACCGGCGAGCCCTGATTAGGACAGCCTCGCGGCCCCCGCCCGGCCGCGGCATTGCAAAGCTGGCCGCGCTTCCGCCATACTTCGCCTCGAGATTATGCCGCATCGAGGATGCCAGCCGATGGACTATTCGATCACGCCGCTGACCGAGCACACCGCGGCTGAGGTTCGCGGGCTCGATCTGAACCAGGGCGTCGACGACGAGACCCGCGCGGCGCTGAACCGCGCCTTCGCCGACCATCATGTGCTGGTGGTCCGCGACCAGGAATTCACCCCGCCGCAATTCATCGCCGCCGCCCAGATCTTTGGCGAATTGTTCCAGCACGACAAACGCGAGATGCACGTGCCAGGCTACCCGCAGATCTACTATGTCTCGAACGAGCAGACTGTGCCCGGCAAGCGTTACATCTCGGGCGAGACCTTTCACACCGACCACTCCAATCATCCGGCCCCGCCCAAGGCCACGATGCTGTTCCCGGTGTCGCTGCCAAAAAGCGGCGGCGACACGCAGTACGTCAACATGCACGAGGCCTATGACGATCTGCCCGCGGCGACCAGGGAGCGCATCGACGGCCTGAAGGCGGTGCATGTTTATCTGAGCAAATACAGCCCGCGCGAATTGCGGCCATTGAGCGAGGACAGCGCGCGGCAGGTGCCGCCGCCGGGGGTGCATCCGCTGGTCCGCACCCATCCCGAAAACGGCCGCAAGGCGCTCTACCTCAATCCGGTGCGGATCGAGGCGATCGAGGGGATGGAAGATCAGGAAGCGCTCGCTCTCGTCGCCGAATTGATGGCGCACGCGGTCCAGAAAAAATACGAATACCGCCATCAATGGCGTTACGGCGACTTTGTAATCTGGGACAACCGCAGCGTCATCCATAAGGCCAACCCCGATTACGACATGAACGAGCGCCGCTATCTCTACCGTCTGATGCTGAAAGGCGAGACGCCGGCCTGACCGGCTCAGTGCGGGAAACAGGAGGAGACGCAACGATGCGTTGGATACGGTTCGAGGCGAATGGCGGGGCAGCGTACGGCATCGTCGACGGCGACAGCGTGACCGAGGTCAAGGGCGATCCGTTCGCCGGCTACGAAAAGACCGCGACCCGCCACAGATTGTCCTCGGTCAAATTATTAGTGCCGGTCGAGCCGCGCACCTTCTACTGTGCCGGGCTGAACTATGCCGAGCATGTGATCGAGGCGGCGCGCAAGCGCGGCCAGGAGCCGAACCTGCCAAAAGCCGCCGATATCGGCTACCGCGCCAATAACGCGCTCGTCGCGCATGGCGAGCCGATCGTCATTCCCAGGGACGCGACCGAGCGCTGCCAGTACGAGGGCGAGCTGGTCGCGGTGATCGGCAAAAAAGCGAAGCACCTCTCCGAACGGGACGCGCTCTCCTGCGTGCTCGGCTGGACCATCGGCAACGATTTCAGCGAGCGCACCTGGCAGGCCGGCGACCGCACCCTGTGGCGGGCCAAGAACGCCGACACCTTCAAGCCGATGGGGCCGTGGATCGAGACCGATTTCGACCTCGGCGCGGCGCACACGATCATCCGGGTCAACGGCGACGAAAAGATTCGCTTCAAGACCGACCACATGCTGTTCGGCCCGGCGACCTTTATCAGCCGCATGTCGCAATATATGACCCTTTATCCCGGCGACGTCGTGTGGATGGGCACCGAAGGCGCCCCGGAAAACGTCAAGCACGGCGACACGATCGACATCGAGATCACTGGCATCGGCACCCTCAGCAACCCGGTGGCGCGCGAGGGGATGTAGCGTCCCCGCCGCCTTCCGAAAAAAGCGCGATCACAGCTCGACGATTTGCTGCTTTAGCCCTTTGGCGACGGCTTCGGCGCGGCAGCCGGCGCCGAGCTTGTGAAACAGCTGCTCGATGTGGAATTTGACTGTGTGCGGCGAGATGCCGAGCCGGCGGGCGGCTGCCTTGTTGCTCAAGCCGTCGGCGAGCGCCGTCAGCACCTCGACCTCGCGCGGCGTCAGCACTGGCGCACCCTCTTCCGCCACCGGCCCAAACCGCGGCTTCGGCACAGGCTGTGGCCTGACGCTGAGCCCGGCGGCGGCGGCGCGCAGCGCGGCGTCGAGCTGCGCCGGCCCGGCCTCGGGCGGCAGCAAGCCGGCAAAATCGCCCTCCTCTACCCCGAGCGCCACCGCTGGGATGCCTGGCGGCGCATCGATGACGCCGTCGGTGAGGACCACATCCGCCGGTTCGCTCGCGGCCGCAACCTTGTGCCCGCTGTGAGCCGCCAGCGCCGCGAGCCGCTTCGCCTCGGCCGGCTCGGCGGCGACGATCGCGACCCGCAGCCGCGCCGGGACCTCGGCGCACGCCTTGGTGGATCGCGGCGCGGCATTCATTGCCCCGGCCGCGCCCCGACCGTGGCCGCGAGCGTCTCGATCCGGCCGGCGCGGATTAGCCGCAATTGGACCGGTCGGCCGACCGAGTCCGGTCCGAGGCGCTCGGCGAGCTGCGATGGGCTGCCGACGCCCTCGCCATCGACCGCGACCAGGATGTCGCCCATCAGCATCGCGGCCTGCGCCGCCGGCCCATCAGGCGTCACCCCGATGACCATCAGGCCCAACGATTGACCAGCTTCGCCGCGCAGCGTTTCCGGCACCAGCACCGGCTGCACCGATGCGCCGAGCCAGCCGCGCGCGATCCGGCCGGTGGTCAGCAGCGGGTCGAGCACGCGCTCGACGGTCGCCGCCGGGATCACCAGCGCCCGCCGGCGCGGGCCCAGGGTGGAGATGCCGATCAGCCCGCCCGCGGCATCGAGCACCGGCCCGCCTTCCTCGCGCTCGCCGAGCCGGATATCGAGGTTGATGCGGTGGTCGATACGCCCGCCGGCGCGGCTGTGCCAGGCGGGGCCGACCGAGTGCACGGCGCCGAGCCGCGCCGCGACCCCGCCGGCGCCGTCGGCGGCAAGAGCGAGCACAAGCGCGCCCGGCTCCAGCTGGCCAACAGCGGCTTGCGGCATCGGCTCCGGGCCGCCCTCGAGCTTGAGGACGGCAATGTTGGTGCCGCGGTCGCGCCCGGCCAGTCGCGCGGCAAACGTGCCGCCGCCGGCCAATACGATTTCGCTTTCGGCGATATCAGGCAGCGCCTGCTCCGAGGCGACGACGACATCCTTGCGCCACAACGTGCCGGTGCGCGGCGAGTGCCCACGCGCCCTGATCTCTGCGACCAAGCGCCGGCCGGAGGCCGCCCGCTCGACCAATGCCGCGGAAAATTGGACGAACGCGTCCGGAAGATTCTCGGTCATCGCGGTGTCTCCTCGATTGCAATGAGGAGAAGGATGGGGCGGGCCGAAGCCCGCCGCCACCGGGCGAATGGCCGGGTCGGGGCGCGCCCTAAGGCGAACCCGGATCAGCGGTCGCGCATTTTGGGGTCGAGAACATCGCGCAGCGCATCGCCGAAGATGCTGAAGCCGAACACCGTCAGCGCGATCGCGAGACCGGGGAAGATCGCGATCCAGGGTGCGGTCGTCGCATATTCCTCGGCCCCGCCCTGCAGCATCAGCCCCCAGGCCGGGACCGGCTCCTGCACGCCCAACCCGAGATAGGACAGCGCCGCCTCGGCCAGGATCGCCTGCCCGACAAATGCGGTCAGGAGGATCAAAAACGGCGCCATCACATTCGGCACCATATGGCGCAAGATGATCCGCGAATGGCTGAAGCCGCAGGCCCGCGCCGCATCGACATAGGGTATCTCGCGCAGCGCCAAGGCGCTCGAGCGCACGACGCGCGCGCAGCGCGGGAACAGCGGGATCGTGATCGCGATGATCACATTTTCCACGCCGGTGCCAAAGATCGACACGACCGCCAGCGCCATGATGATCAGCGGAAAGGCCATCAGGATATCGAGCACGCGCTGGATTAGGAGGTCGATCCGGCCGCCGAAATAAGCGCTGGCGACGCCGAGCACGAGGCCGGCGAAGCCGCCGACGATGGCGCATGAAAAGCCGATGATCAGTGCGGTGCGGGCGCCGTAGATGATGCGCGAGAGCAGATCGCGGCCGAACTCGTCGGTGCCGAGCCAATGCGCCCACGAGGGCGGCTGGGTCATCGCGGCGAAATCGTTGGCGGTCGGGCTGTAGGGCGCAATCCACTGCTCGGTCAGGCCGGCGAACAGGATCACCAGCACGATCGCCAAGCCGATCGTGCCGAGCGGCTGATGGCGGCAAAAGTCGAGGATATGCCCGCCGATCGAGCGCCGCGTCTGCGGCAGCTCGATCGCGGACGGCGACAGGACAGTATCAGTGGCGGCCATGTGGCGACCCTCAAATCAGGCAAAGCGGATGCGCGGATCGAGCCATGCATAGGCCAGATCGACGACGAGGTTGGTCAGGACGAACACCGCAACGGTCAGCATCACCAGCGCCTGGGTCAAGGTGTAGTCCTGATTCTGCACGGCCTGCACAAACAGCCGGCCGATCCCGTTCAGGTTGAATACCTGCTCGGTCACGACAAGGCCACCAATCAGGAACGCGAACTCGATCCCGGCCAGGGTGACGACCGGCAGCAGGGCGTTTTTCAGGGCGTGCCGATTGATCACGAGCCGACGCACCAGGCCCTTCGCCCAGGCGGTGCGGATATAATCCTCGCGCAGCACTTCAAGCATCGCCGAGCGCGTCATCCGCATGACGATTGCGGAATAACGGTAGCCGACGGTGACCGCCGGCAGAAACGCCATCGACAGGTTGCGGATCGGATCCTGCCATATCGGGACATAGGTGATCGGCGGCATCCAAGGCGAGCCGAATGCCCACTGGCTCAGGTTGAGCACAAACAGGATCGACAGGATGCCGAGCCAGAACGACGGGGTGGCGATCCCGGCGATGGCCACGGTGCGGACCACCAGGTCGATCCAGCTGTTTTGCTTCAGCGCCGAAACCGTGCCGAGCGGGATCGCCAGCAGCAGCGCCACGACCGTCGCCAGGATCGCGATTTCGAGCGAGATCGGCAGCCGCTGCATGATCTCGTAAGAGACCGGCTTGCCGGTCCACATCGAGGTGCCAAAGTCGAAGTGAAAGAAGCCCCAGACAAAGTCGAAGAACTGCCGCCACATCGGCCGATCGAGGCCGAGCTGGGCGTGGCAGGCGGCGACCGCCGCCTCGTCGAAGGTGCCGCCGCCGGAGCCCAGCCGCACGACACAGATGTCGCCCGGAATGAGGCGCATCAAGGCAAAGACCAGCACCGCCGCGCCGACCAGGGTCGGCACCACCAGCAGCAGCCGATTTATGATGTAGCGATACATGGTTAGCGTCCACTGCGAGCGCGTCGGGGTGCAGGGCCGCGACTGCGCGCCGGCGTCCCCGCCGCGTTGTCTACTTGTTGAGCCATATCGTCGACAGATCTTGATTGATGAAATGGGTCGGGCTGATCTTCCAGCCCATGACATAGGACCGATAGGGGACGATCCGGTACCACCACAGCACCCAGATCTCGTGCGCCTCGGTATCGAGAACATGCTTCTCGAACTGGCGCATCAGCGCGCGCTGCTTATTGAAGTCGGTCTCGCGCAGCATCTTGTTGTAGAGGGCGACCTCCGGCGGGTCCTCGTAATTGGCGTAGTTTTCGGCATCGACCGAGGCCGGCAGCACCTTTTGCACATCGAGCAGCGGGTTCACCATGCCGTGGCCGGGGGCTTCGAGCGCGACATCGAAATTGCCGCTGCGCAACGCCTGAAACCATGGCCCGGTCGGCAGCACACGCTGGGTGACGTGCAGCCCGACCTTCCCCCACTGGTCGATCAGCCAGATCGCGACATATTTATAGGGCTGATCGACGTTGCGGTTGAGCAGCTCGAAATGCAGCCCTTCGGCCCCCGCCGCCTTCAACAGCCGCCGCGCCTCGGCTCGCGACTTCTCGATATCGGGCCAATAGCCCGCGATCTGCTCGAGCTCGGGCTTGGTCGCGGCCAACGGCGATCCGGGATAGACGAGCCCGCCGACGGTTTTGACGATCGCGATCTTCGAGAGGCCCGGGGCACCGCCCCAGCGATCGATCGCGAGGGTCAGCGCGCGACGCACCCGCACGTCGTCGAACGGTTTTTTCTTGTGGTTCGGGGTGACCGCGCTGGCGACGTTCCAGATGCTTTCCTGGACCTTGATCCTGCCGTCGAGCTCGCGGACCAGCTGGTCGCGCGCCGAGGGCGGAAAGCCGCGGAACTCGATCGCAGCCCGGTCGGCGCGGATCGCATCGACCTGCACCGCCTGCTTTGGCGCATAAATCCCGGTAAACCCGTCGAGATAAGGCAAGCCCTTGTGGTAGTACTCGGGATTGCGGATGCCCTTGATCGACTGCCCGGCCTGGTAACCCGCGAACTTGAACGGGCCCGACCCCATGATGTTCTTTTCATACCATTGCGGGTCCCGGTCGAGGATCTTCTTTTCGTAGATCCAGGCGAACGGGTCGGCGATCGCCGGCAGAAATGCGGCGGTCGGGAATTTCAGGTGAAACACCACGGTCGACGGGTCGGGCGCCTCCACCTTGTCCACCATCAGGTAATTGCTTTCGCGCGGGCTCAGCACCCCTTTTTGGGGGAAGATGATCTCATTCCAGCTCGCCGCCACATCGGCGGCGGTCAACGGCGAGCCGTCGGTGAATTTAACGCCGGGCCGGATCTTGAAGGTGTAGGTCTTGCCGCCGTCGGTCGGGGTCGGCATCGCCGTGCACAGATCGCAGACGAGATCGCTCATATTCGACGGGTCTTCCGGGTTGACCCGGATCAGCACGCTGTAGAACGGGGCTGCCGAATGCACGGTGGCAAAGGTGCTCTCGCGATGCCCGTCGAAGGAGGGCGGCGCGTCGGCCGGGATCAGGTAGGTCAAGGTGCCGCCGCGCTTGGGCGCCTCCTCATTTGGCGCCGCCGAGGCCGTCGCCGCGAGGAGGATGAAGAGTGCCGCCGCCATCGCCGCCAACCGCATTTTCTTGTTCTCCCGGTGCTGCATTTTGCGCGGCGATCGGCTGCTGCCGGCGCTAGCGGATCTCGCTGCACGCTGCCCAATGGCCCGGCCGCACCTCGCGCAGCTCGGGCCGGGTGCGCTTGCAGCCATCGACTGCGATCGGGCAGCGCGGGTGGAACACGCAGCCCGAAGGCGGGTTGATCGGGCTCGGCACCTCGCCCTTGACCGGCCGGAAGGCGCGCCCCTCCTCGACCGTCGGGTCGGGCACCGGCACCGCCGACAGCAAAGCCTGCGTATAGGGATGCAGCGGGTGGTCGAACAGCTCGTCGCACTCGGCCAATTCGACGATGCGGCCCAAATACATGACCGCGACGCGATGGCACAAATGCCGCACCACCGAGAGATCGTGCGCGATGAACAAGTAGGTCAGGCCAAAGCGCTCGCGCAAATCCTCGAGCAGATTGACGATCTGCGCCTGGATGGACACGTCGAGCGCGGACACTGCCTCGTCGCAGACAATGAATTCGGGCTCGAGCGCCAGTGCCCTGGCGATGCCGACCCGCTGGCGCTGGCCGCCCGACATCTCGTGCGGGTAACGGTCGGCGAAATTGGGGTCGAGGCCGCACACCGACAATAGCTCGCGCATCCGGGCCGCGCGGCGCGCTGCGTTGCGCTCGATGCGATGCACCTTGATCGGCTCGGTGATGATCTCGCCGACCTTCATGCGCGGGTTCAGCGAGCTGTACGGGTCCTGGAAGATGACCTGGATGCGACGACGCAGCGCGAGCAGCTGACGCCGCCCGAGCCGGGCGACATCGGTGCCGTCAAAGCGAATCTCGCCGGCGGTCGGCCGCTCGAGCCGCAGGATGCAGCGGCCGGTCGTCGTCTTGCCGCAGCCGCTCTCGCCGACCAGGCCCAAGGTCTCGCCGCGGCCGACGGTAAAGTCGATCCCGTCCACCGCCTTGACTTCGCCGATTTGGCGGCGCGCAACGATCCCCTCGATCACCGGGAAATACATCCGCAGGTCTTTGACCTCGAGAAGAGGCGGCCCCCGGCCCGCCGCCGCTGTCATCGCGCGATCCGTCATGCGGCTATTTCTGGTCGAGCCAAATGGTCGACAGATCCTGGTTCACGTAATGGCTCGGGCCGATCTTCCAGCCCTTGACGTAAGACCGATAGGGCACCACCCGATACCACCACAACAGAAAGAGCTCGTGCGCCTGGCCGTCGAGGACGCGCTTTTCATACTGCCGCATCAGCGCGCGCTGCTTGGTGAAGTCGGTCTCGTGCAGCATCTTGTCGTAGATCGCCACCTCCGCCGGGTCTTTGAATTGGCCGAAATTCCCGGAATAAACATCTGGCGGCAGATAGCGCTGCGTGTCGAGCAACGGATTGATGACACTCTGGCAGTTGCCAATGATCCCGACTTGATAATCGCCGGTTCGGTAGGCCTGAAACCACGGCCCAGTCGGCACCACGCGCTGGGTCACGTGCAGGCCGATCTTGCTCCAGTCGCCGATCACCCAGGTGCCGAGGTATTTGTAAGGCTGATCGACATTGCGGTTGAGCAAGGTAAAGCTCAGCCCCTCGGCGCCGGCTTCCTTTAAGAGACGCTTCGCCTCGGCCCGCGACTTTTCAATATCGGGCCAGTAGCCGGCCATCTGCTCCAATTCGGGCTTGGTTGCCGCCAATGGCGAGCCCGGAAAGACGATGCCGCCGACGGTATGGACGATCGCGATCTTGGAGAGCTGCGGTGCCGTGCCCCAGCGATCGATTGCCAGGGTCAGGGCGCGGCGCACCCGGACGTCGTCGAACGGCTTTTTCTTTTCGTTGATCTCGACGATGCTGCCGCAATTCCAGTCACTCTGCTGCACCGTGATCTTGCCGTCGAGCTCCTGCTTCAGCTGGTTGACCGCCGAGGGCGGGTAGCCGCGAAACTCGATCGCCGCCCGGTTGCTGCGGAGCGCGTCGATCTGGACCGCCTGCTTGGGAGCATAGACCCCGATGAACCCATCGAGATACGGCAGCCCCTTATGAAAATAGTCGGGGTTTTTGACGCCCTTGATCGCCTGGCCGGCCTGGTAGCTGACAAACTTGAATGGGCCGGTGCCCATGATGTTCTGCATATACCACTTGGGGTCCTTGTCGATGATCTTCTTTTCGTAAATCCACGAATAGGGGTCGGCCAGCGCCGGCAAAAACGCGCTGGTGGCAAACTTCAGATGAAACACGACGGTCGAGGGATCGGGCGCCTCGACCGTATCGACCATCATGTAATGGCTTTGGCGCGGGCTCAGAATGCCTTTTGGCGGATGGATGATCTCGTTCCAGCTCGCCACGACATCATCGGCGGTCAGCGGCGTGCCGTCGGTAAACTTGACCCCGGGCCTGATCTTGAATGTCCAGGTCTTGCCGTTGTCGGTCGGGCTCGGCATCACCGTGCACAGGTCGCAGACAATGTCGGTGGCGGAGGACGGGTCTTGCGGGTTGATCCGGACCAAGAGGCTGTAAAAGGGTGCGGCCGAAAAGATCGTCGCGTAGGTCTCCTCTTGGTGGGCGTCAAAGCTGGGCGGCGCGTCGGCGGGGATCAGATAGGTCAGGGTGCCGCCGGATTTTGGCGCCTCCTCTTCTCCCGCCGACGCCGGCAAGGCGGCCACCGCGGCAATAGCCGCCGCAACCAGCGCCGATCGGATCCTCATATCTCCCTCCCTGTTCAACTTGTTCTGGTCATAACGGCGTGGTTCGCCATGCGCGCCTGTTTGTGGAGCCAGCCCCCTACTTGTCGAGCCAAATCGTCGCCAGGTCCTGGTCGAGATAGTGGCTCGGGCTGATCTTCCAGCCTTTGACGTAAGACCGATAGGGGATGATCCGGTGCCACCACAGAATCCAGATGCCGTGCGCCTCGGCATCCAACACATAGTTTTCAAAGTCGAGCATCAGCGCCCGCTGTTTGTTGAAGTCGGTTTCGCGCAGCATCGTGTTGTAGAGGGCGACCTCCTTCGGGTCCTCGAAATATCCGTAATTCCCGCTATAGACCGAGTGCGGCAGAAAGCGCTGCACATCGAGCAGCGGGTTGACCACGCCGTGGCAGTTGGCGACCAGCGCCACCTCGAAATTCCCGCTGCGCAACGCCGCCAATTCCGGACCAGTCGACAGCACGTGCTGGGTGACGTGGAGCCCGATCTTGCTCCATTGGTCGACGAGCCAAATGCCGACGTATTTGTAGGGCTGGTCGACATTGCGGTTGAGCAAGGTGAAGCTCAATCCTTCGGCTCCCGCCTCTTTCAATAGCCGCTTGGCCTCGGCTCGGGACTTGTCAATATCGGGCCCGAAGCCGGCGACCTTTTCAAGCTCGGCCTTGGTCGGCGCCAACGGCGAGCCCGGGAACACAATGCCGCCGACGGTGCGCACATCGGCGATCTTGGAAAGCGCCGGCGCCCCGCCCCAGCGGTCGATCGCCAAGTTCAGCGCGCGGCGCACCCGAACATCGTCAAACGGCTTTTTCTGATGGTTCGGCTGCACCATATTGCCGCAATTCCAGTCGCTCTGCTGCACCGCGATCTTGCCGTCCAATTCCTGCTTCAACTGCGTGACGGCCGAGGGCGGCAGCCCGCGGAATTCGATCGCCGCCCGGTCGGAGCGGATCGCATCGACCCGCACCGCCTGCTTCGGCGCGAAGATCCCGACGAACCCGTCAAGATAGGGCAACGGCTTATGGTAATAGTCGGGGTTGCGCTCGCCCTTGATCGACTGCCCGGCCTGATAGCTGACGAATTTGAACGGGCCGGAGCCCATGATGTTGGCTTCGTACCAGCGCGGGTTCTTGTCGAGGATCGCCTTTTCGTAGATGAAGGAAAACGGGTCGGCGAGCGCCGGCAGAAAGGCGTTGGTTGCAAACTTCAGCTTAAAGACGACGGTCGAGGGGTCCGGGGCGGTGACCGTATCGACCATCTCGTAGAAGCTGGCGCGCGGGCTGATGGATCCCTTGGGCGGATGGATGATGTTGTCCCAACTCGCTGCCACATCTGCGGCGGTCAACGACGTGCCGTCGCTGAATTTGACGCCCGGTCGGATTTTGAAGGTGTAGGTCTTGCCGCCGTCGGTCGGGGTTGGCATCACCGTGCACAGATCGCACACGAAGTCGGTGGTCGAGGATGGGTTTTGCGGGTTGATCCGGATCAGCACGCTGTAGAACGGGGCGACCGCGTGCAAGGTCGCAAAGGTTTCTTCGCGATGCCCGTCAAAAGAGGGCGGCGCGTCGGCCGGGATCACATAGGTCAAGGTCCCGCCGTGCTTGGGCGCCTCCTCCTCGTTCGCCGGCGCGGCGACTGCCGCGGTGACGAGCAGGGCGCCAAACCCTGCCGCCAACAGGCTCCATCCGATCTTCATTGTTCCCCCAATCCCATGTCAGGAGCCGACATATCCACCGGCCAGATGGCGCGGCGCCGGCACCGGTGCTGCGGCGATCTCGGCGCTGCGGAAGCACGCGGCGAGGTGCCGTGCCTCGCCGGCCGGTTCGAGGACCGGCCGCTTGCGCGCGCAGAGATCGATCGCGAACCGGCAACGCGATCGAAACGAGCAGCCCTGGTCGAGCCGGGTCAGGTCGGGCGGCTGGCCTTCGACCGGGTCGAGCCGCGCCTGGCGCGGCCGGTCGAGCCGCGGCACCGAGCGCAACAGCGCCATCGTGTAGGGATGCCGCGGGTCGTGGTAGATCGCCGCCGCCGGCCCGCTCTCGACGATGCGGCCGGCATACATGACGTTGACCCGGTTGGCATAGCGGGCGACGACGCCGAGATTGTGGGTGATGATGATCAGCGCCACGTCGAGCCGGCGCGTCAGCTCCTTCATCAGCTCGAGGATCTGCGCCTGGATCGTCACATCGAGCGCCGTTGTCGGCTCGTCGGCGATGATCAGCTTGGGGTCGCAGGCGATCGCGATCGCGATCATGATGCGCTGGCGCATGCCGCCCGAGAGCTGGTGCGGATACTGCTTCAGGCGACGCAGCGGGTCGGCGATGCCGACCAGCCCCAACAGCTCGACGGCCCGCCGGTGCGCCGCGGCGCGGCCGGCGCCGCGATGCTGCTCGAGCGTTTCGGTGATCTGCCGGCCGATCGTCAATACCGGGTTCAGCGAGGTCATCGGCTCCTGAAAGATCATGCCGATCTCGCCGCCGCGCACTTGGCGCATCGCCTCGTCGGAAAGACGTAAGAGGTCGCGCCCGGCAAACAGGATCTCACCCTCGGTCACCCGCCCCGGAGGGTCCGGGATCAGGCGCAGCAGCGACAACGCGCCGGCGGTCTTGCCCGAGCCGCTCTCGCCGACGATCGCCACCGTCTCGCCGCGCTCGACATTATATGAAATGCCGTCGACCGCCGGCACGGCGCCGACGCCGGTGCGGAACTCGGTGTGCAGATTTCGGACTTCGAGCAATGCCGGCACGGTGTCCCGACCTCTTCCTCCCGTTGCCGCCCGTCGAGCTTTTTGTGCGGTTCAGGCTGAGCCTGTTGGTATCGGTCGCGGCAACCCCTGTCAATCGCTGACGGCAGGGTATCGCGAAGACGGCAGCCATAGTTTACACGCGGCTAAACCATACTAACGTCAGCCTGGCGAAAGCCTAACGGCCTTTTTATCGCCGCAGTGGCCGGTCCTTGACGGTGGGCGTCGGTAAGCCGGCCGGCTTGAGACCCAGGCAGGACGGGCTCTCTGCCGCGCTCATTTGGGCGGAGTGTAGGCGCGGCCGGGCGGATATGTGCGGTGCTTGGGCAGAGCCGGGTCCATGTGGTCCCAAGGCTGCGCGCTTTTGACAAAGATGTCGGCCTCGGGGCGAAATTCGCTGGGGTCGTCGAGGCTGCCGACCCTGAGCCCGACAATGTCCGGCCGGGCCGAGACCCTGATAAACAGCGGGCAGCCGCATTCCGGGCAGAACGCCCGTGTCACCTCGTTGCCGGCGTCGCTCAGGCTGACATAGAGCTTGGGCTCGCCCTTGGTGATGCGAAACCCGGCCGCCGGCACCCGCATCGCCGCGATCGAGGCGCCGCCGCTCTGGTGCTGGCAATCGCGGCAGTGGCATAAGAGCGAATAGAGCGGCTCGCCCGCCGACTCGTACCGCACGCCGCCGCATAGGCACCCCCCGTATCGCACCGCCGCCATTGCCGCCTCCGTTCGCGCCGTTCGCCGCCATCATAGCACCCGAGGCCGGGATACCCGATCCAGGTCTGGCGAGACGCCGGGCCTGCTCGGCTCAGCAATCTTCGCACATATCCTCGGCGGCGAGGCGGCGCAGCGCTTGGCTGTCGGCGCCATAGCGCAGCCATTCGCCGAGATGGCTCATGCCGAGCCTTGCATAAAAGCCGCGCGCCGGGTTCCAGTCGAGCACCTGGAAATCGAGCCGGCCCCAGCCGCGCTCGATCGCGATCGCGGCAAGCCGCGCCATCAGCCGGCGGCCGACCCCGAGCCGGCGCGCCTCGGCCACGACATAAAGGTCCTCCAGATACATGCAAGGCTTTCCGAGCCAGGTCGAAAATCGTGGATGGAACAGCGCCAAGCCGACCGGTTCGCGATCGAGAAAAGCCAGGATCGCCTCGAACTGCCGATCCGGTGCGAAACCATGGCGCACCAGATCGGCCTCGGTCGCGACCACCGCTTCGGTGGCCTTCTCAAAAAGGGCGAGCTCTCGGATCAGCCGCAGCACCAGGCCGGCATCATCGGGCACGGCAAAGCGGATCGTGATCGCCTGGCTCACCGCTGGCCCCCTTCGCAATTCATTGCTCGCCTCATTCTAGCGTGCGCTCCCTCTTCTGCGCCAACCTGAGCCACCGTCGGGGCCGCGAGCGCCTGCACCCGATCGAGTTGCCCCAGCTCTACTGGCGTTCCAGCACAAACCCGCGCCAACGGGGCTCCCGGCTTTCTTCTGTGGCATCGCCGCCCCCGGCCTTCTAATGTGGCGGTTCGACGGGCATCGAACGGCACCCCGACGTGCGAGCACCGTCTGCGACAGCGCATCGCAGGCCGCATTGCGGCGCGGTCGCTGCCGCGTGGCGAGAAGGAGAAGGCGGAATGCCGTTCGAATTTGGCATGTTTCACGAGTTTCAGTGCCCGGCCGGCACCAGCCAGCGAGAAGCCTTTGCCGAGTTGTTCGCCCAGGTCGATGCGGCCGAGCGCTGGGGGCTCGACGCGATGTGGCTCGCCGAGATTCATGTCGCCCCCGAGCGGTCGGTCTGCGCGGCGCCTTTGACCATCGCCAGCGCGATTGCCGCGCGCACCAAGCGCATGCGGATCGGCACCGGGGTCCAGGTGCTGCCGTTGTGCCATCCACTGCGCATCGCCGAGGAGGCCGCCACGGTCGATCAGATCAGCGAGGGGCGGCTGATCTTTGGGGTCGGGCGCAGCGGCTTTCCGCGCACTTACGAGGCCTATGGCGTGCCATACGGCGAGAGCCGCGAGCGCTTTGCCGAGACGCTTGAAATCTTGAAGAAGGCGTGGACCGAAGACAGCTTTTCCTATGCGGGAAAGTTTTACAACTTCGACAATGTGCGGCTGACGCCAAAGCCGTATCAGCAGCCCTGGCCGGAGATCCGCATCGCCGCCAACAGCGCCGACACCTTTCCGGCGATCGGCAAGCTCGGCCACGGCGTGTTTGTCGCGGTGCGGCTCGGCACCCTCGAGGAGCTGGCCCCAAACATCCGCGCCTACCGGGAGGCCTACAAGGAAGCGGGCCACCCGGGCGAGGGCCAGGTGTTTTTGCGCGCCCCGGTCTATGTCGCCGAAACTGCGCGGCAGGCCCGCGAGGAGCCGGAGGAAAGCATCATGTATTTCTACCGCTATCTCGGCGAGCGGCTCGAGGATTCGGCGACCCGCTCGGGAGTGCGCGCGGTCGAGGACCGCGCGGCGCGGGGCCGGCGGCTGCAGACGATCAGCTATGATGAGGCGCTGCGCGACAAGATCATCGTCGGCACCCCCGAGCAGGTGACCGACCGGCTGCTGGGCCTAAAGCAAGAGCTTGGCCTCGACGGCATTTTGGCGGAAATGAACTGCGGCACCAAAATCCCGAATCACCGGGTCCTGAAATCGCTGCAGCTCTTATGCGAAAAGGTCAAGCCGGCGTTTCACTGAAACAGCAGCGCGCGCGCCCGCCCTGACGCTTCTTTTCCCACGGGCGAGGCCCGCCGGCTACTGGCAAGGCGAGGCGGCCTGCCGTAAGTGTCCATGTGTTGGGTGTTGACGGCTGTCCGGAGCAGCCCGGCCGTGCCGCCGGGCTGTTTTGCGCTCAAGTCGAGATCTGTTCGAGGATCGCCCGGCGCTGGTTGATGCCGTACCAGGCCAGGAGGAGGGCTGGGATCAGGGCGCCGACGATCGTGATATACGCGAACCAGCCGACAAACCCGACCTCTGCCGTCGCCGCGTACAAGGCGCCTGCCACGATCGGGCCAAAGATCGCGCCCAGATGGCCAAGTCCGTCGGTCAGCCCGACGCCAGTCGTGCGCAGCCGAGTTGGGTAGCTCGCCGCGCTATAATTGTACAGGTTGAACAGCAGCACCTGTGCTGCGCCCCACAAGATCGTGATCAGCACGAACGACAAGACGACAGAGTGGAAGAAGAAGAACAGCCACAGTGCCACGATATTGATCAGCGCGCACACCAGGATCGTCTTGCGGCGCTCAACCCTTTCGCCGAGCCACGAGGAGAAGGCGAGCCCAACCCCGCCGCCGAGCATCGTCGAGACCAGGATCACGGCAAAGGTCAGGCTGGAGCTGAGGTGAAAGGCATGCAGGATCGACGGCTCGTATCCGCCAAAGCCGTAGAATATGCCGCTGTACAATAGGATCCAGACGATCAGCAGCAGGACGGTGCGCCGGCCGTATTGGCCGCTCAGCAATTGTTTCAGCGGCACGTGCTTGGTGACCGGCACCGAGTATCTGGCATAGTCCGGCTCCGGCAGCGCGGTCTGGCGGCTGCGCCGCAGACACTCCTTTTCCAAATCCGCGATAACCTGCTCGGCTTGCATGTGGCGGCCGTGCGCCTCCAGCCAGCGCGGCGATTCCGGCATCGCCCACAGGGTCACCGGCAGCACAATGACAAAGGCGAGAAAGCTGTAGAGGTAGATCACCCATTGATAATGGATCGGGACCCAGAACAGCGAAGGCAGGTTGCCCAATAGGCCAAACACCAGGACGGCCACGATTTGCGAGGCCAGCATGATGCGGCCGCGCTGCTGCGGCGACACCAGCTCGCCCATGTAGACCACGCTGGTGGAGATGATCCCGCCAATGCCGAACGACGACAGGCCGAAAAACAACATCAGAAGATCGAAATTGTTGGTCAGGGCCGTCGGCCACAGCAGCAACGAGACGAGCAGCGCTGATACGAGCATAGCGGTGCGGCGGCCCCAGCGATCGGAGACCATGCTGATCAGGTATTCGCCGACGATGATGCCGGCGCCGTTGCCTACCGCCAGCAGCAGCGAGAACGCGGTCAGGCCGAAGGCGTGCTCGGGTCCCCAAACAAACGGGTAGAGCTTGGCGGGAGTGCCGTCCACTGCGACGATCAGCCCCCAGAAAAACTGGGTCAGCAACGCCAGCCGCCACTGCGCCCAGGTCAGCGGCAGCCGATCGATCCGCGCGGCGATGCGGCCGGTCGTCAATGGCTCGGCGATTGTGGTCACGGCGGTTCCTCCCGTGCGACATTGCTCCTTGCGCAGAGCCTTGCGCTCGCCGCGATGACATCGACGCGACGATGGCCGCGCATTTCAGTCGCGCCGCCATTGTCGAAGAATTGTGGGCCGCGCAGAAGTGAACGGGACCGGGCAGAGTTTAGATCCCACGCGCCACGCGCAATCCGCAAACGGGGTTCTGGCGCGGCGCCGGCCGGGCTAGATCGCGATTTTAGGAAAGCAGCGCAGCCAGCACCGCGTTGAGCCGCTGGCGGCCGGCGGAGGTGGCGGCGAGGCGCTGTTCGTCGAGGATCAGAAAGCCGCCTTCGACCAGCGGGGCAAGGTTGCCGGCGAACAGCGCCTTGGCGTCCTGGCCCGCCAGGGCTTCGAGATTCGGGCGGGGAACGCCTTCGGCGAGGCGGAGCCCCATCATCAGCATCTCCTCAAGCGCCGCCCCGCGGCCGATCGCCGCGGTTTCTTCGAGGCCGCTTCCCTCGGCCTCAACCGCGGCGAGCCAGCGCTCGGGCGCGCGGTATTGACGGGTCGCGTATTTGCGGCTGCCGCGGGTCACTCGGCCATGTGCGCCGGGGCCGATGCCGACATAGTCCTGGTAGCGCCAGTAAGCGAGGTTGTGGCGGCATTCGGCGCCAGGCCGGGCATGGTTCGAAATCTCGTAGGCCGGCAGCCCGTGGGCGGTGAGGCGCTGCTGCGTCATTTCGAACAGCGCCGCCGCAATCTCCTCGTCCGGCGGGATCAGATCGCCGCGGCGAGCCAAGGTGGCAAAGGCCGTGCCCGGCTCGATGGTCAATTGGTAGAGCGAGAGGTGCTCGCCGGCGAGGCTGAGCGCTTCGTCGAGCTCGCACCGCCAGTCGGCGAGGCTCTGGCCGGGGCGGGCGTAGATCAGATCGAACGAGAAGCGCGCGAAATTGTCGCGCGCCCGCTCGATCGCGGCGATCGCCTCGGCCCGATCATGCGCCCGGCCAAGAAAGCGCAACGCCGCCGGATCGAGCGCCTGGATGCCGAGCGACAGCCGGTTGACCCCGGCCGCGGCAAACGCGCGGAACCGCAGGGCTTCAGCCGAATTGGGGTTGGCCTCGATGGTGATTTCGAGATTCGCCGCGACCGGCCAGCGGCGACGCACCCGGTCAAGCAATACCGCGACCGTTTCGGGCGGCATCAGCGAGGGGGTGCCGCCGCCGAAAAACACCGACCCCACCTCGCGGCCCGGCACGAGATCGGCCTGATGGTCGAGATCGGCCAGCAATGCCCGGGTCCAGCGCGCCGTATCGACCCCGTCGCGAACATGGCTGTTGAAGTCGCAATACGGGCATTTCGAGCGGCAAAACGGCCAGTGGATATAGACCGCGAGCGGTTCTGGGGCGTGACTTTCACTGAGCCGGCCCTCACCCACCCGTCCCTGCGGGCCGGGTCCCCCCTCTCCCGCATTGCGGGAGAGGGTCCCGACCCCCGGACTACGATCCGGGGGGAGGGGGGTGAGGGGCGTCATTTCAGCCGCTGGCAAAACAGGCATCGACGAGCTTGGCGAAGGCGCGGGCGCGGTGGCTGATCAGGTGCTTCGCGGCCGGGGCCATCTCGCCGAAGGTCAGGACGCCGCCCTCGGGCACAAACATCGGGTCGTAGCCGAACCCTCGGGTGCCGCGCGGCGGCCAGACGAGACGGCCCGCGACCTCGCCGCGGAACAGCGCGATCTCGCCGTCGGGCCAGGCCAGCGCCAGCACCGCAACAAAATGCGCGCTGCGGTCGCGGTCGCCGAGCTCGCGCTGGACGCGCGCCATCGCCGCTGAAAAATCCTTGGACAGGCCGGCCCAGCGCGCCGAATAAATGCCGGGCGCGCCGCCCAATGCCCGCACCACCAGCCCCGAATCATCGGCAAGCGCGGGCAAACCGCTGGCCCCGGTCGCGGCGCGCGCCTTCAGCGCCGCATTGGCCTCGAAGGTGTCGCCGGTTTCCTCGGGCTCGGGCAGGCCGAGCGCCTCGACCGAGACCACGCCGATCGCAAACGGCGCCAACAGCTCGGCGATTTCGGCGACCTTGCCGGGGTTGTGGCTGGCAATCACCAGCCGATCCTCTTTGAAGCGTCGGGCCATCGGCTCAGCCCAGGTCGAGTGCCGTGCGCTGATGGCGGGTCAGCTCGGCGATCCCGGCGCGCGCCAGCCGCATCATCTCGGCAAACAGCGCGTCGTCGAACGGCGCCCCCTCGGCGGTCGCCTGGATTTCGACAATGCCGCCGCCCCCGGTCAGCACGAAATTCGCGTCGGTCAGCGCCTGCGAATCCTCGGTGTAGTCGAGGTCGAGCACGGCGCCGCCGGCGATGATCCCGCACGACACCGCGGCGACGCTGTCGGCGAGCGGCAGGGTGGGCAGCTGCCCGCCGGCGACCAGCTTTTTGAGCGCCTGATGGAGCGCCACATAGCTGCCGGTGACGGAAGCGGTGCGGGTGCCGCCATCGGCCTGCAAGACATCGCAATCGATGCGGATCTGGCGCTCGCCGAGTGCTGTGAGCCTGGTCACCGCGCGCAGGCTGCGCCCGATCAGCCGCTGGATCTCCTGGGTGCGCCCGCTCTGCCGGCCGCGCGCCGCCTCGCGGTCGGTGCGGGTTGTGGTCGAGCGCGGCAGCATGCCGTATTCCGCGGTCACCCAGCCGCGCCCGGTATTGCGCAAAAACGGCGGCACCCGCTCCTCGACCGAGGCGGTGCACAACACATGGGTGTCGCCGAATTTCGCCAGGCACGAGCCCTCGGCATATTTGGCGATACCGGGCTCGAGGCTGACCGGGCGCAGCGCATCGGGGGCTCGTCCCGAGGGTCGCATCGTCTTCTCCGCTCGCGATCGGGCGCGCGAAGCTACTCGTGCGCGCCGTCCGCGTCCACCCTGGTGCGGACGAAGCGATGGCGACCGGCTTCGACCGCTCTCCGCACTAGAAAAGCTGCCCTTGCTCCGGGCGGGGCGGCGCCCGGCGCACCGGCCGACGGGGGGTGCGGCCGGCGATCGCGCCGACCTTGCCGTCATAGAATTCGAGGTCGAGCGCCGCGCCGAGCCTGACCTTGGCCGCCTCGGTGACGACCCGCGCATCACCGTCGCGGACCACGACATAACCGCGTGCCAACAGGCTCTCATGCCGCTCCGAGTGGGTCGCGAGCCGGCCGGCGAAATTGTCGAGCGCGTCGCGGCCAGCCGCGAACGATCGCGCGATGGCGGCGCGCAGCCGCATCTCGGCATCCTCGAGGCGGTCGCCGGCGCGGGCAAGATCGGCCCGCAGCACCTCGGGCCGCAGCCGCACCGCGGCGAGGTCGAGCCGGTGCCGGGCGGCCCGCAAATGCGCTTCGGCCGCGAGCCGCAGCCGCTCGGCGCGGTCGTCGAGGCGCTGCGCCGCGGTGCCAATCAGATCCTGCGGCGAGGGCAGGCCGCGCGCCAGGCCCGCAAGCTTGAGCCGGCGCTCGGCGAAGAGCCGGGCGAGGCCGCCCGACAGCCGCGACGATTTGCCGGCGAGCTCGGCGACGAGGTCGAGCCGCACCGGCACCGCCATTTCGGCGGCGGCGCTCGGCGTCGGCGCGCGACGGTCGCTCACATGGTCAATCAGGGTTGTGTCGGTCTCGTGCCCGACCGCAGAGATCAGAGGGATCAGCGAGCTCGCGGCGGCCCGCACCACGATCTCCTCGTTGAACGCCATCAAATCTTCGAGGCTGCCGCCGCCGCGGGCGACGATGATCAGATCGGGCCGCGGGATCGGGCCGCCGGCGGAGAGCCGGTTGAACCCGGCGATCGCCGCTGCCACCTGGGCCGCGGCACCCTCGCCCTGCACCGCCACCGGCCAGACCAGCACCCGGCGCGGAAAGCGGTCGGCGAGGCGGTGCAGGATGTCGCGAATCACCGCCCCGGTCGGCGAGGTGACGACGCCGATGACCGCCGGCAGAAACGGCAGCGGCCGTTTGCGCTCGGCCGCGAACAGCCCCTCGGCGGCGAGCCTGCGCCGGCGCTCTTCGAGCAGCTTCAGCAGCGCGCCGACCCCGGCCAATTCGATCGTGTCGATGACCAGCTGGTATTTCGAGCGCCCGGGGAACGTCGTCAGCCGCCCGGTGCACACCACCTCCATCCCGTCCTCGGGCTTGACCGCGAGCCGGATTGCGGTCATGCGCCAGCATACCGCGTCGAGCACCGCGTCGGCGTCCTTCAGCGCCAGATAGCAATGGCCCGAGCCATGTCTCTTAAAACCCGAGATCTCGCCGCGCACCCGGACATGGCCAAAGCCGTCCTCAATCGAGCGCTTGAGCGCCGAGGACAGCTCGGAGACGGTATATTCGGTCAGGTTCGTACGGGTTGGAGCCGGGACCATCAGATCATTCATTCCCATATGATAGCCGAGCATGGGAGAGAGCGCGATGCAGCATGCCAATTGCCCCCTCTCCCCCTGAAGGGCGGCGAGGGGAAGGAGCGGCTTAATGCGGGTGCTGGTGGTGGGTTCGGGTGGACGCGAGCATGCGCTCGCCTGGGCCGTGGCGGCCTCGCCGCTGGTTGACCGCCTCTATTGCGCACCGGGCAACGCCGGGATCGCCGAGGAGGCCGAATGCGTGCCGATTCGCGCGACCGACATCGCCGGGCTGGTCGGGTTTTGTCGGCGCGAGCGGATCGATTTCGTGGTGGTCGGGCCGGAGGCGCCGCTGGCCTTGGGGCTGGTTGACGCGCTCGAGGCCGAGGGTATTGCCGCCTTTGGCCCGACCGCCGCGGCGGCCGCGCTCGAAGCCTCGAAATCCTTTGCGAAGGATTTGTGCGCCCGCGCCGGAATTCCGAGCGCACCCTATCGCTGTTTCCGCGATCCGGCGGCGGCAAAAGCCTATATCGCCGAGCGCGGGGCACCAATCGTCGTCAAGGCCGACGGGCTCGCGGCCGGCAAGGGCGTCATTGTCGCTGCCGATCCTGACGCGGCTTTCCGGGCGGTCGACGCAGCCCTGATCGAGCGCCGGTACGGCGCCGCCGGGCTCGAAATCGTCGTCGAGGACTGTCTCCAAGGGGTCGAGGCGAGTTTTTTCGCGCTCGTCGACGGCAAAGACGCGCTGCCGCTCGCGACCGCGCAGGATTACAAACGCGCCGGTGACGGCGACACCGGGCCGAACACCGGCGGGATGGGAGGCGCCTCGCCAAGCCCGCACGTTACCCCCGTTCTCGAGGGGACCATAATGGAACGCATCGTCCTGCCGGCCGTCGGCGCGATGCAGCGAGAGGGTCGTCTACTCAAAGGGGTGCTTTACGCCGGGCTGATGTTGACCGAAGCCGGGCCGATGTTGCTGGAGTTCAACACCCGGTTCGGCGACCCGGAATGCCAGGTGCTGATGATGCGCCTGATGAGCGACCCGCTGCCGGCGCTGATCGCGGCGCATGACGGCATCCTCAGGTCGGTTGATCTGCGCTGGCATGCCGAGGCGGCGCTATGCGTTGTCATGGCCGCCAACGGATATCCGGACGAGCCGCAGCCCGGCAGCGAAATACGCAGCCTCGATGCTGGGTCCAGTGATCCCCGGGTCAAGATATTTCATGCGGGCACCCGTCGCGAGGGCGGGCGCCTGCTCGCCGAAGGCGGCCGGGTGCTCGGCGTCACGGCCCTTGGCAGCGACGTTGCCGACGCCCGCGACCGCGCCTACGCGGCGGTCGGTCGCATCGAGTGGCCCGGCGGTTTTTGCCGCCGCGACATCGGCTGCTAGCGTGCGGATCCGGAAATTCGTAATATTATATAAGTAATCAGATGTCATTGCGAGCGCAGCGCAGCAATCTGGTGCGGTACGTTGCTGAAGCTGAACCAGATTGCCGCGGCGCCCTGAGGGCTCCTCGCAATGCTGGGTGGAAAGAAATCGTTTCCCCCGGCTTTCAGCAAAGATGCAACCGGCGATCGCGGCGCGCTATTGGCTTTCCAATTGGAAGATTTCGTCCTTAATGCGCAGCTTTTGACGCTTCAGGTCGGAGATCGCATCATCGTTCGGGAGGGGGCGGGCGTTCTCCTCGTTGATGGCGCGTTCGAGTGCCGCATGCTGTTCCTTCAGCGCCCCGATGCGATCCTGCAGCGACATGCACAATCCTCCTATCCAGACGGCGGGCCGAGCTATGATAACGCCGGATCAACCGACCGGCCAGGGGTCGCCGGCCCCTGATGACGGAAATATGTCACGGCGGCAAATTGCCCAGGGCGGCCGATGAGCGAAATTTCTGCAATGCCGCGGCTGATCGTCGGGATCAGCGGCGCCTCCGGGGCGATTTACGGCGCGCGCTTGCTCGAGCTGCTGCGGCCGTTGCCGGTCGAGACGCATCTGGTGATCAGCCGGGCGGCCGAGATGACCCTGGCGCTCGAAACCGGTGTCAAGCCGGCGGAGCTGCGGGCGCGCGCGGATGTCGTGCATGCGATCGGCGATGTGGCGGCGCCGATCTCGTCGGGCTCGTTTCGCACGATCGGAATGATAGTCGCGCCGTGCTCGGTCCGCAGCATGTCCGAGATCGCTTGCGGCGTGACCACCAGCTTGCTGACGCGGGCGGCCGATGTGGCGCTGAAGGAGCGGCGGCGCCTTGTGCTCCTGGTGCGCGAAACCCCGCTCCATACCGGCCATCTGCGCACAATGACCGCGCTCTCGGAGATGGGCGCGGTGATCGCCCCGCCGGTGCCCGCGTTTTACGCCAAGCCGGCTACCATCGCCGACATCGTCGATCAGACCTTGGGTCGCGTCCTCGATCTGTTCGGCCTTGATACCGGGGCCGTCAGGCGTTGGGGTGAGCCGACCCCGGAACAATCAGGCTAGGCCCGAGGAGGGCGCCGCGACGGGGAGATCCGAGCCGCGAGATCAGTGCGCGGCGACAAAGAGCGCGAGGCATTCGCGGATGATCGCGGCCTCTGCCGACAGCGCCGCGCCCGGTCCAAGACAGAGCGCCAGGTTGGCGTTGGCCGCGGCCATGCGTGCGGCCCGACCGGCCTTGGCGTCGGGCGCGGCGAGGTTTGCCGCGAGGCGATGCAACACCACCCTCTCAGCCTCGATCTCAAGCGCCTTGACGGCCTCGCGCAGCCGTTGGATGTCCGGGTCGGCATGCGATTTCAGCCGCCGGCGCAACGCCCGCAGCGGCTTGATAATGTCGCGCCGGATCGCCCGCATCACCCGATCGGCGGCGGCAAGCTGTGGCCGGCCCAGCCGCCCGCGTCCGGATGCGCCATGCCACAGCGCGAACAAGGCCAGGTTCACGTCGATCCGTTCGCGGTCTTGCAAGGCCACCAGCGCCGCCGCGACGCCGGGCCGCGCATAATAGGCGAGCGAAAACCGCCACAACTCCTCGCTCGCCGATGCGGTTTCTGTGCCGGTGTCGGCGCCCTGCTGCACGACATCGGCGACCGGGATCATTCGCGATGATATAATGACGACCGATTTGGCGCCAACCGGCCATGAACCTCGACACCGAAGCGCTGAAGGCGAAGCTTGCCGCGTTGAAGACCGAGCATCGCGATCTCGACGATGTGATCGCGCGCCTGTCCGAGCATGCCCCATTCGACCAGCTCCAGCTGCAGCGGCTGAAAAAGCGAAAGCTGGCGCTCAAAGACCAGATCTCCAAGATCGAAAGCGAGCTCTTGCCCGACATCATCGCCTAGCAGCCGCCCTCGAATCCGCTCGCGCCTTCGAACCCGCATCGCCATGTGGCTCGCGCGGCGCTTTTGCGGAGCGGCCGGGGCTGCTTGTGCCGAGGAGAGTGGCCCATATAATGACGACTGCAGGTGCACCGGGCCGCCGGCGCACACTGCTTTGAGGGGGCCGAATGAGCGAAGGCGGTGCGCCCGTCGGCATCATCATGGGTAGCCAGTCGGATTGGCGCACGATGCAGCATGCCGCCGACACTCTCGACCGGCTCGGGATCGGCCATCAGGCGCGGATCGTCTCGGCGCACCGGACCCCGGATCGGCTGTTCGACTATGCCCGCACCGCCCGGTCGCGCGGGCTGCGGGTGATCATTGCCGGCGCCGGTGGGGCCGCCCATCTGCCCGGCATGATTGCCGCGCTGACCGCGCTCCCGGTGCTCGGCGTGCCGATCGAGAGCCGGGTGCTCAAAGGGGTCGATAGCCTCCTGTCGATCGTGCAGATGCCGGCCGGGGTCCCGGTGGCGACATTTGCGATCGGCGAGGCCGGCGCCATCAATGCTGCATTGTTCGCTGCGGCGATCCTCGGGCTCAGCGACGCCAGCGCCGAGCGGGCGCTCGACGATTGGCGGCGGGCCCAGACGCAAGCTGTGGCCGACCGGCCGGAAAGGGCGTGATGCCGGCAACGGCGAAGGTGCTGGCTCCGGGTGCCACGATCGGCATCCTCGGCGGCGGCCAGCTCGGCCGCATGACGGCGCTCGCGGCAACGCAGCTCGGCTATCGCTGCCATGTCTTTGCCTCCCGGCCGGACAGCCCGGGCGCGCAGGTCTGCGGTGCGGCGACCGTCGCCGATTTCTCGGACCCGGCGGCGCTCGACCGCTTCGCCGCGGCGGTCGATGTGGCCACGTTCGAATTCGAGAACATCCCGGCGGCGACGGTTCGCCGGGTGGCGGCGGCAAAACCGGTGCTGCCGCGTCCCGAAATCCTCGAAATCACCCAGGACCGGCTGCGCGAAAAGGATTTCCTGCGCTCGATCGAGGTCGCGACGACCACCTATCGCGAAATCTCCGGCGCGGCGGACTTGGCGCGCGCGCTGCGCGATTTCGGCTGTCCGGCGGTGCTCAAAACCGTGCGCATGGGCTATGACGGCAAGGGGCAGGTGACGGTGACCGCCGAAACGCGGCCGGAGGACGCCTGGCGCCGGATGAGCGGCCAGGCCGGCATCCTCGAGGGATTTGTCGATTTCGCCTGCGAGATTTCGGTCATCGTCGCGCGCGGCCAAGACGGCGCCTGGGCGACCTACCCGCCGGTCGAGAACCAGCACGCCGCGCACATTCTCGACACCACGATCGCCCCGGCGCGGATCAAGCGCGAGACGGCGATGCGGGCCGAGGCGATCGCGCGCCATGTGGCCGAACAGCTCGATCTCGTTGGCGTGCTCGCGGTCGAGATGTTCGTGACCAAGCCGGGCGAGATCCTGGTCAACGAGCTGGCGCCGCGGCCGCACAATTCGGGGCATTGGACGATCGACGCCTGCGTCACCAGCCAGTTCGAGCAGCTGGTGCGGGCGATTTGCGGCCTGCCGCTCGGCTCGGTCGAGCACCATTCCGACGCGGTCATGAAAAACCTGATCGGCGCCGATGTCGAGAAATGGCGCGACGCGCTCAACGACCCGCTGGCCAAATTGCACCTCTACGGCAAGAAGGAGGCAAGGCCCGGCCGCAAAATGGGTCACGTGACCCGCCTCAACCCGCGCCGCTAAGCCGGCTCTAGCGCGACCGGCGCAGCAGGCGGAGCGGGTTGGGCAGCTGCTGCAGGGCGGCCTCCAGATCATGCCGGGCGCGGCCGATGCGGGCGGCGCCGGCCAGCCGGCGCTCGACAAAGGCGCGGGTCTCGACAAAACCCTCGGAGCGGTCGTCGAGCCAATAGAGCACCGTGGCGCCATAGATCGCGGCCAGGCTCAGGCGCTTCGAATAAAAGCTGAAATCGGTCGCGGTGTCGCCGGCGGCATACCACATCGCATCGATCGTCCGATAAAGAAGACGCAGCGCCAGCGGGGCGTGCTGCGGCAAGGCGAGGATGGTCAGCGAGCGGCGCACCGCCTCGCGCCACGGCTCGACGATTTCGAGGCGGACCCCGATCGCCAGCGCCACCCGCTCGGACGCCCGCAGCTGATCGAGCGGCAAGGCTTCAAGCCGGTCGAGCATGCGCCGGTCGGCCCAATGGCTGAACCCGGCGACCAGATCGGCGGCCCCGCCCGGGAACAGGGCCAGCGCCTCGCCCCCCGGCATGCCCTGGCGCCGCGCCGCCGCGCGCAATGCCGCCCGCGACCAGCCGTCGAACGCGACATCGGGCAGCATCGCCTCGATCAGCGCGTCGCGCTGGGTTTCGGCGAGCGGGCTTCTCATCGCGCCGGCGCCTCGGCCAGCAATTCCGCGAGGTCGACCGGGTGGCGTTGCAATTCCTCGGCAAAAAAGAGGTGCCGCAGATCGATCATGCGCTGCGGGTAGAGGACGCCGTCGAGGTGGTCGCATTCGTGCTGCACGACGCGGGCGTGAAACCCCTCGGCCTCGCGCTCGATCGCTTCGCCGTCGAGCCCCAAGGCGCGGTAGCGGATGCGCAGATGGCGCGGCACGACCCCGCGCAGCCCCGGCACCGACAGGCAGCCCTCCCAGCCGAACGCCCGCTCGCGCCCCACCGGCTCGACCACCGGGTTGACCAGCACGGTCAAATCCTGGGCGGTGTCGCCCGGCATGTCGGTCAGCCGCTCGCCCGCGACAAAGAACACGACGATGCGCCACGGCTGATGCACCTGGGGCGCGGCGAGGCCGGTGCCGCCGGCATCGGCCATCGTCTCGATCATGTCCTCGGCCAGGCGGCGCACCCAGGGCGCGCGCGGATCGTCGACCGCGGCCGCCGGCGCGCGCAGGATCGGGTTGCCCATCTGGGCGATCTTCAGGAGAGCCATGCCGGAAATATGTGGCCGCCGGCGATCAGGGTAAAGCGGCGGCCGGCTGATCGCGATCGGCCGCCTTCACACCCGGCGCCGGAGGTGCTAGATAAGCGTCGGATTGCCGCAGCAAGGCTGCGGCCGACAGCCTCTGGAATGGAGCAGAGCCCCCGTGCAAGTCCTCGTCCGCGACAACAACGTCGATCAGGCCCTGCGGGCCTTGAAGAAAAAGATGCAGCGCGAGGGCGTGTTCCGGGAAATGAAATTGCGGCGCAGCTACGAAAAGCCCTCGGAGCGCCGCGCCCGCGAGCGCGCCGAAGCCGTCCGCCGCTACCGCAAGCTCCTGCGCAAACGCATGGAGCGCGAGGGCTACTGAGCTTCTGCAGAGCCGGGGCGCCGCATCGCGGCTCGCTGGTTTGCGGCGATCCGCCGGCATCCGTGCCTTCGTTGAGAGGTCTTTCGTCCAAGACGTGGATGCCCGGATCAAGTCCGGGCAAAGCGTGCTTCGGTAGCATTGCCGCCCTCGCCGAACCTGTTCCACCTGTTTTTTGCAGGAGATTTACAGGCCCCGTTATCCGCCGATCACCCTCGATGTGCCGGCGCCGGTCCCCGAGCGCCACCCGAACGGCGGTAGTATGGGATGCAATTCTGGCTATTTTAACGTTGATGTGCGGCCCTGACACCAGCGCGGCTCCGCTTCGCTCGGGTTGATTTGCCTCGATGGAGTTCGAATGGGACGCAGCCAAGGATCGGGCCAATCGCGGAAAACACGGCTTTGATTTCACCTTTGCCGTTCGCATCTTTAATGGGCCCGTCCGGCAATTCCTCGATCCGCGGCCATGGGGCGAGCTGCGCATCGTGGCCACCGGGCAGGTGGAAGGCCGGTTCATTACCGTCGTGTATACCCGGCGCGGCGAGCGTTACCGGATCATTTCGGCCAGGCCGGCTCGCTCGAATGAAAGATTTTGACGATGAAACGCAAGACGCTGGACCAAGCAAATGCGGAGAAGGGTTACTTCGACGCGGCGAAGTTCGACAGCTTCTCCGATGCCGATATCGAGCGGATGATCGCGGAAGATCCAGATCAGGCGCCCCCGACCGAGACGCTGCGCCCTTTGCTGGACATCGGCGACATCCGCCGCAAGCTCGGGTTGACCCAACAGCAGCTCGCGCGGAAACTGTGCGTGCCGATCGCGACCATTCGCGACTGGGAGCAGGGCGCAAACCGAACCGATCCCGCGATGCAAACCCTCTTACGGATTCTCGACCGAATTCCGGAGCCAGCGCTGCAAGCGCTCGACGAAGCCACCGACGCGACCTGACCAGCGCCAGCGGGCGGCCGGTCAGCCGGCGACAGCGGCGTCGGGGGCGCCGGCGGCGAGGGCGGCCATGTAGCCCTGGATCAGGTCGCGCGAGCGAAGTGGCCCCAGCGCGCTTCTCCTTGCGCTTTTTCGACGAGGGCTATTTCCGCCTCGGTCAGTCCGTATAGCCGATAGACAAGCGAGTTCATTTCGGCTTCCTGCCCGGGCGATTTCCGTTTCAAGCTCGGATAATTCGTGTTCGAGGGCGATTATCTGCTGAACGACAGCGGGGTTGTCCGCCGCTGCGAGCTTGCGGAGCGCGTTCGCAAGTTTCTTGCCGTCGGTCTTCTCGGTGATCGAGAAGGTCGCGGCTAGGACCTTCCACTGGGCAGCGATGAACTCGCCTTCATCATCGGAGATGAAAATGCGGTCGATGGCCGGCACGCCATCAACTATAAATGACAGCTCCCCGTCGGAAAATGATGCCGCGAGCAAGGAGCCGGACCGCAGGCGGGTGCTGACGGCTTGATAACGAGCCGTGATATCGTTGCCATAGCGCTGGTCAACCCATTGTTGCTTCTTGTCCGGGTCGAGGCGCGCTGGGGCGTCAGCGATCAGTTCTTCCTTCGTCTTAAGATCGGGGAACAGCCACGTCTCGGGTCTGTTGCGATGGCGTGCGGTGGCAAGCCGTCGCTTGATCCGCTCCAGAGTGTCGCGCCGTGCGGTGTGCGATGCCTGGAGCGCTTTCGCCTTATCTGCGACGGCTGACCGGTCTTCCGGGGATGCTGGCGGAATTGGCAGCGGCGCAATGAACTGCTTGTTCGCGGATAAGAAGCCACCACGGAACGGCTTGGAGATACGCCTAAAAACAAAGTTAGGAACGGTGGAATTTAGAATGCCTACGATGAAGAATGGGTTCTCCACGTCAGCGATGACGATGCCACCAACATCAACATTGTCTAAATATACTGAACCGGTCTCGTCCATATTACAGGCGAAGCTAGTCACCAAACGAGGAACAACAAGTTTCGCAATTTCTTGTTTTTCGAGGGTTTGATGCCGGCCGAAGCGATACCATTGCTGGTCGTCGAACGGCGCCTCGGTAATAGTGCCATGCGAATCTCGTCGTGCTTCCCGCAGGCGAAGCGCATCGCCATACGATTGCAAATACGCCCATGCGTTTGGGTAGCTTGCCTGCATCGTCCCGGCATCGATCAGTGCTACGCGATTATACGATACCGTGTAGGGAAAGAGCAGGTAGGTGTCGGTGATCGGCCTGACGTAGCGCTTCGCTTCCACGCCTGAAACAAGCGGCTTCATTAGGGTGTCTTCGATCTCGACCTCATAGGGCGGATCCGCACGCTCTCCTCGCGGCGTGCAGAGATAGCGGTCTGGTCCGAGCTTCTTTAGATGATAGATCGCATCGGCGCTTGTCTGGAGCCCCACAAAGATGTTTGAAGTATGTTCTGGATCGTCCAGCCGCTTGCAGCGGCGGTAGAGGCGATCGATCAATGCGCGTTCTTCGCCGGTCAGCAGCAGCCAGCGTTCGCCGAATTCCTGTTGGCCGTAAGGCAGTGCGCGCCCGGATCGCTCCAAGGATTTCCGGTATCTCGCCATTTGGCGCCTCAGCGACGCGAATTTCCGGGCGCGGCACTTTCGTGAAAAATTGCAGCGCGGTGTAGTTGGTCGCCTCTTCGAAGACCTGGTAAGATTTGAAATCGATCCAGCGGTCCAGGTATCGGCCGGCAGCGACAATCGCCCGTAGGGCTTCGCCGTACTCATTGGTGATCCAAAGACTTGGGGCGATGTAACCCAACCGTCCGTGCTCATTGAGCAACGAGATACCCTTCTCGATGAATGGAAGATAGAGGTCGAAATTGCCGGATTGAGTGCTGGTGTACGGCTTTACGTCCACTTCGGGTCTGCCTTCTCGCAGGAAACGCGCCATATCTGCGTGCGCCACCCGGAAATTTTGCAGTTTGACGTAAGGCGGGTTACCGATGACAGCATCAAAGCCTCCTCGGGCGAAGACCTCGGGGAACGCCCTAAACCAGTCGAAGGCGTTGACCCGTTCCCGGTCGCTGTCGGAATAGAGCGGCAGATCGATGTTGCCCTTGAAGAAGTCGGCGTCGATCAGGCTGTTTCCCTCGCGAATATTCTGATCGAGGGCCGATAGCGGCTTGTCACCCCGCGCCGTGTGCAGCCAGAGCGCCAGCTGCGCGATTTCTACGGAAGCCGAATTGATATCCACCCCGTAAATGTTGTCTTTCAGAATCTCGGCGATTAGCGCAGCGTCTTGGTCGTCTGGTACCGTCCCCCGGGGAAGCTCGCGCCGTAACTGACGGCGGAAACCTTCAATCTCGCGCCATGCATCAAGGAGGTAGCGCAAAGCGCTAATCAAGAAGGCGCCGGAGCCACAGGCCGGATCGAGGATGGTCAGCGACTTTAGCCGAACCGCATAAGCTTCTACGGCTTCTAGGTTCGGATCATTATTCGCCGGCCAGTCACATTCGCGTTCAATCTGGTCCAGAAGCGGCCCCAGCGTTTCAGCGACGATCCGTTCGACAACCCATTCCGGCGTGTAATAAACGCCGTCGCGCTTGCGTTTGCTGAGCTTGTTGATCGATGGCCTGCCATCCGCCTCTGCTTCGAGGATTTCAAGCTCTGTAATTGACTGTTCGAAGATGCGGCCCAGCGTGTAGAGCCCAAGACGTTTCGTCGGTTCGCGATCGTGCCACCGCGCGCCGTCGGCTCTGCCGATATCCGACGCATAATTGTAAGAGGCACATAGGTAGAGCAGGGTTTCTTTGTAGGTATATAGGCTCGCCTGGTTGCTGCCCTGCATGTGCTGACAAAAGACCGAATTTGGGACGTATAAACGCTCCAGGTCTTCGTCGTGAGCGAACAGCCCGCCATTGAACTGGTTGATCGCCTTGCCGCCGAAAGCCCTGCCTTCGTTCATGGCTCGGAACAGCTGCAAAATCTCCTGCCAGATGTTGGTTCCGTCGGGATCGAAATACGGGTCGGTGCTGCGGCTGACCAGAAACTCCTGGAACAACTTCGGAGGAAAGGCCAGCGCCTGCCCCATGTCCTCGCAAAAGAAGATGAAGATGCAGCGGTCGAGTATCTTTTGTGCCAGACGGACCAGCCGGCCATTCGTTCCAGGGAAGCGCGGAGTCGCGGGACCGTTTTTTGCCAGCAGCTCGGTATAAAGGCGCTCGCGGAATTTTCGGTATTCGTCGTAAAAGCTATTCTCAAGCTCCCGATCCCTGAAACGCTGCTGCGTGATCAGTGTCAGCAAGGCCGACCGGCCGACCTGGGATATCAAGGTCTCGCGGTGGAACACTTTGCGAAACAGAAAGCGCTCAAATCGCGCCGGCTCCTGTTCGGCAATCAGGCTGGCACCCCTCAGCAAGTCCGTCGCCCGAATCGTGAATCGAAGCCACTGATGGTGGCCCTTGTCGATCCAGTAGAGCCGGAACTCGTTCATGTCGGTCACAATCCCCCAGGTTGGGAGGATCGGATCGCCCGGGAAAAGCCCGCGACGCGCGCAGCTCAGATAATCCAAACACTGGCGTACGGGAGAGCGGTTGTTGCCTTTCCGCCGCTGCGGCGCGTCAAGGTCGGAACGGATGTCCTTGAACTCGCACAGCACCTGCGGAACCGGGTTGCGGTCTTCTCTACCGAAGAATCCGACCGCGAGGTCCGCTGCACCGGTTCCGCCCCTTTCGCCGGCTCCGAGCACCGGAAACTTCGGCCACAAAGTGAACGAGCCCGCCTCTGAACCGGTCTGGCCGGCCTGCTCATATCCCCATGTGTCGCGGAAAAATTCCTCGATAAAGGCGGCTTCAGCTGAGGTTTCCCGCAGATCCCTTCGGGCGGACCAGCGTCGAAGCCGGTCGCGCAGCGCTGCCTCCTCCGGCGAGCCTCGGAACGCCTGGTACTCGAGCTCCCACACGGAGCGTAGGAATTCTTTTGAAATGAACGAGCCGAAAAGATCGGTCATGGTTCGTCGAAATTGATGTGCTTGAGGATCGCTATAAAAAAGCCATCACGGCCCGTGGTTGAACACCGAATGCGCCTTTTCTGAGGATCAGGGCAAGGGGTTGTGATTAAGGCCGCTGCCGAAACTCGCTCGACCACCTCGTTCCTTCAGCTATCCCGGCGGAGGCAGGGACCCATCCCGGCCATGGGCACCGGCCTGCCAGGCCGTGTGAAAACTGCATGTCCGCCTTCCTCGGACCCCTTTCCCGTCATTCCCGCGCAAGCGGGAATCCAGGGATTTCAGCCTGTTGCCCTGGGTCTCCGCTTTCGCGGGGACGACGATTCTGGATGGCCGGCACGGTTTTCACACAGCCTGCTGCGCCGGTGTGACAAGCACGGAAAGCCGGCTTTCGCTACTCCATCGCCTTGACGATCTCCTCGGACATTTTTTTGGCGTCGCCGAACAGCATCATGGTGTTGTCGCGGTAGAACAGCTCGTTTTCGACGCCGGCGTAGCCGGAGGCCATCGAGCGCTTGACGAACAAGCACGGTCTTGGCGCGCTCGACATCGAGGATCGGCATGCCGTAGATCGGCGAGGAGGGGTCGGTCTTGGCGGCCGGGTTGGTCACGTCGTTGGCGCCGATCACAAAGGCCACATCGGTCGAAGGGAAGTCGCGGTTGATCTCGTCGAGCTCGAAGACATCGTCATAGGGGACGTTGGCCTCGGCCAGCAGCACGTTCATGTGGCCCGGCATGCGCCCGGCCACCGGGTGGATCGCGTAGCGGACGTTGACCCCGTCCTTTTTCAACAGATCGGCCATCTCGCGCAATGCGTGCTGGGCCTGCGCCACCGCCATGCCGTAGCCGGGCACGATGACCACCGAGCCGGCGTTTTTCAGGATAAAGGCGGCGTCCTCGGCGCTGCCCGCTTTGACCGAGCGGTCGCCGGGCCCCGCACCCGTGGCGGCAACCGCGCTCTCTCCGCCAAACCCGCCGAGGATCACCGCGACGATCGAGCGGTTCATCCCCTTGCACATGATGTAGCTGAGGATCGCACCCGACGAGCCGACCAGCCCGCCGGTGATGATCAAGGCGCTGTTCGACAAGGTAAAGCCGATGCCGCACGCCGCCCACCCCGAATACGAATTCAGCATCGAGATCACCACCGGCATGTCGGCGCCGCCGATCGGCACGATCAGCAACAGGCCCAGCGCCAAGGACAACAGCAGAATGAGCCCGAACGCCGCCGCCGCCTGGGTCAGCACAAAGGCGACGACCAGCAGGACCAGCAGCACCCCGAGTGCGGCATTCAGCGGATGCTGGCCGCGAAACACCAAGGGCCGGCCGGTGACCAGACCCTGCAATTTGGCAAAAGCAACGACGGCGCCGGTAAAGGTGACGGCGCCGATCGCCATGCCGATCGACATCTCGATCAGGCTGGCGCGCTCGATCGCCCCCGGGAACCCGATCCCATATTCGGTGGGCGCGCTGAAGGCGGCGACCGCGACGCATACCGCGGAGAGGCCGACCAGGCTGTGGAATGCCGCCACCAATTGCGGCAGCGCCGTCATATGGATGCGCAGCGCGATATAAGTGCCGATGGCGCCGCCGATCACGATGCCGACGACGATCAGCCAGAAACTGACCACATGCGGGGTCAGGAGGGTGACGACGACCGCCAGCACCATGCCGGCGATGCCGTAGAGGTTGCCGCCGCGCGCAGTCCGCGGCGAGGACAGGCCGCGCAGCGCCAGGATGAAGCAGATCGAGGCGATCAGGTAGAAAAAAGCCGCAAGGTTTTCGCTCACCGCCGCCCCGCTTATTTCTTGCGCTGGAACATCTGCAGCATGCGCTGGGTCACGATAAAGCCGCCAAAGATGTTGACCGCGGCGAGGGTCACGGCGACAAACCCCATGATCTTGGCGAAGCTGAGGCCAAAGGGGCCGGCGGCGATCAGCGCGCCGACCACGATCACGCTCGAGATCGCGTTGGTGACGCTCATCAAGGGCGAGTGCAATGCCGGGGTCACCCGCCAGACCACGTGATAGCCGACAAACACCGCGAGCACGAAAATCGTCAGCTCAAAGACAAAAGGCGTGCCGCCAACCACCGCGGCGTGCGGCGCCGGCACCGCCGATTGCCGCGCCAGCGCCTCGAGGTGCTGGGCCAAGGCACCGGCATCGCCGGCGAGCTCCCTGGCGCGCTCGGCCAGAGAGGCGGGGTCTGCCATTCGCGTTCTCCGTCAGTTGTGGGGACGGTATCCGGGTCAGTTGTCCGGGGTCAGTTGTCCGGGAGGGGGGCCGGGCTCGCGGCGAGGGGGGCCGGCGGCGGGCTTGCCGCGATCGGGGCCGGCGGCAGCAGGGCCGGGTGGACCACCGCGCCGTCGCGGGTCAACAAGGTCGCCCTGACGATCTCGTCGCCCTCGTCGATCGCCAGGCCGCCATTTTTGTCGATCAGCAGGCTCAGAAACGCCAGCACGTTGCGGGCGTAGAGCTGGCTCGCATCGGCGGCGATCCGCGACGGCATGTTGAGATGGCCGATGATCTTGACGCCGTTCGCGGTGGTGACGGTTTCGCCGGGGCGGCTGCCCTCGACATTGCCGCCGGCCTCGACCGCCAGATCGACGACGATAGATCCCGGAGCCAGTTCGGCCAGCATCGCCTCGGTCAGCAGCACCGGCGCGCGGCGGCCGGGGACGAGCGCGGTGCAGATCACGACGTCGGTGCGTTTCAGCGCCTCGGTGATCCGCTCGCGCTGGCGGCGCTGATAATCCTCGCCCATCTCGCGGGCGTAGCCCCCGGCGGTTTCGGCCGACTGGGCCGCGGCCTCGTCAACGCTCAAAAAGGTCGCGCCGAGGCTTTCGACCTGCTCCTTGGCGGCGGCGCGCACGTCGGTTGCCTGGACGATGGCGCCGAGCCGGCGCGCGGTGGCGATCGCCTGCAGCCCGGCGACGCCGGCGCCCATCACCAAGACCCGCGCCGCCTTGATCGTCCCGGCCGCGGTCATCATCATCGGAAAGGCGCGGCCGAACTCGTCGGCGGCGTCAAGCACCGCCTTGTAGCCGGCGAGGTTGGCCTGCGAGGAGAGCACATCCATCGCCTGCGCACGGGTGATTCGCGGCAACAGCTCCATGGCAAAGGCGGTGACCCCGGCTGCGGCATAGGCCTCGATGTCTTGCGGGTTCTGCAACGGCTGGAGGAGGCCGATCAGCAGCGCGCCGCGCTTCAGCGGCTTGAGCTCGTCGATCGGCCCTTCGCCGGGGCCGAGCGGGCGCTGCACCTTGAGCACGATGTCGGCCGCGGCGAGCGCTGCCGCCGGATCGGCCGCAATCACGGCGCCGGCCGCGGCAAAGGCCGCGTCGGTCAGCCCGGCGCCTTCGCCGGCGCCCTGTTCGGCGATGACTTCGAGGCCGATCGCGGCCATCCGCTTGACGGTGTCGGGCGAGGCCGCGACGCGACGCTCATATGCCCGCCTTTCCTTGAGGACGGCAACCTTCATCGAGCGGCAGTTCCTGAATGGGCGGGCCGGCGGGCTCGCACAATGGCGCGAACGCCTCCCTTTGTGAAGAGCGAACCCCCGCCGCCAGGGCATCGCGGGGCCATGTGCGGCCACTGCGGTCTCGTGCCGAGACCGCGCAAATTCGTCATGCTTTCGCCCCATTTCGCCGCCGTGGTAGCTTGCTGCTGCGCCAGTCTGACTTGATGGCCGGGGTGGCGGGCACGGGGCCGCTCCAGCGCGTCAAGCGCGAACTGCTTCTCAGCGGCGCTGCAACAGCATCGGGAATAACCCTTCAGGAGGGGCGTTGTCGCCTGAACAGAGATCGGCGGGATCGCCGGCGCGTCTCGTCATCGACCAGGACCGGGCCGGCGAACGGTTCGGCGACCAGCTGATTGCCGTGTTGCCGCGATTGCGGCGGTTCGCGCGCGGGCTCACCGGCTCGGCGGTCGAGGCTGACGATTTGGTGCAGGCGGCCTGCGAGCGGGCGCTCGCCCGCCGGCACCAGTTTCAGGAGGGCACCCGGTTCGACAGCTGGATGTTTCGCATCGTGCAGACGATCTGGATCGATCAGCTCCGCTCGCGCCAGGTGCGCAAGGAGGACGGCGACGTTGCCGAGGAGCGCTTTGGGTCGGACGAGCCGGTGCGCCGTGTCGAGGCGCGTTTGGCCTTGAGCGAGGTGCGCCGCGCGGTCGAGCGCCTGCCGCCCGACCAGCGGGCGGTGCTGATCCTGGTGACGGTCGATGGGCTCAGCTACAAGGAGGCCGCCGAAGTGGTGCAGGTGCCGGTCGGGACAATCATGAGCCGCCTCGCCCGCGCCCGGGTAGCGCTCCAGCTGCAGCTCGAGGCGGGCGGTGCGGTGCGCAGGAGTAGGAAGGATGCAGAGGCGCAGTGACGACTGTCTCATCGCCTATCTCGACGGCGAGCTCGAGGCGGCGGAGCGGCGCGAGGTCGAGGCCTGGCTCGACAGCGACCCGGCTGCCCGACGGCAATTGTCGGCGCTAGCCGAATCGACCGACCTGGTGCGCCGTGCTTTTGACGAGGTGCTGCACGAGCCGCTGCCGCAGCGATTGATCGACGCCGCCCGCGGCGCGGCGGTTGCGGGCGGCGCCGGCGCGGCGGCGCAGGCAAGCGCGGCGCAGATCCAGCCGAAGGTGCTGCGCTTTGCGCGCCGGCCCGCGGCAGGGTCGGCGGCTGTGCTGCGGCGCTGGCGCCTGGGAGTGCCGGTTGCCGCCTCGTTGCTCGGGCTTTTGATCGGCGGCAGCGCCGCCTATCTGGGGGTCGGCCAGCTCGCGACCGGCGCGGTTGGCGAGCAGCCGGCGATGCAGGCAGCGCTTGCCAACAACCTGTGGCTCGACAATGCCGCCGGATATTTCAAATTGTTCGTCAGCGCCGGCGACAACGCGCTGGGCGACGTCCCGGCCGGCGCCGATCCCCGCGCGGCCCTGCAAAAGATCAGCCAGAGCCTGCCGCAGCAGGTTCGCTTGCCGGATCTCAAACCGTGGGGCCTCACTTTCCGCAGCGCCCGGCTGATCGTCGTCGACGGCCGTCCCGCGGCGCAACTCGCCTACACCACCGACAACAAGGCGATCGGCCCGTTGTCGCTGATCATCGGATCGTCGAAGCAGCCCGACATCCCGCCGACTTTCGACCACCGCCAGGACGTCAACCTGATCTATTGGCGGCATCAGGGCCGCGCCTATGCTCTCGTCGGCGAGGCGAACATCGGCTATCTTTGGGGGATCGGCAACGACGTTGCCTGGCAGCTCGACGCAATCTGAAGCGGGGGCAGGGAACAAGGCGCGGCGGCACCGAGGCCGGAGGCGCGAACGCGGACCGCCGGTCAGGCGGCAGCGCAGCGTCCCGGCATCATCGATTCGGGTCCGGCTGGGTTGGCGGAGGGCCGCGCTCGACAGGAAGCTCCGATGCGGTTGCTGCTCATTGAAGATAACGAGCGCTTCGCCGAGCTCTTGAAGCGCGGTCTGACCGCGGCCGGGTTTGTGGTCGATGTTTTGGCCACAGCGGCCGATGCCAACGCTGCTTTGCACGCGAGCCGGTTTGAGATCGTCGTGCTCGATCTCGGGCTGCCCGATGCCGATGGGCTCGAGGTGCTGGGCGAGATGCGCCGGCGCCGCGACGCGACGCCGGTTTTGATCCTGACCGCGCGCGGCAGCCTTAAGGACCGCGTGACCGGGCTCGGCAGCGGCGCCGACGATTACCTGGTCAAGCCGTTTGCCCTCGAGGAGCTGGTCGCCCGCTTGCGGGCCCTGCTGCGTCGCCCGGGTAATCTGCTCGGGGTCCCGCTCGAGCTTGGCAATCTGACCCTCGACACCGCTGCCCGCCAGGTCTTTGTCGGTGACGAGCCGATCTTCTTTTCGCCGCGCGAGATCGCCGTGCTCGAGCACCTCTTGCGCCGCAGCGGGCGCGTGGTCGGCAAGACCCTGCTCGAAAACAATCTCTACGGCATGTCGCAGGAGATCGGGTCGAATGCCGTCGAGGTCTATGTGCACCGGCTGCGCAAGCGGCTGGCCGAAGTCGACGCCTCGGTCCAGATTCACACCTTGCGCGGCGTCGGCTACCTGATCGCCGAAAGAAAATGAGGTGACCCGGTTCCGCTCGGTCGTCTCGAGGATCGTTGCGCTGCACCTGCTGGCGATCGTCGCCACCTCGATCTGCATGCCGCTGGCGCTGTTCCTGATGCTCAGATATGCGGTGGAGGATCTGCACCATCAGGTATTGCGCGATCAGGCCGCCCAGATTGTGCGCTACCTCTCGCTAGCGCCGGGCGGGGCGCTGCGGCTGTCGCTGCCGCCGAGCTTGGCCGAGTTTTATTCCAAGGGCTATGGGCGCGCCGCTTTTGCCGTGCTCGGCCAGGACGGTAGGGTGCTGTTCTCCTCGTTGCCGGGAAACCGCGCGATCACGCAATTTCGGCCGCGCGGCGAGGCGGTCGAGTTCTTCCAGCAGGATCGCGTCGGCGCCATCGCGCCGGTGCAGCCGGAGGGCAGGCCGGTGGAGTTCTTCTACCGGCGCAATCACGAGGCGCTTTATGGAGCGAGCGTCGCGGGCGAGTTCGCCGGGCGTCCGCTCCGGGTCCAAGTCGTCGAAGACATTCTGCATCGCGACGTGCTGATCGACGATATCCTGGCACAGTTCTTGACCCATGTCGGATGGATCACTGCGCCGATTTTGCTGCTGCTGCTGGTCATCGACGTTGCCATCTTCCGCCGCGCGGTGCGGCCAATCATCGCCGCTTCGGCATTGGCCGAGGAGATCGGGCCCGACCGCACCGAGCTCAGATTGCCCGAGGCCGGCATGCCGCGCGAAGTGCTGCCGCTGGTCCGGGCCGTCAATCATGCGCTCGATCGGCTCGATGCGGGGTTCCGCGCTCAGCGCGAGTTCACCGGCGACGCCGCCCATGAGCTGCGCACGCCGCTCGCCATCCTGCGCACCCAGATCGACATGATCGAGGACCGCGAGGTGGCGGTGCCGTTGCGCCAGGATGTCGAGAGCATGAGCCGGCTGGTCAACCAGCTGCTAGAAATGTCGGAGCTCGAGACCTTTGTCATCGCCGAGGACGACATCGCCGACTTGGTCGCGATCGCGACCGAAATCGCGGCATTTCTTGCGCCGCTGGCCCTGTCGCAGCGCAAGAGCGTGGCGGTGACAGGCGCGAAATTCCCGGTGCGCGTGCATGGCAACAGCGACGCGCTCGACCGTGCGGTTCGCAACCTGGTCGAGAACGCGCTCGCCCATACCGCCCCCGCGACCAGCGTGGAAATCGCAGTGTCGCGCGACGGCGTGATCCGCGTCATGGACCGCGGGCCGGGGGTGCCGCGGACCGTGCGCGAACATATCTTTAAGCGGTTCTGGCGCCGTGACCGGCGGCGGGGCGGCAATGCCGGTCTTGGTCTGGCGATTGTGGCGCGCATTGCCGAGATGCATGGAGCGGTGGTCGAAATCGACGATCGGCCCGGTGGTGGTGCGGTATTCGCGCTCCGCTTTCCCGCGGTGCTGCCGTCCGATGGCGCCGCGGTCCGGCGATTGGCGGCCGCCGGCTAACCCTGTTCCGCGGCTGGCCCGCCGGGTCGCGAGACCAAGATTCCCTGGACGGTCTCGGCCGCATCAGGCATCATCGCGGCGCGTTTTGGACCGGAAATTCTCGCATTGATTTCCGGATTCGTTGGGTTGGGTGTAGACGAGATCCTGCTCGTGCTGGCGCCTTGAAGTATTGGCAAGAAAGGCTTGACAATGGTTTCTATCGAATCGACCCCGGAAATGGCGGCCGGCGTCTACGCGACCATGGCGCGCAACCTCGCTGTGGTGCGCCGCCGGCTCGGCAAGCCGTTGACCTTGGCGGACAAGGTATTGCTCGGGCATCTCGACGACCCGGAGCATCAGGAGATCGAGCCGGGCAAGAGCTACCTTTTGCTGCGCCCCGACCGGGTCGTGTTTCAGGACGTGCTGGGGCAGACCGGGCTGCTGCAGTTCATGCAGACGCGGCGCGACCGGGTCGCGGTCGCGGCGACCATCCATTGCGACCATCTGATCCAGGCGCGGGTCGAAGGCGCGGCCGATCTGCGCGAATCGTTGGCCGAGAACAAGGAGGTCTATGATTTCCTGCGCTCGGCGGCGGCTAAATACGGGCTTGGCTTCTGGGGGCCGGGCGCCGGCATCATCCACCAGGTGGTGCTGGAGAATTACGCGTTTCCGGGCGAGCTGATCATCGGCACCGACTCGCATACGCCCAATGCCGGCGGGCTCGGCGCCTGCGCGGTCGGGGTCGGCGGCGCCGACGCGGTCGAGGTCATCGCCGGGCTGCCCTGGGAGGTGCTCTATCCGCGGCACATCGCGGTCTATCTGACCGGCGAGCTGAATGGCTGGACCGCGCCCAAGGACGTGATCCTCTACGTCGCGGGGGCGCTGACCGTGTCGGGCGCCACCAACGCGATCGTCGAATATATCGGCCCCGGCGCGCGCACGATCAGCGCCACCGGCAAGGCCACGATCACCAATATGGGGGCTGAGCTCGGCGCCACCACCTCGATGTTCCCGGCCGACGAGCACATGGCCCGCTATCTGCGCGCGACCGGCAAGCCGGGCCTGGTGCCGCTGTTCCAGCAGCATCAGGAGCTGCTGCAGCCGGACAAGGAGGTCGAGGCCGACCCGGCGAAATTCTACGACCGCGTCGTCGAGCTCGACCTCTCAAAGCTCGAGCCCTATATCGTCGGCCCGCATTCGCCGGACCGGGCGCGCCCGATCTCCAAGCTCGCGGCCGAGGTCAAGGACGCGAAAAACGGCTTTATCGACCGGATTTCGACGGCGCTGATCGGCAGCTGCACCAATTCCTCCTACGAGGATATGAGCCGTTCGGCCGATATCGCCGAGCAGGCCAAGACGCACGGGGTCAAGGCCGCGGTGCCGTTCCTGGTGACGCCGGGGTCGGAGGCGGTGCGCGCGACGATCGAGCGCGACGGCCAGATGCAGTCGCTGAAGGACATCGACGGCACCGTCCTCGCCAATGCCTGCGGGCCGTGCATCGGCCAGTGGCGCCGGGCGAAGGAGGAAAGCACGGTCCCCAACACGATCGTCACCTCGTACAACCGCAACTTCCCGCGCCGCAACGACGAGCAGCCGACGACGATGAACTTTATCGGCAGCCCGGAGATCGTGACCGCGATGGCGCTGTCCGGGCGGCTCTCGTTCAACCCGTTGACCGACAGCCTGACCGACGCGCAAGGCAAGCAGTTTCGGCTCGACCCGCCAAAGCCGGCGCCCGAGGTGCCGGCGCACGGGTTCGATGCCGGGCACGCCACCTACATCACCCCGCCCGAGGACGGCAGTGGCATCACTCTGGCGGTCGATCCCAACAGCGAGCGGCTGCAATTGATGGAGCCGTGGTCCGCCTGGGACCACAGGGACTTTGTCGATTGCCCGGTGCTGATCAAGACGCAGGGCAAGACCACCACCGACCACATCTCGCCGGCCGGCCCGTGGCTGCGCTATCGCGGACATTTGGACAAGTTCTCCGACAACATGTTCATGGGGGCGATCAACGCCTTTACCGGCGAAGCTGGGACCGGCGTCGATGTGCTGAGCGGCGAGAAGGGGCTCGCGGTCGCCAAGATCGCCCGCGACTACAAGGCCCATGGCGTCAAGTGGGTGGCGGTCGGCGACGACAATTACGGCGAAGGATCGAGCCGCGAGCATGCCGCCCTGTCGCCGCGCCTCTTGGGCGGCTGCGCCGTGATCGCCCGCAGCTTTGCCCGCATCCATGAGTCGAATTTGAAGAAGCAGGGCCTGCTGGCGCTGACCTTCCAGGACCGGGCCGATTACGACCGGATCCGCGCCGACGATCGGCTGAGCCTCGTCGGGCTGGAGGAGATGGCGCCCGGCCAACCGGTCGAGTGCCGGGTCAAGCACGCCGACGGGTCGAGCGAGACTTTGCGCCTCAACCACACCTTCAGCGCCTCGCAGCTCGAATGGTTCCGCAAAGGCTCGGCACTCAACCTGTTCCACAGCTGAGCGGCCGCGGCGTTCGCAGCGCCGGCCACCCGCCCGACGACGCCTCTTGGAGCGACAAGGGGCGTCGCGGCGACATCGGCTCGACGAGATCTCGCGCGGATCGATCGCTACCGCGAATGCAGCCCGGTCGGGCCGACGACAACCGGCATCGGGTTGACCGAAGATTCTGCCGAGGCTGCTCCCGCCTGCTCGCCCGCGAGTGCTGGGCTGAGCGCTGGCGTCCCCCGCCCGCTGCAGCCGGCAATCAGCAACGTGCAAACCGGCAAAAGCCATAATAGTGCCAAGGTACGCATCAAATCCTGGCCACTGTAGGTTTGTTATTGTACCCTAAATTGTAAAGTAGTCAACAAGGCCACCGACTGATAGTACCCCAGAGCGAGGACATGGCGGCGGCGAACTCGGGCGGCAAAGATCTTTGGTCGGGTGCGTTGCTGGTCGGATAGAGGGGTCACCGGACGATTTGTTCAAAATCGTACGCTAAGCTGCCTCGGGGAGGAACGCGGCGCGAACGTCGTGCAGTGACCGGAAGCCCGCTTGGGGCCTGGCGGTGTGTCACGGATCGTTTCGGCTCATCGGACCGGATTGGCTGATACTAGCGATCCAGTCCAATGACCGCACTCGACCCAAACTCGCCGATCAATGCCGCGCTCGTGCTCTCTAATTGCAGACACTGGTTCAGCAACGTAGCATGTTGCAAACAGTAGAGGGGGCTATGGTGGGGCGTGTCAGAGTCGCGGGGTTTTCCTTGTCCCTAGATGGGTTCGGAGCGGGCCAGGAACAGAGTCTTCAGGATCCTCTGGGAAAGCGCGGGACGGAACTCCACCGCTGGTTCGTCGGAACGAAGACCTTCAAGGCCATGTTCGGCAAGGGCGGTGGTTCGGAGGGCGTGGACGAGACCTTTGCCCACCGCTCGATGGACGGCTTCGGTGCCTTCATCCTTGGCCGGAACATGTTCGGTCCTGTGCGTGGGGAATGGCTGGACGACAGCTGGAAGGGCTGGTGGGGCGACAATCCGCCCTATCACGCTCCGACGTTCGTCCTAACGCACCATGCCCGCGAGCCGATCGTAATGGAGGGCGGCACCACGTTCCACTTCGTCACGGACGGGATCCACGCCGCGCTCGAGCGCGCACGCGGCGCCGCGGGAGCACGCGACGTCAAGATTGGAGGTGGCGTCTCGACAGTTCGCCAATATCTGCAGGCCGGCCTGATCGATGAACTGCACTTCGCGCTTTCGCCTGTCCTGCTCGGACGAGGCGAGGCGATGTTCGAGGGCTTGGACCTCCCTGCCCTCGGCTACCGCGTGATGGAATCCACTGCCACAGACCTCGCGACGCACGTCGTGCTCGGGCGCGATGAGAGCGAATAAGCGTCCGCTTCTGCAGGTGCGTCGCCGGATAGCTGTCGGGCAGCAAACCACCCGAAGGAGTCGTTGGGCTGGGCGGGCACCACTAGCGTACGATTTTGAACAGATCGTGCGGTGACCCCATAGACGCGCGGCGCCTTCGGGTCGGCATATCGGTAACGAACCTTGGATTTGGATCAGGCGGTTCGATTATCCAGACAGTGACAACACACGGGGCCGCTCTGCGGAACACATGGAAGCTCTCCGCCCCCCATCTATCTTGCCTCAAAGGGAACGGGCTATGCCGGCTACCTGTTCCTGACGCCTGGACGGTTGAGGCGTAGCGATGCTCCGCCATCCTCATCTCAACGTCAAGGGACATCGCATGCAATGAGTAACATCGAATTACGGCGATCCGATGGGCTTTTGATCAGCCCCCGTGAGGCGGCCGCTACAATTCAAACCGAGACGCTACTGCCGACCCCTCGGCGCGCTCGCAGCAGGAAGGGGGGCGGGTGGTCGGGCTGGGTGGTGACGACGGCGCGCGGGGTGACCGGGGCATCGTCGGCGCGCTCGATATGGAACGCCTGGATCATCGTCGCCAGCACCAGGGTTGCTTCGGTCAGCGCGAATTGGGCGCCGATGCATACCCGCGGGCCGATGCCGAACGGCAGATAGGCGAAGCGGTCGGGTGGCGGCGCAGGGGGCAGAAACCGCGACGGGTCAAAGGTTTCAGGCTCGGCCCACAACAGGCGGTGGCGGTGCAGCACCCAGGGGGCGATCAGCACGATGCTGCGCGCCGGGATCGGGATGCCGCCGGCGGTATCGGTGCCAATCGCCTGGCGCGCCAGCGTGAAGGCCGGCGGGTAGAGGCGCAGCGCCTCGTGCACGACAGCGCGGGTGTAGAAAAGGCGTGGCAGGACTTGCGGCGGCGTTGTCGGGGCCGAGATCGAGGCCGGCGACTTCGGCGGCGAGGCGCTCCTGGATCGCCGGCGCCCCGGCCAGCAGATAGAGCGACCAGAACAAGGCGACCGCGGTTGTCTCGTGGCCGGCGACGATCATCGTCGCCACCTGGTCGGCGAGCCGCTTTGGCGGGAATGGCGCGCCGCTCTCCGGGTCGCGGGCGGTCGACAACAAGTCAAACAGGTCGCGCGGCGCACCGGCCGCGCCCTGCTCGCGGCGCGCGGCGATGATCCGCTCGATCAGGTCGAGCCAATGGCGGCGAAAGCGCCAGCGCCCCACATCGCGCGGGCTCGGCAGCGAGGGCGGCAGCAGAAAGTCGAGCAGGCTCGGCCGGCCGAGATGTGCTGCGTAAGCCCTGATCAGGCCGCGCAATTCGAGGCCAAAGCGCTCCATCTCGAGCGAAAACATCGAGGCGCCGGCGATCTCCAGCGCCAAAAACTGCATCGCCGCGAGCAGGTTGATCGGGGCCGCGCTGGCTTCTGCGAGACGGCCCACGGCGGCCGCGGCGGCGCGCGCGACATGGCCGGCCAAGATCGGCATCGTGCGCGGGGCGAAGGCCGGCGCCAAGGTGCGGCGCTGATGCCGCCAATCCTCGCCGGTGCTGAGCAGCAGTCCTTTGCCCAGCAGCGGGCGCAGGATGCGGATGCCGGCAGCGGTGCGGCGGTAATTCTCCGGGTTGTCGACCAAGATGCGCTCGATCGCCGCCGGCCGGCTGATGATGATCTGACGGCGGCCAAAGAGCTTGCGGAAGACGACGTCCTCTTCAAACGCTTGCGGCGGAAAGATGCCGAGCGCGTTGTTGCGCATCGAGCGCGCAAAGCCGCGCGACGAGGGGGCCTCAGTCGCGACGGCGGGCGTCGGGCCGACCAGAGGCTGTGCTTCACTCATCAGTCGTCCCCTTCGCGCGCTGCCGTTGCTCGGAAGATCGGCATGCTGGCGCCGAGTTCCAATCTCACGCCGAAGGATCGATGCGCGGCGGCGCGCGCAGCAGCGGCAACAGCAAGAGCGACAGCAGGATCAGGCCGCCGATCAGCAGCCAGGCGTCGTTGAAAGCGGCGACCAGCCCGGCGCGCTCGACCAGCGGCTCGACCATGGCGCGGGTCGCGGGATCGACCGGGCCGATCGGCACGCCGGTGAAACGGGCGGTCGGCAGCCCGACCAGGCGTGCCGCGGCCGCATCGCCGGCCTGGAGGCGGGCGATGAGGGCCGCGACATGGACCGGCGTGCGCTGCTCGAGGATTGTGTCGATCGCGGCGAGCCCGATCGCCCCGCCGAGGTTGCGCATCAGGTTGAAGAGGCCGCTGGCATTCGGCACGTGGGCGGCATCGAAGCCGCCGAGGGCCAAGGTGGTGGTCGGCAATAGGCACAGCATGACCGCGGCGCCGCGCGCGATCTGCTGCCAAAAGAGGCCCCAGAAATCGGTCTCGAAGGTCATCAAGCCGTTGCCGAGCCAGCCCGCTGCGAGCAGCGCATAGCCGGCGCCGATCAACAGCCGCGCCGCGGTGCGGCGTTCGAGCATGGTGGCGATCGGCGCCATCACCAGCTGGGCGGCGCCGGTCACCATCATGATCGCGCCGATCGGCAGCGCGTCGTAATTGCGCACCAGGCCGAGAAACACCGGCAAGAGGTAGGTGGCGCCGTAAAGCCCGACCCCGAGGACAAAGCTGAACCAGCAGCCGATCGCGAAATCGCGGTTGCGGAAGGCGGCGAGGTCGATCAGCGGGGTTGGGTGACGCACGGAGCGCCGGATCAGGCCGCCGCCGCTGGCGAGGCACAGACCGGCCAGCAGCAGCATCAGGGCGCTGCCCCAGCCGCGCTTTGGCGCCTCCTTCAGCAACAATTCCAGGCCGCCGAGAAAGATCGCCAGCAACGGCAAGGCCAAGAGATCGACCGAGCCGAAACGGCGCCGGTCGGCGCGGTCGACATCGACGGCCCAGGCGACCAGCACGGCCACGACGATCCCCGGCGGCACGTTGATCAGAAACAGCCAGTGCCACGACAACCGGTCGGTGACAAAGCCGCCGATGACCGGGCCGAGGGTCGGCGCCAGCATCGCCAAGAGCCCGGCGACCAGTGTCGCCCGGTTGCGGGCCGGCCAGTCGAACATCAGGAAGATCGCCGAAAACACCAGCGGGATCAGCGAGCCGCCGCAGAAACCCTGGACCAGCCGGGCCGGGATCAGCGACCAGAACCCGGTCGATATGGCGCAGGCGAGGCTCGCCGCGGTGAAGCCGCCGATGCAGGCGATAAAAGCGCCGCGCGTCGACAGCATCCGGGTCAGCCAGCCGGTCAGCGGGATGGCGACGATCTCGGCCATCAGGTAGGCGGTCTGCACCCAGCTCAACTGGTCGAGGGCGAGGCCGAGCCCGGCCTGGATTTCCGGCAATGAGCTGGCGACGATCTGGATGTCGAGGATCGCCATGAACATGCCGACCGACATCGCGACGAAGCCGATCCAGGTCTTCGCGGCGACGGCGCCGCCGGGCCCGACAGCGATGTTCGCCTCGGAGGTCACAGCCCGCGGCGCGGCGCCAAGGTGCGGTCTTCGATGCCGATGCGCCGGGCGATCAGCAGCAGGTTCAGCGCCGAAAAGATCGCGGCGATCGCGACCGCGCCAAAGGCGAGCGGCAGCACCGCGATCTCGGCAATCACCAGCAGGTAATTCGGGTGGCGCAGCCAGCGGAACGGGCCGGTGCGCACCAGCGGGGCGCCGGGCAGGGTCAAGATGCGCGTTGTCCAATAGCGTCCGAGGCTCAGGATGACCCAGAGCCGGCCGAGCTGGAACAGCGCGAACAGGCCGAGGAGCGAGCCAATTGGGCCGGGTCGCGGCCGGGACCCACAGCGCGAGCCCGGCGAGCCAGCCGGCATGCAGCACGACAAAGAGCGGGTAGCCTTTGGCATCCGCCTCAACCGCGCCCTGCCGGCGCAGCCGGGCGCTGTTGCGGCGCGCCCAGGCCAGCTCGACCAGCCGCTGCGCTGCGACGAGAGCGAGCGGTCCAGTAAAGCGCCGTCACCGGTTGTCGAGCACCAGAAATCCGGCGGTGAAGCCGGGGCCGAGCGCGTTCATCAGCGCCCGGCGCCACGGCCGCGGGTCGGCGAGGATGCGTTCGAGCACGAACATCACGGTCGCGGCCGACATGTTGCCATAGTCGCGCAAGACGCCGCGCGCCTCGGCGAGGGCGCCGTGATCGAGGCCAAAAGCGGTTTCGAGCGCGGTCAGCACCTTGGCGCCGCCGGGGTGGCAGATGAAGCGCTCGATGTTGGTGATGGCAAGCCCGTGGCGGGCGAGGAAATCGTCGACGGCCGGTCGCAGCCGGGTCGCGACCAGCTGCGGGATGTCGCGGGAAAACGTCGCGCTGAGCCCGTCATCGGCAACCTCCCAGCCCATCACCTCGAGACTGCCGGGCCAGGTGTGCTCGCCGGCGGCGACGATGGCCGGGCCGACGCCGTCGGTCGACAGCAGCGCGCCCGCGGCGCCGTCGCCGAACAGCGCGGTGGCGACGATGTTGCTCTTTGCGAAATCGTCGCGGCGAAACGACAGGGCGCACAATTCGACGACCAGGAACAGCACCGTTTCGCCGGGCGCGGCGATCGCCTGGCTCGCCGCGCGGGCCAGGCCCAGAACGCCGCCGGCGCAGCCGAGGCCGAAGATCGGCAGCCGCCGCACCGTGGCGCGCAGCCCCATCCGCTCGATCAACAGCGCGTCGAGGCTGGGGGTCGCGATCCCGGTGGTCGAGACGACGACGATCGCGTCGATATCGGCTTTGGCGAGGCCGGCGCGGTCGAGCAGCTGGACAGTCGTCGCTTCGAGCAGGTCGAGCGCCGCGTCGAGGTAGATACGGTTGCGCTCGGCCCAGCCATGGCGGCGGTCGTACCACTCGATCGGCACGCAGGAATAGCGCGCGCTGGATGCCGGTGTTGGTGAAGACCGGCAATAGCCGGTCTAGCGCCTCGGCGCCGCCGAACAAGAGCTTGACCCGCGCGACCACATCGTCTTGATCGAGCGGGTAAGGCGGCACCGCGGTGGCGACGCTCAACAGACGCGGGGCTGGAATCATCAAGGCTCAATCTATCTCATTGGCAGCATTCCGGCGTCGATAAGACCACGCCGCTCGCCGGATATTCCGTCGGCGCCGGCGTGCTGCGGCGCCGCGCCGCGGATTGTACCAGCCCGCCTCCGCTTTGTTTTGCGTGCTCGCAGGCCGAGACCAACGGCAAAAATGGCCGGGCAGCTGTTGCCGTTCTTAACGCCGGAGCCGCGGACCGGGTTGACGCGGCGGGTGGGATCGGGTCTGTCGACGGCTATCGAACCGATGGCAGCTCCTCTCGACCTCACCCCCGAACCGGCCCGCGCCGGGCGGCTGCACGCGGCGGCCGCGTGGGCCAAGACGCCGGCGGGCGGGCTCACCTTGCTGATCTTGGGCACGTTCTTGGCGCGGCTCTTGTTCGCCGCCTTGCTCGGCCTCGGCATCGACGAGAGCTACATGGTGGCGGCTGGGCATCAGCTTCAGCTCGGCTATTTCGATCATCCGCCGATCGCCTGGTGGCTGGCCTGGGCGGCGGCGCACCTTGCCGCACAGCGATGCCGCCATCATCGTGCGGCTGCCCTTTGTCGCGCTGTTCGCGCTGACGACCTGGCTGATGTACCGGCTCACCGCCACGCTGTTTGGCGCGCGCGCCGGGCTGTGGGCGGCGGTGGCAGCGAATCTGTGCCCGGATATCGGGGTCACCGCCGCCACCTGGGTGCTGCCCGACGGCCCGCTGTTTGCCGGCTTGCTCGGCGCCGCCCTGTGCCTGATCGAAGCATTGCCCGCCGCGGGCGGAGCCGCCTGGGGCTGGTGGCTCGGCACCGGGGTCTGCGCCGGCCTCGCGTTGGCGTCGAAATATTCGGCCGGTTTGACGATTCTCGGCGCAATCGGCTTTTTGCTGACCGAGCGCGAGAGCCGCCGCTGGCTGTTGCGGCCGCACCCCTATGTCGCCGGGCTCGCCGCGCTCGCCGTGTTCACCCCGGTCCTGGTGTGGAACGCCAAGCATGGTTGGGTTTCGTTTCTGTTTCAGGGCGGCCGAGCGGGAGGCCGCCTCGATCTGTTCGGGCCGATCCGCAGCCTGGCCGGCGGCGCGCTGTTTGTGCTGCCGTGGCTGTGGCTGGCCCTGATCGTGTGCGCGTTCGCGGCGCTGCGCCGGGGACCGGCCGACCGCGGGCGTTGGCTGCTCTTATGCCTGGCGGCGCCGCCGATCGTTTTCTTTACCGTGGTGGCGCTGTGGAGCCATGTGCTGTTTCACTGGGCCGCACCCGGCTATCTGATGCTGCTGCCATTGCTTGGCGACGCCATCGCCCGCCGCCGGGCAGATCGCCGTCGCGTCGGACCGTGGCTGGCGGCGAGCGCGGCGCTGGTCGTGCTGGTCGCCGCTGTTGTCGCCACCGACGTGCGGCTCGATTGGCTGCCGCGGATCGTGCGGCTTGACAAGGACCCGGCGCTCGCCGCGGTCGATTGGGCCTCGCTGCCCCAGCAATTTGTCGCGCGGGGCCTGCTCGGCCGGCCGGGGCTGGTGGTCGCGGCGACGCGCTGGCTCGACGCCGGCAAGATCGACTACGCGCTGCACGGCCGGGCGACAGTCATCTGCCTCGGCGATGATCCGCGGGAATATGGGGTCATCGCCCCGGTCGCTGATTACGCGGGCGCCAATGTGCTGATCGTCGCGCCGCACGTCTCGCCGGCCGAGATCGCCGCCCGCTTTGGCCGGCTGTTCGATCGGATCGACACATTGCCGCCGGCGATGGTGCTGCATGACGGGCGCCCGGCGCTGAGCGTCCCGCTCTATCTCGGGCACCGCCTGCGCCCGCCCGACTTCGGCAAATCCGCTAGGGCTGGTGGCGGTACTGCGGGTAGCCCTTGAAATCGTAGGCCAGATAAAGCGAATAGCGGCGGGTCTCGCCGGGCCCGACCCGGATCGCGATCGGCGGCAGCGAGACCATCGCGGCAAAGCTCGGCCGCATTTCGCCGGCAAGGTGGTGAACCGACACCAACAGGAAGTTCTGGCCGCGGTGCGTCATCATGTTGTTGGTCAGGTCCCATTGGTCCTTGACCCGGTCCATCAGCTCCCATTTGACCGCACCAAACGGATGCGGGTGGACGTAATAGATCAGCGCCGCCAGCACTTCGCGATCATCGGCAAAGAGGGTAAATCCCGGATGGCGGGCGAGCACGACCCCGACCTGGTCGCCAAGCTCGCGCCAGCCGCGCAGCCGATCGAGCGGGTCATAGCGGGCCGGCAGCTCGATGCCGGCAGCGGCCAGCGTTTGATAGCCGGTGAACAGCACGATCGAGGCGGCAAGATTGAGCGCGATCGACCACCAGACAAAACGGGCTCTGCCGCGTCGCAAGGCCCAGGCGACCACCAGCACCGTCGCCGAAAGATAGGCAGGTGCGGCCCAATTGGGCTCGGCGCGCGCCAGAAAGCTCTCCGCCAGCATCATCGCCAAGGTCGGCAGCGCGAAGGCGGCGAGAAGCCGTGCTCCGGGCTCGCGCAGCACGCGCGGGGTCGCCGCGACGACGATCAGCGCGGCGAAGAACAGCGGGCCGAACACCGCGAATTGCGAGCCGAAAAATCGCAACGCCGCGACCGGGTGGAGCAACGGCCCGGTCAGATCGGCGTCGTCGCGGGTGTGCAGGTAGCTGACAAAGTCGTGGCTCCAGTTCCACCATAAATTGGGCGAGTACAGCAGAAAGGCGACCGCGGTGGCGGCGAGCAGCGCCGGCAGATGACGGCGCTCGGCGCGCAGCGCTATAACAAAGCCCAGCGCCGATATGAGCCAATAGGCCATCGCATATTTGGCCAGAAGGCCGAGCCCTGCGGCGATCCCGACGGCGAGCCACCAGCCCCAGCCGCCGTCCTCGCGCGCCCGGGCCCGGATAAAGGCATAGAGGGCGGCCGCCCAGCACAGCATAAGCGGCGCGTCGGTCGACATGATGAAGGCCGAGACCGAGACACCGGGCAGGCTCGCATAGGCGAGCGCCGACCACAGCCCGACCCGCCGGTCGTAAAGCCGCGCGCCGATCGCATAAGCGAAGATCGCCGTGCCGGCGTGCAGCAACGGCGCCGACAGCCGGACCGCGAACTCGCTGTTGCCAAAGAGGCCGGTGGTCAGCGCGATCAGCCAGGCAACGAGCGGCGGCTTCGAGTAATAGCCAAAGGCCAGGTGCTTGGCCCAAAACCAGTATTGCGCCTCGTCGGGATACAGATCAAAGGGCTGGCGCCACAGCCACAGCGCCCTGAGCGCGGTGATCGCCGCCACGCAGCCCAGCATCGCCGCCGGGTATCCACGGATGGCCGCCCGTCGCGGCCGGGGCGCCTCGGCAGGCGGAGTTGTTTGCGGGTTCCCGGTTCGCCTTGGCGGCTGGGAGAGCACCGAGGTGACGGGTTGATCCATCGCCAGCGAGGATGATGCGGCTAGTTCCGGGCTTTGCCGTAAGGATAGACCAGGTCGCCGGTCTGGTATTTGGCGGGCGAGAGGATCGACACCGTGTCCGACCCGCGAAATTGATCGAGGCCGTGCCCCTTGATGTCGTGGTACTGAACCCAGATCGGCCGCGCCACGGTCCACTCGCCATCGGGGCCGAAGGAAATGTCGCCGACGATCGTGTGGAACGGGTGGCCGTGCATGTACTGGGCGAGCTTGGCGTTGTCGAGCGTCTTGGTCGCAGCCACCGCCTGACCGAGCACCTGCAACTCGCTGTAGGCGAAGGGCGGCAGGAAATAGCCCAGCGGGTCGACCCCGGCGGCACCGGCCCTGGCCTGGTATTTCTTCAGAAAATCCATGACGCCGGGGAATTTCATCGTCTTGACCGGTTCCCATAATTCGACATTGACGACGCCGTTCAAGGCTGGGCCGAGCTGCATCTTGATCGCCGTCGCCTGCGCACCGGCCAGCGCGCCGCCCAGCATGTTGGTCTTCAGCCCAATTTCCTCCACGGCGCGCAGAATCCCGACGGTGTCCGACGGGTAGGAGGCGGCATAGACGAGATCGGGCTGGGCTGCCTCGATGGCGCGCACGATCGGCGTAAAGTCTACCGTGTTTGGCGGATAGGCCCGATCGTAGACAATTTTGACGCCCGCGGCTTTGGAGGCATCCCGCGCACTGTCGGTCGCCTTGTGCTGGAATTCGGCATCGGCGCCGACGATCGCGATCGTCTTCGGCTTTGGCTTCTGCGCCATCGCCAGCTCGAAAAACCCTTTCGCAAACGTCTTCTGCGGGTCCGGGCCGAGCGGCAGCATCGAGAAGTACCGCGGGTAATGGAAGTTGTCGTTCGCTGCGAGGGCGAACAACCCGAAGAACAGCCGGTTGTGCTGGATAGCCACCGGCATTGCCGGGACCGTGAGGTTGGTGCCGTAGCTCGACACCAACAGGTCGACCTTGTCTACATCGATCAGCTTGGTGTAGATCCCCGGCACATTCGCCGGGTTGCTCTGGTCGTCGTAGTAGACGAGCTTGACCGGACGATCCAACAGCCCGCCCTTGGCATTGACGTCTTGCTGCCAGATCTGCATCGCGAGGAGCCCGGTCTTGCCGACCACGGCGAACGGTCCGGTCAACTCCATGGACAGCCCGATCGTGATCGGCTCGGCGGCATCGGCCGCCGACATCACGGCCAGCAGCAGCGCTGCCGCGGCCAACGCGCGCCAGCCCCGGGCGACTGTCGCTGTCGCCTTCATTGGCGCAATCCCGCGACTTCGGCCGGGGTCAGATAGCGGGTCTTGGCGCCGCGCAGCAGCAGATAGAGTTTTGCGGTCTCTTCGAGCTCCTCGATCGCGTTGACCGCGGCATCGAGGCTCGACCCGGCGACGACCGGGCCGTGATTGGCCAGCAGGACGGCATGGTGCCGGCCGGCAAAGCCGCGCACCGCCTCGGCCAGCGCCATGTCGCCGGGGCGGAAATAGGGGACCAGCGGCAGCCGGCCGACCCGCATCACGTAATAGGCGGTGATCGGCGGCAGGACGTCGGCGGGGTCGATCTCGGCGAGGCACGACACCGCGACCGAATGCGTCGAATGCAGATGCACGACCGCGCCGGTCCCCGCGCGCTCCTCGTACATGACGCGGTGCAGAAAGCTCTCCTTGGTCGGCGGGTCGCCGGCGACGAGCCGCCCGTCGGCGTCGAGCGTTGACAGCCGCGCCGGGTCGAGCCGGCCGAGCGAGGCGTTGGTCGGGGTCATCAGCCAGCCGTCATCGGTGCGCAGGCTGATGTTGCCGGAGGAGCCGGCGGTCAGGCCGCGGTCGAAGATCGAGGCGCCGATGGTGCAGATCGCCTCGCGCGCCTTTGCGTCGCTCATCGGCCGCTCCGTCGGTGCGGCGGAACCCTCACCCCGACCCTCTCCCGCAATGCGGGAGAGGGGGGACCCGGTGCGAAGCGCCGGGTGGGTGAGGGCGGCAACGGGGTCAGGTGGGTCATGCTTGGTCTCCGGGCAGAACCGAAAAGGCGCGCAGGAAAAAGTCGGGCGCGCCGAAATTGCCGGATTTGAGGGCCAGCGCCAAGGCCGGCTCGCCGGGGCTCGCGGGGAGGCTGACCGTCCAGGGCACGCCGGGGTCGATCTGGCGGCCGATGCGCAATCCGGTGACGCCGAGCGCCTGCACCACCGCGCCGGCGGTCTCGCCGCCGGCGACGACGAGCCGCCGCACGCCCGGCAGCGACGAGGCCGCGGGCGATCGCGGCGAAGAGGCCCTCGATCAATGCCCCGGCGCGCTCGCGGCCGAGGCGCTGCTGCACCTTGGCGACCGCTTCGGGCGGCGCGCTCGCCGAGATCAGGACCGGCCGCTCGCCCAGGAGCGGCGTCGCCCAGGCGAGCGCCTCCGCGGCGATGTCGCGGCCGGCCGCCGCCGCGATCGGGTCGATCGTAAAGACCGGCGCGCGCTCCTGCATATAGGCGACTTGCGCCAGGGTCGCGGTCGAGCACGAGCCCGACAACACCGCCGCCGGGCCGGAGATCGGCGGCAGCGCGTCGGCGGCGCCGCCGTCGCCGAGCAGGCCCCGGCGGCGGAAATTTTCCGGCAGCCCGAGCGCGATGCCGGAGCCGCCGGTGATCAGCGGAAATCGGCCGCCGCCTCGCCGATCGCCTCGAGATCGCGGTCGGCGACCGCATCGATGATGGCATGGGCAAAGCCGTCCCTGCGCAGCGCCTTGAAAGCGTCGCGCGATCGCCGCGGCGCCGCGCGCGACGACGGCCTGCGGCACCAGCCCGACCCGGCCGCGGCTCTGGCGCTGCAAGACCCGCACCAAGGACGGGTCGCGCATCGGCGTCAGCGGGTGGTCGCGCATCCCCGATTCCGACAGCAGCACATCGCCGACAAATAGATAGCCCCGGTAGATCGTGCGGCCCGCTTCGGGAAAAGCCGGGCAAAACAAGGTGAAATCGGCGCCGAGCGCCGCCATCAGCGCCTCGGCGACCGGGCCGATATTGCCGGCATCGGTCGAATCGAAGGTCGAGCAGTATTTGAACAGCACCTGCCGCACCCCGGCCCGCCGCAGCCAGGCGAGTGCTGCGAGGCTCTGCTCGACCGCCGCGGCAGCCGGCACTGTGCGCGTCTTCAGCGCGACGACCACCGCCTCGGCGTCGGGGACGCCGCGCCGCCGGCCCCGGCACCCCGATCAATTGCACGCTGCGCATGCCGCGCCGCACCAGCGTGTTGCACAGATCCGTGGCGCCGGTGAAATCGTCGGCGATCGCTCCCAACAGCACAGCCACAAGCGGCCTCCCTTGCGTTCGCCCTCGGGCGGGGAAAGACTAGCGGTCCGCCGCGCCGGCCGCAAACGGGGCCGGCCGGCCGCCGCTCGATGCCGCTCCGGGAGGACCGACCCGTGCCGAAATTCGCCGCCAATCTGAGCTTTATCTTTCAGGAGGTCGGGTTTCTCGACCGCTTCGCCGCCGCGGCCCAATGCGGCTTTAAGGCGGTCGAATATCTGGGCGCCTACGACCAGCGGCCCGAGACGGTGGCCGCGGCGCTGACCCGCAACGGGCTCGCCCAGGCGCTGTTCAACATGCCGCCCGGCGATTGGGCAGCCGGCGAGCGCGGGCTCGCGGCATTGCCCGGCCGCGAGGAGGAATTCCGCGCCGGGGTCGATCGGGCGCTCACCTATGCCAAGGCGACGAATTGCCGGCTCCTGCATGCGATGGCCGGGCTGTGGCCGCAGGGCCGCGACCGCGCGGAGGCGGAGCGCACCTATGTCGCCAATCTGCGCCATGCCGCCGACCGGCTCGCCGCCGAAGGCATCACCGTGATCATCGAGCCGATCAACACCCGCGACATCCCCGGCTATTTTCTCAACACCACGACCCAGGCGATGGCGGTCATCGATGCGGTCGGGCGGCCCAACCTGCAGCTCCAGCTCGACCTTTACCATGTGCAGATCATGGAGGGCGATCTGGCCCACCGCATCCGGGCGTTGGCCGGCCGTTACCCGCACATCCAGATCGCCGGCAACCCCGGCCGCCACGAGCCCGATGTCGGCGAGATCAACTATCCCTACCTGTTCGACCTGTTGGACGAGATCGGCTATGCCGGCTGGATCGGCTGCGAATACCGCCCCGAGGGGGAGACCAGGGCCGGGCTCGGCTGGGCGGCGCGCTACGGCATCAAGGGTTAGCGGCCGACGGGGGCTGAGCGATGCGCATCGTGATCACCGGCGGGTGCGGCTTTCTCGGGCGGCGCCTGGCGCTGCTGCTGCTGGAGCGGGGCAGCAGCCTTGGGCCGATCGACGAATTGGTGCTGTTCGACAGCGCGACGCCCACTTTGCCGTTGCCGCAGGACCGGCGGCTGCGGCTGGTCACCGGCGACATCGCCCACCGCGACACCGTGCGCGCGCTGCTGGCGCCTGGTGCTGCGGCGGTGTTTCACCTCGCCGCCGTGGTCAGCGCCGAGGCCGAGGCCGACCCCGATCTCGGCTACCGGGTCAATCTCGATGGCACCCGCGCGGTGCTCGATGCCTGCCGCGCGCTCGGCAGCTGCCCGCGCCTCGTGTTCGCCAGCTCGCTCGCGGTCTATGGCGGGGCGCTTGCCGCCTGCGGTCGGCGACGACACCGCGCTGACCCCGCAATCCTCCTACGGCGCGCAAAAGGCGATCGGCGAATTGCTGGTCAACGATTACAGCCGCAAGGGATTTATCGACGGCCGCGCGCTCCGATTGCCGACGGTGGTGGTGCGGCCGGGCCGGCCAAACCGCGCCGCCTCGAGCTTTGCCTCCTCGATCATCCGCGAGCCATTGTCGGGAAAAGACGCGGTCTGCCCGGTGGCACCCGAGCTGGTCATGGCCCTGGCTTCGCCGCGCCGGGTGGTCGCCGCGTTGCACCGCGCGCATGAATTGCCGGGCGAGGCGTTTGGCGCCAACCGGTCCTTGCAATTGCCGGGCTTTTCGGTCGCGGTCGGCGACATGGCCGAAGCGGTGCGCCGCGCCGGCGGCACGGCCGCCCATGCCCGCATCAGCTGGCAGCGCGACCCGCAGATCGAGGCGATCGTCGCCGGCTGGCCGCAGGCGCTCGCCGCCCCGCGCGCCGAGGCGCTCGGCTTTACCGCCGACGCCGACATCGACGAGGCGGTGCGCGCCTTTGTCGAGGACGACCTCGAAATGCAAAAGGCCCTGGCTTGACGGACCGCGAGAATGCGTTGCGCATCGGGTTTTCAAGGGGGCCGGCAATGTCTGAGATCGGGTTGTTCGAGGCGATCTACTCGGCGCGCTCGATCCGCCGTTTCAAGCCCGACCCGGTCCCCGAAGAGCTGATCACCCGGATCCTCGACGCGGCGATCCGCGCGCCCTCTGCCGGCAACGCGCAAAACTGGGGCTTTGTCGTCGTGCGCGACCCCGAGCAGCGGCGCCGGCTCGGTGATATTTACCGCAAGGCTTCGCAGATTGCGGCCGCGATCTATGGCGCGCGCGGGCGGCCGCCGCATCTGAGCGAGCAGCAGTTCGCCCGAATGCTCGGGGTCGGCGGGCATTTGTGGGCGCATCTCGGCGAAGCCCCGGTGCTGCTGATCCCGTGCCAGCACCGCCCGGTGACGCCGCCGCGCGAGGCGCTGCCGCCGGACATCGCCGCCGGCTACGAGGACGAGCTTGCCTATGCCGAGCGCATCCGCGGCGCCAGCATCTACCCCGCGGTCCAAAATATCCTGCTCGCCTGTCGCGCCCTCGGGCTCGGCGCCACGATCACCACCAACCACATCCGCTGCGAGGACGAGGTCAGGAGCGTGCTCGGCATCCCGGCGGAGGTCGCGACCTTCGCGTTGATGCCGATCGGCTGGCCGCTCGACAAATTCGGGCCGCTGACCCGCCGCCCGCTGGCCGAAATCGCCCATGCCGACCGCTGGGGCACCGTCTGGCCCGGTTGATCGGGAGCCGCACGCGGACCGCGAGCGCGCGGTGTTCCGCCGGTTTGCTCTTGCCCCGCGGCATCCGCGATAGGCAAGGTGGCGGGCAGCGATGACCATCATCACCACCGCGCTCGACCGGCGCTCCGAGGCGTTCCGCGGCAATGACGCGGCTATGCGGGGGCTGGTCGCGAATTTGCGGGCGAAGCTCGCGACGATCGAGGAGGGCGGCGGGGAGGGAGCCCGGCGGCGGCATCTCTCGCGCGGGAAATTGCTGCCGCGCGAGCGGGTGCGGCTATTGCTCGATCCGGGGTCGCCGTTTCTCGAATTATCGGCGCTCGCCGCCTTTGGCATGTATGACGGCGAGGTGCCGGCAGGGGGGATCATCACCGGGATCGGGCGGATTTCGGGGCGCGAATGCGTCGTCGTCGCCAACGACGCGACGGTCAAGGGCGGCACATACTTTCCGATCACCGTCAAAAAGCACCTGCGCGCGCAGGAGATCGCCGGCGAAAACCGGCTGCCCTGCCTGTACCTGGTCGATTCCGGCGGCGCCTTTTTGCCGGCGCAGGACGAGGTGTTTCCCGACCGCGACCATTTCGGCCGCATCTTTTACAACCAGGCGCGGCTGTCGGCGGCGGGGGTGCCGCAGATCGCGCTGGTCATGGGCTCGTGCACCGCAGGCGGCGCCTATGTGCCGGCCATGTCGGACGAATCGATCATCGTCAAAGGGCAGGGGACGATCTTTCTCGGCGGGCCGCCCCTGGTGCGCGCCGCCACCGGCGAGATCGTCACCGCCGAGGAATTGGGCGGGGCGGAATTGCACAGCCGGGTCTCCGGCGTCACCGACCATCTGGCCCTCGACGACCATCACGCGCTGGGCATCGCCCGGCGGATCGTCGGCAATTTGAACCGGGTGAAAGAGGTCGCGCTCGATCTCGCCCCGCCGGTCGAGCCGGTCTATCCGGCCGAGGAGCTCTATGGGATCGTGCCTCAGGATACGCGGCAGCCCTATGATGTGCGCGAGATCATCGCGCGGATCGTCGATGCCAGCGAATTCGACGAGTTCAAACGGTTGTACGGCCCGACGCTGGTTTGCGGCTTTGCGCGGATTTGGGGCTATCCGGTGGGCCTGCTCGCCAATAACGGCATCCTGTTCTCCGAGAGTGCCCTGAAGGCCACGCATTTTATCGAATTGTGCGCGCAGCGCGGCATCCCGCTGGTGTTTCTGCAGAACATCACCGGGTTTATGGTCGGCAGCAAATACGAGGCGGGCGGCATCGCCAAGGACGGCGCCAAGATGGTGACCGCGGTCGCCACCGCCGCGGTGCCGAAATTCACCGTGATCATCGGCGGCAGCTTTGGCGCCGGCAATTACGGGATGGCCGGCCGGGCGTACAGCCCGCGCTTCTTGTGGATGTGGCCGAATGCGCGGATCTCGGTGATGGGCGGCGAGCAGGCCGCCTCGGTCCTGGCCCAGCTGCGCCGCGACGCGCGCGAGGCGCGGGGCGAGGCATGGAGCGCGGCCGAGGACCAGGAATTCAAAGCCCCGATCCGCGCCCAGTACGAGACCCAGGGCCACCCTTATTACGCCAGCGCCCGGCTGTGGGATGACGGGGTGATCGACCCGGCCGATACCCGGATGGTGCTGGCCCTCGCAATCTCGGCCAGCCTCAACGCGCCGGTGGAGCGGTTTGGCGGCACACCCTTTGACGCCGAGCCGGGCCGGTTCGGCGTGTTCCGGATGTGAGCGTGTTCTCCAAAATCCTGATCGCCAACCGCGGCGAGATCGCCTGCCGCATCATCCGCACCGCGCGGCGGATGGGGATCGCGACGGTCGCGGTCTATTCCGAGGCCGACCGCGATGCGCTCCATGTCGAGGAAGCCGACGAGGCCTGGCCGATCGGCCCCGCCCCGGCGCGCGAGAGCTATCTGAATATCGGCGCGGTGATCGCGGCAGCGCGGGCAAGCGGCGCCGACGCAGTGCACCCGGGCTACGGGTTCTTGTCGGAAAACGCCGATTTCGCGGAGGCCTGCGAGGCGGCGGGGCTGGTCTTTATCGGGCCGCCACCCTCGGCGATCCGGGCGATGGGCTCGAAATCGGCCGCCAAGGCGCTGATGGAAAAGGCCGGGGTGCCGGTCGTGCCGGGTTATCACGGCGCCGACCAGGAGCCCAGCCATCTGCTCGACGAGGCCCGCCATATCGGCTTTCCGGTGCTGATCAAGGCGTCTTCCGGCGGCGGCGGCAGGGGGATGCGGATCGTCGCCGATGCCGGCGAATTCGCCGCAGCGCTCGACAGCGCCAGGCATGAGGCCGCCGGCGCCTTTGGCGACGACAACATGCTGATCGAAAAATACCTGAGCCGGCCGCGGCATATCGAGGTGCAGATTTTCGCCGACCGGCACGGCAACGCGGTCCATATGTTCGACCGCGACTGCTCGATCCAGCGCCGTCACCAGAAGGTCATCGAGGAGGCGCCGGCACCCGGCCTCGACGGCGAGCAGCGCCGCGCGATGGGGCGGGCCGCGGTCGCCGCCGCGCGGGCCGTCGGCTATCTCGGCGCCGGCACGGTCGAATTCATCGCCCAGTCCGGCAAATTCTACTTCATCGAGATGAATACCCGGCTCCAGGTCGAGCACACCGTGACCGAGGCCGTGACCGGGCTCGACCTCGTCGAGTGGCAATTGCGGGTGGCGGCCGGCGAGCCGTTGCCCCTGGCGCAAAAGGATCTGGTCCTGAGCGGGCATGCGATCGAGGCGCGGCTCTATGCCGAAGACCCGGATCGCGATTTCCTGCCGCAGACCGGGACCTTGCATGGCCTGCGGTTTCCGCCGGCGGAGCTGGCGCGGGTCGATGCCGGGGTGCGGCAGGGCGATGCCGTGACCCCGTTCTACG